>NZ_CP040610.1:0-1824459 GCF_012897855.1 Campylobacter sp. CFSAN093227
ATGAATCCAAGCCAAATACTTGAAAATTTAAAAAAAGAATTAAACGAAAACGAATACGAAAACTATTTATCAAATTTAAAATTCAACGAAAAACAAAGCAAAGCAGATCTTTTAGTTTTTAACGCTCCAAATGAACTCATGGCTAAATTCATACAAACAAAATACGGCAAAAAAATCGCGCATTTTTATGAAGTGCAAAGCGGAAATAAAGCCATCATAAACATACAAGCACAAAGTGCTAAACAAAGCAACAAAAGCACAAAAATCGACATAGCTCATATAAAGGCACAAAGCACGATTTTAAATCCTTCTTTTACTTTTGAAAGTTTTGTTGTAGGGGATTCTAACAAATACGCTTATGGAGCATGTAAAGCCATAGCACATAAAGACAAGCTTGGAAAACTTTATAATCCTATCTTTGTTTATGGGCCTACAGGACTTGGAAAAACACATTTACTTCAAGCAGTTGGAAATGCAAGCTTAGAAATGGGAAAAAAAGTTATTTACGCTACCAGTGAAAATTTTATCAATGATTTTACTTCAAATTTAAAAAATGGCTCTTTAGATAAATTTCATGAAAAATATAGAAACTGCGATGTTTTACTTATAGATGATGTGCAGTTTTTAGGAAAAACCGATAAAATTCAAGAAGAATTTTTCTTTATATTTAATGAAATCAAAAATAACGATGGACAAATCATCATGACTTCAGACAATCCACCCAACATGCTAAAAGGTATAACCGAACGCTTAAAAAGTCGTTTTGCACATGGGATCATAGCTGATATAACTCCACCTCAACTAGATACAAAAATAGCCATCATAAGAAAAAAATGTGAATTTAACGATATCAATCTTTCTAATGATATCATAAACTATATCGCTACTTCTTTAGGGGATAATATAAGAGAAATCGAAGGTATCATCATAAGTTTAAATGCTTATGCAACCATACTAGGACAAGAAATCACACTCGAACTTGCCAAAAGTGTGATGAAAGATCATATCAAAGAAAAGAAAGAAAATATCACTATAGATGACATTTTATCTTTGGTATGTAAAGAATTTAACATCAAACCAAGCGATGTGAAATCCAATAAAAAAACTCAAAATATAGTCACAGCAAGACGCATTGTGATTTACCTAGCTAGGGCACTTACGGCTTTGACTATGCCACAACTTGCGAATTATTTTGAAATGAAAGATCATACAGCTATTTCACATAATGTTAAAAAAATCACAGAAATGATAGAAAATGATGGTTCTTTAAAAGCAAAAATCGAAGAACTTAAAAACAAAATTCTTGTTAAAAGTCAAAGTTAAGTGAAAGGATGTGAAAAATAAATTCTAGAGTGTGAAAAAAAGAAATTAAGCAAAGTATGATAAAATACAAATTTGATTATTTTGCTTTGAAGAATTTCACAATTTCAACAAGCTTATTATTACAACGAATTTAAAATTAAAATAAACCAAGGAGAAAAAATGAAGTTAAGTATCAATAAAAATACTTTAGAATCTGCAGTGATTTTATGTAATGCTTATGTAGAAAAAAAAGACTCAAGCACCATTACTTCTCATCTTTTTTTTCATGCTGATGAAGATAAACTTCTTATTAGAGCTAGTGATTATGAAATAGGTATCAACTATAAGATAAAAAAAATCCGCGTAGAATCAAGTGGTTTTGCTACTGCAAACGCAAAAAGTATTGCAGATGTTATTAAAAGCTTAAACAATGAAGAAGTTGTTTTAGAAACCATTGATAATTTTTTATTTATAAGACAAAAAAGCACAAAATACAAACTTCCTATGTTTAATCATGAAGATTTTCCAAATTTTCCAAATACAGAAGGAAAAAACCAATTTGACATTGATTCAAGTAACTTAAGTCGTTCTCTTAAAAAGATATTACCAAGTATTGATACAAACAACCCAAAATACTCCTTAAATGGTGCATTTTTAGATATAAAAACAGATAAAATTAACTTCGTAGGAACTGATACAAAACGCCTTGCAATCTATACTTTAGAAAAAGCAAATAATCAAGAATTTAGTTTTAGTATCCCTAAAAAAGCTATTATGGAAATGCAAAAACTTTTCTATGAAAAAATAGAAATTTTTTATGATCAAAATATGCTTATCGCTAAAAATGAAAACTTTGAATTCTTTACAAAACTTATCAATGATAAATTTCCAGATTATGAAAAAGTTATACCAAAAACTTTCAAACAAGAACTCAACTTTTCAACTGAAGATTTTATAGATAGTCTTAAAAAAATCAGCGTTGTAACTGAAAAAATGAAACTTCATTTTAACAAAGATAAAATCATCTTTGAAGGTATAAGTTTAGACAATATGGAAGCAAAAACAGAGCTTGAAATTCAAACAGGAGTAAGTGAAGAATTTAATCTTACTATAAAAATCAAATATTTACTTGATTTCTTAACTTCTATAGAAGAAGAAAAATTCACTTTAAGTGTAAATGAACCTAATTCAGCATTTATAGTCAAATCCCAAGGACTATCAATGATTATTATGCCTATGATTTTGTAATAAAACAAGTAAAAGATAAAGGAAAAATATGCAAGAAAATTACGGTGCGAGTAATATTAAAGTCC
Organism: Campylobacter sp. CFSAN093227; assembly: GCF_012897855.1. Taxonomy (NCBI): domain Bacteria; kingdom Pseudomonadati; phylum Campylobacterota; class Epsilonproteobacteria; order Campylobacterales; family Campylobacteraceae; genus Campylobacter; species Campylobacter sp. CFSAN093227. The sequence continues at coordinate 2,616 of NZ_CP040610.1, forward strand.
TAAAAGGCCTAGAAGCTGTTAGAAAACGCCCAGGTATGTATATAGGAGATACAAACATAGGCGGACTTCATCATATGATTTATGAAGTTGTGGATAATTCTATCGATGAAGCTATGGCAGGACATTGTGATACTATAGATGTAGAAATCACTACTGAAGGAAGCTGTATAGTTAGTGATAATGGTCGTGGTATTCCTGTTGATATGCACCCAACTGAAAATATGCCAACTTTAACTGTTGTTTTAACTGTCCTACATGCAGGGGGAAAATTCGATAAAGATACTTACAAAGTTTCAGGCGGTTTGCACGGTGTTGGGGTTTCAGTTGTAAATGCACTCTCTAAAAAACTTGTAGCTACAGTTGAAAGAAATGGAGAAATTTATCGTCAAGAATTTTCAGAAGGTAAAGTTATCAGTGAATTTGGTGTGATAGGAAAAAGTAAAAAAACAGGAACAACTATAGAATTTTGGCCTGATGATCAAATTTTTGAAGTGACTGAATTTGATTATGAAATTTTGGCTAAAAGATTTCGTGAACTTGCATACTTAAATCCAAAAATCACTATAAATTTTAAAGATAACCGCGTAGGCAAACATGAAAGTTTTCACTTTGAAGGTGGAATTTCTCAGTTTGTTACAGACTTAAATAAAAAAGAAGCTTTAACTAAAGCAATTTTCTTTAGCGTAGATGAAGAAGATGTAAATGTTGAAGTAGCTTTGCTTTACAATGATACTTATAGTGAAAATTTACTCTCTTTTGTAAATAATATCAAAACTCCAGATGGTGGAACACACGAAGCTGGTTTTAGAATGGGTTTAACTCGTGTGATAAGTAACTATATAGAAGCAAATGCAAGTGCTAGAGAAAAGGATAATAAAATCACAGGCGAAGATGTGCGTGAAGGTTTGATTGCTATTGTGAGTGTAAAGGTGCCTGAACCACAATTTGAAGGACAAACCAAAGGAAAACTTGGTTCAACTTATGTGCGTCCTATAGTTTCAAAAGCAAGTTTTGAATATTTGACTAAATATTTTGAAGAAAATCCTATCGAAGCTAAAGCTATAATGAACAAAGCCTTAATGGCAGCTAGAGGAAGAGAAGCAGCAAAAAAAGCTAGAGAATTAACGCGTAAAAAAGAAAGTTTAAGCGTAGGAACTTTACCAGGGAAATTGGCTGATTGTCAAAGTAAAGATCCAAGTGAAAGTGAAATTTATCTTGTGGAAGGGGATTCTGCAGGAGGTTCTGCAAAACAAGGTAGAGAAAGATCTTTCCAAGCTATACTGCCTTTGCGTGGTAAAATTTTAAATGTTGAAAAAGCAAGATTAGATAAAATTTTAAAATCTGAGCAAATTCAAAATATGATTACCGCTTTTGGCTGTGGTATAGGTGAAGATTTTGATCTTTCAAAACTTAGATATCATAAAATCATCATCATGACAGATGCGGATGTTGATGGATCACATATACAAACCTTGCTTTTAACTTTCTTCTTCCGTTTTATGAATGAACTTGTAGCAAATGGACATATTTATCTAGCACAACCACCTTTATATCTTTATAAAAAAGCTAAAAAGCAAATTTATTTAAAGGATGAAAAAGCTTTGAGCGAATACCTGATAGAAACAGGAATAGAAGGTTTAAACTATGAAGGTATAGGAATGAATGATTTAAAAGATTATTTAAAAATCGTTGCAGCTTATCGTGCGATTTTAAAAGATCTTGAAAAACGTTTTAATGTGATTTCTGTGATACGCTATATGATAGAAAATTCAAATTTAGTTAAAGGAAATAATGAAGAATTATTTAGTGTAATCAAACAATTTTTAGAAACACAAGGACACAATATCTTAAATCATTATATCAACGAAAATGAAATTCGAGCTTTCGTTCAAACTCAAAATGGCTTAGAAGAACTTGTGATCAATGAAGAACTTTTCACTCATCCACTATATGAAGAAGCAAATTATATTTTTGATAAGATTAAAGATAGAGGCTTGGAATTTGATAAAGATATTTTAGAAGTTCTTGAAGATGTTGAAACCAATGCTAAAAAAGGTGCTACTATACAACGCTATAAAGGTTTAGGGGAAATGAATCCTGAGCAACTTTGGGAAACCACAATGGATCCAAGTGTAAGAAGACTTTTAAAAATCACTATTGAAGATGCACAAAGTGCAAATGATACCTTTAATCTCTTTATGGGTGATGAGGTTGAACCAAGACGCGATTATATCCAAGCACACGCTAAAGATGTAAAGCATTTGGATGTGTAAATTTATCATTGAAGAAATGATTTCTTCAATGAGTTTTGTTTTGTAAGAGTATAGCTAGAGGAATTCTTCTTCTTGTATCGTATTTTTCTCCATAATATTTTTCAAGATAATTTAAAATTTTTTCTTCATCTTCAGGTTCTATTTCCCAAAGTCCTTCACTATCTTGCATCCATCTTATAGCTGCTAACCAAGCTTTTCTACTTGCATGCATATTAGTAATGAGATTGGATCCATGACAAGCTAAACAATTTGCTTCCACTAAAGGTGAATCAGGATCGATAATCAATCCTGTATCAGGGTTAATTTCAAGATTTTGAGCCCAACTTGCACTTAAAAACAATACTAAGATCAATATAATTTTTTTCATACTTAAACTCCATAAACATTAACTCTATGGCATGCATTATTGATATATCCTCCTGGATTCCACTGTGCTAAAACCATAGGTTGACTGTTACCTTGACTATCGATAGCTCTTGCCCAAATTTCATAATATCCTTTTGTTGGTATTGATATTTGAGCACTCCATTTTTGCCATGCTAATCTATTTAATGGTTTTTCTACCTTTGCTTTAGTCCATGTTACGCCATAATCATTGCTTATATAAACTTCACTAACTTCAAGTTCTCCAGCCCAAGCTTTACCTCTAACTTCAAATTTTTTATTTGCTTTTATTTCAGAACCATTTTTGATATTAGTAATTACAGATCTTATAGGCATTGATTCTATGATTTTCATCTCGCCTTTATAGTTAAAATCTCCTGGTTTTACCGGATTTACAGGAACTTTATAAGAACCTTCCATTTTTTCACCATCATGAATTTTATTTCTTACTGAAATTTTATAAAGCCATTTACCGCTTGTACTTGCAGGGTAACCACCACAAACAAGTCTAAGTGGATAGCCATTGACTAAAGGAATATCTTTGCCTTCATAAGCCCAAGCTATTAGAGTTTCATCTTGTAAAGCTTTAGAAATAGGAACTCCTCTACTAATAGGTGAAGTTTCTTCACCATTTAATTTTGTATCTATGCCATAATATCCGATATAAACCGCATCATTTTTGATGCCACAATCTTTTAAAATATCTTTTAAACGCACTCCTGTCCATCTACCGCAAGCTACTGCACCATAACCCCATTGAGTTCCTTTTGTGCTAGGTATAACTTCGGATCTACCATTTCCACCGCATTCAACTGTTAAGGCATAAGTATAGGTTTTAAATTTCTTTTTTAAATCTTCTATGGTGTAAGATTTTTTATTGATAATGCTTTCTCCATCGATTTCTAAAGTCCAACCTTTGTGAAGTCTTTCTTTTATCGTTTCTAGGCTTGGTAGTAAGCCATTATTTCTAACAAAGAAATTTTCAGGTTTGGTAAAATCAGAATCAAGAGCATAAATTTCAGTTTCTGCTGTTAATGGTTTTTCGCCATGGTAGATAAGATCTTTTTTACCTTCTATTTTAAAATCAGGCAATTCTTTTGCCAAAGCCTTACTTCCTAAAAAATTCTCAAAAGAAAAATTTGACAATACACTGATGCCAAGCAAACCAAATCCTATATTTTTTAAGAAATTTCTGCGATCTTCTTTTTGATTGTTTTGTTTCATTGAAATATCCTTATATTTTTATGATTTTTTTATTTTATTATAAATTTTTAGGAATTTAATAATTGATTATATTAATCTTTTTGATTAAAAAAATTAATTATTTTTATAATTTTGCATATTAAAATAAAATCATTATATGTTCGAGTTTTATTACATTTTAACTAAGTTTTTTCTACAATTAAATTTTTAAAATTATTTAAGGAATAATTTTGACTTTACTTACTAATCCTATTATTATCAGTGTTGTTTTGATGACTTTACTTTGTTTGTTTCGTTTTAATGTACTTTTGAGTCTTTTGATCTCAGCTCTTGTTGCAGGTGTATTTTCTCATCTTGAACTCGTAGATACTATGAATATACTTATAAGCGGAATGAAAGAAAATTTAAAAACAGCTCTTAGCTATATACTTTTAGGGGCCATTGCCGCAGCGATTTCAAAGACAAATTTAACTGCATATTTGATTAAGATAGTAAGTCATTTTATATCTCATAAAAAATATTTATTGCTTTTGTCTATAGCTTTGATTTCTTGTTTTTCTCAAAATTTAATTCCTATTCATGTGGCTTTTATACCTTTGTTGATTCCACCTCTTTTAAGTCTTTTTAATAAACTTAAAATCGATCGTAGAGCGGTTGCTTGTGCTTTAACTTTTGGACTTACTACGCCTTATATGGTTTTGCCAGTAGGCTTTGGACTTACTTTTCAAGATCTTTTAAAAGATAATTTAAATGCAAATAATGTAAGTGTATCTTTAAATGATGTTACAAATACTATGTATTTCGCTGCTATTTGTATGATAGCAGGACTTTTTCTAGCGCTTTTTGTGTTTTATCGTAAGTCAAGAGAGTATCAAGAAGTAGAAATTGCTAAAGTGGATTTAGAAAATCTTGAAATGACGCGTAAAGAATGGGGTGTTTTAGCTGGGCTTGTTTTAACTTTAGTTTTGCAAATTTTGACTATGAATTTACCTTTATCAGGGCTTTTGGGTTTTGTTTTAATGGTTATTTTGGGTGGAGTTGAATTTTCAAAAGTCAATGAAGTTTTTGATGATGGGCTTAAAATGATGGGTTTTATAGCTTTTGTTATCCTTGTTGCTGCAGGATATGGAGAAGTTTTAAAAGAAAGTGGATCAGTAGTAGATCTTGTAAATTCAGTCGTTCCTTGGATGGAGCAAAGTAAATTTTTAGCAGTATTTTTCATGCTTTTAATAGGACTTATCATCACTATGGGTATAGGTACTTCTTTTGGAACTATACCTATCATAGCTACGCTTTTTTGTCCTATTTGTTTGGAACTTGGTTTTAGTACAGCACTTATTATATTTATCTTAGGAGTAGCAGGAGCTTTAGGAGATGCAGGAAGTCCAGCCAGTGAAACAACCATGGGAACTACTGTAGGATTAAATGCTGATAAACAACACGATCACATTAAAGATACTTGCATACCAACTTTTATTTTTTATAATGGTCCATTATTGATTTTGGGTAGTATTATCGCCATGTTTTTATAATTTTTGCAAATCTATCAAAATATTTTTTAATTTATTTATTTTTAAGATAAAAATTATATCGATTTTAAAAAAATGTATGCTATAATCCTTATAAAGCTAACAAAATTTAAATCAGTCTTATAAGGAGAGCAAAATGGATTTAGAAAATATCCTAGAAAATAATCAAAGCATAGGTTTATACCACCCAAAGAACGAACACGATGCCTGTGGTATCGCTGCAGTTGCTAATATACGCGGTATTGCTTCTTATAAGGTTATTTGTGATGCTTTAGAAATTTTGATGAATCTTGAACACCGAGGTGGTGCAGGAGCTGAAGAAAATTCAGGTGATGGGGCGGGGATTTTAATCCAAATTCCACATGATTTTTTTAAAACTCAAGAATTGGGTTTTGAACTTCCTAAAAAGGGTGATTATGCTGTAGCACAGATGTTTTTATCACCCAATACTGATGCAAAAGAAGAAGCAAAAGAAATATTTTTACAAGGTTTAAAGGATAAAAAACTTGAATTTTTAGGTTTTAGAGAAGTGCCTTTTAATCCTAGCGATATAGGTGCAAGTGCTTTAAAAGCTATGCCTTATTTTTTACAAGCCTTTGTGAAAAAACCAAGTAAAATAAGTGCAGGACTTGAGTTTGAAAGAGTGCTTTATAGTACGCGTCGACTTATAGAAAAAAGAGCTATTAATGTGCCAAAATTTTATTTTTCAAGTTTTTCTTCACGCACCATAGTTTATAAAGGAATGCTTCTTTCAACTCAATTGAGCGATTTTTATCTTGATTTTAAAGATGTCAATATGAAATCAGCCATCGCTTTGGTGCATTCTCGCTTTTCGACTAATACCTTCCCAAGTTGGGAAAGAGCCCATCCAAACCGTTATATGGTGCATAATGGAGAGATTAATACCATACGCGGAAATGTTGATAGCATAAGAGCTAGAGAAGGCTTGATGCAAAGTGAGTATTTTGAAAATTTAGATGAAATTTTTCCTATCATAGCTAAGCCTAGCAGTGATTCTGCAATGTTTGATAATACTTTAGAATTTTTAGCTCTAAATGGTCGTACTTTAGAAGAAGCTTTTATGATGATGGTGCCAGAACCTTGGCATAAAAATGAAAATATGGAAAGCAAAAAGCGTGCTTTTTATGAATATCATTCTTTATTGATGGAGCCTTGGGATGGGCCTGCTGCTATAGTTTTTACTGATGGAGTGATTATGGGGGCGAGTTTGGATAGAAATGGTTTTCGTCCTTCAAGGTATTATCTTACAAAAGATGATATGCTCATACTTTCAAGTGAAACAGGGGCTTTAAAACTTGATGAAAAAAATATCAAAGCCAAAAAACGCTTAGAACCTGGAAAACTTTTACTCGTTGATACAGCAAGAGGTAGGGTTATAGCTGATAATGAAATCAAAGAGCATTATGCTAATGCTAAGCCTTATAAAAAATGGCTTAAAAATTTAGTTGAACTTGAAAAACAAAAAAGCGGAGTTTATAAACATCAGTTTTTAAAAGAAGATGAGGTTTTAAAACTCCAAAAAGCTTTTGGTTGGAGTTATGATGAGCTTAAAATGAGTGTGGCTGCTATGGCTCAAAATGGTAAAGAAGCTATAGCAGCTATGGGTGTAGATACTCCTTTGGCTATACTTTCTAAAACTTATCAACCTTTGTATAATTATTTTAAACAACTTTTTGCACAAGTAACTAATCCTCCTCTTGATGCCATAAGAGAAGAGATTGTTACTTCTACAAGGATTTATCTAGGAAGCGAAGGCAATTTATTAAAACCTGATGAAAACAATGCAAAACGCGTAAAAATAGCCTTGCCTGTGATAAGCAATGAAGAACTTTTTGAAGTTAAGGCTTTAAATAAATTTCAAGTTAAAGAATTTTCTATACTTTATGATTATTCTAAAAAAACTTTAGAAAAGGCTTTAGATGAGCTTTGCGTTAAGATAGAAGATGAGGTTAAAAAAGGTGTTTCTATTATCATTTTAAGCGATAAAGGAGTGGATGAAAAAAACGCTTATATCCCCGCTTTGCTTGCTGTTTCTGGAGTGCATAATCATCTAGTAAGAAAAAATTTAAGAACACACACAAGTCTTATTATCGAAAGTGGTGAACCTAGAGAAATTCATCATTTTGCATGTCTTTTAGGTTATGGTGCGACTGTTATTAATCCTTATTTGGTTTATGAGAGTATACAAAAACTCATTGCCAATAAAGATTTAAATTTAAGTTATGAAAAGGCGGTAGAAAATTTCATCAAGGCAAGTTCAAGTGGCATAGTCAAAATTGCTTCTAAAATGGGAGTTTCTACCTTGCAAAGTTATAATGGCTCTGCACTTTTTGAATGTCTGGGCTTAAGCTCTAAAGTGATTGATAAATACTTCACTTCTACAACTTCACGCATTGAAGGTATGGATTTAGAAGATTTTGAAAAAGAGCTCATTGCTTTACATAAACATGCTTTTAACGATACGCATAAGGCTTTAGATTCTAAAGGAATTCATGGTTTTAGAAGTGCTAAAGAAGAACATTTAATCGATCCACTTGTGATTTTTAATCTTCAGCAAGCCTGTCGCAACAAAGACTATAAAAGCTTTAAAAAATACTCGGCTTTAGTAGATGAAAAACAAGTTAATTTGCGTTCTTTGATGGAATTTGATTTTAGTGAAGCTATCAGTATAGATAAGGTTGAAAGTGTAGAAAGTATAGTTAAACGCTTTAGAACAGGGGCGATGAGTTATGGTTCTATTTCTAAAGAAGCACACGAGTGTTTAGCACAGGCTATGAATAAAATAGGTGCTAAATCAAATTCAGGTGAAGGTGGTGAGGATGAAGAACGTTATGAAATCAAAGAGGGTGTGGATAAAAACTCAGCCATTAAGCAAGTAGCAAGTGGGCGTTTTGGCGTGGATTTAAACTACTTAAGTCATGCAAAAGAAATTCAAATCAAAGTCGCTCAAGGTGCAAAACCAGGTGAGGGCGGACAATTAATGGGCTTTAAAGTCTATCCTTGGATAGCTAAGGCTAGACATTCTACTGCAGGTGTGACGCTTATTTCCCCACCTCCTCATCATGATATTTATTCTATAGAAGATTTGGCTCAACTTATTTATGACCTAAAAAATGCTAACAAAGACGCTAAAATTTCAGTAAAACTTGTAAGCGAAAATGGCATAGGAACGGTTGCTGCAGGTGTGGCTAAGGCAGGCGCGAATTTAATCCTTGTTTCAGGTTATGATGGAGGTACGGGTGCAAGTCCTAGAACTTCTATACCGCATGCTGGAATTCCTTGGGAGTTAGGCTTAGCTGAAACGCATCAAACTTTGATCTTAAATAAGCTTAGAGATAGGGTAAGATTAGAAACTGATGGAAAGCTTATGAATGGGCGTGATTTAGCCATAGCAGCACTTTTAGGAGCTGAAGAATTTGGTTTTGCAACCGCGCCTTTGATTGTTTTAGGTTGTACAATGATGAGAGTTTGTCATCTAAATACCTGTCCTTTTGGTATAGCCACTCAAGATACAGAACTTAGAGATCGTTTCAAAGGCAAAGTAGATGATGTGATTAATTTCATGTATTTTATAGCCCAGGAGCTTAGAGAATACATGGCAAGGCTTGGTTTTGAACGCCTAGATGATATGATAGGTCGCGTGGATAAACTCCGCCAAAAAAGTGTGCAAGGTAAAGCAGGAAAGCTAAATTTAGATAAAATTTTAAAATCCTTGCCTACTTATAATAGAACCGCTGTGCATTTTAAAGATTATAAAGACAATAAACTTGAAAAAACGATTGATTATAGAATTTTACTACCACTTTGTAAAAATGCTGTGGAGAAAAAAGAGCCTATCAAACTTTCTTTAGAAGTAGGAAATCAAAGTCGTACTTTTGCAACTATGCTTTCAAGTGAAATTTTAAAAACTTATGGAAAAGATGCTTTAGATGAAGATAGTATCCATATCAAAGCTATAGGCAATGCAGGCAATAGCTTTGGAGCGTTTTTGTTAAAGGGTATTAAACTTGAGATTATAGGCGATAGCAATGATTATTTAGGCAAGGGTTTAAGTGGTGGTAAAATCATAGCAAAAATTTCAAATGAAGCCACTTTTTCACCTGAAGAAAATATCATCGCAGGAAATGCTTGTTTATACGGAGCTACAAAAGGTGAAGTGTATTTAGATGGTATAGCAGGGGAAAGATTTTGTGTAAGAAATTCAGGGGCTTTGGCTGTGGTTTTAGGAACAGGCGTGCATGGTTGTGAATATATGACAGGTGGACAAGTTGTAGTTCTTGGAGATGTGGGTGCGAATTTCGCTGCTGGTATGAGTGGGGGCGTTGTTTATATCTTTGGAAGACACAATGAAGCTCATGTAAATACCGAGCTTGTGGATATTAAAGATCTTAATGCTAAGGATGAAAAAGAATTAAAAGCCGTGATAGAAAAACATATCACTTATACAGATTCTAAAAAGGCTAAAGATATTTTAGAAAAATTCGATAAAAAAGACTTTTTTAAAGTCATGCCAAGAGATTATGAAAAGATGTTAAAAATGCTTGATCTTTGTAAAAATGAAAAAGATCCAAATTTAGCAGCATTTTTGAAAATCACACAAAAATAAGGAGTAAAAATGGGAAATGCAAGAGGTTTTTTAGACTTTAAAAGAATGGATTTTAAAAAAATTGCTCCTAAGGAAAGGGTTTTAAATTTCAAAGAATTTACTATACCTTTGGATAAAAAAGAACAAGAAATTCAAGGTGGACGATGTATGGATTGTGGGGTAGCTTTTTGTCATACGGGTGTGATGAGCGAAGGAAAAGATGTGGGCTGTCCTTTAAACAATCTCATTCCTGAATGGAACGATCTTGTTTATCGTTCTTTATGGAAAGAAGCTTATGAAAGACTTGATCTTACCAATCCTTTTCCTGAATTTACCGGTCGTGTTTGCCCTGCTCCTTGTGAGGATTCTTGTGTGTGTGCGATAAATGGTGTTAGTGTGAGCATAAAAAATAATGAATTATCCATTATAGAAAATGCTTTTAAGGAAAATTTAGTAAGAGTAAATAAACCTAAGCAATACAATGGCAAAAAAATCGCTGTCATAGGAAGTGGGCCTGCTGGGCTTGCTTGTGCCAATACTTTAAATTCACTAGGTTATAAAGTAAGTGTTTTTGAAAGAAGCGATAAAATAGGCGGACTTTTGATGTATGGCATCCCTGATATGAAGCTTGATAAAAGTATAGTTCAAAGACGGGTGGATTTGCTTAAAAAAAGTGGGATTGAATTTAAAGTGAATGAAAATATAGACAGCAAAGATAAGGTTTCAAAACTTCTAAAAGAATTTGATGCTTTGGTGCTTTGTACAGGAGCAAGTAAGCCTATAGATCTTGATATAGAAGGTAGAAAGCTAAAAGGGGTTGAATTTGCCCTTGATTTTTTAACGCAAAATACCAAAACTTTGTTAAAAACAGGCAAGGGTGCAGATATGGCCAAAGGTAAAAATGTCTTGGTTATAGGAAGCGGGGATACAAGTGTGGATTGTATCGCTGTAGCGACAAGACAAGGGGCTAAATCTATAGTGCGTTTTGAAAGAAGTCCAAAAAGACCTTTGCAAAGAAGCCAAAACAATCCTTGGCCTTTAAAAGCTGACATTTTTACTACTGATTATGGTTTAGAAGAAGCCATTGCTGTATATGGCAAAGATCCTAGGGAATATCAAAAAATGACAAAGAAATTTTTAGGAAAAACTCATGTAGAAGGTGTTGAAGCAAATGATTTAAAACGCGAGTTTAAAGAAGGCAAAGCTATAAATGTCGAAATTTCAAATTCTAAAAAAACTTATAAAGCGGATTTAGTGCTTTTAGCTATGGGTTTTAGCGGGTGCGAAGAAGCTATCTCTAAAAATTTTGGAGTGAAATTAGATGAGAAAAACAACATAAGCACAGAAAATTTCCAAACCACTCATAAAAAAATCTTTGCTTGTGGAGATGCTAGAAAAGGACAATCTTTAGTTGTTTGGGCTATAAAAGATGGTATAGAATGTGCTTTGAGTTTGCATCAAAATTTAGCAAAATAATCATAAAAGTTTAAAACTTTTTCGGTGGAGTTTGCAAATTCCAAATTTAGCTATAAATTCTTTATGAGCTTTTGTGCCATAGGCTTTGTTTTTTTCAAATTCATAACAAGGAAAGTCTTTAGCTAAGAAATTCATCACCCTATCTTTACTAACTTTTGCAAGTATGCTAGCTGCACTTACTTGCAAAATGCTAGTGTCGGCTTTGATTTGTGTTTTTATCCCGTTTATACCTAGGTTGGTGTTTCCATCATATAAGAAGTTATTTTCTGTTTTAAAATGCTTTTTTATAAGTTTTAAGCCTTTTTTTAAACAAGTGCTTAAGCCTAGTGCGTCGATTTGTTCTGAAGAAAAAGCAAGTATGAGATAGTTTGAATTTTTGATGATGATTTCATAAAGTTCTTCGCGTTTTTTTTCGCTTAGTTTTTTAGAATCACACAACCCATCAAGTTGTTTGTTCAGTTTGCAAGCTGCCATCATCATAGGACCTGCTAAAGCACCGCGTCCTGCTTCATCAATACCGATTAAATTTATATCAAATTCGTTTAAAAGTTCTTTTGTGTCAAATAAAGTTTTCAAATTTTTCTAAAAAGAAGGGCAAAAATGCCCTTTTATTCTATTGTGATATCATTTTTGATTTTTTCAAAAAGCTTATCACCTATGCCTTTAACTTTTTTAAGATCATCAATACTTGTAAAATTTGCTTCTTTGCGGTATTCTAAAATCGCTTTAGCCTTAGCTTCGCCAATACCATTTAAACTTTTTAATTCTTTTAGTGTTGCAGTGTTGATATTTACAGCACCAAAGAGAAAAGCCGTTAAAGCAAAAAATAAAAATAGTAATTTTTTCATTTTCTTATCCTTTTATTAAAAAATAATTATAATATTATCTTAAAAAGGATAAGAATTTCTTAACTTAACCCAAAAATTCGCGTTTAAAATACTCTTTTGGTGCTTTACATAAAGGACAGGCTGCTGGAGCTTTTTTGCCACGATGTATATGTCCGCATACTTCACAAACCCATAATTCTTCTACTTCACTATTAAAAAATTCTTCTTCTTCGAGCATTTTTTTAAGCGCTAGATATTCTCTTTCGTGTTCGATTTCTACTTTACCAATAGCTGTAAATAATCTTGCTATAGCCTTTTTACCTTCATCTTCAGCAATTTTTGCAAAATTTGGATACATAGTTGTGTGCTCATAGTTTTCACCTTCTGCAGCACTTACTAGGTTTTTTGTAGTTACTTCTAAAGGTTTTCCATCAACGATTTCATGATAAGCTTTAAATTCTGCTCTTGCATGCCATTTTTCATTTTCAGCTGCTTCTCTAAAATGTCTAGCAACCGCATGCCAACCTTCTTCTTCAGCTACATCAGCAAATAAATCGTATTTGTTTCTTGCCATAGATTCGCCCGCAAAAGCTTTCATCAAATTTACTGCAGTTAAATCTGTAGTGATACATTTCATTTCTTCACCGCAACAACTAAGCTTACCTCCACCTACATTTTGAACTTCTACTTCATTACCACATTTTTGGCATTTATAGGTTTCATATTGTCTCATTTTGACTCCTTTTTTGATTATCAAAAAGCATTGTATTATAAAAAAATATTTTTGTCAATTAATAATTTTTATCATTTATGAAAATGTATATCAAAATAAATTTCACAAAAATTAAGCTTTGCTAAATATAATTTTAAAAAATTATTATCAGGAGTTACAATGAGAAGCGATGCGATAAAAAAAGGACATTTAAAAGCACCTAATCGTTCTTTACTTCGTGCTTGTGGTTTGAAAGATGAAGATTTTGACAAACCTTTTATAGGTGTAGCAAATAGCTATATAGATATAATCCCAGGACATTATTTTTTAAATAATTATGCTAAAATCATTAAAGATGAGATATGCAAAAATGGTTGTGTGCCTTTTGAGTTTAATACCATAGGTGTAGATGATGGTATAGCTATGGGACATGAAGGTATGCTTTATTCTTTACCAAGTCGTGAAATCATCGCAAATTCCATTGAAACAGTGATGAATGCTCATCAACTTGATGCTTTAATCTGTGTTCCAAACTGCGATAAAATCACTCCTGGTATGTTAATGGGAGCTTTAAGAGTAAATGTTCCAACCATTTTTGTAAGTGGTGGGCCTATGGCTTCAGGGGTAACTAAAAAAGGAGAAAAGATTAGTCTTAGCTCTGTTTTTGAAGCTGTAGGGGCTTATGAAGCCAAAAAAATTAGCGAAGAAGAATTTAAAGATATAGAATGTTCAGCCTGTCCAAGTGGTGGATCTTGCTCGGGAATGTTTACAGCAAATTCTATGAATACCTTATGCGAAGCTATGGGTATAGCACTAGAAGGTAATGGAACCATCTTAGCTTTAAGCAAAGAAAGAGAAGAGCTTTTAAGAAAAGCAGCGCGTCGTATTTGTGAAATCGCCTTAGATGAGCGTTTTAAAATTCGCAATATCATCACTCAAAAAGCCGTGCGTAATGCTATGGTAGTAGATATGGCAATGGGTGGAAGTAGCAATACTGTTTTACACATGCTTGCCATTTCGCGTGAAGCAGGGGTGGCACTAGATATTAAAGATTTAAATTTCATCTCAAGCAAAGTTGCACACATAGCAAAAATAGCCCCGTCGCTAAATAGTGTTTATATGGATGATATCCACAAAGCAGGCGGTGTGAGTGCAGTTATGGCTGAAATTTCAAGCAGACAAGGACATATTTTAGAACTTGATGCACTGACCATTACAGGAGAAAGTCTCAAAGAACGCTTAAAAAATGCCAAAATCAAAGATGAAAATATCATTCGTAAAGTAGATAATGCTTACTCAAAAGTAGGTGGGCTTGCCATTTTGTTTGGAAATTTAGCCGAGCAAGGTTGCGTTATAAAAACCGCAGGAATAATCGGAGAAAGAAAATTTAAAGGCAAAGCTGTTTGTTTTAACTCTCAAGATGAAGCTATAAAAGGCATTATCAAAGGCAAGGTGCAAAAAGGAAATGTTTGTGTAATACGCTATGAAGGTCCAAAAGGGGGTCCTGGTATGCAAGAAATGTTAAGTCCTACTTCACTTTTAATGGGTATGGGTTTAGGTGCTGATGTAGCTTTAATCACCGATGGTCGTTTTAGCGGGGCTACAAGGGGTTTAAGCGTTGGTCATATTTCCCCTGAAGCAGCTGAAGGTGGTCTTATAGGACTTTTAAAAGATGGAGATGAAATAGAAATTGATGTAGATGCTTATACTATCCATGCAAATGTAAGTGAAGAAGAAATTGCTAAACGTAAAAAAGAATTTGCATTGCCTCAAAAAGAGGTGTCTTCAAGATGGCTTAGAATGTATCAAAAACTTGTTAGCAATGCTAGTAAAGGTGCGGTTTTAGATATGGAATGAAAGGTTTCCTTTCATTCTTCTATGTCTTTGGTTATACGATTTCTTATATCTCTACGAACTATTTCCATGCCCCACAGCCAAACAATATGGCCAAAAATTTCAGACAGGTGTTCATCAAAAGGAATTTCAGAAAGTGGTGGAACTTCTGCAATTAAAGGCATTACAATAACATGGGCAAAAAGATAAACAAAAAATCCAAAAACTGCACCTTTCAGTAGGTAAGCCTAGTTGTTCTAGAAAAATTTTAGGTGGAGTAACACGTTCTAAAGCATCTGCTGGTCAAAAAACATTGGGATTTCTTGGAGGAAAAGGTACTTCCCAACCCCATTTAACAATAGCTCCGAAAATACCCGCTAATATACCTATAAAAAAGGCTAAAGTATAGCGCTTTTGAAAGTATTTTTTCATAATAACTCCTTTATATTTTATACAAAATAAAATTTGAAATTATAATATTTTTATTTAAAACATATTGAAAATAGTAGTATAAAAATCTTATTTAAATTTTAAAATACTCTCTTAAACTTTCACAAATTTCAAAAAAATTCACCCCATCTATGGTAGGATTTTCTTTAAAAAACTCATACATTCCTAAAAAACCACTTTCAAGTTCTTTAGACTTTACACCATAACTTATACTAAGTCCTGCTTCTATATAAGCAGCAATTTTATCGCAGTATTTAAGCGCCTTACCATCTATAGCACCAAATTCATTTTCATTAAAAGAGCTTAAACTTCCGCTGCAAAGCTCGATTTTAGCATTTTTATAAGTGCGATTTTCAAACTCATTTTTTACAAAATTTGACTCACCGTTTCTACCTTCTCTAATGCCTAAAATATAAGAAAACTCAGCCCTTAAACCCTCAGGTACAAAGGGTAAAATTCTTTCATTAATAAGTTTCATTTCATAATCATTTATGATATCATGAAGTCCATCAATGCCGTATTTTACAGGGCTGATAATATCACGTGTTAAAGACTCTGGCAAATCATGAAACAAAGCACAATAAAAATTATTCTCAAGTCTTTTATCGCAAGCCTTGATTTTTAGTGAGTAAAAATATCCTAAAATCGCCACCACAAGCATATGTCCTAAAACCGCGGTTTCTGGTATGCGTGGAGTTTGAGCCCAACGTTTTTGAAAGCGAAGTCTTCCGCTAAGATCAATAATTTTGGCTATTTTTTGATTTAAAGCAATTTTTCTAGCTCCTATAAGCTCATAGTAATCTTCTAATTCTTCTTCAACTTTGTTTTTAATCTCATCAATATCATTTAAAAAAGCTGAGGTTTGATAAACTATGTTAAATTCCCATCTTGTAGCAAAATATGAAGCTGCTTTTAAGATAAGTCTTTCTTTAGCATAAGCATTACCGTTTAAATACGCTTCAAAACGCTTTAGAAATTCCCCATCTTCTATATCTTCTATCATAGGTTCGATTTTGCTTAAAACCCAAGCATTAACTTCAGCTTTTTTTTGACGCACGATTTCATGATACACATCAGGGCGTATATCAGTTACCACAACACGACTTAAAAACTCAAAAATTCCCCCTTCTATAATCACTCTCATATCCACATCTTTTTCCATTTTAGCGATAAAATATGCGATGATGAATTTATGAGCTTGTTTGTCAAGTTCAACCAAATTTGCCATTCTTGGATAATCATTCCAACGACTGATAGAAGCGGCTTTAAAAATGTGTTCTATGAGTTTTATGTTTATCATGCTTTTGCCTTTTTTTGCAATTTAAATTTAAAAATTTTCGTTAAAATTGTGAAATTATAGCAAATTTAAGGATAAAAATGAGTAAAAAAGCACTTTGTATCATAAGTGGCGGTATGGATAGTACTTTGTGTGCTTATCTGGCCAAAAAAGAAGGTTATGAAATCATCGCTTTGCATTTTGACTATGAACAACGCACTCAAGAAAAAGAAAAAGAATGTTTTAAGCAAATTTGCAAGGCTTTAAAAGTAGAAAAATCTTATATTTTAGATGTGAGTTTTATCAAAGATATAGGGGGTAATGCCTTAACCGATAAAAGTATAGATATCCCTAAAAATGAGCTTTGCATAAGCGATGTCCCACCTATCACTTATGTGCCTTTTCGCAATGGAATTTTCTTAAGCATAGCAGGATCTTTGGCTGAAAAGGAAAATTGTGAGAGTATTTTTATAGGGGTGGTAGAAGAAGATGGCAGTGGTTATCCTGACTGTACTGATGAGTTTATACAAAAGGCACAAGAATTTATCAATGAAGGTACGAGTAAGAATTTCAAAGTTTGTATAAAAACTCCGCTTGTTAGACTAAACAAAGCTAAAATTGTAGAACTAGCCTTAAAAGAAAATGTACCTTTAGAACTTACTTGGTCTTGTTATGAGAGTGAAGATGAAGCTTGTGGGGAGTGCGATAGTTGTTTGCTTCGTTTAAGAGGTTTTGAAAAAGCAGGATTTAAAGATAAGATTAAATATAAGTCCTAGTTTTCACTAGGACTTAAAGCTTAGTTTAAAGTATAAAGCTTGTTTGCTCCATCTTGATAAGAAAGAATATTGATTTTTCCATCTTTAAAGAAAATGCTTCTAGCATTAGTGATAGAGCTTGGGAAAGCGATAGTTTTCACTACTTCTTCTTTGACTGGATCAATTACGGCAATCACATTGTGATTTTTGCTAAGTGCATAAATTTCCCCATCTTTAAAAGTCATAGAAGTTACATAAAGATCGCCTAAAGTTTTACCTTCTTTAAGATTTGCTTTTGGAGTAAATTCTCCTGAAAGAACACGATCTTTTAAAGAAACTTTAGAGATTACAAAAGTTTTAGCGTCTTTGTTGTTTGGAACAGTTGCAAGATAAAGATAATTTCCATCTGTAGTCATACTTGCTACATGGTTAAATTTTGCTCTTACGGTATCAAGTCTTCCGCGACCTAAACTTTCGCCTTGACCTTTAAATTTATCATTGCCTTTTACAAAGTCAGCGTATTGTTTAGCGATATCTTCTTCACTTGCATTAGGATTTTTTGCAAATCTTAAGAAAGATTTGTTTGAGCCCATAAGAATGAATTTATCGTTCATATAAGGTATGATACCGATGATTGGATCAATAGTAGCTGAAAAATAAGGATCAAGTTCAAAACCTTCTTTAACGCTAAAATTATTATCTAAGAAAGCTACATCCCATTTAGAACTTGCTACAAATTCGTTATTGATATAATCAAGAGTATTGATGGCTTTGTCAAAATTTATGGTTTGTTCATTTGTGATTTTAAGCTCATCATTGATTTTTGCAAATGGAGCATTGTTGATATCATTATCAAATTTTATGCCAAGTTTTTCACTTGCAGGTGCAAAAGCATAATCAGGAGCTTTAACATCGCGTTTTCCTAAGAAAGAAATATTTTGCCATAAACCATTCCAACCTTCTTTACTCCAAATGATGTATTTTGGATTTAAACTAAATCTTACAGGATCGCCTTGTCCTACATAAGGAGGAATACCTGTGCTAACAAAGGCTTGGAAAACATTTGATGCTACGATGATAGCACTGATTAAAACTGCTGCAAAGCTAAATTTAGTATATTTTCTAAACTTTTCTCCATTTAGTTCAGCTTCAAAAGCATTAAATTTAGGAGCAAAAGCAAAAATCACACCTAAGAGCAATACAACAGCCCAAAATACTACTTCAGCCCAAAAATAAGTATGGATACCAAAAACTGCTAAACCAAAACCTTGATCTAAATCTCTATGAGCGTGATTACCATAGTGAGCAAAAGATTGATAAAGCCCTACTGCTGTCATGATTAAAAGAGCAGCAAGGTATTTACCTTTCATACCATAACGAACAATGAAAAGCGCCATTACACCGATAAAGATCATTGCTTCTCTTTGTCCCCAGCAAAGCGTGCAAGGACTATCGCCCAACATATAACCAAATATCAAATTTGCAATACCTACAGGCAAGAGTATGATCAAAAAGCCTGCTAAACACATTAGTGTGTAGAAATTTTTTGTTTTATTGATTTCGTTCATTTAGCCCTTCCTTACAGATTCATTATTGTTAATAGTGCGCCTGTTTTGTGGCCAACATAGAAAAAAACCATTAAAAGCCAAGCTACCATTACCAAACCAAAAGCCAAATTTTCTTTTTCTGGTTTTTTGATAATCAGTATCAAGGCGATTAAAACTAATAAAAGTTCAAGAAACTCCATAGTATCTCCTTTGAAATAAAAACTGCTAATTTTACTTGAAAAACATAAATTAAAAATAAAATTTTTATTGAAATTTCACGTTAAGTTAAATTAACGTGAAAAAAGTTACTGAAAGCTACTTAATTTTTCGGAGAGTTTAGAGGCACCATTTAGAACATTTTGAGAGATATTATTGATTTCACATGATAAATCTTTAACAGAATTTGCAAGTTCGTTAACTTTATCTATATTTGTTCCTAAGATAAGCATTTTATCTTTTACTTCCATGCTTTTATCTTTCATGGTTTGGGTTGATTCTATAGAGCTTTCCAATTTATGCATAGAATTTACAAGTTCTTGTTGTAAATCATTGGTTTTTGAAGAGGTTTCTTTCATAGAATCATGGATAAGATCCATTAAGGCTTTGTTGTCATTGATTTGTTGGACTATAGTATTAACAGTAGCATTGATGTTTAAAAGAGATTTACTTGTTTTATCAGCAAGCTGTCCAACTTCATCGGCTACAACAGCAAATCCACGCCCATGTTCACCTGCTCTTGCAGCTTCGATAGCTGCATTTAGGGCAAGTAAATTAGTTTGATCAGCTATGTCTTTAATGGAGTTTGTGATTTCTATAATATTATCCGCACTTTGGGTTAGATTGTCCATATTGGCTACTATATTTTGTTCTTTTTCATTGTTTTCATTTATTAAATTTACAAGTTCAGATAGAGTAAGTTCTACTTTATCCATTAGTATGTGCATATCTTGCATATTTTCTATACTTTCTTGTGCTAAATTTCCCGCAAGATTGATATGATCATCTAAAACATGAGTGATTTCTTTAACTCCTTGAATTTGTTCATGTTGCGAATTAGAGCTGTTTTCAAGCATCATAGAGTTGTTTTTGAGTTTTTGTGAATTTTGATGACTTGATTTAGCATTTTCTATGGCTTCTATGATTGAGTTTTGAACGGTGGAAATAAATGAATTAATATATTGAGCACTTTGTCCAAGCTCACTTTTTGGATCTATATTTAAACGAGAGTGTAGATTGGCTTCTTTGCTAGCTAAATTAGCGCTTAGTTTTTCTAAAGTATGAATTGGCATGATGACTTTTTTTAGTGTTAATAAAATAAAAAATACAAATAATACAAGAGTGATTCCAAATACTGCTAAAGCGATATAAAATTTAAATAAATTAGATTGTTCTATAGTATTTTGGGTAAAAGTGTTAAGTTGTTTTAACTCTTTCATGAGAGAATTATTCTCATAAATAGAAGAATTATCTTGCATAATAGAAATTTGCTTTACAATCATTTTATAGTGTTTTAAAAAAAGTTGTAAATTTTCACTTTTTGTATCATTTTTGATTTCTTTCATAAGATTGTTGAGTTGATTTAGTGTTGTTTTTTGTAAAATATTTTCAGTTGAAAGAACGCTTAACATAGAACTCATTGTTTTATAGTTGTTTTTATTTGTTTCATGGTTTTGTTCCAATTCTTCAAAATAATTTTTAGCTAGTTCAAATAAATAAAGTTTTGAATTTACTGCTATGGAATTTGCGGATTTAAAATAATTAAGCTGGATTAGTTTGGCATTAAAAATTTCTTCTGCTTTGTTTATGTCAATCCCAAAAGTTTTAAGTTTTGTAAAGTTTTCTTGCATTTTTTTTATTGCTTGCACACTTGGATCGTAGTTGATAAAATTAAAACTATTTTGAAAAATAGAATTGATTTTTTCATCTGAAATTTCTAGTTGCTGAACTATGTTTATCAAGTCTTTGTTATTTTTAGATGAAGAATAGTTATTAAAAATAATAGCCAATAAAACAAGAATGAAAGTCAAAACTAGTATAGATAAGATAATAAATTTTATCAAAAATGAACTTTTTTTATTTGTCATGATATTCTCCTGTTAAGCTTTCTAAGAATGCAACTATATTGTCAACTGTTTCTTGATCTAAAAATTTTCCTAGTTGATAGTAAGCCATAAACTGAACACAAGCATCTAAAGTAGGTATAGAACCATCATGAAAATAAGGCGCGGTTTTGGCTATATTTCTAAGACTAGGAACCTTAAATACCATTTTATCAGCTTCTCTTTTTGTGATTTCATAACGCCCTAAATCTTCTTGGTTTGGGTATTCTTCAAAAATACCGATTTTTTGAAACATATTCCCGCCTATATTTTGACCTTGATGACAAGAGATGCAGCCATTAGCTTTAAAATCTTCGTAACCTTTTTTAGCTTGAGTTGAAATAGCATTTTGATCCCCGCTAAGATAGCGATCAAAAGGAGAATTTGGGGTGATTAAGGTTTTTTCAAATTCAGCAACTGCAAGGGCTATGTTTTTTACCGTAACTTCTCCATAAAGTTTTTTAAAAGTTTTTACATAATTTTCATTTGAATTAACTTTTTGTAAAAGAAGTTCAGGACTTAGCCCCATTTCTTTTGGATTGAAAAAAGGTCCCATAGCTTGTTCTGTTAAATCTTTAGCTCTGCCATTCCAAAATTGCACAAAATTAAACACAGAATTAAAGGTTGTAGGAGTGTTAAAGGGTTTATCGAGTTGATTATCAACTCCTATTGAAAATTCAAGTCCATCAACGCCGTGTTGATCAAGCCTATGGCAAGTATTGCACGAAACTTTTCCATCTTTGGATAAACTTTTATCCATATAAAGACTTTTTCCAAGTTTAGCTTTTTCTTTATCATAAGAGATGGAATTTGGAATAGGGGTTATCATATCTACTGCAAAGACTATATTTGCATAAGATAAACATAAAATCATTATTATTTTTTTCATGATAAATTTCTGCCTTAATTTAAGTTTTTAAAATGCCATTATAGTATAATTTTAGTAAATTATTTAATAATTGATATTTTTTATTTTATTACAAAGTTCTCCTAAATTTTCTATAACGCAACGTACTTTATCTCCTGATTTTAAAAAAGTAGGTGGATTTAACCCCATACCTACTCCACTAGGAGTTCCCATAGATATAATACTTCCAGCTTTTAAAAGCATGCCTGCACTAAGTTCTTCTAAGACATAAGCAATATCAAAAATAAACAATTGAGTGTTAGAGTTTTGGCGTAGTTCATCATTGACATAGCTTTGAAGTTGGAGTTTAGGAGGATAAGAAATTTCATCTACGCTTGTGATATAAGGTCCCATTATAGTGCTACCTTCAAGACTTTTTGCTCGGTAGAATTGTTTGTGGCGTTTTTGAAGTTCGCGAGCTGAAATTTCATTGATAATAGTATAGCCAAAGATATAATCTTTTGCATCTTTAGCTTTGATTTTATAAGCATCTTTACTTAAAATAAATGCAAGCTCACATTCATAATCAAGCTGAGAAGTTACATCTGCATGTAAAGGTATATCGCCAAAAGGTGGCGTAGCTTGATTGCAACGTTTTCCAAAATATACAGGATATTCTCTTTCTTCAAATTTTTCACCCTTAAATTTGGCAGATTCTTTGGCATGATCTAAAAAATTAATCCCAAGACATATAATATCTTGACGAGGTTCTATAATAGGGGCTAGATAATTTTCTTGAGGAATTTCATAGGCTATTTTAGAATCCAAGTCTGTAAGTTTGTGTTTAAATTTATCAAAATGGATAATAAATTCATTCATATCGTTAGTTTCAATGCCAAGATCATCAAAACTTACAATTTTTCCACTAGAATTTAGTACTCCTAGATTGGGTTTTTGACCCTGTATAAAATTAACAAATTTCATTTGGAAAATCTCGCTTTTTTATTTAATTATACTTAAAGTTTTAGCAAGAATTATTTTTTTGTTTTAAAATTTGGTAAAAAAGTGATTGATTGTAGCGTAGTGAAACATCATTTTATTTTATAGAATTGTTGAAAATTTCTTTTATGTTTATTTTTGAGTTGATATTAAAATTTTGATTTTTATATTGAAATTTCAAACGATAAGAATGCAAACACAAACGCAAGGCACCTGTAAGTTTTAAGCGTTCTTTGGGGGTTAATTTTTCATCTAAAATACTTTCGATTTGTTCTTTGCTAAGCCCATAAAGTGGATCGCCTAAAATGGTATGATTTTTATAGTGTAAATGCACTCTTATTTGGTGTTGTCTGCCTGTTAAGGGTTTGCAGAGTAAAAGAGTAGCGTTGATTTTAGGAAAGTATTCTAAAATTTCAAACTCAGTGATAGCTTGTTTTCCTTCCTTGCAAATTTGCATCCTTGTTTTTACATCATCGTAGTTTTTGGCTAAATTTATGGCTTTATCAATTATAAAATTTTCTTCTATTTTTCCGTTAGCTAGAGCAAGGTATTCTTTTTGAACCAGTTTTTTTTCAAACAAAGCTTTAAGATCAATTTGAGCTTTTTTATTTTTGGCTACAAGTATAAGTCCGCTCGTTTCTTTATCAAGTCTGTGTGCTACGCAAGCTTCTTTTCCCCAAAGATGCCAAATTTCATCACTAAGACTGTATTTACAATGTCTACCATTTGGATGACTTAAGATCCCACTTTCTTTTTCAAGTATGGCAAAGTCTTCATTTTCAAAGACAATTTCTACTCCTTTGGGATTGTTTTCATAGACTATAAGCTCTACTAAACCATTTAAAATTTCATTCTTTTCTTCTACTAAAATTCCATCACAAAAAAGTCTTTTTTTGTCTATGAGTTTTTGTGCTTCATTTATGCTAATTTTTAAATTTTCCATAAGGACTTGAAATGCCTTTTTTCCATTATTTGAGAGTTTTATTTTTATGTAAGCCATTTAATAACTTTCTTAGGATAATTTGATATAATTTCTGTTTTTTAAAATATAAAATTATAGCTAAAAAGGTTTCAAAGATGGTTGAAAGATATAGCAGAGAAATCATGGCTAAAAAATGGGACATGCAAGCAAAATACGATGCGTGGTTAAAAGTAGAATTAGCCGCTGTAAAAGCTTGGAATAAACTCGGTCTCATTAATGACACAGACTGCGAAAAAATTCTTAAAAATGCAAAATTTGATATTGCAAGAATAGACGAAATAGAAAAAACCACAAAACACGATGTTATCGCTTTTCTTACAAGTGTAAGTGAAAGTTTGGGAGAAGAGAGTCGTTTTGTGCATTATGCAATGACAAGTTCTGATTGTATAGATACGGCTGTTGCTTTACAGATAAAAGAGAGTTTGGAGCTTATTTTAGAAGATGTTTCTTTGCTTTTAGAAGTGATCAAAAAGCGTGCTTTGGAGCATAAAAATACCTTAATGGTAGGAAGAAGTCATGGAATTCATGGAGAGCCTATCACTTTTGGTTTAGTGTTAGCTATTTGGTATGATGAAATTTTGCATGCAAAAGAGCTTTTAGAACATGCAAAAGAAGTGGTAAGCTATGGAAAAATCAGTGGTGCAATGGGAAATTTTGCTCATGCTCCTTTAGAATTTGAAGAAGAAGTTTGTAAAAATTTAGGTCTTAAAGCTGCCCCTGTTTCAAATCAAGTGATCCAAAGAGATCGTTATGCTCAAGTTATTTCTGCTATTGCAATTTTAGCTTCAAGTTGTGAGCAAATCGCTGTAGCCATAAGACATTTTCAAAGAACTGAAGTTTATGAGGCTGAAGAGTATTTTAGTGTAGGACAAAAAGGAAGTTCAGCTATGCCACATAAAAGAAATCCTGTTTTAAGTGAAAATATCACAGGGCTTTGTCGTGTGCTTAGATCTTTTGTAACTCCAGCTTTAGAAAATGTTGCACTTTGGCATGAAAGAGATATATCTCATTCTAGTGTTGAAAGATTTATTTTGCCTGATGCTTTTATCACGGCTGATTTTATGCTTATGCGTCTTACAAATTTGATTGATAAGCTTTTAGTTTATCCTGAAAATATGATGAAAAATTTAAATCTTACAGGTGGGCTTGTATTTTCAGGGAGGGTGCTTTTAGAGCTTCCATTTAAAGGCATTAGTCGTGAAGAAGCTTATAAAATAGTTCAAAGAAACGCTATGAAAGTTTGGGCAGATTTGCAAAATGGTAAGGCTGCTATCAATGAAAAAAATGAAAGTTTGTTTTTGTTAGCGCTTTTAAGCGATGAAGATTTAAGAAAAAGTTTGAGCGAAGAGGATGTAAGAAAATGTTTCGATTATAACTACTATACAAAAAATGTTGATGTAATTTTTAAAAGAACATTTAAATAAAAAGCAAGGAAGGCAATGAAAGTTATTAAAAGAAATGGTCGTACAGAAGAATTGGATGTTTCTAAGATCAAAAAATGCACCTCTGATGCTGTAAAAGATTTAGAAGGTGTGAATTTAAGCGAACTTGAACTCGATGCAAAGATTCAATTTCGTGATGGAATTTCAACTGAAGAAATTCAAAAAACTTTAATTAAAACTGCAGTAGATAAGATAGATATTGATTGTCCAAATTGGACCTTTGTTGCAGCTAGACTTTTTTTATTTGATTTATATAAAAAAGTTAATGGTATGAATCGCTATAATCATTTGCGTGAGTATTTTGAAAAGGGCGAAAAAGAAGGAAGAATCTTACTTGGTCTTAAAGAAAAATACGATTTAGATGATTTAAATGCTTATATTAAACCTGAACGCGATATGCAATTTACTTATCTTGGTATTAAAACTTTATATGATAGATACTTGATTAAAGATAGTAAAGGTATGCCTATAGAACTTCCTCAACAAATGTTTATGGCCATTGCGATGTTTTTAGCGCAGAATGAATTTAATCCTCAAGAATGGGCGAAGAAATTTTATGATTTAATTTCTAAATTTGAACTCATGCTTGCAACTCCGACTTTATCTAATGCAAGAACAACGCGCCATCAGCTTAGTTCTTGTTATATAGGATCAACCCCTGATAATATTGAAGGTATTTTTGATTCTTACCAAGAAATGGCTTTGCTTTCTAAATTTGGTGGCGGTATAGGTTGGGATTGGTCTAAAGTGCGTGCTATGGGTGGAAGCATAGATGGGCATAAAAATGCCGCAGGAGGGATTATACCTTTCTTGAAAATTACTAATGATATTGCCGTGGCAGTAGATCAGCTAGGAACCAGAAAAGGAGCTATAGCTGTTTATATAGAACCTTGGCACATGGATATAAGTGATTTTATTGATTTGCGTAAAAATTCAGGTGAAGAAAGACGCCGTGCTCATGAACTTTTCCCTGCTTTATGGATCAATGATCTTTTTATGAAGAGAGTAAGAGCTAATGATAAATGGACTCTTTTTGATCCTGCGGATACGGCGGATTTGTGTGATTTATATGGTGAAGCTTTTGAAAAACGCTATGAAGAATATGAAAAAGATGAAAGCATTACCAAAGAAATCGTAGAAGCTAAAGAGCTTTGGAAGAAAATTTTGCTAAATTATTTTGAAACAGGCTTGCCATTTTTATGTTTTAAGGATAGCGCTAACAGAGCAAATCCAAATGCTCATGTAGGAATTATTAGAAGTTCAAATTTATGTACTGAAATTTTTCAAAATACCGAGCCAAATTATTATCAAATTAAAGTAGTTTTTGAAAATGGAGATGAACTTCATTTTGATGAAGAACAAAAAGTTGTAATCGATGGGGGATATGAAAAACCAGCCAAAAAAATCTCAACTTTAGATAGTATTGATGGTAATAAAGTTTATATAGTAGAAAAATATAAAAATGATGGAAAAACAGCCGTTTGTAATCTAGCAAGTATAAACCTTAGCAAAGTGTATACTAAAGAAGATATAGAGCGTGTTGTGCCAACTGCTATTCGTATGCTTGATAATGTGATAGATTTAAATTTTTATCCTCATAGAAAAGTAAAAGATACAAATTTAAAATCTCGCGCCATAGGTCTTGGAGTCATGGGTGAGGCACAAATGCTTGCTGAGGCTAAGATTTATTGGGGAAGCGATGAGCATTTAAATAAAATCGATGAGATTATGGAACAAATTAGCTTTGAGGCTATTAATGCGAGTTCAAATTTAGCTCTTGAAAAAGGTTCTTATGAAGATTTTGAAGGATCAAATTGGAGCAAGGGGATTTTTCCTATTGATGTAGCAAGTCCTAAGGCTAAAGCTTTAACTTTAAGAGAGGGCTTATTTGATCAAAGTGAATGCGACTGGGTTAAACTTAGAGAAAAAGTTAAAAAAGATGGTATGAGAAATGGTTATTTGATGGCCATTGCACCTACTTCTTCTATTTCTATTTTGGTGGGTACTACGCAGACTATAGAACCTGTTTACAAAAGAAAGTGGTTTGAACAAAATTTAAGTGGTATGATACCTGTTGTTGTGCCAAATTTAAGCCTTGATACTTGGCAATACTATACTCCAGCCTACGAACTTGATCAAAAAATTCTTGTAAAGGCTGCTGCTGTGCGTGGTAAATGGATCGATCAAGGGCAGAGTTTAAATATCTTTTTATCGCTTGATAAAGCAAGTGGGGGATATTTAAATGAAATTTATCAACTCGCTTGGGAGCTTGGAGTAAAATCTACTTATTATCTAAGAAGCGAAAGCCCTGATAGTGAAAAAGTCAATGTTGCAGATCGTAGCATAGAATGTGAAGGTTGCCAATAAATACTAAAACCCAATGAAAATATTGGGTTTTAAGAGATTAAGAATTGTAAATTTCTTTATCTAGGGCTTTTAGATTTTTTGCAGTACAAAGTGCCGAAGTCATAGCTCCTGAGACATTACTTGCTGTTCTTGCCATATCTATAATAGGATCTATAGCTAAAATCAAACTTAGCATGACAAAATTATTACCAAATCCAATCCCTGCTAGCATAATAGAAGCTGCCATAGTTGCACTTCCAGGTACTCCAGCTATACCCAAGGATCCAATAACAGCTACCAAAACTATCATTAAAGCAAATGTAAAATCAATATGTGTATGTGTAGCAAAAGCTACAAAAACTGCCGCTAAAGCTGGAAAATATCCCGCACAACCATTAAGTCCTGTTGTTGTACCTATAGATGCTACAAAATTAGCTATAGCTGAATTAACTCCAAATTTATTTTGCAAAGTTGAAGTAGTCATAGGCAAAGTGCCCAAAGAAGATCTTGAGCTAAATGCAAATAACCATACAGGAAATGCTTTTTTTGCATATTTTATAGGGTTTAGCCCTTGTGAAGCAAGAAGTAAAAAATGCACCCCGAACATTATTAACATAGCTATATAAATAAGCATTATAAAAAGTCCAGCTGTTTTGATAGCTTCAAAACCATTGCTTAAAAGCACATTAGCCATCATACAAACTACAGCATAAGGCATAAATCTAATAACTGTAGCAGTCATGTTCATCATAATATTATAAAAGGTTAGGATAAAATTATGAAAACTTTTAAAGGCTTGTTCATGCTCTTCTTTTTTAGAAATTTTTTTAGCACTAATTCCTATAAAAAAAGAAAAAATGACAATAGCTATAATATTTTCTTTATTAATAGCTGCAATGATGTTGCTAGGTATTAGCCCTAGTATAATATTTGAAAAAGTTTGAATTTCGCGAATTTGTTTATTTCCTTCATATATAGCAAAATTACTTCCTAAATCAAAACTATAACCTAAAAATATACCCAAGGTTGCAGCTATGGCTGTGCTAAAGAGTATCCAAAAAAGACTTATTCCAAGCAAGGAGGATATTTTGATATTTTTATCAATTTCTATAATTACTTTTATAATGCAAATGCTTACAAGAGGAACAACCAGCATTTTTATAAAAGCTACAAAAACAGAACTTACAAATGCAAACCAATGTTTTGTTTCGCTATACCAAAGAATATTACTTGCTTCTTTAGCATCTGGAAAATTTGCCAAATATTGCAAAGCAAAACCAAACCCCAAACCCATTAAAAGCGCAAATAGCATGCGAAGAGAAAAATTGATTTTTATATCCCGCATTTTTTTTAATGCGTAAAAAACAACACAAAGCATAGCAAGAGTAGTTATAGTATGAGCTTGTGAAAGCATTAGAAAATCTTGAAAAAATTGTTTATCCATAAAAAGTCCTTATAAGAAACTATAATCAAGCACAAGGTATATGAAAATATACTTGCGTAAAGCTTGATTTTATAAATGGTAGCATAACAATATTTTAAATAAGATAAAATTAGTATGGTTTATTCTATATCTTTATGTAAGCAATGTTCAAATATAAATTTGTGTTCTTGTGGCAAGGCTTCAAATAAAGCATTTGCTAAATTTCTAATCTCCCAAAGAGCTGATTTTGAACTACGCAAAGAAATGAAATTCTGCAAACTTCTTGCATTAATCGTTAGTGTAAGTTCAGTTTTATAGCTTTCTGGTAAGCAGTATTTGGCTATATCTAGACTAATGCTTTTTTGTAAAATAGTGCGTAAATTTTCTAAGGCTTTAATGCTTGCGTTATCAACCTCTTCATTACCACAAAGCACAAGATAACGGCTTGCATTTTCAAAATCTCCTATTTTAAATTCAGCTTCATTGCGAAGTTCTTTTAAGGTATAACGCGTGCTTTTTACACTAGGACTAGTGTGACGGTGTCTTGCAACTTCTTGTAAGCAAGCTCTTGAAATTCCTTGTATATAAAAAGTATAGTTTAGATGTTCTAAGGTTGAAGCGTGTTTGAATTTGTTGCCCACGCGATCGATAAGTTCTTTATCTTTTTCGCCACCGCAATCGCCTTTTTCAAAGCTTTGCCAACAAGTTCTTGTTGCATGAGAACAAACAGATAATGGAGTGTGAAAAAGTAAAGTGATTTGCATGCTTATTCCTTTTTTGATAAAAATATTTTTTGTAATTCTTGCATTTTTTACTTAAAATTCTAATGAAATAAAAAGTTTTATCAAGCTATAATTAGATAAAAAAATAAGGCTTATTATCAATGAAACAAACAAAATATATTTTTGTAACAGGTGGAGTTTTAAGTTCTTTGGGTAAAGGGATAGCCGCTGCTTCTATCGCAACACTTTTAAAAAATTCAGGGCTTAAAGTGAGTATTTTAAAAGCTGATCCTTATATCAATGTTGATCCAGGCACTATGAGTCCTTTTGAGCATGGAGAGGTTTTTGTAACTGATGATGGAGCAGAAACGGATCTTGATTTGGGGCATTATGAGCGTTTTTTGGATG
This sequence comes from Campylobacter sp. CFSAN093227, assembly GCF_012897855.1. Taxonomy (NCBI): domain Bacteria; kingdom Pseudomonadati; phylum Campylobacterota; class Epsilonproteobacteria; order Campylobacterales; family Campylobacteraceae; genus Campylobacter; species Campylobacter sp. CFSAN093227. Next base: position 32,755 of record NZ_CP040610.1, read on the forward strand.
AGAGTTTATCTCAAGATAATAACTTCACTACAGGACGGGTTTATCAAAGTGTGATTGAAAAAGAAAGGCGTGGAGAATATCTTGGCAAAACCATTCAAGTTATCCCTCATATAGTAGGAGAAATCAAAGATCGCATTAAAAAAGCAGGAGAAGGCAAAGATATACTTATCGTTGAAATAGGCGGAACTGTTGGGGATATAGAAGGCTTGCCTTTTTTAGAAGCTATTCGTGCTTTGCGTTTGGAAGTGGGTAAAAATAATGCTATGAATATTCATCTTACTCTAGTACCTTTTATTAAGGCTGCAGGGGAATTAAAAACAAAGCCAACTCAACATAGTGTAGGCGAGTTAAGGCGCATAGGCATTAGTCCTGATATGATTATTTGTCGTAGTGAAAAAGCTCTTGATAGAGATTTAAAAGATAAAATTGCTATTTCTTGCGGGGTGGAAAAAAATTGCGTGATAGAAAGTGTTGATGCGGCTAGTATTTATCAAATTCCACTTAATTTTTTAAAGCAAGATATTTTAAGCCCTATTGCTGAAATTTTGGATTTGAAAAATTTAAAACCTAATATGGAAAATTGGGACTCTTTGGTAAAAAGAGTTATAGCTCCAAGCAATGAAGTTAAAATCGCTTTTGTAGGCAAATATGTGGATTTAAAAGAAAGTTATAAAAGCCTTACTGAAGCTATTATACACGCAGGTGCAGCCCTAGATACTAAAGTGGAGTTAAAATGGGTAGATAGTGAAAAACTTGAAAATATGGAAAGTTCTGAAGTATTTAAAGATGTGAGTGGAATTTTGGTTGCTGGGGGATTTGGATATCGTGGTGTAGAAGGTAAGATAAAAGCCATTCAATACGCAAGAGAAAATAAAATTCCTTTTTTAGGAATTTGTTTAGGTATGCAGCTTGCTTTGGTGGAATTTGCTAGAAATGTATTAAAACTTAAAGATGCAAATTCAAGTGAATTTAATGAAAAATGCCAAAATCCTGTGGTTTATTTGATTGATGAATTTATGGATACAAATGGAGAAAAACAAATTCGTACTGCAAAAACTCCTTTAGGTGGAACTATGCGTTTAGGGGCTTATAAATGTGATATCAAGGAAAAATCCCTTTTGGCTAAGGTTTATAATGAAGTAAAGAGTGTAAAAGAACGCCATCGTCATCGCTATGAAGCAAATCCAAAATATAGAGCAGATTTTGAAAAACACGGTTTGATTGTAAGTGGTGAAAGCAAAGGATTGATTGAAGCAGTTGAGCTTAACTGTCATCCTTTTTTCTTGGCTGTGCAGTTTCATCCAGAATTTACATCAAGACTTGAGCATGTTAATCCTGTGATTTGTAGTTTTATCAAGGCAGCTATAAACTATGAAGATAATTAATAAAAATGAAATTAAAAAAATTTTGGCTTCACGCTTTGAAAAAGATTTGCATACCAAACTTTGTGATCTGCCTTTGCCATGCTGTTTAAAGGATGCATATAAAGCAGCTAATCGCATCAAAGAAGCTGTAGAAAAAAATGAGAAAGTCGCTATAGTAGGAGATTATGATGTTGATGGAATCATTTCTTGTGTTATTATGGCAGAATTTTTCGATGATATAGGTTTTGATTATATTATAAGAATTCCGAATCGTTTTAAAGATGGATATGGATTAAATGCTGAGATCATCAACGAACTTGATGTAAATTTAATAATAACAGTAGATAATGGAATAGCTGCTCTTGAAGCAGCCAAACTCTGTAAAGAAAAAAATATAGATTTGATTATCACTGATCATCATATGCCTCAAGATATTTTACCTGATGCTTTTGCCATTATCAATCCAAAGCAAAAAGATTGTGATTTTCCAGAAATTGAAATTTGTGGAGCTCAAGTCGCATGGTATTTGATAGCGGCTTTAAAAGAGGTGTGCAAGCTTAAATATGACATGTGTAAATTTTTAGAACTTTTGGCGATTGCAATTGTTGCAGATATGATGGAACTTAGAGATTTAAATCGTGCTTTAGTAAGGCGTGGTATAGATCATATTAACAAATCTAAAAGGGCTGCTTTTAGGGCTATTAAGCATTATTATCAAAAGGATAAATTTGCTCTTGATAATATAGGATTTTTAATTGCTCCGCTTATAAATAGTGCTGGAAGAATGGATGATGCAAGTATTTCTTATGAATTTTTACACACTAAAGATTTTAATAAAGCTTTAGAATATCTAGAGCAAATTGTTAGTTTTAATGAAAGTCGTAAAGATGAAGAAAAACAGCTTTTTGAAGATAGTTTAAATCAAATCGATGAAAACGATTCTTGTATTGTGGTATCGGGTTTAAATTGGCATGAAGGGGTTTTAGGGATTGTGGCAAGTCGTTTAGCTAAACATTTTAATAAACCTGCTTTTGTATTTTCTCAAAATGAAGAACACTTAAAAGGTAGTGCAAGAAGTGTTGGCAAGATTGATATTTTGGCTTTAATTTCTAAGACAAATTCTATATTAAGCAATTATGGTGGTCATAAAGGTGCTGCTGGAATCAGTTTAAACTCTGAAAATTTTGAACAATTTAAAAATAAAATCAAAAAAGAATGTTCGCAAATTTCTGAAAGTGAATTTTTGGATACGGATGAAATTTTAGGAATCTTAGAACCTAGCGAAATTGATTTTGAAATGCTTGAAATTTTAGAATCTTTTGAACCTTTTGGACATAAAAATCCACGACCTTTTTTTGTTTTAGAAAATCTTTGTGTAAAAAATAAAAAACTTCTAGGTAAAGATGAAAAACACTTAAAGCTTATTTTAACCAAGGAAAATAAAACCATAGAAGCTTTATTTTTTAATTTTGATAAAGAGCCAGAATTGAATCAAAATATTTCTTTGCTTGGAAGTATTTCTAAGAATGAATTTAGGGGAATGGTAACTCCACAGTTTGTTGTTAAAGAGATTTTATAAAAATTTTTACTTATAATTTGCATTAATAACATTAAAAAATTAATATACAAGAGATTAAAAAATTATTTATATGTTGTCTTTTTATAGGAGTATGTATGAAAAAAGCTAAATCAAGGATTGCTATTTTAGGAACAGGCGGAACGATAGCAGGCTTCATTGATAGCACTATTGCTACAACAGGATATACGGCCGGAGCCATTGATATAGATGTATTAATTAAAGCAGTTCCGCAAATTAGAGATTTAGCAGATATTAGTTGGGAGCAAATAGCAAATATTGATAGTTCAAATATGTGTGATGAAATTTGGTTAAGGCTTGCTAAAAAAATTGCTAAGCTTTTTGCTGAGGGGATAGACGGTGTGGTGATAACTCATGGTACTGATACTATGGAAGAAACTGCTTATTTTTTAAATTTAACCATTAAAAGTGATAAGCCCGTAGTTCTAGTTGGCGCTATGCGTCCATCAACTGCTATAAGTGCGGATGGTTCGAAAAATCTTTATAATGCAGTGGCATTAGTTGCCAATAAAGAAGCTAAGAATAAGGGTGTTATGGTAGCTATAAATGATAAAATTTTAAGCGCTAGAGGCGTAGTAAAAACTCATAGTTTAAATGTTGATGCTTTCTCTTCTCCTGATTTTGGGGATTTGGGTTATATAGTAGATGGTAAAGTCTTTTTCTATAATAATGTTACTAAAGCTCACACAAAAAACGCTCCTTTTGATGTAAGCAAACTCACAAGTTTGCCAAAAGTAGATATTCTTTATAGCTATTCAAATGATGGTAGTGGTGTCGCTGCAAAAGCTTTATTTGAACATGGAACTAAGGGCATAGTTGTTGCAGGAAGTGGAGCAGGAAGTATGCACAAAAATCAAAAAGATGTTTTAAAAGAGCTTTTAAAAAAAGGGCTTAAGGTTGTTGTAAGTTCAAGGGTTGTAGCAGGTTGTGTTGCTGTGAGTGATTCAGATGAAAAATTAGGTTTTATTAGTGCTGAAGATTTAAATCCTCAAAAAGCAAGAGTTTTGCTTATGTTAGCACTTACAAAAACAAGTGATCCTAAAAAAATTCAAGAGTATTTTTTAAAATATTAAAATTTTTTAAATATTTCTAAACTTAGGGAACTTATCTTCCCTAAGTCAAGCCTTTCAATCCTATTAATAGTATATTATATCTTGTATTTTTTATTATCATTAAAATCCCCCCCCCCATTTTTAAACCCACCAAATACTTATATAAATACTTACACAAATATTTATACTATTTAATCCTTTGTTTAATACACTTTTAAGTTTAATTGGTTATACTTTCATTTCCTTTTTTTGAAAAAAGGACTTAAAATCTTTTAAATTATAAAGTTTCACTAGCTTAGTAGATTTTATAAATTAACTCTTTTGGTTTTTGTCTTATAAACTAAAAGCTTTTTTATAAATCTTGTTTTTTAATTTAAAAACTTTTCTTTTAAAAATGATTTTTTGTTTTGTTCTTTTAACTTAGTATTGTTATTCAAATCTTATTAGTCAATCTTTGAAATCTAAATAAGTGATCGATTGAGCCAGAAAGATTTAGGCATAAGTAATTATGTAAAATCTATTCAATCTAATAATTAAAAAGATTAAAAGTTTTTCTTTTAATCTTTCATAACTTTTTCTTTGAAGAAAAAGATTAAACTATCTATAATTTTTATGGAGAGTTTGATCCTGGCTCAGAGTGAACGCTGGCGGCGTGCCTAATACATGCAAGTCGAACGATGAAGCTTCTAGCTTGCTAGAAGTGGATTAGTGGCGCACGGGTGAGTAAGGTATAGTTAATCTGCCCTACACAAGAGGACAACAGTTGGAAACGACTGCTAATACTCTATACTCCTGCTTAACACAAGTTGAGTAGGGAAAGTTTTTCGGTGTAGGATGAGACTATATAGTATCAGCTAGTTGGTAAGGTAATGGCTTACCAAGGCTATGACGCTTAACTGGTCTGAGAGGATGATCAGTCACACTGGAACTGAGACACGGTCCAGACTCCTACGGGAGGCAGCAGTAGGGAATATTGCGCAATGGGGGAAACCCTGACGCAGCAACGCCGCGTGGAGGATGACACTTTTCGGAGCGTAAACTCCTTTTCTTAGGGAAGAATTCTGACGGTACCTAAGGAATAAGCACCGGCTAACTCCGTGCCAGCAGCCGCGGTAATACGGAGGGTGCAAGCGTTACTCGGAATCACTGGGCGTAAAGGGCGCGTAGGCGGATTATCAAGTCTCTTGTGAAATCTAATGGCTTAACCATTAAACTGCTTGGGAAACTGATAGTCTAGAGTGAGGGAGAGGCAGATGGAATTGGTGGTGTAGGGGTAAAATCCGTAGATATCACCAAGAATACCCATTGCGAAGGCGATCTGCTGGAACTCAACTGACGCTAAGGCGCGAAAGCGTGGGGAGCAAACAGGATTAGATACCCTGGTAGTCCACGCCCTAAACGATGTACACTAGTTGTTGGGGTGCTAGTCATCTCAGTAATGCAGCTAACGCATTAAGTGTACCGCCTGGGGAGTACGGTCGCAAGATTAAAACTCAAAGGAATAGACGGGGACCCGCACAAGCGGTGGAGCATGTGGTTTAATTCGAAGATACGCGAAGAACCTTACCTGGGCTTGATATCCTAAGAACCTTTTAGAGATAAGAGGGTGCTAGCTTGCTAGAACTTAGAGACAGGTGCTGCACGGCTGTCGTCAGCTCGTGTCGTGAGATGTTGGGTTAAGTCCCGCAACGAGCGCAACCCACGTATTTAGTTGCTAACGGTTCGGCCGAGCACTCTAAATAGACTGCCTTCGTAAGGAGGAGGAAGGTGTGGACGACGTCAAGTCATCATGGCCCTTATGCCCAGGGCGACACACGTGCTACAATGGCATATACAATGAGACGCAATACCGCGAGGTGGAGCAAATCTATAAAATATGTCCCAGTTCGGATTGTTCTCTGCAACTCGAGAGCATGAAGCCGGAATCGCTAGTAATCGTAGATCAGCCATGCTACGGTGAATACGTTCCCGGGTCTTGTACTCACCGCCCGTCACACCATGGGAGTTGATTTCACTCGAAGCCGGAATACTAAACTAGTTACCGTCCACAGTGGAATCAGCGACTGGGGTGAAGTCGTAACAAGGTAACCGTAGGAGAACCTGCGGTTGGATCACCTCCTTTCTAGAGTACAAAGTAATAAGTCTCACAACTATTACTTCAATATATAAACTCAATTGATTCTTGTTTAGATTTCAAAGATTGATGATAAAGCTAATTGTTTATGGGGAATTAGCTCAGCTGGGAGAGCGCCTGCTTTGCACGCAGGAGGTCAGCGGTTCGATCCCGCTATTCTCCACCATTTATTAAGGGCCTATAGCTCAGCTGGTTAGAGTGCACCCCTGATAAGGGTGAGGTCACAAGTTCAAGTCTTGTTAGGCCCACCATAAAAAAGATTTGAATAAAGAAGCTTTAAAATCTAAAGCAAGTATATAAAATAGATTAAATATAAAATATAAACTCTATACTTAGATTTATTTTTATCTTTAACTATAAAAGAATATACTTTAATAGATATAAGTAGCATATACATTATGCATTTATATTTATAATGATTATGTTAATATATATACTTCCTTTAGGTTTTAAACCTAAATGTTCTTTTTAATTATCATTGTTAAGAGTCACAAGCAAGTTTTAATAAAAACAATTTTACAGGACTTGTTAAAGGATAAAACCTATTTATCTTTTCTTTAGTTTAACTTAACTTTTAGCTGTCTTCTCTTCTATGAATAAAGAGAATATTAGATTTAAGGATTATAAATTAAAGACAAGTTTCAAACTCACTGCTTAGTTGAGACTAAATCATTTAGTTTTATATTAAGTGTTTGAATGCTTTCCGTCTTAAGATAAAGAAGTCTTATCATAAAAACTTTAACAAGGAAGTGATGCGTTTTAGAATCAATAATAAAAGGTAAAAAAGGTAAGCTACTAAGAGCGAATGGTGGATGCCTTGACTGGTAAAGGCGATGAAGGACGTACTAGACTGCGATAAGCTACGGGGAGCTGTCAAGAAGCTTTGATCCGTAGATTTCCGAATGGGGCAACCCAATGTATAGAGATATACATTACCTATATAGGAGCGAACGAGGGGAATTGAAACATCTTAGTACCCTCAGGAAAAGAAATCAATAGAGATTGCGTCAGTAGCGGCGAGCGAAAGCGCAAGAGGGCAAACCCAGTGCTTGCACTGGGGGTTGTAGGACTGCAATGTGCAAGAGGTAAGTTTAGCAGAACATTCTGGAAAGTATAACCATAGAGGGTGATAGTCCCGTATGCGAAAAACAAACCTTAGCTAGCAGTATCCTGAGTAGGGCGGGACACGAGGAATCCTGTCTGAATCCGGGTCGACCACGATCCAACCCTAAATACTAATACCAGATCGATAGTGCACAAGTACCGTGAGGGAAAGGTGAAAAGAACTGAGGTGATCAGAGTGAAATAGAACCTGAAACCATTTGCTTACAATCATTCAGAGCCTTATGTAGCAATACAGGGTGATGGACTGCCTTTTGCATAATGAGCCTGCGAGTTGTGGTGTCTGGCAAGGTTAAGCAAACGCGAAGCCGTAGCGAAAGCGAGTCTGAATAGGGCGCTTAGTCAGATGCTGCAGACCCGAAACGAAGTGATCTATCCATGAGCAAGTTGAAGCTAGTGTAAGAACTAGTGGAGGACTGAACCCATAGGCGTTGAAAAGCCCCGGGATGACTTGTGGATAGGGGTGAAAGGCCAATCAAACTTCGTGATAGCTGGTTCTCTCCGAAATATATTTAGGTATAGCGTTGTGTCGTAATATAAGGGGGTAGAGCACTGAATGGGCTAGGGCATACACCAATGTACCAAACCCTATCAAACTCCGAATACCTTATATGTAATCACAGCAGTCAGGCGGCGAGTGATAAAATCCGTCGTCAAGAGGGAAACAACCCAGACTACCAGCTAAGGTCCCTAAATCTTACTTAAGTGGAAAACGATGTGAAGTTACTTAAACAACCAGGAGGTTGGCTTAGAAGCAGCCATCCTTTAAAGAAAGCGTAATAGCTCACTGGTCTAGTGATTTTGCGCGGAAAATATAACGGGGCTAAAGTAAGTACCGAAGCTGTAGACTTAGTTTACTAAGTGGTAGGAGAGCGTTCTATTTGCGTCGAAGGTATACCGGTAAGGAGTGCTGGAGCGAATAGAAGTGAGCATGCAGGCATGAGTAGCGATAATTAATGTGAGAATCATTAACGCCGTAAACCCAAGGTTTCCTACGCGATGCTCGTCATCGTAGGGTTAGTCGGGTCCTAAGTCGAGTCCGAAAGGGGTAGACGATGGCAAATTGGTTAATATTCCAATACCAACATTAGTGTGCGATGGAAGGACGCTTAGGGCTAAGGGGGCTAGCGGATGGAAGTGCTAGTCTAAGGTCGTAGGAGGTTATACAGGCAAATCCGTATAACAATACTCCGAGAACTGAAAGGCTTTTTGAAGTCTTCGGATGGATGGAAGAACCCCTGATGCCGTCGAGCCAAGAAAAGTTTCTAAGTTTAGCTAATGTTGCCCGTACCGTAAACCGACACAGGTGGGTGGGATGAGTATTCTAAGGCGCGTGGAAGAACTCTCTTTAAGGAACTCTGCAAAATAGCACCGTATCTTCGGTATAAGGTGTGGTTAGCTTTGTATTAGGATTTACTCCGAAAGCAAGGAAACTTACAACAAAGAGTCCCTCCCGACTGTTTACCAAAAACACAGCACTCTGCTAACTCGTAAGAGGATGTATAGGGTGTGACGCCTGCCCGGTGCTCGAAGGTTAATTGATGGGGTTAGCATTAGCGAAGCTCTTGATCGAAGCCCGAGTAAACGGCGGCCGTAACTATAACGGTCCTAAGGTAGCGAAATTCCTTGTCGGTTAAATACCGACCTGCATGAATGGCGTAACGAGATGGGAGCTGTCTCAAAGAGGGATCCAGTGAAATTGTAGTGGAGGTGAAAATTCCTCCTACCCGCGGCAAGACGGAAAGACCCCGTGGACCTTTACTACAGCTTGACACTGCTACTTGGATAAGAATGTGCAGGATAGGTGGGAGGCTTTGAGTATATGACGCCAGTTGTATATGAGCCATTGTTGAGATACCACTCTTTCTTATTTGGGTAGCTAACCAGCTTGAGTTATCCTCAAGTGGGACAATGTCTGGTGGGTAGTTTGACTGGGGCGGTCGCCTCCCAAATAATAACGGAGGCTTACAAAGGTTGGCTCAGAACGGTTGGAAATCGTTCGTAGAGTATAAAGGTATAAGCCAGCTTAACTGCAAGACATACAAGTCAAGCAGAGACGAAAGTCGGTCTTAGTGATCCGGTGGTTCTGTGTGGAAGGGCCATCGCTCAAAGGATAAAAGGTACCCCGGGGATAACAGGCTGATCTCCCCCAAGAGCTCACATCGACGGGGAGGTTTGGCACCTCGATGTCGGCTCATCGCATCCTGGGGCTGGAGCAGGTCCCAAGGGTATGGCTGTTCGCCATTTAAAGCGGTACGCGAGCTGGGTTCAGAACGTCGTGAGACAGTTCGGTCCCTATCTGCCGTGGGCGTAAGAAGATTGAAGAGATTTGACCCTAGTACGAGAGGACCGGGTTGAACAAACCACTGGTGTAGCTGTTGTTCTGCCAAGAGCATCGCAGCGTAGCTAAGTTTGGAAAGGATAAACGCTGAAAGCATCTAAGCGTGAAGCCAACTCTAAGATGAATCTTCTCTAAGCTCTCTAGAAGACTACTAGTTTGATAGGCTGGGTGTGTAATGGATGAAAGTCCTTTAGCTGACCAGTACTAATAGAGCGTTTGGCTTATCTTTAATAAAGCATCACTTCCTTGTTAAGGTTTTTAAGAAGACTTTGAATATAGATAATATTTAGAGTTTAATAGAAATCTTTCAAGTAGAGTTTGTATTAGAACTTGCTCTTAACATTGTTTTTTAAGTATTCTATATAAAAACTTATCAAAGATAAAAGATAAGAAAAGAAGAAAGAGAATAAAAGATTAAGTTTTATTCTTAAATTCAATTTTTCAAAGAATATTTAAATAACAATGTCCGTGATTATACAGATGTGGAAACGCCTTGCTCCATCCCGAACCAAGAAGCTAAGCACATCGTGGGTGATGATACTACGCCTTACTGGCAGGGGGAAAGTAGCTCATTGCGGACTTGTTAATTCTGCTTAACTTGCCTATAAAATTAACAATCAGTTTTTTTAGTTTGTAATTAAAAATTTATTTACATGTAAAATTGTATAAAATTTGGAAAGTGATACATGGAAAAATTTATTGAAAGGCTGCTTGAAGAAGATATTAAATTTGAAAAAGATGTGAATAATGGTTTGAGTGATATAAATATATTTGATGCTTTGAATATTGAAACAAAAGAAAATTATCATTCTAAATTTATAGCTTATTTAATTGATATAAATAAGGATCATTATCAAAAAAATTTTGCAAAGGTATTTTTAGAAAAACTTGGTAAGAGTTTAGTAAATACGAAATTTGAAAATTTAAACATAGAAGATATAAAAAGCGTAGAAATAGAAGCCTGCATAAAAGATAATAGAAGGATAGATATTTTAATAACATTAAGTGATAAAAGATATATTATAATAGAAAATAAAATTTATGCAAAAGATCAAAAAAATCAATTGAAAGATTATATTAATTTTGTAAGAAAAAATATCAAAAATATAAAAGATTGTTATAAAAACATATTGACTATATATTTGCATCAAGATGAGTGTGCTAGTCCTAGTGATTATAGTTTGGGAAATTTTACAATGGTATATGACAGATGAGTATACTCAAAGAGATGATGTATTAGAATTTATTTTTCAAGACATTATAAAAATGCAAAATTTAAAAAATGCGATGATTTTATATAGATATAACAAAAACAAATCAGAGCTTAAAAATTTAAATGAAGAAAAATATAAAAAAGCTAAAGATATTATTCAGCATAAATGGAGCAACATCTGTGAATATATAATAGAAGAATTTTTTGATAGTTTTGAACACAAGGAAATTAAAATAGGTGATATAACTTTTATCGGCAATAAAATAGAAGAAAATCGTGTTAATCATGGTGTGTTTATATTTTATCCTATTGATTATAAGAATGAAAGCATATATCCATGTATATATTTATTTTAAAAAAAATACTATGATATTATTGGTTTGACATTTGAAATTTCAAATGATGATGAAGAAGATATAGAAAATGAAAAATATAAAGAATGTTTAAAATTATTTAAAGATGTAAAAGAAGAAAATGTTAGAAAATATCAAAATCACTATTATTGTGATAAATTAATAAACAATGAAAAATTAGAAGGAGAATACGCTTTTATTTATTGGTTGATTGAAAATCAAAATTCTAAAAAAGATTTTATTCAAATTTTAAATGATTTTTTTATTAAAAAACCTATACAGGAAGCATATAAAGGTATTAATGATATATTAAATTCTTAAAAAATTTTATATAAAAGTAAAATTTGATAAAATACAAAATATTTTTTATAAAGGTTAAAAATGCATTTCACTTTGCTAAATGAAAAAGATTTTTTCAACCCATACTACCGCAAAAAGCAAATCATGCAAAATGAATTTGATATATTTAACAAGGCTTTAATGCAATATCTAGAAAGACTTGAAAGTTCGCAAAGTGAAAATGAAGATTATCTTGTAGCTAATGCACTTAGTCCATTTTTAACCATGTTAAATTTCAAAACTCACATCAAAACCAAGCAAAAAGGCAAAAGTGAGATTGACTTATCCATCTCTAAAGATGAGTTTAGTAAAGACTTAGAAGTTCTTATTGAGGCTAAAAAGCCAAATTCAAAAGAATTTATCACTCATACAAAGGTAAATTCTAAAGCCTTACACGAGACTATTTTATATTATTTTAGAAATAGAGAGTATAGTTTTAGCTTAAAATTTATTATCATCACAGATTTTTATAAATTTTACATTTTTAAAATTAGTGAGTTTGAAGAGCTTTTTTATAAAAATCCAAGTTTTAAAAAACTTTTTGAAGAATTTTGTAATCCAAATTCACTTTTCAAAGGTAATACTGAAGAATTCTATAAAGAAGTAGCCAAACTCATAGAAAATTCCAAAGAAAACTTAAAAGGCTTTTTGATTGACTTGACATTTTTAAAAGACAAACAAAAATCAAATTTTAAAAACCTAGCAAGTATTTATAAAACTTTTCATAGAGACTTTTTGCTAAGTGAGTTTAACCCCAACGATGCAAATTCACTCAACAATGCTTTTTACAAAGAGCTTTTATATATCTTAGGGCTTTGCGAAAGTAAACAAAACTCAAAACTCATCATCGCAAAAAGTGAAGAAAGCAAAGAAGAGCAAGGCACTTTCTACACCGCTATAAACTCTAAGCTTAAAGAAGAAAATTTTGAAACCATCTTAAAACTTTTGATCTTATGGCTTAATCGCATTTTGTTTTTAAAGCTTATAGAGTCAAATTTGGTGCGTTTTAATGATGATAAAAATTTGAAATTTTTAAATTTCAAAAAAATCCCTGATTTTGACAAGCTTAGCGAACTTTTCTTTGAAGTTTTAGCCAAAGAAAAAAGCACAAGAAAGAAAAGCGAATTTACCTATCTGCCTTATCTAAATTCTTCTTTGTTTGAAAAACAAAGCATAGAAAACACACTTGAAATTTCAAGCTTAAGCAATGACTTAAAGCTTTTTTACTATAAAAACACTGTGCTAAAAGATGATAAATGCAAGGCTAAAAAAGGACAAGTGGGGCTTTTAGAATACTTGTTTGAATTTTTGGATAGCTTTGATTTTGGTAGTGATGATGAGCAAAGCGAAATTTTAAGCCAAAAAGAACTCATAAGCTCAAGCGTTTTAGGAAATGTGTTTGAAAAACTCAATGGCTACAAAGAAGGGAGCTTTTACACGCCAAGCTTTATCACTTCTTATATGTGTAAAGAAAGCATCACAAAAGTTGTGCTTGATAAATTCAACGCTCAATTTGATCTTGATGCTAAAGATATAAGCGAACTAAGAAAGTCTTTAAGAAAAGAAGACAAAAAAGCACAAAAAGAGCTTTTAAACTCTATAAAAATTTGCGATCCTGCAGTGGGAAGCGGGCATTTTTTGGTTTCTGCTTTAAATGTTATGTTAAGCATTTATGATGAGCTAAATCTTTTTGATGAAGAATTTTATCTAGAAGTGCAAAACGATGAAATTCTCATCACGGGTAGAAAAGGTGAGTTTATAGAGTATAAACGCCCAAAAACACCTAAAGATAAAGCCCATCTTATCCAGCAAGAACTTTTTCATACCAAAAAAGACATCATAGAAAACAACCTTTTTGGAGTCGATATCAACCCTAACTCATGCGAGATCACCAAGCTAAGGCTTTGGATAGAGCTTTTAAAACATAGTTTTTATCAAAGCTTTGATGATGAGAATTATCACGATCTTAAAACCCTGCCAAACATCGATATAAACATAAAATGCGGAAATTCTTTGGTATCTTACTTTGAAACAGGCAAAAGCCTAAACCACTATCCTAACATCAAAGAACGCATTAACAAATACAAACGCATAGTAAAAGACTATAAAGAAGGCTTTTACACAGATAAAAGCCACATCAACCAAGAGATAAAAAATCTCAAAATTTCTTTTAAAAATTTCTGCTTTGCGGATAAATTTAAAAAAGAAATGAAAGGCTTTAACGATAAATGTGAAAAATACTCTAAAAAATACGGAAATTTCTTAGCCGTAGATGATGAAAATTTGAAATTCTTTGTTAGCGCGAATTTGACTCTTTTTGACTTTGATGAAAAAGAAGCCACAAAAGAATTTGCAAATCTTAAAAAAGAATACGACAATATCTTCAACCTAGAAAGCAATCATCCTTTTGAATGGCGTTTTGAATTCCCTGAAATTTTGGACGATGATGGAAATTTCAAAGGCTTTGATCTCATCATCGGCAATCCACCTTATATAAGACAAGAGGAGCTTAAAGAACTCAAGCCCCATTTAGCTAAAAATTATAAGGTTTATAAAGGCACGAGCGATATTTATACTTATTTTTATGAACTAGGATTTAATGTTTTAAAAGATAGGGGGGGGGGTATTGAGCTATATTACTTCTAACAAATACACGCGTGCAGGATATGGGGAAGCTTTGCGTGAATTTTTGCTTAAAAATGTTAAGTTTTTAGAATACACTGATTTAAATGGTATAAAAGTTTTTGATAGTGCTACAGTGGATACTTCCATACTTTGTTTTGAAAAATCAAAAAGCAAAGATAATAAATTCAAATACCTTGCCCTAAGCAATGAAATTTTAAAAACTTGTGCTTATGACATTGGCTTATATAAGGACTTTGCAGAATTTTCGCAAAATTCTTTAAGCAAAGAAAGCTTCACTTTTAGTGATGAGAATACTAGTGCTTTAAAGGCCAAGATAGAACGCATAGGAACTCCGCTTAAAGAATGGTATGGGCTTAATATCAACTATGGGATAAAAACAGGCTATAACGAAGCCTTTATCATCACTACTGAAAAAAGAAATGAAATTTTAGCAAATTGCAAAGATGAAGCCGAAAAAGAACGCACCGCCAAACTCATACGCAAAATGCTACGCGGACGCGATATAAAAAGATATAGTTACGAGTGGGCGGGACTTTGGGTGATAGGAACTTTTCCAAGTTTAAAACTCGATATAGAACAATATCCCGCATTAAAACAATATTTATCTCAATTTTTACCACGCATAGAACAAAGCGGAGAAAAAGGTTGTAGAAAGAAAACTAGCAATAAATGGTTTGAAACTCAAGACAATATCGCTTATTATGAAGAATTTGAAAAGGAAAAGATAGTTTGGAATAGAATTTCAAGTGATTTATGCTTTTCTTATGATAATCAAAAGAATTTTATTTTGGATTCTATGTTTTCTATAACTTTTTATTCTAATATAAATTTAAAATATTTAATAGCAAATTTAAATTCTAGTATTTCAAAATTTTGGATAAAAAATAATGCTGCTACATTGGGTGATGGAATTTATGGTGCAAAAATTTATATAGAAAAACTTCCTATACCAAAAATAAATTCTAAAAATCAAAAATTAGTCGATGAGCTTATAAATTTAGTCGATGAAATTTTAAAAGCCAAAGAGCAAAACAAAAACGCAAGCACCCAAGAACTAGAAAATAAAATCAATTCTTTGACTTATAAACTTTACAATCTCACCGAAGATGAGATAAAAATCATTGAAAATAAGGAGCAAAAATGGAAAATTTAACTAAAGAGCAAAAAAAGTTATTTTATAAATTTATTAAAAACATTAAAGATGAAAATTCTTTAAAACAATTAGAGCAATTTCTTGATCTAATCGAAAATAATGCTATACAAAATTCATTGAAAGATATTGCGGAATTTAATTCTGTTTATAAAGGAAACGGCAATAATGAAGAAATGTCTATAAAAGATATGATTGAAGATATAAAAATCGGACAAAAAGATATAGATGAAATTTATTGGAAAATTTTTGATATTCAATCTGATAATAAAAATGAAAGTAGTGCTTTAATCGAGATAGAGAAAGCTAAAGAATATGCAAATAAAATGCAAAATGATTATATGAAATTTTATGATCAAGATCATCAAGGTAATATAACTGAGGGTATTATTTCGAAGTTAAAACAAGCTTGTAATGATATAGAAACAAATAAAGATAAAATAAAAAAATTTGAAGAATTTTATAATGAAATTTTTGTTGGCATTAAAGCAGATGAAAATGGAAAAGGCGGAAAATTATCTCTTAAAGATCGTTTAAATGAACAAAAGACTGAAATAAACAATTTAATTTCTAGTAAAAAACAAGAATTAGAAAATTGTTTAAATGATTATAAAGATAAATTTGAAAATTTGTATAAAGAAAAAAATGATAAAATAGATGAATTATTGCCAGGTGCAACTTCTAAAGGATTAGCCGAAGCTTATAAAGACGAAAAAGAAGATATGCAAGAAAATATTAAAAAGTGGAATGGTATTTTTATTGGCTCCATAGTTCTTTTTATAACTCTTTTTGTAATTTATTTTATTATATCATTAAATAAAGATTTTACATTTGCAAGTTTTTTTAGAGCTTTTCCGTTTTTATTTTTTAGTGGATTTTTTACTTATTATTCTACAAAACAAATTGCAGAGTATAAAAGAATGGCAAGCGAATATGCTTACAAACAAAGATTAAATCAAACTTATAAAGGATACGAAACTCAAATTAAAGAAACGAATAATGAGGAATTAAAAAATCAACTTTTAAAAATTATGTTAGATTCTGCCGAAAATAATCCAAGCAAAATACTTGATAAAAAAGGTGAAATTCCTAGTTTAAGTGTGATTGAAAAAATGCTTGATATTCTTCCATTTGATACATTAAAGAGGATTCAAGATAAAATTAAAGCAAAAATAGAAAAATAATTATAAAAAACTATTTAAAAACCGCACGAAAAAATTCCATAGTGCCAAGTTGAAAAAGATAGGAAGGATAAAATGATAAAAGAAACACATCGGAAAAATATGAGAGAGTATAAAATTAGAAGACAGTTATTTAATATTCTATCAAAAAACAATCCAAATAACATAAAAGAATATGATATATCTATTCCAGAGTATAAAAAAATAAAAAAAATAATAGAAAAAATAAAAGGAAAAGAAGACTTTAGGCAAAGCGATGGGTTATTTTCTGATGATGAAAAATGGTATTTGGTTTGCAAGGCAACACTAGACTTATCTTCATTATGTGATAATATGAACAATATCCAGTATAATGCTATTACCCAGTGTAATATTATTTTTAGCGAATGTAATATTAGTTTAAATGACAAGCAATCAGAGAATAATCGCATTGTTAAAACCAAACTATACTTTTACAATTGTACTTTTGAAAAAACATTAAATTTGAAAAATATTATTTTTGAAAAAACATTAACTTTTAATCAGTGTAAATTTAAAAGAAAAATACGTATGTATAGTAATATTTTTTTAAGCCATTTAGTTTTTCGAGATTGCTACGATAAACAAAGTAAAAAAATCACATCTTTAGATTTGCAAGAAAACGAATTTAAAGGATATTTTTTTATAAAAAACTGTGCTATCGAAAAAATAAATTTGTGGAAAAATAAATTTAAAAATAGATGTTATTTTATGGATTGTGAATTTGGATATAGGCAAGATAAAGATAATCAAGCAAAATTAAATTTTTCAAATACTCATTTTGAAGATAATGTTTATTTTAATAATTCTGAATTTTATAATTATGCTGATTTTCACGAGTGTGAATTTGATGATATAGCTTGTTTTTATGGAGTGAAGTTTTATAAAACTCCGAATTTTAGCGCTTGTTATTTTAAAGAACCAAAAGCTGTAAATTTAATCAATGTCGATATAGATAAGTTAGATTTTAAATCAGTGGAGAAATATATAGAAGATAATTATAAAGATGAAAGTTACAAAAACGAAACCAAAGGAATACAAGATGAAAAAGAGATTTTTAAAATTCAAAATGAATATAGATTAAGATATGCTAAAAATTTAAAAGATTCTTTCAG
The DNA here is from genome assembly GCF_012897855.1 of Campylobacter sp. CFSAN093227. Lineage (NCBI taxonomy): Bacteria > Pseudomonadati > Campylobacterota > Epsilonproteobacteria > Campylobacterales > Campylobacteraceae > Campylobacter > Campylobacter sp. CFSAN093227. The sequence goes on from NZ_CP040610.1 coordinate 50,380, forward strand.
GGTTATAAAAGATGTTTTAATCACTCAAAATAATACCTTAGAAGCTCAAGAATGGCATAAATTAGAACTTTATGCGAAAGAGAAAGAAAATCATATAAATTTAAGCATCAAAGACAGAGAAAAAAATGCTGATATATTTAAGAATATATTAATATGGTTTAATTGTGTTTTGTTAAATGTGTATAGAAATACTAGCGATCATCATAATGATTTTTTAAAAATTTTAAATTTTACTGTGGGGATGATTGTTTTATATGGGGTGTTTATTTTCTTTTGTCAAGCTTGTATAGAACCTTATAGTAAATTTTTTAACGAATTGAAATCGAGCGTTATCTTTATTATCATCGGTATATTAGTTTTTCTTTGCTGCATCATGTTTTATTTTAATAGAAAAAAAAGCATTTTTGCAAAATCAATATTTTTTATTATTGCTATGGTGTTTATAGTCTTATATCTCGTAACTTATTTTTATAAAACTAATGAATATAAGACAATTTTATATTTAGTAATGTGTTATATATTAAGCATATATATATGTTATTTCTTTTTTAACATTAAAAATATTATTTTTAATATAGTATTTAAATTTATGTTATATTTAGTATTTTTATTCTTTTTGATTAATAGCTCACAACTTATAAACCCTTTTACAGGTGTATTTTCATCAGATAAGCTTTATGAAAGTCAATTTGAAAAAAGTTTAAATGATTTAAATACGAGTGCTATTATAAATCTAGCAAGTATATTGCAGAGTGATTTTAATCTCCATTTAAAAGATCAAAATATTTCTTTTACAGAGTTAAATTCAGCTAAAGCATTGATAGTAGCAAACAAAGAAAATCTTTTAAAATTAAACGATGCGAATTTAAATAGAGCCAAGGAAGTTTTAGGAGAAAAATATACAGAACTTTTAAAGACTATAAATCAAGACAAGATTACAGAAAACACCATAAAATCTACTAGTGTTTTATATGGCATTATCCTTTTGCTTTGTATTTTCTCACTCCAAAAAACCGCACGAAAAAATTCCATAGTGCCAAGCTAAGCTTTAAAGCTTAGCTTGAAATTTTATCATCAGTCCTTTAAGTAGTATTCTATAGTAGAAACCACTCTTATGGTTTTGATATAAGGGGTGTTTTTATCCCTGTTGCTGATGCTAAATTGTCCTTGATAAGCCTTTTTTATCTTGCCTAGATGGCTGTTTGAGTCTTGTGCGAATTTTATTGCTGCGTTTCTAGCATTGAGCGTTGCTTCTTCTATCATTTGTGGTTTTATCTCATTTAGCTTGGTGTAAAGGTATTCTATATCATAATTATCGATTTTTGTTACTATGCCAAATTTTGCAAGACTTGAAATGTTTTCTAGTATGCTTTTTCCAAGCTTTACATTTTGAGTATAGATGAGTAAATTCGCAGTGCCTATGTATCGGTATGCAGCTTGAGTGTCGTTGCTATAAGGATCGCTTAAACGATCTATGATATTTGGCGAGTTGTAGCTGATCTCATCTTCTTTTACGCCTTGTTCTTTTAAAAATTTGATGATATTTTCTTTATCTTGTTCTAGTTCTTCGTATAAATTTGTAAGATTGTTGTTTGATCTTGTGAATTTTATAGGAAGTATCAAAGTATCCGCTTCGACTTCTTTTTGACTTAAACCCTTTACGCTTACACTTCTTTCAAGTGTTTTAAAATCGCTTAAAGCCTTGTTAAATCCAAAAGCTAGAATCAAACTTGCTAAAACTATGGCTAAAGCCATAAAGATATTATTTGTTTTCATTTTTTCTCCTTTATTTTGATTAGAAAATATATCATATTTGCAACCAATACGCAAGCACACATTACAAAAGCAAGGATTATCGGCGTATTTGCGTTAATAGCCCCAACCACAAAAGAAATAAGCCCTGCAAAACCAAATTGCACCGTTCCAAGCACCGCAGAAGCAGTTCCGCTATGTTCTTTAAACCTTGCCATAGCCAAAGTCGTGGTATTGGGTGCGATGAAACCAAGCATAGCGATACTTGTAAAAATACTAAGTTCAAAAAGCAAGAAATTTGGATGAAAAAAGGCATTTGCAAGTAAAATCACAGTCGATATAAACATTATCATCAAAGCTTTTGCCAAAATTTTTTCGCTTTCGTATTTTAAAACCAATCTTGCATTGATATTTGCACAGATGACAAAACCTAAAGCATTTGCCCCAAAAAGCAAAGCAAATTTTTGCTCACTCAAGCCAAAAAACTGCGTAAAAACAAAGCTTGATCCTGTGATATAAGCAAACATCGCCGCCAAAGCAAAAGAAGCACATAGTATATAAACTAAAAAGCGTTTATCGCTTAAAACAAATTTGTAGCTTTTCATCGCTTCATGATGGGAAAATTTTTTGTTTTTAAGATGAGGTGCGGACTCTTTTAAACCAAAAAGTATCATCAAAAAAAGTAAAATTCCTAAAGCAAACAAAGTCGCAAAAATACTATGCCATGAAAAATACTCTAGCAAAATTCCCCCAAAAGTTGGCGAAAGCATAGGAGCAAGAGAACTAAAAACCATCATCAAAGCAAAAATCCCTGCAGCTTCTTTGATCTCAAACAAGTCATTGACAATAGCCCTTGCGATAACCACACCTGCACAACCCCCAAGTGCTTCAAAAAATCTCAAAGCGATAAAAGCATAAATATCATCGATAATCACACAAAACAAACTCGAAACGATGAAGAAAAATATCCCCACCAAAGCTGGAATTTTACGCCCAAAAATATCACTTAAAGGCCCATATATAAGCTGTCCTAAAGCAAAAGCGATAAAAAAACTTGCGATACTAAGTTGGGTTAAAAAAGAATTAGTTTGAAAACTTTGCTCCACATGAGAAAGTGCAGGCAAATACATATCTGTAGAAAGTGGTGCTATGCTTGACATCAAAGCAAGGATAACGATGAGTTTAAATTTAGCAAAGCCGTGAATTTTGGTGTGTTTTTGCATTTGTAATCCTAATTATTTTAAAAGAATGATTTTAACGAGTCAATCTTAGAATAATCTTTGTTTTTCTATGTTAAATTTAGGGAAAAATTCTAAGGAAATTTTATGCAAAATTTAAACCAAAATGAACAAATCAAATGCCCAAGTTGTGGAAGTTTTATCGATATTAGCACTGCTTTATATGTTCAAATTTTAGATAAAGCCAAGCAAGAAATGCTAAAACAAAAAAAAGAATTTGATGATGAGGTAAATGCTAAAAGAGCTGAATATACCAAAGCTTTAAATGATTTAAAAACTCAAAAGATAGAACAAGAAAAACTCATAAACGAGCAAGTAAGCCAAAAGCTTCTTTTAGAAAAGCAAAAATTTGAACAAGAACTTCTCACACAAAAGCAAAATTTCCAAAAAGAATTCAGCGAGAAATTTAACAAAGAGCATGAAAATGAAATGAAAATCATGCAAGAAGAACTCGAGAAAAAAAGCAAAGAACTTAGCGAGTTTTTAAGCATAAAGGCTGAAAATGAAAGGCTAAAAAGAGAGCAAAAAGAAAATGAAGAAAGATTGAAATTTCAAGCCAAAGAAGAGGCTTTTAAAGAATTTAAAGAACAAGAAAGCAAAAATTTGGAATTTGAAAGAGAAAAAATGCGTCTTGAATTTCAAAAAAGCACTCAAGAGCAAGATCTTAAATACAAAGAACTAGAAACGAATTTTAAAAGTGTAGCCCAAAAGTTAGAAGACGCACAACGCAGGATAGAGCAAGGCTCACAGCAACTCCAAGGCGAAGCAGCCGAACTACTCATAGAAGAATACATACAAAGTGAGTATTTAAGCGATGAAGTAAAAGAAGTGCCAAAAGGCGTAAATGGAGCTGATTGTCTGCATATAGTAAAGGATAATTTTGGAAATATTTGTGGAAGTATTTTGTATGAGAGCAAACGCACTAAAGAATTTAATAAAGAATGGCTTGATAAACTTAAACTAGACAGTATAGCCGCAAAAAGTGATATAGCAGTTTTGATCACAAAAACTATGCCAAAAGATAAAGAAAAAACGCATTTTAAAGAAGGAATTTTGATTTGTACTTTTAATGAATTCAAAGGTGTTTTAGCAGTGCTTAGAGAAAGCATTATAAACGCTTATAAACTCAAAAATGCCCTGCAAAACAAAGATGAAAAAAATCACATTTTATACGAATACTTAAATTCTAAGGAATTTAACACGCAAATCACTTTTATACTCAAAACTTACCAAAATATGAAAGAAGAGTTAGAAGCTGAAAAAAGGGCTTTGCAAAATATATGGAAAAAAAGAGAAAGAGCTATAGAAAATCTAAGTTTTAATTCCACTGCCATAGTGAGTTCTTTAAATGCGATATTTAGCGACTTACAAAGTGGAAATTTGATAGGCGAAGAAGGGATTAAAAGTCTTGAAAATTTAGCCAAAGATGAGGATTAATTTTGGGCTAAGCCCAAAATTAATCATTCTCCTGGGAAGTGATTTGGATTTTTCCAAGGTCCGTATTTTACTTTTATGTATTCTTTAGGGTCTAAATTTTGTTGTGGTGAAGCAAAATACTCAGGTTTTAATGATGGGGATTTGCTATAAGCTGTATCAAGTCCTGCACGATTTTCTGTAGTGGTTATAGGCATTCTTACAAAACCTGTATTGACATAAGCTGCTATATCCAGTGCATCTTCATCGCTTAATATAGGATTATCTGCACTCGCACCAAAAGGCATGGCTGATTTTAAAAATCTTGCTAAAAATGGTATCATAGCCATGTGTCCACCATCAGGATAGATAAGTAAAGATGGATATAAATGTCCGCTACCTTGTTCGTAATTATCATTTTTTACCCCAAGTCCTCTTTCGCCATGGCAAGCAACGCAATTTTCTTCAAAGAGTTTTTTTCCACGCACAGGGTCAGCTGGGCGATTTGGAAAATTCATCTTAGCGAAAAAATCTCCTTCAAGCTTTACGCCGTCTTTGATGCCATAAGCTTCTTTTAGCCATTTAAAATAAGCTAAAATTGCTTTCATTTCTTTAGAATCATTAGGAAATCTATGAGAGTCAGTTCCACCCATTCCGCGAATTCTATCTTCAACAGAGATGATTTTCATCGTTTCTATATCAAGTTTTGGATAATTGTTTAGGACATTTAAAAATGGAATAACATATTTTTTTGTCCCTGGTAAACCATTGCCGTCATTGTCCATGTGACAGGAAATACAGTTTACTTCGTTGCTTGTCTTTTTTAGCTTGCTATAGGGTCCTAGAGTACTTTCTGTCTTGCTTAAAAGCTCTATGCCATAACGGATTAAATCCCCTTGCTTGCCTTTTGGAACATCATTGATGCTTAAATTTTTATTTGGCCATTCTTGCACAGGTCTTTTGGAAAGTTCCTTAAAATACTCTACTCCTTCCTTGTCGCTTAATTCTTCTCCTACTTTGTAATCACTCACGCTTTTAGCACTAAGACTCAAACTAAGACATAAACCAAGCAATAAAATGTGTTTTTTCATGATTTTCCTCCTTTTTATTTGCAGTTCAAATTGATTTTAGTGTATTTTTTCTTAAATATTAAGCATAATAAGAATAATTTAAATAAAATTAAATTTTAGAGTGTTACTAAAAGTAATATATTTTTAAAGTATATAATTAATATTTATTAAAATTTTATGATATTAACTTTATGTTAATTATTTAAATAGTTTGTTTTTTATAGAATTTAGATTTTCTTCTAAATCTTTGAAATTGCTTTCTAAATCTTTTTTTACATCTATAAAGAAAGGATTGCTTAAAGTAGCAATAAGATAATGATTTTCTTTAGAAAAGATATGATTTAAAGTGAAATTTTTATCTTGAAGTTTGATGTAAATTTGCTCTTCATTTTCAAAGCTAGGATTTTTGTTTGCACTTAAAATTTCGAGCAAAATTCCGCAAAAAAAGCGTTTATTTTCGTCCAAAAACTGAATATCATAAATTTTAAAATCCTTAAATTCAAAGCAGTTTTGACTTTTAAATTCTTTCAAATCCTTTATAAGTCCTAGTTTTAAAAAGTCTTTTTGGCTTAAACTTTGCTTTTTAAATTTCGCCCCAAAACGACGCAAAAACAAATTTAAAGCATTAATTTGTAATTCTTTTTGTGCGAGTTTTAGTTTTTTAGCTGTAAAACGAAAGAAAAAAACACCTACAAAAACAGCTAAAATTACTGCGATTAAGGCATCTCTTATAAAAACAAAGGCTAAAAAACCTACAAGTAAGGCTTCGATAATGCTTAGGAATTTTAAGATTCCTAAGCGTTTAAGTATATAAAGTCTATTATTTTCTAAGCTTTTTAAATCCATTAAGATTTTGCTTTTTCCATTCTTTTTCTTTGAGTTGGGTCAAGATAGCGTTTGCGAACACGCACATTTACAGGTGTAACTTCTACAAGTTCATCTTCTTCTATCCACTCTAAAGCTCTTTCAAGACTTAATTTTCTAGGTGGCACAAGTTTGATTGCATCATCGCTTCCACTTGCTCTTACATTGGTAAGATTCTTTCCTTTGATAGGATTAACATCTAAATCATTTGGACGAGAGTGCTCACCTATAATCATACCGGTATAAACTTTAGTTTGAGGCTCTATGAAAAGTACTCCACGCTCTTGAAGGTTAAACAAAGAATACCCTAAAGCCACGCCATTTTCCATAGAAATTAACGCTCCATTATTACGCTTTTCAACCGCACCGCTAAAAGGACGGAATTCTAAAAAGCTATGATTCATCACGCCTTCGCCTTTGGTATCAGTTAAAAACTGACTTCTAAAACCTATAAGTCCGCGTGCTGGAATTTCAAACTCAAGCCTTGTTTGTCCATCGCCCGTTGGTGCCATGGTTTTCATTTCAGCTTTTCTTTTGCCAAGTTTTTCTATTACCGCACCGCTAAATTCTTCAGGCACATCGATAACTAAATGTTCAAAAGGTTCTGTTTTAACTCCATCTTCAACCTTTACGATAACTTCAGGTCTTCCCATACAAAACTCAAAACCTTCACGACGCATATTTTCAGCTAAAATAGTGATTTGAAGTTCGCCCCTACCGCTTACTTTAAATTTGCCTTCGCCTGTGCTTTCGTATTTCATAGCAATATTAGTTTTCATTTCAGCTTCTAAACGTTCAGCGATTTTATTTGAAGTTACATGTTTTCCTTCAGTTCCTGCTAATGGTCCATCATTTACAGAAAATACTATGCTTAAAGTCGGCTCTTCAATGTGTAAAGGATCAAGTGGCATAGGATTGTTTGGATCTACAACGCTATCACCCACATCTAAAGCTTCAAAACCTGCTATAGCTACGATATCTCCACTTCCTGCTTCTTCGATGTCCATTTTTTCTAAGCCCATAAAGCCAATGAGTTTTGAAATTCTACCATTTACCTTGGTACCATCAGCTTTTGCAAGCATTACGCTTTGGTTTTTCTTCACAACCCCATTGAAAATTCTAGCAATGCCTATTTTACCTACGAAATTATCATACCCCAAAGTGAAAACTTGAAGCTGCAAAGGATTTTCATCACTACCACTTGGAGCTGGAACGCGTTCAAGTATGGTTTTAAAAAGTGGCTCCATATTATCACTTTCATCGTTTAGATCAAGCTTAGCATAACCATTTTTTGCTGCAGCATAAACTATAGCAAAGTCAAGTTGCTCATCGTTTGCATCTAGGGCTACAAAAAGATCAAAAATTTCATTGATCACTCTTTCAGGATCAGCAGCTGGTTTGTCTATTTTGTTGATTACAACTATAGGTTTAAGCCCTAAAGATAAAGCTTTTTTAACCACGAATTTAGTTTGTGGCATAACGCCTTCTTGAGCATCTACTAAAAGCAAAACTCCATCAATCATTTTTAAAACACGTTCTACTTCTCCGCCAAAATCAGCATGCCCTGGAGTATCTATGATGTTGATTTTTGTACCTTTGTAATTGATCGCTGTGTTTTTTGAAAGTATGGTAATACCGCGTTCTTTTTCTATATCGTTGCTATCCATAACGCGTTCTGAAATTTGTTCTCTTTCGCTAAAGGTGCCTGATTGTTTTAACAATTCATCTACCATAGTGGTTTTACCATGGTCAACGTGAGCTATAACTGCTATATTTCTAATGTTTTCCAAATTTTCTTCTCCAAAGCTAAATTTTTAAAAGCTTAAATTATACAAAAATTTAACTTAAACTACAAAGTATCAAAACTTGGAACACTTCTTGCTTTAAAAACTTATGAAATTAAAATTTTAAAAAGGAAGTTAAAATGTCAAAACCATTAAATGAAGAGATTTTTGTTGAATTTAAAAGTGATCTAGCTGAAAGAAAAAATGAAGTTTTGCTTCAAGTTTTAGAGCTTTTAGAAACTTTTAGATCAGATGAAAACGAAAAAATGGCAAGAATTTCAAGTGAGCTTACAGAAATTTTAGAAAATGAAGAAAATTTAGAGAAAATTTTAAATGCTAAAAATTTAGAAGAGCTTTTAAATATCTTAACTGCTTTAAATGAAGATAAGATGATTAAAGTATATGAAGATTCTTATTTGAAAGAAAAATTTCCTAATGTAATGGTAGATAAATTTTTAAAATAATTTTTTGAAGGAAAAGTGATGTCAAATTTAGCTCCGCAAAATGATGTTTTAAATCTTACGCCGAGTAAAACTTCTAATACTAGTAGTTCCTTTAGTAAAACTAGTAAAAATAAAGAACATGAAAGTAGTGATAGTAAAAATTCAACTCAAGATGATACGGAAAGTTTTTTAAATTCTTTGCTTAATTCTATCAATGAAACCAATGAATTTTTACCTGATCATATGAAGATCAGTCAAAAAGAAGTTGTTAATGAAGCGATGAGCAGACTTCAAAAAGGAGCTTTTGATGAGAGCGATAAGATAAGCATTTTCGAATCTGCTTCTTTTATGCAAATTCTTTCTTTGTTAGATAAGCTAAAAACAGATACAGCAGATGTTAAACTAGCAAATCTTTCTACTCAACTTTCAAGTCTTATTAAAACAGAGGCTAATTTTAATGCTTTAAAAGGTGCATCAAATCTTAGTGAGCTTTTGGACATAGCTAAAGATCTGGGCTTAAATGTAAAAAATATTAAAGTAGATCGTCTTCTTGATCTTAAAGCAACTTTTCCAAATTTAGATAAGGCTGATTTTTTTAAGGGTGCTGTGGATAATGTTTTTAAAGAAATCATCAATAATAAAATTTCCAATGTGAGTAAAAATTTAAATCACAATTTAGAAAATACAACTCATACTACAAGCACTCATTCTATGCAAAAAACAAATTCTAAAGATAGCGGTTCTTTGCTTTCTCAAACTTTAAAAAATTTAGATTCCATACTTTCATCCAAAGAAAGCAAACACGAAAAAAACGATAAAGTTAAATCAAAAATAGAAGAAGATACCACAGATGCTAAAAATACTTTAAAAAATATCAAAAATGATGAGTTTGCAAAAAATTTAACAGAAGAGTTAAATATAAAAGATAAAAAAAACCAAGATAATTTAAATAAAGAAAGCAAAGACTTAAACAAAGATTTTAATAAAGAGTTAAATAAAAATCAAGAAAAAAACAATTTAAATCAAGAAAATATACAAGATCAAAATAAAAATTTAAAGAACAATGATCAAAATTTAAATCTTGATAAAAATTTAAATAAAGAAATTGTTAAAGATACTCAGAAATTAGTTTCAAATTTAACACAAAAAGATTTTAATCTAAATAAAGAGCCTAAAAACAACAACAAAGAAAATAAAGATATAAAACAAAATTTCTTTGATCAAAAATTAAATTTTGAAAATTTAAATAAAACTCAAGTAGTTCAAAACAAAGAGAATAATGCAAATTTTAATAATAATACTACTAATAAAGAAACTTTTACTCAAGAGCAAACAAAAACGCACAGTGAAAATGTAGATAAAAATAGCTTAGATGAGTTAAATTCTTTAGTCAAAGATTTAAATAAAGTAACACAAAACAATGCTCGCAATATCACTCCTAAAGAAACTTTGCAGTATTTTTCACAAGATTTAAAAGAGGCTGTGGATCAATACAAAGCGCCTATTACTAAACTTAGTATCACTCTAAATCCTAATAATCTTGGAGAAGTGGAGGTAACTTTGATACAAAGAGGTAATAACCTTCATATCAATTTCAACTCCAATACCAATGCAATGAATTTGTTTATCCAAAATCAAGCCGAGTTTAAAAATTCTCTTGTAAATATGGGATTTACTGGACTTGAAATGAATTTTAGTGATCAAGGTAAAAGAGAGCAAAATCAAAATCAAGGAAAAAATCGTAGTGGATATGGTTTTAAAGATGCTTTAGATGGAAAAAATGAAAGTGAAAAAGTCAATCTAGAGCTTGTTTTAGCGAAGTATTTTTAAATTGGAACACTTATTGCTTAAATAATAAAAAACTAAATAAAAAGGAGTTTATAATGATATCATCATCGGATTGGAATTTAAATACCACTGCTACAACTTCAGGTACTACTTCTTCAGGAAGTACTAGTGGAACAACTAGAACAGATTCAAGCAGTAGCTCAGGAATAGTGAGCAATCCAAACGCTACCTTAGATAAGGATGCGTTTTTAAAACTTCTTTTGATAGAGCTTCAACATCAAGATCCAACAGATCCTATGGATAGCGATAAAATGCTTACTCAAACTTCGCAGCTTAGCGCACTTGAAATGCAGCAAAATACCAATACAACTATGCAAAAAATGGTTGAAACTATGCAAAAGCTTTCTGATTCTTTTAGTACAAGTATGAGTACTTCAGCTTTAGGGGCTATTGGTAAAATGGCAACTGTTTCAGATAATAAAATCAAACTTACAGGTGCAGATGAGCTTATCGCTCTTAAAATGTATTTGCCTGAAGATTCTGATGAAAACGGTGTTACGCTAGAAATTTATGATAGCAATAATAAACTTGTTTTCAGTGAAAAAAGCGATGCTAAATCTATTTCTCAAGGTTTATTTACTATGGAGTGGCCAGGAAGAAATAACGATGGGGTTTATGCAGGTGATGGTGAGTACACTGTTAAAATGGTTTATAATAATAAAAATGGTGAAAAAATCACTGCAAATTACGGAACTTATCCTATCGAAGGTGTTGTTTTTAAAGATGGTGTTGCCTATGCAAAAATGGCTGGACAAGAAGTTCCTTTTGATGCAATACAAGAAATAACAGATTATAAGCTTGGTTCATCTTCATCTACTGGAGGAAGCGGTTCAAGTGGAGACTCAAGTGGTGGTTCAAGCGATGGAGATTCTTCTGGGTCTGGATCTACAGAAGATGGCGACAAAGAGGAAAAGGCATAAGCCATGATGAATTCATTTTATAATGGGATTTCTGGAGTAAAAAGCAATAGCTTTGGTATTGATATCACTGCTAATAACATAGCAAATGTCAATACCACGGGCTTTAAATACTCTGATGCTCAATTTAAAGATATTTTTTATACTACCATAACAACCCAATCAACCAACCCTGCTCAAGGTGGTTATGGTAGCAGTGCAGCATCTTCTCAAGTTGTTTTCGAACAGGGTTCTCCTGTTGCAAGTGATGGCGAATTTGATGTGGCTTTGCAAGGAAAAGGATTTTTTGGGGTTTTAGGGGCTGATGGCAATGCTTACTATACTAGAAATGGATCATTTAGAAGAGATGCCAATGGATATTTGGTAGATTCTTATGGAAATTTTGTTTTAGGAACAATGAATCCTGCTTTTACTGGTATTAACTATAGCGATAGAGTTGCTGGGCTTATGGGGGATTATCTTAACACAGGAACTCCGGTAAATAATGGTTTTACTGTAAATTCAAATAATTCTTTCAGTATAGGCACAACCGCTTCTCAAGGGGCTATTAAAGTACCTGTGAATATGTATTTACCTCCTCAAGTAACTCAAAATGTAAAATGGAGTGGAAGTTTAAATACTAACACAACAACAGAAGTAGTTAAAGTAGATCTTGATCCTAGTAAATTTAACATTACAAAAACTGAAGATGGAAAATATGTAGTTAGTGGTAGTGTTAGCAAAGAAGATGTGTTTAGTGCTAAAGCGGGTGATAGGATTATTTTAAATTTCACTGATGATAATGGCGTAAAAACAAGCTTTGAAGCGACTTTAGATGAAAATCTAAATTTTAAAAGTAACGAGCTTGATTTAAAAGGATTGGATGAAAATAGCATCAAGCTTGATACAGCTCAAATTTCAACAGAGCAACAAAAAGCCAATAAAGATATTTTAGAATCCCCTATTTATAATGCAGATGGAAGTAAAAGCACTTTAAGGGTTACACTTGAAAGAGTTTTACCGCAAGAAGGCGATAATATACAATATAAAGCTATTGCACAAATTTATGATTCTAATGGCAATGCCGTAGGCAATCCGACTGAAGGAAATATGGTTTTTGATAAAAATGGTGCTTTGCTTCAAAACAATATTACAAGCATTGCAAATCCAAATGGTGGAACAATTAATATTGATTTAGGTTCTCCTTATGATGCTAACAAGCCTGGTTCGGGTTATAGTGGGATTTATATTAAACAAGGCGTCGAAAAAAATGTAGTTACACAACAAGATGGTGTAGCTGAAGGGTTTTTTGAGCAATATAATATATCCGATGATGGAAGTATTGTTGCGCAATTTAGCAATGGTAAAAATGCCATAGTTGGAAAGCTTGCTTTATATAATTTTATCAATGAGCAAGGATTAGTTGCTATGGGAGATAATATTTTTGCAGCAACGGCAAATAGCGGTGATGCAAGTTTTATTATGAAAGATGGTCAAGTTGTTAATACAGCTAAATTTAAAGGCGGATTCTTAGAACAATCAAATGTTGATTTAAGCGCAGAGCTTTCAAACCTTATCGTAACTCAAAAAGCCTTTGATGCAAGCTCAAAAAGTATCACTACAAGTGATCAGATGATACAAAAAGCCATTAATATGAAAAGATAATTCTTAGGAATTATCTTTTTCTAATTTTTCAAAAATAATTTTAATTTCTTCTATGTCGCTTTCGCTATAATTATGGCTTGATTTAATATAACTTACTTGCTGTCCTTTTTCAAGATATAAAACCTTTTCATAGTCTTTTAAATTTATATGATGTTTTAGTTCAAGGTTGGTGTTTGTGTTAGGATAAAATTTTAAAAAATTATCCTCTCCGATATTTTCGGCTTTTATGTATATTTTTACATTGTAAACCATTTCATTTAAGAAATTTAATTTCGCATCAATTTGATATTTTAATTTTATAAATTTTTTATACGAAATGCTAAGATGATTGTATTTTTTTATGATATCGTGATAAAGATTTGAAAATTTCATTTCTATGGCGCTAGGATTTTTAGTCTTTTGAAGTTTGATGATTTTGATTTGATTTTTGATTAGATAATCATAGTAATTTTGCATTTTGCTTATGGTGTCATCAAGCTTACTTTTTATTTTAAGGCTTAGATTTTTAAGATTTTCGCATTCTGTATCTGAGTTGTTTTCAATAGAAACTAGTGGTGAAACTACGATATTGTTTTTAAATTTTATATTGTTTGTTATGATTAGATTTTTTCTTGGATATAAAGTATTATCCGTTAGTAAATTGCAAATATAAATATTTTCTGCTTCTATTTTTCCACCCATGCAGTTTTCAACAAATACATTTTTAGCTATAATTGTCCCATTTTCTAAATTTTTTATATATACAGTGTCAGCCTGCAAAGTTCCTTTGTTGTGTTGTAATAAAAATATCTTGTGCAAAAATTTCGCTTTTTGCATGAGTTAAGCCTTTTATGCTGATATTTTTTCCATAAAGTTTTGTTGCTCCAATACTCCCATTTACTTTTATATTTGAAGCTTGAACATTTACAATACCTGATTTAATAGCATCATCACTTATATCAAAATTAGTGATTTCTAAGTTTATATTTTCATCGGTATTTGTTTTGATTGAACCGGTTGTTTTAAGCCCTATTTGTGATAATTTTAAATTGTTTATAACGCTATATCCTGAGTGGTCTTTATTTAAAAATCCATAATTGGCGCTAAAATATTTAATTCTATCTTCTAATTCTTCTGTGTAAATGCTTTCATCTTTTATGATAAAAGGATTATCAAGAAAGGCTATTGGATTTAAATGAAGGATTTCTCCTCTTAAATTTCGTCCTTCTTTTCCAAGAATTCTATAAATGTATTCAAAAAGTAGCTCATTTTTTTCAATAGGTTTACAGTAGTTTCCTTCATCATAGTTAATATTTTCGTCAAAACATTCTTCGTTAACATCTCTATGATAAATAATTTCATCACTTTTATGTTCAATCTTATCTACACCTTTGGCAATTTCAAGCTCTATTTCTTTAATAGATGGACTTTTTTGTATTGATAAGATAAAATCATCAATCTTGTCAAATAAATTTTTATCAAGTCTTAAGATTAAAAATTTTTGTTTGATCATTATTTTGTAGATATTTTGCAAAATATCAAATTTTAAATTAGGGTAATATTTAAAATTTTCTGTAAGGTTGATACTGGCTTTTAGATGGGTTAGGTTGGAGTTGGATCTAAGTTTGACTGTAAAAGGAAAACTTTGGGTTTTTGGGTAAATTTCTATAAGAAATTTTTGCACTATGGTATTGTAGTTTTTTACAAAAAAATCATCTGCATAAAATAAGTCAAAATCCTTTCTTTCATAAGTTTTTGTTTTTGCTGGTTTTACACTAGAACACAGAAGTTTAAAATCTATAACTCTAAAATCAAGAATTTGTTCTGTGTTTACTTGTTCATGATTTAAACTTTCAAAAGGATTGAAAGTTTCTAAGGTTTTTACTTGAAAATTCATCTATCCCCCCCCCCATATCATTTTTTTGAGTCGTGAAATGGTGATTTTGTAGTGCATCTTCAAAAATAGCATTGAATTTTTCGAAATTTTGATTCAAATCAAAATAATCCAAATGAACTAAAATTTGCCCACATTTTTCGCACTTTAAGGTATTTTCTTTGCTAACAAGCTCTTGATGTATAGTCTGTGGAACTGCATGGATACGCAAAGAACAATTGCAAATATAATCATGAGTTTTTTCAGCTCTTAGGTCTTGTTTGATTGATTTTAGTTTTATGTATTGTTCTAAGGTATAATGGATTTCTTGAAGGTGTAGGGTTTTTTTTGTAAAATTAGCTATCCATAAATCTTCATTAGCAAAATGATCTAAAATCCAATCTTTGGTTAATATGGAAAGTTCTTGAGACATTTTTACAATATTATCTGAATGCTCTAAAAGCTCTTTAGTTTTTTCTACTAATATTTGATGAGATTTTTTATGTTCTTCAATCAAAGGAAAATCAATGCTTTCCATAAATTTTTCTTCATCTTTAAAATGAATTTTGATGTATTGAAATAGCTTTACAAGAATTTGTTTTAAATCATTTTTGTGTTGTGTATTATTATCTTGAATGTTTAGAGCTAAATCATTTGCAAGATTGGTAATTTCAAAAATTAGTTCGTGTTGTTTGTCTAATTGCATATTTTTAATGCTAAAATCTCTACTCCATTTAACTTCCATATTTTTCCTTTTTGGATGTAATAATTATTTTTATATCGTATTTTTTGAAAATAAAATAATAATTTGACAAATGAATTTTTAAAATTCTTATAAAAACAATGGATTGATTGCAAATTTATATATTGAATCTTAACAACTCAAGGCTTTTTAAGTATATTATGATATAATTTTTAAGCCTTTTCTTAGACCTGTGCAATGCTATTTTTAAGCACCGCTTCAGGGTGGGAACACAGCAGAGCACTTGATTTTAGTGTGTGCCGCAGTTATCTGGGGAAGGGTTTTATTCATTTTAAAATTCCCATTTTTCAATTAGGCTAGCTTTTTTATAAATTAAAAATTTATTTAAAAATTATAATTTTAAGATTTATTAAAATATTAGTTAACTAGAATTTAAGCATTGTAAATTACATTACCAATATCAAAGGATAAACAATGGATAGAAAGAAAATTCCCTTGTTGGTGCTGTGTATTTTAATTGCAACTGTGTTTTGGCCTATACCTACTCCTTGTAGGTTTGGAAGATAATTCTTGGCATTTTCTTGAGTTTTTTATTGCCGTGATTATGGCAGTGATTTTACAAGTAATGCCTTTTATAGCTATTGCCATAGTAGCTCTTAGTGGTATTACCACTACCCAATTGAAAATCTAAGTAAAATTTACACCAAAGCTACTTCGAAAACTTCTGCGCAACAACTTATTGATGAGACTAAAATTTCCTTTAAATACTTCAGCACTTGATTTTTTATATCAAAAGAGCATAAGATGAAAAGGTAAATACTGCTATATCAAATTTAAAATCTAAAACGGGTATAAAAGATGCTTTAAGTGGTTTTTCAAATTCTCTTATTTGGCTTATAGTGATTTCTATTATTGTGGCTCGTGGAGTTATTAAAACAGGACTTGGAGAGCATTTGGCTTATCATTTTATCAGTATTCTTGGTAAAAAAACTTAGGTATTGCTTATTCTATAGCTTTTTGTGAAACTATTTTAGCTCCAGTTGCTCCTTCAAATACTGCAAGAGCAGGGGCTATCATAAATCCTATAGTTCAAGTTATTGCAAGAAGTTTTAAATCCACTCCTGAAGATGGAACACAAAATAAAATAGGCACTTATCTTTCTTTGGTAAATTATCAAGAGCCAATCCTATTTCATCAGCTATGTTTATTACAGCTACAGCTCCAAATCCTTTGGTGGTTGATCTTATAGCACAAGCTACAAATTTAGAAGTGCATTTAACTTGGGGGTAATAGGCTTTAGGGATGTTTTTACCTGGTATAGCTGCTATGCTTTTGATGCCTTTGATGCTTTATTTTCTCTCTCCGCTAGAAATTAAATCCACGCCTAATGCTTCTACTTTTGCTAAAGATAAATTAAAAGAACTTGTAAAAATGAAAAATAGTGAAAAAATCATGCTCAGTGTTTTTGTCTCGCTTTTACTTTTATGGGCTGGAGCTTTGGGCTTGTTTTTTTGGAATTTCTCTTGATGCGACTAGTGTGGCTTTGCTTGGGTTGTCTTTGGTGTTGATTAGTGGAGTTTTAACTTTTGGGGAAGTTTTGGCTGAAAAAGCTGCTTGGAATACTTTAGTATGGTTTTCAGCTCTTGTAATGATGGCAACTTTACTTGGCAAACTTGGTGTTACACAGTTTTTAGCTGAAGCTTAAGGTGAATTTGCTTCTGCTATGGGACTTGGGGAAATTTCTATTATGATATTTTTAAGCCTTGCTTTTTTTATATACACACTATTTCTTTGCTTCTACTACAGCTCATATATCAGCAATGTTTTTTGTTTTTTATAGTGCAGCTTGCCTTAGGAGCACCACCACTTTTTTATGCTTTTATTATGATAGCTTCAGGTAATGTTATGATGGCATTAACTCACTATGCAATAGGAACAGCTCCTGTTATTTTTGGAACAGGCTGTGTAACTCTTAAAAAATGGTGGAGTATAGGTTTTGTGATTTCCATAGTTGATATAGTAGTGATGATAGCTGTTGAGCTTTTTTGGTGGAAAATTTTAGGATTTTATTAATAATTTCTAGGAATTAATTCCTAGAAATTATTCTATAAAACCGCTTGCTATGACTTTATCATGATCATAAAAGACTGCCATTTGTCCGCTAGCAAGTCCATAAACAGGATCTTTTAGAGTGATTTTTGCGCTTTTATCTTCATAAATTTCTACCTTACAAGGTGTAGATTTTGAACGATAGCGGATTTTTACTTCGCAAACAAGCTCTTTAGCGTCTATAAAAAGATTGATATTTTTTAGGTTAAATTCACTGATTTTAAGTTCTTCTTTGGTTCCTACGATGATTTGGTTTTGCTTAGGATTGATTTTTAAAACAAAATGTGGTTCATGTGCCCCACGCACTTCAAAGCCCCTTCTTTTGCCTATGGTATAGTGCATATAGCCCTCATGTTTGCCTACCACTTTTCCGCTACTATCTAATACTTCTCCAGGAATTTTTGTATCCATAAACTGATCTAAAACTTGCACATAAGTATCTTCAACAAAGCAAATTTCAGAACTTTCCTTTTGGGTGGCAAAAGATTTTAAAACCTCTATAGTGGAAGCAAATTTTTTCACATCTTCTTTTTTCATTTCGCCTAGCGGAAAAATAAGATATTTTAAAGCTTCTTTATCTGCGCTAGCTAAAAAATAGCTTTGATCCTTGCTTTCATCTACTGCGGTTTTTATTAAGTTGTTTTCAAGTCTTGCATAATGCCCTGTGGCAAGTTTTTCACAACCTAAACTTTTAGCAAATTCTAAAAGTTTTCCAAGTTTGATAAAACGGTTACATAAAGCGCAAGGATTTGGTGTTTTACCCTCTTTATAAGTATCCACAAAAGGCATGTAAACTTTGTTTTTAAAATCTTCTTGTAAGTCTAAAATATGATAAGGAATTTGCAAAAAGTTTGCAACTTTTTCTACTTTTTTGATATTTTCTTCGTGATAATTTGGTTTGCCATGAAGTTTCATATAACAACCTATAACTTCATGACCTAAATTTTTAAGTTTGTAAGCAGTGACTGTACTATCAACTCCACCGCTCATAGCGACTAGAATTTTCATTAAATTTCCTTTAAAGTATTAATTATAAAATCCAAGTCGTCAGTGATTTTATACTTTAACTCATCTCCTTTAGAAATCACTTCAAGTTTGAGTAAAGAATTTCTGACGAACTCATCAAAACCTCGCCAAAATTCACTCCCAAACAAAATAATAGGAACATCTTTTTTAAATTCTAATTGTTTTAATGTAAGAATTTCACACAATTCATCAAGTGTTCCAAAGCCGCCTGGGAAGATCACAAAAGCTAGACTCTTTTCAATAAGAGCCATTTTGCGTATGGCTAAGCTCTCAAAAGTAATATTATATTCTACAAAATCATTAAGTTTTTGCTCGTGAGGTAAAAATATATTAAACCCTACAGAACTCATTGAATTTGTATTATTTTTTTGTGAAAAAGCACCTTCGTTGGCTGCACGCATAATACCACCACCTCCACCACTTATCACACAAAAACCATTTTGAACACATTTTTGTGCCAAAATTTTAGCCTGCTGATAATAAAAATTATCTTCTTTAAGCCTTGCTGAACCAAAAAAAGTTACGGCATTTTTTAGGTTTGGTATGTTAGCAAATTTTTCTAAATCTTGGCTTATTTTTTCATTCATTTTTCAACCTTTAGTTAAAATAAATTCCATTCTAGCTAAAAATTTATAATAAGTTCTTTATTATATAAGTTTTAATAGAATTTAAAGACTTTTAAATCCTTAAGCTTTAATATCTATACTTTTTTGTGCAGTATTTTGAGAAATAATTTTGTTAAATTCTCCTGTGTTATCATCACTAAATTTCATACCAAAAAGAAGTTCTAACTCATCGCTTGTGCCAAATTTATTTTCCAGTAGCTTTTTTAAAAGCTCATTCATTTTATTATCATCTTTATAGGTTTCGCTTGAACTTTGCGCTTGTATAGGTTTAAATGGCTTTTTTTTGTCTTCTTCTGAAGTTTCTTTGTTATTTGTATTTTTTGTAGGATTGTTTAAATTTTCTTTTTGTTCTAGTATTTTTTGTTTAAAATCATCAATGCTCATATCTGAATTTAATAAATCAAAAAGCTTAAAAATATCTCCTTTAAAATTCATACTATTTTCACTTATGAATTTGTTTAAATTATCAATTTCACTTTGACTCATAGTTTTATCAAATCCTTGCATTTTGCCTAAAATACTTGTTTGTCCTTCGATAAAATAGTTTTTTGCTTGAAATCCAGTAAAGAAAGTCATAAAAATACCACTTTTTGTTATAGTTTTATCATTATTACTATAAGGAGTAGGATCTATTAAAGAATATTTAAAAATATCACTTTTATCATCAAGTGAGAAAAAAGTCATTATTTTTATATTATGGGAAGTCGGAGAGTAATTTTGATAATTAGACATAAAATCTTTATACTCTTTATCATTTAAATTATATTTTTTATTTATCTCCAAAGTATTTTGATTAAATTCGAAACCTTGTGGTATTTTTACTAAGTCTTCTTTTGTAAAATTGATTTTATTGTTTAACTCATCATTTAAAAGTTGTGAAAATACTTTATAAGCATTTCCTATACTTTTTGCTATATCAATATTAATATAACTTGATAATAGACTTTTTGTTTGAATATTAACAAAATTTTCTATATCTTTAGCATAAATCTTATAATCTTTTGGTAAGCCTGCAGCTTCGTTAAAATCGCTTGTAAAAAAGCCATCTTTATCTACGCCATATCCTAGCATTTTACTTACTGCCCTAGATTTATCGCTTACAAGGCTTGAGTTATCATTTGCAACATTAGATGATTTTATATTTGAAGTATTATTACTAAAAGTATTTGTGTAATTGTAGCTTGAATAAGAATTTATACCATTAATCATTTTTACCTTCCTGTAAGTAAAGTTTTATTTATAAGATAAATCGGCAAAAATGATTTTTTCATAAGTTTTTTATCTTCTAGCTCTAGCAGTCCAGCCACCAAGATTACTTTCAAATTGAGTTTTATATTTCATAGTTAATTCTTTAATAACCTGATTATTATTTAAAATCTCACTCGAATTAACTCTATGCAACCCCGTTTGTCTATCAAGTAGTGCAACACCATAGTTAAAAAGAACATAAGGTTTTCCCGAGCTTGATATTGCGATATTTCTTTTTACTGTATAACCTAAAAATGTATTTGAAAAAGTGTTATCGCCAGTTACGGTATAAATGGCTACCAACTGTTTATATGTTGTTGTATTATCTGGAATAGCTAATGCTATATATTCAGAATTTCCAAGTTTGCTTGTAAGAACTTGATATCCACCCTTAACTTGTTTCATCTCATCTAAATTAAGAGCCTTAACTCCTTGAGAATTATCACTTAAAGCACCATTACTAACCTTAGCTAAAAAATCCCCAGCAAAAGCAGAACTTGTAAATAAAGAACCCAAAATTAAACAATTTACTAATTTTTTTAACATATAATTCTCCTTTTCTTAACTATTTTACTCTTTATTTGAATAATATCATAAATTATATATTAAAATCAAATTTTTTTATTTGGAACATTCATTGCTTTAAAAAAATTTTTTAAAATATTTAGAAAGGTAACAATGAAAAAGATTTATTTAACATTTATGGTTTTAGTCAGTTGTGTTTTTGCTAGTGATGAACTAAATATAGACAGTTTGTTTAAAAAGCAAATAGGTTTAAGAAGTATTACAAGCTTTTCTTTACTTAGCACAGGAAATGCAAACTCGTATTCTCTTTATCCTAATATAACAATAGGCGGAGATCCTACAATTTGGAATGATACAAAGCAAGTGTTTTTAACTCAAACTTTCATTTATACCATAACACCTAAGTTTGACATACTTATTTCAGGGGGCGGAAGTTATGCAAGACAAGAATATACAAACTTTTTTACAAATGAGTATTCTAGTAAAAACAGAATAGGTTTTGATAGTTTATGACTAGGTTTTATTTATACAGGCGATAGCATTGCAGATTTAATTCCACAAATTACCTTTCAAGCTGCAGTCGTTCAAAGAGAAAAAGCAGTCAATCAAACCAAAACTTTTACCTAAAATCACAAAGCTTACAAGCTAGTCTAAGGGGATATAGCGATCCTGTTGTATATAGCATTTATACCGGCTTTGGTTATAACCAATCAAGAAAATTTAAAACCCTTAAAATAGAGTATGGAAATAGTATTTATGTGGGTGGGGATTTATCTATTATTCTAAGTCCTAAAATTACTTTAGATTTAGGAGCAGAGCAAAGATTTCAAACCGAGCAAAAAATTAATGGTTATCAAAATTCTGAAGTGCGTTCTATTCCAACTTTAAGTTTAGGTTCTACTTATAGCATTAATTCAGATACCGCAGTTTCTGTTAATGCTAGTTTTGGAGGAAGCTCTGCTTCTCCTGATAGCATATTTGGGATAAGCTTATGGAAAAAATTCTAAAAATTTTATTATTTTTACCCATTCTTACTTTGAGTGCAAAAGCGGAATGGGTAGTTAAATCCTATCAAGAAATTAAAAACGAAAGAGTAATAAGGCAAACTTACGAGCAATCTTGTGGGGCTTCATCTTTGGCAACTTTACTCAATATACTTGATGATAAAAAGTTTGATGAACTTGAACTTTTAAAGATTATGAGTGGACAGGAACTTTATACGGATATGGTAAGCTTTGCAGATTTAAGCGATGCAGTTAAAAAACTAGGCTATGAAAGCAATTCATATCAAATCAATAGAGAAAACTTGGATAAACTTGTAAATATTCCAATGCTTGTAAAAATTGAAGATGATCCACGCTTTCCACATTTTGTTATAATTATCAATCATAAAGGTAATTATTTACAAGTGCTTGATCCAAGTCATGGAGAATATATAAGTTCTAAAAGTCAATTTTTTAGTATTTGGGATAGATATAATAAAGGTGGTTATGCTTTAATTGTTGCTCCTAAAAAAGAGCTAAAACCTTTTAAGTTAAATACTCCAAAATCTTTACATTTTGATTTCAGCCCTTTTAGTTTGTTTTAGTTTTAATTCGTTTATATTTATTATTCTTAATTTGTAGGCTAAAACTTTTTATCTTAGTTGTTCTAATCTTTCTTTTTTAGAACCAATTTCTGTAATTTGAACGCCGAAGTTACCATCGACAATTACTACCTCGCCATAAGCAATTCTTTTATCCCCAATTAAAATTTCAAGCGGATCGTTTGCAAGTTGATTAAGCTCCACAACTGAACCTATATCCATAGTTAAAACATCTTTTAAAAGCATTTTTTTATTGCCTATACGCACACGAACAGGCAAACGCACATCCATGATAAGATTGATATTTTTAAGCTCTTCGCTAAGCATTATCGCTTTTTCTTCAGTATTGTGATTAGAATCAGTGCTTGTATTTCCTGTT
The DNA here is from genome assembly GCF_012897855.1 of Campylobacter sp. CFSAN093227. Classification (NCBI taxonomy): domain Bacteria; kingdom Pseudomonadati; phylum Campylobacterota; class Epsilonproteobacteria; order Campylobacterales; family Campylobacteraceae; genus Campylobacter; species Campylobacter sp. CFSAN093227. The sequence continues at coordinate 73,406 of NZ_CP040610.1, forward strand.
TCAGCAGGTTTCCCGCTTAGGATGTTATGGAGTGTTTGATCCATGGCTAAAGAAACTTGTTCTTCTAAATCGCCTATTTTTACATCATATAAAAATAATTTTTTAAAATCTTTAAAATCTACGCTTTCAGGCACAAATTCACAAGATTCTATGCTAAAATCCATTTTTGGAATGTCTTTTTGGGCTCCTAAGGTTGTAGAAAATGCTGAAATGATATTTTGGATGGCTTCTTTAGCTGCATCCATTTCATCAGGACCTAGTTTATCGTTTTTGGTGATCTCTTCTTCACCCATCATCCATTCACCAATAGCACTCATTAAAACAGCACCAGCTAAAATTCCTATTTTTCCACCATTTGCTATATTAAATATAGCATACACTAAAGGTGCTTTTAAAGTATCGCTTGTATTGACATCAAATTCTTTATATTCGCTAAATTCAGCACTTTTTCCTGTTAAACCTTCAATGGTGCTGATGCATTCATTTGTAAACATTTTTAAAAAATCATTGATCATATTTCTTCATCCTCCTCTTCAGGCTCATCATAAACACTGGCTTTAGCTTTACGCTCTTCTTCGTATTTTTCCAAAATTTCTTTGATTTCATCTTTATCTGTGCGTATAAGTTCTAAAATTTTAATAGATTTTCTAAAACGATGCAATCCAATTTGTGCTAAGAAAACATCTTTTTTATCGATACTTACTATAGCTTTATCGTCTGCTTCTCTATCAAGCCTTAAAATATCGCCTTGTTTAAGTTCTAAAAATTCATGAACATTAATTAAGGTTTTTCCTAAAATTGCCTCATATACCACTTCAGCACGACCGATTAAAGTTTTAAGCTCTTTGTTACGTGATTTTTTGGCTGAGGTTTCACCCATCATAATATCACGGTTTGCTAAACGGCTTAATATACTTTCTAAATGTACTACAGGATAGCAGATATTTACCATTCCGCTTGAATTTCCTATGATGATTTCCATTACTACCATGATAACAATCTCATTTTGAGATACGATTTGCACAACATTTGGACTTGATTCTTTAGCTTCTATACTAGGATAAATTTCAGTTACGGTAGCCCAGCTTTCTTTAAGTCTTTGCATAATGATACGCAAAATAGAATCAAGTAAATTAAGCTCAATATCCGTAAGCTCACGCGAAGCTTCATAGCTATCGCCTTGACCACCTAAAAGCCTGTCTATCATAGGAAAAGCTATGCTTGGATTGATTTCTAAAACACAGTTTCCATCTAAAGGTTTGATAGAAAAAACATTAAAACTTGTTGGGCTTGGCAAAGACATTAAAAACTCTCCATAAGTCATCTGATCGACTGAATGAAGTTTAGTTTCAACAATACTTCTCATCATCGATGAAATTTGAGAGGCTAAATTTCTTGCTAATTTATCATGTATGCCTTTGATTGTCCTAAGTTGTTCTTTTGAAACTCTGTTGGGACGCTTAAAATCATATACAACGATATTTCTTTCATCTTTTTCATCTTTTGAATTTGAGGCTATGGGTGTGTCGGTGTTATCATCGACAACTTCAAGTAGAGCATCAATTTCTTCTTGGGAGAGTATCTCAGCCATTACACTAGCCTTTCTCTAAGTTTTTTAAGAAGTTTTTTGTGAATTTGTGAAATTCTGCTTTCACTGATTTGTAAAATTTCACTGATTTCTTTTAGGCTTAATTCTTCATAATAATAAAGCTGAATAATTAACTGATCGCGCTCTTTAAGATCATCTAGCACTTCGTGAATTTTTTCTAAAAGTTCTTCTTTTTCAATTTTTTCTAAAGTATTGTCTTCATTATAAAGTTCGATTTGCTCATCAATGGGCAGGGTATAGCTAATAGCATGAGCTGTTCTTACTTCTTTGATTTTTTCTACATCTAAATCAAGTTTTTTGGCTAGATACTCATCATCAGGTTCGCATTCATGTTCTAAAAAATATTCATCCATGATTGCATCAATATCTTTAATAATTTTACGATTATTTCGACTCATTACATCAAGACTTCTAAGATAATCAAGCATAGAGCCATTAACTCTTTTTCTTGCAAAACCCCAGAAGTTATCATTTTGTTCTTTATCGTAACGGCGTGAAAGCTTTATCATTTCTTCAACGCCTATGCTAATAAGATCATTAACATCTATACTTGAAGGCAAGCGTTCTTTTAGTCTAAAAGCCATAGCACGCAGAGCTGGCATGTAAGAAAGCACAAGCTCATCTTGCTCTTTCTTTAGCATTTGTGCATAAGCTTTAGGCGGCTCTTTTAGCATTTCTTCGTCTTTCTTTGAATTCATTTTTCTTTAGCTCTTCTCTTTCTTCATTGAGCTTTTCTAAAATTATATCCATTTTCTTTTCACGAATAACTAAATCGTTGATAATATTATTGCTAGTTTTTTCATAATCGTGTTTATTAAAGATTCTGCCACTAATTTTCTTTACATCTATAAAATTCATAATAGCAATATGAACAAAAACATAAAACATAAAAGTAATAAAACAAGTAAAAATCAGTATATCAAAGGCTTCATCTATACTAATAATGCTAAATGCAAGTCCTATAAAAAATCCACAAACAGTGAAAAATGCTACGTAATTTTCTGGCCTCATAATCTCTTCTCTTTATTGCTAAAATCTTTCAATAATTTTTCTAAAAAAACTTGAAAAACTACGATTTGAAACATTATCAAGCACTTTCCGTTCCAATCTATATAAAAGCTTGGAAGCTAGGGCTTTAATCTCATCACTTGAGGCTGTGTTTTCATCGCTAAATAAAGTTCTTTTTTTAATACTACCACTTACATCTTTAGAAGCGCTTAAATGACCTAAGAATTCTAAATTTAAAGGATTTTTAATGTTTGCATCTGCAACTTTTTTAATATTTTCAAAAACTTTTAAAGCTTCATTTTCATTTTTTACAACATTAAAGAGCATTAGTAAATTTTCTTTTGTCTTAGAAGTTGTTTTTATGGTTGCATACGCATCAGTGATTGCTGCAGGATCAGGAACAGTTACTACTATAACTTCATCAGCCATTTCTAAAAAATTTAAAATATTTCCACCAATACCCGCGCCTGTGTCGATAATAAGAAAATCAAGTTCATCTAAAATACTTGCTTGATTTAAAAATCTCTCGTAAATATTTTTATCATTATATTTTAAAATCTCATCTCCACTTTCGCCTGGGATGAGCCATAAATTTGGCTTAACTTCTATTAAAATGTCTTCCAAGGAGCATTCTCCGCGTAAAACATGCAAGAGATTTTTTTGTATGCGTACATTTAAAATGACATCCAAATTTGCCAAGCCAATATCAGCATCAAAAAGCCCAACTTTATAGCCATTATTTGCTAAAACATTGGCTAGATTCGCGCTAATCGTACTTTTTCCAACGCCACCTTTTCCACTTGTAATAGCTATAAAATGAGTGTTTTGGGATTTTTTGGTTCCATTTTGACTCATGAGATTGCGAAGTTTATTTGCTTGGTTATTCATTATTTTTTCCTTTGTTAAACCCTTCTAAAATACAATGAACTAGAAAATCACTATTGGCTACTTCTAAATCATCTGGCACTTCTTGTCCTATAGAGAAAAAGCTTAGAGGAATATTTGTTTCATAAACAAGAGAGAAGATATTTCCAAAAACCTTTGTTTCATCAAACTTAGTAATAATCAAAGTATCAATATTTAAAAATGAAAAATTTTTATAAATTTCCATTAAATCTTCATGTTTGGTGTTTGCAGAAACCACTAAATTTACATCAATTTCTGCATTTGAGTGCATTAAAAATTCTTTAGTTTTAGCAAGTTTGCTTTGATCGTATTGTGAATTTCCTATAGTATCAACTAAAATTACTTCGCAATTATTTAAGCTTTTTATCGCTTCATCTAAATCCTTTGGTTCTATGCTATCAATAATAGGAAGTTTCATCATTTTTGCATACTGAAAAAGTTGCTCAACTGCACCGATTCTATAAGTATCAAGCGTAATAATACCTGTTTTATAACGCTTATCTCCATAAGCATAGCGAAAAGCTAACTTAGCTAAGGTTGTTGTTTTTCCGACTCCTGTTGGGCCTACTAGCATCATGATTTTTTGTTTTTTTATATCGCTTTCAACACGACAAGGCAAGATATTTCTTAAAAGTGAGTGAAAATATCTTTGAACCGCATCTTTGTTGGTTTTCATAGCAGCTGGCATATTTTCTATAGTTGCTTTCATAATCGCTTCTAGATGATTTTCAAGCATTCCACTTTCTTTGGCTTGTTTATAAATACTTGCAAATTCAGGAGGTATCATAAGATTTTTTCTAGCTTCAGCTTTATCGTCCCACATCATATCTGCAAGAAGATCTATTTTATCATTAAGCTTGTTGATTTGTTTTTCAAATTGCTTTTCAAAATTTTCTATTTTTTTATTATAATTTGGATTAGGGGTGTAATTTTCTAAAGGTGTGTTTGTGACTTTAGAAATTTCATTGCTAACTTCACTTAGTTTTTCTTTGAAATCATCAAAGCCTAGAGTCTTATTTTGATGAGGGTTGATTTTGTTTTGCGGAAAATCTTGATAGGTTTTTTTAGTTAAGTCATTGTTTTTTACAGTGTTTAAATTTGTATTTAAGCGAGTGTTTGAGAAATCCAAGACTACATCTTCATCTTCTTGAGGGATTTGAGATCTAATTTTTTCTTCTGCAAGAGAGGTAGAAGATGGTTTTGGCGAGCTTTTTTTTGCAGGTAAAGATTTTCCTTGTTTTTTTAAGTGTTCTTCATAGTCGCTTTCTTCTATGGCTACCATAACCTCATAAAGCGCACTGCGATTTAAGGTTTTAGGACGAATTTGTTTATTTGTTATAATTAAAGCTTTATCTCCGTAATCTTCTTTTACTTTGGGTATAATTTGTTCTGTATCTTCAACAGTAAAAGTATGTATAAGTTGTCCCATTTATATTCCTTATATCATGCCTAAAGGCAAAATTACACTCACTCTTTCTTTAACCCCTTTATGAGGCACCTCACACCACTTATCACGCTTGACTTTTTGTGAAAAGTATAAAAGATCTAAATCAAGCGTTCTAGGAGCGTTTTTGAAAGTTCTCTTGCGTTTAAATTTTACTTCATAATAAAGTAAAACTTTCAAAAGTGCTCGTGCATGCAAATTAGTTTGTATCAACATAACAGCATTGGTAAAATCTTTTTGCTCTTTAAAACCAAAGGCTTCATTTATCAACATAGGAGATGTGGATAAAATTTTAAATCTTTTATCATCCATCATTACTCGAAAAAGCATATCAAATCTTTTTTTTTCGGGCTCTATATTGCTTCCTAAGCCTATAAGAGCTAAATATTTAAAAGATCGTATATTTTGACTAAAAAAAGGAAAAAAACGACTTTTTTCAAAGTGTTTTACTCCTTGAATTTTTAGCATTATTATTTATTCGTTTGTTGTGCTTGTTGCATCGCGCGCAAATTTTTTATTTGTTCACAAATTTGAATTATACCCATTAAAGCCAAGTGATAGCCAAAAGGACCAAAACCAACAATAGTTCCAGAACATACAGGTGCTATAAGACTTTTTTGACGAAATTCTTCTCTACGATAAACATTGCTAATATGTACTTCAATTGTAGGCAAAGCTACTGCTGCAATAGCATCGCGAATAGCTACTGAAGTATGAGTATAACCTGCTGCATTGATAATAATTCCATCAACTGTTCCAAGGCATTCTTGAATTTTATCTACGATTTCACCTTCAAAATTACTTTGGAAAAAGTCAAGTTCTACATTATTTTGCGATGCTGCAAGTTTCATTTGCTCGTGAATTTCTTCCATTTTCATAGCACCATAAATTCCCACTTCTCTTACGCCAAGCATATTAACATTTGGGCCTTGGATAATCATTATTTTCATGGATTTAACCTTAAAAATTTATTTTTAACCTTTTATTATAACATTTTAAAAATAAATTTTTGCTACAATGTAATTTTTGAAAGGAAAATCGTGTTTATAGTTGCTGCAAGATATCTTTTTTTATGCGATGAAGATTTTACAATACTAGAAAATCAAGCCTTTGTTTTTGAAGATAAAATTTTAGAATTGGGTGAATTGGATAATTTAAAAAAAAAATATCCTAAGGCTAAAATCATCAAAACACCTAAAAATTCGGTTATTTTACCTGCTTTTATAAATCCTCACACACACTTAGAATTTAGTGCAAATTCAACAACTTTACATTTTGGAGAATTTTTAATTTGGCTTAAAAGTGTTATAAATTCTCGTTCCATATTAAATGCACAGGCCAAAGAAGAATTAATACTTCAAAGCATTAAAAAAATGCAAAAAAGTGGTATAGGCACTATAGGTGAAATTTCAAGTTTTGGGAGTGATTTAGATCCTTGCTTAAAGGCTAGTCACAAGGGTATGCGTATAGTATTTTTTAATGAAATTTTGGGTACAAATGAAAATCAAGTTGAAGATAAAAAACAAGAATTTTTAAAAAGATTTGAAAATTCTTTGAAATTTAAAAATGATTTTTTTATCCCGGCAATTTCGATTCATTCTCCTTATTCAACTCATCCTAGTTTGGCTCATTTTGCTCTTGATTTAGCTAAAAAGCAAAATTTACTAGCTAGTACGCATTTTTTAGAAAGTAAGGCTGAAAATATCTGGCTTAGAGAGTCTAAAGGGGGTTTTAAAAAATGGCTTGAAAATTTCACACTTCATCCTAAGCCTCTTTATACACCAAAGGATTTTGTTAAACTTTTTAAAGGAGTAAGGACTCTTTTTACGCATTGTGTTTATCTAAAAGAATATGAATGGTTAGATAAAAATTTACATTCTATTACACATTGTGCATTTTCAAATCGCCTTTTAAGTCAAAAAAGCTTAGATTTAAAAACGGCTTTAAAAAGTGGATTAAATATCCATTTAGGAACCGATGGACTTAGCTCAAATATTTCATTGTCTTTACTTGATGAAATGCGCGCGAATTTGCTTATACATAAGAATTTTGATTTATTAGAGTTAGCCTCTAAGCTTTTGCAAATGGTAACACTTTATCCTGCAAGGGCTTTAAATTTAAATTTAGGAGAGCTTAAAAAAGGTAAAATTGCTGATTTTAACGTATTTGAGCTAGGAGAATGTGATAAAAAGCAAGCTCCTTTGCAGTTTATTTTAAATGCTAAGGAAGTGGATAAATTATTTATAAAAGGAAAAGAATGCAAATTTTAAAATCATTTTTTAAGGCTTTAGGATGCGGTATAAAATTTATCAATACTTATTTTAAAACCTTTGTTTTATTGTTGATTGTTATATGGATTTTAATACCTAGTGCAAATTCAAGCTCTAATCTTGCAAATTTAGAACGCATTGATTTAAAGGGTGAAATTTTTGACAGCTCTGCGGTTTTGGAAAAAATTATCAATGCTAAAAATGATAGCAATATCAAAGGAGTGCTTTTTGTTATAGACTCTCCTGGTGGAGCTTTTGCTCCTAGCATGGAACTAGCTCTAGCTATAAAGGATTTAAAAATTAAAAAGCCTGTGCTTGTTTATGCAAGCGGAACTATGGCAAGTGGAAGTTATTTAGCAGGAGTTGGAGCAAATAAAATTTTAGCCAATCCGGCAAGTTTTATAGGCTCTATCGGTGTGATTATGCAAGGAGCTGATTTAAGCGGATTGGCTAATAAACTCGGTATTAAAGAACAAACTATTCAAGCGGGTGAATTTAAAAGTGCTGGAACTTTTGCAAGAGCTTGGAATGAGAATGAAAGAAATTTTTTACAGGGTTTAATTGATCAAAGTTATGATCTTTTTACAGGTTTTGTTGCCAAGGAAAGAGCATTAGATCTTAATAAAAAAGATCAATGGGCAAATGCAAGAGTGTTTTTAGCTGCCAAGGCTAAGGAGCTTGGTCTTATAGATGAGCTTGGTAATTATGAAAATGCTAAAAAGGAGCTTGAAAAACTTGCTAATGTTTCAAATCCTGTTTGGAAAGAAGAAGATAAGATTGATAAATTTCTTAACCGCCTAGAAGGACAAACATCAAGCTTGATAAGTAAAAGCTTAATCGAAATCGCTTATAAAACTAATAGCAGTTTTATAAACGCTAGATAAAATATATAAATATTTTTATTTAATTTTTGTAATATTTTTATGCAATAATTATTTATATCTTAGATAAGGAGTAAAATAATGAAAAAAAATATTGTTTTTTTCGAAGTTAAAGGTGGGAGTGATAAAGGTGAAGATGGCTATAGAAAAGATACCATGCCTATGGTAAATGCCTTAAAAGCTAAGGGTTGGAATGCTGAGGTGATTTTTTTTGAAGTGGGTAAAAAAGATGAAATTTACAAATATGTGAAAGAAAATTTTGATGGTTATGTTTCTCGCATCAATCCTGGCAATCTTAAAGAAGAAAATGAGTATTTTGATATGTTAAGAAAACTTTATGCCGATAAGCTTGTAGGCATGCCTCATCCTGATGCTATGATAGGTTATGGCGCTAAAGATGCACTTACAAAATTAGCAGATACTGATCTTGTTCCAAGCGATACTTATGCTTACTATGATATTAAGACTTTTAAAGAAAATTTTCCAAAAAGTTTGGCTAAAGGTGAAAGGGTTTTAAAACAAAATCGTGGCTCTACAGGAGAGGGAATTTGGCGTGTGAGTGTAGAGGGTAATGTTAGTGGAGATAGTTTGCCTTTAAACACAAAAATCAAATGTACAGAAGCTAAGGATAATCATGTAGAACATAGAGAGCTTGGGGAATTTATGGATTTTTGCGAGCAATATATCATAGGTGATAATGGTATGCTTGTGGATATGACTTTTTTACCGCGCATTAAAGAAGGTGAAATCAGACTTTTAATGCTTTATAACACCCCTGTAAATGTAGTGCATAAAAAACCAGCCGAAGATGCTGATGCTTTTTCTGCTACGCTTTTTAGTGGGGCAAAATATCGCTATGATAAGCCAGAAGATTGGAAAACTTTGGTGGATATGTTTTTAGGCGAGCTTCCTAAGGTAAGGGAAAAATTAGGCAATTACGACTTACCATTGATTTGGACGGCTGATTTTATTTTAGATACTGATGAAAAGGGCAATGATAAATATGTTTTAGGCGAGATTAATTGTTCTTGTGTAGGTTTTACTTCTCATTTAGAACTTGCTGATGAAGTAGCTTCAAATATTATTAATATTGTAAGTAAAACTAAGGCTTAGTCTTTAAGTTTAATGTCCATTTTATTATTGCAAAATGGACATTCTTTTTCTATTGTTTTTAAGTTTGAGCTATATTCTATCGGGAAAAAATTTTCACAAAATGAGCATTTTGTATCTTTGGTTAGTATAGGATAGGAATAGTCAAATTTATCCAAAATAAAATATTTTATTTTTTTTATCCATTAAATTTCCTTCTTTGTCTAACTTATACTTTATTTATTATTTTAACGCATAAATAGTTAATTAGAAATTTTCTGAATATTTTTTATAAAACTGTATGGCTTCTTTACATTTTTTACATTTAAATTTTACACCCTTAAGTTGAATTTTTTGATGAATTCCAAAAGGTACATCATGCATTTGTCCTACGCATTCACATGTGTAAAGATAAACTGCATTTTCATCATCTTTTTCTTCTTTAACTTCTTCAAAGCTTACTTCTCCATCATCTTCAGAAGCCAAAGAAGATCTTCTGTATTGTTCAACCTTCATATCTTCATAAAGTATATGTTCTAAAAGCCATTTTTTAGAAACTGTGTAAAGCTTCTCTTTTAAATCATTAGTGGTTTTTATGTTTTGTATAAGATAAGACATATCACGAATGATATTTTATGCATGATTTTGTGTTCATTTAAATAAGGATAATGAATTTCTTGCATATAATCTTCTTCATTACTAAAATGTTCTTTCATATAGTTAAAAAGTTCTGTTAAAATTTCTTTGAGTTCTTCTCGTTTTACAAATTTATAAACAGCACTTTCAACCTTGCTTGCAAGTTCACAAAGTTTTTGGTGTTGAATGTCAATCATTGTGTCATGAATACTGTATTTTCATTCCAAGTTGGAATTAGTTTATCTAAAAGCACCTTCTTTAATTTTTGTATTTAAAAATTAATTTAATATATTTGAGTGAAATATTACATAATATTTTATTAAAATATTATTAATTAGAAATTATTTATTTTATTTATATTTGTATAATATAAAAAATATATATAATTAATATTAAAAATTAAGACTTACTGATTCTAGTATAGAATCAGTAAATAATAATATGTGCAATTTGTGGCCCATGAACACCAAAAACAGTGATAAGTTCTATATCTGCTGTTCTTGAAGGCCCTGCTATAAATAAGATATTAGTAGGTAAAATTTCATTTTCTTTTTTTACTAAATTTAAAGCTTCGCTAAGACTTTTAACAACATTTTCTTTTTTAAGCAATACTATGCAAAGTTTAGGTGCAAGGCTTAGCATTCTAGGTTGGGTTTTACTTGAAGGTATAAGTGCAACTCCGTGAGAGCTTACCCCTGCTCTTGCGTGAATGATGGAAAAATCACTATGAAAAACTTCAGATCTTAAATTTTCGATTTCTTTATCAAAGCAAATCTTTTTTTCTGCTTTGATTTGTTCTAAATTTAAATTTAAATCCGCTCCATAAATCATACTTTTAAAGCCATATTTTGCGACAATTTCATTGATTTTTTCTTCTAAGGTATCTTTTGTAGCATTTTCAACGATGTATTTGTTATCGCTCATTTTTTGCTTCATTTCTGTAAGCATATCTTGGGTTGTCTGGATATGTTCTACAGGATCTATACTTTCAATGCGTGTGAAAGTTGTTTCTTTGTAAGCTTTTTTAAGATGTTCTAAAATATTTGCTTTGCTTTTGCTTGAAATTTCATCGATTTTACTCATAGCTTACTCCTTCTAGTTTTTGCACTTCTTTATAAAGATCCATTTTAATTTGAGGTAATTCTTTAAAAGCGTACCATTTTTTAATCACAGGCAAAATGCTTGCGAAATTTTGTACCGTCCAGTTGAAATAATGTGCTTTTGAAAGTGAAAAACGCCATTTATCGCCATTGGTTGCGATATTTTTAAATTGTTTAAAAGCAAAGGCTTCTAGGGCATTGTGATGAACATTATTTGCTCCTAAAGGTGGATTTTTACCTTGTCCTATTTTATCACATCTTAATTTGCGAATAAGATCAGCCAAAGGAATTTGGACTGGACAAACTTCAGAACAACGCCCACAAAGTGAACAGAAATTCAAAATATCTCCTGTATGATCTATACCAAAAATATTAGGACTGATTACTTCTCCTATAGGTCCTGGATAAGTGGTTTGATAAGCATGTCCGCCGATTTGATCATAAACAGGGCAAAAATTCATACAAGCCCCGCATCGAATACAACGCAAAGCCTCATAATAATCCTCATGAGCTAACATTTTAGAGCGATTGTGATCAAATAAAATCACATGTACTTCTTTAGGACCATCTAAATCTCCATTTTTTCTAGGACCTGTAATGATATTGTTATAAGTTGGTATAAATTGTCCTGTGGCTGAAGGAGTAAGTAAAGAAACCATAGTAGCCGCATCTTCAAAGCTTTCCATGATTTTTTCTATACCACAAAGTGCGATATGAATATCAGGTGCTGTAGTGCACATTCTACCATTTCCTTCATTTTCTATAAGCCAAAAAGCTCCTTCTCTTGACATGGCAAAATTGACCCCACTAAGTCCAAGTTTTAAGCCTTCAAAATCTTTTCTTAAATGTTCTCTAGCCACCGCATTTAAACTTTCGGGTTCATCGTTTTCTAAATTTGCTCCTAATTTTTCTTTGAAAATTTCTCCGATTTCATGGCGGTTTCTATGTATGGCAGGTACAACTATGTGTAAAGGGGGTTCTTCATTAAGCTGTAAAATAAGCTCTCCAAGATCGGTTTCTATAGCTTTTAAACCTTTTTTTTCTAGGTAGTGATTTAGGCCTATTTCTTCACTTGCCATAGACTTGCCTTTTAAAAGCTTGGTGATATTTTTTTCTTTCATGATTTCATAGACGATTTCACAGGCATCTTCATCACTACTTGCCCAATGCACCTTAATGCCATTTTTTGTAGCATTTTTTTCAAATTCTAAAAGTCTTTCTTCTAAGCTCATTAAGGCATTATTTTTAGCTTGCTTAGCTTTAGCTCTTAAGCCCTGCCAGTCTTTAAATCTAGCATCAATAACATTGAGTCTATTTTTTTGCAAAGTATGCATGGCAGTCATTAAATTTTCTTGCATTTGTTTGTCATTGAGTTTAATTTGAACGATTTGTTCGTGAGGAATTTTTTGACTCATAGTCTCCCTCCTTCTAAGCGTTTAAGTAAAAAGTCATATAAATGTATGCCTTTTATATCCAAACCCATTCTTTTCATTGTGCCATCTATATTTAAAAGACAACCTCCATCACCACTGATGAGATATTTTGCACCGCTATTTTGTATATCTTTGATTTTGCTTCTTACCATAGCATTTGAAATTTCAGGCTCTTTTACTGAAAAGGTTCCTCCAAAACCACAGCATTCTTCTTCGTATTGAAGTTCTACTAATTCTACGTTTTTTAGTTTTTTGATAAGATTTTTACTCGCTTGTATGCTTTTTTGCACTCTTAAAGCATGGCAATTAGAATGCCAAGTTACTTTTATAGGTGCACCTTTATCTTCATAATCTACTTTTAAAACTTCATCAAGGTATTGTGAAAGTTCTATCACTCTAGAGCTAAAAGTTTTTATTTTGGAAAATTCAGGTCTGTTTTTAAAAAGCTCTTTATAGTCATGACTCATCATACCCGCACAAGAACCACTGGGTACAACGATGGGATAATCTTTATCAAATAAATCTACATTATATAAAGCGATCTCACGACTTTCATCGAAATAACCTGAGTTAAAAGAAGGTTGGGCGCAACAGGTTTGATTTTTTTTGAAAATCACTTCAATACCCTCACGCCTTAAAAGTTTTATCGCATTTAAAACGCTTTGTTGCATAGCAGTACTTCCTAAGCATGTGGCGTAAAAATACACTTTTTTCATCATTTTTCTCCTTTTAGGATAATTTAGGATAAATATTCTAATCCTGTAAAAATAAAAGCAAAGTAAAATTTCTAACAAATATTCTAAAAACGAATATTTGTTGAAATAAAACTTAAATTTTTTTAATTATTTCACTATAACTTCAGGGATGATTCCTTGTAAGAAAAAAGCTATAATGCAAGTCCAAATTCCTATTAAAATAATAAAAGCTACAGAATATTTTAATGTGAATTTGAAAAGATCAGATTCTTTTCCCACAAGTCCAACCGCTGCACAAGCTATAGCAATGCTTTGTGGACTGATCATCTTCCCAACAACCCCACCTACTGAATTAGCTGCTAAAAATAAAGCTTCGCTAATACCTAGTTTTTGAGCGCTTACTTGTTGCAAGGTTCCAAAAAGTAAATTAGCACTTGTATCAGAGCCTGTTAAAAATACCCCTATCCAGCCAATGATTGGTGAAAAGAAAGAAAAAGCATCACCTGTGTGTGCAAAAGCAAGTCCTAAAGTAGTGCTCATACCACTATTTTTAGAGATAAAAGCAAAGGCCACAACCAAACCTATGGTGATACAAGGTATAGCCATTTCTTTTAAGGTAACCCAAAAGCATTCTGCAGCATCTTCGGCTTTGATTTTTAAAATAGCTATAGTTAAAAAAGCGGCAAGTAAAATCGCTGTTCCTGCTTGAGCTACGGTTTTTCCATTGATTAAATCTACACCCAAGGCCAAAGATAAAGGCTTAGCTTCTCCTATGCCTGTGATAGAAGGGCTTAAAATTCCAGTTGTGATATTGCTAAATTGTAAAGTAATACTTGTATAGCTTAAAATTCCGTCCTTATCAAAGAGAGCTTTAAACCAAGGTTGTGTCCAAATGATAATACAAACAATGAGTAAAATAAAAGGTGACCAAGCTTTTAAAATTTGATTAAAACTTAAGGTGTTATCTTGAGTGAAATTGCTTTCATTGTCAAATCTAAAAATATTTTTTGGTTTCCAAAATTTCAAAAATACAGTCGTAACTGCTAAAGAAACCACAGCTGAAATAATATCAGGTAATTCCGCTCCTAGGTGATTTGAGCTTAAAAATTGAGTAGTTGTAAAACTTAGCGCCGCAACTAAAATAGCTGGAAAAGTTTCTTTAATACCTTTAAATCCATCCATTAAAAAAACTATGAAAAAAGGTATAGTAAGGCTTAAAGGAACTAGCATTCTACCTACCATGGCAGAAACTGAATGCTGTTCTATGCCGACAAGATTTGCCATAGCAATAATAGGAATTCCCACCGCACCAAAAGCAACAGGAGCGGTATTTGCGATAAGACAAAGCCCTGCAGCTTGTAAAGGACGCAAGCCAAGTCCTACTAAAAGTGCAGCGGTTATAGCCACAGGGCCACCAAAACCTATAGCACCCTCTAAAAATGAACCAAAACAAAAACCTATTAAAATCACTTGAATTCTATGATCTGGAGTAATGCTCATCACGCTTTTTTTAATGATTTCAAAAGAACCTGACTTGATAGAAAGTTTGTAAAGAAAGATTGCCGCGATGATAATCCAAGCTATAGGCCACATACCATTTGTAAAGCCTTGAATAAAACTTGCACCCACTAAATTCCAAGGCATTTTATAGGCAAATAAAGCTACTAAAGTAGCAAGTATAACAGTTAAAAAACCTGCTTGATAGCCTTTAAGTTTTAAAACAACCAAACAAACTAAAAAACATAGTATAGGTAAAAATGCCACTAAAGCACTTAGCCAAATGTTTGAAAAAGGGTCATAAATTTGTTGCCATGTTAAAATTTGTTCCAATTTTTCCTCCTTGATAATTATTATGTATAAATTTATTGTAACAAAAAATTAAATTAAAATAAAAGAATTATAAAGTAAGGTAAATTACATTGTATTATTATTAATTATTTTGTGTATTTTAGTAATATCATAAATATTAAATAAATATAAAAATAGAACAAGATAAAAATCTTATTCTAAAGGGGTAGCAGCTGTTAAAGGTGGGGTTATAATCATTAGTTCATTTACTTCAGCAAAAAAAATAGGATCTAGGGTGCAAGGGGCTATTCCAAAGCGTTTTTGTATAGGAATATTTGGATTAAAAAAAGTTACTATACATTCATCAGATTCCAAAACTAAAGAACGAATTTGCACAGCTGAAGTTGTTGTTGGCATTATAGAAAATACAGTTTCTAATTTACCATCTTTTAGATCATCTTGACAAGATTTTGCTCCAAAGGTTCCATCTTCTAAGATGGCTAAACAAAGATCGCTTTCTTTTGGATTTGTAAATTGCACATAACCAAAAGGAAGTTCATCAGCTAATTTATCTTTTTGTTTTAACTCATCGCTTAAAACAATTTCTTTAATATTCCAATTTTGATCAATAGGATCTTTTGAGGTATCCCTAAAGGCGCTTAAAAAAATTCCCGTTTCTAAGCTTCTTATAGAAACCATTTCGGTAAAATCTTTCAAATCTCCAGTAGGAGTTGCAAAGGCTAAAGTTATAAACATAAAAAACAAAGTAATAATTTTTTTCATATTAAATGTCCTAAAATTTTCTAAAATTTACTGGAAAATGATCTGAAACTATATGAGATCTTAAACTTGCAAGCATTAAAATCGCAGCTAAAAGCGGTGGAGTATAGGTTTGTTGTCTATTTGAATTTCCTGTAATTGCATAATCAAGAGTCCCTCCGCTTGCTTGAGTTGCGCTAGTTGGAAAAACCACTCTAATTCTATTTGCTAATTCTCTATCCACTGTACTTGTTATAGTAGAAGGATCACGGTTAAAATCCCCTGCTATCATCCAGTTAACTCGAGGCATATTTGCAAAATGTGCATCTACAGCTGTGATAATTGCTCCTACATCTGTTCCTCCATTAGCTAAAGCATGGATATTGAAAAAAGCATCATTTCCATTGCGAATTCCTATAATGGGTCTTGAAACTGTAGTAGGTGGAGGTAAAACAATCACTTCTTCAGCTTGCATTCTTGAAACTATAGCTAAATTTACACGATTAGCTCCTACATCAACGCGAGAATAATAAATAAAAACCCTATCAGGCCTTGAAAGAGTTCCTAAATTCCACTCATATTCATCAATAGGTGTTCCACCTTGTTGCACATGGCGTCCTGTTGGAGTGGCTGTTCTTGGTAAAGTTCCTGCTTCTTGTATCATTAAGATATCTAAGGGGTTTGCTCCACTTACAAGTTGTCTTACGCTAACACTCCATTTGCTTTCTGTGGCTGCGGATGAGCCTTGCAAATTCCAAGTGCCAACATTAAAATTTTCTAAATTTGCAAAAGCAAGGTTAAAAGATAAAAATAAACATATAATTTTTTTCATCGTACCTCTCCTTGGCGATATAAAGGTTTTGCGGTAAAAGGCGGAGTAGTTAAAAACCATTGTTGATCAAAATTATCTTTTTTTGCACACTCTACGGTAAAAATTTTAAAAACCTTGTGAAAATCACCATAAAGATTTGTAATAGGTGCTTGTATGCATTTTCCATTTCCTAAATTTTTAATTTGAACCGCTGTATTGCTCATAGGGATAAGTTTCCACATTTGTGCGTGATTGCTTGCATCGCAAGGATAATGGACAATTCCATTACCATAAGCATTAAGACAAGTATTGGTTTTGGCATTTTTAATCATTGCAAAATCATTAGGATAAAGCAAAAGTTGCCAAACTCTAGCATCGCCAAATCCTTTGCTATCGATTAAAGTATAGCCCCAAATCCAATTTCCTTGTGCTAAAGCCCAAACCGTTAAAGCTGCTCCGCTAGGGCCTAAAATGGTTAAAAAATCAGAAACCGCAGGGCGATTTTCAAAAATTAAAACATCATTAAAAGCTTCGTCTTTAAAGCGAGGATTGATCCCATTTGCTGCATTATTGTTGGCACTATTGCTTGTTCTAGTTAAAGGTGGGGTAATAGGAGTAATAGGTACTAAATCAGCACCGCTAATTAAACTTGGAATTTCTTGATTGGTAGGAAAAGTAGGTTCAAGTCCTAGTTTTAAAGGATCAGTATCTTCAAATTCTCCAAATGAACGCCCCAAAGGATTTACATTTTCAAATTTAGAAGAACATGCATAAAGAAAAAAAGTCATAAAACAACATAAAATAAAAACTATAATTTTTTGCATTAAAAACCTTGATATGTATTTAAATTTTTAAGAAAATAATAACATAAATTTCATTATAATTTTCCGCTTTTTAAAAATGTTTTATTTTGTTGTTTTTAAAGGTAGAATTTACATGTATCTTAAACACTTATATTTTAGCATCTCTCAAATTTTTAATTTTTACAAAGAAGGTTTTAAAAATTTAACTCTTGGAAAGACCCTTTGGAAAATTATTTTTATCAAACTTTTTGTTATGTTTGTGATTTTAAAACTTTTTGTTTTTGATGTAAATTTTAATTCTATTTTTAAAAGCGACAAAGAAAAAAGCACTTTTGTACTCAAAAATCTTACACTCGAAGGAAAATAAATGAACGAACTTAGTAGCGTTGATTGGTCAAGAGCGCAGTTTGCTTTAACTGCACTTTATCATTTTTTGTTTGTGCCTTTAACCTTAGGCTTGTCTTTTATGATCGCTATCATGGAAACCATCTATGTAAAAACTAAAAATGAAAGATGGAAAAAAATCACCAAATTTTGGCTTTCATTATTTGCTATAAATTTTGCTATCGGTGTAGCTACAGGCATTATAATGGAATTTGAATTTGGAACAAACTGGGCAAATTATAGCTGGTTTGTGGGTGATATTTTTGGTGCACCTTTGGCGGTTGAAGGTATTATGGCATTTTTTTTAGAGGCTACTTTTTTTGCAGTTATGTTTTTTGGCTGGGATAAAGTAAGCAAGGGTTTTCACTTACTTTCAACTTGGTGTGTGGCTATAGGAAGTAATCTTTCTGCTTTTTGGATTTTAGTGGCAAATGGTTGGATGCAATATCCTGTAGGAATGAGCTTTAACCCTGACACAGCAAGAAATGAAATGCAAAGCTTTTTTGAAGTAGCACTTTCTCCTGTAGCTATTTCAAAATTTTTACATACCATAGGCAGTGGTTATGTGATTTCAGCTTTATTTGTAATGGGAATTTCAGCTTGGTTTATGTTAAAAGGACGCCATATTATCGAGGCTAAAAAAAGCTTAGTTGTAGGAGCTAGTTTTGGTTTGGTTTGTTCAATCTTTTTGTTTTTCAGCGGAGATGAAAGCGCTTACCGTGTAACTCAAACTCAACCTATGAAACTTGCAGCTATGGAAGGGGTTTATCAAGGTGAACATCGTGCAGGACTTGTACCTTTTGGAATTTTAAATCCTAAAAAAACCATAGATAATAACGAAAGTGTGTTTTTATTTGACATTACTATACCTTACGCTCTTTCTATATTAGGAAACCGTGATCCAAATTCTTTTGTTCCAGGAATTGAAGATTTGATCTATGGAAATGAAAGCAAAGGTATAGAACCTATGCAAAATCGTATCGATAGAGGAAAAATCGCTATACAAGCTCTAAAAGACTATAAACTTGCTAAAGAAAACAATGATACAATAGCTATGGCAAATCACAAATCCATTTTAGAAACTCATTTTAAAGATTTTGGTTATGGATATTTAGAAAAACCAAGCGATACTATTCCACCTGTGGCTTTAACTTTTTATAGCTTTCATATCATGGTTGCTTTAGGAAGTTTTTTCTTTTTACTTTTCATCGTTACGCTTTATCTTACCATGGCAAATGATATTGAGAAATTTAGAAAAGTACTTTGGGTGTGTTTGTTATCCATTCCATTGGGTTATATTGCCGCTGAAGCAGGTTGGATTGTTGCTGAAGTAGGCAGACAACCTTGGGCAATTCAAGACTTGCTTCCTGTACATATCGCAGCAACACAACTTGGAAAAGTCAATGTTCAAATTTCATTTTGGATTTTTGCAGTACTTTTTACAGCCTTATTGATTGCAGAAGTTAAAATCATGCTTACTCAGATTAAAAAAGGTTTTGACGCACATGCAGGACATACTCCACTTATGGGCAAAGGAGAAAAATAATGTTTTTTGGTTTAGAACTTGAAGGTTTGCAAATTTATTGGTGGTTGATTTTAAGTTTACTCGGCGGACTTTTGGTTTTTATGTTTTTTGTCCAAGGTGGACAGACTTTAATCGATGAGCTTAGCAAGGATGAGCTTGAAAAAACCATGCTAGTCAATTCTTTAGGGCGTAAATGGGAGCTTGGTTTTACAACTCTCGTACTTTTTGGTGGAGCAGCTTTTGCGGCTTTTCCACTTTTTTATAGTACAAGTTTTGGCGGTGCTTATTGGGCTTGGCTTTGTATTTTATTTTGTTTTATCTTGCAAGCTGTAGCTTATGAATATCGCAAAAAAGAAAATAATGTTTATGGCTCTAAAACCTATGAAATTTTTCTTAAAATCAATGGCTATTTAGGTGTGTTTTTAATCGGAGTTGCGGTAAGTAGCTTTTTTAGCGGCTCTGAATTTATCTTAAATGAGCATAATTTTGTTTCTTGGCAAAATCCTTTGCATGGCTTAGAACTTTTACTTAATCCTTTTAATTATCTCTTAGGCTTAGCTTTAGTATTTTTAGCAAGGCTTTTAGGTGCAGCGTATTTTATGAACAATATCAATGATGAGAATATCAAAATAAGAGCTATGAAAAAACTCATGGTCAATAGCATTTTATTTTTACCTTTTTTCTTAGGTTTTTTAGTGTGGATTTTCTTAAAAGATGGTTTTAGTGTAGATGCAAATGGAGTTGTAAGCATGAGTGCGAATTTGTATTTATATAATTTCTTAAATCAAATGATTTTTGCTATCTTGCTTGTTGTTGGTGTGATTTTAGTGCTTTTAGGTATGGTTCAAGGAGCAAAAGGTTGCTCTAAAGCTATTTTTACCCTAGGACTTGGAACGGTTTTAACAGTTTTTGCTTTATTATCAAGCATTGGTTTAGGTCAAAGTGCTTTTTACCCATCTTTAAGTGATTTGCAAAGTTCTTTAACTTTAAAAAATGCAAGTTCAAGCTATTATACTCTAAGCGTCATGGCTTATGTGTCTTTACTTGTACCTTTTGTTTTAGCTTATATTATCTATGTCTGGAATGCAATGGATAAAGTAAAAATCACACGCGAAGAAATCGCAAACGATGATCACGCATATTAAGGAGAAAAAATGTTACATGCTTTGTTTTTATTGGCTTGGCCTTTAGTAATTTATCTAAGCTATAAATTTATCATGCTAAATATCAATCAATTAGAAAAAGATAGCAAACTATAAAGCAAGATAAGATTTAAACCGATATAAGTATAAATCTTTTCAAAATATTGCAATTTGCCCATTTTTGGGCATCTTTTAATTATAAATCTTTTAAAGCTTCATTAGCAGCATCAAGGGCGTGAATAAGACTTGTATCAAAAATTTTGATATTTGTATCATTTTTGGATATTAATAAACCAATTTCAGTGCAAGCTAAAAGCACTCCCTTTGCCCCTTTTTCTTGTAGTTTTTTTATAATATTTAAATATTTTTCTTTAGATTCTTGCTTGATTTCACCTTTACAAAGCTCATTAAAAATAATATCATTAACGATTTTTATATCTTCATCGCTAGGAATAATAACGCTAATATTTTCTTCAATCAGCATTTTTTTATAAAAATCCTGAGTCATTGTGTATTTAGTACCCAATAAACCAATTTTTTGTATGTTTTCTTGTTTTAAAGCCTTAGCAGAACTTTTTGCAATATGTAAAATAGGGATATTTATATTTTGTTGAATTTCATCAAAAACCTTATGCATAGTATTAGTTGCAATTATTATAAAATTAGCCCCTGCAAGTTCTAATTTTTTAGCACATTGAGTCAAAATTTGTGCAGCTTCTTGCCATTTATCTTGGCTTTGTAAATTTTCTATTTCTTCAAAATTAACACTGTAAAGTAAAATTTTTGCAGAATTTAAAGATTTTAATTTATCATTTATAGCTTGATTTATTGTTTTATAATAAGTAATAGTGCTTTCAAAACTCATTCCGCCTATAATACCAATGGTTTTCATTTTTCTCCTTAAGAATTAATTTTTGAGTCGTTTTATTACAATATATTTCATAGAAATATGATTTATTTTTAAATAAATAAATATATTTTAATATTTTTATTAAAGTTTAAAATAATTTTTTAAACTATTTTCCAATCTATAGGAATTTTACCAACTTTTTTTAAAAATTCATTAGCCTTTGAAAAATGCTTACAACCTAAAAATCCTGTTCTAGCTAAAGGACTTGGGTGAGCTGCTTTTAAAATCAAATGCTTAGTATTATCAATCAAAATCTCCTTGTTTTTTGCGTAATTTCCCCAAAGCATAAAAACAAGCCCTGATTTTTCATTACTTAATTTATGTATTATAGCATCACTAAATTCTTGCCAACCCCACGAACTATGGCTAGCTGCTTTATTTGCTTCAACGCTAAGAATAGAATTTAAGAGCAAAACTCCTTGTTTTGCCCAAGAGCTTAAATCTCCGCTTTTTGCTGGAGTGATGTTTAAATCATTTTGCAATTCTTTAAAAATATTATTAAGACTTGGTGGGATTTTTACATTTTTTGGAACCGAAAAACTAAGCCCCATTGCTTGATTTGGTTGATGATAAGGATCTTGTCCTAGGATAATAATTTTAATTTCTTTTAAAGGACATAAATTAAAAGCATTAAAGATTAAATTTGCAGGCGGATAAATAACTATATTTTGATTAATCGCATTTAGGTATTGTTTTTTGATTTCTAGAAAATATTTTTTTTGAAATTCGTCTCTTAAAAATTCTTTCCAGTCATCATTTATTTTAATCTTATCTATGTTTATTGTAATTTCTTCCATATTATCCCTAATTATTTAAATTATTAAAAATTTTATTCTAACAAAAAAGCTTGCAAAAATATATTAATTTTTTTTGAAGTAAATAAAATTTTTTATATTAATAAAAATTAAATATAAAGACATAATAGGATATAAAAATACTTAATTTATTGTATTTGAAAGTAGTTTTCTTATTAACCAATTATTAACTAAAAATGCAATATCATTATTTTATGATTTAAATCAAAAATTTTTGATTTTAAATTAAAATACTTTTATGGAAGGTTCAAAATGGGAACAAGAAAAGAACATGATTTTATTGGGGAATTAGAAATCTCTGATGAGGTTTATTATGGAGTGCAAACTTTTAGAGCTGTTGAAAATTTTGATATTTCTCATGATAGATTAAAAGATTTTCCTCGCTTTGTTAGAGCTTTGGCTAGAGTAAAAAAAGCTGCAGCTATGGCAAATCATGAATTAGGTCTTTTGGATAAAAATATCCAAGATGCGATTATTAAAGCGTGCGATAAAATTTTAGAAGGCGGGTATTATGATCAATTTGTAGTAGATATGATCCAAGGAGGTGCTGGAACAAGTACAAATATGAATGCTAATGAAGTTATAGCGAATATAGGACTTGAACTTATGGGTCATAAAAAAGGTGAATACCAATATCTTCATCCAAATGATCATGTTAATTTAAGCCAAAGTACTAATGATGCTTATCCTACGGCTTTACACCTTGCCTTGCATGATTATTTAAGTGATTTGGCAAAAGCTATGGAACATCTAAAAAAAGCTTATGAGAGAAAAGCTGAAGAATTTAAAGATGTTCTTAAAATGGGTAGAACCCAACTGCAAGATGCTGTACCTATGACTTTAGGTCGTGAATTTAAAACTTTTGCCGTAATGATAGGTGAAGATATACAAAGAGTATTAGAAGCTAGAAAATTGATTTTAGAGATCAATTTGGGTGGAACTGCTATTGGAACGGGAATTAATTCTCATCCTGATTATCCGAAGGTTGTAGAAAGAAAAATAAGAGAAGTGACAGGTTTTGAATATACTGTGGCTGAGGATTTGATCGAGGCGACTCAAGATACGGGAGCTTATGTACAAATTTCAGGTGTTTTAAAACGTGTTGCAACAAAACTTTCTAAAGTATGTAATGACTTAAGACTTTTAAGTAGTGGTCCAAAATGTGGTCTTAATGAGATTAATCTTCCAAAAATGCAACCAGGTAGTTCTATCATGCCAGGTAAGGTAAATCCTGTTATTCCTGAAGTAGTTAATCAAGTTTGTTATTTTGTTATTGGAGCAGACGTAACTGTAACTTTTGCTTGTGAGGGTGGACAATTACAACTTAATGTTTTTGAACCAGTTGTAGCATATAGCTTATTTAATTCTGTTGTAATGCTAGAAAAAGCAATGTATACTTTAGCTGATAAATGTATAGATGGTATTACCGCAAATGAAAAAATTTGTTCAGACTTTGTCTATAATTCAGTAGGTATAGTAACAGCTTTAAATCCTTATATTGGTTATGAAAATTCAGCTTCTATAGCTAAAGAGGCAATGAACACTGGAAAAAGAGTGGCTGATATTGCGCTTGAAAGAGGGCTTTTAAGTAAAGAACAAATTGATGAAATTTTAACTCCATCAAATATGCTAAATCCTCACATGGAAGCTAAAAAATAGCATTTTAGGATTTAATATGGATATAATGATAATTTTGCAAGTAATCGTCCTTCTTGGGGCGATTTTTATCGGTATTCGCCTAGGCGGCATTGCTATAGGTTATGCTGGAGGATTAGGTGTAGTTATACTAGGACTTGTTTTAGGTATGAAACCTGGTAATATTCCTTGGGATGTTATTTTAATTATTGCTGCAGCTATTGCAGCAATTTCTGCTATGCAACAAGCAGGTGGACTTGATTACATGGTAAGGGTGACAGAAAAAATTTTAAGATCAAGCCCTAAATTTATAAATTATTTAGCTCCAGCTTGTGGATGGTTGCTTACAATCTTAGCAGGAACAGGAAATGCAGTATTTTCTTTAATGCCTGTTGTAGTTGATGTTGCAAAATCTCAAAACATAAAACCTAGTGTTCCACTTTCATTAATGGTTGTTTCTTCGCAAATTGGAATCACTGCTTCTCCTGTAAGTGCAGCTGTGGTTTATATGAGCGGAGTTTTAGAGCCACTTGGATGGAATTATCCAACTTTAATTGGAATTTGGATTAGCACAACTTTTGTAGCTTGTATGCTTGCAGCTTTTATAGTGAGTTTAATCACTCCTATGGATTTGAGTAAGGATAGTGTTTATCAAGAACGATTAAAAGCAGGACTTGTAAAGGATGCAGGAGCTGTTTTGCATGGCGAAGATAAACCAGGTGCTAAACTTTCAGTGGTAATTTTCTTGATCACTGTTTTGGCAGTTGTACTTTATGCAACCGCAATTTCAAGTAATATTAAATGGATTGATCCTGTTGTGGTTCCAAGAGATGCAGCTATTATGAGCTTTTTACTTACTGCAGCAACTTTGATCACTTGGCTTTGTAAAGTTGAACCAGGTAAAATTCTTGACACTAGTGTATTTAAAAGCGGTATGACTGCTTGTGTTTGTGTTTTTGGTGTAGCATGGCTTGGAAATACTTTTGTTGCAGGACACGAAGCTTCTATCAAAGAAGTAGCAGGCGACTGGGTTAAACAAACCCCTGCTATGTTAGCAGTTGCATTTTTCTTTGCAAGTATGCTTTTATATTCCCAAGCAGCAACCGCAAAGGCCATTGTACCTGTAATTATCACTGCTTTAGGAATTTCAGCAGCAAATCCGCATGATTCTTATATGCTTGTAGCTTGTTTTGCAGCAGTTTCGGCACTTTTTGTGCTTCCAACTTATCCAACCTTGCTTGGTGCAGTGCAAATGGATGATACAGGAACGACTAGAATTGGTAAATTTATATTTAATCACTCATTCTTTATACCAGGGGTTTTAGCTATTGCAATTGCTGTAGTATTAGGCTTTGTATTAGCTCCTATGCTTATTTAAATCAAACCCTAGGTTTTTCTCCTAGGGTTAAATTTTTTTCATTAGTTTTTAAGTATATACTACGTTATAATATTCATTTTCAATTTTCTTTAAGAAAGGAATTTAATGAAGATAAAAGTTGGGTTGATTTTTTCAGGTATTGTTTGCCTTTTTTTAACAGCTTGTGTTAATCAGGTTAAACAAAATACAACATTTGAAAATACTTTAACACAAAAATATTGTGGTGATGATTTTTTCAATCAAAATTTAGAAAAAATTAAAAAAAATGATGATGTCATTTATACAGGATTAAATGCAGGTTTGATTGCTAGAAATTGTGGTGATTTTAATAAAAGTAATGTATTTTTTGATGCTGTAGAAGAATCTTATAAATATGATGTGGATTTAGAAAATGTAAGCCCTAAAGCAACTAAATTTGTTGGTACAACCTTGCTTAATGATACTATAGTAGATTATGATGGTTCTTTATATGAAAGAATTATGGTTAATATATATAAAGCTCTAAACTATATGGAAGAAGATGATTATGAAAATGCAAGAGTTGAGTTTAATCGTGCTTTAATGCGTCAAGATAAGGCAAAAGAATATTTTGCTAAAGAAATTGAAAAAAATCGTGCTGATTTAGATAAGGCAAAAGAAGATAAAAATTATGATAAAAATATGAATGAAAATTCAAAAGTTATAGAAGAGCAATATGACAACTTATTTAAAGAATTTGATACAACAAAAAATTTCATAAATCCTTATGCGACTTATCTTGCTTCAATATTTTTCTTTATGGATAAAGATTATAGAAAAGCTGCAGATTTATTTAGAGAAGTAGCTATTATTTATCCAAAAAACAAAACTATCAAAAAAGAGGCTAAAATTTTTAAAGAATATGCCACAAAAATAAAAGTCAAAAAAGCTAAAAAATATGTTTTTGTAGTTTATGAAAATGGATTTGGTGTAGTTAAGGATGAATTTGCTTTAACCTTACCTTTTATAGTGGATAAAAAAATTATTAGCACAAATATTGCTTTACAAACCTTAAAAAAAAGGGAAGCTTCTTTTGCAAATTTAAATATAAATGGTCAAAATACAAATGATTTTGTAGATTTAGACAATATTGTCGCTACTGAATTTAAAATAAATATGCCTGCAATGATTGCTAAAGCCTTAGCTCAAACTATAATTAAAACCACTTTAAATGTAGCTGTTGCAAATAATGACTCTACAGGTGGATGGCTAAGTCTTGCAACAGCAGTAGCAACTGCTGCAACCAATAAAGCTGATGTGCGTTCTTGGAGAGGTTTACCAAAAAGTATTGCCATAGCAACAATAGAAAACGACGGAAATTTAGAAATCAAAGATCCACAAGGCAATATTTTGTTTCAAAAATCATTGGATAAAAATAAAAATGCTCTTGTGATAGTGCGTTCTTTTGCTCCGTATTTACCCGCAAGTGTTGCTATCATGGAAAAATAAGGCTAAAAGATGAAAAAAAATATTTTATTTATTTTAATGTTTTTACTTAGTGCTTGTGCACCAAGTTATCAAATAAATTCAAATCAAAATACTGTAATTTTAGGTTCAAATTTACCAAAAAGTTTAGTAAAACAATTTCAAAAGCGTATAAATAGCAATGGTTATTTAGAATTTGAAGTGATTTTACGCAGTACTTTTGCTAAAGATGTAATTTATAAAGTGGATTGGTTAGATAAAGATGGTTTTGTGCTAAGAGATGTTTTAAATGAGGACTATCAAGCCCTTAGAATTCCAGCAGGACAAGAGGTAATTCTTCGTAAACTTGCATCTGATACAAGAGCGAAGGATTTTAGATTAGAAATTAAAGCAAAAAATTAATCTCATTTGTAGGAAGGATAAATCATGAAAAAAACAAAAATTTTAGGAACAGCTCTTATTGGAGCTTTGCTTTTTAGTGGTTGTGCGCAAACAGCTTATACAGATGGAAAGGCAAGTCAGGTAAAAAAAGGCGATGCTTTAACCTTGGGTCTTGATAGACAAGATTTTGAAAGTGCAGCTGAAACTATGATAAATAGTATGTTAAGCGATCCTGCTTTTGCAAATATTAAACCAGGTACAAGAAAGGTTATTGCTATTGGTAGGGTTGTGAATGATACCCCGCAAAGAATCGATACTGAAAAACTCACCGCAAAAATCACTTCTGCATTAAGAAAATCAGGTAAATTTGTTCTAACTTCAGCAGTTGCTGCAGGCGGAGCACTTGATAGCATGAGTGAAGATGTAAGAGAATTAAGAGATAATGATGAGTTTAATCAAAAAACCATAGCAAAAAAAGGGACATTGGTATCGCCTGATTTTTCTCTTGCGGGTAAAATTAGACAAGATAATGTAAAACTTAGCAATGGTAAAACTCAAGTAGAATACTTTTTCTTGCTAAGACTTACTGATCTAACATCAGGTTTAGTTTATTGGGAAGATGAACAAACTATTGATAAAACCGGTTCTAGTAAATCAGTTACTTGGTAAAATAAAAATTAATTTATGAATAAATTTTTTTAGCTCAAGTGTTTAGCTTGGGCTTTTTTTATGATTTTTAAAAGGATACGAAATGAAAAAAATATTATTTATCGGCTCTTTAGTTATGGCAAGTTTACTTTATGCACAAGGTTCCCAGCCTGTAGAAATTACACAACAAGATATAAATATTCAAAATGAAATGTCTGACGCAAGTACTAAGGATATTACCCCAAAATCAATTGAAGATTTTTTTGAAGAATTTGCCGATAATTTCGGTATAGAATATGGTATAACCAAAGATGGAAAAACTTTTTATACAGGAAAAAGTACTGTTGCTGTAAATGATACTGATCCACAATTTGCACAAGCTTTACAAAATGCTTATCAAAAAGCAATGTTAAATTTACAAAGCGAATTTATAAGAGATGCTTTTGGAAGAATTGCTACAAGCAAGATTCAAAATTATGAAGCAGACAATTCTACTAATGCTAAGGAATTTGATGAATTGCCAAAAGGTGATAAGGTTGATCAAATTTTAAATAAACTTACACAATTAGCTGGTGCTCAGCTTGATAAGGCATTAAAAGATTTAGGTATAGATACAAATTCTTTAAGCGAAGACAGAAAAAAGACTTTATTAAAGCAAGAATTTCTTAATAAAACTATGACAAATGCCATAGGTTCTATGAGTGGACTTGTTCCTGTGTAAACTATAGTTACACAAAGAAGAGGTGAGTATGATGTAGGTGTTATTGCTGTTATTTCCAATAAAACTCGCCAATTAGCAAAAGATATGGCACTAGCAAGACAGAGTGCTATTAAGGGTAAAGGCAAGGCAATAAGTGAGTATCTGCCAAAAGATACAAAAGGCTTTTAAATGAATATGGAATTCGCTTAGTTTATGATGAAAATGGTGCACCTATTATTTTAAGTTATGGAAACTGGGGTTATGTAGCAGATCCTAGCAATGCTAAAAAAACAAATATTTTAGAAGATAGAGCCAAAGAAACAGCACTTACTATGGCTGATGCTGCTATTATAGAGTTTATTAATACAAATTTAAGTCTTAAAGATGAAAGAACAACTGGTGATACTTACGAGGAAATCATCAAACAAAGTATTAATGTTAATGATAGTTCCACTCAAGAACAAACTCAAAACATAACAAATATTATTGACAAAGTAAATAGTAAAATAAAAGCAAGCGCAAGCGGTAAAATTCGTGGTATTCGTACTCTTAAAAAATGGAGCTATACAAGTGAAAATGGTATTGAACATGTAGGAGCTGTGAGATTTTATTCTTATGAAAATTTAGCTAACACAAATGAGGCTTTAAATTCAAAGTCAAATGCAACAAAAAATGAAGCTAAAAAATCTTCTAGCATACAAAGAAGTTCTAATGTTGTAAATAGCATGGATGATTTTTAAAGGTAAAAGATGAAAATAATTAAAATTCTTTTTTTAGGCTTATTTTTAAGCCTAAGTCTTAATGCTAAAGTTATAACCACAACTTCAACAAAATCAAGCACAGGTGAAGGCACAGGCTTGACTAGGGAAGATGCGATAAACAATGCCATTATAGAAGCTATAGGAAAAATGAGTGGAGTAAGCATCAATTCTCTTAAGAAATCTAACACTAGCGTTTCAACTGATAATTCAGGTTCAAATATACAAGATAATTACAGCGAGCAAATTTCAAAAGCCACCAAAGGTAGAGCTGATACTTATGAAATCAATAGTGTTGAACAAGATGTAAATGGTAAATATACAGCCAATGTAACGATTTTTAAAACCACAACAACAAAAAAGTATCAAGCTCCAGGTTTAAGTGCAGATAATAGAAGAAGTATTACTGTTTTTGATTCTACTCCAGATGCTGCAAAAAGAGGTATAGGCTCAGCTTTGCAACAAAAAATCATTTCTGATTTATTGCAAAGTCGTAAATTTAATGTTTTAGACCGTGATTCTAGTGGCTATTATGAAATGGAAAAAGCTTTAATCAAAAGTGGCGACGCAGCTAGCGATGAAGTTTATAAACTTAAAAATGTGTTAGCAACAGATTATATTTTATTGTTTTCTATTTCAGGACTTGAAGGTAAACAAAAAACAAGCAATTTAACAGGAAAAAGCAAAACTGAAATTGAAGTTATCGTAGATTATCGTGTGCTTTTATTTGCTACAAGACAAATTAAATTTTCTAATACTTTAAGCATGAAAGTCAATCTTAAAGACAATAGTCTTAGTGCCAATGAAACCGCACTCAAACAAATTGCAAATCGTATAGCAGGAGATATTTTAAACGCAATTTATCCTTTGAAAGTTGCAAGTGTTGAAAACAATGAAGTAATATTTTCTCAAAGCTTAAATCAAGGTGATGTTTATGAATGTTTTGCTCTTGGCAAGGCTATAAAAGATACTTATACAAAAGAAAATACAGGAAGAGTAGAAAGCAAAACAGGAAGTATTGAAATCACTCGCACAAGCCCTAAATTTTCTTATGCAAAAATCACAGAAGGTAGTGTAAAAGTGGGCGATATTTGCAGACCTTTAAGTAATACTGGTAGTGGAAATGGCTACACTATAGGTCGTGATGCAAATTATCAAACCCAAGAAGGCGGCGGAGTAAATCTAGGCTTTTAAATTTTTAGAGTTTGATTTTTCTCAAACTCTAAACTCTTTCTTAAATTCATCAAAAATTAAAGAAAAATTTTGTAAAATCGAAATTTTATTAAACCACTAAAGCTTTTAAATCCGTTATTACGGTGCTTTATGGTACTACCAATTTATAAGGAAAAGCAATGTATGCTATTATCAAACACAGCGGAAAGCAATACAAAGTAAGTGTTGGCGATGAGCTAAAACTAGATCACTTTGAAGCTGAAAGCAAAGCAAGTATTGAAGTAAGCGAAGTTCTTGCTATCAATGATAAAGAATTAAAGGTAGGTGCGCCTTTCGTAGCAGGTGCAAAAGTTGTTTTGGAAGTGATCAATCACGGAAAAGATAAAAAAGTTGTGATTTACAAAAAAAGACGCAGAAAAGATTCTAAACTCAAACGCGGTTTTAGAAGACAATTTACTCGCGTTGTAGTAAAAGATATTAAAGCTTAAGGAGTAAAGAATGGCACACAAGAAAGGTCAAGGTTCAACTCAAAATAACCGCGATTCCATAGGTCGTCGTTTAGGTGTTAAAAAATTTGGTGGCGAGTTTGTTAGAGCTGGAAATATCATCATCCGCCAAAGAGGAACTGCAACTCATGCAGGTAACAATGTAGGCATGGGAAAAGATCATACTATCTTTGCTCTAATTGATGGTTTTGTAAAATTCGAAAGAAAAGACAAAGATAGAAAAAAAGTTTCTGTATATCCTGCATAAGTTTTTAGGACGCTTTTTAGCGTCTTGAAAACTTTAAATTTATAAATTTAACTTCTTTTATTTACTCAAATTTAGCTTTATAAATTTAAAGTCAAAGGCAATTTAAATGTTTATTGATAGTGTTAAAATTACTTTAGCTTCAGGCGATGGTGGCAAAGGTGCTGTAAGTTTTCGCCGTGAAAAACATGTTCCACTTGGTGGCCCTGATGGAGGAGATGGTGGAAATGGTGGTGATATTATTTTCGTATGTGATAATAATACCCACACTCTTGTAAATTTCAAAGGCAAAAGAGAATTACGCGCGCAAAATGGTGCTGGTGGAATGGGACGCAATAAAAATGGCAAAAAGGGTGAAAATTTAGAACTTATAGTGCCCGAAGGAACGCAAGTTATCGATGTACAAACCAATGAAATTTTACTTGATCTTACCAAAGAAGGACAAAGAGAGCTTTTTTTAAAAGGTGGAAAAGGTGGACTTGGCAACACCCATTTTAAACACGCCACCAATCAACGCCCCGATTACGCACAACCTGGTATAAAAGGAGAAAGTCGCTTAGTCAGACTTGAACTTAAACTTATTGCCGATGTAGGGCTTGTGGGCTTTCCAAATGTGGGAAAATCTACTCTTATAAGCGTTGTTTCAAATGCAAAACCTGAAATTGCAAATTATGAATTTACCACCCTTACTCCAAAACTTGGACTTGTAGATGTAGATGAGTATAATTCCTTTGTTATGGCTGATATTCCAGGGATTATCGAAGGAGCAAGTGGGGGTAAAGGCTTAGGACTTGCCTTTTTAAAGCACATAGAAAGAACGAGCTTTTTACTTTTCGTGCTAGATCCTATGAGGCAAATGCCTTTAAAAGAACAATTTATAGTACTAAGAAAAGAACTTGAAAAATTTTCCAATGAACTTTTTGGGCGTAAATTTGGCATCATGATTTCAAAAAGTGATAGTGTTCGTTTAGGAGAGGAATTTGCTGAGCAAATTGCTTTAAACATTAATGAGTTAGACAATTATCTCAAAGAAATAAATAATCCACAAAGCTTTTTAATCAAAGTCTCAAGCCTTGAAAAAACAGGACTTAAAGAACTTAAATTCATGCTTTTAGAAGAAATTAAAACTTTAAGAAATAACAAATAAAAATTTTAACAATCTAGGAAGTGTTTTATATTAAAAATTTCAAACACTCCCTATTTTTTCAAAAAATAACTAGTTTATATGAAATTTTGGCTAAAATTATAAAAATTTTTCAAGGAATAAGCATGAAAAGAATAGTTGTTAAAGTGGGTTCTCATGTGATTAGCGAAGAAAACACTTTAAATTTTGAGCGTCTTAAAAATTTAGTCGCATTTTTAGCTAAACTCATGGAAAAATATGAAGTAATTTTAGTAACCTCGGCGGCTATTTCGGCAGGACACACCAAACTAGATATCGATAGAAAAAACCTTATTAATAAACAAGTTTTAGCTGCTATTGGACAACCTTTTTTAATTAGTGTTTATAACGAGCTTTTAGCCAAATTTAACAAACTAGGCGGACAAATTTTACTTACAGGCAAGGATTTTGACTCTAGAAAAGCTACCAAACACGCAAAAAATGCTATCGATATGATGATAAATTTAGGAATTTTGCCTATTATCAATGAAAATGACGCTACAGCTATAGAAGAAATTGTCTTTGGTGATAATGATAGTTTAAGTGCTTATGCTACGCATTTTTTTGATGCGGATTTGCTTGTGATTTTAAGCGATATTGATGGATTTTACGATAAAAATCCTAGTGAATTTAGTGATGCAAAGCGTTTAGAAAAAATCACTCATATTAAAGAAGAATGGCTACAAGCAACCATAAAAACAGGTAGTGAGCACGGAACAGGTGGCATAGTAACCAAACTTAAGGCAGCTAAATTTTTACTTGAACACAATAAAAAAATGTTTTTAGCAAGTGGCTTTGATTTAAGTGTGGCAAAGACATTTTTATTAGAAGATAAACAAATAGGTGGAACTTTGTTTGAGTGATTAATTTATTAAATTCTCTTTTAAAATCAAATAAGCTATAATTAAAACTTTTAATTTCACACAAAGCGAAAAAATGAAAAAAATTATTTTTATGGGCACTCCATCTTACGCAACTTGTATTTTAAAAGCACTAGTAGAAAATGAAAATTTTAAACTCGTAGCACTTTTTACTCAGCCTGATAAAGCCGTAGGTAGAAAGCAAATTTTAACTCCAAGTGATACTAAGGCTTTTTTAAGTCAAAATTATCCTAGTATTCCTATTTTTACTCCAAGTTCTTTAAAAGATAAAAATATTATAAGAGAGATTAAGGATTTAAATCCTGATTTTATCGTGGTTGCTGCCTATGGAAAAATTTTACCTAAAGTCATTTTGGATTTAGCGCCTTGTGTGAATTTGCACGCTTCTTTACTTCCAAAATACCGTGGTGCCAGTCCGATCCAAAGTGCAATTTTAAATAAAGATGAAAAAAGTGGAGTTTGCACCATGCTCATGGAAGAAGGGCTTGACACAGGTGCTATACTTGAAAGCTTAGAATGTGATATAAAAGATAAAAATTCAAGTGAAGTTTTTGAACTTTTAGCAAATTTGGCCGCTAAGCTGATCCTCTCTACTCTTTTAAATTTTGATAAAATCACCCCTAAAAAACAAGAGGAAAGTCTAGCAACGCTTTGTAGAAAAATCAAAAAAGAAGATGGGCTTATAAATTTGCAAAATGCAAGAGAACTTTATCAAAAATATCTAGCTTTCACCCCTTGGCCTGGAGTTTTCTTGGAAAATGGACTTAAATTCTTAGAACTTGAACTTGTGGATGAATTAAAACAAAATGCTAAGATGGGTGAAATTTTAGAATTAGAAAAAGAAAGTTTTTTGCTTGCTTGCAAACAAGGAGTTTTGCGTATTAAAAAACTTCAAGAAAGTGGAAAAAAAGCTCTTGATGGCAGGACTTATTTAAATGGAAAAAGGCTTAAAAGTGAAGATAGTTTGTGTTGAAAGTATAGACTCAACTCATCTTTTTTTATGCGAGCAAATACGCAATGGAAAGATTGATGAAAATTTTGCTATTTATGCTTTAGAACAAACAAATGGAGTTGGAAGTAGGGAAAATTCTTGGCAAAGCTCTAAAGGAAATTTACATCTTTCTTTTTGTATTAAAGAAGAAGATTTACCAAAAGATTTACCTTTAGCTTCTGTGAGTATTTATTTTGCTTATTTACTTAAAGAACTTTTACAAGAAAAAGGTTCTAAAATTTGGCTTAAATGGCCTAACGATCTATATTTAGATGATAAAAAAGCTGGAGGAGTTATAAGTGCTAAAATTTCAAATTTTATCATAGGCGGTATGGGTTTAAATCTTAAATTTGCACCCCAAAATACAGCTTTATGCGATATAGAAATTTCGCTTAAAGATTTAGTGAGTGAGTTTTTGCAAAAAGTAGAAAAAAAAATTTTATGGAAGAATATTTTTAGCAAGTATATGTTAGAATTTGAAAAATCAAGAAAATTTAGCGTCCATCATGAAGGTAAAGTTTTTTCACTTGAAAATTCTTTTTTGTACGAAGATGGTTCAATTTTACTAGGCGATAAAAGGGTGTATAGTTTAAGATGAGCGAAATTATTACAATAGCAAATCAAAAAGGTGGAGTAGGAAAGACTACAACAGCAGTAAATTTAGCCGCTTCTTTGGCTGTGGCTGAAAAAAAAGTACTTTTGATTGATGTTGATCCACAAGCTAATGCGACTACAGGGCTTGGTTTTAATCGTAATAATTATGAGTATAATATTTACCATGTTTTTATAGGAAGAAAAAAGCTTTCAGATATTATTTTAAAAACAGAATTGCCACAACTTCATTTAGCTCCTTCAAATATAGGTCTTGTAGGTATAGAACAAGAGCTTGCTAAAGGTGAAAATAATGAGAAAAAAATGTTACTTAAAAATCAAATTCAAGAAGTAATTGATGAGTATGATTTTATTATTATTGATTCTCCACCTGCTCTTGGAAGTATTACTATAAATGCTTTTGCAGCAAGTGATAGCGTAATTATCCCTATACAGTGTGAATTTTATGCGCTTGAGGGTGTAGCTATGGTTTTAAATACAATTAAAATTATCAAAAAAACTATTAATTCTAAACTCAGGGTTCGTGGATTTTTACCGACAATGTATAGCTCTCAAAATAATCTTTCTAAAGATGTTGTAGATGATTTGAAACAAAATTTTAAAAAACAACTTTTTACTATTAATGGAAACGAAGATGACTTTATTGTGATCCCTCGCAATGTAAAACTTGCAGAAAGTCCAAGTTTTGGAAAGCCTATAATTCTTTATGATATTAAATCGCCAGGTTCTGTTGCTTATCAAAATTTGGCGTATTCTATATTAGGATAATTATAATGGGGTTAAATAAAGATAGGGGTTTAAGTAGTTTAATCAGTGATATGGATACTGTTTATAGCAAAGAATTGGGTTTTGATAAAAATCAAAGCACTATGATAGAAATTGATCAAATTTCACCCAATCCATTTCAGCCAAGAAAGAATTTTGATCAAGAAGCTTTAGATGAGCTTGCTAATTCTATCAAAGAATTTGGACTTATTCAGCCTATTATTGTATTTAAAAAAAATAATAAATTTATTTTAATTGCTGGGGAACGTCGCTTAAGAGCAGTGAAAGCATTAGGAAAAAAAGAAATTCTAGCTTTTATTGCTGATATTGATGAGAATAAACTTAGAGAATTGGCTCTTATTGAAAATATACAAAGAGAGAATTTAAACCCTATTGAACTTGCTAATTCTTATAAGGATTTGATGCAAGTTCATAAGATTACTCAAGAGAATTTAGCAGAACTTATTCATAAGTCTCGTACTCAAATAACAAATACTTTAAGACTTCTGAATTTAGATATTAGAACTCAAGAGTTGATTGCTTCTGGAAAAATTTCTCAGGGTCATGCTAAAGTTTTGGTTGGTTTAGATCAAAAAGATGAAAAAATGTTGGTTGATAGCATAATAGGTCAAAAACTTAATGTTAGAGATACTGAAAAAATAGTTAAAAAAATAAAAAATAATGAAAGCTTACCTAATCAAGAATTTGAAGATGAAATAAAAAAATTAAAACAAATACTAAATCGCTTTGGATTTGA
This sequence comes from Campylobacter sp. CFSAN093227, assembly GCF_012897855.1. Taxonomy (NCBI): domain Bacteria; kingdom Pseudomonadati; phylum Campylobacterota; class Epsilonproteobacteria; order Campylobacterales; family Campylobacteraceae; genus Campylobacter; species Campylobacter sp. CFSAN093227. Next base: position 109,448 of record NZ_CP040610.1, read on the forward strand.
CTGCAAAAATAAAAATAATGATTTTGTAATTCATTTAGAAAATATTGATAAAATTAAAAAATTAATCAAAATGCTTGAAAAGTTTTAACCAAAATCTTAGCTTTTTTATGGTAAAATAGTCCTTCAAAAATTCTAACCAAGGAGAATTATGTTTGAAGATATGCATCCTTCCATAATGCTTGCTACTATAGCTATTTTTTTGGCTATGATAGTTATTTTAAATAGTATGCTGTATAAGCCGCTTTTAAAATTTATGGATGAAAGAAATGATTCTATAAAAAATGATGAGAATAAAGTAAAAGAAAATTCTCAAGAAGTTTTATGTGTGAATGATGAATTAGAAGTTATTCATATTAACACTAGAGAAGAAATTCAAAAAATCAAACAAAGTGCTATAGCTGCTGCTAAAGAAGAGGCAGAGCAAATTCTTAGAAGCAAGAAAGAAGAATTAGAAAGAAAAATGGCCAGCTTTTATGCAGATTTAGCTATTCAAAAAAAAGAGTTACAAGAACATTTAAACATACATTTACCTGAGCTTAAGCAAGTTTTGCAAAATAACATAAAGAAAATTTAAGAGGAGAGAAATGAGTAAGTTATTATTTATTATATTTTTGCTACCTTTGTATGCTTTTGGTGCATCAAACGGTAGTGGAGAATATGATATTATTCCAAGGACTATTAATTTTCTAATTTTTGTGGGTATATTGTATTATTTTGTTGCAACTCCATTTAAAAATTTTTACAAAAACCGTATTGTAAAAATTTCTTCTAAACTTGATGAAATTCAAAAAAAACTTTTAGAAAGTAAAGCTAAGAAATTAGATACGATGAAAAAACTTGAAGAAGCTAAGGCAAGTGCTGCTGCCGCTTTAATTACAGCAAAAAAAGAAGCTGAAATCTTAGTTAAAAATATTAAGAAAGAAACTCAAGATGAGTTAGATTTACTTCAAAAACATTTTGAGGAACAAAAAGATTATGAATTTAGAAAAATGGAAAAAGAATTAGTATCAAATACTTTAAATGAAATTTTTTCTGATCCAAATATGACATTAAAACAGAGTGAAATAATAGAACTTATGATGAAGAAGGTATCTTAAATATGGAAAATATAATTGCAAGAAGATATGCAAAAGCGATAGCTTCAAGAGCTGATATAAATGATTTTTATCAGAATTTGTGTATTTTAAATTCTGCTTTTGTTTTGCCAAAATTTAAAAATATTATAGAATCTAATGAGATTAAAAAAGAAAGAAAAATGGAATTTCTTGATTCTTTTCTTGATATTAAAAATTCTAGTTTTCAAAATTTTTTAAGACTTTTGATTGAAAATTCAAGATTAGAATGCATTCCTCAAATAGTTAAAGAACTTGAAAGACAAAAAGCTTTTAAAGAAAATATTTTTGTTGGTATTGTATATTCTAAAGAAAAATTAAGTCAAGAAAATCTTAAAGATCTTGAAGTCAAACTTAACAAAAAATTTGATGCAAATATTAAACTAAATAATAAAATCAGTCAAGATGATAGTGTTAAAATAGAATTAGAAGAATTAGGTTATGAACTTTCTTTTTCTATGAAAGCTCTTCAAAATAAGCTAAACGAATATATATTGAAAATTATCTAAGGAGAAAAAATAAATGAAATTTAAAGCTGATGAGATCAGTTCAATAATCAAAGAAAGAATTGAAAATTTTGATTTAAATCTTGAAATTGAAGAAACAGGAAAGATTATTTCTGTAGCTGATGGTGTTGCTAAGGTATATGGACTTAAGAATATTATGGCTGGAGAAATGGTAGAATTTGAAAATGGTGATAAAGGAATGGCCTTAAACCTTGAAGAGTCGAGTGTAGGTATTGTTATACTTGGAAAAGGAGAAGGTTTAAAAGAAGGTGCTTCTGTAAAAAGACTTAAGAAATTACTTAAAGTTCCAGTAGGTGAGGCTTTGATTGGCCGTGTTGTAAATGCTTTAGGTGAGCCAATTGATGCTAAAGGTGTGATCAATGCTAATGAATATCGTTTTGTTGAAGAAAAAGCAAAAGGTATTATGGCGAGAAAAAGTGTTCATGAGCCTTTACATACAGGAATTAAAGCTATTGATGCGCTTGTGCCAATTGGTCGTGGTCAAAGAGAGCTTATCATAGGTGATAGACAAACAGGTAAAACTACTGTTGCTGTTGATACTATTATATCTCAAAGAGGTCAAGGAGTTATCTGTATATATGTTGCAATTGGTCAAAAGCAAAGTACAGTGGCACAAGTGGTTAAAAGACTAGAAGAACATGGTGCTATGGAATATACTATTGTTGTAAATGCTGGTGCTTCAGATCCTGCGGCTTTACAGTACTTAGCTCCATATACTGGTGTAACCATGGGTGAATTTTTTAGAGACAACGCAAAACATGCTTTAATTGTTTATGATGATTTGAGCAAGCATGCTGTAGCTTATCGCGAAATGTCTTTGATTTTACGTCGTCCTCCAGGTCGTGAAGCTTATCCAGGCGATGTTTTTTACCTTCATTCAAGATTGCTTGAAAGAGCAAGCAAGCTAAATGATGAATTAGGTGCTGGTTCTTTGACGGCATTGCCGATAATTGAAACACAAGCAGGAGATGTTTCTGCTTATATTCCAACTAATGTTATTTCAATTACAGATGGACAAATTTTCTTAGAAACTGATTTATTTAACTCAGGAATTCGTCCTGCAATTAATGTTGGTTTATCAGTATCTCGTGTAGGTGGGGCTGCTCAAATTAAAGCTACAAAACAAGTTTCAGGCACATTAAGACTTGACCTTGCTCAATATAGAGAGCTTCAAGCTTTTGCACAATTTGCTAGTGATTTAGATGAGGCAAGTAGAAAACAACTTGAACGTGGACAAAGAATGGTTGAACTCTTAAAACAACCACCTTATTCTCCGCTTAGCATTGAAAAACAAGTAGTTTTAATTTTTGCAGGAACCAAAGGTTTCTTAGATGATATTGCTGTTTCTAGAATTAAGGAATTTGAAGATGGAATTTATCCTTTTATTGAGGCAAAACATCCAGATATTTTTGAGCAAATTCGCTCTAAAAAAGCTTTAGATTCTGATTTGGAAGAAAAACTAGCTAAAGCCATTAATGAGTTTAAAGCAAATCATTTATAAGGTCTTTTATGTCTAATTTAAAAGAAATTAAAAGAAAAATTAAAAGTGTTCATAACACTCAAAAGACTACAAATGCTATGAAGCTAGTTTCTACTGCTAAGTTAAAAAAAGCAGAAGAAGCAGCTAAAAGATCAAAAATTTATGCACAAAAAATCGATGAAATTTTGAGTGAAATTTCATTTCAGATCAATAAAATTGTTCACAATGAAGATGATGTGCGTTTATCTTTTTTTCATAAAAAAGAACAAATTAAAACCGTAGATTTAATATTTATCACTGCAGATAAAGGCTTATGCGGTGGTTTTAATATTAAGACTTTAAAAACAGTAAGTGAAATGCTAAAAGAATATGAAGCAAAAAATATTAATATTCGTCTTAGAGCTATAGGTAAAACTGGGATTGAATATTTTAATTTTCAAAAAATAGAATTGTTAGAGAAATATTTCCATCTTAGTTCTAGTCCTGATTATGAGAAAGCATGTGAAGTAATTCATGCTGCTGTAGATGATTTTTTAAATGGAAATACAGATGAAGTGATTTTAGTTCATAATGGTTATAAAAATATGATTACCCAAGAACTTAAAATTAATCATCTTATTCCAGTTGAGCCAAAGAGTATTGAACAGACTCATAATTCTCTTTTAGAGCTTGAACCGGAAGGAACTGAGCTTTTAGAAGATTTAATGAAAACGTATTTCGAGTATAATATGTATTATGCGTTAATCGATTCTTTGGCGGCAGAGCATAGCGCAAGAATGCAAGCTATGGATAATGCAACTAATAACGCAAAGGCAAGAGTGAAACAACTAAATTTAGCTTATAACAAAGCAAGACAAGAATCCATTACTACTGAGCTTATAGAGATTATCAGTGGTGTTGAATCAATGAAATAGTAAAATTTTAAGGAGAAGATAAATAATGCAAGGATTTATTTCACAGGTATTAGGTCCGGTTGTTGATGTAGATTTTAACGACTATTTACCTCAAATTAATGAAGCAATTGTTGTAAATTTTGAAAGCGAAGGAAAAAAACATAAACTTGTTTTAGAAGTAGCAGCTCATTTAGGAGATAATAGAGTTAGAACTATTGCTATGGATATGACAGATGGTTTGGTAAGGGGCTTAAAAGCTGAGGCTTTAGGTGCTCCTATTAGTGTTCCTGTTGGTGAGAAAGTTTTAGGAAGAATTTTCAATGTTACTGGAGATTTGATCGATGAAGGTGAAGAAATTTCTTTTGATAAAAAATGGGCAATTCATAGAGATCCACCAGCTTTTGAAGATCAAAGCACAAAAAGTGAGATTTTTGAAACAGGGATTAAAGTTGTGGATTTACTTGCTCCTTATGCAAAAGGTGGTAAAGTAGGTCTTTTTGGTGGTGCAGGTGTTGGTAAAACTGTTATTATTATGGAGCTTATTCACAATGTTGCATTTAAACATAGCGGCTATTCTGTATTTGCAGGTGTAGGTGAGAGAACTCGTGAAGGAAATGACCTTTATAATGAAATGAAAGAAAGTAATGTTTTAGACAAAGTTGCTCTATGTTATGGACAAATGAATGAACCACCAGGGGCAAGAAATCGTATTGCTTTAACAGGTTTAACAATGGCTGAGTATTTTAGAGATGAAATGGGTCTTGATGTGCTTATGTTTATTGATAATATCTTTAGATTTTCACAATCAGGTTCTGAAATGTCAGCACTTTTAGGAAGAATTCCATCAGCTGTGGGTTATCAACCAACCCTAGCAAGTGAAATGGGTAAATTCCAAGAAAGAATTACTTCAACTAAAAAAGGCTCAATCACTTCAGTTCAAGCTGTTTACGTTCCAGCTGATGACTTAACAGACCCAGCTCCAGCAACTGTTTTTGCTCACTTAGATGCTACAACGGTTTTAAATAGAGCTATTGCTGAAAAGGGTATTTATCCTGCAGTTGACCCACTTGACTCAACTTCAAGAATGCTTGACCCAAATATCATTGGAGAAGAACATTATAAAGTTGCTCGTGGTGTTCAATCAGTGCTTCAAAAATACAAAGATTTACAAGATATCATCGCCATTTTAGGTATGGATGAGCTTAGCGAAGAGGATAAACTTGTAGTTGAAAGAGCAAGAAAGATTGAAAAATTCTTATCACAACCATTTTTCGTTGCAGAAGTTTTCACAGGTAGCCCAGGAAAATATATAAGCCTTAAAGATACAATAGCAGGATTTAAGGGAATTTTAGAAGGTAAATATGATCATTTACCAGAAAATGCTTTCTATATGGTTGGAAATATAGATGAAGCTATTGCAAAAGCGGATAAATTAAAAGGTTAATTTATGAACGATTTGATTAATTTCGAGATAGTTACGCCTTTGGGTGTAATCTATCAAGGAGAAGTAAAATCTGTTACTTTACCAGGTAGTGAAGGAGAATTTGGTGTGCTTAAAGGACATGCTGCTTTGGTTTCTTCTTTAAAATCTGGAGTAATTGATATTGAAAAAGCTGATTTAAATCATGAGTTAGTTGCTATTGATGCTGGACATGCAAAGGTAGATGAAGATAAGATTTGCGTGTTAGCAAAGGGTGCGGTTTGGGTTTGTGGAAGTGATGAAAGTGAGATTGAAAAAAATCTTGCTCAAGCAAAAGATTTGATTAAATCTATGAGTTCTGATAATGCAGCTTTAGCAGCAACTTTTTCAAAACTTGATAATGCAAGGATGCATTAATGAATTTTGAAGCTATATTTCATTTTTTCAATAGTTCAAGTATTATTACTTATATAGTTTTATTATGGCTTTCTTTATATTTTATTTTAGCATTTAGTATTTTGTTTGCTAGATTGACTTATTTGGCTACATGGAGAAATAAAGAAAAAGAAAGTTTAGAAACTTTGCTCTTGGGTGAGAAGGATTTAAGTCATACTGATTCGATTTTAAGAAAATGCAATGATACAACTTCAAATCATTTAGAAATCTATAAAAATTTAGCAAGTCGCCGCGCTTCTGCTGGACTTACTTGGCTTAGTATTATTGCTTCAACTTCACCTTTTATAGGTCTTTTTGGGACAGTTATTTCTATACTTGAAACTTTTGGTGGGCTTGGAACTCAAAATTCTTTAAGTATCATAGCTCCTAAAATCAGCGAGGCTTTAGTTGCTACAGGTTGTGGTATTTTAGTAGCAATTCCTGCTTATACATTTCATCTCATCATTAAAAGAAAAGCTTTTGAACTTTTAAGCATTATTGATAGCGAGATTAAAGTTATAAGTTCGAGTAAATAAGGTTAAAAATGCCATTTGATGATGAAAAACCTGAACTTAATATCACACCTTTAGTAGATATTATGCTTGTATTGCTTGCGATTTTAATGGTAACAGCTCCAAGCATTACTTATGAAGAAAAAATTAATCTTCCACAAGGTAGTCAAAAAAATACCAGCACTCCAACTGTTAAGAGTTTAATTATTAGTATTAATGCAAAAAAAGAAATTTTTTTAAATCAAGAAAAATACGATTTTATAAGTTTTGCTGACAATCTTGCTCAAAGAAAAGCACAATTTAATACCGAAGATCCGGTTTTTATACGCGCTGATAAAAGCTTAAAATATGACGATGTTATTTCAGTCTTAAGAAGTGTAAAAAATTTAGGATTTAATAAAGTTGCTTTACAGACTGAATAATCATGAAAAATTATGGTTTGAGTAATTTAAATTCGTTTTTACTTGCTTTAGCAATATATATTAGTATAGTAATTCTTGTTTTTTTTAGACTTGTAAGCGAGGTTGAACCTGCTATACAATATACTGATATAAAAGATAGTTTTGTAGATATTGAACTTGCTGAACCATCAAAACAAGTTATTACTCAAAGCAACACTCCTAAAGAAATACAAAAACCAACAGAGCAAATTGATATAGAAAAGCTTTTTGCTCAGACTACAAATAAAACAGTTAAAACTGAAGATATTGACCAAAAGGCAAGTAATTTTAATGAGCTTTTTGGAAATATTAAAGAAATACAAGAAGAAAAGACTACAAAAATTCAATCAAGTGCTAAATCAGGAATTTCTAGTGCCCCAAAACCTCAAGCTTCTGAACTTGTAAAACAACTTAATGATAGTTTACTTCAAGAAGAAAGTTCAACGCAAGGCGAAAGCACAAAGGCGCAAAAGATTGGAATTTATGATGAATTTTTAGGGAAAGTTGTGCGTATTATCACTCAAAGATGGACTCAGTATTATCCAAATAGTGAAAAAATTTCTGTTAAGGTAAAAATTTTTATTGATGAAAATGGAAAATTTGGCTATACTTCAGTTGAAAAAAGTGGGAATCCTTTATATGATGCTAAAGTGGCTGAATTTTTAGAAAGTCAAAAAGGTAAATTTATTACTTATCCTCCGCAAAATAAAAATATAAGCATTACCATGAATTTAAGAGATGAAGTAAAAGTTAAAAATGATTAGGAGAAAAAAATGAAAAAAATTGTAGCAATTTTTTTAGTCTTTTTAGGAAGTCTTTGGGCAGAAGATCCAGTGATTGATGTTGTTAATTCTGGTGTAGTTTTACCAAAGATTATTGTTAAAGACAATTCAAATTTAAGTGATGAGAATTTAAAGAAAAGCTTTTATAATATCATTGTGAACGATTTGAAAGTAAGTTCAAACTTTGAAGTTGTTGCTAATGCAACTGAGACAAGTAATTATATTTTTGAATACACTTTAAATAAAAATGGTAACACTTTGAGTTTAAATGTAAAAATAAAAGCTGGCGGTTCTGATAAGTCAGAGCAAACTTATACTTTAAATGGTTTAGAGCAATATCCATTTTTGGCACATAAAAGCGTCAAAGCTTCTGTAAATGCGTTAGGACTTGCACCTGTTGATTGGATGGATCATAAAATTTTGATCGCGAGAAATTCTAGCTCTAAAAAAAGTCAAATTATTATGGCTGATTATACTTTAACTTATCAAAAAGTTATTGTTGATGGTGGACTTAATTTATTTCCAAAATGGGGAAATAAAGAACAAACTCTATTTTATTATACAGCTTATGATCATGATAAGCCAACTTTATACCGTTATGATTTAAATACCAATAAAGCTAGTAAAATTTTATCAAGTGGCGGTATGGTTGTAGCAAGCGATGTGAATGTAGATGGAAGTAAACTACTTGTTACCATGGCTCCAAAAGATCAGCCTGATGTTTATTTATATGACTTAAATACCAAAAATCTAACACAATTAACTAATTATTCTGGTATTGATGTTAATGGAAATTTTATTGGCTCAGATGATAGTAAAGTGGTATTTGTAAGCGATCGTTTAGGATATCCTAATATTTTTATGCAAGATTTAAATAGCAATAGTGCTGAACAAGTTGTTTTTCATGGTAGAAACAATTCGGCTGTTTCGACTTATAAAGATTTTTTGGTTTATTCAAGTCGTGAACCAAATCAAGCAGGTGTTTTTAATATTTATTTGATGTCAATTAATAGTGATTATATTCGTCAACTTACAGCAAATGGAAAAAATTTATTTCCAAGATTTTCTAGTGATGGTGGAAGTATAGTATTTATCAAATATTTAGGTGCGCAAAGTGCTTTGGGTGTTATTCGTGTAAATGCAAATAAGACTTTTTATTTTCCTCTTAGGGTTGGAAAAATTCAATCAATTGATTGGTAAAAATTTCAATTTTAGGTTAAAATTAATTAAAAATTAGATATAATAATAAGAATTTATTAACTTTGAAAGGTCATAAATGAAAAAAATTCTTTTTACTTCAATCGCAGCTCTTGCAGTTGTTATTAGTGGTTGTAGCACAAAAAGCACTAGCGTAAGCGGTGATAGTAGTGTTGATTCAAATCGTGGTTCAGGTGGAAGTGATGGTTGGGATATTGATTCAAAAATTTCTCAACTTAATGATACTTTAAATAAAGTATATTTTGATTTTGATAAATTCAACATTCGTCCTGATATGCAAAATGTTGTAAGCACAAATGCTAATATTTTTAACACTGAAGTAAGCGGTGTAAGTATTACTGTTGAAGGAAACTGCGATGAGTGGGGAACCGATGAATATAACCAAGCTCTAGGTTTAAAAAGAGCAAAAGCTGTAAAAGAAGCTTTAATCGCTAAAGGTGTAAATGCTGATAGAATTGCTGTTAAAAGCTATGGAGAAACAAATCCTGTGTGTACTGAAAAAACTAAAGCTTGCGATGCGCAAAACAGACGTGCTGAATTTAAATTATCAAGATAATTAATGAAAAAAATATTCACAGTAGCTCTTCTTGGAGCTACTTTACTTTATGCAGAAAGCTCAGCTTTTGGTGCAGGAGATATAACAAGCAATTCTTCTTATGGTTTAACTTCAAATGAAAAATTATTTAAAGAAAAGTTAGATAATTTAAATAATGAAAATATACAAACAAATGCTAGAATTAATGAAATTAACGAAAGAATCGAGGGTTTACAAAGCACTTTAGAAGGTATAAATTCTCAATATGCTAAATCAAATTCTAGATTAAGTCAAGTTGAAGAGAATAATCGAAATATTGAAAATAATTTTACTAGTGAAATTCAAAAATTAAAGGCTTATGTTGAAGAAAGTAGAAAAATTCAAGAAGCTAATAATAAGCAAGTAAAAAAAGTTTTAGCCGAACTTAGTTCTTTAGTAGATGCTATTAATGCAAATTATGTTTCTAAAAACGAATTAAATGATGCAAATTTAAGCGTTAAAACTATTACACCTAGTGTTGTTGTTTCAACTACAGATTCAAATAGTACCATTGAAAACAATAATACTCAAAATACCCAAGATGATAAAGCAAAACAAATTGATGAATCTTGGAAAAAGAAAAAAAATAATGAAATTTTAGAATTAGCGATAAAAGATGTTGATAAAAATGCTTTTGAAGATTCCAAAGCAAAATTAAATTTTCTCATAACAAAGCAGTATAAACCTGCAAGAGCAAATTTTTGGTTAGGGGAGATCGAGTATAAACAAAAAAATTATAACAATGCTATTGTTTATTATAAAAAAAGTTCTTCTTTGAGTACAAAAGGAGATTATTTCCCAAAACTTTTATATCATACTGCCATTTCATTGGATAAAACAGGTGATACAAAAACAGCAAATGGTTTTTATAAAGCTTTAAAAACTAATTATCCAAATTCACCCGAAGCAAAAGCTTCACCTAATAGAAAATAAATTAAGGAGATAAAATGGCTATAGAAAAAAATAGTGTAGTTTCAATGTTTTATGAGTTAAAAGATGCAAATACAAATGAAGTTTTAGAATCAAATTTATATTCTCAACCTATTTCTTTTATTTTAGGCAAAGGTCAGATTTTAGAAAGCTTAGAAGAAGAAGTGATGAAGCTTGATTGCCCTAGCAATGCTGATGTGGTAATTAAAAAAGAAAAAGGTTTAGGCGAATACGATGAAAATGCGGTTCAAACTTTACCAAAAGAGCAATTTGCAGGTATTGATTTAAAAGTAGGTATGGAACTTTTTGGCGAAGGTGAAAATGGCGAAACCGTTCGTGTAACTGTAAAAGAAATTGGTGAAAATGATGTGACAATTGATTATAATCACCCTTATGCAGGTCGTGATTTGCTTTTTTCTTTAAATATCGTAGATGCTAGAGCTGCAAGTGAAGATGAAATTCTTACAGGTATTATCGCAGGAAGTCATAGTTGTGGTTGTGGAAGCGGACATGGGCACGATCATCATCACGGACACGGACACGGTGGCGGCGGTTGCTGTGGCGGCGGTGGTTGCGGTTGTCATTAATGAAGACTGCGTTTATATTTCCAGGTCAAGGCTCACAAAGTCTTGGCATGGGAAAAGATTTTTATGAAAACTCTATAAAAGCCAAAGAACTCCTTCAAAACGCAAGTGATTTTTGTAAGATTGATTTTAAACATTTGCTTTTTGAAGAAAACGAAAAACTCAATCAAAGTGAATTTACTCAACCCGCCATCGTTTTAAATTCCTTAATGGCTTATAGTGTTTTACTTGAAAAAAAACCTGATTTAAGTTCGAAATTTACTTTAGGGCATTCTTTGGGAGAATTTTCAGCCTTAGCTGTTAATAGTGCTTTTGATTTTTTAGAGGCTCTTTCTTTGGTCAATAAAAGAGGACTTTTTATGCAAGAAGATTGTGCAAAAGTTGAAGCAGGTATGATGGTGGTTTTGGGGCTTGATGATGAAAAGGTTGAAGAGCTTTGTCAAAAAGCACAAAAAGAAAACAAGCAAATTTTTGCTGCAAATTATAACTGCGATGGACAAATCGTTGTAGCAGGTTTAAAACCTGATTTAGCAAGTTATGAAAGTGTATTTAAAGAAGCAGGAGCTAAAAGAGCTATGCTTTTAAATATGAGCGTGGCAAGTCATTGTCCTCTTTTGGAAAATGCTTCAGCTAAGCTTTGTGTGGAGCTTGAAAAGGTATTAAAACCAAATTTTAAAGCCGTGCTTTCTAATGCAAATGCTAAAATTTATACATGTAAAGAAGAAGCCCTTGAACTTTTAAAAGCACAACTTATCTCACCTGTGCTTTATAAACAAAGCATTAAGGCATGTGAAAATGAAGTAGATTATTTCATAGAATTTGGTGCAAGCGTGCTTAAGGGTTTGAATAAAAAAATCACTTCAAAAGAAACTTATGCTTTAACAAATATGAATGATATTGATGAATTTTTAAAGGTTATATGATGAAAATAGCAATTTTAGGAGCCATGAGTGAAGAAATCACTCCTTTGCTTGAAACACTTAAAGATTATACAAAAATAGAACACGCTAATAATACTTATTATTTTGCAAAGTATAAAAATCATGAACTTGTTTTAGCGTATTCTAAAATCGGCAAGGTAAATTCTACTCTTAGTGCTAGTGTGATGATAGAAAAATTTGGCGCACAAGTGTTGCTTTTTACGGGTGTTGCAGGTGCTTTTAATCCAGAGCTTGAAATTGGTGATTTGCTTTATGCAACAAAATTAGCTCAATACGATCTTGATATTACCGCTTTTGGGCATCCTTTGGGTTTTGTTCCAGGTAATGAAATTTTTATCAAAACCGATGAGAAATTAAACAATCTTGCTTTAGAAGTTGCTAAGGAATTAAATATCAAACTGCGTGCAGGCATTATTGCAACGGGTGATGAGTTTATTTGCGATGAAGCAAAAAAAGCAAAAATCAGAGAAATTTTCAATGCTGATGCTTGTGAAATGGAAGGCGCAAGTGTGGCTTTGGTTTGTGATGCCTTAAAGGTGCCTTGTTTTATCTTAAGAGCTATGAGTGATAAAGCAGGGGAAAAGGCTGAATTTGATTTTGATGAATTTGTGATCAATTCAGCTAAAATTTCAGCCAATTTTGTGCTTAAAATGTGCGAGAAATTATGATAAATCTTAGCAAAAAACTTATACGCCAAGTTGCACAAGCTAATGCTAAATTTGGACTTATTAAAGATGGAGATAGGGTTCTTTTAGGGCTTAGTGGCGGGAAAGATTCTTTGGCTTTAGCCCATCTTTTAAATCGTATGCAAGCTCATGCTCCTTTTGAATTTGAACTTGAAGCGGTAACTTTGAGTTATGGCATGGGCGAGGATTATTCTCATCTTCATGCACATTGTGAAGAACACGGCATTAAACATAGCGTGCTTGATTCAAATATTTATGAAGTTTCAGGCGATACCATAAGAGAAAATTCAAGTTTTTGTAGTTATTTTTCGAGAATGCGTCGTGGAGCTTTATATACTTACGCTCTTGAAAAAGGTTTTAACAAGCTTGCTATAGCTCATCATTTAGATGATGCAGCAGAAAGCTTTTTTATGAATTTTATTCATAATGGAGCTTTAAGAACCTTAGCGCCTATTTATCAAAGCAAACGCGGTATAACTGTGATACGCCCTTTGATTTTTGTGCGAGAAAGACAGCTTAGGGATAATGCTACGCAAAATGAACTTAGCGTGATAGGAAATGAATTTTGTCCTGGTATGAAACTCAGCGAAAAAAATGTGAAATTTCCACACGCTAGAGAAGAAGCTAAACAGCTTTTAGCAAATTTAGAAAAAGATCATCCTAAGCTTTTTACAAGCTTAAAAACTGCTTTTACAAATTTACACACAGAAAGTTTTTGGCTTCAAAAGGCATAAAAGCATGAAAAAAGCTTTTGTTTTAGTGGATTATCAAAATGATTTTATTGATGGAAGTTTAGGTTTTGATAAGGCTTTAAAAATCAAAGAAAATATTCTTAAAGCCTTAAATCAAATCGATTTTAATAACACGCATTTGCTTTTAACCTATGATACGCATGATGAGCATTATCTACAAAGTAAAGAAGGTTTAAATTTACCTGTAAAACATTGCATTAAAGAGAGTTTGGGTTGGCAAATGCCAAAGGAATTTGAACCTTTTTTACAAAAAGCTCATAAAATTTTTTATAAAAATACTTTTGGTAGCTTAGAATTAGCTAATTTCATACAAAAAAGTGATTATGAAGAACTTCATTTTGCAGGGCTTGTTTCTCATATTTGTGTGTTTTGTAATATTATTTTAGCTTTTGGTGCTAAGCCTAATGCAAGGATAATTTTACACCAAAATTTAAGTGCAAGTTTTGATGAAAATTTAGAAAAATCCGCTTTTGATATACTTAGGGCTTATGGTATTGAAATTGTTTAATGCAAGGCTTTATACTTCATACTCAAAAAGTTAAAGATGAGGATTTGATTGTTTATATTTTAAGTCCTAAAATGCTTATTAAGGCTTATCGTTTTTATGGACTTAGACATTCTAGTATTTTAAGCGGCTATAAAATCGACTTTGCTTTAGAAGAAAATCCTAGTTTTTTACCAAGACTTAAAGATGTATTGCATTTGGGATTTTTATGGATTATGCAAAGGGATAAAATGCTTATTTGGCAAGAATTTATCCGTCTTTTATATAGGCACTTAAAAGATGTAGAAGAGCTTGATAGTTTTTATTTTGATTTACTTGATGAGTGTGTGAAAAGGTTTGAAAAACAAAATCCAAAGCGTGTTATTGTTGATGCTTATTTAAAAATTTTGGAATTTGAAGGAAGATTGCATAAAGATTTTTTTTGTTTTGCCTGTGATGAGAAAATTCAAAATTCCATTACATTGCTAAGGGCTTTTTTACCTTCGCATTCTCAATGTACTTTAGGATTTGAGTTTGAAGAGAAAAAACTAAAACAATTTTATAGTAGTAAAAATTGTGCGATTTTTGATGATGAAGAAATAGAAAATTTATATCATTTGATTAAGGAAGGTTTATGATATTAAGTGATGAAAAATGTGATTTTTTAGAATCTATAGCAAGTTTTTTAAGTCCTAAAGATGTGGAGCTTGTCTTTGTGGATAGTAAAGAAATGCAAGAAATTAACTTAGAGCAAAGAAAACAAGATAAAACCACTGATGTACTTTCTTTTCCACTTGAAAATATCGATGAGAGTTTGCCTTTGGGTTCTGTTGTGATCAATGTGGATTTGGCAAAAGAAAAGGCTAAAGAGTTAGGGCATAGCTATGAAGAAGAAATAAGCTTGCTTTTTATCCACGCTATGCTTCATTTGTTAGGTTTTGATCATGAAAATGATAATGGAGAAATGAGAGAAAAAGAGAAAGAACTTATAGAGCATTTTAATTTACCTAAAAGTTTGATTGTAAGGACTTTGGAAGATTAAGTAAGATTTTTTTCAAGGGCTAGAAGACTTGCGCTTTATATTTTAAATATATGAGTAAAAATATTAAAAAAAATCATTTTTGCCGATTTACTTTAGAATAAAATTTATTCCAAGGTGATAAAGATGATAGTATTTCCTCTAAGCTCTTTTAATAGATATTTTGGAAACAATCCTTTGCAAACACTTACCAAAATAAGAGATGAAAGTATTGAAAATGGAAATCCCGAGCTTACAAAAAAACAAAGAGAAGAATTAGGTAATGATTTGATAGATTTGTATAAGATTTCTAAAAAATTCAGCGATAAAATAGAATTAGTCGAGGGTTCAATAGAAGATAAGCTTAGAAACAATGAATTACCAGAATCAGAAGTTAAAAATTTATTTCAATGGATGGATGAAAATGCTAAACACCCTCGTTGGATGCATATTGATGGCGTGAGTTATGATGAAGCTTATGTTAAAATTTTTCACACAAGCAAAAGTATAGATGAATTTAAAGAAAAATATCTTGAGCTTCAAAAAAAATATTTTGTTGATTTTAACAATATTGATTCATCGCAGAAAAAACTGCAAGAAACTTCAGAAGAAGACAAAAAAGCTTTCAAACCTATACAAGTAGAAAGTAAAAGCGAAACCTACAAAGATGATAATAAAATGAATGAGCTTTTAAGAAAACTACTAGAAACTAAATTTGGCACAAGCGATGAGCTAGAAATTCTTTTTGGTATGAATTTTAGCAATGATAATGCAGGGGAATTTAATAAAATTCTTTCTCAAAACACTTCAGCAAAAATTATAGATATTAAGGCTTAAGATTTTTTAAATTATAAAAATCAATCAAGTTAAACTAAAAAATTCTTCTATTTTTTTTCGCATTTTTTCTGTATTGTCGATACGATTAACGGTATCTCTAAAGGCTGAAGCGTCTTTATGCCCTTTAGAATACTCGTGTAAATGCTTGCGAAATATACTTACGCCTTGATCTTTGTAGTGTTTTATCATTTCATCAAAATGAGTGAGTATGATTTCTTTTTTGAGTTTTTCATCTACACTTTTACCGCTTTTGATTTCATAAAATATCCAAGGATTTCCTACGCTTGCACGCCCTATCATGAGTCCATCACATTTTGTGATTTTATAAACTTCTTTAGCGTTTTGTGCGTTAATATCGCCATTTGCAATCACAGGAATTTTCACGCTCGCTTTAGCACTAGCAATGGATCCATAATCGGCTTTTCCGCTATAAAGCTGTTTTCTTGTACGTCCGTGGATACTTATAAAATCCACCCCCAAGCTTTCACAAATTTTAGCCATTTTTTCAGGATATTTTTCATTAAATCCTAGTCGAAATTTCACACTTGTAAGGCTTTTTTTATTGTTTTCTTTAATCACTCCTACAAGATTTTTAAAAAGCTCTAAATTTTCTAGCAAAGCACTGCCAGCACATTGTTTAACAACTTTATTTACAGGGCAACCGCAATTAAAATCGATCCCATCTACAAAATCCATTTCATTTAGCATTTGCACTGCTTTTTTTAGCACTTCTTTATCTCCACCTGCAATTTGGACTATATAGGGATTTTCTAATTCAGCTCTTTCTAGCATATGTAAAGTTTTAGAACTTTCATAAACTAAGGCATTAGAACTTATCATTTCACTTATGGTAATATCAGCACCAAATTTTTTTACTACATTACGAAAAGGCAGATCTGAAAAACCTGCCATAGGGGCTAAAAACAGGGGTTTTTTGCTAAAATCTATCATTGTATGAGTTGATTTAGATCGATTTTGATATTTTTTTCACGCAAGACTAAAAAGGCTTTAAAATCATTAAATTTTTTATCATCATTGTGAATTTGTTCTCTTAACTCATCTAAAAGTCCAAATTCAGCCAAAAGATATAAATATGCTCTTAAAGCTTCGCTTTTTTCATTTTTAATTTTGTTAAAAATTCCTAAAATAGCATCAGGATTTAAAAGTTTAGTACTTAGTTTTGCTGCGTTAAGATAGTCTTTTTCGCTTAATATGTTGTGTGAAAGTAAAACTTCATATTCTGCTACACTAAGTTCTAAATTTCCTTCTTTAAAACGCTTGATAAGTGTGAGAACTTCAGAAGGCTTTTTAGGGATTTTTACATTTTTAATTTGCTCATAACTAGCTTTTTCTATAAGAGTGTTAAAAGCAATTTCTTCAAATTCATCTTTGATTTCATTAAGGTTTTTAAGTTTGTTATAGGCATAATTTGCATCATTTTTGAGATGATTTTTTTCATTTTGCAAATATAAAACATTGTTATTTTCGAGTTTAAATTTGCTAAGGTTAAAAAATTCGTTTTTATTTAAACCATCAATAAGATCTAAAATTTCATTGATTTTATTTGAGTGTGGAATTTTTTCATGTGTTTTTATGGTTTTAAAAAGTTGTGCTACAGATCTAAATTCTTTTGTTTGAAAAGTGGTTTTAAGATCTTTTTCAAGGAGTAAATCTTGAGTATAAGCTTCAAATTTAGCTGCATCTTTAAAAAAATGCTTAAATTTTAAATAACGCAAAAATCCATGAAATGCTATGTGTAAAACGGCTAAAATCATATAAATAAATAAAGGAATAACAAGCCATATCATAATAGGTAGTTCAAAGGTATAAGTGCTGATATTTAGAGTATAGCTTCCTAATTCTAGATGCCAAGCAAAGGCAAAAATAAGTGCTATATAAATAAAACTTGCAAGTAAGAAGAGTTTAATTTTCATGTTTTTTTCCTTGTTCTGCAATTTGACGGCAAGCGATACAATATCTTGCGTGAGGTTTGACTTTTAGTCTTTGAGAGTCGATTTCATCATCGCAAGATTCGCAAATTCCATAAGTACCGTTTTTGATTTTATCTAAAGAATCTTCGATTTCTATAAGTTCTTCTTTGAGATTGGTGCTGATAGCAAAGTCAATTTGAGATCCTGTTTCTATGACAGAAAAATCCACACTATCGCTTGGGACGCTATTGTGAAGAGCTTCGATTTCATTTGAATTGCTTTGCAAATTTTCTAAGATGGCTTTTTTTCTTTCTTCTAAAATATTTTTGAAATTTTGTATTTCATTTTTTTTCATTTTAAAACTTTCTATTTGTGATAAGGGTGATTGTTGTTGATGCAAAATGCACGATAAATTTGTTCTAAAAGTAAGGTTTTAACAAATTGATGTGCTAAAGTAAGTTTGCTTAATGATAGTCTAAAATCCAAACTTTGATTAAATTCTTCTCTTAAACCATAAGCACCGCCTATAAAAAAACTTAATTCATTTTTATCTTGGATGAGTTTTGCAAATTCTATACTTGTAAGTTCTTTTCCTCTTTCATCAAGAGCGATACAATAGCCTTTTTTATAAGGCATAAAAGCTTCTTCATAGCTTTTTTTTGCTTCTATGGCATTTAAATTTTGAGCTAAGGCTATTTTTTTATTAAAAACATTTATTTCTTTTAAAGTGGCGTATTTGGAGATGAATTTAGAGTATTTCTCACTCCAAGTTTTAAATTCATCACTTTTTTGAATACAAAAGATATTAACTTGCAAATTATTTTCCACTAAAAAATTTTAGTACATCGCTAAGATATTGTTTTTGTTCTCCTCTTTCAACTATGGCATCTATAAGTCCATGTTCTAACAAGAACTCTGCTTTTTGAAAACCTTCAGGTAAATCTGCTCCTATGGTTTGTTTGATAACTCTTGCACCAGCAAAACCTACTAAAGCTTCAGGTTCAGCGATGATTAAATCTCCAAGCCAAGCAAAAGAAGCACTTACCCCACCCATAGTGGGATCAGTTAAAATGCTAATATAAGGAAGTTTTTCTTTGCTAAGAAGTTTAAGTGCGGCGCTAGTTTTGCTCATTTGCATCAAAGAATAAGTACTTTCTTGCATTCTAGCTCCACCGCTTGCACTTACGATGACAAGAGGGGTTTTGCTTGTGATGGCTCTTTGTATAGCTCTAACGATTTTTTCTCCTTCAACAGAACCTAAAGATCCGCCCATAAAAGAAAAATCAAATACAACAAGTTGGGTTTTTAAACCATTGACTTCACATTCTCCGCTGATGACAGAACTTTTTCTACCTGTTTTACTTTCACCTTCGCTAAGGCGTTTTTTATAGGATTTGCTATCAACAAATTTTAAAGGATCTATAGCTTCTAAATTTGCATCATACTCAATAAAACTGCCTTCATCGCTTAAAAGTTTAATACGTTCATCAGCTGAAATTCTCATGTGATAATTACATTTAGGACAAACATTAAAACAAGATTCTATTTCTTTATAATACATCAAAGCATGACAATTTTGGCATTTTACCCAGTGATTTGGAGCTTCTTTAATACTAGGTTGTTGTCTTCTTATTTTTGAAAAAATATCTGCAAAATTCATATATTCACCTAATTATTTTTTAAAAATTCTAAGATTATATCAAAAATTTTTTTGTCTTGGCTTAGGAGAAGGAAATTTTCATTTTTTTCTATATATAAATTTTGATGAATTGCTAAAGCAGCTGCTGTATCAAAAATTCGTGTTTTTCCAAGAATTAATACAAAACTAAAATACGAAGCATAAGCAAGACTTAAGGCTGTTGCACCCAAAGAGCGAAATTTTAATTGATTTTTTGTTAAAAAATCGAGAAGTTCTGGATAAAATGAAATTTTTTCAACTATACCTATTTTAGGAAATAGATTAGGTGTTAAGGGTGAGTATTTTGGATCGGAAAGATTAGATTTAAAAGCTTGATTGTTCTTAAAAGCAAAAATTTCTTGACTGACAAGATTGCAAACAAAAGCACTTTTTGCCTGATCTTTTTCCATAAGAGCTATAGAAGTTCCATAAAATGGTATTTTAGAAACAAAATTTGAACTTCCATCCAAAGGATCAAGAATCATTTGTTTTGGGCTAGCTTTTCCGATCAATCCGCTTTCTTCAGAAAAAATTTGTCCAAAACAACTAAGATATTTTATGAAAATTTGTTCACATTTTAAGTCAAGCTCATAGCCTTGATTTTTATCATAGCCTAATTTAGAGCAAAGTTTAAGATCATTTTGTGGGATATTGTTTAGATACTTGCGTATTTGCAAATTTGCATTCAAGCAAGCATCTAAAAATTCTTTCATTAAAAGCGTGTTCCAAGATTAAATTCAAAACTATTAGTATCATCACCTTTTTTATCATTAAGAGGTTTGGCAAATACAAGTTGTAAAGGTCCAATAGGTGTAATCCATTCAATGCCTATACCTGTACTCATTCTTTTTATTTCATCTAAATTTTTACGCCCTATCATACCATAATCAAAAAACACGCTACCACGAAGTTTGATTCTATCAATCAAAGGAAAACTAAGTTCTACGGAATTGGCAAAAGCTATGGTTCCGCCTATTTCATCTCCCCATTGATTTTTAGGACTTACTGTTCTGCTTTCAAAACCGCGTATCGATCTAATACCACCTAAATAAATTCTTTGGTTAATTGGTAAATAACCTTCATCCCATACTTTATAAAAACTCGCTTTATAGCGATAAATAAGATCATATCCTATATAGTCTTGCAAACCTTGATAAAAGTTAAATTTAGAGCTTGATGAAATAAATTCTTGATCTCCGCCAAGTCCAGCGTATTCTAAACTAGTTGAAGCAATAATACCTGATCGTGGCAGATAATAATCATCTGTATTGTTAAAGGTGATTGCTGGAGTTATAGAGCTTTTAATACTTTTGCCAAGTTCATATCCTGTTCTTAAAAGAGTTGGACTTAAGTGATATATATCGCTTTGTTCAAGATTATAAGTTAAGCTTACATTATAGTATCTTGCAAATTGGCGTCCAACTGTTATATCAAAGCCGTAATTTTTTTCTGAATAATTATCCCATTCATAGTCATTTGAATAAAGTGTTCCACCCAGACTATATTGACTATCAAGAACGCGTGGATTTACGAGACTAATCCTTCCCGATAAAGTATCATCGCTTTTATCTACGCTTACAGAGCTTTTTATTCCTGAACCAAAGATATTTGTATCCGATAAAGAAGCGTTAAGCAAAATACCATCGCTTGATCCATAGCCAATGCCTCCAGAAATAGCTCCTGTAGAAGCTTCTTTAACATCAACAATCAAATCAATATGTGTATCATCAACTTTTTCTTCTTTGATATTTACATCGTCAAAATAAGAAGTTCTTTTTAAAGCATTTTTTGACTCGCTTAAGTCTGTTCTATTGTATAAATTACCTTCTGTTATATATAATTCTCGGCGTATGACGCGATCTACGGTGCGTGAATTTCCTGAAATAATAACATTTCTTATATAAACTTTATCGTGAGGGATTACTTTAAATACAACGGTGGCTTCTTGAGTTTGATCATTTTTTTGAATATCAGGATAGACTTCTACAAACGCATAACCCAAATCAGCACTTTGTGTTTCTATGGTTTTAACATCTTTTCTAATGTCTTCGATATTGATAGTTTTGCCAGCGCTTGATCTTAAATCTTTTACGGTTTGTGCATTTTGCTTATCATCAAATAAAGGATTTTCTATGCTTATACTTTTAATTTTATAAGGCTTTCCTTCTTTGATAAAATAAGTCAAATTTGCTTGATAAGTATCTGTGTAGGTTTTAAGATAAGGGGAGGATACTTGAACATCTAAATATCCTTTTTTCATATATTCATCAGCAATTCTTGAACTATCGTTACTAAGTTCAAAAACTTTTAATTTTCCATCATTGCGTCCCCACATCCATCCCATAAATTCTTTTTCTTTGTTAACAACAGCAGGTTCTATATCAGAATATGAAAATTTCTTGGCTCCACTTAAATGAACATTATCAATAATGATATTTTCGCCACGATTTACTATAAATTCAAGCTCTAGTCCATCAGTATTTTCTAAAGTCTTTTTTTTGTATTCTACAATAGTATCAAAATAACTTTTTGCTTCATAATAAGCTTTAATGCGTTCAATAGCTTCTTTTATACTTCCTTCATCAAGTAGTGTACCTCTTTTAATCCCTAAAATACTTTCAACTTGTTTTCTATCATTGGAAGCTATACCTGTTATACTAACCTTTGCTATAGTTGGTTTTTCAGTAACTATAATTTCCAAAATTCCATTGTTGTTTTCTACTGCAATATTTTCGAAATAATTTTGTTTATAAAGATTAAGAATAGCAGTGTTGATTTTTGCAGGATTTATTTCCTCGCCTATTTTAAGCCCCGCGATATTTATAGCGCTTGTGTTCGATAAATGATTTAATCCGATAAATTTAATATTTTTAATGGTTGCTGCATTGGCCATAGCAACTAAAGCACAAATACTAATAAGATGTTTTTTCATTGATTTTTTACCTAAAGCTTTATTAAAAGCTGTATAATAGCAAAAAAAATTTAACAAAAAAACTAAGGTAGAAAGTATGAAAATAGCAATTATAGGGCTTGGGCTTATGGGTGGATCTTTAGGGCTTTGTTTGAAAGAAAATAAGCTTATTTCTTGTGTTTATGGTATGGATTTAAGCAAAGAAAATGAAAAAGATGCCCTGCAATTAGGTCTTATTCATGAGCTTATAGAATTTAAAGATTTAGCTTTATGTGATATGATTTTTGTCGCAACTCCTGTTGATGCTATTATAGAAATTTTACAAAAGTTAGTTGATTTGCCTTCTAATGTAACAATTATAGAGCTTGGAAGTACAAAAAGAAAAATTATAGAAAGTTTGCCTAAGAATTTAATCAAACAAACTCTTTTTGCTCATCCTATGACAGGAACTGAAAATTCAGGTCCAAAAGCAGCTTTTAAAGAGCTTTATAAAGATGCAGTTTGTGTTCTTTGTGATAGTGAAATAGCTGATGATTTACATCAAAAAAGAGCGGTAGAAATTTTTTCTCATTTAGGGATGAAAATTGTTTTTATGGATAGTAAAGCCCATGATCATCATGCTGCTATTATTTCTCATTTGCCTCATGTTATAAGTTTTTCTTTGGCAAATTTTGTAATGAAGGAAGAAGATAAAAGAAATATTGTTCATTTAGCCGGAGGATCTTTTAAAGGTATGAGCAGAATTGCCAAATCATCGCCACAAATGTGGGAAAGTATTTTTTTACAAAATAAAGATAACTTATTAAGTTCTATTGATTTTTTTCAACAAGAATTAGAGAGATGTAAACAAATGATACAATTAGACAAAAACGATGAATTAAGAGAATGGATGAAACAGGCTAATACCCTAAGAGAAATTTTATAAATTTGCTAGATATTTACTGAAAATATAATAGAATTTATATTAAAAGCAACAAAAACATTGAAAATTTTTAAGGAAGGTTATGGCAAAAAGAAAAGGCAAAACTTATTTATCTGTTTTAATTTTAGTTTTAATAGCAATTTTGATTTTTTTTATTTCAAGATTAAGTATTTTTGAAAAAAATCCTCCTCAAATTTTAATGCCAGATGTTGTATATACTGATCTTAAAAAACCTATTTTAGTGCATATTAAAGATGATGAAAGTTCTATCAAAAACGTACAAATTATATTGCATAAAGACGACAATACTAGTGCAATGGTTATAGCAGATGAAAAGATTTCTAATTTAAAAGATATTACCTTACAAGTTGCTTTGCCAAAATTTGGTTACAAAGAAAATGTAAAATCTTTTGTTTTGGAGGCGATAGCTAAAGATTCTAGTTTTTGGAATTTTTTTAGTGGCAATGAAGCAAGAAAACAAATTGCGGTATTAGTAGATAATACGGCTCCAAAAATCAATATCATAAGCAATTCTTACCAAATCGAGCAAGGTGGTGCTGGGGCAGTTGTTTTTAAGGCTGATGATGCTAATTTAGATAAGGTGTATATAGAAACAAATAAAGGTAAAATCTTTAAAGCCACACCTTATGTAAAAGAAGGATATTATGCGGCTTTGATTGCTTGGGATGCAAGAGATGAGGAATTTCGTGCATTTGTTATCGCTACGGATAAAGCGGGCAATATTTCAAAAGAACGTATAAGGTATTATTTTGTTAATCGTAAATATCGTGTTTCAAATATCAATCTAACGGATAAATTTTTAGATGGAAAGATTGAGAATTTAGCAAATCAGTACGCTCCAAAAGATAATAATCTCAATCGTTATGAAAAATTTAAGTTTGTCAATGAAACTTTAAGAAATAGCAATGAAAAACTTATCCATGAAATCACTTCAAAAGTACCTGAGGAAAAAATTGATAATTTTGATTTGAATTTATTTTTACCTCTTAAAAATGGTATGAAAGTAGCGGATTTTGCTGATCATAGGTATTATTCTTATAATGGGCAATTTGTGAGTGATTCTTATCATATGGGGCTTGATCTAGCAAGCGTAGCACAAGCTCCTATCATAAGTAATAACGCAGGCAAGGTTGTTTTTGCTGCTGAAAATGGAATTTATGGTTTAAATTTAATTGTTTATCATGGTTTTGGAGTATATAGTCTTTATGGGCACTGTTCTTCTAAAAATGTTGATTTAGATGAAATGATTAATAAACAAAGCATTATAGGCAAAACAGGAACAAGTGGTTTAGCCTTAGGCGATCATTTGCATTTTGGAGTTTTGGTTCAAGGGGTTGAAACGCGTCCTGAACAATGGCAAGATAAAAAATGGATAGAAAATAATATTTACAATGTTTTAAATGATGGTAAAAAGATAATTTTAGGAAAAAATTAATGAAACAATTAACTTTAGCAAAAACTGTCAAAGGCGTAGGTATAGGACTTCATAAGGGTGAACCCATAGAAATTACTTTAGAGCCTTTAGAAGCAAATAGTGGTATAGTATTTTTTAGAAGTGATCTTAATGCAAGCTATAAGGCAAGTCCTGAAAATGTGATCAATACTCAAATGGCAACTGTTTTAGGAGATGAAAGAGGGTTTATTTCTACAATAGAGCATTTAATGAGTGCGATTAATGCTTATGGAATCGATAATGTACGCATTGTTTTAAATGCAAATGAAGCTCCTGTTATGGATGGATCAAGTATTAGTTTTTGTATGATGCTTGATGAAGCAGGGGTAAAAGAACTTGATGTGCCTAAAAAAATTATGGTAATTAAAAAGCCTATAGAAGTAAGAGATGGTAATAAATTTGTGCGTTTAACTCCTACTAAAGAACCCCGTATTAATTACACAATTAAATTTGACAATGCTGTCATAGGTGAACAAAGTTACAATTTTGAATTCAGCAAAAAAAATTATATAGAAAACATAGCAAGGGCTAGAACTTTTGGTTTTTTAAAAGATGTTCAAGCTCTTAGGAGTATGAATTTAGCACTAGGTGGAAGTTTAGAAAATACTATAGTAGTAGATGAAAATCGTATTTTAAATCCTGAGGGTTTGCGTTTCAAAGATGAGTTTGTAAGACATAAAATTTTAGATGCAATTGGAGATTTAACCTTACTTGGATATCGTGTTTTTGGAGATTATACTTCATAT
This sequence comes from Campylobacter sp. CFSAN093227, assembly GCF_012897855.1. Classification (NCBI taxonomy): domain Bacteria; kingdom Pseudomonadati; phylum Campylobacterota; class Epsilonproteobacteria; order Campylobacterales; family Campylobacteraceae; genus Campylobacter; species Campylobacter sp. CFSAN093227. The sequence continues at coordinate 134,735 of NZ_CP040610.1, forward strand.
GCTGGGAGTCATCATTTAAATCATTTACTTACTAAAGAAGTTTTAAAAGATAAAGATGCTTATGAAATTGTAAGCCTTGAAAAAACAACCCAAAAAGCTTATGAAAAGGTATTTGCATAAAAACTTCTCTTTTACTTAATACTTTATCTAAGCCTTTAATGATCGGAATTTATCAAGATGATAAACTTATAAAAACTTATAAAAGTGAAGAAAAAGCAAGCGAATTTTTACCAAAAATTTTAGATGAATTGCTTAAAGAATATGATTTTACAAGTTTAATCTATGCTAATGGTCCAGGTTCTTATATGGGGATTAAAATTTCTTATGTAAGTTTGAGTACTTTAAGTATAGTAAAAAATATTCCTTTATTTGCGGTGAGTGCTTTTGAATTAAATGGCTATAAACCCATAAGTGCAAATAAAAATTTTTGTTTTGTATATAAGGAAGGTGAAATTTGTTTAGAACAAAATATCCCAGCAGAGTTTTTTTTACCAAAAAATTTACAAGAGCTTAAACTAAATAATGATAATCTTCCCTTTTATTTTTTAGATGCAATTTAGGATGAAATTTGAAAATTTTAGTTCCAGCTACGAGTGCGAATTTAGGGCCAGGTTTTGATTGTTTAGGACTTAGTTTAAAGCTTTTTAATGAAACTCAAATCCAAAAATCAGGTGTTTTTAGCATTAGTATTGGAGGCGAGGGAAGTGATAATATTTTTCTTAAAAAAAACAATATATTTGTAAATATTTTTTATGAAATTTATGAAAAACTAAGCGGAAAAAAAGATAATTTTCGTTTTATTTTTCAAAATAACATTCCTCTTTCAAGAGGATTAGGAAGCTCTTCAGCTGTGATTGTTGGAGCTATTGCCAGTGCTTATTATATGAGTGGATTTAAGGTAGAAAAAGAACGTATTTTAGATGAAGCTTTAATTTATGAAAACCATCCAGATAATATCGCTCCAGCTACTCTTGGTGGTTTTGTGTGTTCTTTGGTTGAAAAAAATAAAGTTTATAGTATCAAAAAAGAGATTGATAAAGATTTAGCTGCTGTGGTTGTGATCCCAAATTTGGCAATGAGCACGGAACAATCACGCCAAGCTTTGGCCAAAAATTTAAGTTTTAATGATGCGGTTTTCAACCTTTCTCATGCTTCATTTTTAACCGCTTGTTTTTTGGAGAAAAAATATGAATTTTTAAAATTTGCAAGTCAAGATAAGCTCCATGAAATCAATCGTATGAAAAACTTACCCGAGCTTTTTGAAGTGCAAAAATTTGCCTTAGAAAATAAAGCTTTAATGAGCACACTTTCAGGTTCGGGATCGAGCTTTTTTTCTTTAGCTTTTAAAGATGACGCTTTAGCTTTGGCAAAGAAAATACAAACAAAATTTAAAGATTTTCGTGTGCAATATTTAGAATTTGATGATAATGGCTTTGAAATTTGCTAAAAAATATAAAAAAAAGATATAATTTTGAAAAAACATATACCAATTAGAATGTGCATAGTGTGTAAAAACCGCTTTGAGCAAAATATGTTATTTAGATTTAAAGTTGTTTTAGGAGATATTGTGCCTAAAGCAGAACATGGAAGAAGCGGATATTTATGTCAAAATTGTATTGAGAGAGAAGATAAAGTCTTACAAAAAGCATTTTCTAAAATATGTAAAAATTTAAATACTAAAATTACTCAGCAAGGACTTAAGGAGATATTTTTAAATGGCAAAGATTAGAATTCATGAAATCGCAAAAGAATTAGGTTATGATAGTAAGGAAATTATTGAAAAGGCAAATGAATTAGGACTTGGAATTAAAACAGCATCAAATGCTGTAGAACCTGAGATTGCGGCAGCTATTTATGAGTATATACAAACAAGAGAAATTCCAGAAGCTTTTAAGAAAAATATCAAAACTCCTACGGCAAAAAAGCCTAAAAAAGAAAATATAAAAGAACAAGAAAAGCTAAATGAATCTGAAAAAAAAGAACCTAAAAAAGAAGAAAAGCTTAAACAAGAAGTTAAAAAAGAAGAATTAAAAATTGAAAAAGAAAATGCAAAAGAGGAAGAAAAACAAGAAATTATTGATGCTCATAAGCCACAAAGCCTTGCTAGTGCAACTTTAGCCAAAAGACGCGGACTTGTTATTGTTAAAAAGAAAAAAGACGAAGAAGAAATTCAAGTTAAAAAAGAAGAAGTAAAAAATTCAAATGATATATCTATCAATAATGAAGAGCGCTTAAGTTTAAAAACTATGTTTTCAAATGCTGATGAGAGTTTAAAGAAAAAGAAAAAAGAAAAAAAATCTTTTGTTGCGAGTAAAAAAGAAAGTACCGAAAAAATGAATTTTTTAGATGAACATGATTTTGGTGATATTTCTTTAGATGATGAAGATGAGGTAGTATTACCTGATTTTAGTGTAAAAGAACAAGAAAAACCACAAAATATCAATAAAAAACAACCTAATTTTATAAGACAAGCTGTTGGAAATTCTGCGGGTTTTGGGCTTGAAGGTGGAATTCAAAGAAGAAGTCGTAAAAAACCATCTAAAAAGATTGAAAAAAAGGAAGTAGAAGAAGTAGGTAGCGTTGCTATTTCTAAAGAAATTCGTGTGTATGAATTCGCTGATAAGATAGGAAAAAGCACTAGTGAAGTGATTTCAAAACTTTTCATGCTTGGAATGATGACAACAAAAAATGATTTCTTAGATGAAGATGCGATTGAAATTTTGGCTGCTGAATTTGGTATAGAGATCAATATCATTAACGAGGCTGATGAGTTTGATTATGTAAAAGACTATGAAGAAGAGACTGATGAAAAAGATTTAGTGACTAGAGCACCTGTGATTACCATCATGGGGCATGTTGATCATGGTAAAACTTCTTTGTTAGATTATATTAGAAAATCACGCGTTGCAAGTGGTGAAGCAGGGGGTATTACTCAGCACGTGGGTGCTTATATGGTAGAAAAAAATGGACGTAAAATTACTTTTATTGATACTCCAGGTCACGAAGCTTTTACTGCTATGCGTGCAAGGGGTGCAAGTATCACTGATATTGTAATCATCGTTGTAGCCGCAGATGATGGGGTAAAACCACAAACTAAAGAAGCGATAAATCATGCTAAAGCAGCAGGTGTGCCTATTATTATTGCTATTAATAAAATGGATAAAGAAGCAGCAAATCCCGATATGGTAAAAACTCAACTCGCAGAAATGGAAATCATGCCAGTAGAATGGGGCGGATCTTATGAATTTGTAGGAGTTTCGGCTAAAACAGGAATGGGGATTGAAGATTTGCTTGAAATCGTGCTTTTACAAGCTGATATTTTAGAACTTAAAGCCAATCCAAAAAGTTTTGCTAAAGCAAGCATTATAGAAAGTTCTGTGCAAAAAGGGCGTGGTGCGGTAGCTACTATTATCGTGCAAAATGGAACACTTACTGTAGGAAGTACTGTGGTTGCAGGCGAGGCTTATGGAAAAGTGCGTGCGATGAGCGATGATCAAGGTAAAGCTTTAAAAGAAATCAAACCAGGTGAATGTGGGGTTATCGTAGGACTTAGTGAAGTAGCAGATGCAGGTGAAATTTTAATTGCAGTAAAAACCGATAAAGAAGCAAGAGAATACGCTAATAAACGCCACGAATACAATCGCCAAAAAGAACTTAGTAAATCTACTAAAGTTAGCATTGATGAGCTTGGAGCTAAGATTAAAGAAGGCAATCTAAAAGCCTTGCCTGTTATTTTAAAAGCTGATGTGCAAGGATCTTTAGAAGCCTTAAAGGCAAGTTTAGAAAAACTTAGAAATGATGAGATTAAAGTGAATATCATTCATAGTGGAGTAGGAGGAATCACGCAAAGTGATATAGAGCTTGCAAGTGCGAGTGAAAACTCTATAGTACTAGGTTTTAACATACGCCCAACAGGGGAAGTTAAAGAGCGTGCTAAGGATAAAGGCGTAGAAATTAAAACTTATAATGTAATTTATAATCTTTTAGACGATGTAAAAGCCTTACTTGGTGGTATGATGAGCCCGATTATTTCTGAAGAGCAATTAGGACAAGCAGAGATTAGACAAGTGATCAATGTACCAAAAATCGGACAAATTGCAGGTTGTATGGTAACTGAAGGGGTGATTAACCGTGGAGCTAAAATTCGTCTTATCCGTGATGGAGTTGTGGTTTATGAAGGCAATGTGAGTTCACTCAAACGCTTTAAAGATGATGCTAAAGAAGTGGCAAAAGGCTATGAATGTGGCGTAGGTATAGAAGGGTGTGATGATATGAGAGTGGGTGATTATATAGAAAGCTATAAAGAAGTAGAGGAACAAGCAAGTCTATGAACCCAAGTGAGATTAAAAAACTACGCACTGAAAGTATCTTAAAAGAGCTGATCCCTGAAGCTTTAGCAAATTTAGATGATGAAAATTTGAAAAATTTGTGTGTAGTGGATGTAGAGTGTAAAAAAGGCAGATACGATGCTTTTGTGTATCTTGATAAGATGTTTTTTAATGTTCATGAGCAAGAAAAAATTTTATCTTCTTTAAAAAAGGCAAGTAGAGCTTTGCAAAATTACTGCATGAGTGAGCAGGGTTGGTATAGGTGTCCGAATTTTCATTTTAAATTTGATGATAGACTTGAGTATCAAAACCATATGGATGCACTTTTTGAAAAAATAAAAAAGGATAAAAATGAATCTTGAAGCCCTTTGCAAAGAAGCAGGACTTAGTTTTTATGATGATGAGCTAGTAAGTGAAAATGGCAGAAAAATTTATAGAATTTATGTACAAAAAGAAGGCGGGGTAAATCTTGATGATTGTGCAAGGTTTAGTGAAATTTTATCGCCTATTTTTGATGTAGAGCCACCTGTAAATGGGGAGTATTTTTTAGAAGTATCTTCACCAGGACTTGAAAGAAAACTTAGCAAGATAGAACACTTTGCTAAAAGTATAGGTGAACTTGTGAAGATTGCAACCAATGAAAAAGAAAAATTCGAAGCAAAAATCATTGCTGTAGATGATGAAAATATCATCTTAGAAAATTTAGAAACTCAAGAAAAAACTACTATAAATTTTAATGATATAAAAAAAGCTAGAACTTTCATTATATGGTAAAATTTAGTTTTACTTATCTTTTTGAATTAAAGTCTAATATAAAGTAATATATATAATAGTCAGGTTTATTTTGTAATATTTGGATAATAATTTTAAATTATCAAAAATAAAGGATATATTATGATTGTATTGTCATCTGATGATAAAAAGAGGTTTAAAAAGTATTTAGTAGATTTTTTTCACAATGCTTACAATGGGAACAAATTGTCATCTAAAGATGAGGTAGTTAATTTTAATTTTTTTAAAAAATATGATTTTTACGTTGATTTGAGTTATGGAAAAGGAAATGTAGCTAAAATCCCATGGATTATATTTATAAGAATGGATACTCAAGAATATAAAGCTTCTTATGGTGTTTATGTGTATTGTGGTATAAAAAGAGAAAATAGAGAAATTGTTGTTTGTATTGGAGAAAGTGAAGATAAGACAGTCAATTATTTAGCAAGAAATAAAGTCGATGAGTATAATGCACAATTTAATCATCAAGTTTATAATTATTCAAATTTAAGCAATGATATTAATTTAATTATGGATAAAATTATTTTAAATATGCAATGGTTTAAAGAATTACCTCTAAATGAGATTCAAGATATAAATATTAATACGCTTGAAAGTAAAAGCTTAGAAGTGGAAAATAATGTGCAACAAATATCAAGTAAAATGGAAAATAAAAATATGCCTTTAAATCAAATTCTTTATGGGCCTCCAGGGACAGGAAAAACTTATCATACTATAGATAAAGCTTTAGAAATTTTAGGTGAAAATTTAGAAAACAGAGATGAGAAAAAAGCAAAATTTGATGAGTATGTAAAAAATGGACAAATAGTTTTTACCACTTTTCATCAAAGCTATGGATATGAAGAATTTGTAGAAGGCATAAAGCCTCGCATAGATAGCAAAGAAAATTCTAAGGAAGTAGAATACGAAATAAAAGACGGAATTTTTAAAGAACTTTGTAAAAAAGCTTTGGATAATTACAAAGTATCTTTATTAACACAAGAAGAATTTGTAAAGAGTGAAGATTTAGAAAACAAAATAGAAATTTTTTTAGATGAATTAGTAGATCAACAAAAATTTATAGAAAAAATTCAAAGTGGTGGATTTAAATTAGAAGAATATAATGAAAAATATAGAATTATCACAGATGATACTAATGCAAATTTGTATTTAAATTTAGAAATTTTTAAAACGCTTTTGGAAAATAAAGATAAGATTATAAACGGAAGAAGCATTAAGCAAATTTTAAATAATAAACATAGAAGACAAATCGATAGTTACTATTTTCAGCTAGTTAAATTGTTTAAAGAACGAGAACAAGATTATAAAGTAGATAATAATCCTAGTGAAAAGCCAGAATTAAAACCTTATATAATCATCATCGATGAAATCAATCGTGGTAATGTAAGTAAGATTTTTGGTGAGCTTATAACCTTGATAGAAGCTAGCAAAAGGATAGGTGAAAAAGAAGAGTTAAAAGTGACTTTGCCTTATAGTGGCAAAGAATTTGGAGTACCTAAAAATGTTTATATCATAGGTACTATGAATACAGCCGATAGAAGCATAACTTCTCTTGATACAGCTTTAAGAAGAAGATTTGAATTTATTGAGATGATGCCTGATGTGAGCAAATTATCTATGGATTGTGAAGGTATTAATTTACAAGAATTATTAAAAGCTATAAACACTCGTATAGAATATTTACTAGATAGAGAAAAAACCATAGGTCATGCATTTTTTGTAAGTGTTGAAAATTTAGAAGATTTAAAAAAAGTTTTTCAAAATAAAATTATTCCGCTTTTGCAAGAGTATTTTTATAATGATTATGCTTTGATTAATGAGGTTTTAAATGATAATGGTATGATTTTTGAAGATAAAAAAGATGATAAATATCTTCAAAAAATAAAAAATCTAGATAGTGTTAATAGCGAGAGAAGTATTTATAATATTGCTTCATTTGATGATAAAATTTGGGATAAAATAGAAATATATCAAGCAATTTATAATGATGAAATAGCAAATAAATTAAAAAAACGAAAATGAATAGCACTTTTTCCATCATCGAATACCAAGCTTTTTCTAAAGAAGATTTAAAAGAAATTTTCAAAGAAAAGGCCGAAGGGTTTTATAAAGAGCTAGAAGACTTTGCAAAAAATAATGAAAATCTTCTAGGCTTTAAAAACAAAAATTCCTTAAAAGCTAAAAATTATGTCGGCATTATACAGACTAAAAGCGGGGTTTTGGAGATTTTGCCAAAATGCACGAATTTAGATAGTTATAAAAAAGAAGATAGTTCTTCAAATCATGACAAAGAAAAACTAAGAAGATGTTATGAATTAGACAATATTTCTAAAAATAATGATTTTTATGAAAAAGATTTTAAATTTAATCCTAAAAATCTTTTGATAAATATGCTAAAAACCTTAAAAAACTCCCCCTTTAAAAAATCGCAAATTTCATCTTTGCAAAGTTCTAAAATTCCTTTATTTGAAGTGTTTATCACTATGTTTTTAGATGAATTTGATAGCGTATATAAAAAAGGCTTGATGAGATCTTATCTAAGTTGCGAAGAAAATAGGGCTTTTTTGAAGGGAAAATTACTATTTAACGAGCATATCAAGCGAAATTTGATACACAAAGAAAGATTTTTTACAAGCAATGATGAGTTTGTTTTAGATATAGCACCCAATCGTTTGATAAAATCAACGCTAAATTTTTTAAAATCAAAAACAAGTTTGAATAAATTTAGACTTATAAAAGCCATGCAAATGCTTGATGAGGTAGAATTTTCTAAAAATTATGAAAAAGATTTTAGCTATAAAATTTCAAGACATTTTGATTATTATGAAAACTTGCTTTTATGGTGTAAAATTTTCTTAAAAAATGAAGGTTTTATGCCTTATCATGGTAAAAATGAAGCTTTTGCTTTGCTTTTTCCTATGGAGAAAATTTTTGAAGATTATGTAGCTTATATGCTAAAAAAAGTAAATCCAGCTCAAGATATTAAAGTTCAAAACAATGGAAAGTATTTAATCTCAAAAAATGATGAAAATTGTTTCATGTTAAAGCCTGATTTATATATAGAAAATAAAATGATCCTAGATACCAAATGGAAAATTCCAAATGATAGTGAAGATGAGAAAAAACAGGGTATAGAACAAAGCGATTTGTATCAAATGTTTGCTTATGCTTGCAAATTTAAAATTTATGATATTAAACTTGTGTATCCTTTATGTGAAAAAACTCAAGATTTACAAAGAAAAATCGCAGAAAAATTTTTTGTTTTTAAGGCAAGCGAACATTTGTATTTTAAAGAACAAGGGCAAAAAGATATAAAAGTGCAAGTGTTTTTCGCACCCTTACCTTTTTAAAAATTTGCCTATCAAATGCACTAAAAAACCAAAACAAGCTACAGCTATGATGCAAGCACCGCTTGAGAGATTAAGATAATAGCTAAGTATAAGTCCTAAAACACAAAAAATCATACTTAAAAAACTTGCCAAAATCATGATAAAGCCAAGTCTTTTGGTAAAATTTTCAGCAATAAAGCTTGGTATACTAAGTAAAGCCATAACTAAAATAAGCCCTACAAGGCGTATGGAAATAACTATGCAAAAAGCCATAAGGGCGATTAAAAGATAATGAAAAAAACTTGTATTGATACCACGAACTTTTGCAAATTCCGCATCAAAGCTTAATGCTTCAAATTGTCTATAAAATAAAAAGATCAAAAGCACCACCATGCTATCAACCAAAGCCATAAGCCATAAATCTTGTGTTCCTACAGCCAAAATGCTCCCAAAAAGATAAGCCATTAAATCTGTGTTATAACTAGGGCTTAAATCGATTAAAATAATCCCAACAGCCATTCCAAAAGCCCATATTACAGCGATAATACTATCACTTCTGTGTTCATAGTGTTTAGCTAAAAAAGCTACTAAAAAAGCCAAAAATAAAGTAAATATTCCCGTGCTTAATAAAATAGGCAAAGAGAAATAAAAAGCTATACCTATACCACCAAAAGCCCCATGTGTTATACCTCCAGCCATAGAAAAAAGGCGATTTATCATCACCAAAGTGCCTATGATCCCACAAGCTATACTGACTAAAATCGCTCCTAGTAAAGCGTTTTGAAAAAAAGTGAAATTTAAAATTTCAAGCATTATTTTCCTTTGAAAATTTTAAACAAAAATTTTCTTTTTTAAATTCTGTTTTTTTCAAATTTCTTCTTGTAAATTCTTGTTCGCATAGTTTTTTACTATCGCAATTTTCTTCATCGCAAAAACAAGTATTTAAACTCATTTCTACATCACAAAAATGAGAGTGGTTTTCGTATAAATGTTTTAAAAATGAACTTTTTTCTTTTTCTTTAGTGTTGGTATGTAAGAAAAGTTCTTTGTTTAAATGTGCAATTTTATCGCTATAAGCTAATACAAGGTTGATATCGTGACAAATGAGTAAAATTCCCATGCCTTTTTGGTGCAAAGAGCTTAGAAGTTCAAAAATTTGTATAGCAGACTTGTTATCAACGCTTGCGGTAGGTTCATCTAAAATAAGCATCTTACATTCACTAGCTAAGGCTCTTGCGATAAAAACACGTTGTCTTTGTCCTCCGCTTAGAGAATCAATTGTTTTGTTCCAAAATTTTTCCATTCCTACACTTTTTAAAGCTTGCATAGCTTTTTCTTTATCTTTTTTCTCATAAAAACCAAAAATTTTTTTACTTACAAGTCCCATAAGAACGATTTCAAGTACTCTTGGACAAAAATTAGGATTGGCTAGAGTGTGTTGAGGAACATAGCCTATTTCTTTTCTTTGAAGAGCTTTGAAATGGATTTCATTTTTGGATTTTAAAAGTCCTAAGATAAGTTTTACGAGTGTTGATTTTCCTGCACCATTTGGACCTATGATAGAGAGAAAGTCTTTATTGTCATAGCTAAGATTGATGTTTTTTAAGATGATTTCATTATCATAAGCGTAGTTTAGATTAGAAATTTCAAAAAAAAGCATCAAAAAACCTGATTATAAATTATGAGAAAAGGCATCAGCAGTTTTTAAAAGCTCATTTTCCCAATCATAAGATAAATGATCTATTTTGTAAATTTTTGCATCACATTCTTTGGCAAGTGTTTTTGCTGCATTTTCAGGGAAACCATTTTGAACAAAAATGACTTTTAAATTTTTATCTTTCATTAGAGTGATAAGTTTTTGCAAATCTTTACTTTTTGGTTCCTTACCTAAAATTTCTACAGGAATTTGCGTAAGATTATAGCGTTTTGCAAAATATGTCCAAGAAGGATGATAAACTACAAATTCTCTATTTTTTAATTTTTCTAATTTTGAGGCAATTTGTAAATTTAAACTATCTAATTCTGCTAAAAATTTATCTAAATTTTCTTTATATAAATTTTCATTTTGTGGATATTTTTGAATCAAGGTGTCATAAATATTTAAAGCCATAGTTTGGACTAAAATAGGATCTAGCCAAGTATGAGGATCAAAATGCTCATGTTCGTGGTGTTCATGCTCATGAGAGTGTTCGTGTGTATCATGAGTTTGAATCAAAGCTATGTTTTTTTGCATATTTACAACTTGAAGTTTTGAAAAATTTTGTTTAAATTTATCCGTAAAAACTTTTTCAAATTCTAAGCCTATAGTGAAATAAATATCACTTTTTTCAAGTTTTTTCATAGTACTTGGTTTAAATTCAAAATTATGCTCATTGCTATTTGGGGGCAAAATAACATTGACATCTAGAGTATTTGCAGCTATTTTTTTAACAAAAAATGCTTGAGGCGCTATACTGACACTAACTAAATTGCTACTAGTATTTTGTTCTTGCTCTAAATTTTTAGCTTGTGTGAAAGTATAAAATATCCCTAAAGATAAAATAAATAATAGAATTTTTTTCAAAATATTTCCTTCGATATAAATTTTTTAAATTATAACGATATTAAGCTTAATACATAGAATTTTCGAAGCGATATTTATTTAAATAAAAATAATAAATATAAATTAATTTAATATTTATTAAATGAAATTTTTTATCACTTTTATATTTAAGTAAAAATTTAGATTTTTTAATTTATAATTCTTAAGAAAATTTAGCATTATTTTATATTTTATAAAATTAATGTTAAAAGTTCTTTTACAAAAATTAATTAAATTTAAAAGGAAAAATATGAATAATATCAAAATAAAACTTTCTGTTATTGCAAATTCAATTGCAATTTTTGCTTTAAGTATTTTGAGCATCATTAGCTTTTACTTTACAAAAGATTCTTTGTATCAAAGTACGCTTTATACTGAAACAGAACTTCTTAAAGCAACACAAATTTCTATAGAGGATTTTAGATCCAGAAATATATCTTTGCTTAATACTCTTGAAAAAGATATATTAAAATTACCCTATGAAGCACTAAATTCTCAAGATAACATAGTTAATAATGTAGGGGCCATATTAAAATACTACCGCAATAGTGGAAATTTGCTTGCTGTTTATATTGGTTTAGATAATGGTGAAAATATCATGAGTAGTGATCTAAGCGAGAAAAAAAATACTAATATAACTATAAATGGAAAAGCCAACAACTATAATGCAACTACTAGGGAATGGTATAAAGAAGCTAGAAATAGTAATCAAATCTATATAACCCCAGCTTATATTGATGCTGTTAGTAATGAATACTGCATTACTTACTCTAAAGCTCTTTATAAGGATGGTAAATTTATTGGTGTTTTAGGAATTGATATTTTATTAACTAGTTTACAAGATCAAATCGCTAGAACTCCAGGCAATACCTTTGTTTTTGATAATAAAGATAAAATTTTTGCAGCCACCAACGAAGCTTTATTAGATCCTTCGGTAGACCATTCTCCTGTTCTAAATGCATATAAAGCTCATGGTGATAACAACTTCTTCTCTTATAAGTTAAATAATGAAGAAAGACTTGGAGCTTGTACTAAAGTCTTTGCTTATACAGCTTGTATTACCGAAAGCGCTGATATTATAAATAAACCTATATTTAAAGCAGCATATATACAAGTTATAGCCTTAATTGTTATGATATCTATTAGCATCATCCTCCTTTATTTCATCGTATCAAAATACCTCTCCCCACTTGCAGCTATCCAAACAGGTTTAACTTCATTCTTTGATTTTATCAACTATAAAACAAAAAATGTTTCTACTATAGAAGTAAAAAGCAATGATGAATTTGGACAAATCTCAAATGCTATCAATGAAAACATTCTTGCTACTAAAAGAGGCTTAGAACAAGACAATCAAGCCGTTAAAGAATCAGTTCAAACCGTATCAGTTGTAGAAGGTGGTAATTTAACAGCAAGAATTACTGCTAATCCAAGAAACCCACAACTTATTGAACTTAAAAATGTTCTAAATAAACTTCTTGATGTTTTACAAGCTAGAGTAGGTTCTGATATGAATGCTATTCATAAAATTTTTGAAGAATACAAAAGCTTAGACTTTAGAAATAAATTAGAAAATGCTAGCGGTAGTGTAGAATTAACTACTAATGCTTTAGGTGATGAAATAGTTAAAATGCTAAAACAAAGTTCAGACTTTGCTAATGCTTTAGCTAATGAAAGTGGAAAATTACAAACTGCTGTTCAAAGCTTAACCACTTCTTCAAATTCTCAAGCTCAATCTTTAGAAGAAACTGCAGCAGCTTTAGAAGAGATCACTTCTTCTATGCAAAATGTTTCAGTTAAAACTAGTGATGTTATCACTCAATCTGAAGAGATTAAAAATGTTACAGGTATTATAGGTGATATTGCAGATCAAATCAATCTTTTAGCTTTAAATGCAGCTATTGAAGCAGCTCGTGCTGGAGAACATGGTAGAGGCTTTGCAGTGGTAGCTGATGAAGTTAGAAAGTTAGCTGAAAGAACTCAAAAGTCTTTATCAGAAATTGAAGCTAATACTAATTTACTTGTTCAATCTATCAATGATATGGCAGAAAGTATTAAAGAACAAACTGCAGGTATCACTCAAATCAATGATAGCGTAGCTCAAATTGATCAAACTACTAAAGATAATGTTGAAATTGCTAATGAATCAGCTATTATTTCTAGTACAGTAAGTGATATAGCTAATAATATCTTAGAAGATGTTAAGAAGAAAAGGTTTTAATTAATCATTTATACCTAGTAAAAAACTAGGTATAAATTTTTTCCTTCAATTTAAATTTTTCATCAAAGTTTCTAAAAAGTTTCCAAATATTTTTATACTTCCATTGTTTTAAATTTCAATATGGGGTAAAAACAAATGGAAAGAAGATTGTTTTTAAAAGGTTCAGCTTTAGGTTCTATGGTGGCTTTTTTTGCAAGTTCAAATTTAAGTGCTGTTATGCTTAAGGATAAGGATTTGTTAGGTTTTAAAGCTGTTAGTGCAAGCACACAAGATAAAGTTATAGTACCGCAAGGTTATGAAGCAAAGGTTTTAATTTCTTGGGGTGATCCACTTTTTAGTAAAGCAAAACCTTATGATGAAAATAAAATCATCGATATGAATGCAGTTAAAAATGCTCATTTGGTTTTTGGAGATAACGATGATGGTATGAGTTTTTTTCCACTTTCAAAAAACAGAGGAATTTTAGCCGTTAATAATGAATATATAAATCCTGAAATCATGTTTAATCATCATGGTAAAAATTTAAGCAAAGAAGATGTTTTATACGAGCAAGCTAGTGTGGGTGTGAGTATCTTAGAAATCGAAAAAAAGGGTGATGATTGGACTGTGGTTTTAGACTCTAAGTATAACCGCAGAATCGATGCAAACACTAAAATGCAAGTAAGTGGAGCAGCTAAAAAAGAAGTTTTAAAAAATGAAAAATTTGTTCATGGAACTTTTGCAAATTGTGCAAATGGACAAACACCTTGGGGAACTTATATCACCTGTGAAGAAAATTTTGACGATTTTTTTGGAAGTTCAGATGAAAATCTAGAATTTAATGATGCCTTTAAGCGTTATGGATTTAACAAAACTAGTCTTTATGGATGGGAAAAATTTGATGAAAGATTCGATTTAGCTAAAAATATCAATGAAGCCAATCGTTTTGGTTGGATAGTGGAAATCAATCCTTTTGATGCAAAAAGCACACCTGTTAAAAGAACTTCTTTAGGGCGTTTTAAACATGAAAACGCAGAAATTATCGTAGAAAAAGATGGTTCTGTTATAGTTTATATGGGTGATGATGAGATGAATGAATTTATTTATAAATTTGTTAGCAAACATAAATACAAAAAAGATGCTGATACAAGTAAAATTTTAGATGAAGGTATTTTGTATGTAGGACAGTTTAATGGCAAGGTGGGAGATTTTAAAGGACAGGGAAAATGGATAGCTTTAGAATATGGCAAAAACAGCTTAGATGAAAAAAATGGTTTTAAGTCTCAAGCTCAAGTACTCATCAATACGCGTCTTGCTGCAAGCATTGTAGGTGCAACTCCTATGGATAGATGTGAATGGATAGCAAGCCATAAACAAAGTGGTTCTAAAGAGGTATTTGCAACACTAACGAACAACAAAAATCGCCAAGAACCTAATGCAGCAAATCCAAGGACTAAAAATGTTTATGGACAAATTTTAAAATGGATGCCAAAAAATTCTCATAAAGACGATGATTTTACTTGGGAAATTTTTGCTCTTGCTGGAAATCCTGATAACCAACAAGGCTTATATAAAGGCTCAAATAATATTACAAGTGAAAATAAATTCAATTCTCCTGATGGACTTAAATTTGATAGAGATGGAAGACTTTGGATACAAACAGATGGATCTTATTCTAATAAAGATGAATACGAAGGTATGGGAAATAACTGCATGCTAGCAGCAAATCCAAAAACAGGGGAAATCAGACGCTTTTTAACAGGGCCTATTGCTTGTGAATTAACAGGGATTGCTTTTAGTGAGGATTATACTACAATGTTTGTAGGCATACAACATCCAGGAGAAGGTTTAAAAGGTAGTACTTTTCCTTATGGAAAAACACCAAGATCGAGTGTAATAATGATAAGAAAACTTGATGGTGGAGTGATAGGAAGCTAAATAAAAATAAAGTTGCTTTTAGCAACTTTATAAAATCTTAATGCAAGCTTTCTATATAAGCCATAGCACTTAATGCAGCTACAGCTCCATCACCTGCAGCACAAATAACTTGCTTAGGCGCATCTTTTCTAAGGTCCCCTGCGGCAAAAAGTCCAGCAACGCTAGTTTGCATTTTAAGATCAACACTTACTTGCCCACCTTCTTCCATATTGCATAAAAACTTACTATCGTCTTGTTTTAAAATTTCATTTCTTACGTTAAGACCAACAAAAGTAAAAATTCCTGGAACATTTAAATCTCTAATACTACCATCTTTTAATTTTACTTTTACTCCAGCAACACCCATTTTATCGCCATATACTTCATCTACACTTGCGCTAGTAATGAGTTCTATTTTTTCGTTTTTCTTAACTTTTTCTACTGTAGATGGAGCTGCTCTAAACTCATCTCTGCGGTGGATAAGATAAATCTTAGAACAAATATTTGCTAGATATAAAGCTTCTTCTAAAGCCGTATCTCCACCACCTAAAACTGCAACTTCTTTATTTTTATAAAAAAATCCATCACAAGTTGCACAAGTGCTTACACCTTTTCCAAAAAATTCATCTTCGCCCTTAAAACCTGCTTTTTTTGGAGCTGAGCCTGTACAAACTATCACAGCTTTAGCAAGTTCTGTTTTACCACCTTCTAATTTGATGGTAAAACTTCCATCACTATTTTTTAAAATTTGTTCTACTCCAACCATTTCATGTTTTAAACCAAAACGCATACATTGTTCACTCCAAGGAGCCATAAAAGAAATTCCATCCATAACTTGGGCTACACCTGGATAATTTTCTATCTCAGAACTTGAGGTAATTTGTCCACCAGGCATACCTTTTTCAAACATTACTACATTTTTAAGTCCACCTCTAGTTGCATAAAGTCCGGCACTAAGTCCAGCAGGACCTCCACCTATGATTGCTACATCTAACATTTATATTTCCTTTATATTGAATTTTATTATTAATAATGATATAAAAATTATTCTTAATAGTAGTTAATAAAAATTATTATTTAGTATAAATTTGAAATTTTTAAGAAGAAGGCTAGTTATACTAGCCTTTAGTTTATAGTAAAGAGTTTAGTTTATCACTAATTGCTTGTTTAGATTGTGCACCAACGAGTTGATCTACAACTTCACCATTTTTAAAGAAAATAAGCGTAGGAATAGAGCGAACACCAAATTCAGCTGCTAAATCACCTTGTTCATCTGTATTTACTTTGCAAATTTTAGCTTTACCATCGAAGTCATTTGCAAGTTCATCAATAACTGGAGCAAGCATTCTACAAGGTCCGCACCATGGAGCCCAAAAATCAACTAAAGTTACACCTTCTTTTGCTTGAGCAAAATTATCACTTGTTAATTCAATATATTTTCCCATAATTTTTCCTTTCTTTAATTTTTGTCTAATTGTATTTTATTTTTTTAAATATCAGCTTAAAAACTTATATTTTCGCAAAATTGTATCACATCATTTTTAATGCAAATCAGATCAATCTGAAAATCCGATGAAATTCCATTTTTAAGATGATAAAATTCTATAGTTTTTAAAATTTTTTCAAGTTTTTTTCTATCCAAACGCTCGGAAACTTCATAATCATTTTGAGTAAATTTAACCTCTATAAAATGTAAAATTTCATCTTTTTTGGCTATTATATCGATTTCTCCAAATTTAGAATGGAAATTTCTTTTTAAAATTTCAAAGCCTTGTTTTTTTAAAAATTTACAAGCCTTATCTTCCCCTAAAATTCCATCTAAATAAGCTTTTACACCCATTATTCTATACGCATCATAAAAGGCTTGGTTTTTATAAAATCTTGTTTGCGTAAAATTTCAAGCAAATTTTGTATGCTTTTTTCATAAGTTAAATGTGTAGTAAAAAACAAAGTACTGTAATTTTCATCATTTTTTTTAGGTTTTTGTAAAAAACTATCGATAGAAATATTATTTTCACTCATCAATTGTGTGATTTTAGATAAAATCCCTATTTTATCTTCAACTTTCACCCTTAAATAATATTTTGTATAAATTTCATCTTTGCTTAAAAGCTTGTATTCTAAAGTATTCACAAAACCAAGCATTGGTGCTTTTACCTGATCTCTTACTATATCCATAAGATCTGAAATCACAGCACTTGCAGTGGCCTCTCCTCCTGCTCCTGCTCCATAATACAAACTTTCACCCAACAAATCTCCATTAATGCTTATAGCATTCATCACTCCATCAACTTTTGCAAGCATTTTTTCTTTATCTATCATAGTAGGATGCACCCTTAATTCTACTTTATTTTCACGCACCTTAGCTATACCTAAAAGTTTTATGGTAAATTCAAACTCATTAGCAAAATACATATCTTCAGGTGCAATTTCACTAATACCCTCGATCAAAATATCTTCAGGTTTAGCTTTAAGATTATAAGCGATACTTGATAAAACAAGCAGTTTATGTGCTGCATCTTGCCCTTCTATGTCAAAAGTTGGATCAGCCTCTGCATAACCTAAATTTTGAGCTATTTGCAAAGCTTGTTTAAAACTCATATTTTTTTGACTCATAGAACTTAAAATATAATTACTCGTACCATTTAAAATCCCTTTTATAGCCAAAATATTATTTGCACTTAAACCTTCTTTTAAAACCTTGATAATAGGAATTCCTCCAGCCACACTTGCTTCATAACCAAAAGCTAAATTTTTAGCCAAATTTTCAAGTTCATAACGATGATAAGCAAGCATAGCTTTATTTGCAGTAACAACAGCTTTTTTCTTTTTTAAAATTTCACTCACTATTTTAAAAGCTTCATCCACCCCACCCATTAATTCTACAAAAACATCTACATCAGCATTTAAAATTTCTGCAACGCTATGAGTAATTGGAATTAAAGCATTTTTTTTAGGACTTCTAGCAAGAGCGATCACAGGAGTTATGCTTTGCCCACATCTTGCACGAATAAGTTTATCATTTTCTAAAAGAAATTTAACCACCGCACTTCCAACAGTGCCATAACCAAGAATCGCTACTTTCATAACTTACTCTTTTAAATATTTTTTGATATTACGTGCAGCTTGGCGTATGCGATTTTCATTTTCAATTAAAGCAATTCTTACATACTCATCACCTGCTTCGCCAAAACCTACCCCAGGACTTACTGCAACACTAGCACGCTGTAAAAGTTGCTTTGAAAATTCTAAACTTTTTAAATGTCTTTTGCTTTCAGGGAGTTTTGCCCAAACAAACATACTTGCTCTTGGTTTTTGAAGTTTCCAGCCTGCATTTTCAAAAGCTTCAAGTAAAATGTGCATTCTTTTATCATAAGTTGCACGGATTTCATCTACACAAGTTTGATCTCCATCTAAAGCTATGGTAGCTGCTACTTGAATAGGTGTGTACATACCATAATCAAACCAAGATTTTATTTTTTTAAGCGCACTGACTAAGCGTTTATTTCCTACTACAAAACCCACGCGCCAGCCTGCCATATTGTAAGATTTTGAAAGAGTGTAAGTTTCTACCGCTATATCTTTTGCGCCTTCAATTTCCAAAATAGAAGGAGTTTTATAGTCATCATAAGTTAAATCTGCATAAGCAATATCTGAAATAATATAAAATCTTTCTTTTTTTGCCGTTGCTATCAATCTTTCATAAAAACTTTTCTCACAAGTTACTGTTGTTGGATTATGCGGGAAATTAACAACGACATATTTTGGACGCGGGATGCTTTCATTTAAAGTTTTATGTAAATTTTCAAAAAATTGATTTTCATCAAGCTCAAATTTTTCATTATAAGCTAAAGGCATTTTTGCTACATTACCTCCTGCTATAATAAAAGCTTGAGTATGTATAGGATAAGCAGGAGTTGGCACAATAGCAACATCTCCAGGATTTATAATCGCTCTTGCAAGATTTACAAAACCCTCTTTTGAACCCATAGTAGCTACAACTTCATTTTCAGGATCTAGGTTGACATTATATTTTCTTTTATACCAATTACAAATTGCTAAGCGAAGTTTATAAATCCCCATGGATGTAGAATATCCCGAGGTTTTATCTTTGTTAGCACTTTCACAAAGTTTATCTATAATGTGTTGTGGAGTTTTACCATCGGGATTTCCCATTGAAAAGTCGATGATATCCTCTCCAGCACGTCTTGCTGCCATTTTTATCGCATTTACTTCTGCGAAAACATAATTTGGAAGTCTTTCTATGGTATTAAAACGGATTTCATCAAACATTTCTTAATCCTTTATTTTTTAAGTGTGATTTTTAAACCCCTGCGTATATTATCTAAACTATACATATCGCTTACAATAGCATATATAGCACCATTTGGAATAAGTTCTGAAAAATGATTATTTTTATTTTCGCTTTTTACTGCTTTAATTAGATTCAGATTTTTATCTAAAAAGAAGATTTTAGGAAACCAATTGTCTAAATCATTTGCATCAATAATCAAATTTGTAGCATTTTTTAAATCAAACACATAGTCTTTAAGGGGTTTTTCTAATGATTTTGGAGTATTTAAATTAACATTTGTATTGGTTTTTAATACAGCATTGGAAAAATTTAAATCATATTCATAGTCATATGCTCCAATGCGCTTAATATTATCTATATAGACAGAATTTTCTTTTAAGAGATTGTAAAGCGTTCCAGGATCTAAAACATATTGAGATTCTACTTGTATGGTATAGTCAATATTTCCTTCTCTTAAAATCAAATCTGTAGGGATAAAATATATATATCCAGCATCTGTTAAAACATCGGATAAAATTTTAAAAAACATAACTTCATCAGCTTTTGCTTTAAAATTTAGTTTTAGACTTTGAGGATTTGATAGTGTTAAGGCAATTAAAGAATTGGTTTTTAATATTTGAGATATTTTTGCAATATCACAATTTCCATTATTATCTATGTAAGAATTATTTGAGAATAATAATTCTAGTTGAGAATTTTTACTAGGATTGTTTACTAAATTTTTTGCTAATTCAAGGCTTGAGATTGCAAAAGATATATTAACCCAAAGAGTAAGAATAATAATTTTTTTTACCATTCTTTACCTTTATTTAATTTTACAAATTCAGCAGCTGAAATACTTGTAATTTTTCCATCTTTAATCAAGAAACGTTTTGAAATTCCTGCAGGAAATTTTTGTTCTTTATTTTCTTGATCAAACATTGTTAAAGCTGCAGCCCCTGTTAAAATTAACTGATCTTTATCTAAAGAAATATTAAAATCTTTTTCTTTAACAAAGCTTGTTTTTTTAAGACTTTTTAAATCTATTAAACCTATCCAAATCTTGGTAGAGGTTTTAAAATGTGCTTCTTTTAAAGAATCAGTTTTTGGTGTATTTGTGTCTTCTTGAATTTGGGTATTTTTTTCTTCATCGAGCAGGGTTGTGTTATTTTCACTGATATTATTTTCTATGCTTATGTTTTTATCATTTTCTTGTAATGAGATGTTTTGGCTTGGTAAAACGCTCTCTGTTTGATTTGTTTCTTGTGCTTTATTGTTGTCTATAACAACAACATTGTTTCCACCTAAAGATTTTAAATTTTCTTGTGCTTGTCCTATGATATCTATAACTGTTGCACTAGTATTATTTTGTTCATCTTTGAAAAAAGTTTTAAGTGTATCAAAATAATAAATTCCACTTCCTATAATCACTAAAACAATAAGAACAATCAAAAAAGGCCAAGTGTTAGAGGATTTTTGACTATAAGCATCTAGTTTTGGGGTTATCATTTTTGATTTTGTTTGTGGAGTAGGATTGTTTTCGTTAAGATAAGCTTCATACTCTTCGTTAAAATCACTAAAGTCGAGTTCGTATTCTCTGCTCAAAATTTTAACAAAACCTTTAACATTAAAACGACTTAAAACAGCAAAATTCTTTTCTACTAAAGCTTCAAGAAAATCAAGTTCAATTTGCGTTTTTGCTGCAACTTCTTTTAAATTTAATTCTTGTATTTTTTTCCAATTAAGCATTTAACATCCTATCACAAAGTATTGCAAAAGCAGCGCTGACATTAAGACTATCAAAATTATTTTTCATCGCAATGCCCACACATTCATCGCATTTTTTTACAATTTTAGAGCTTAAACCAAAACCCTCACTACCCAAAACTAAAACTTTTTTACCATTGCTTATTTTTACACTGTGAATTTCTTTTCCCGAGCCATCACTCGCATAAAAATAAAAACCTACTTGTTTTAGTTCATTTATTACACTTAAAGCATCGTTGCTTATTGCAATAGGTAAATCAAGAGCCGCTCCGCTGCTTGTGCGAATTACTCCTTCCATGGCTAATTTTTCACCAATAAAAATTAAAGCCCCAACCCCTAAAGCATAAGCTGTACGCGTGATAGCCCCTATATTTCCTACATCACTAATTCCATAAAGCATAACAATAAAATCATTTTTTTTGATCTCATTTAAATTTGCAAAAGAACTTTCTTTAATATCTAGCAAAAAACCTTGATGATTTCCACCTTTCGCATAAGCTTGAGCAGTTTTAAAATCAAGTTTTTTGATTTTAAAACCTGATTTTGCGATTTTGGAAAAAGTAATTTTATCACATTCTTTTGCTAAATAAAGCTCATTGATACAGTCTTTATGATATTCTAAAATATAAAAAAATATTTGCTTCCCATAAACTATCATATTAAAATTTTACCTAATCTTGACTTAAAAGCAGTTTTTGATAAATTTCTTTTGCATTTTTTCCATTGATCTTTGATAATAATTTTGCTTTTGCTTTTAAAGACAGCTCTAAATCCATAATATCTTTTTCACAAAGAGTATTTTGCAAAAAATTTTGCTCTTTTGATTGCAGTACTACAACCCATTCACCGTTTAAATTAGACTTTTTTAAAATTTCAGAAAGCTCTTTAGCATTGCCTTTAAATTTTTTTTCAAATTTTTTACTGATTTCTTTAATCAAAAAAATTTCTCTTTGGCTGTCTAGAATCATAATCTGTTCTACTAAAGATAAAATACGCTTGGGGGATTCGTAAATAATACTTGGATAAGGAAAGTTTAAAATTTTTTCTATATCTTTTTGTCTTTCTTTGCCTTTATTTGCTAAAAAACCAATAAAGATAAATTCTTTTTGACAAAATGCTGAGCTTACAAGAGCAACTAAGGCTGCATTTGCACCTGGTAAAATTTCATAGGTGATATTATTTTCTTGTGCAAATTCTACCAAAGCCTTGCCAGGATCACTAATCCCTGGCATTCCTGCATCGCTTAAATAAGCTACATTTTTTTCAAATATCTTTAAATCAATACTTGCTAAAACTTCTTTTTCATTATGGGAGTGTAAGGCTATAAATTTAGAAATATGTATATCAGTGTGAAATTTGGTATTTAATAACGAAATCAAAGACTTACTTACTCTTGTATCTTCGCAAAACACAAGATCGCAAGTCTTTAAAAGTTCTAAGGCTCTAAAAGAAATATCGCTTAAATTTCCTATGGGAGTAGGAATAAAATAAAGCATAATTATTGCATTGCGTATTTTTTCTTAAATTTCTCTACACGACCTGCAGCATCTACAATTTTTTCACTGCCTGTAAAAAAAGGATGGCAATTTGAACAAATATCTACTCTTAATTCTGCTTTGTTTGACTTTGTTGTAAAAGTATTTCCACAAGCACAACTTACTTTGCATTCTATATATTCTGGGTGAATTTCTTTTTTCATTAGTTTTCCTTAAAAATTAAAACAATAAGCCGTGATTATAAATTATTTAACATAAAAAAGAGATTAATTTAAGAAAAGTTAAAGCAAAATTTTTGAAGCTATAGCTATAATAGCTGTTTGACTTTTTAGAATATTAGAGCTTTTAAGAGAGATTTTCCGGTTAAACAATAATCTCTCATCATTGTTAAATCCACCTTCAGGACCTATAAAATATAATTCTTTTTCATCGAAATGATTTTGTTGTTCTCCTTGAAAATCAACCATAATTGCATTTGGAAATTTTTGAACAAATTCTTGAGTGCTTTGGTGGATAATTAAATCCATTTTAGTATTTCTACCGCATTGTTCACAAGAAGAAATAATGATTTTTTCAAATCTTTCTAAATCGATTTTAAAATTTCTTTGTGAAAAATTTGTAAAAACCAAATGTAACTTTTTTACTCCAAGTTCATTTAAGAAAGGTAGAGTTTTTTCTAAAATTTTAATATCTATAATGGCTAAGGCTAAGTTTAATTCACTTTGTTTTATATTTTGTGATTTTTTGTTTAAAAATTTTAAAGTGCAAGAATTTCTTGTTAAATTTGTGATTGTATAGTTGTAAAGAAAATTATCTTGTAAATTTCTAAGATTTAGCTCCGAATTTTCCTTTACTCTTCTTACTTTTAAATGGTTAAAGTTTTCACCTTGAAGTTGTATAAACTCTTCTCCAGCTTGCTTGTTATACAAAAATTGCATTTTATAGATATCTTTCTATTAAAAAAGGCAAAAACAATAAAAAAATTTCAAAAGGTAAAATCAAACAACTAATCCATCTAAAAGTGGCATATTTTCTAAATCTTCTTGCTTTTTTAAAACAAACAAAGTGAAAAATTGCTAAGGCAAAAATTAAGATCCAAGAAAAAATCATTACCCAGATATTGACATTCATTTGAAATTGTTTCATTGCTGATAACAAACAACCTGTAAAAATAATCAAAGCTAAAAATAAATAATAAATTGGTAAAAATAATCGTATTCTGCGAATAAAAATGAATTCGGTTTTAAAATTTCCTTGTGTTAGTATAAGATAAAAAAGCATTAAAAAACCGCTCGCATAAAGACTATAAAGATGTAAAGCTAAAAAGAATTCGTAACTTTGATCCATTATTTTCCTTTGTTTATAAAATCAGCTAAATTTTGAATTTGTTCATCGCTTAAAAAACTATGGTTTTTATCTTTTATCGTTTTTATTTTTTGTATAAAAATTTTATTGCCCAAGGTTTTAATGGCTGTGCTGTTTTTGGGTTTTAATTCTCCTTTTTCTCCATGACAAGTGGCGCATTTTTGTTTATATAAAGAGTTGATAATAGTAGGATTGGCTTCATGTTCATCATCTGAACTTTGTGCTTCATCATCTACAGGTAAAGGCAGGTTGGAGTCACTTAATTCTGTTTTTTCATCGTTTTGTTCTATTTGAACTACTTCTTGATCTGTATTTTGAGTCTTGGAAATATTTTTTTCATCATTAGAACAGGCAGATAAAACTAATAAAAAAAAACTTAAGGCAATTAAAATTTTAGCTTTTTGCATTAAATCTCCTTTGGATTTATAAAAATTTCTTCATTTTTTAATTTGTTATAAAAATCTATATCATTCCATTCTGCTTTAATGCCATTGGAAAATTCTATGTCTTGAAGTGAAATTTTTGGCATTAGCTCACTATAGGCATCTTCTCTAAAACCTTGTGCATAGCCTGTTCTTGTTTCATGAACAATGATGCTTTGTAAAGTCACTCCTTGTTCTCCATTTATCATTTTTGTTTGTTGTAATAAAGCATCTATAAGTATGAAAAATACACGACAAAAATTTTCAGCACTTACATTAACAGGCAGGCAAATCCAACGACTTGAATATTTTTTCATTTCTTCTAAATATTTTGCGTCATCATATTTAAAAAGAGTGATAGCATGATCAAAACTATCAATAATTTGGCGTATATAGGTTTTTAAAAGTCCAAAATCATAGACCATTCCAGCATTATCTAAATATTTGCTTTCAAGTAAAACTTCAACTTTGTAAGAATGTCCATGAATGCTACTTTTACAACGTTTAGAAGAACAAAATCTAACAATGTGTGCGTTTTCAAATTCAAATAATTTTCTTATAATCATACACCCTCTTTATCGTTCCAAAGACGAATATGAATTCTATCAGAATAATTATAACCATTCTTAATACAAAATTCAGCAATTTTTTGAGCATTTTTTTTAAGGTTTTGTTCATTTTCACCCATAGGCATACAAAAAATTTGATTTGGAGCTTCTTTTAGAATTTCATTGATTTCTAAAAATGAATTATCAAGGGTATTAGCATCTAAAACAAATTTATAAAAACTATCTTTTGCGTAATTTTTAAATGCTTTTAAAGCTTTAAAATTTAATCGTTTATCTTTTTTTATCCCACTATTTTGGAGTTTAACGCTTAAAGCAAAAATACATTCTTTGTAAAAAGGATATCTATCAAAATCAATTTCTATACTTCCATTGCTTTCAAAGTGTATTTCAAATTTATTTTTTAATAACATTTGGATAAATTTTATAAATTCAGGATTTTCATAATGGATTAATGGCTCTCCACCTGTGATAACAACTATAGGATTAAAGTCTTGTTTTAATTTTATCACTCTTTTTAAAAGTTCATTAGCATTTAAAGTTTCATAACTTTCTTTAAAATCTTTTGTGAAAACAGCTCTTATCGTGTCACATCCAATGAGAGTTTTATCGTTTTTTGATATTTTTACATTAAAACCTAAACAGTTGAAATTACAACCAGCAAAACGCATAAAAATAGCTAATTTTCCATTATATTTGCCTTCTCCTTGAATGCTTAAGAAACTTTCAACAAGTTGCAAAATTAACCTCCAGTTTGATAAAAAGCACGAGATGAGGTTTCATTATCAACAACACTCCATTTATTTTTTTCTGGTTTATTTCTTAATACTTCTTGTAATATTTCTACAGCGGCTTTAATATCACCTTTTCGAACCGCTTCTTTTATGCTTAATGCTTCATCAAAATAAAGGCAAGGTATTAACAAGCCTTCAGCACTTAAGCGTATGCGATTGCAAGAATCGCAAAATTCATGGCTATGAGGATCTATAATTCCAAATTCATAATCATCTGCCTTGTAAATACTCACAGGTGCTTTTTCATCTTTTTTTATAAGTTGAATTTGATATTTTTGATTCAAAATTTGTATAATTTCATCTCTTTTTAATCCTTGTAATTTACCATAAGCATGAGTATTTTCCATAAATTCTATAAAGCGAATTTGAGCTTTTTTTGATTTTGCAAATTCCAAAAGAGATATCAGTTCATCATCGTTTAAATTTTTAAGAGCTACAGTATTAAGTTTTACTTTCAAATCTAGATTTAAAGCTTCATCAATTCCAGATAAAACACTATCTAATATATCTTTTTGCGCAAGAGTTTTTGCTTTTTTGTGATCTAGGGTATCAAGTGAAATATTAAGTCGTTTAAGTCCAGCATTTTTTAGGTCTTTAGCAAAGTCTTTTAGTAAAAATCCATTTGTAGTTATAGCAAGGTCAATATCGCTTTTATAATCGTTAATCATTTTTATAAAAATACTTAAATCTTTTCTTAATAAAGGTTCCCCACCTGTTATACGGATTTTTTCAATTCCTTCGTCTATAGCTGCTTTAACAAATAAAAAAAGTTCTTCGAAGCTTAATAAATTTTCTTTTGGCTGATAATCGAAAGGAATTTTTGGCATACAATAAAGGCAGCGAAAGTTACATCTTTGTGTAACTGAAATTCTAAGATAATTTATCTTTCTACCGAATTGATCTATAAGCATTTATTTTCCATTCTATTTTATTAATTTCTTAAATTTTAAGACAAGTTCTACATTTCCAGTGCCAATGCGTAAATCTTTAGCGATTTGTTCTATGCTTTTTCCTTCTTTGAAAAGATTTTCTATTTTTTGTTCTTCTGTATCGTAATTTGGTGTAAGTTTAGCCATGCTTTGTGCTTTTTGTTCCAAATTTAAAAGACGATTTTGTTGTTCATTTTGAAAATCTTCTATGATATGTTCCATAGTTTTTAGTGTTCTTAAAACAGGAGTGATTTTTGAACTGATTTGTTTATCAAGTTCAATCATAATTTCTTCTTTTAAAAGAGAGGTTTTATAGTCTTCATCCTCTTCGCTATCATCTTTAACTCCTAATTCTTTACGAAAATAATGAAGTTCTTTGGTAATATCTTCTATCACATTTTGAAGTTTTGCTATTTTTGCATTATTTTCTCTTTCTTTGATATTCATGTAGGCTAGCATTGCAATTAAAAGCACAATTATAAAAACTAAATAAAGTACATCATCACTCATTCTTGGCCTTTCTTATTTCTTATCATATTTCTTTGGATTTCAACAACAAAAGCATCAAAAGCCATTTTGTCTTCAGGCTTAATTTTGATAATTTTTGCCAATGTTTGACTTTGAGCTTTGATAAAAATAGCTATTTTTTGATTATTTAAATCAAATCTTAAATAATATTCTTTATCTTCTTCTAAAATAGTATCCAAAAAATTTAGATACTCAAAATTTAAAGATTCTATTACCCCTTTTTGCTTAAGTGGTATAAGTTCTTTATTTTTATCTAAAGAATTTTCAAGCCTTAAAATATCTTCTTTTAGACTTAAAAGAAGATCAAAAATAATTTTTTCACCCTCGTCAAAATCAATGCGTAAAGCAAGTTTTTTCCATTTTAAAATTTGAGAAATTGCTCCAAGTTTTAGGTATTCTCCAAGAAAACGGTTATTTTCTATTTCACAACATTCTAAATGAGCTTCAAATCCTGCTTTAAAAAGTGCTAATTCCATAATAAATCAATCCAAATAAAAATAAAAAAGATAATACTTAAATAACCATTTAGAGTAAAAAATGCTCTATCAATATGAGCAAAATTCTTGTGAACAATTTTATGTTCCAAGGCTAAAATAATACCGCTTATAATTACCCCAATAAGTGCTATTTTTCCAAGTGCTACACCCCAAACTTCCCACACAAAAAGAAGCCAAAATAATACCGCTAAAATATGGCAAAAAGCTGATATAAATAAAGTAGCCTTTGAACCAAATTTAGCAGGAATAGAGTGAAGTCCTATTTTTTTATCATACTCCATATCTTGTAAAGAATAAAGCAGATCAAACCCAGCTGTCCAAAAAGTTACACCTAAACATAAAATAACGCTATAAATGTGAATTTCACCCATAATTATAACACTTCCTGCAATAGGCGCAAGTCCTAAACAAAATCCTAAAACTAAATGTGCTAAAGAACTAAAGCGCTTAAAAGCTGAATAAATAGCCAATACCAAAAGCACAGGAAAAGACAAATAAAAGGCCAAAGTATTAATAAAATAAGAACATGATATAAAAATAAGTGCATTAATAATGATAAAAATCCATACGCTTTTTCTACCTATTTTTCCACTGACATTAGGGCGATTTGCACAACGAGGATTATCCTTATCTATATCTTCATCCATTAAACGATTTGTAGCCATGGCAAAATTTCTTGCACTTACCGCACAAATAATGCCTAAAATCAACGCCTTAAAACCAAACCAAGCAGTGTCATTTGCAAGTTTTGATGCTACAATCATAGAGGAAAATAAAAAAGGCAAAGCAAAAATAGAATGCTTAAATACTACAAGTTCTAAAATATCTTTAAATTTTATCCAGAATGTGTTCATTTTTCTACTTTAAAATATTTTTTGCTATGATTTTACTAAAATTTTTATAAATTTTAGGATAAATATTAAAATGTTTTTTGAAATAGCATTAATAGGAACAACTGCGAGTGGAAAAACATACATAGCCAATACTTTAGCAAGAGAATTTAATGCTGTTGTTTTAAGTCTTGATAGTCTTTGCGTTTATAAAGAGATTAATATAGCAAGTGCCAAGCCTTCACAAGATGATCTTGCGAGTATAAAATACTTTGGGGTAAATTTATTGAGCGTGAATGAACATTTTAATGTTGAGTTATTCATAAGAGAATATCAAAAAGCAAAAGAATTTGCTTTAGCTAGAAATTTACCTCTAATTATAGTAGGTGGAACTGGATTTTATTTAAAAACTATGATAGATGGTTTAAGTGAAAAAACCTTAGAGTCAAAGAGTTCTTTAAATAACGATGAAATTTATGCTCTTTTATTAAATATTGATCCAAACTATAAAATAGAAAAAAATGATACTTATAGATTAAAAAAATGGCTGGGTATTTATGAACAAACAAGAGAAATTCCTAGTGAATTTTTAAAAAGAACACAAAAAACTGGGGTGCTTAAAGATATAGAAATTTATGAGCTTGCGTGGGATAAAGAAATTTTAAAAAAACGTATTAAAACTAGAACAAAAGAAATGCTTGATAATGGACTTTTGGATGAAGCAAAAATTCTTTTTTCTAAATTTGATCATAAACTTAAAGCATTAAATTCTATAGGTTTGAAAGAGTGTAAAGAATATTTAGATGGAGAAATTTCCTTTAAAGAGCTTGAAAATTTAATCACGATACATACTACACAACTTGCCAAAAGACAAAGAACTTTTAATAAAAAATTTCAAAGTAAAGCCTTGGAATTTGATAAAGCTTTAGCTACTTTAAGAATGAAATTTTCAATCGAAAAATAAATGTTCTATTAGAATTTTTACTCCTAGTATAATTAAAACCAATCCGCCTAAAAGTTCAGCTTTATTTTTAAGATAAATTCCAAATTTATTCCCTATTTTTAGAGCAATGATACATAAAATGAAGGTGATAATACCTATTAAAAATATAGCTAATAATAAATTTATATTTAAAAATGCAAAACTCACACCAACTGCTAGTGCATCGATACTCGTAGCAATTGCTAAAGCTAGCATGGTTTTAAAGCCAAATTGATTGGCATTACTATCGCAATTTTCATTTTCCAATGACTCTTTGATCATTTTTAATCCTATTAAAGAAAGTAAAATAAAAGCTATCCAATGATCAATACTCGCAATAAAAGATGCAAAAGTTATGCCTATAAAATAACCAATAGTTGGCATCAAAGCTTGAAATCCACCAAAATAAATTCCAACAATAAGATAATGTTTTAAATGTAGTTTTTTAACACTAAAACCTTTGCATAGTGATACAGCAAAAGCATCCATTCCTAAAGCACAGGATAAAAAAATAAGACTATAAAAATCCATAATAAATCCTAAAATTTTATAAAAAATTGAAGATGAAATTATAATTAAACAAAGATAAAAATCACATAATTTTGATATATTTAATTAAATTTTAAGAAATAAATATATATAATTCATTTTTATTTTTTACTCCTTAAAAGTGGCCCATTCGTCTAGCGGTTAGGACATCGCCCTTTCACGGCGGTAACACGAGTTCGAGTCTCGTATGGGTCACCACTTTTTAATTTTTCTTTTAAAATAACAATTTTTTCATTTTTTCTATTGAAATTTAATAAATATTAATAATTTATTTTGTAGAATACGAATAGCTTTTGATATAAGTCTATTATAGACTTATATCAAGGCTGGGCATTATTGAGCTGGTGTTTGCTCTTTTGTTTTTTTGTGAGTTTTAGCTTCATGTTTTTTATCAGCTTTAGCTTTTGAATGATGAGCTTTTGTATGTGTTTGATTTACATCGCTTGGAGTATCAGCTGCAAAAACATTAGCTGCGAAAGCACCTAGTAATGCTGAGATTAGTACAACTTTTTTCATATTTTCCTCCTTATGAATAATTTTTAGTTGCAAATTAATTGTAATTATTAAAAATCAACAAATAGATATTTTTTGTAAAAATATTTCAAAAAAATATAATTTTTTATATATATTTAAATTATTATTAAAATATATTATAAATGTATCTTATTTTATTTAGGTTAAATAAATAGAAATTTTACCCACTAAGCTTTTAAGATATTTTTACTCTTTTTAATATTATTATGGTAATATTTTCAATATCAAACTAAAAATAAAGGAGAAATTATGTTTGAATTAAGAAAATTACCTTATGATACCAATGCTTTTGGTGATTTTTTGAGTGCTGAAACTTTTAGCTATCATCATGGAAAACATCACAATACTTATGTTACAAATCTAAATAATCTTATTAAAGATACTGAATTTGCAGGTAAAGATCTTGTAAGTATTATCAAAACTTCAAATGGGGGCGTATTTAATAACGCAGCTCAAGTTTATAATCATGATTTTTATTTTGATTGCATTAAGCCAAGTACAGGCTGTGGCTGTGGCGGTTCATGTCAAAGTATAGATGCTAATTTACAAGTGGCACTAGAAAAAGAATTTGGGTCTTTAGAAAATTTCAAAGCTGAATTCATCAAAGGTGCTACAGGAGTTTTTGGTTCAGGATGGTTTTGGTTAGTTTATAATACTAAAAATCAAAAACTAGAATTTGTAGGTACTTCAAACGCAGCTACACCAATTACTGAAGATAAAGTTCCTTTACTTGTTGTAGATGTTTGGGAACATGCTTATTATGTAGATCATCGTAATGCACGCCCTGCTTATTTAGAAAAATTCTATGCTCATATTAACTGGGAATTTGTTGCAAAAGCTTACGAATGGGCTTTAAAAGAAGGCATGGGATCAGTTAGCTTTTATGCAAATGAACTTCACCCTGTAAAATAATTTAAAGGCATCAAAACGATGCCTTTTTTACTCTCCTAAGCTTGGAGTCATTTCGATAATCTTCCAAGGAAGTCCTTGAGAATTCAGCTCTTCCATAAAAGGCTTAGCGTCAAATTCTTCCATATTAAACACGCCTTTTCCTTGCCAAATTCCTTTAGCGATTAATTTCGTACCTATCATAGCAGGAACACCTGTAGTATAACTCACAGCTTGCGCGCCAGTTTCTTTGTAACATTCTTCATGATTGCAAACATTATAAATATAAACTTGTTTGTCTTTTCCATCTTTTTTACCACGAATCACACAACCTATATTGGTATAACCTTTAGTGCGTGGTCCTAAACTTGCAGGATCAGGAAGCAAGGTTTTTAAAAATTCTATAGGAATGATTTCTTTACCTTGGTGTATCACAGGTTTAATCCCTAGCATTCCAACATTTTCAAGACATTTCATGTGGGTTAAATAACTTTGTCCAAAAGTCATAAAAAAGCGTATTCTTTTTAAACCTTTGATATTTTTTACCAAGCTTTCAAGTTCTTCATGATAAAGCAAATAGCTATCTTTCACTCCTACTTCTGGATAATCCCACTCCATTTTTATTTCCATAGGCTGCGTTTCTATCCACTTGCCATTTTCCCAATAACGCCCTTTAGCAGAAACCTCACGCAGATTGATTTCAGGGTTAAAATTCGTCGCAAAAGCATAGCCATGATCACCTGCATTGCAATCTAAAATATCTATATAAGAAATTTCATCAAATAAATTTTGCTGTGCATAAGCACAAAAAACATTAGTTACACCAGGATCAAATCCACTTCCTAAAAGTCCTAAAATTCCTGCTTGTTTAAACTCATCATTTCTCGCCCATTGCTCTTTGTATTCAAATTTAGCTAAATCAGGATGTTCATAATTTGCCGTATCTATATAATCAATCCCTGCTTTTATACAAGCATCCATTAAACTCAAATCTTGATAAGGCAAAGCAACATTGAGTAAAATTTGCGCTCCTGTTTTCTTGATAAGTTCTACAACCGCATTGCTATCATCAGCATCAATTTGCGCTGTTTCAATTTGAACCCCTAAACGCTCTTTGATAAAAGTAGCGATTTCATCACATTTGCTTTTTGTTCTACTAGCTAAAGTGATTTTGCTAAAAGTATCAGAATTCATTGCACATTTTACAGTAGCCACACGACTTACTCCACCTGCGCCTATGATTAAAAGATTTTTCATGAAATTTGTCCTTAAAAGATTTTTAGGAATTTTAACTAAAAATTGATAATATCAAAATTTATTTTTTCTTCTAGGTTATAATTTGAGCTTAATAACATAAAAAATTCTATATTTTTATATCTTAACTTAAGTCTATAAAAAGCCCCTAAAAATTCTTTTTGTAAAATTTTAGCCTCAAAGCGATTTCCTATTTTAAGTTCTGCATAACCAAAAATATAATTTTTTGAAGCTATCCAAGCAAAAAATTCATCTTCTAAATCAAGTTTTTCTTCTATGATATTTAAATCAGGTAAAATTTGCGCACTTTTAAAATCGGGCTTAAAATAAAGCTCTTTAGGATTTGCATGAGCTAAAATTTTTCCTTTTTCTAAAAAAGCGATTTGATCAGACATACAATAAGCATCTTCAATATCATGAGTTACCATAATAGCCGTAATGCCTTGATTTTCTATCATTTTTTTCAATTCTCTTCTTAAATCCTGTTTTAAATTTTGATCCAAATTAGAAAAAGGTTCATCTAAAAGCAAAAGCTTACATCCTCTTGCCATAGCTCTAGCAAAAGCCACTCTTTGCGCTTGTCCTCCTGAAATTTCATCGATTTTTTTATATCTTAAATCTTCAATTTCAAAAGTTTTAAGCAAATGATTTAAAATTTGATTTTTATCTTTTTTATCGTAAAGTGCAAAAAGTATGTTTTTCTCAACATTTAAATGAGGAAATAAAGCATAATTTTGAAACATCAAAGCCACTTCACCTTTGCAAGAAAACAAATCATAAGAACTAGCTTGTTCAAGCTTAGCAATAATCCTTAAAAGCGTGCTTTTTCCACTTCCACTACCTCCTAAAATGCTTAAAAATTCTCCTTCTTTGACATGAAGATTGATATTTTCTAAAGCTTGTATTTTTTCAAAATTTTTAGATAAATTTTTAATTTCTAACATCATCTTTCCTTGTGATTTTATCCATCCAAACAACAACCATTAAAGAAAGAAAAACGATAAACAAGGAAGGCAAAGCTGCATCATAAATTCTTTCATCACTTGCAAACCAGAAAGCTTTAACACTTAAAGTTTCAAAGCCAAAAGGCGCTAAAATTCTACTTAAAGGAAGTTCTTTAATCGTATCAATAAAAACAATAATAAAAGCCAAAAATAAAAAATGTTTCATTAAAGGTGTGTGAATTTTAAAAAATAAAATAAAATAACTCGCTCTTAAATTTAAACTTGCTTCATCAATATTTAGATGAATTTTACTATATCCTCCTTCTAAAGAATAAATTGCACTCGCTAAAAAACGAATTATATAAGCAAAAATAAGAACAAATAAAGAATTTCCTAATAAACTCATGTGAAAAATTTTATCCAAAAATACAAAAAGCACTATAATGCTAATCCCTAAAGCAGCAGCAGGTATAGAATAACCCAAAGAACTTATTTTTAAAATAAATAAATTAAAAAAATGATTTTTAACTATCCTAGAACTAAACATCAAAAAATAAGCTAAAAAAGTGGTAATTAAAGCAGTGACTAAAGCTAAGATTATAGTTTGAAAACTGATAATATAAAATTGTGATTCAAAAAGCTTATGATCTTTTAACCCCCAATAAACTAGCCAAATAAAAGGTAAAATAAAACCTACAAAAGCAATCATAAAACAATAAATACAGGATAGAATTTGTTTAATAGGATTTAATTTTCTTTTTTTGATAAAAAGAGCTAAATTTTGATTAAAACTATAATGATGTTTATTTTTATAATAATAATCCACATACATAATCAAAAATACAAAAAGCATTAAAATACCCGATAAAACACTAGAAGAATAAGAATCATTCAAATCATACCAGAGTTTAAAAATTCCAGCCGAAAAAGTATCCACTCCCAAATAAGCACTTGCGCCATAATCACTTAAAGTTTCCATTAAAACCAATAAAGCTCCAGAAAAAATGGCAGGCCTTGCGCTCAAAAGTGCCACGCGTGTAAAAATTCTAAATTCAGAATATTTCATGATTTTAGCTACTTCATAAGCCTCTTTGGCTTCACTTTTAAAAGCTGTTTTAGCAAATAAATAAATATAAGGATATAAAGAAATAGCCAAAACAAAAATAACACCATAATGATTGAAAAAATCCATCCTAAAGCCAAAATTTTCATGAAAAAATCCTTGAAAATCCATAATTCCAACATAAACAAAGGCTAAAATATAAGCAGGTATGGCCAAGGGTAAAATGAGTAATTTTTCTAAAATTTTACAGAAATAAAAATCATAATTTGCGATCAAATAAGCAGAACTCACACCCAAAATCAAGCTTAAACACAATACTCCCATGCTAATTATAAAAGTATCTTTGATGAATTTTAAAAATAAATAATCAAAAAAATGACTCAAATTTTCTTTAATAGATGAAAATTGGGTTAAATCACTTGTATTAAAATTTTGAAATAAAATATAAAAAAGTTCAGCAAAAATACCAAAAATAGGTAAAGCAAGAAAAAGGGCAAGTAAAATTGCCCCGAGTTTATAGTATTTTAAGGTTTTATACATTATCTAAAACCGACTTCATCGTAAATTTTAACCGCTTCTTTAATATTTTCTGCTATCTTACTCACAGGGATTTGATCTTCTTTGAAAGTTCCAAAATCTTTTACCGTTTGGCTTAATTCTACATCATTTCTTATAGGAAATTCATAATTACTATCAGTAAGAATTTTTTGAATTTCAGGACTTAACATAAATTCCATAAATTTTTTAGCCGCATCTTGATTTTTACTTGATTTTGTCATAGCAATACCGCTAATGTTAATATGCGTTCCTCTATTGTCTTGATTAGGAAAAATAATACCCAAAGAATTCCCCACTTCTACATCTTTTGGATTTTTAGAATTCTTTAAAAGCCCTATATAATAAGTATTCATAACTGCAAATTTAGCTTCGCCTGCAAATACTTGTCTGGCTTGATCTCTATCTCCACCCTTTGGATTTGTCGCAAGATTTTCAAGCACACCTTTAGCCCATGCTTTAGCCTCTTTATTTCCATCAT
Organism: Campylobacter sp. CFSAN093227; assembly: GCF_012897855.1. Classification (NCBI taxonomy): domain Bacteria; kingdom Pseudomonadati; phylum Campylobacterota; class Epsilonproteobacteria; order Campylobacterales; family Campylobacteraceae; genus Campylobacter; species Campylobacter sp. CFSAN093227. The sequence continues at coordinate 170,620 of NZ_CP040610.1, forward strand.
TAGCTATAATAGATGCTAAAAGAGTTTTGCTATAAGGAGCTGTAGCACTTCTCATAACAATTTCTCCTTTAAATTCAGCTTTTGCTAAATCTTCATAATTTTTCATTTTGCTAATATCGATATTTGCGTTTTTGTTGTAAGCAATAATTCTTGCTCTTTTTGTAATCGCAAACCACTCTTTATCCTTATCTCTTAAATGAGCAGGTATAAATTCTTCTAAATATTTTGATGAAACAGGGGATAAAAGTCCTAAATTTTTAGCTTCTGTAAGATTTGAAATATCAGCTGTGATGAAAATATCAGCAGGGGAATTACTTCCTTCAAGAGAAAGTCTTTTGATGAGTTCTGAAGCTTTAGCTTGAGTATGATTGACCTTAATACCTGTTTTTTCTTCGAATTTTTTTATGATTTCAAAATCAGCATCATAATGTCTTGCTGAGTAAATATTAAGCTCACTAGCACCTAAAAATGAAAAAGCCGTTAAAAACATAAGAAAGATTTTTTTCATATTTTATCCTTTATTGAGAATTATACTCGGTTTTATTAAGATCTTTAAAATCGGTATGAGAATGTTCAGAGCAAGCAAAAGCAAAGCCAAAGCATAGTAAAAATAAAATTATTTTTTTCATAGGCATTAATTCCTTTTTATATATTTTGATAAGAAATATTAATATTAAAAAGTAAATATAAAGTAACTTAATAATTTTATAACTGATAAATATTTTCATTTTATTATAATAAATTTTGATAATAATTATAAATAATTAAATTTTAATATAAATATTTAAGAGTATTTTTATATATAAAATATTAATATTCAATATCAAAAATAAACCACTAAGAAAGTAACAATAATAATGAATTTTATACTATTTTAAGCATTCTATTTATAAGCTTTATGTTGAGCGCTTGTGCTGTTTTGCAAAAATCATCTCCACTTCAAGAAAATAAAGATTTTTATATACTTGATACGCATACTCAAAAAAAGATTTCTTTTGAAGATATGATTTTAGAATTGCTAAAAGCAGATGTGATACTGCTTGGCGAAAAACACGATGAGGTTAAACATAAGATAAGTCAAGTTATGATTTTTAATGCCTTAGAAGGAAATTTAAGTTCTCAAAATATAAACTTTGATGTAGCTTTAGAAATGTTAGCAAGCACAGAGCAAAATCACTTAGATAAAGCTTTTAAAAATAAAAAAACCATTAAAGCCAATGAACTTACTAATGTATTAAATTGGGATAAGGTCTGGAAATGGAAAGATTATGAGCAATTTGTCAATGTGGTTTTTTATTCAAAGTCAAAAATATTGGGTGTAAATCTTTCACGCTCAGAAATTACAAGTATTTATAATGGGGCTCAGCCCTTAAAGGGTTATGTTTCAACCACAAATGAAGTAAAAAAACAACTTTTTGACATTATATCCTTAAGCCATAAGCTAAATCCTGAAGAAAATAAAGAATTACTAGATAAATTGGTGGAAATTCAACAATTCAAAGACAGGCGTATGGCTGATGTATTGGTTCATCATGTAAATAAAGTTTTATTGCTAGCTGGAAGCTATCATACAAGTAAAAAAATAGGAATTCCTTTACATATACAAGATTTTAAAAGCAGTAAAAAAATAGTTGTAGTGAATTTAAGCTATGGAGAAATAGATTTAAAAGACAGTGATTATGTTTTGATTTATAAGGGGGAGGAATGAAAAAATTAAGTTTATTTTGTGCTGTAGGTTTATGTTTTGCTAGTTTTGCTTTTTCTGAAGAATTAGAATTTGATAGTCTTGAAATTTCAGGTTCAAAAATCAAAAACGATGAAAAACCTTTTGTAACTCCTGGAGCAACAAGCACAAGAGAGGGTATAGGTTCAGATACACAAAGTATAGATTCTATAGTGCGTAGTATACCTGGAACCTACACAAACACAGATCAAGCTCAAGGTACAGTTCAAGTAAATATTCGTGGTATGAGTGGTTTTGGGCGTGTTAATACCATGATTGACGGTGTTACTCAAACTTTTTATGGTAGTGCATCAGATGATCCAGCTAGATTTCATTCACAAACGGGAACTTCAGCTTTTGGAGCTGTTATTGATACAAATTTCTTAATCGGAGTTGATGTTACAAGGGGAACTTTTGAAGGAGTAGGTGGAGCAAATGCCTTGATGGGATCAGCAAATTTTAAGACCATAGGTATAAATGATATTGTACATGATGGCAATATCTTTGGATTTTTAGGACGATTTTCTTATGGAAGCAATGGAATCGGACCAAGTTATATGAGTGCAGTGGCTGGAAAGACTGAACTTGAAAATAATGGATATGTGGGCGCGCTTTTTGGTTATAGCGCAAAGAGAATTACTCAAAATTACACTGTAGGCGGGGGTGGCAAGATAGGTAGTAGTATGGTTGATACTGATGGAGATGGTATAGCTGATACCAATATCGCTCCTTTTGATCCAGATTTTTTAACCCAAAAACCAAACTCTCAACTTTTTAAACTCGAATATGTCCCAAATTCTTTTACAAACACTATATTTTCTTATCGTAGATATCAAAACGAACTTGCCGGTAGAAAAATACACAATGACAATTATCAACTTGATTTTTGGCACAACCCTAATGAGTGGCTTAATGTAAATACGCTTATTGCCTACAATCAAGGCATACAAACCTATGGATCAAAATCTACTTTTGCGGCAAACGATGCCATAGCTAACACAAAGGCAAAAAATACTGCCACTACTTTTGATATAAGTGATACTTTAGAGGGTGAATGGCATGGATTTAATCTAAACACACGCTTTGGAGCAAATATTTTGCTTAATGATTATAAAAATACCTTAAATACATCAATTCAAGGAGTAAATTCTATACCTTTTCAGCCTCGTGGAAAACAAAATCTTTTTACTTATTATCTTGATAATAGTCTAAATTATGGTATCTTTACACTTGATACTAATGTGAATCTTTTAGATTGGAATATCAAAGGACACAGACCTGCTTGCGATGAAGTAAATTTTATGTGTTTTCCAAAAGCGGCGACAGATATAGATAAAAATGGACTTCGCCTGAATGCTTCTGTCATGCTTTCAGCTGCCATACACGAGCTTTTTACACCCTTTGTAAGTTTTGCGGAACAAATAGAGCCCCTAATGTGCAAGAAATGTTTTTCTCAAATAACGAAGGCAATGGTATCAATCCTTTCTTAAAACCAGAACAAGCCAATACTTGGCAAATAGGTTTTAATTCTTTTAAACATGGACTTTTAAAAGATGATGATCGCTTTGGTTTTAAAGCCGTGTATTATCATACAAAAATAAAAGATTATATTTATAATGAACAATTTTATCTTGAAGATCCAAGTAAAGTTCCTCCAAGCTCGCAATTTTATATGCACTTAAATTCAGCTGATGATACCATATTTAAGGGTGTGGAGTTAGAATTAAGCTATGACTTGGGTTTTGCTTATGCTAAAGCTATGTATTCAAGATAAGATACAAGTTCGACTATTTCTCAAACTTCAGGACCTCTTCTTGGCTCTTTTTCGGCAAGTAAAATCATGGAGCTTCCAAAAGATTATGTAAATGTAGAGCTTGGCTTTAGGCTAAATGACAAAATAAGCTTTGGTGGTATAGCAAAATACACAGGCAAAGCAAAAAGGGTAAATCCAAATACAGATGATTGGAATAAAGATCCAAACAATCCTTATTATCCTAAACCAACCACACAAGACTTACCAAAAATTCCTATTATAGTAGATTTATATTGGAATATAGAATGGTTTAAAAACCTCACAATGAGAGCAGAGGTGCAAAATTTATTTGATAAAAACTACATGGATGCCTTAAATGCTTATAATTCCTTAGATAATCAGCTTCAATATAATGGAGCAGGTGATCCTATCTATCTTTTTAGCAATTCTGCTCGCGGTCGTACTTTTATAGTAAGTTTTGAATATAAATATTAAGGAATATACAAATGTTAAAAAAAATGTTTTTATTTTGTTTTTTATTGTTAAATTTAAATGCTGAAGTAAATGCAACAGATACAAATTTATCTTTTGATTCTTCTAAGATAGAAACCAAAGCACCTAAAATAGAGCTTTCTCTTTCTAGTCTTTATCAAAATGCTGATGAGGTGGTAAAAGGTGTTATTTATATATTGGTTTTATTTTCCATTTTAGCATGGGCGGTTTTTATTTCTAAGCTTATGCAATTTTATTTTATGAAAAAAAATCTAGACTTGTCTATACAAAAGATAAAAGAATTAAAAAATCTCAATGAATTAGATCAGACAAAAGATTTTGCAGGTGTTTTATCTTTAGAAATTCAAGATGAGCTTGAAAAAAGTGAATATAAAAATGATCACATAAAAGAGCGTATAGAATTGCGTTTGCAAAATACCATCTCAAAGCAAATCACAGCAAGCAAAAATGGCTTGAGCTTGCTTGCGAGTATAGGTGCTAGCGCACCTTTTATAGGGCTTTTTGGAACAGTTTGGGGAATTATGAATGCATTTATAGGTATAGCAAATCTTGGCAATGCTTCTTTAGCAGTCGTTGCGCCTGGTATAGCTGAAGCCTTGTTTGCTACAGCTTTTGGCTTGATAGCTGCTATCCCTGCGGTGCTTTTTTATAATTATCTTACAAGAAAAAATTTAAAACTTATGCACCATTTAGATGAGCTTGCAAATTTTGTCTATATACTTTTTCATAGGAGTTATTTTAATGATAAAAACTGAAATGGCTCACAAAGAAGAGGAGTTAAGTGAGATCAATATAACTCCTTTTATAGATATTATGCTTGTATTATTGATTGTTTTTATGGCTGTTACTCCTCTTATCACAAGTTCTATCAAAATAGAATTACCCAAGAGTTCGCAGCAAGCAGAGGATAAGCTTAAAAATCCCATCATACTTTATTTAAATACTGATAATACTTTGGCTATTAATGATGATAAATTAAGCCTAGAAAATCTTTCAAGTGCTTTAGATATAAAAACCAAAGGCAATAAAGAAGAAATTATTTATTTTCATATCGATAAAAGTGTAAAGTATGAAGATATTATGCAAGTAATGCAAAAATTAAAAGAGAATGGCTATGGAAAAATAGCTCTTTCAAGTAAAAAGATGGATTAGTATGAAGTCTAGTGTGATTTTTGGGTTTGTGTTAAGTTTGATATTGCATACTTTAGTATTAATGTTTTTCCTTTTTTCTTTTTATACTCAAGAAAAATCAAGTGGTGTTGATTTTAAACAAGGAGCGGAATTTACTTCCATTATGATGGTATCAGAGCTTCCCATTGGGGAATTAAAAGAAGTTTCGATTGATCAAAAAAAGAGTAATTCTCAAGATAAAAACAAAAAACAAGACGAAAGAATAAGTCTTAATTCTCAAGATAAAAATGCTGTATTAAAAGTTCAAAAAAAGATTGAAAAGCAAGATGAAAACCAAGCTCAAAAAGAAATAGCTAATGCAAGTGAAAATTCAAAATTTAAAAATGAATCGCTCAGTGCTCCGCTACAAAGTAATGAAGATAAAACACAAACTATAGTAAGTGGCAATGCCAAAGAACAAGTTAAAAGCTATCAAGCTTTGCTTATGGCTCATTTGACTAAATTTAAAAAATATCCTCAAGAAGCGATAATGCAAAAACAAGAAGGCGTTGTAAGAATTCGCGTAAGCATTGATGAAAGCGGAAATGTCTTAAGCAAAGAGCTTAAAAAATCTTGCCCTTATGCAGCGCTCAATGATGAAGCTTTAAGTTTATTTAAAAGAGCTTCTCCATTGCCAAAACCGCCTAAAGAAATGTTAAAAAATGGTGATAAAATCAGTTTTGTTATGCCTATTGATTACAATATTAAAGACTATTTAGGTAAAAAATAAACTTTTCATTAAAAAAAGTTTATTAGAATTTTTATTTTAAAGGTGATGATTATGTTCTCTTCGTTTTTTAAAAGTAAAAAATGGGCTTTATGGGCTTATTTGGGACTTTTTTTACTGTTATTTTTCTTATATATACAAACAAGCTTAAATGTTGCGATCAATTCATGGTATAGTGATTTTTACAATGTTTTACAAAAGCCAAAAATAGAACTTTTGGATTCTAATTCTACGCAAAAAATAGAAGAAAATCTTGAAAATAATGCCACTTTAATCCAAGAGGCTAATCAAAGAGCTGAGCAAAATTTCCAAAAAGCTAATTTTATCAATAAAGGCGCATTGTATTATTATCAAAATTTATTAGAATATTTTTTCAACTCTAGGGCTATGATTGAAAAGCCAAATTATTCAGCAAGTGATTTTTATGCTTTGATTTTAGTTTTTTTGGCTATTGCTATTCCTTATGTTTTAATCGCTACAATTAATATCTATTTTGCTAGCGTCTATGCTTTTAAGTGGCGTGAGGCTATGACTTTTTCTTATTTAAAATTTTGGAAAAATAAAGATGATAATATAGAAGGAAGTTCGCAAAGAATTCAAGAAGATACTTATAATTTTTCTAAAATCGTAGAGAGTTTAGGACTTAGTTTTATAAAAGCTTTGATGACCCTTGTAGCATTTATTCCGATTTTATGGAGTTTAAGTGATGTTGTGAGTAAAGCTTTATTTGTAAATTTAAGCGAAAATTCTTCTTTTTATTTTTTAAAAAACATTGATGGTTTGCTTGTTTATATTGCACTTTTGATTTCTTTAGGAGGCTTGGTTGTGTCATGGTTTGTAGGTATTAAGCTTCCTGGACTTGAATATAACAATCAAAAAGCTGAAGCAGCTTTTAGAAAAGAGCTTGTTTATGCTGAGGATAATCGCAAAGAATACGCTAAAAATGAGACTATGATAGAGCTTTTTACAGGGCTTAAATTTAACTATAAAAGACTTTTTTTACATTATGGATATTTTAATATTTGGCTCATTTTATTTGAGCAAATGATAGTTATAGTGCCATTTTTAATCATGGCACCAGGGCTTTTTGCTGGAGCTATAGGACTTGGTATTGTAATGCAGATTAATAATGCATTTGATCAAGTGCGAAGCTCTTTTAGTGTTTTTATCACAAACTGGACAACTATCACTCAACTTAGAAGTATATATAAGCGTTTAAAAGAATTTGAGAAAAATATTTCTTATAAGTCTTAGTTTTTTCTTATAAAATACAAGAAAAAATTCAAATATTAAATTTACTTTTAATTGTGTATAATAAGGTTTAATAATATTTTATTTCTTAAGGAGCTTCATTGGACCCCAGTCAGGTTTTGGATTTAAACCAAACTTCTACAGCATCTTTTGATGCAGGATATTCTATGCTTATGGTTGTTGTTGCACTTGCTCTAGTGTTTTTAAATGGTTTTTTTGTTTTGTCTGAATTTAGTATTGTTAAAGTACGTCGTTCCAAGCTTGAAGAGATGGTAAAAGAAAAAAAAGCTGGTGCCAAGAAAGCTTTGGAGGTTACTTCAAGGCTTGATACATATCTTAGTGCTTGTCAATTAGGAATTACTTTAAGTTCTCTAGCTCTTGGTTGGATAGGTGAGCCTGCTATTGCAAAAATGCTAGAAATTCCGCTTATTAATCTTGGTTTTAGCACTGTTATTATCCATACTATAGCTTTCATTATTGCTTTTAGCATTATTACTCTTTTACATGTGGTTTTAGGAGAACTTGTGCCAAAAAGTATAGCTATTGCAGTTGCAGATAAAGCGGTTTTATTTATAGCTAGACCGCTTCATTGGTTTTGGATGCTCTTTTTGCCTTGTATTAAAATTTTCGATTTTTTAGCAGCTATAAGTTTGAAACTTTTTGGAATAAAACCTGCTAAAGAAAGCGAGCTAACTCATAGCGAAGAAGAAATTAAAATCATAGCAAGTGAGAGTCAAAAAGGTGGAGTTTTAGATGAATTTGAAACAGAGATCATACGCAATGCTGTTGATTTTTCAGATACTGTTGCTAAAGAGATTATGACTCCTAGAAAAGATATGATTTGTCTAAATAAACAAAAAAGTTACGAAGAAAATATGCAAATCATTTGTGAGCATAAACATACTCGCTTTCCTTATATTGATGGTTCTAAAGATACTATTTTAGGTATGATACACATACGAGATATAATACAAAATGAATTAAACCATAAAAGTCAAAATTTAGATACTTTTGTTAAACCTTTGATTTTGGTTCCTGAAAATATCAGCATTTCAAAAGTACTTGTAATGATGAATAAAGAACGCTCTCATACTGCATTAGTAGTTGATGAGTATGGTGGAACTGCTGGAATTTTAACCATGGAAGATATCATGGAAGAAATTATTGGCGAAATTAAAAGCGAGCATGAAGAAGACAGCTATAAAAAACTTGCTGAAAATATCTATGAATTTCAAGGACGATGCGATATAGAAACTGTTGAAGAAATGCTTGTAATAAACTATGATGAGGATTTAGAACAAGTTACTATAGGTGGTTATGTATTTAATCTTTTAGGACGCTTGCCTATGGTAGGAGATCGCATTGAAGATGAACTTTGTTACTATGAAGTTAAAAAAATGGATGGGAATTCTATAGAGCGTGTTAAGGTGGTTAAAAAAACAAATAAAGATGAAGAATAAGCCTCTTTAGGCTTTATTTCTTTTTGTAAATTTGGTTTTTAATTTCTATACACTCAAAACCTTTTTCATCTAGTGTAACTACGCGTAAATATCCACCATCATCTATTTTACCCTCGCATAAAAATACTCTTTTGGCTATTTTCATAGGAAGTTTTTCTTTATTTCTGTGTCCAAAGATTTGATAAAGATTGTCCGAGGTGAAATTACAAAATTGATTTGCTATTTTTTGACTGTCTTCATATCCACCTACACCATAAATAAAATCATGGCTTGGTATAAAACTTATTTTTTCAGGTTTGGAGGGTATAAAATTTACTCCTCCATGTGAACAAAATATGAATTTATTTTGGAATTTGTAGTATAAACATTCTTTTAGATGAGGATAGAGTTTTCTAGCATCTCTTGGAGTAAGTTTTTCTTTTCTAAAATCCTTTAAAGTATTTTCATTAAATTCTTTGGAATTTGACAATTCTCCATTAGCCCATTTTATAAGATGTCTTTCGTGATTTCCTTCTAATAAGCATACGTTTTCTTTTTCGCAAATTTTTAAAAGAAATTTTATTACTTTGCCATTTTCTATACCTCTGTTGATATAATCTCCCAAAAATATATAAAATTCATCTTCTTTGATTGTTTTAATGTATTCTTTTAAAACACTATAACAACCTTGTAAATCTCCTATATGATGAATTTTTTTGTATTTGCTTAAATTTGGCATTTGGTAAAGACATTTTTTCCAGTCGCTCGAGTCTAAAATTGGGTATTTTTTTGGATTTTTTTTGAGCAAATCTTGAGTTTTTTCCAAAAGAGCATAAGGAATGATATATCCATTTTTTTTAGCTTCTAAAAGATTTTTTTCTTGACATTGTTTTAAAGAGCTATCAAAAACAATAACATATATTTTATAGCGATATTGTTTAGCTAAGTCTTTATAAATTTTTAATGTTTCGTTGTAAGCGTTTATGATGCTAAACTCACCTTTTTGCATACGCATTTCTAGAAGTTTGAGTAAAATTTTACTCAAATCTTCATCATTTTTAACATTTAAAATTTTATATTCACTGACTATATTTTTAACGCTTCCTGATAAAAGACGCAAAGCATTTAAATCAAGTGTATAATTTTGAAGTTTATTATTTTTGATAAATTCTTCTTGTCCTGCGTAATAATTCCCTCTTAAAACAAGTAAGATTCGCACATTCTTTGCCTAGATTTTCTTTAAAAATTCAGTTTTTAAAACAATAACGCCAAATTTATCTACTCTAGCCTCAATTTCACCTTCTTTAGAAGTGAGCTTAATATTTTTTATAGTAGTTCCACGTTTTAAAGTTGTACTTGCACCTTTAACCTTAAGATCTTTTATTACACTCACGCTATCACCTGTGTTAAGTTCTATTCCATTAGCGTCTTTAGCCATTTTTTTCCTTTCTTTGATCTAAAATATTTAAAATTTGCACCACTAAAGCAAAAGCCATAGCGGTATAAATATATGCCTTATCAATATGAATATCAAAACTTTCAGCAACTAAAACTACGCCTATTAGCACCAAAAAAGCTAAGGCTAAAATTTTAATGCTTGGATATTTTTCAACAAAATCTGCTATAGGTTTAGAAGCAAAAAGCATCACAGCTACTGCGATAATAACAGCGATAATCATGATGGTTACATCTTGAGCAATTCCTACTGCGGTAATAACACTATCAAGCGAAAACACTATGTCAATCACAGCAATTTCAGCTACAACTATCCAAAGTTTATTGCTTGCTTTAAAATGACTTTGACTTTCTTCTTGATGAGAAATTTGCTCTTTAATTTCTTTAATAGACTTTACAATCAAGAAAAGCCCACCTAGTAAAAGAACTAGATCTCTTCCTGAAATTTCATTGTCTAATACACTAAACAAAGGTGTTACAAGTTTCATCACCCAAAAAAGAGATAAAAGAAGTAAAATTCTTGTAATCATTGCAAAAGCTAAACCTAAGATACGTCCTTTATCACGATGTTCAGGGGGTAGTTTGCTTACTAAAATAGCTAAAAAAATGATATTATCTATCCCTAGTACAATTTCAAGAGCACTTAAAGTAGCTAAAGTAATCCAAGCATCAATACTAAATATCCATTCAAACATAAATTTCCTTGAAAATTTTAAAATTTTTTAAAGCGATATTTTATAGTTTTAAAGCAAATACCTTTAATTCTTTAAGAAAAAATTTCAATCACACTTAAGGGTAAAATTTCATGTTCTAGACTATGAATTTTTTCTTCAAATTCTTCAAAACTCAAATTTCTTTTTTCAAAAGCTTTTTGAGCTATAATCATTCCACCATCAAGTTCTTCACTGACCCAATGCACACTGACTCCAGCCACTTTCATATCACTTTCATAACTTTCTTTAATCGCATGTGCTCCTTTAAAAAGGGGTAATAAAGAAGGATGAAGGTTAATTGTCTTGATATTTTTTGTAAAAACAGGACTTAAAATTCTCATAAAACCTGCTAATACAGTAAGATTTGCTCCACTTTCTTTGATTTTTTGTACCAAAATCGTATCAAATTTTTCACGAGTATTATAAGCCTTATGATCAACAATTACAGTATCAAGACCAAATTTTTTTGCCCTTTGTATACCAAAAGCATCTTTTTTATTGCAAAGGCAAAGTACTACTTCATAGGTATTTTCCCCTATGGTTTTTTTATGAAGTTTTTCTAAAATATTTTCTAAATTACTTCCATTTCCACTAAAAAGTACAGCTAATTTTACAAGCATTTTAATCCTTTGGTAAGTTTTAAAGCGTCAAAGCTATTTTTATTAAATTTATATTTTTTTGCAACAAGTCCATGAGCTAAAGTAGCATTTTTTGCTGCTTCTAAAGCGCTAAAACCAAAACCTAAATGTGCAGCAATCATTCCACTTAAAACATCTCCACTCCCACCTTTAGCTAAGGCTTGATTTCCTAAATTTACAACAAATAATTTTTCTTTTTGCACAATAATAGGATTTGCTCCTTTTAAAACAAGAACACAATCATAATTTTGCGAAAATTTTCTAGCATAGAAAAAGCGATTTTTTTGCAATGTTTCTATATCTAAATCCTCATCAAAGCACATTTTATAAAGTTTTATAAATTCTTTTGGATGAGGGGTTATAACAACATCTTTTCTGTTTAAATACCAAAGCAAAGCTTCACTTAAAAAGCAGTTTGCATCCAAGATCAAAGGAGTGTTTTGCAAAATTTCATCTTTTAGAAAATCCAAATTTTCAAGCCCCATACCTAAAGCAATAGCACTTGCATTATTTTCAATTTTTTCTTTTAACATCAAAAGAGGCGAGAAGCTTTTTTGCGCTACTAAAGAAACAAGACCTGCTCCAAAATTTAAGGCTCCAAGTCCTGCTAAAGTTCCAGCGCTTGCATTGGCAACTATATAAATATGGCCAAAATTTCCTTTATTGGCGTTGATTTTTCTATCTATAGTTTTTAAATCTTTTTTTTCAAGCAAAAAAGCTTGAGAATTAGAGTAAAATTTCTTAGAGCTAATGCCTAAATTGGCTATTTTAATCCTTCCTACAAATTCCTTAGCAAAATCTTCAAATAAAATTTCCTTTAAAACTCCCATACAAAGTGTAATATCAGCTTTAAAACAAGGATAAAATCCCAAATTTGTAGGTATATCACAAGCTATTTTTAAAGCCTTACTTTGATTAACTTTTTGAATAATTAAACTTGTTTTTTCATCTAAACAACGATTTGAACCTGTACCTAAAATACAATCAATGATAATATGAAATTTTTTAAAATTAGGCTCCTTTTGACAAAATTTAAAAGCATAATTTTGTAAAATTTGCTCTTGTTTTTTAAAAAGCGTATTTTCTTTAAAGCCTATTTTATAAGCTTTAGCGTGTTTTAAATTTCTTAAAGCCACCAAGCCATCTGAAGCGTTGTTACCCCCGCCTAATAAAAAAAGTATTTTTACTTTTCTAATCTTGCGTTGAATGCGAATTTTTTTAGCTTCTTTTTTAATTAGCTTGGCTAAATTTAATCCCGCATTTTCCATTAAAATAAGCTCATCTAGGCCTTTATTTATAGCATTTTGTTCTAAAATTTTTATATTATCAATAATAGCTTTCATAATCTTTTTTCACCAAAAAATATATATTTTTTTCTCTTTCTTCTTCAAATTTTTTCATTTTGGGTAAAAATTTCTGGATCAAAGCACGAAAATTCTTAAAACCATAATTTTGCGGATGAAAATCCGAGTATTTGCGGTTCATATTAGTACGGATTTGTGCGTATTCGGCACGCCCTTTTTCATCGATAAGTTGTTCGGTGATATTGATTAAAGCTCTTAAATAATCCTTACTTAAAATATCTTCTTTTTTACTCTCATCTTTATCTAAATAAAAAAATTCACTAAAGGCATTTACATAAGATTTTATAGACTTTTCAAGCCCCATTCCTATAACTTGTTTTTTATTTTCTCTTAATTTTTGAATGAGTGAAGTATAATCACTATCGCTTGAAACAATAACAAAAATATCTATATTTTTTTCATAAAATATGGACATAATTTCAGTGATTAAATACATATCGCTTGAGTTTTTGTTGGCTGCAAAATTAAATTGTTGCATAGCGATTAAAGAATATTCAGCAATTTGCTCTCTCCAACCTTGTATATTTTTTTGAGTCCAATCCCCATAAATGCGTTTAATGATAACCTCTCCGTAATCTGAAGCGATATCAAAAATACTTTTAGCGTATTTTGCAGGGATATTTTCTGCATCTATAAAGATAGCTATACTTTTATTTTCCATTTTAATTCCTTGCTCTAAAGCTTAAAGCTTCTAAAATATGGGTTTTGCTAATATTAAGACTTTGTTCTAAATCCGCTATACTTCTTGAAACTTTTAAAATTTTATTAAGCGATCGCAAAGAAAGATTATAACGTGAAATTGCTAAATCTAGCGTATCTTTGGCATCTTTTTCCAATACACAAAAACGACTTAAATCTTCATCTTTTAATTTCCCATTAAATTCTTTTTGCCCCCGTTTTTTACTAAAAATAAAAGCTTGTAAAATTTTTTCACTCATTTCTTTAGAACTTATACTCGTTTTATCATCCTTGCTGATCTCATCCATAGCTACATAAAGATCAATCCTATCCATAATAGGAGCTGAAATGTGATTTTTGTATTTTTTAATCTCATTTTCACTACAAACACAAGAAAGATTTTTGGAGAATAAATTTCCACAAGGACAAGGATTTTGGGCAGCTATAAAGCTAAATTTTGTTTCATAAGTGATTTTAGAATTTACTCTTGAAATATGAATTTTATGATCCTCTAAAGGTTCTCTTAAACTCTCTATGATTTGCTTGTTAAAATGTGGAAATTCATCAAAAAACAATACTCCACCATTTGCAAGTGCGACTTCTCCAATTCTAGCATTTTTTGTTCCTCCGCCAAAAATACTTGCTCTTGTAGAAGTATGATGAGGATGACGAAAAGCACGAATTTTAGTAAATTCACAATCTTTTGAATCTAAAGACATATAAGCATTTTGCATTAAAATTTCATTTAAACTTTGAGGAGGCATGATATAAACAAGGCGTTTAGCACACATACTTTTACCACTTCCTGGACTTCCTTCAAATAAGATATTATGCATACCTAAAGCAGCTATCATACAAGCTCTTTTGGCTTTTTCCTGCCCTTTGATGTCTTTAAAATCAAGTTTAAAATCCATATTTTGTAAAAAAATTTCATTTTCTATTTGTAAAGGGTTTGCAAATAAAGGATGATTGTGAGAAAAACGAAAATTTTCATAATTTTTTTCTTTAAAAAACTCTATTGCTTCATTTAAATTTTCAAGTCCATAAACCTCTAAATTTGGTATCATGGAAGCTTTTTGTGCTATACTTTTTGGAACAACGATCTTAGCTTTTTTAATTTTAGCAGAGAGAAACAAAAGCAAAGAAAAAAGCTCATTTGTGCTTTTAATACTTCCATCAAGTCCTAATTCTCCTACTACAAAAAAGTCATCTAATTCTTCATTTTGCAAAAGGATTAATAAAGCGATAGCCAAATCAAAATGCGATCCCTTTTTTGGGATGCCTGAAGGACTAAGATTGATAGTGATTTTTTTAGCAGGAAAAGCAAAATCATAACTTAAAAGTGTGGCTTTGATGCGTTCGACACTTTCCTTAATCGCTGTACTTGCAAGCCCTACTATGCTTAAATTTGGCAAACCTCTTGTAAAAGTGGATTCTACCTCTATAATGTCTAAGCCTTCATGAAAGCTTATGCACTTTAGTTTTTTCATTTCTCTTTTTTATGATTTTTCTTTTTTTTCTTAAATTCTTTATCGAATTTTTGACGCTTAGTAAAGGAAATTTTTTCTATAAATAAATGTCCATTTAAATGATCATTTTCGTGTTGAATAGCCACAGCTAAAAAACCTTTTGCTTCAAGTTCTTTAAATTCTCCAAAGCGATCTTGATATTTAAGCAAGATATGATTATAGCGTTTCACTTCTTCAAAAAAATCTGGCACACTCAAACACCCTTCTGTGCAAGTGATCATTTCTTCATCTAAAGGAATAATTTCAGGATTGATAATCTCTAGCAAATCTTCTTTTTTTTGTTCATCGTTTTCATCAAAAATATTTACAAGTAAAACACGCAAAGGAATATCCACTTGAATAGCTGCTAAACCTACTCCATTACTTGCTATCATAGTTTCATACATATCATCAAGCAAGGTGTGAAGTTCTGTATCAAATTTATTTACAATTTCAGAGTTTAAAAAAAGTCTAGGATTGGGATAGGTGATAATTTTTCTAACCATTAAAAAACCTTTGTTTTAAATGATCTCCAAAGAAATCATTTAAAACTTTTTTCCAAAACCTTATCAATCAGCCCATATTCTTTAGCTTCTTGTGCTGACATGAAAAAATCTCTTTCTGTATCTTTTGCTATTTTTGCAACTTTTTGCTTAGTATTTTTTGCCAAAATATCATTAAGTATAGTTTTGAGTCTTAAAATTTCTTTGGCTTGAATTTCAATATCTGTGGCTTGACCTCTAGCTCCACCTAAAGGTTGATGAATCATAATACGTGAATTAGGCAAAGCAAAACGTTTTCCTTCTGCGCCACAACTAAGCAAAAATGCTCCCATAGAAGCAGCTTGTCCTATACAAATCGTACAAACATCAGGTTTGATATAGTTCATAGTATCATAAATACTAAAACCACTTGTAATTACACCACCTGGAGAATTGATATAAAGATAAATATCTTTTGTAGGATCTTCAGCTTCTAAAAAAAGAAGTTGTGCTACGATAGAAGCGGCAAGTTCATCATGAATTTCACCACTTAGCATAATAATTCTATCTTTTAAAAGGCGTGAATAAATGTCATAACTTCTTTCACCACGACTAGATTTTTCAATAACATAAGGAATAAACATTATTTATCTTCTTTCTCTTTTTTGCTCACTTTTTCCGATTTTTCTGTTTTTGGTATAAAAATATCATTAAAAAGTTTTTCTTCAATTAAAGCCATTTTCACAGCAGGCAAAGCTCCTTGTTTTTTATAGTTTTCTAAATGCTCTTTTGGATTCATACCATAGCGATATGCTTCAAAATAAATCGCTTGAATCAATTCTTGATCATTTACTTCAATCTTACGCAATTTTGCAAGTTCATCAATGATAAAAGTAAGTTTTACACTTTTTTGTGCTTCTTCTTTAAAAGAATCACGTTTTTCTTGATATTTTTCTTTACTTGCTTTAAGCTCTTCAATTTCTTTTTCGCTAAAAGTATTAAAAGCCGCACGCATCTGCATATCAGTTTCTTGTTCTACTATGCCTTTAGGTAAATCAAAATTATATTTTTCAATCAAAGCATCTGCAAATTTGCCTTTTAATTCATCATTTACAAGTTTGAAAAGTTTTTCATTTTTGATTTGCTCTTTTAATTTTTCATCTAAAACTTCAACACTAGCTTTTTCTTCTCCTGGTAAAAGTTTTTTAAGCATTTCATCATCAAGTTCTGGAATTTTAAGCTCTTGAATTTCATGTAGTTTTACTTTAAATACTGCATCTTTACCCGCTAAATGCGCTGCGCCGTATTCTTTAGGGAAAGTTACTTTGATATCTTTTTCTTCACCTATTTTCATTCCCACCATACCATCTTCAAAACCTGGAATAAATTGCTTAGAACCAATTTCTAAAACATAATTTTCAGCTTTACCACCTTCAAAAGCTTTATCATCTACAAAACCTTCAAAATCAAATTTTGCAAAATCACCTTCTTTTAAAGCTCTTTTTGTTTTTATAGCTTCAGGAGTAGCAAAACGCTTTAAAAGTTCATCTTTTTTCTCATCAATTTCTTTTTTACTTACTTTTGGAGTTTGATATTCAGGGATGAGTTTTTCATAACCCTCAAGTTTGATTTCAGGTTTAAAAGAAAGTATTAATTCAGCAATAATTTCTCCATCTTTACGATCAAATTTTTCAAAATATGGCTCACCTACAAGCTCTTTATTTTCTTTTTTAAGTTCTTGTAAAGCGCTATTTACAGCGGATTTAAAAAGATTTTGTTCTGCATCTTGAGTGAGCTCTCTTTCATATCTTTTAAGTACGGCACTTACAGGAACTTTTCCTGGTCTAAACCCATCCATTTTTACACTTTTAGAAGCTTTTTTTGCTAAATTTTCTACTTCACTTTTGATCATTCCTGAAGGAATTTTTACACTAGCAGTCGCATTAACAGAATCTAGTTGCTTTGCCTTTACTTCCATAGTTTTTTCCTTATAAAATAAAATTTGCCTTCAATGATAGCAAATTTTTCCTTATTACTTGCATAAAATTTTAAAGTAATTTATGATAAAATTGCAATATTACATTAATTATTAAAATATAAAAAATATTTTTGGAGAAAAATTTGCAAAAAAAATTTGAAGATTGTGTTAAAACCATACTTGGAATTATAGGAGAAAATCCAAATCGTGAAGGGCTTATTAAAACACCAAATCGTGTTTTTAAAGCTTATGAATTTCTTACTAGTGGTTATACGCAAAATGTCAAAGACATTTTAAATGATGCTTTATTTGAAAGCTCTAATAATGAAATGGTTTTGGTGCGTGATATAGAATTTTATAGTCTTTGCGAACATCATCTTTTACCTTTTTTTGGGCGTGCTCATGTAGCCTATATCCCTAATAAAAAAGTAGTAGGTTTAAGCAAAATTCCACGCCTTGTAGAAGTATTTGCAAGAAGACTTCAAATTCAAGAACAACTTACTGAACAAATCGCACAAGCTTTAATGGAAAATGTTGATGCAAAAGGTGTGGGTGTAGTCATAGAAGCAAGACATATGTGTGTTGAAATGCGTGGAATACAAAAAGCTAATTCCACCACTACAACTTCAGCTTTACGTGGAATTTTCTTAAAAAATGAAAAAACCAGAGAGGAATTTTTTTCTCTCATAAACTCTGCTAAACAGGTAAGATTTTAATGAATCTTGAAAAACTACGCTCCAAACTTGGTAAAGAAAATTTAAGTGCTATCTTTGGAGAGATTACAAAAATTTCTGCTACGAGTATAGAAATTCGTGGGCTTAAAACAGGGGTTGGAGATATAGTGAAGCTAGTTTCCAATGAAAATGAAAATTTAAACACTCTAGCTATGGTCGTAGAAATCAAGGAACAATTTAGCTATTTAAGCCCTTTTTCTTTTATAGAAGGTTTCAAAATAGGCGATCGTGCTTTCATAAGTGATGCAGGTATGCAAATAGGCGTTAGCGATGAACTTTTAGGCAGAGTAGTAGATCCTTTTATGCGCCCAAAAGATGGTAAAGGAGCTATAGAAGTAACCAAATATATGCCTATAATGCGTGCACCTATTGATGCCATGAAAAGAGGGCTTATAGAAGAAGTTTTTCCCGTGGGTGTTAAAACCATAGACGCGCTTTTAACTTGTGGTGTAGGACAAAAACTTGGTATTTTTGCAGGAAGTGGGGTAGGAAAATCCACTCTTATGGGAATGATAGTTAAAAATTCCAAAGCTCCTATAAAAGTAGTGGCACTCATAGGAGAAAGGGGGCGTGAAATTCCTGAATTTATACAAAAAAATTTAGGCGGAAAGCTCGATGATACAGTGATTATTGTTGCTACAAGTGATGATAGTGCTTTGATGCGTAAATACGGTGCTTTTTGCGCAATGAGTGTGGCAGAATACTTTAAAGAACAGGGCAAAGATGTACTTTTTATCATGGATAGTGTAACGCGTTTTGCTATGGCACAAAGAGAAATTGGACTAGCTCTTGGAGAGCCTCCTACAACCAAAGGTTATCCGCCAAGTGTTTTAAGTCTTTTGCCTCAACTCATGGAAAGAACCGGTAAAGAAGAAGGTAAAGGCACTATAACAGCCTTTTTTACCGTTTTAGTGGATGGTGATGATATGAGCGATCCAATCGCCGATCAAAGTCGTTCTATCTTAGATGGACACATTGTTTTAAGTCGTGAATTAACAGACTTTGGAATTTATCCTCCTATTAATATACAAAACTCTGCTTCAAGGGTGATGAGTGACATTATAAGTCCTGAACATAAACTTTGGGCAAGAAAATTTAAGCGTTTAAACTCGCTTTTAAAAGAAAATGAAGTATTGCTTCGCATCGGTGCTTATCAGAAAGGAAGTGATAAAGAACTTGATGAAGCTATTTCTAAAAAAGAATTTATGCAAAAATTCTTAGGACAAAATCCTGAAGAAAGCTTCGAATTTAATCAAACTTTAGAGCTTTTAAGTCAAATTGATGCACCAAATACTCCTTTGCTACCAACTCAAAATATAAATGTAGGAAGTGCAAGTGCAACCTTGCCTAATCCTAATTTAAAATAAAATTATTTAATAAAATAATCTCCATCAAAACTGATTAAAGAATATTTTCTTTCATCGCCTATGCTTTGAGTTAGCTCTTCTATGCTTAAAAAACTTAGCGTATCAGCTTCTACATATTCACGCACTTCTTCAGCATTTTTATTTGCGCTGATAAGTTCTTCAAAAGTTGGAGTATCTATACCATAAGTATCAGGAAATTTGATCTCAGGACAAGCTATGGCAAGATGGATTTTACTCGCTCCTGCAGCACGAAGTAAGGAAATTATTTTTTTAGAAGTAGTGCCACGCACCAAGCTATCATCAATGACTACAATTTCTTTGCCTTCTAAAACTTTACGCATAGGATTAAGCTTTAATTTTACTTTTAAATTTCTAAGCTCTTGAGTTGGCTCTATAAAAGTTCTTCCTACATAATGATTTCTTACTATTGCCATTTCAAGAGGGATTTGTAAATATTGAGCAAAACCTATAGCTGCACTTACTCCACTATCTGGCACAGGCACGACAAAGTCTGCTTTATAAGCAAATTTTTTAGCTAAAGCTTCGCCCATTTTTTTACGCACTTCATACACGCTTTTACCTTCTACTATGCTATCAGGTCTAGCAAAATAAATGTATTCAAAAGCGCAAATTCTAGGAGTTTGAGAAAAAAGTTCTATGCTTTCAAATTTATCATTTCCCTGAGTAAAAATAAGCATTTCCCCTGGTTTAACATCACGAATAAATTCAGCCTCTATAAGATCAAAAGCACAAGTTTCACTAGCAACTATATAGCCTCCATCTTTTAAACGCCCTAAAGACAAAGGACGCACCCCATGAGGATCTCTTACAATATAAAGCTTATCTTTGCTTGCTAAAACAAAACAATAAGCTCCTATACATTCTTTTAAACTCTCAATAAATCTATCTTTTAGACTTTCTTGCTTACTTCTTGCGATAAGATGAACAACATTTTCTGTGTCCATATTGGTTTGAAAAATAGCCCCATCTTGAATAAGTCTTGATCTTACTTCTTCTTTATTGACTAAATTTCCATTATGCGCTAAAGCAATATCACCTAAAACCGAAGTGGCTGCTATGGGTTGGGCATCGTTTAAACTTGAATTTCCTGCTGTAGAATAGCGATTATGCCCTATGGCGATTTCACCTTCTAAAGTTTTTAAATTATCGGGATTAAAAATTTGACTCACTTCACCTTTAGCTTTAATAGTCTTAATATTTTTACCATTACTCACACTAATACCACTTGCCTCTTGCCCACGGTGTTGCATAGCAAAAAGCGCATAATACGCATAAGTACTAGCATTTTTTGAATTAATAACTCCTACAACTGCACACATTTTAAATTCCTAAAAAATCATTGATTGAATACATTTTTGCTTCTTGCTTACTAAGCCAAATAGCGATTTTAATCGCACCTTTAGCAAAAGTCGCCCTTGAAGTAGCGGTATGATTAAGTTCTAAAAATTCTCCATCTTCATAAAAACCTACTGTATGACGTCCTACTATATCGCCACCCCTTAAACTCATCACGGCAATTTCATCTTTGCTTCTTTCACCTATAATGCCATCTCTTCCACTTACTCTTACTTTTTCAAGTTCTAAATTTCTAGCTTTTGCTACACTTTGAGCTAAAGTCATAGCTGTACCACTTGGTGCATCTTTTTTATGGCGATGATGCATTTCTAAAATTTCTATATCAAAATTTCTTAGCATTTGACTGGCTTTACTAGCAAGATAGTTTAAAACCGCAACACCTAAAGACATATTGGTCGCATAAAAAATCGGCATCACTTCACTAGCACTTTGCATCAAATGTAAAATTTTCTCATCAAGCCCTGTTGTACCTATTACCAAAGGTTTAGGTATAGTTCTTGCATAATTTAAAAGCTCATGAGTTCCACTTGGGGAAGAAAAATCAATAATCACATCGCTTTTTTCAAAAAGCTCTCCTAAATTTCCACCCTTATCATAAAGTATCGAAATTTGTGCTTGTGTTTCGCTTTTTAAACATTCTTCAATCTGTTTTCCCATTCGTCCTTTAGCGCCATAAATTCCTATTTTAATCATCTTTTTCCTTGAAAATAAAATATTGATTTTAGCATTTATTTTGTAAATTTTAAATAATAAAATTAAGCTTTATGGTTTTTTAATTTATATAAATTATCTAACAATTTTGCTTCTTCTCCTAAGCCCTTGCTATGATAAAATTTTAAATTTTTACTAAGATATTTTTGCTCTACCCAGCCACCAAAATCATGTGGATAAAGATAGTTTTGTTTTTCTTGATGATTGTTGTTAAGATAATTAGGTATTTCTAAAGCTTCATTATTTTTTACATAGTTTAAAGCTTCATTGATAGCTTTGTAGCTTGCATTAGATTTGATTGTGCTTGCTAAATAAACTACGCATTGGGCTAGGATAATTCTTGCTTCAGGATAACCTATATTTTTAACAGCCTCTAGAGTCGAAACCGCTAAATTTAAAGCATTTGGATCGGCATTTCCGATATCTTCACTTGAAAAAATCACCAAACGCCTAGCGATAAAATCCGCACTTTCTCCTGCATCAATAAGTCTTGCAAGATAATAAATAGCTGCATCAACGTCACTTCCGCGTAAACTTTTTATCATTGCACTTGCTAAAATATAATGTGTATCTTTTGAGCTAACACCTTCACTATTTATGGTGTTGCGAAGTTTTTTAAGATTTTCAAGACTGATATGTTTTTCATTTAAAACCAAGACAAATTCAAGCAAATTTAGCATAGCTCTTGCATCAGCACTTTTCAGTAGAAAATCTTTAGCTTCTTTATCAATACTAAATTTCATTTTTTCTTGTACACGCAAGAGTAAAGTTTCAAGTTCCTTTACCCCTAAAGATTTAAATTCAAAAAGCATGGAACGACTTCTTATACCAGAACTTAAAACAAAATAGGGATTTTCAGTGCTTGCGCCGATTAAAATTAAACGGTAATTTTCCATAGGAATTAAAAGCATTTCTTGTTGGGTTTTGCTAAGGCGGTGAATTTCATCAATAAAAATTAAAGGCTTATAAAGACTATTTTTATAATTATCTAAAATTTTTCTTAGTTCTTCGAGTTTAAAATTTCCTCCATCAAATTCATAAAAATCTAAGCCAAATTCTTTGGCTACAACTCTAGCAAAAGTTGTTTTTCCAGAACCTGCCGTTCCAAAAAAAATACTATGAGGAAGTTTTTGTAAAGCAGTAAATTTTTTGAAAATTTCTATAAGCTCATATTGTCCTAAAATATCATCAAAATTTTCAGGGCGAAAGGTCAAAGCTAGGCTCATTAATTTAAATCCATATTTGAAAATTCACTACCATTAATTTTTAGTTGAGGATTGGCTAAGCTATCATAAGATAAATTTAGAAAAAAGTTATTATTTTCTTTTAAAAAATATTGATTTAAACCTCCATAATCTTTTGTCCAAGGAAAAATTTCATCAGGCTCATCTGAACTGATAACTTGTAATTTTGCTTGATAAGAGTTGTTAATATTTAAATTGCCTTGTAGACTGATATTTTGTTTATTTTTTTCAAGAATTAAATTTTGTATTTCTAGATCAAGATTTTTTTGAATAAAATGAGAGATATTGAAATTTGAGTTAAGAAATTTATTTATGGTTATATTAAATTTTGTTTTGTCAAAATTTAAATTCTGACCCAATAAAGATTTAAGATCAATATCAATTTCATTGGATTTTCCTTGTATGTTTAAGTTTATTGTTGAATTTTCTTCATTAAAATTTACTAGATTTTTGCTATAAAAAGAATTGATTTTATTGTTATCTAACACAAGATAATCAAAGTTGATTTGTTGTTGGCTTTTGCTAAATAAATTTAATTCATAAAATTGTACAGGATTGTTAAAAAATTGTTCGTAATTTAAATTTTGCAACACAAATTTAGTATAAAATTGAGAAAAATTAATCATATCAAAATGTATTTTAATGTTTTTAATTTCTAAATTTTTATTCATTAAAGCTTCAATATATCCGCCTTTTATGATGGTATCTCCACCTTCATTGCTTAAATTTATATCTTTAATATTTAGAAATATTTTAGAGTTGTTATCGTGTAATTTGAGAGTAAAAGTTCCTAATTTATTGTTTTTTAACACTTTATCTAAAAAATCAAAAGGATTTGTAAAATTTCCTTTTATAATTTTATTTAAGAAAAAATAATTATTAAATTTAAGGTTGATTTTGGTTGAAAGCTGTGTATGAGAGTGATTTAAAGTAAAACTTCCTTTAGAGGTTAAAAAACCTTTTTTGAAGTAAATATCTGTAATTGTATAATCAGGATTGCTGTTTTTAATAAATTTATTAAATAAAAGTTCGTTAGTGTATCCTATATAAAATATATGAATAATAAAACCTAATATAAAACAAAAAACAATAAAAATCCATTTTTTCATTATTTGCCTTAGATGAAAATATAAGTGTTATTTTATAAATTGCTTGTTAAAAAAGAGTTTAAATTTTTATTTAAGAGTAATGAAGTAGTTTGCCGAAGAATGATTTTTATAAATCCCTTGTTAAGGGATTTATATTAATAAGCTTTTTTATAACATTGAATTTCAATTTTTCTAGCTACTGGAATAGCCTGAGTATTTGGTGTAGCAGGTATTCCATAAGAAATTTTACTTTCTAAAAAATTTCCAACCTGTAAATCTTTAAAAGTTCCATCTTTATCTGTTCCAAAAATACCACAAT
This sequence comes from Campylobacter sp. CFSAN093227, assembly GCF_012897855.1. Taxonomy (NCBI): domain Bacteria; kingdom Pseudomonadati; phylum Campylobacterota; class Epsilonproteobacteria; order Campylobacterales; family Campylobacteraceae; genus Campylobacter; species Campylobacter sp. CFSAN093227. Next base: position 194,852 of record NZ_CP040610.1, read on the forward strand.
CATCCATTTCTATTTCGGTATTTGGTAGAACTTTTATAGCCATTTGTCCGCCATAAATAGAGTCAATAAGCAAGGTTTTATTGTTATCATAAATTTGTGCAATAGTACCTTCAAGTTTTAGACTATCTGCAAAAAGCATTGAGCTAGCTAAAAGTGCTGATGCGAATAAAATACTTTTTTTCATAATTATTTCTCCTTAATGTAAAGTGATGACATTATAAAATTTTTAAGTGAAGTGAATGTGAAATTAAAAATTTTTGACTTTCATAAAATTAATACGCTTTAATTATTTTCAAAAAAAGCTTGTGGAAAAAGATATAAACCTTCATTAAAAGGAGCTTTGATTAGAGTATATTGAAGATGAAATGGGGTAATGGAGTTAATAGATTGTTCTAAAAAAAGTAGTGCAGTAAAAAGCATCTTTATCTGTACTTATGATAAATTTTCTGCCTAAATGTTCCAAAGCTTTAGCAACTATTTTTTGTTTGGTTTTTTCATCAAATTTTAATCTTTTAATAGCAATTTTATGACTCAGTTTTAAAAAATCATCCATAGAGCTTAAGATAACTTGGTCTTTAGCATTTTTGTCATCATCTGTTGTAGCATGTATGAGTATAGTTGGAGAAGTTTTAACTACCATAGCGATATGAGAATAAGGGCTTTGACTTAAATTTTCTATTAAAAAACTTTCACTTCCTATTCCTGCACGAAAGACAAGATCACCTATTTCAAGAAAAGGTAGATAGGGTTTTTTGATGATTTGATTTGAAGGATTGGAATTTATAAAGAAACCCAAAATTCCAATCAATAAAAATAAAATTAAGAAAAAATATAAAATTTTATTTAAGTAAAACAAGCTATTTTCTATCTTTTTTAGCAAGAAAAACATTGCTGCTTTGATTATTATCATTGTTAAATAACACTAAAACTCTGATTTTAGCAGAATCTTTATTGATTGTTTTTTCTTCAATTTGAATATTTTTAACACCACCCATTCTTTTTGCTTTGGCTGCATTTTTAGCAACAACTTGAGTGATTTTATCACTAACAAATGTTTTTTCTTCATCGCTTTTAGCTTCGCTAAGATCAATGTAACTCATAACAGATTTAGTATTACCACTGTAAAGATCTTTTGTAAAATTTTTAGCTAAATCTTCAGGATTTGAAGAACCGCAAGCCACTAAAAAAAGGCAACTAAAGCCAAGAAAGAAAGTTTAAAAAATTTCATTTTTTTCTTTTGATAGTATAAATTAAAATATTCATAATTATAGCAAAATAATTCAAAATTATTTTTTTATTCTTGTTTATAATGGTTACATTAGAAAATATATTTTTTTTAAAAAGCTATAAATTTAAACACATATAAGTTGGAGTTAAAATATCCTATTTTATTATCGAATAAAAATGATACAAAAGGATAGGATATGGAAATTTTTTTAGCTTTATTGGGTTTTTTCTCGTTAGGATTGATAGTTTGGCTTTTGCTAAAAGATTATACTACTCCAGCACTAGCTTTTATAAGTGTAAGTATTAGTGTAGCTTGTATTTTACTTATTCTTGAACGGCTTGGTTTTGGCGTGGGTGTAGCTTTAGGGGTTAAAGGAGGTGTTTTTGATATTAAAACATTGGTTGTTTTTATTAAAGATGGAGTCAAAAGCGTAACGGATACGGCAGCTTTGTTTGTTTTTTCTATACTCTTTTTTAGTGTTTTAAATGCAAGTGGTTTTTTTACTAAAATTTTAAATGCATTTTTATCAAAAATGAAAGCTAATATATATCAAGTTTGCATTCTTACTGTTTTTATTGCTGCTGCTGTACATTTAGATGGTTCGGGTGCTTCTACTTTTCTTATTGTAATACCTGCATTATTACCTATTTATGAGCGTTTAAGTATAAGAAAGACTTCAATGTTATTGATTATTACTTCAGCTATGGGGGTTATGAATGTTATTCCTTGGGGTGGTCCTACTTTAAGAGCGGCTACTAATATAGGAATGGATGCAAATTTGCTTTGGCACCATATTATACCTATTCAGATTGTAGGTTTAGTATTATCCCTTCTTTTGGCAATTTGGATTGCTAAGATAGAAATAAAAAGAGGCGCAGGCGCAGGTAACTTGTCGGGAATAAAATTAAATATAGAAAAAAGCGAGCACCATAATGAAAAATGGTTTTGGTTAAATTTACTTGTAACTATTGGGGTTATTGGGCTTTTAATTAGTGGTATTATTCCTAGTTATATTTGCTTTATGATAGGGCTTGTAATAATTTTACCGCTTAATTATCCTAATTTAAAAATAGCTAAAAAAGTTTTAGATCGTGCAAGTGCTGGTGCAATGCTTATGTATATTACTTTAATTGGTGCTGGGATATTAATAGGCGTATTTGATAAAAGTGGTATTATGGAGAAAATGGGTGTTTTGATTTTAAATTTCGTTCCAGATTATTTAGGTGCTTATATTCCTTTAATGGTAGGGATATTGGCTGTTCCAATGGCAATTATTTTTTGTACGGATTCTTATTTTTATGGAGTGATGCCTATAGTTTTGAGTGTAACTAAGGCTTTTGGTGCTGAACCTTTGACTATAGCTATTATCATGGTGATAGCAAGAAATTGTGCGACATTTATTTCTCCTGTTGTGCCTGCAACTTTGCTAGGTTGTGGTTTAGCAGAGGTTAATATTAGAGATCATATCAAAAGAAGCTTTTTTTATATATGGGGTATAAGTATTATTTGCTTGATTTTTGCTGAGGTAGCTGGGATAATATAATTAAAATAAAAGAACTTTTGATTTTTCAATGATTAGCTCATTGTTTTATGATATTTTTGAGTCAAAAATTTATAAAAATATAAGCGTTTTTTTGTATTATTTTATTTTACTTTAGAGAAAAATTATAAATTTAAACTTATAAGAATATTTTTTAAGTTGAAGGTAAATTTTAAAACGGAGAAATGATGTACAAAAAACAAAATTTACCAGAACTTACCTTAAGGGGTTTGATTTTGGGAAGTATTTTAACTATTATTTTTACAGCTTCAAATGTATATTTGGGGTTAAAAGTGGGACTTACTTTTTCATCATCAATTCCAGCTGTGGTCATCTCCATGGCGGTTTTGAGTCTTTTTAAGACTTCAAATATTTTAGAAAATAATATGGTTCAAACTCAAGCTTCAGCAGCAGGAACTTTATCATCAGTTATTTTTGTTATCCCAGGGCTTTTTATGTGTGGGTATTGGAGTGAATTTCCACTTTGGCAAACTTTTATGATATGTCTTTGTGGTGGCGGACTTGGAGTGCTTTTTACTATACCATTAAGAAGGACTATGGTGGTTGAAAGCAAGCTTGCTTATCCTGAAGGTAGAGCTGCAGCTGAAATTTTAAAAGTAGCCAATAAAGATCAGAGTAGTAAAAAAGGAAAACAAGGCATTAAAGAAATAGCATTAGGCTCTTTTATAGCTGCTATTTTTAGTTTGTTAAGCAATGGTTTCAAGCTCGCTGCAAGTGAGAGTAATTTTGCTTTTATTTGGAATAAAATGGCTTTTGGTTTTTCTATGGGATATTCTTTGGCACTTTTAGGGGCAGGTTATTTAGTTGGTTTAGCAGGTGCTATAGCTCTTTTTGTAGGTATGTTTTTAGCTTGGGGTATTTTTACTCCCTATCTTTCAAATTTTGAATTCGATAGTGCAAAAAATGCTGTAGATTTAGCTTCTAGTGTATGGAGTTCTAAAGTAAGGCTTATAGGAACAGGAGCTATTGCTATAGCAGCGCTTTGGACTTTAATAGAACTTTTAAAACCCGTTATTGAAGGTATTAAAGAAATTGTTAAAAATGTTAAAATTACTAATCAAGAAAAAAATGAAAGAACAAATATAGACCTTTCTTTAAAAAGTATTTTTATACTTTTTGTTTTAATGGTTGTGGGTTTATTTATTACTTTTTATAGTTTTGTTGAAGATGCTAACTTAAGTATTTATTATCAAATGCTATTTTCATTTGTTGGAACTTTAGTTTCTGTTTTAATAGGTTTTTTTGTTGCAGCAGCTTGCGGATATATGGCAGGACTTGTAGGATCTTCTTCTAGTCCTATTTCTGGAATCGGACTTATTGGTGTTATTATTTCTTCTATTGTTTTTTTGGTTTTAGGTGTGGAACTTTTTCAAGATCCTATGCTTTCTAAATTTGCAGTAGCATTAGCTATTTTTACTACTAGTGTTATTTTAGCTACAGCTGCTATTTCGAATGATAATTTACAAGATTTAAAGACAGGACATTTAGTCGGAGCTACTCCTTGGAAACAACAAGTTGCTTTACTTGTAGGCTGTGTTTTTGGTGCTTTGGCTATAGTTCCTGTTTTAAATTTGCTTTATCAAGCCTATGGTTTTGTCGGAGCAATGCCAAGAGAAGGTATGGATGCTTCATCAGCTTTAGCAGCACCGCAAGCAAATTTAATGAGCACTATCGCCCAAGGAATTTTTCATCACAATATAGAGTGGGGTTATATGGCTTTTGGTGTATTTGTAGGAATTTTAATGATTATTATAGATAAAATTTTAAGAAGAACACAGAAAATGTCTTTGCCGCCTTTAGCCGTTGGAATAGGTATTTACCTTCCCCCTGCTGTAAATATACCTTTAGTTATAGGCGGAATTTTAAAATATATTGTAATGCAACACTTGACTAAAAAATATGCAAAAAATTCTCATAAAGAAGAAAAACTTGCAAGTTGTGAGCAAAGAGGCACGCTTTTTGCTTCAGGGCTTATAGTGGGTGAAAGTATTTTTGGGGTAATTATCGCAGGAATTACTGTATTTTCAGTAAGTATGGGTGGTAGTGAAAATCCTTTAGCTTTAAATTTAGCAAATTTTCATGATAGTGAGCTTTTCGCACTTATCTTTTTTGTGGGAGTTGTATTATATTTCATTAAGCGTATTGTTAAAAAAGATGCTTAATTTTTGGGGTTAAAATCCTATTTAATCCATTCTGATATAATTTTTCTTTTGCAATTATCATTCAAGGATTAAAATGGAAAATTTATATGCTTTAATACTTGGAATTATAGAAGGTCTGACTGAGTTTTTACCTGTTTCTTCAACAGGACATATGATTTTAGGTACGACTATTTTAGGTATCGATATAGATGAGTTTTGGAAAAGCTTTTTGATTATCATCCAGCTTGGTTCTATTTTGGCGGTAATTTTTGTATTTTGGCGTAAATTGTTTCAAGGGCTTGATATTTGGTTAAAACTTGCAGTTGGATTTTTTCCTACCGGAGTTATAGGGCTTTTTGTGGCAAAATACTTAAATGCTTTATTTAATGGTTGGGTTGTGGTTGGAATGCTCATTTTTGGCGGTGTTGTGTTTATTCTTATAGAACTTGCACATAAAAATAAACAATATCGTATCAATTCTTTAGAAGAAATAAGTTTTAAACAAGCTTTTTGCATAGGTATTTTTCAATCTTTAGCCATGATTCCTGGTACTTCAAGAAGTGGAGCAAGTATTATTGGTGGACTTTTGCTAGGATTTAATAGAAAAGTTGCGGCTGAGTTTAGTTTTTTGCTTGCCATTCCAACGATGATTATCGCTACAGCTTATAGCATTTATAAAGAGCCTGAGCTTCTTAGCAATGCAAATTCTTTAATTCCTTTAGGCATAGGTTTTATCACTGCTTTTATTGTTGCAGTTTTAGTTATAAAATTTTTCTTAAAATTTATTTCTAAATTCGACTTTATCCCTTTTGGAATTTATCGTATTATTTTAGGATTTGTTTTCTTTTATTTGTATTATAGTGGGATTTTAAATGCTGGAAGTGAATTTAAGCTATAAATAAATATTAAATTTATTCTAAGATTTTTTTAAAAATAAGCTGAATTTCAAAAATAATTAAGTCTTAGAAAGTTAAAATTAGAACTTTATAAACACTCACAGGGTAAGTGAGCGACAAAGGGTTAAAAATATGGAAAAAGAAGTTATTGCGTATTTGGACAATGAGACAATAATTGACTCTCAAAGTGTGAAAAATACAAATTTAAAAGAAATTTATTTTGATAATTCTAAAGAAAGTTTAGAAGTAATCCGTCATTCTTGTGCGCATTTAATGGCACAGGCGATTAAGAGTTTGTATCCTGAGGCTAAATTTTTCGTTGGCCCTGTTATAGAAGATGGATTTTATTATGATTTTCGTGTGGAAAGTAAGATTGGCGAAGAAGATTTAGTAAAAATTGAAAAAAAGATGAAAGAACTTGCTGAAGCAAAGATTGAAATTTTAAAGTATGAAATCACAAAAAACGAAGCTTTGGCTAAATTTCAAAATGATGATTTAAAACAAGAAGTTTTATTGCGTATTCCTGATGGAGCTGTAAGTATTTATAAACAAGGTGAATTTGAAGATTTGTGTCGTGGTCCTCATGTGCCAAATACGAAATTTTTACGCTTTTTTAAACTCACTCGTGTTGCAGGAGCGTATTTGGGTGGCGATGAAAAAAGAGAAATGCTTACTCGAATTTATGGTACCGCTTTTGCAGATAAGGAAAGTTTAAAAGAGTATTTAACCATTATTGAAGAAGCTAAAAAACGCGATCATAGAAAGCTTGGAACAGAGCTTAAGCTTTTTACTTTTGATGATGAGATCGGAGGAGGTCTTCCTATTTGGTTGAGTAACGGTGCAAGACTTAGATCTAAACTTGAACATATGCTTTATAAGATCCATCGTTTACGTGGTTATGAGCCTGTGCGTGGGCCTGAACTTTTAAAAGCAGATGCATGGAAAATCAGTGGGCATTATGCAAACTATAAAGAAAATATGTATTTTACACAAATTGATGAACAAGAATATGGCATTAAGCCTATGAACTGTGTGGGACATATTAAAATTTATCAAAGTGATGTAAGAAGTTATCGTGATTTGCCTTTGAAATTTTTTGAATACGGCGTGGTACATCGTCATGAAAAAAGTGGCGTTTTGCATGGACTTTTTAGAGTGAGAGAATTCACTCAAGATGATGCACATATTTTTTGTATGCCAAGTCAGATTAAAGAGCAGGTTTTAGAAATTTTAGCTTTTGTGGATAATTTGATGAAATTATTTGATTTTAGCTATGAAATGGAAATTTCAACTAAACCTGAAAAAGCCATAGGTGATGATGAAATTTGGGAAATAGCGACTAAGGCTTTAAAAGAAGCTTTAGATGAACAAGGTTTAAAATACGGTATTGATGAAGGTGGCGGGGCTTTTTATGGGCCAAAGATTGATATTAAAATCACCGATGCTTTAAAAAGAAAGTGGCAATGTGGAACCATACAAGTAGATTTTAACCTGCCAAGTCGTTTTAAACTTGAATACACTGATAGTGATAATGAAAAAAAACAACCTGTAATGTTGCATCGTGCGATTTTAGGTTCTTTTGAAAGATTTATAGGAATTTTAACCGAGCATTGTGCGGGTGAGTTTCCGTTTTTTATCGCACCAACTGCGGTGGGTATAGTGCCAATAGGCGAAGCACATATTGCTTACGCAAAAGAAATTCAAAAAGAATTATTAGAGCTTAATATCGATAGCGAGGTGTATGAAAAAAATGAGAGCTTAAGTAAAAAAATTCGTATCGCTGAAAAGCAAAAATTACCTATGATTTTAGTTTTAGGCGATGATGAGGTGGTAAAGCGTAGCGTTGCTTTAAGAGATAGAAGAGCTAAAGAACAAAAAAATCTTAGCTTGGACGAATTTATTAAATTAGTTAAGGAGAAAATGAGTGAGGTACACTTTTGAGTAAAGAAAAAGAAGTATTGCTCAATGAAGAAATAAGAGCGGATGAAATCAGATGTGTTGGCGATGATGGCAAAGTTTATGGTATTATCAGTAGTGATGAAGCTTTAGAAATTGCAAATCGTTTAGGACTTGATCTTGTAATGATAGCTGCAGATGCTAAGCCACCTGTTTGCAAGATCATGGACTATGGTAAATTCCGTTATCAACAAGAGAAAAAACAAAAAGAAGCAAAGAAAAAACAAAAAGTGATTGATATAAAAGAAATCAAACTTTCTGTAAAAATTGCTCAAAATGATATTAATTACAAGGTAAAACATGCTTTAGAATTTTTAGAACAAGGTAAGCATGTGAGATTTCGTGTGTTCTTAAAAGGACGTGAAATGGCAACTCCTGAAGCAGGTGTAGCTTTGCTTGAAAAAATTTGGACTATGATAGAAAATGAAGCTAATCGTGACAAAGAGCCAAATTTTGAAGGTCGTTATGTAAATATGCTTGTAACTCCAAAAAAAGCTTAATCCACTTTTGTGGATAAGGCTTTTAAAGGTTTTAAATTTTGAAAGAAAATCCTTCTTTTTTAAAAGAGCAAATTATAACTTATCTTGGAAATAAAAGAGCACTTTTAAGTTTTTTAAATAATGGCTTTAAGGTAGCTAAAAAAGAACTTGGTAAAGATAAATTTAGTTTTTGTGATATATTTAGTGGCTCAGGTGTTGTAAGTCGTTTTGCAAAAGCACACTCAAATTATATTTTAGCCAATGATTTAGAAGATTATTCAAAACTCATCAATGAGTGTTATCTTGCTAATAAAGACAAAGATTTACTTCAAAATATAAAAAAGTATTATAAAAATTTAATCCAAAATTTAGATTTTCAAAAAGGTTTTATCAGTGAGCTTTATGCTCCAAAAGATGATGATGATATTAAAAAAAATGAAAGGGTTTTTTATACTTTTAAAAATGCTTTATATCTTGATACTATAAGGCAAAAAATCGAAAATGAAATTCCAAAAGAATTGAGGCATTTCTTTATAGCTCCTTTGATTTATGAAGCCAGTGTTCATTCAAATACTAGCGGAGTTTTTAAAGGTTTTTATAAGGGTAAGGATGGCATCGGAAAATTTGGTGGCGAAGGACAAAATGCACTTAAACGCATTAAAGGAGAAATAGAGCTTAAAATGCCTATTTTTTCAAATTTTTCTTGTGAATTTGAAGTGATGCAAAAGGATGCAAACATGCTTGCAAAAGAACTTGATTTTTTTGATGTAGTGTATCTTGACCCCCCTTATAATCAGCACCCTTATAGTTCTAATTATTTTATGCTAAATTTAATTGCAAATTATAAAAAACCTGAAGAAATTTCTAAAATCAGTGGCATTCCAAAGGATTGGAACCGCAGTACTTTTAATAAGTCAAAATTTGCCCAAGATGCTTTATTTGAACTTATTAATGATTTAAAAGCAAGAGTGATTTTACTTTCTTATAATTGTGAAGGTTTTGTAAAAAAAGAAATTTTTTTAAAGCGCTTAAGCACTCTTGGAAAATGTCGGATTTTAGAACAAAAATATAATACTTTTAGAGCTTCTCGCAATCTTAAAAATCGTAATATCCATCTTCATGAACAACTTTATATTTTAGTTAAAAATTAAATTTTGTGCTAAAATTATATTTATAAAAAGGAGGGATTTATGAAACTAAAATTATCTTTTTGTACATTAATGGCATTTGGTTTTTCTAACTATCTTTTTGCTTCAGCTATTGATCCAAAGTTATTTTCAAGAATATCTTGATTTTGCCAGTAATAAAGGCAAATTTCAAGTAGGTTAAAGTGGCTTTGAAATTTTAGCAAAAAATCCTAGTCAAAATATCTCTTTCAATGTGCCTATGATTGATTTTTCTACTTCAAATCGTGGAGGAAAATTCCAAGGAGAATTTACCAATATAGGACAATCTTATATAGTCAGTGCTTCTCATATGAGTACAAGTTTAAATACTGGGAAGTAAATAAAGGCTATGTGAAACAAGGTAGTGTTTTACACTTTGGAGGTGTAGCAAATAGAATCGTAAGCTCAAGTGATAATTTTACTTATAAGAAAGAAAATGTGGATTTTGCTGTTTTAAAAATGAGTAAGATTAGTCTCAATAAAAGTGCAAATTTGAGTAAAGATTTAAATCTTATTGAAAAAGATTCTGGCGATGGTGGAGAGTGGAGATATTTATGAATACAAGGATCCATTTTGGGATAGTTGTCAAAGTGGAAAATGTGATTATTCAAAAGGCAAAGGCAAGCTTTTTGATAGTTCGCGTTATGAGTACTTTGTAAGAGAGGGAAGTGGTATTGTAGCTTTAGGTTTTGAAGATACAAATAAAGTACCCATTAAGATTTTTGATTCTAATGAAATTAATTTAGGAGGTTTTGTCAGTTTAGCTCCTAAAAATACTGAAGATAAGCGTTTTAAGTTGCAATTTCTTAATTATACCAATGATAAAAGAAATCCTTTTACAAGTTCTTCAACACCTGGGGATTCTGGAAGTGGAGTTTATGTTTATGATAAGATTGATAAAAAATGGTATTTAGTAGGTGTAGTAAGTACGAGTAATTGTAATGCCCATTTTACTGATGGATATACTTGTTCACAGGTTGATTATGCTTTGATCAATCAAGTAAAGATCAATGAATTTCAAAATACTCATAAAATAGCCATAGGATCTGGAACTTATACACTTAGTAGCGATGGTTTGGTGAAAGATGGTAAAAAAATAGAAAATGTAAGTTTGATTTCTAAGACTAATGTGGGTTGTGTAAGCTATAAAAATTCTTTTGATGATAAAAATAATTGTGATAAGAGAATTGAAGAAATGCAAAATAGCAAGGATTTGTATTTTTCTCAAAATGGAAGTATAAATTAAATAGCGATGTGGATTTAGGCGCTAGTGTTTTAAATTTGATAAAAATTCAAATTGGCAAATAACAGGCGATAAATGGCTTATACATGGCGGAATTTATGCTGATAAGGGTTCAAGGTAGAATATAATGTTAAAACCAAAAAAGATGATTTTCTTTATAAAATGGGTGAAGGAGAGCTTGTTGTCAAAAGTCAAAGTGTGGATACAGGACTTAGAATGGGTGAGGACCAAGGTAAGTCTTGAGGGTGAAGGTTTAAGTTTTGGCGAAATTTATATGAATGGCAGAACTTTGGATTTATCAGGGGCTTAACATTAAATTTTGATCAAATTAAAACTGACTCTAATAATGTTTTTATCACAAGTTCTTAATCAGGAATACATTTAAATTTAGAAAACAAGCAAGATTATCTTTATCATGGCAATATCTTTTCAGATGAAGCTGTAGCAATGAGTGCCAATACAGACAAAGCTTTGATTTTTGATGGTAATATTTACAATAAAGAAGGTGTTTTTAGGACAGAAAATGCCAAGTTAAATTTTCAAGGACATGCTAGAATACACGCTTATGTAAGCAAAGAACAAGCTAAAAAACTTCAAGAGCAAGGTTTAAGTGCTTTAACTAAGCCTGTAAGTTTTACACAAGAAGATTGGGTTTTTGTTTTAAAAGAGCTTAATTTAGAAAAAAGCGAGTTTTATTTAGGGCGTAATGTAAGCTTAAAAGTAGAAAACCTTAATGCTAAAAATTCCAAAATAGAGCTTGGAAGTAAAAATTTGTGGATCGATGAAAAAGATGGGGAAAATATTATTGATAAGACTGATGATTATTCTTATGGAGATGTTGTATAAACAGGAGTTGGCAAAGAAATGGCTTTTGAGCAAAAGCTTTAAAATACCCAAAATGCTAAGATAGAAAAGGTTTATTTTAGTGTAAATTTAAATCTTGATCATTCTGATGTTACTTTGCAAAACACATTTTTTAGTGGTAATATCAAAGGTATCAATGATACGCAAAAAAATCTTGCGATTAAAGATTCTTTGCTTGAGTCTCATATACAAATGAGCAATCTTCAAGTAGAAAAAAGTGCTATTTATAGGAAAGTTGATGCAAAAAAAATTAAGTGCAAATAATACAATATTTAAAATCAATGTGGATTTTGAAAATTCTAAAGCAGATTATATTAATTCTAAGGAAAGCACACAAGGAGTAAATAATACTTTAGTATTAATTTTTCTTAATAATCCTAGTAAAAAGCGGGTTTAAATATCTTGCTAGCTCATTTAAAAGATGAAAATAAACATTTAACAAAGGAATTTTTTACTATGCCTTTAGTACGTATACCCCAAATGTTGTTTTTTCTCATAATGAGGAAAATTTTGCCCAGAGTGGAATTTAGAAAAAATTGATTCTAAGATTAAAGATGAATATTTTTTTACTAATGATAATACTCAAGCTATTGTAAAAACTAAATCTATACTTGCTCAAGCTATTTTAGGCTCCATGATAGGAGTGGAATAATATGCATAAAAGAATGGGGGAATTACGCAATAATCCTTATGAAAGTGGTGTATGGTTAAGAACTTTTGGATGGGGTACGAGTGATGAGTATAATAGTGGAAAATACTTTGAAATTCAAAGCGGACATGATAAATTAAACGAGTATTCGAATTTCGAGCTTTACAGTGGAGTAAGGTTTTTATAGTGATTTTGTTTTAGATATATTTATTATCAAAATGAAATAAATGCAAATTTTATTCCAGGAAATCAAGGTAGATTAGATGATAATGATGGTTCGCATAATATTATCTTAAGTGCTGAGTTAGGTTATAGAAAAGCTTATGATAAATTTTATCTTGAGCCGAGTTTGGAATTTATCAGTGGTTATGTAGGAGCTATGGATCTAAAAGGAGATATTGCTAGTTTAAAACGATTTTCTTATATTCCTTTAGTCGTAAAAACAGCATTTTTCATAGGAAGTCAAAATTAAAATTTAAATTTTAGAACAGGACTTGGTTTGTATGCGGATCCGATTAAAGCAGGAGATCAAATCTTGGAGGATCAAGCAAGTCAGAGAAGATATGAAGGAAAAAAGATCAAAGAATGTTTATAAATTTAGGAAATGATTATAAGCTTAACGATAAAACACGCTTTAGTTTTGAATTTGAAAAGACATTTTTTGGCGATTTAAATGTAGATTGGAGTGCAAATGCTAATTTAAGATATAGTTTTTAAATAAAAAATAATTTAAAAATTGTATTTTTATTTTAAGCTTTTTTGTTTATAATACTTGCTTTTACATTTAAAGGATAAAGATGAAAATAAAAGTTGGGATTTTAGGAGCGAGCGGTTATGCGGGAAATGAACTTGTTCGCATTTTGCTTAATCATCCCAAGGTTGAAATTTCTTATTTGGATTCGAGTTCTAGCGTGGGGCAAAATTATCAAGATCTTTATCCTAACACCCCTTTAAATTTATGTTTTGAAAATAAAAATTTAGATGAACTTGAACTTGATCTTTTGTTTTTGGCTACTCCGCATGAATTTAGTGCTAAACTTTTAAATGAGAATTTATTAAAAAAGATGAAAATCATTGATTTAAGTGCGGATTTTCGTCTTAAAAATCCTAAAGATTATGAGCTTTGGTATAAATTCACTCATCCTAATCAAGAGCTTTTGCAAAATGCGGTTTATGGACTTTGTGAGCTTTATAAAGAAGAGATAAAAAAAGCAAGTTTAGTGGCAAATCCAGGTTGTTATACCACTTGTTCTATCTTAAGTCTTTATCCGCTTTTTAAAGAAAAGATCATTGATTTTAGCTCAGTTATTATTGATGCAAAAAGTGGAGTAAGTGGAGCAGGAAGAAGTGCAAAGGTGGAAAATCTTTTTTGTGAAGTTAATGAAAATATCAAAGCTTATAATTTAGCTTTGCATCGCCATACTCCTGAAATTGAAGAGCATTTAAGCTATGCAGCCAAAAAGAAAATCACTCTACAATTTACCCCTCATCTTGTGTCTATGCAAAGAGGAATTTTAATCAGTGCTTATGCAAATTTAAAAGAGGATTTGCAAGAACAAGATATACGCGATATTTATACAAAATACTATCAAAACAATAAATTCATAAGGCTTTTACCGCCGCAGTCGCTTCCGCAGACTCGGTGGGTTAAATCAAGCAATTTTGCGGATATAAATTTTAGTGTAGATCAACGCACAAAGCGTGTTATTGTGCTTGGTGCTATTGATAATTTAATCAAAGGTGCAGCAGGACAAGCTGTTCAAAATATGAATTTAATGTTTGATTTTGATGAAGATGAAGGACTTAAATTCTTTGCAAATTTGTAAAGGATAAAAATGTTAATACGAGCTATGCAAAAAAGCGATTATGAAGCCGTTTATAAGCTTTGGTGTGAGATAAAAGGCTTTGGGATAAGAAGCATTGATGATAGCAAAGAAAATATAGAAAATTTTTTAGATAGAAACCCAAATCTTAGCGTTGTAGCAGTGCTTGGTGAAGAAATTGTAGGAAGTATACTTTGCGGACATGATGGACGCACAGGAGGATTTTATCATGTATGTGTACATAAAGATCATAGAAAAAAGGGCATAGCGCACGAGATGACAAAATTTTGTCTTGAGGCTTTAAAAGCTCAAAAAATCAATAAAATCGCCTTAATCGCTTTTAAAAACAATGATTTAGGCAATGAGTTTTGGAAACATTATGGTTTTACTTTAAGAGAAGATGCGAATTATTACGATCTTTCTTTAAATGAGTATAATCAAACTAGCTTTAATGCTTAAGGAATGATCATGCAAAAATATTTAGAAAAAGCTAATGTCTTAATCGAAGCTTTGCCTTATATACGCAAATTTAATTCCAAGATTATACTTATAAAATACGGCGGATCAGCTATGGAAAATGAAGAGCTAAAGCATTGCGTGATGCAAGATATAGCTCTTTTAAAACTTGTGGGTTTAAAGCCTATCATCGTACATGGTGGGGGAAAAGATATTTCTGCTATGTGTGAAAAATTAGGCGTAAAGAGTGAGTTTAAAAACGGTCTTAGGGTTAGTGATAAAGCCACTACTGAAGTAGCCAGTATGGTTTTAAATCATATCAATAAAAATTTAGTCCATAGTTTGCAAAATTTAGGAGTTAAAGCCATAGGGCTTTGTGGTAAAGATGGCGCGCTTTTAGAATGTGTGAAAAAAGATGAAAATTTAGCTTTTGTTGGCACGATACAAAAGGTAAATTCGAAAATTTTAGAAGAGCTTTTGGAAAAAGATTTTTTACCTATCATTGCTCCTATTGGCATGGATGAGAATTTTAATACTTATAATATCAACGCTGATGACGCAGCTTGTGCGATCGCTAAGGCTTTAAGGGCTGAAAAACTTGCTTTTTTAACTGATACTGCAGGGCTTTATGAGGATTTTAATGATAAAAATTCTTTAATTTCTAAAATCAGCCTTGAACAGGCTAAAATTTTAGCTCCTAAAATAGAAGGTGGTATGCATGTAAAATTAAAATCCTGTATTGATGCTTGTGAAAATGGAGTCAAAAAGGTACATATTTTAGATGGGCGTGTGAAACATTCTTTGTTGCTTGAGTTTTTTACCGATGAAGGTATAGGCACTTTGGTGGGTTAAAGGATGAAAATGGATTATAAAGAACAAAGTCATATTGTCCCTACTTATAAGCGTTTTGATATAGTTTTAGAAAAAGGGCAGGGGGTTTATCTTTTTGATGATAAGGCTAAAAAATATCTTGATTTTTCAAGTGGTATAGGTGTTTGTGCTTTAGGATATAATCATGCTAAATTTAATGCTAAAATCAAAGCTCAAGTGGATAAACTTTTACATACTAGCAATTTATATTATAATGAAAACATAGCCGCTGCAGCTAAAAATTTAGCCAAAGCTAGTGCTTTAGAGCGTGTTTTTTTTACAAATTCTGGTACAGAAAGTATAGAAGGAGCGATGAAAACAGCTAGAAAATACGCCTTTAACAAAGGTATTAAGGGTGGACAATTTATCGCTTTTAAGCATTCTTTTCATGGGCGTACTTTAGGGGCTTTATCGCTTACTGCTAATGAAAAATATCAAAAGCCTTTTAAACCTTTAATTTCAGGGGTTAAATTTGCAAAATATAATGATATTTCAAGCGTTGAAAAACTGGTGAATGAAAAAACTTGTGCCATTATCTTAGAAAGCGTGCAAGGAGAAGGTGGGATAAATCCTGCAAATAAAGATTTTTACAAAGCCTTAAGAAAGCTTTGCGATGAAAAAGATATATTATTAATCGCTGATGAAATTCAATGTGGCATGGGTAGAAGTGGAAAATTTTTTGCCTATGAGCACGCACAAATTTTGCCTGATATCATGACTTCAGCTAAGGCCTTAGGTTGTGGGCTTAGTGTGGGTGCTTTTGTAATAAATCAAAAGGTAGCAAGCAATTCTTTAGAAGCAGGCGATCATGGTAGTACTTATGGTGGAAATCCTTTAGTTTGTGCAGGAGTGAATGCAGTTTTTGAAATTTTTAAAGAAGAAAAAATTTTAGAAAATGTCAATAAACTCACGCCTTATTTAGAGCAAAGTTTAGATGAGTTGATAAATGAATTTGATTTTTGTAAAAAACGCAAAGGCTTAAGGTTTATGCAAGGGCTGAGTCTTGATAAAAATGTAAAAGTAGCTAAGGTCATTCAAAAATGCCAAGAAAATGCACTTTTACTGATAAGTTGCGGGGAGAATGATTTGAGATTTTTACCTCCTTTGATTTTGCAAAAAGAACATATTGATGAAATGAGTGAAAAGTTAAGAAAGGCTCTAAAGAGTTTTTGATAAATTTTGTAAAAAAAGTTTATTCTTTCCCATCTACTATAGGCACAAATAAACATTCTTCTAAAATTTCTTTTTGTAAATTTGTGCCATTTTTTCTAAGGCGTGTGATGAATTGTTTGCCATTGTGTAAAATAGGAGCAACTAAAATACCATCATCGCTTAATTGATCGAGTAAAATTTCAGGAATTTGTGTCGCATAAGCAGAAAATAAAATCCTATCATAAGGAGCATAATTTTTCCAGCCATTTTGTCCATCATCAAATTTTACATTGATATTAAAAAGTTCTAATTCTCTGAAAGTTTGAGCGGCTTTTTTGGCTAAATTTTCTATGCGTTCTATGGTAAAAACACGCCTTATGACTTTGCTTAAAATCGCAGCTTGATAGCCACTTCCACAACCTATCTCTAAAATACTATCAGCATTTTTAAAATCTAAAGCCATAGTCATTTTAGCTACAGTTAAAGGTGAACTAATCCATTGAGAATTTGCTAAAGGCAAAGCATCAAGGCGATAAGCATGGGCTTTTAAAGGAGAAAAAATTTCACGCGGAATTTGACAAAAAGCATTAAAAAGCTCTTCATTGATAAAAACTTTTTGTGCAATTTCTTCAGCCATATTTTGACATCTTTTTTGTTCAAATGCGTTCATTACTTCTCCTATAAATTTAAATAAAAATTGTAACTAAAAAAGTTGAAATAGAGTTAAACTTAGCTATACTTAAATAAAAAGGAAAAAAATGCTTATAAAATTTAAAAATCATAGTCCCAAACTAGGTCAAAATGTTTTTGTTGCAGAGGGCGCTAAAATCATAGGAGAAATAGAAATAGGAGATGAAAGTAGTATTTGGTTTAATTGTGTTTTAAGAGCCGATGTTAATTTTATAAAAATTGGCAAAAGAACCAATATTCAAGATCTTAGCACAGTTCATGTTTGGCATAGGGAATTTGATAAAAAAGGAAAGTTAAAAGATGCTGGTTTTCCTACGATAATAGGAGATGATGTAACTATAGGACATAATTGCGTTATCCATGCTTGTGTGATAAAAAATCGTGTTTTAATCGGAATGAATGCTGTTATCATGGATAGTGCTTTGATAGAAGAAGATAGCATAGTGGGTGCTGGAAGCGTTGTAACAAAGGGTAAAAAATTTCCGCCACGCTCTTTGATACTTGGAAATCCTGCAAAATTTGTGCGTGAATTAAACGATGAAGAAGTCAGCTTTCTAAAACAATCCGCTTTAAATTATGTGGATTTTAAAAACGAGTTTTTAAAAGATCTTCAGTGATATTTTGAAGTTTAGGCGAGAGTTTTACTTCAAATTTCACAAAACGATCAAGATCTAAAAAACTCTCATCGAGTTTTGAAATTTGCTCTTTTGTATAATCTTGAATAGTATTTAAAGATGACTTTTTAAGAAGTCTTTTTTCTTTGTAGACTAATTCTAAAAGTTCTTTGCGTTCTAAATTTTCATCTTGATTTGGGTTTTCGTCAAAAACATAAAGCTCATCAAAAAGGATTTTTTGCGTGTTTTTATCATAAACCCTAAAAAGCTTTTTAAAATGAGGTAGGGTTGATTTTTCGTTATTTTCGCTGATTTTGATTTTAGGTTTTATGCCTTGATCTTCTAAGGCTGCGAGTTTATAAACGCAACTAAAAATAGGGTCACTTGAAGCAGTGATCAATCTTTCACCTACACCAAAGATATCAATAGGTGCATTTTGTTCTTTGAGTTTTTTAATGCTCCATTCATCAAGTGCGTTAGAAACTATGATTTTACATTTTTGAAGTCCTGCTTGATCAAGTTCTTGTCTGATTTTCAAACTCAACTTAAGTAAATTTCCAGAATCTATTCTCACGCCGCCTTCTTGAATACCAAATTCTTTAAAAACTTTAATCGCATTTTTAAGTCCGCTATTTAGACAATCATAAGTATCAATCAAAAAAACAGGATTTTTTGGATAAATTTTCACATAAGCTTTAAAAGCTTCAAGTTCATTTTCAAACATTTGCACCCAAGAATGTGCCATAGTTCCATTGATAGGGATATTATAAATTTTTCCTGCTAAAGTACAAGCACTTCCTATGCAACCTCCTATAAAAGCTGCTCTTGCTCCTTTTAAGGCTGCTTCACTTCCTTGTGCTCTGCGTGAACCAAATTCTAAAATTTTACTGTCTTTAGCTGCACGCACGATACGATTGGTTTTGGTAGCAATAAGGCTTTGGTGGTTTAAACTTAAAAGTAAAAAAGTTTCTAAAAGCTGTGCTTCTATGGTTGTAGCTTTAATACATAGCAAAGGTTCGTTTGGAAAAATCACTTCTCCTTCACGCATAGCATAAATTTCACCCTTAAATTTAAAGTTAGCTAAAAAATCTAAAAATTCTGTATCAAAAATACCTTGTTTTCTTAAAAATTCTATATCTTCTGCATCAAAACTCAAATTTTCAACAAAGTCTAAAATATCTTCAAGACCTGCAAAAATAGCAAAAGATCCTGAATCTGGAATTTTTCTAAAAAATATATCAAAATAACAAATTTGATCTTTTTTATTGTTTTTGAAATAGCCTTGAGACATTGTAAATTCATAAAAATCACAAAGCAAGGCTAAAGAAGTTTTAGAAGTCATCAAAGCTTATACTACCCTTAGAATAATTCGTTACTTTACTTTCAAAGAAATTGCTCTTTTGATCGTTAAATTTTGAAAAATCATCTACCCATTTAATAGGATGTTTTGCATTGTATAACTTATCTAAATTGATCGCGCTTAATCTTTGATCTACAAGATAATGGATATATTCTTCTATGATATCATCAGTAAAGCCCATGATTTGATTTTGAGTGATGTATTTACCCCATTTGATCTCAAGATCTCCAGCTTTTTTAAACATATCATAAATTTTATTGATATTTTCATCATGGAACAAATCAGGTCTTTCTTTGCGTACTGAATTGATCATATTTTGAAATAATAAAAGATGTGTGATTTCATCTCTTTGGATAAAGCGGATCATTTGTGCTGAACCTAGCATTTTTCCTGCACGTGCAAGTGCGTAAATGGCAGTAAAACCACTATAAAAATATACTCCTTCTAAAATTTGATTTGCTACCATAGCCAAAAGAAGTTTATTATCATCTACATCGCCTGCTAATTCTTCATAAATGCTTGAAATAAAGTCATTTTTTTCACGCAAAGTTTCATCATGCTTTTCCATTTCATAAATCAAATCTGTATTATCGCAAATCGCTTCTACCATAACAGCGTAAGATTTTGAATGGTTTGCCTCTTCATAAGCTTGACGTGCCAAAACCGCATTGATTTCAGGAGCTGTGATGTAAGGGTTGATATTATCTGCTAAATTATTGGTTTGAAAACTATCCATAGAAATAAGCTGACTCCAAACCAAATCATACATTCTTTTTTCACCTACAGTTAAATTACAGCGATAATCAAGTGCATCTTTAGTTGTATCCACTTCTTTTGGAAACCAAGTATTTGCCTCCATTAAATCCCAAAGTTTTAAAGCCCAGGTATATTTTGCCTTAGTGAAATTTAAAATTCCATGTGGGTTACCATCAAAAATTTTACGATCTCCTAGGGTTTCGTTTGAGTTTGGATTGTAAATTCTTTTTCTTTGCATTTTTAACCTTTCTTTATGCTTTTAGTAGCTATACAACTTTGAGTTAAAATATCGTGTAAATTTAAACGATCTTTTCTTACAAAACTGACAAATAAACCAAAGAGTAAGCCAAAACTTATAATAAATATCACATATCTTAGTAAAATTCTAAGAAAACTTAGTTTCTTTCCCGTTTTTATATCAATAAGATATAAATCATATGCTTTAAGACCTGGGCTTTGTGCCTTTTTTGTTAAAAAAATAGCTTGAATCAAACCAAATAAAAAAGTACATAAAGTTGTGATAAAATGGTTGTTTAAAAAAGCTTCTTTAGAGCCTAATAGAAAATAAAATAAATACAAAATAGGAACATAAATAAGAAAAATATCTATAAGCAAAGCTCTAAATCTTAGCCATCTAGAGCTAATTTTTGCTTTAGTTTTCATTTAATTTCCACGGCTTCCTGGTTTTATAGCTTTACTCCCTTTTTTACAAAGTGGACAATTTGTTTCATCATAAATTTCAAATTCAAAATTTCCTAGAGTAAAGAGTGGTAAATTTTCAGGTAATTTCGCATTATCTTTTCTTGGAGATTTTAAATTTTCTACTGCACAGAAACCACGATTTGCCAATGCTGCAAAACCTACAACAATGCCACCTAAACTTTCAATGATTTTTGCACTCTCTAAAGCACTACCACCTGTAGTAATGATATCTTCACAAATTATAAATTTTTCACCCTTTTTCACCTCAAAACCACGTCTTAAAGTCATTTCTTTATTTACTCTTTCAGTGAAGATAAAACGTTTACTACAAGCTCTCGCAAGCTCATAACCTGCTAAAATTCCACCTAAAGCAGGAGAACAAATGCTATCAAATTCTATCTTATAGCTTGCAATAATCTTTGCAAGTTCATCACAAAGTTTTGCTGCTAATTTTGGATTCTCTAAAACTTTTGCACTTTGAAGATAAAATTGCGAATGTTTACCTGAACTTAGTAAAAAATGCCCTTCTAAATAAGCACCACAACCTTTATAAATTTGCTCTAAATTCATCGTTAAACCTTTAAAAGTTCACTTTCTTTACTTTTTACACTCTCATCAATTTTTGTTGTATAGGTGTCGGTAAGTTTTTGCACTTCATCATAAGCTTTTTTTGCTTCATCTTCGCTTATTGCCTTATCTTTTTCTAGTTTTTTAACTGCATCGTTGGCATCTTTGCGTATATTTCTTATAGAAACTTTTGCCTTTTCACCCATAGCTTTAGCTTGCTTTACATTTTCTTCTCTTTGCTCTCTAGTCATCGGAGGGAAAAATAATTTTACACTTTCGCCGTCATTGTTTGGATTTACACCGATATTTGCAGCTGCAATAGCGCTTTCTATGGTTTTTAGTAAAGGTTTTTCCCAAGGAGTGATGCTAATAGTTGAAGCATCACTTGCTAAAACAGTTGCTACTTGATTTAAAGGAGTTTGAGTTCCATAATAATCCACTGTAATATGATCTAAAATATGGGTATTAACTTTTCCAGTTCTTAAAGTGGTGAAGTCTTTTTTTAAGGCTTCTAAAGATTTTTCACTTTGGGTTTTTTGTTTGTTAAAAATTTCATTTAGCATTATCATTTCCTTTGATTATTTACTTGAATTAACATCGCTTGGAAGTTGTGGTGCACTTGGAGCGATAGAATTTGTGTTTGGGGTAGCAGGCACAATAGGAGCACTTGGAATAGTAGTATTGTTGTTTTCTACTTTAATTTTCTCTGCTAGAGAGTCTTTGCTAGCTTTATTGTATAAATAACCAAGACCAATAGTATTTGCAATAAGTAAAATTCCCATAACAAAGGTAAATTTTGCCAAAAATCCAGCTGGTCCTTTGGCACCAAATAAACTTTCATTGCTTCCACTATAAGCTCCAAGTCCTATACTTGAACTTTTTTGAAGTAAAACTGCTATACAAATAACTACAACGATGATAAATTGCAAAATGATTAAAAGAGTGATCATTGAAAATTCCTAAAAGTTAATTTTTAAATGATTATTTTAGCTAAATAAAACTTGAAAAGTTTTGAAACTTGAAAAGTTTTTGTGAGAAAAATCCCACAAAAATTTATCTGCTATTGAAGCTTCTTAAGATATTAAGTAAAGATACGAAAAGATTAACAAAATCAAGATAAAGTGCTACTGCACCTTCGATTGGAGTTTCATAATTTCCGCGGATAATATTTTGCGTATCATAAAGAATGTAAAATGAAAATAATATTGCAGCTACTGCTGAAATAGCTAGATTAACTATACTGCTTTGGAAGAAAAGGTTTAGTAAAGATGCTGCTACAATAACGATTAATACTATAAATAAAGCTTTACCCATAACAGTAAAATCTTTTTTTGTATTCATAGCAAATACACTAAGTCCTGCAAAAGCAACTGTTGTTAAAGCAAAAGCTTGAGCGATGATAATTCCTCCAGCTGGTAGAGCTAACACTGAAATAAGCAAAGGTGTAAGCGTTAAACCTGAGCAGAAAGTAAAACCAAAAAGCAAAACAAGATTTAATGGAGCCTCTCTTTTTTTCCATTGCAAAGCAAATAAAAGTCCGATTTCAACAGCAAAAAGGATCCAAAAAGTTACTTGTGATTGTATAAAAAATGATGCTAAAGCAAAAATTCCTACATACGCACCTACTGTTGCAGCTAATAATGAAGCAGCAAAAAGTTGATAAGTTTGTTTAATAAAAATACTTAATTCGCTTGAGCGTGTATTTTCAAATTCTTTTGATCTTGAGTAGTCTCTATCATAAAGACTCATAAAATTCTCCTTGCAAAATTGTTAGATTTTTTAAAATCTTGAGCGAAATCTAACATATTAGACTAAATAAAAAGTTAATTTATATAATATCTTTATGATTAAATGAAATCTTTGCTGAAATTTTGTTATAATTTCAAGATTTTAGTTTCAGGTTGGTTTTATGGAAAATCTTATTAGTGGGGCGATTAAGTTTATGCAAGAAGACTTTAAGGAGCATGAAGAACTTTTTGAAAGTCTAAAAAATAAGCAAAATCCCCATACTCTTTTTATAGGTTGTTCTGATTCTAGAGTAATTCCAAATTTGATCACCAATACGGGTCCAGGTGAGCTTTTTGTAATACGAAATATTGCAAATATAGTTCCACCTTATCGTATTGGGGAAGATTACTTAGCGACAACTTCAGCAATAGAGTATGCTTTAAATTCATTGCATATTAAAAATATCGTCGTTTGTGGCCATAGTAATTGTGGAGGTTGCAATGCTCTTTATTATTCTGATGAAGAGTTAAATAAAATTCCTAATGTGAAAAAATGGCTTACTATGTTAGATCCGATAAAAAAAGATGTAATGATTTTTGCAAGAGACGATTTGGCTATGCGTTCATGGCTTACAGAAAAATTAAATTTAGTAAATTCTTTGCAAAATATACTTACTTATCCAGGCGTGCAAGAAGCTTTAGATGAAGGAAAAATAGAAGTACATGCTTGGTATTATATTATAGAGACAGGTGAAATTTATGAGTATGATTTTAAAGCAAAAATTTTTACTTTAATACAGGATAGGAAAGTTCAATGAAGAAAATTATTTTTAGTTTATGTTTTTTTATTTTATACCTTGGAGCACAAGAATTTAAATTTATTGATGCGAATATTAGTAAAGAGGATGAAGGAATTTATGCTTTAGTTGAAAAATATGTTGATCTTAACAATCAAATTAAAGAATTTAAGAAAAACAATGATGAAAATTCAAGCACTTTTAATGGTATTTTAAGTGAATTTGAAAAAGACAAAAAGACTATTTTAGCAAAAATACCCGATATGATAGTAGGACAAAAGATTAATGAAGAGGCAGTGGCTAGATTTTTAAAAGCAAAAGAAAAATTACTAGATGTTCAAAAAAAGAATATTAATAAGCCTTATATTTATACAGATGCCACTCTTAATCTAGTTTATTTTAATATTGTGGAAAGTTTTTATTCTTCTTTGTTTGAAGTGGAAAAACTTTTTAAAAATACAGCAAGCAGTGAAGATTTGATTGCTACTGTTGATAAGGCAATGGAAAATTTACAAAATTCTTCTAATGTTAATTTAGATAGTTTTAAAAGCAAAATTACAAATTCAGAAGAATTAGAAAAAATTACCCTAAAAGAAAGATATATCAGTAATGCTGTAGATTCTTATTCTGAAATTCTTAAGTATTTACGCTCAAATGCAGATTTGCTTGAAAGTAATTATATTTTTTCATTACTCGAGCTTCAAGTTTGGATAGATCGTATAAATGAGGCAATTGGGGTAAGTTTTGTTAATATCGGAAAAATAGTAATTTCTGCTTTGGTTTTAGTATTTTTTATATCTTTAAGACGTTTTTTTGCAAATATAGTATATTTTTTCCTTGTTCAGTTTTTTTATAGAAATAAAAATGATGTAGATGATATTAAAGTCATTTTTATTGAGAATATTAAAAAACCCGTAGGCTTCTTGTTGATTGTCTATGCTATTTCTCTTTGTCTTACTATAGCAACTTATCCTGCACCTTTGAGTGTAAATTTAAGTAATTTTTTTCATATAGTTTATGCAGTTTTAATTGCATGGCTTATTTTAAGAATGCTTGATGGTTATGGCGTGGTATTGGTTTCTAAACTTGCTCAAAAAAGTGGAAAAAAAGAAGTTGTAAATTTAATTATTAAAATTTTATATTTTGTCATTATTATTATAGCTTTATTATATATTCTTGCTCAACTTGGTTTTAATATTTCGGCTATTATTGCATCTTTGGGAATTGGTGGTTTAGCTGTTGCTTTAGCGGCGAAAGATATCATTGCAAATTTCTTTGCTTCTATACTCTTACTTTTTGATAATAGCTTTAATCAAGGAGATTGGGTAGAGGTTTCAGACATAGAAGGAACCGTGGTTGAAACAGGACTTAGAAAAACTACTATTAGAACTTTTGATAATTGTCTTGTATTTTTACCAAATTCAACTATTATGGGAGCTAATATCAAAAATTGGAGCAAAAGACGCATGGGTCGCCATGTTAGAATGTATTTGGGTGTTGGTTATGATGCTACTCCTGAAAAACTAGAACAATGTGTAAAAGATCTAAGAGAATTTTTGCATACAAGTGATTTAGTAGCTCACGATGAGGATAGCGCATTAAAATATGGCGATCATACAACAAAATATCGTCAAAATCTTGTATCTATTAATGATTTAGAAGGCTATAAAAATGCTTGTTATGTGGCTTTAAGTGAATTTGCAGATAGTAGTATTAATATAGAGCTTTATTTTTATATCAAAGAAATAGGTGGAAAAGATTTTAGAGAAGCTAGACAAAGTTTAATGCTTGAGTTTATGCGTATAATTGAAAAAAATGGTTTAACCTTTGCTTTCCCAAGTCGTAGTATTTATATAGAAAATTTACCACCCCTTGATTTGCAAGCAAAAGCTAAAAAATAGCAAGATTTTATCTTGCTATTTTTTAAACCGGCATAACGCGTATATTTGGACTTAATTCTTCTTGTAAAATTGTTTCAATAGCATAAAGTGTTGCACCACTTCCACTAGAACAACCACTACAAGCACCAAGATAACGAATATAAACATCAATTGCTGCACCTTCAGCCTTTTGTATATCAATCACTTCCAAATCTCCACCATCATTATGAAGCATAGGGCGAATTTCAGCATCTAAAACACTTTCAACTGCTTTTAATTGCCCCACTACGGTCATTTCATCAAAAGCTACATCACTTTTCATTGTATTTTTGAGTTTTTCTCTATCTATTTCAGCTCTAGTTTCAGCTAAAATATCTACAAGGTAATAATCTCTTTTTTCATGTCCGCCTGGTTTGATACAGGATTTACAAAAAGCACCCGCTTTAGTGTATTGTGTGATTTCTTCTACGCTATGCAAATCATTAAGTTTAATCACTTCTTTAATAGTTCCAAGACTTACCCTAGCGCACTCGCAAACTATAATTTGATCTTCAAAATCTTCAGGACTTATGCCTTTATAATGCGCTGCTGCTTGTTTGATTACATCATAAGCCATAACCGAACAGTGCATTTTTTGAGGTGGAACAGCTGGAGTTTCTGGATTATCACGCATAGCAAATTCCACATCTAAATTTGTGATTTTTACTGCTTCATCTACAGTTTTTCCTATACAAAGATCCACCATAGTATCACTACTTGCTATAGCTGTACCACAACCAAAACTTTTAAATTTTGCATCGATAATTTTATCAGTTTTTTCATCTACAAGCCAAAAAAGTCTTACTGCATCGCCGCAACTTTCTGCGCCAAAATCAGCTACGATCAATTTTGCATTGCGTGCTTTAGCATCTTCTTCACTAAATTCTCCCATATGTTGAGGATTATTCATTCTATCTTGAACTTTTTGTGAATACTCATCCCAAATGGATCCACCAATTAAACTATTTTTTCCCATTTTTCATCCTTATTTGTAATTATTTGGATTATAAGCATAAGTACAAGAAATTGCTCTTAATCTCTGTGTTGCATTTTTAATTTGTTTTGCTGCATAATCAATTTCTTCTTCAGTGTTAAAACGTGACAAAGAAAGCCTTAAAGCTGTATGCGCTAAATCATGCTCCGCACCGATAGCTTCCATAATAGGATTGCTTTCTAAAGCTTCACTTGCACAGGCTGAGCCCGTACTTGCAGCTATACCATTTTTATTTAAATCCCAAAGCATTGCTTCGCCTTCAACTCCTTTAATACTTGCTAAGATTGTATTAGGCACACGGTGTTTTCTTTTTCCAACCACTGTTGTATCAGGCAAGGCTAAAATTTGATCTTCTAGTTTATCTCTTAAACGGCGTATATGAGAATCTTCAAAATCAAGCATAGTATTTGCAATACGCAAAGCCTCGCCCATAGCCACTATATAAGGCACATTTAAAGTCCCGCTTCTACGACCACCCATGTGTTCTCCACCGTGTAAAAGTGGAGTAAGCTTAAGTCCTTTTTTTATAAAAAGTCCACCCACACCCTTTGGTCCATGAAATTTATGTGCCGAAAATGAAGCAAAATCAACTCCTACTTGAGTTAAATTAACCTTTATTTTACCTACTGCTTGAGTAGCATCTGTATGAAAAAGAGCACCAAATTCATGCGCAAGTTCTGCCATCGCTTTAATATCAAAAATCATACCTGTTTCATTATTTGCCCACATAACACTTACAAGTGCTGTTTTATCGCTAATCACTTTACGCAAATCTTCTACAGTAGAAACTCCTTCTTCGTTTACAGGAAGTTCTATGACTTTTACTCCAAGACTTTTTAAAAAATAAGCAGCAGCAGTAACAGCAGGGTGTTCTACACTAGAAATAATCACTTCATTGCGCTCTCTATCTAAAATATGATCAAAATACACACCCTTAAGCACCCAGTTAATGCTTTCTGTCGCACAGGAGGTTACAATTATGTCATCTAGGTCATTTGCTCCAAGTCCTGCATAAAGTTTATCCAAAGCTTCTCTTAAGGCAGGATGTGTTGCGCTACCATATTGATGAAGGCTATTTGGATTTCCATACATATCCTTTAAAAAAGGTAGCATCAACTCATAAGCATTAGGATCAAGCATTGTCGTTGCGTTGTTATCTAAATATACTTTCACTTTAAAATCCTTAATTTATCCTTAATTTTAATTAGGATATTTTTTATCTTTATTTGAAAATGGATAATAACAAAAATTTATAAAAATTAGGTTAAAAATTATAACAAAAATAAAATGCTAAAGTAAAATTTTAAAGTGAAATATTTTGTGAATTTTATATAGCAAAAATGAGAAATACTATTTCTTAAATTTTTCTTCGTAATACTTTACTATTTTTGAATCTTCTTTGGCTGTATGTTTAAAGATAAAATCTTGAACAACGAGATTTAATTTTTCGGTCATTATATTTACAAATTTAGCTTCACTGATGATAATTTCTTCAATTTCTAAGATAATTTTTCTGTGAATTCTTGTATGATGGTTGATATAAGGATATTCTATTTTTCTCATAAAGGCTTCTTCATCTGAAAAATGTCTATTGATCATTATCAACAACTCTCTTAAGACAATTTTTAATTCTTTTGTTCCAACATGACATTGGTTCATTAAAGAGAGTTTTTTAGAAATTTCAAAAAGTTCTTTATGTTGATGATCTAAAAGATCATTATTCATTGAAATAATTTTTTCATTATAAATCATGGTTTTGAGTACTTTTATATTTATATTTTTTGAGAGCGGATTATAATGCTATAATACTTAAAATTTTATTAATTAATTATATAAA
Organism: Campylobacter sp. CFSAN093227; assembly: GCF_012897855.1. Taxonomy (NCBI): domain Bacteria; kingdom Pseudomonadati; phylum Campylobacterota; class Epsilonproteobacteria; order Campylobacterales; family Campylobacteraceae; genus Campylobacter; species Campylobacter sp. CFSAN093227. Next base: position 223,299 of record NZ_CP040610.1, read on the forward strand.
AATTATTATTATTAAAGTATTTATAATTTATATATTTTTTAAAAAATTATTTTAAACCATCACAGACATATAAGAGTTTAAAATTTTATTTATATTTGCTTGTTTTTGACGACGATCTAAAAAATTTTCTATAGAGCTAGAACGTAGTTGATTTGCTTCTTCTAATCTTTGCGTATCTTGACTTTGGTTTTGATATTGTTTTTTAAGAGCATCAAAATCATTGCGATTTTGATCGATATAAATTTGAAATATTGAACTTGAATTTGCAAATTCTCTTAAATCCATATCTTTTTGGTAGTTAATATATTGTTGAAAAAATACAGATAGTTTATCTTGAGTACTTGTTTTTTTATCTACGCCATTCACATAAAGATAAAGATCAAAACTCATCTTTTTTTCATTTTCTTTTTTGATGTAATCTTCTATATCTGTTTCACCCTTGAGAATTTTTTGTAAATTTTGATGAGAGCTTAGTTCTAAAGTGGCAGGTTTCATAAAAAAGTTAAATTCTTTTTCGTTTTGAGTTTTTATATCATGGTAGATAAAATTCATTAAAAGACCAGATTTTGATACTTCTGCATTTTTAGTTAAATAAGGTTTTAAAATTTCATTAGAAGAAGTGTTTTCTATGGCTTTATCAAAGTGAAAATTAGTTATTTTATTATCTAACATTAAAGTATTTAAATTTGTGATATTACTTAATGCCAAATCAATTTCTTCTTGATTGTTGTAAATTCTTGAAATTTGGCCTAAAAATTCTCCATTATCTGTTGAAAAACCTGATGATAGTTTTGAAATAAGATCGCGACTTAAATAAGCATTATCATCTTGTAAAAATTCTGAATTTATAGATTTTAATGAACTATGATAGCTATTTAAAAGATAAGGTAGATCAATTTTATTGTAGTTTAAATTTTCATCTTGTTTTGCGAGTTCTTTCGCTATGCTTCTAACGCTTTTAATGTTGATATCATAAGATTCTGGTATATTTGCAATTTTATTTAAATCTTTATCAAAAAAACCTTCTTCATTGATTCTAAATCCAAATTCACTAGCATAAGTGATATTATTAAAAATATAACTTAATTGTTCTAAGCTATTTTCATTTCCTTTTTGATCTAAGGCTTTGCTATCTTTAATCAAATTTAGAGCAGAGCTATTCTGCAAAGGATTAGATAAGGTTAAATTTTGATATGGATTTGCCGAATTTATAGTCATTTTAAATCTTTCCAAAATATTGCTGATTTTTTTATAAGCAAAATGCGTGCCAAGTTTTTTAAAAATTAAATTCAGTCAAAAATTAGAAAAAATTTGATAGTATTTATCTTTTCTTTTAAAGTTTGAAAAATAAAAATTTATCTAAATAAGGAAAGCGTATGCCAAAGATGAAAAGCGTTAAAAGCGCAGTTAAACGCTTCAAAGTAGGTAAAAATAAAATCAAAAGAGGCTCAGCTTTTAGAAGTCATATTTTGACTAAAAAACCTGCAAAAAGAATGCGTGATCTTCGCACAGCTAAATATGTGCATAGCACAAATGTAAAAGCTGTTGAAAAAATGCTAGGAATTTAAGTTTTTGACTAAAAGTCATTCAAACTCCCCTCTGAGATAAAATTTCAAGGGCAAGCTCCAAATTTGGACGCCACTTTATGAAAGGAAATAAAAATGGCAAGAGTAAAAACAGGTGTTGTTAGACGCCGCAGACATAAAAAAGTTTTAAAATTAGCGCGTGGTTTTTATAGTGGACGACGCAAACATTTTAGAAAAGCAAAAGAACAACTAGAAAGAAGTCTAGTCTATGCTTATCGTGATAGACGCCGTAAAAAAAGAGACTTCCGCCGTCTTTGGATTGTGCGTATCAATGCTGCTTGCAGACTCAATGATTTAAGTTATTCAAGATTTATCAATGGTCTTAAAAAAGCAGGTATTGAACTTGATAGAAAAATTCTGGCAGATTTAGCTATGAATGATGCTGCTGCTTTTGCAAAAATTGCAGAGGCTGCAAAAAAAGCACTTTAATTTTTTAGTGTAAGAATTTCAAGATTTTTGATTCTTGAAATTCTTAATTTTTTAGTATTAATTTAATTTAGCTAGAACATCTTCATAACATTTGAGTTGATTTAAGATTATTTTATTAATCTCATTTGTCATTTCTAGTTTTTGACCTTTTATATTAAGATAATAGTATTTAAAATCACTGTATTTTTGTATGAAAGTTTTTAAATATCTAGGTTTGAAATCATTAAAATTTTCAACTTCATAAAAAAATATTGCCACTAAACTTTTTGCAATTCCCGCTCCGTAAATTTCTCCAAAACTAGAAAAACCAACTATGGGAAAATTATTAAAATGGATTTGATTTAAATGTTCTTTGTTGTGAAGTCTTCTTAAGATACAATCATTAAAAATTGCTCCTAGTGGTTTTGGTTTATTAAGAGAAAATTTTTCATAATCTTTTTTTATAGCTTCAATAAAATTTGTTTTTTTAAGCAAGCTTAATTCCTGAGCGCTTTCTATATCACAATAACTAAATAATGTTTTATTTGGGTTGATTTTCATAGGGGAAATAAGATAGTCTTCTCCAATTTTAAAGCAAAAGTATATTCTTGCATTTTATTTTTAAGTTCTTCAAAAGTACAGTTAAAATAATTACATAAAACTTCAACCGCGTTGATGGATTGAAAGGTTTTTTATTAATAAATTCGCGTACAGTTTTATCATATAAGCTTACATCAAGTATGGTAAAGGTAATGTTGCTTTGAGGATTGAAATTTTGAGACTTCATTAAATTAAAACGGTATTTAGGTTTAAATTGAACATGTATGCTTAAAGCTTGATTTTTAATATTTCTCCGTTATAAAATATAAATGCTCCGCTAAAGTCCATGTTTCCGCTAGACCCACCCCCTACTAAAGCACAAGGATAGGGGTTGTGTTTGTACAAAAGTTCTAAAAGAGAACTTTCGCTTTGACTTAAACCATCATAAATTAAATAATGCAAAGTATTTATGCAGTGTGCTTCAAAAGGTATATTTATAAATAAAACTTCTTTTTCTATCAGTTTTTTTCTTTCTGTATAATCTTTTATATCACTAAAAAGCTTGATTTTATTTGTGCAAAGATTTTCTATCATATCTTCACTAAAAAGTATCAAGCTTATTCCTTGGATATTTTGTTTATAAGGACTGTTTTCAATGTTTGAGTTAGAATCAAGGTTGCATAATAAATCAGTAGCACTGCTTAAGATGATATCACATTGCTCATTTATAGAATTTTGAATCTTATTTCCTATGATCGCTAGATTAAGTTGATTGACACAAAGCCTATAATTAATTTTGGCTTGATGTTTATTTTTTTTAATTTTTCTTCAAGTTCATTTTATTGAAGATATGGAGCTTCTAAAACTTTTTTACTTCTTCTTTTTTTGTTGAGCTTTTATTTTTAAAATTAAAAAAACATCAATTTAACTCCATTAAAACTATTTTTTAATTACTAGTTAACTAAATCAAGACACCATAAATTCGGCATTTATTTGTAATTTTTATTATACCTTAAGTCATAAAAAATGCAATAAGTAAATTAAAATTTAGATATAATTGCAAATTATAATAATATTAATTAAGGATAAATTAAATATGATTGGAGATATGAATGAGCTTTTATTAAAAAGCGTTGAAGTATTGCCACCTTTACCTGATACTGTAAGTAAGTTAAGAAAATATGTGAGCGAGGCTAATTCAAATATAGAAACTATGAAAGTTGCTGAAATCATTTCAAGCGATCCGTTGATGACGGCTAAGCTTTTGCAATTAGCAAATTCTCCTTATTATGGTTTTACAAGAGAAATTACAACCATAAATCAAGTGATTACTTTATTAGGCGTTGGTAATATCATCAATATAGTTATGGCTGACTCCATTAGAGATAATTTTAAAATAGACGTTTCACCTTATGGTTTAAATACTCAAAATTTTTTAAAAACGTGCAATGAAGAGGCAACTTTTATCGCAAATTGGCTTAATGATGAAGATAAAAAACTTTCTCATCTTTTAGTTCCTTGTGCAATGCTTTTAAGGCTTGGTATTGTTATTTTTTCAAATTTTCTTATACAAAATCATAAGGATAAGGATTTTTTAGCTTTTTTAAATAAAAGTGAAAATCTTGCTTTAGCGGAGAATGAATTTTTAGGCGTAGATCATATTTCTTTCTTGGGATTTTTGTTACATCGTTGGAATTTTGATGATGTTTTGATTGAAAGTATATGTTTTGTTCGCACTCCTCATGCTGCTCGCGAAAAAGTGAAAAAATCCGCTTATGCTTTAGCAATAACAGATCATCTTTTTGCTCCGCATGATGGCTCTTCTCCATTTAACGCAAAAGCTGCAGTTGCTTTACTTAAAGAGGCAAAAACTCAAGGAATTAATTTTGATTTAAACAATCTTTTATCTAAGCTTCCTAACAAAGCTAAGGAAAATTTAAACAAAGAAGATTAAAGAGCCTTTTTAAGGCTCTAAATTGTAGTGATGAAAAGTTTAATCTTACCTCCTAATGAATTTTTAGATCACTATATTTTAAACGCTGAATTTCATCGTTTTGCTGGAATTTCAAAAAATGCTTATAAATTTTGGAAAAATGTAGAAATAGGTAGATATCAAGGAACAAGAATTATATTTTTGCATAGAAATTGCATTTTAGAAAAACATCAGCAAGCTTTAAGGCAATGTAGTGGTTTAAATGGTTTTGTATTGGCAAGTGCTTTTTGTTCTTTTACTGGATTAGCCCCCTCTCATTTGGTGGAAAAAAATAATTCTTCTATTTACAAACTTTTAGAGCTTAAGGAGATTTGTGGGATTAAATTTGTTAATCTAAAAAAATTTTATGATTTTTTAGGGCTAAATTATCATCAGCATATTTATATAGAAAAATGCCATTTTTTTAGCCCAGCTCCTTTTGAAAAGCGTATTAAAATCACTGAGAGTATGTGCGTTGGGTATTATTAAGATAAGAAAAAATAAATGCACATAGCAAAGCTATAATAGCCAAAAAGAAAACATAAAGTCCCAAAGAAAAACGCCAAAAATTACTTAAATTATTTAAGGCAAAACTATGCAAGAAAAAAGCAAGTTGCGGAGTTAAACCTCCAGCTATAGCATAAGCAATATTATATGAAAAAGAAAGTCCTGAAAATTTAATTTTTGCATCAAATACTTCACTCATTATTAAAGGGCAAAAATTCATCACTCCGCTAAAAAAACATACAAGTAAATATAAGCAAGCTACTAGGTTAAAATCAGCATTTTGTCTATATAAAGTATTAAAATAAAGCAAGCTTGCAATTCCAAAAAAAACACTAAAAAATACACAAGATTTAATAACGCCTATTTTATCCGCTAAAATTCCACTTATAATACACCCTAGGCAAATAAGCAAAATTCCACCTATTTGAAGATAGGTTTGTATAGAAGTATTAATTTGAAGTATTTTTGCCATATAACTAGGCATAAGCAAAATCATTACAACAATACAACCTGTCAAAACCCAAGTAATCATCATAGAAAGAACAATTCCCATTTTAGCTTTTTTAAACACTTCTTTTAAAGGAAATTTTTCTAAAGCCTTGTCTTTTTTCATTTGTTCAAAAACAGGAGTTTCTCTTAAAAATTTTCTCAAATAAGCAGAAATAATCCCAAAAATTCCACCTAAAAAGAATGGAATTCTCCAAGCCCATTCATGAAGTTCTTCTTGGGTATAAATTTTATTCATAATTAAAAAAACCAAACTACCTAATAAAATTCCACCTACAACCGAAGCGGTTAAAATTCCCAAATAAGTTCTTTTTTGACCTTGTGGTGCGTGTTCGTATACAAAAACCCAAGCTCCAGGGAGTTCCCCGCCTATAGCTATACCTTGACAAATGCGTATAAAAACTAAAAGCACAATACAAAGAAAACCTATACTTTCATAATTTGGAATAAAAGCTAGAGTAAAAGTTGGAATAACCATTAACAAAATACTAATCATAAACATTCTTTTGCGTCCAAATTTATCTCCAAAATGTGCCAGTATCACACCCCCTAAAGGACGTGCTAAATATCCAGCTGCAAATATTCCATAAGTATTAAACATTTGCCAAAAACTACTTAAATCTTTTGGAAAAAAGTTTGTTGAAATATAATTTGCAAAAAATACAAAAATAATAAAATCATAAAATTCTAAAGTTCCACCTAATGATGAAAGTCCTAAAACTTTTATATCTTTTTGGTTAAGGGTTTTGCTCATTCTTAATCCATCTCATAAAAATCATCATCATTGTTATCATCATCGTATTCATAATCATCATCATCGTAATTATAATTTTTATGGTGATTTTGTGGATATTCTTCATCTTCGTTTTCATAATCATCGTAATTTAAATCTTCTTCATCTTCATAAGCCATTGTTTTCTCCTTAAATAAAAATACAAAGCTTATTTTATCTTAAATTTGTTTGGTTTTGCTATAATTTTTATAATTTTTTAAAAGGTGAATTTATGAAATTAAGTCATTTAGATGAAAAAAATCATCCTAAAATGGTAGATGTAAGCGATAAAAATATTACTTTAAGAATAGCCACAGCTAGTGGTATAATATATATGAGTCAAGAAGCTTTTGATGTAATTAAAAACAATACCGCAAAAAAAGGTCCTGTTCTTCAAACAGCTATTGTTGCGGCTATAATGGGGGCTAAAAAAACAAGTGAAATTATTCCTATGTGCCATCCTTTGATGCTTTCTAAAGTTGAAACTAATATTGTGGAATTTGTTAAAGAATGTGCATTTAAGCTTATTGTAACAGTTAAGTGTGAAGGTAAAACAGGAGTTGAAATGGAAGCTTTAAGTGGAGTTAGTATAGGACTTTTAACTATATATGATATGATCAAGGCTATAGATAAATCAATGAGAATTACGGATATAGTGCTTGAAAGCAAAGAAGGAGGTAAAAGTGGTAAATTTGTGCGATCTTAAAAAAGAACCTCAGATCAATTATCCTACTTTTTGGGATTATAAGGTGATTTTTGAGGTGCATGTTAAGGCAAGTGAAATTTTTGAAGAAATTTTAGGTCAAAGAGAATATAAATTTAAACATTCGAATTCAAGTGCGAGTGGAAAATATCAAAGTTATTTGTTAAATGTTTATGTTGATAGCAAAAAAGATCGTTTGGATATATTTGATAAATTAAAAGCTAAAGCAAAATTTGTACTTTAAGAAAGAAGGAAAAATGAAAAATACTTTAATTATTTTTGAAAATTCTTTATCAAATCTCGGTAAAGATGAAGCAAGTGATTTACTTGAAGACTTGAGTTTTAATCTTGCGTATAAGCAAATTTCACATAATCCTCATGAAACAAAAAAAGTTTTAAATTCTCTTTTGGTTGAATTTTTAACTATTTTGAAAAAACTTGATTTTTTTGATGATGAAAATGTTACAAAGGTTATCAAAGCTTTGGTTAAGGCGAGTATTGTAGATGCTCAAAATTCACTTTATGAGTATATTAGCGAAGCTGAATTATTAAACAAACAGATTGAAAATCAAAAGAATTTGATTAAAAATCAAATCAGCGATAATTTTTTTGAATTCGAGAATATTTTACAAGAATGTTCTTTTTGTGATGAATTTAGTGGTGGTTTAAATGATGCTATTTTATTTGATATAGAAATGCTTGGAATTTTAAAAGAAACCGCTGAAAGTGCTTTTTTAACTACATTAGAAAAGGCTGAAGATATAGAACTTACAAGTAGTGAAATAGCTAAAAATCTCGTATATAATGCCATTTGTGAAGCTCATTTTGAAAAAGAAAGAATTTTAAAAATTTCAAGTATTATTTTAAATACCGCTTTTGAAATAGCTAATGAATCTATGGCTTATGCAAAAGATCTTTGTTTAGGCGTGATTAAAGGCACAAGGGATGGTATTGTTTTGGCAATGGAAAAATTTAAAGCTTCATTAACTTATGCAAATTTTGAAGAAGATGTTAGTTTAAAAAGCAAAGAACTAATAGGTATAGAAGATGATTTTATTGCTCTTTTAAAAAAAGAGATTCAATTACAAAATGATCCTTGTAAGAGTATAGTTGAGAATTTGCTAGAACATGAACTTGATAATCTTTTTGCTAAATTTAGACGTCTTGCAGGTGAAAGCAGAGAGCAACTAATATTAGTTTTAAATGATATTAAGAAAAATCCAAAGATTAATGATTTTAACAAACTTACTCAAAGAAAATTAAATCGTTTTAAACAAGAAATTTTTGAATTAGAAAAAATTGCTAGTGAAAAATACAAAGATTTAAATTCCAAAAAAGCTAAAAAGCTCGGTGTAAGACTTTGGGAAAAAGCAAAAAAATTCGTTAAAAAATAATATCCCATTTTTGGGATATTAAATATCTATTTCTATACCTACAGGTGCGTGATCAGAGCCAAAAATATCATCTCTTATGAAAGCGTTTTTAAGTTTATCTTTTAAACCCTTTGAAATGAAAAAATAATCAATCCTCCAGCCTACATTTCTTTCTCTTGCTTTCATTCTATAGCTCCACCACGAGTATTTTTCTTTGATTTCACCATTAATTTCTCTAAAAGTATCTATAAAACCAAGCTTTAGCAAATCATCAATCCAAGCTCTTTCTATAGGTAAAAAACCTGAAGTGTTGGCATTGGCTTTTGGATGAGTAAGATCGATTTCTTTATGAGCGGTATTGACATCACCGCAAATGATAATTTCAAATCCATCCTTTAAAAGCTTATCCAAATACACTAAAAAATCTGCATAAAATTGCATCTTAAAATTTAAACGCTCTTCATCTTTTTGACCATTTGGAAAATAGATATTAAAAAGTGCAATATTTTTAAAGCGGTGTTCTAAAACCCTACCTTCTTCATCATCAAAAAATTCGCATTTTTTTACTTCGCTATTAAAATTACAAAGACTCATTACCCCAGAATACCCCGCTCTTTTAGCAGAATTAAAATACATGTGTTTAAAAGGATATTCATAAATTTTTTTAGGAAATTTATCTTCATGTGCTTTGATTTCTTGAAAACCTATAAAATCAATTTGTTCTTGTGCTATCCAATCAAGTGCATTTTTATCACAAATAGCTCTTAAGCCATTGACATTCCATGAAAGTAGTTTCATTATTTTCCTTAAAATTTTCATTAAAAGTGTAAATCATAACATAAAAAGATTTAAAACTACAATCCATTTAAAAAAATTCAATAAAATTAAAAGCTTAAATTTGGAGGTGGGATTTATATGCTTAGATTAACTTGGCTTCAGTTTACTTTTTTTAATTCTTTGATGATTGTATTGTTGAATTTTAATTTATTTTATTTTGTGTATGAAAAAAATACACAAAACTGGTTTATAACTTTTGTTTTTATTGTGGCCTATTTTGCCCTTGTTCACGTGATTTGCTCTTTGCTTTTTATAAAGTTTTTTACTAAATTTTTTTCTATATTATTTATAATATCATCTTTTTTAAGTGTTTACTTTATTAGTTTTTATGGGGTGCTTATAGATTCTGATATGATACAAAATGTTGTTCAAACAGATATCAAAGAAGTAAAAGATTTGTTAAATTTAAAATTAATCTTATTTGTTGTTTTGGCTTTATTGTTGGTTTTTTATGTTGTTAAAGTAAAAATTGATTATTATGGTAGTTTTAAATCCCATCTAAAAATTAAAATTATCAATATAATATCAGGTTTGATTGTTGTTTGTGCGATTTTAATCCCTTTAAGTAAAACTTTCTTGCCTTTTTTTAGAAACTATAATGAAATAAGAATGTATAATACTCCTTTTTATCAAATTTATTCCATATATCGCTATTATGTTCGTTTTGTAAAAACTAAGCCAGAATTTAAAACTATAGCTAATGATGCTTATAGAGAAAACAATCACACTAAAAAACTTTTAGTTTTGGTGGTGGGTGAAACCGCTAGAGCGGCAAATTACTCTTTGGGTGGATATACTAAAAATGATACCAATTTTTATACCAAAAAAGATAATGTAGTCTTTTTTGATAATTTTTCATCATGTGGAACAGCAACAGCGGTAAGTTTGCCTTGTATGTTTTCTATTTCTAAGCGTGAAAATTATTCAAGTTCAGAATTTCAAGAAAATGCGATGGATGTACTTTATAAAACAGGTGTAGATGCTGCATGGTTTGATAATAATTCTGGTGGTTGTAAAGGGGTTTGCGATAGATTAGCTTATAAGCAAAAGCTTTCTAGTGATTTGGATGAAAATTTACTCGCCCCTTTTAAAGAAAAATTAAATCATTTAAGTGATCAAAATATAATAGTTCTTCATTTGCAAGGTTCTCATGGGCCAACTTATTATAAACGCTATCCAAGTGAATTTAAAAAATTTACTCCAACTTGTGATACTAATGAGCTTTCAAAATGTGATAGCGAGGCTTTGATCAATACTTATGACAATACTTTGCTTTACACAGACTATCTTTTAAGTGAGATTATAAAACTATTAAAAGAGCAAAAAAGCTATGAAAGTTCTTTGTTTTATCTTTCAGATCATGGTGAAAGTTTGGGTGAAAATGGTATTTATCTTCATGGTATGCCTTATGCTATAGCACCAAGTTATCAAACTCATATTCCTGCTATTTTTTGGAGCAATGATGAAAATTTAATGAATTTAGCTAAAGAGCATAAAGGTTTAAAACTTTCTCAAGATAATCTTTTTAGCACTCTTTTAGGATATTTTGATGTAAAAACAAGTGTTTATGAGCCAGAATATGATTTATTAAATTCTAAACTTAAGGCAAATCCATGAAGCCTAAATATCATTTTTTAAATAACGCAAGATATGCTTTAGAAGGGCTTTTTGCTTTATTTAAAAATGAAATGGCGTTTAAAATTGAACTTTGTATTATTATCCCTGCGATAGTTTTTAGTTTTTTCTTAAAAGTTAGTTTTTTGGAACATTTGTTATTGATAAGTGTCTTAATACTTATCTTAATTGTAGAAGCTTTAAATTCGGCTATTGAAGCTTGTGTTGATTTGATTACAAACGAATGGCATGAAAAAGCAAAAATCGCTAAAGATTGTGCGAGTGCGGCAGTGTTTTTTAGTGTGCTTTTAGCTCTTTTTGTTTGGGGCTTTATTTTATATAATATTTACTTATGAAATTTGAAAATTTAATACGAGAAATTTTAGGAAAAAAGCGTTTTGAATTGTTAAAATTTTTATGTGAAAATGCCGATGAAAATGGTTTTATTATGATTAAAATCAGTGAACTTGAAGAAAAACTACATCAAAGTAAACCTACCATCATCGCTACTTTTAAGTTTTTAGAAGAAAAAAAACTTTTTAAGCGTCTTAAAAATGGATTTTATCAGCTAAATATAGGAGATAAAAATGAAACTTAAAAATCCTTTAGATATGCATTTGCATTTAAGAGATAATCAAATGTTAGAACTTATTGCACCTTCGAGTGCAAGAGATTTTTGTGCAGCTGTGATTATGCCAAATTTAATCCCTCCACTTTGCAATTTAGAAGATCTAAAAGCTTATAAAATGCGTATCATTAAGGCTTGTAAAGATGAAAATTTCACTCCTTTAATGACACTTTTTTTTGAAAATTATGATGAGAAATTTCTTTACAGTGCTAAAGATGAAATTTTTGGCATTAAGCTTTATCCAGCAGGAATTACAACAAATTCAAATGGCGGAGTTTCAAGTTTTGATATAGAGTATTTAAAACCTACTTTAGAGGCTATGAGTGATTTAAATATTCCTTTGCTAGTGCATGGAGAAACCAATGATTTTGTAATGGACAGGGAAAGTAATTTTGCTAAAATTTATGAAAAATTAGCCAAACATTTTCCACGACTTAAGATTGTTATGGAGCATATTACCACTAAAACTTTATGTGAACTTTTAAAAGATTATGAAAATTTATACGCGACAATCACTTTACATCATTTAATCATCACTTTAGATGATGTTATCGGAGGTAAAATGAATCCTCATCTTTTTTGTAAGCCTATAGCCAAGCGTTACGAAGATAAAGAAGCCCTTTGCGAACTTGCTTTTAGTGGTTATGAAAAAGTTATGTTTGGAAGTGATAGTGCGCCTCACCCAAGAGATACTAAAGAGTGTTGTGGTTGTGCCGCAGGTGTATTTAGCGCCCCAGTGATTTTACCTGTGTTGGCTGAATTATTTAAGCAAAATAGTTCTGAAGAAAATTTGCAAAAATTTTTAAGCGATAATGCTTGTAAAATTTATGATTTAAAATTTAAAGAAGATAAAATTTTAACTTTAGAAGAAAAAGAATGGCAAGTGCCAAATGTTTATGAAGATAAATACAATCAAGTCGTGCCTTATATGGCTGGAGAAATTTTAAAATTTCAATTAAAACATTGATTTCCCACCTTAAAGGTGGAAAATTTAAGCTTTATTTACAAGAGCATCTCTGATATCTATAACAAGATAGATTACAAAAAAACTTAAAAATAAAGCAATAAAACTGACTATCAGCGATAATAAACCAGCTAAAAATCCAATGCTAAACATCATAAAAAGAGAATAAAGCAAAGCTACAACAAAACTTATCGCTGCAATTGCATCAAGAATCAAGCGTCCAAATTTGATGATTAAATTTTTAACCATTAAAAACTCCTTTGAAATAATGAGTGAAATTGTAATAAATATCAGCTTAATATTTTTATAAGTTATTTATAATTAAAAGTTTTATTTTAGATTCTATAGTTTCAATAATATCATTTTCAACAAAAGAACTTACAGCTTCTTTAGAAGTTGTGATTTTGTTCATGCTTAAATGCCATAGAGTATTTTCTATAGCCTCTTCTTTTGTTCTTTGGACTTTGCGTGTTTCATCAAAAACAATCTTATGAAAAAATATATTTTTTTCTAGTAAATAATTTTCTAAATCTTTTTTATAAAAACCTTTAAATTCAGTATTAAAATATTTAAAAATCGGATCTAAAAAATCACTTTTTCTATAATCAGCCCAACCAAGATAAATTTTTATTTTGGCTAGATTTAAGAAATTTGTATAATCTTTTTCATTTTGCAAAGCAGGGGACATGCTTAAAAATGCAAGATCAAATTTAGTATTAGGATTGTTTTGCATCCAAGTTTCAAAGCTCAAATTTTCGCATTTTATATTGTTAAGATTTAGTTTTTTAGCATCTTCTTGTAAAATTTCAAGCATAGCATTTGCACTATCTAGGGCTAAAATTTCTTTAGCTTCTTTAGCTAAGTGTAAAGTCCAAACCCCAGTTCCACATCCTATGTCTATAATACTTTTATTTTGAAAAGAAATATTTAAATTTTGTAAATATTCAAAAGTTTGTTTTTGTATAGTGTTTAAAGTGTTTTGATATCTTGCGTAAGTTTTGGCCTTTTTATCCCATAAATTCATATATTTTCCTTGATAAAATATACAAAATCATAGCATAAATTTTTAAAATTCAAGCCCAAAGAAAGGGCTTGAATGATTAATTAAAACCTTTTCTTCTTAACATCTTCTAAGATATTATTAGCTATATCACTTACTGTACTAGAAATAATAGCTGATTCATTAGCAATTTCAACATTATCTTTAGTAGTTTGATCAATTTGAGCTACGCTATCATTGATTTGAGTGATACCTGCAGTTTGTTCTTTAATACTTTCTGCCATATCATTGATAGATTGAACAAGTAAATTAGTATTAGCTTCAATTTCTGATAAAGACTTTTGAGTTCTTTCAGCTAACTTTCTAACTTCATCAGCTACCACTGCAAAGCCTCTACCATGTTCTCCAGCACGAGCTGCTTCAATAGCTGCATTTAAAGCTAAAAGATTGATTTGATCTGCAATATCACCTATAATACCTGTAACATTTTTAATCTCTTCAGATTGAGTGATAACATCACTAGTTTTAACTGAAACATTTTGCATAGAAGAAGTGATCTCTTCTAAAGCTGCTGCAGTTTCTTCTAAAGATTGAGCTTGAGAATTTGAAGAAGTGGTTAAGCTTTGAACAGCAGTTTGTAATTTTCCACTTTCATTAGCTAAAGCATTAGCAAAGTCTGAACTTTGTTTTAGCATTTTAACTATTTCATCACCTAAAGCATTAGTAGTTAATTCTACACTACCGCTAGCATTTTCTAATTTATTTCTAAAGTCTAAGCTTTTGTATTCTTCAAAAATTTTATGAATAGCATTCATATCAGAACCTACTCTAGCTTGTAAAACATCAAGAAGTTTATTTAGAACATTTTTAAGTTCAATAAGTTGTGGGTTTCTTGGATTAGCAGTAATTCTTGCTGTTAAATTACCACCTTCTACAACTGATACGGTTTGAACTGATTCTTTAACGGCTTGATTGTCTTGTTCTAAGCCTCTTTTAGTAGCAAGAATGTTTTCATTGATAGCATTTGAGATTTGTCCAAATTCATCATTGCTTTTTACTTCTATAGTAGAAACATTTTTTGTTTTATAGTTGATAAAATCAAAGAATGAAGTTAAACCTGTTTGGATAGCTGCAAGTGGGGAGAGACTTCTGCTGATTAAAAATCTAATCAAGATTAAAGCTATGATTATAGCTATAATACCGACTATAACTTGTTTCATTAAAATGGAATTAACAGCGGAAGTATAGTTACTATCTAAAGTTACAGCACAAATACGATATAATCCATTGGAACTTGTATCGCACATTGTTTCATATTTGATACCTTTATCATCAAATACAGGAAAAAGAATATCTCTCTTATTTGGATCTATATATTCAGGGTTTTCTTTTATGGCGTTAGCAATATTAACGCTTAAAGTGTTTTTTGTTAAAATTCTATCAAGCACTTCGTGAAAAATAATTCTTCCTTCAGAGTCATAAACAGCAGCATAAGTAGTTGATGAGTGTCCTAAAGATAATACATCTTTGGAAAATTTATCTAGATTGTAATCGCCTCCAACGAAAGCTATAAGTTGATTATTTTTATAAATAGGGAAAACATAAGTTATACCAATCTCTTGATCTATAGGGGATTTATATGGTTGAGTTATTGTGATGCCTTTGTTATTTTTTGCTTCTTGATACCAAATTTGTTTTGTAATGTCAAAATTTGATTTTTTATCTAAAATTGTTCCATTTGACAAAAGCATTTTGTTGTTTTTATCAAACGCAATAAAAACAATATCAAAATCAAACGCCTTCTTAAAAGAATCTAGAAGCAGTGAAATATTTTCATCTTCTAATTTTTTAGCACTTTCATATGCTAGAACCTCTATAGCTTTTTGCTTGCTTTTGGAATAGTTTTCAAAAGTTACTTTAACATCATCCATAGTTTTTAATTGATTTTCTTTTAGCAATTCATATGTGTGATTTTTGGCATCAAAGTAACTAACGGTACTTGTGATTGCTAAAATTAATACAACTAAAATTCCAACCCACAGCGTAAGTTTGACTGAAACTCCAACGGATTTGCCTGAATTTATTGATTGCATTATAACTCCTATATTTATATTTTGGAAATAAAATTATTATTATAGCAGAAATATAGAGAAAGAAATGCATAAAAATGAACTTTTTTACATAAATATTCTTAAAAATTTTAGTATTTTTTATACTTTTTGCCATTTATTAACTTTTTACATATATATAATTATAAAACACTATAATTATATATTAAGAATTAATAAATGCAATTTACATTTGAACAAATTTTTATCGCAATGCTATTGACTCTTTTTGCAGGTTTTTCTACGGCTATAGGTTCTATAATAGCCTTTTTTTCTAGAAAAGATGATTTAAGGGTGCTTTCTTTAGGGCTTGGTTTTTCAGCTGGAGTAATGATATACATTTCTTTTATGGAAATTTTACCCACTGCTCTTAAAGATTTTAAAAATTATTATAATTCACATTGGGCCGAACTTTTAGGATTGGCTTGTTTTTTTGGTGGAATTTTAATATCTTTATTGATTGATAAATTAATCCCCGAAGATGTCAATCCTCACGAGCCTAAAGAGGATTTAAGCGAGTTAAAAATTTGTCCCTTGCCTCAAAAAGGACAAAATCCTCCGAAATTTCATCCTGGAGAAAAGTTGCATCAGATCAATACTAAAGCTTTAAAACGTACAGGGATTTTTACAGCTTTGGCTATTGCTATACATAATTTCCCAGAAGGTTTTGCTACTTTTATTTCAAGTCTTGATAATCTTACTTTAGGAATTGCTATAGCTATAGCTGTGGCTATACACAATATCCCAGAAGGTTTGGCTGTGAGTTTGCCAATTTACCATGCTACAGGAGATAAGAAAAAAGCTTTTATTTATTCAGCTCTTTCGGGTTTTGCAGAGCCTTTGGGTGCTTTTGTTGGAGCTTTGATTTTATTGCCTTTTATAGGCGATCTTACTTTAGCTATAAGTTTTGCTGTGATTGCAGGAATTATGGTTTTTATATCTCTTGATGAGCTTTTGCCCGCTGCAAAAACTTATGATAAGGCTCATGATAGTTTATATGGACTTATCGCAGGAATGGCAATAATGGCTTTAAGTTTAAATTTACTTGAATATTGAAAATTATTTTTTGTTTTTAAGTGTTTATTTATAAAATATACAAAATCATAGCATAAATTTTTAAAATTCAAGCCCAAAGAAAGGGCTTGAATGATTAATTAAAACCTTTTCTTCTTAACATCTTCTAAGATATTATTAGCTATATCACTTACTGTACTAGAAATAATAGCTGATTCATTAGCAATTTCAACATTATCTTTAGTAGTTTGATCAATTTGAGCTACGCTATCATTGATTTGAGTGATACCTGCAGTTTGTTCTTTAATACTTTCTGCCATATCATTGATAGATTGAACAAGTAAATTAGTATTAGCTTCAATTTCTGATAAAGACTTTTGAGTTCTTTCAGCTAACTTTCTAACTTCATCAGCTACCACTGCAAAGCCTCTACCATGTTCTCCAGCACGAGCTGCTTCAATAGCTGCATTTAAAGCTAAAAGATTGATTTGATCTGCAATATCACCTATAATACCTGTAACATTTTTAATCTCTTCAGATTGAGTGATAACATCACTAGTTTTAACTGAAACATTTTGCATAGAAGAAGTGATCTCTTCTAAAGCTGCTGCAGTTTCTTCTAAAGATTGAGCTTGAGAATTTGAAGAAGTGGTTAAGCTTTGAACAGCAGTTTGTAATTTTCCACTTTCATTAGCTAAGGCATTAGCAAAGTCTGAACTTTGTTTTAGCATTTTAACTATTTCATCACCTAAAGCATTAGTAGTTAATTCTACACTACCGCTAGCATTTTCTAATTTATTTCTAAAGTCTAAGCTTTTGTATTCTTCAAAAATTTTATGAATAGCATTCATATCAGAACCTACTCTAGCTTGTAAAACATCAAGAAGTTTATTTAGAACATTTTTAAGTTCAATAAGTTGTGGGTTTCTTGGATTAGCAGTAATTCTTGCTGTTAAATTACCACCTTCTACAACTGATACGGTTTGAACTGATTCTTTAACGGCTTGATTGTCTTGTTCTAAGCCTCTTTTAGTAGCAAGAATGTTTTCATTGATAGCATTTGAGATTTGTCCAAATTCATCATTGCTTTTTACTTCTATAGTAGAAACATTTTTTGTTTTATAGTTGATAAAATCAAAGAATGAAGTTAAACCTGTTTGGATAGCTGCAAGTGGGGAGAGGTATTTTGATACGATGAAATAAAGGAGGATGATGCTAAGAATGCTTGCAAAAACAACAATCACAGTTTGTATAAATGCAATTTTATAAACTGGAGCTTCTATTTGTTCTATTGGCTCTCCAACGCAAGCAGTATAAATTCCAGAAACCTTTGTGCATACAGCAAATCTTTCATTACCATCTTTTGGTCTAGTATACTCAAAAGGTTCAAGATCCTCTTTAGTTTTAGCAAGATTTGCAATAGTACTAATATCATAACCTTGTTGCAAAAGAGTTTTGTCTGTAGAAACAAATACTTTATTTTCTTCATCAAATACAAAAGTTCTACCTGGTAAATTTTCAAATTCAGCTTGCAAATCTGCCGCAAGAATATCTACAGCCAAAACCCCTATAAATTTACCATCTTTATAAAGCGGAATAGAATATGTAAAGCAAGGTAAATTTGTAGTTACATCAATATAAGATGGGGTAATATAAAGTTTATTTGTTTTAACTGCTTCTATATAATACTCTCTTGTTCTAGCATCATAATTATCAGCTTTTCCATAAGTTCCAAAATCTAAATTTTTAGCATCAGAGTCTGGATCGCTTACAACAAGTTCGCCATTTGGTTGAGCAATATAAACTGCTAAGAATCTTCCAGCATCTCTAAAATTCTTTAAATCTTTTCCAACATAATGCATTAAAGCATCTTGACTATCTAACTGTTCTATAGGATGCTTTAAAATACTTTTAGCTAAACTTTCAAGAGCTAAAGAATTTCTTGCCTTAAAAGACTCTATAGAATTTTTAGCCGTTTTAACATAATTTATTTCAGCATTCACAACTTCATGAAAAATTGCTTGCTTTACAAATATAAATGTTACAACACCTAAAATTATCAAACACACTACTGAGATTAAATTTGCAATCAGTGAAACCTTCAATTTTACACTTTTCATAATTTAAGCGCTCCTTTCTAATATTATTTTATAGAGATATCTACATAAAGTTTTAGAATTATAAATTAAAAAATCTAGATTTTTACTTAAATATAAAAGTAATAAAAAATTTTATTTAAATAAAGCTCGTTAGCATATCAAAAAAAATAAAATTAATATAAAATTATTTTTTATAGATGTTTTAAAACTATTTAACAATATCAAATACATTTTAAGGTGTGATAAAATTCAGGATTATTAAAAGTTGGAGGAAAAGGAACGCTAGCTCTAAATTCTTTATAGGTATTACCCGGGAGTGTGTCTATGATTTCTATAGTATAAGAAACACTTGTATTTTGCATTTTAGCGTTACGGATATTTTTATCATTGAAAATTTCACCTCCTACTTGTTGTTGGTTTAATATGCTAAGTATCAAATAGCATTTTTTGATTTCAAATTTAGTAAGATTTTGAACTTTTCCATTTACTATAACGCTTTCATGTCTTAGATCTCTTGTATAGGTTAGTTTGCTAAGATCGGCTTGAGTGGTGAATTGATTGATTGTCAGAAAAATAGAATATATCAAAAGTGCGGTAAAAATAGTAGCTATGGTATAAGAAATCAAAGCCATTTCTTTTTGTTTGACTTTTAGAAAGATTAAAATACAAATCAAGGCAAAGCAAATAAGTAAAATGATAAAAACTATAATATGAAAAATTGTAAAATGCATTAAAAACACTCCGAAACTAAGCGTATGGTATAGTTATTTTCATAGTTAAAATTTTCAAAAGCAATTCTTTGAAATTGGGTTGCGTTTTTCTTTAGATCTTTAATTTCTCTACTTTTTTGTCTAAAAGGGATAAATTTCTTTTTATATTCTTCTATGATATTATCATTAGGTATTTTATCTGCAAAAATTTTAGCTGTAATTTTACATTCTTTAAAATTATTTTTTGAATTATTTGTAATGTTAAAATCAACAATTAAATCATTTGAGCTTTGTATCATTTTTTGATCTGTAATAGCGATTTTTCGAGTTCTTACTTCATTGTCTATTAGTTTATACCCATAGATATAAACTAAAAAACAAATAATAATATCAAATGCAATAATAAAAAGTGCTGCTATAGGTCTATGGCGTAAAAATACGCAAAGAAGTAAAACACAAGTGAAGAGAAAAAAAACTAATAAAATCAGCATATAATCTACTAAATATAAATGAGTAGTGTAAAAAAGCACAATTTCTCTTAGTTTCTCCACTTGCGTATCCTTTTAGTTTATGTTGGCAGAACTTTGCTTTTTAGCATCTTTGGTATCAACCCAAATGTTTGGCACTGCTCCACCTGGAGTTAAGAAAATTTTAGCATCTTGATTGACTTTTAAGGCTTCATTAAATTCTTTTTGAGTTTCAATTTGTTTTAAATTTAGCAAAGGGGTGTTTAAGCTGTTTGCGATTTCTTTATTAGAATAAGCTTGTGCATCTGCTTCTATCTTAACAGCCATAGCTTTACCTTTGGCGCTGATTATGGTTGCATTTGCTTCCCCTTCAGCTAAAGCAGCTTTTTTTAAGGCTTCTTGATTAGCTCTT
This sequence comes from Campylobacter sp. CFSAN093227, assembly GCF_012897855.1. NCBI lineage: Bacteria > Pseudomonadati > Campylobacterota > Epsilonproteobacteria > Campylobacterales > Campylobacteraceae > Campylobacter > Campylobacter sp. CFSAN093227. The sequence goes on from NZ_CP040610.1 coordinate 243,520, forward strand.
TCTACTTCATATTTAGTTCTTTCAGCCTCTTGTTTTGCAATTTGCACGCGTTCGATTTGTTCTTTTACTTTTGAAGGTAAAATAATTTCTCTAAGTTGTACAGCGCGAAGTTCTACAGGTTCGTTTGGTTGGGCTTCTATGGTTTTTCTTATACCTTCTTCTATTTGAGCGGCTATTGTATTACGATTAGTAGGAAGTTCTTCGGCTGTATATTTTCCTACAACACTTCGCACTACATCACGAACAACTGGATCGATAATTTTATTTTCCCAATTTAAGCTCCAAGTAGCTATAGTTTGAGGAACTTGCAGAGGATTTAAGCGGTATTGTACTGTAACATCAATAGATACAGGCAATCCACGAGAGTCAAGTACAGAAATGCTATTTTTATTAATAACACCTGAACCTGAAGATAAATTTTCATTACTTCCCTCTATAGAAGCATAGTTGATTTGTCTTACTCTAGTATCGATTATGGTTATTTTTTGTACAAAAGGTAAGAAAAAGTGAAGTCCTGGTTCTAATGGATTTGGGTCATATTTACCTGTTGTTGATTTAATCCCCATTTCCCCAGAATTTATCACCATAAAAGGTTTTGCAACGATTAAAAATAAGATAATAATAATCACCCCATAAACAAATGGAGAGAATTTCCCAAAACCTTTAAAATTAAATTCTGGTGCTTTGAAATTGAAATTTTGACGGTTGTTGTTTCCGTTATTGTTAGAATTTCTATTTTTTTTATTGAAATAATCATTTAAATCAGCTGGCATTTATTTCCTTTTTAAATATAAGTTAGCATAGATGCGTATTTTTCATTGCGTCCATAAACTACATTAAAATAAGCATCTTGAAGTTTTTTGGTTACAGGTCCTCTTAAACCATTTCCTATTATTCTTGCATCAATATTGTTAATAGGTGTGATTTCAGCGGCTGTTCCGGTAAAAAATGCTTCATCAGCAGTATAAACTTCATCTCTTGAAATTCTTTGGCGAAGCACAGTGATACCAAGATCATGAGCTATTTTAAGCACTGTATTTTGAGTAATGCTTTTTAAAGAAAAATCATTTGGAGGTGTGATTAAAACCCCGTCTTTTACAATAAAGAAACATTCTCCTGTTCCTTCTGCGATAAAACCTTCTTCATCAAGCATTAAAGCTTCTTCATAGCCTGCTTCAATAGCTTCAAATTTTGCAATTTGAGAGTTAAGATAATTTGCACTTGCTTTAGCTTTTCCCATGCATGATTTAACACTATTTCTTGCAAAAGACGAAATTTTTACTTTTATGCCTTTTTCTAAACCTTCTTCTCCAAGGTAAGCACCCCATTCCCAAGCTGCAATTCCAACTCTTACAGGAGCTTTTATATGATAAAGTCCCATAACTCCATCGCCTAAGAAAATCAAAGGGCGGATATAGACATTGCTTTTAAAGTTGTTTGCTTTTAAGAGTTCAATTTGTGCATTTTCAAGCTCTTTTTGGGAAAAAGGACAATTTAAAAGAGTAATTTTTGCAGACTCTAAAAGTCTTTTGGTGTGATCTTCAAGTCTGAAAATTGCCAAGCCTTTATCTGTTTTATAGGCTCTAGTTCCTTCAAAAACAGCATTGCCATAATGCAAAGAATGGGTTAAAAAGTGCAAAGTTGCATCTTTAAAATCAACTAATTTTCCATCCATCCAAATTTTATCTGCTGAGATCATTTTTTTACCTTTTATAGTTGTTTATTTCTTAAAAAATATTATTTTAAGAATAAATCGGGATTTTATCAAAAATATACTAACAATAAGCTTTTATTAAATTAAGGTTTTTTGTTAAAAAAAATATTAGGTATTTTTTGAAATAATTATGAAAAATTATCGTTAAAAAGGAGAAATTATGCCATTGGTAAATATTAAATTAGCAAAGCCGTCTTTAAGCAAGGAGCAAAAAGCAGAACTTATAGCTGATATTACCAAACTTTTAAGCACGAAATATAATAAAAGTAAAGAAAGAGTTGTGGTGGTTTTAGAAGATGTAGAAAATTATGACATAGGCTTTGGCGGAGAAAGCGTTGAAGCTATTAAAGCAAAGGCAAGTAAATGAGTTTAAACATAGGAGATAAAGCGCCTCAGTTTGAGCTTTTAAATCAAGATGGGGTAAAAATAGCATTAAAAGATTTTATTGGCAAAAAGGTGATTTTGTATTTTTATCCAAAAGATAATACCCCAGGTTGCACTACAGAAGCTTGTGATTTTAGTGCAAATTATGATAAATTTGGTGGCAAAAATGCGGTGATTATTGGTATCAGTCCTGATAGCGTGGCAAGTCATGAAAAATTTATCTCTAAATTTGATTTAAAACATATTTTACTTAGCGATAGTGAAAAAGAAGTTGCTAAAGCTTATGGAGCTTGGGGGCTTAAGAAAAATTACGGAAAAGAATACGAAGGTCTTATTCGTTCTACTTTTGTTATCGATGAAACAGGTAAGATTGCTCAAATTTATAGTAATGTTCGTGTAAAAGATCATGCTTTAAAAGTGCTTGAAAGTCTTTAATGCTAGTACATATTTGTTGTAGCGTAGATAGTCATTATTTTATTGAAGAGCTTAGAAAAACTTATCCTAATGAAAAAATCATAGGATATTTTTATGATCCAAATATCCATCCCTTAAGCGAATACGAACTAAGATTTTTAGATGTAAAAAGATCTTGTGATAAACTTGGTATTAAGCTTTATAAAGGTGAGTATGAGTATGAAAAATGGCTTAATGCTGTGCGTGGTTATGAAGATGAGCCTGAAAAGGGTGCAAGGTGTGAAATTTGCTTTGATGTAAGAATGGGATCTAGTGTTAAATTTGCTGCTAAAATAGGAGAAAAAAAGCTTACTACTACGCTTTTAACCAGCCCTAAAAAAGATTTAGAACAGTTAAAAAATGCTTTACAAAAAGAATGTGAGCCTTATAGAGTAGAGTTTTTAGCTCCTGATTTTCGTAAAAATGGCGGTACTCAAAGACAGTTTGCTTTAGCAAAAAAGGAAATGCTTTATCATCAAAACTATTGCGGCTGCATTTATGGGCTTAAAAAACAAAAACAAGATAAGAATTTTATTGATGAATTAATGTCTCCTGTAAATAAGCAAATTTTACCTGCAAGTATAGAAGTAAGAATAGCTCTTTATAAAAAAGTAGTTTTATGGGAAAAAAAAGGTATAAAATTTGAAATTTTAAGAGAGAAATTTTTAAATTATCGTCTTTTAAGTGCTTTGATAAAATTAGATAAAAAGCCCATTAAATCTCATATTTTATTTTATTCGCATTTTAAAAACGCTTATACAAGATTTTCTTTGGATGAGGAAAATTTAAAACAAAATTTAAAAGAAGGCTTTTATAGAAGTACTAAAGATGAAATAGTTTTAGTGGAATTTTGGCGTTTTAATGCATTTTTTAAAAACAAATGGAAAAATTTTGAAGATTTTTTAAAAAGACCTTTAAGTGTTCAAGCAGAAATTAAATGGCGTAATAAATTGTTTGGAACTTATAATCTTAGTCCTATTATCATCCTCGAAAATATTTTACCTTCAAGATATGAAGTGATAGCAAAAAGTGAAATTTATCATGATAATCAAGAGGTGCTTGTAAAAATTTAAGAAATTTATTAAGAAAAACTTTTTTTGTTAATATAATTTTTAATGATTTTTTTATATAATAAAATTTTTAATTGTTTTCAAGGTTAATTTAATAATGATAGATGTAATGCAAATTCAAGAAATCTTACCACACCGTTATCCTTTTTTACTGGTAGATAAAATTACAGAATTAAAAGTTAAAGAAGTGGTGCTAGGATATAAAAACATCAGTATAAGTGATCATGTTTTTATGGGACATTTTCCAGGGCATCCTATTTATCCTGGAGTTTTGATTTTAGAAGGTATGGCTCAAACAGGTGGAGTTTTAGCTTTTGAAAGTATGGAAGATAAAGTGGATCCAAAAAGTAAAGTAGTTTATTTCACAGGCATAGATGGAGCAAAATTTAGAAATCCTGTGCGTCCTGGAGATAGGCTTGATTATGAAATGAGCGTGGTTAAAAATCGTGGTAATATGTGGATTTTTAAAGGGCAAGCTTTTGTAGATGGAAATTTAGTTGCAGAGGCCGAGCTTAAAGCTATGATAGTGGATAAATAATGAAAAAAATTCATCCAAGTGCGGTGATTGAAGAGGGTGCACAACTTGGTGACGATGTTGTAGTAGAAGCTTATGCTTATGTAAGCAAAGATGCTAAAATAGGTAATAATGTTGTCATCAAACAAGGTGCTCGAATTCTTTCAGATACAACTATAGGTGATCATTCTCGTGTATTTTCTTATGCTATAGTAGGCGATATTCCTCAGGACATATCTTATAAAGAAGAGCAAAAAAGCGGTGTTGTTATAGGGAAAAATGCAACTATTAGAGAATTTGCAACGATAAATTCAGGTACAGTTAAAGGAGATGGTTTTACTCGTATAGGCGATAATGCTTTTATTATGGCTTATTGTCATATTGCTCATGATTGTCTTTTAGGTAATAATATTATTTTAGCTAATAATGCAACTTTGGCAGGACATGTAGAGCTTGGAGATTTTACGGTTGTAGGCGGGCTTACACCTATTCATCAATTTGTCAAAGTAGGTGAGGGTTGTATGATAGCAGGAGCAAGTGCACTTTCTCAGGATATAGTACCGTTTTGTTTAGCAGAAGGAAATCGTGCAAGTATTAGAAGTTTAAATTTAGTAGGTACTCGTCGTCGTTTTGATAAAGATGAAGTAGATAGACTTAGTAGAGCTTTTAAAACTTTATTTAGACAAGGAGATTTAAAAGAAAATGCTAAAAATTTGCTTGAAAATCAAGAAAGTGAAAATGTTAAAAAAATGTGCCATTTTATATTAGAAACAAAGCGTGGAATTCCTGTCTATAGGGGTAAAAATAATGCCTAGAAAATGTAGTTTTTGCAATGAAGTGGAGAATCCACAAAGAAGAATTTTAGCAAATGAAAATGATGATGCTTTTATTTGTGAATATTGCGTTGAAGGTGCTTATAGTATTATTTATGGAGAAGAAAAAGAATTTAAAGAACCTAAACAAAGTCATAATACAGAATTTAAAGATATCACTCCAAAAGAATTAAAAGCTTATTTAGATCGTTATGTCATAGGACAAGATAGAGCTAAAAAAGTTTTTAGTGTTGGAGTATACAATCATTATAAAAGACTTTTTAAAGCTGAACTTCAAGATGATGATACAGAGCTTTTTAAGTCAAATATTTTACTTGTTGGGCCAACAGGAAGTGGAAAAACTTTATTGGCGCAAACTTTAGCTAAATTTTTAGATGTACCTATAGCAATTTGTGATGCAACTTCTTTAACTGAAGCAGGATATGTAGGTGAGGATGTAGAAAATATTTTAACACGTCTTTTACAAGCTGCAGATGGAGATGTGCAAAGAGCTCAAAAAGGTATAGTTTTTATTGATGAGATTGATAAAATTGCCAGAATGAGTGAAAATCGTTCTATTACTCGTGATGTAAGTGGAGAGGGTGTGCAACAAGCTTTACTTAAGATTATCGAAGGAAGTTTGGTAAATATTCCACCAAAGGGGGGGAGAAAACATCCAAATCAAGAGTTTATACAAATTGACACTTCAAATATTTTATTTGTTTGTGGTGGAGCTTTTGATGGTTTGGAAACTATCTTAAAAAGAAAACTTGGAGATAAAGTTGTAGGTTTTTTTGATGATGCAAAAGAAGAAAATAAAGCTTTACTTGAGAAAATTGAACCTGATGATTTGGTGCATTTTGGTTTGATTCCTGAGCTTATAGGTCGTTTGCATGTGATTGCATCTTTAAATGAGCTTAATGAAGAAGATATGGTAAGAATTTTAACTGAACCTAAAAATGCCATTATTAAGCAATATCAAAAGCTTTTTGCTATTGATGGGGTAAATTTAAAATTTGAAGAAGATGCTCTAAGAGCTATCGCACAGCTTGCATTGGAGAGAAAAACAGGGGCTAGGGGGCTTAGAAGTATTATAGAAGAAATGATGGTAGATTTAATGTTTGAGTTACCAGAGTATAAAAACTATGATATTGTAATAACCAAAGAAGTTGTTAAAGACAATGCAAAGGCATTATTAATAAAAAGAAAAATAAGTTAAAAGGATAGAAATGATATTAGATCAACTTATAGGATTTTTTTCTAGTGATATGGGGATTGATTTAGGAACAGCTAATACGCTAGTTTTGGTAAAAGATAAGGGTATAGTGATAAACGAGCCTTCTGTTGTAGCAGTTGAAAGAGAAAGGTATGGTTCCAAAGCAAAAATTTTAGCCGTAGGTAAAGAAGCTAAAGATATGGTGGGAAAAACTCCAGGTAACATCGAAGCTATTCGTCCTATGAAAGATGGCGTGATTGCAGATTTTGATATGACTGAAAAAATGATCCGCTATTTTATAGAAAAAACACATCGTAGAAAAAGTTTTTTACGCCCTAGAATTATTATTTCTGTTCCTTATGGTTTAACTCAAGTAGAAAGAAAAGCGGTAAGAGAAAGTGCTTTAAGTGCAGGTGCAAGAGAGGTATTTTTGATCGAAGAGCCTATGGCAGCAGCTATTGGTGCAAGTTTACCTATACAAGAACCTAAAGGAAATTTGGTAGTAGATATAGGGGGTGGAACTACTGAGATCGGAGTGATTTCTTTGGGCGGACTTGCGATTTCAAAGTCTATTCGTACAGCTGGAGATAAGCTTGATATGAGTATAGTTAATTATGTAAAAGAAAAATACAATCTTATCATAGGTGAAAGAACAGGCGAAGAGATCAAAATCACCATAGGTTCAGCAATACAACTTCCAAAAGAACTTTCTATGGTGGTAAAAGGACGCGATCAAGTAAGTGGACTTTTAAGTCGTATTGAACTTACAAGTGAAGATGTAAGAGAAGCAATGCGTGAGTATTTAAAAGAAATTGCTGATGCTTTAAAAATGGTTCTTGAAATGATGCCGCCTGATTTAGCAAGTGATATAGTAGAAAATGGTGTAGTTTTAACAGGTGGTGGAGCATTGATTCGTGGTTTTGATAAATACTTAAGTGAAATTGTACGTTTGCCAGTTTATATCGCAGATGAACCGCTTTTAGCTGTAGCAAAAGGAACGGGTAAAGCTTTAGAGGAAATTTCATTATTGCAACAATTAACCAATGAAGAATAAGATTTTTTATGTTCTTGTCTTAGCCTTTTTGGTTTTTATATCTTTTTATTATGGAGGACTTATCAAGCAAAATGTTCTCCGTGTTAATGATTTTGTTATAGGTAATTTTTATAATATTAAAGATTATTTGGGAAAAAAAATTTCAGAACACTTTAATCAAGCAAATCAAATTCAGCAACTAAAAGCTAGAAATAAAGAATTAGAAGATATTGCTGTAAAGGTAACTAGTTTTGCAAATCAATTAAATCGTATTTTAGAGGATCAAAATTCTACAAAATATTTACCTCAAGTTTCTTTAACTAGAGTTATTTCTTATGTTCAATTGAATGATTATAAAAAATTATGGTTAGATTGGAGCAAAATTCCCGTTGGTAAAAACCGTGGTTTGATATATCAAGGATATACTGCAGGTATAGCTATTAATAAAAATGGTAGAGCAATGGCTCTCTTACAAGGTGATGATCAGTGTGTTTTTTCTGTTTATATAGGAAAATCCAAAGCTCCAGGTTTAATCCAGGGTGAAGATGGCAGGATTGTGGTTAAATTTATTCCAAAATGGGCAAAAATTAATACCGGAGATGAAATTTTAACAAGTGGACTTGATAATATTTTCTTTTCAGATATACCTGTTGGTATTGTGAATAGAGTTAATGATGAAGATATGTATCAAAGTGTAGAAGTAAAGCCTTATGTTAAGATTAGTATTCCTGCTTATTTATATGTAGTAGATAATTTATAAGTCAAGGATTAGACTTTTTAAAAATTTTCTATATTTTTGCTAATTATTATAACTTTGTTTAATGCTAAAAATTTTGTTAAATTATCAAATAAATGTTTATAATTGAATGAGAATTTTATAAAAAATCTTAAATTTCTTTATGTATTATTTCCTAGATTAAAAGCAGAGTGTTTATTTTTTAAAATTATATCGATAATTTCAAAGTTTATAAAACTAATTTTTGTTATAATCAGCCCAAATTTATGCTCTTAGGAAAATTTATGCCAAAACGAACAGATATTAAAAGCATTTTACTTATAGGAAGTGGTCCTATTGTGATAGGACAAGCTTGTGAATTTGATTATTCTGGAACTCAAGCCGCAAAGACTTTAAAAGAATTAGGATATCGTGTAGCATTAATCAACTCAAATCCTGCAACCATCATGACAGATCCCGAATTTGCAGATGCGACTTATATAGAACCCATAACAAAAGAAAGTATTTTAAGTATTATTAAAAAAGAAAAAATTGATGCAATTTTGCCAACTATGGGTGGACAAGTAGCGTTAAATGTTGCTATGGAAGTTTATGAAAGCGGACTTTTAGGAGATGTGAAATTTTTAGGCGCAAATCCTGAGGCGATTAAAAAAGGCGAAGATCGTCAGGTTTTTAAAGAATGTATGAAAAAAATTGGCATGGATTTGCCAAAATCGATGTATGCGTATAATTATGACGAAGCTTTAAAAGCCGTAGATGAAATCGGCTTTCCTTTGATGATCCGTGCTTCTTATACTTTAGGGGGTGCTGGAAGTGGTGTGGTTTACAATATGGACGAATTTAAAGAACTTACCAATACTGCTTTAGCTTTATCACCTATTCATGAAATTTTGATTGAAGAAAGTTTGTTAGGTTGGAAAGAATATGAAATGGAAGTTATACGCGATAGAGCGGATAATTGTATCATAGTTTGTAGCATAGAAAATATCGATCCTATGGGAGTTCATACAGGAGATAGTATTACAATAGCTCCAGCATTAACTTTGACAGATAAAGAATATCAAGTTATGCGTAATGCTTCTTTTGCTATTTTGCGTGAAATTGGTGTAGATACAGGCGGAAGTAATGTGCAATTTGCTATCAACCCAAAAAATGGAAGAATGATAGTTATAGAAATGAATCCAAGAGTTTCAAGATCAAGTGCTTTAGCTTCTAAGGCAACGGGTTATCCTATAGCAAAGGTTGCGACACTTTTGGCAGTAGGTTTTAGCTTAGATGAGATTAAAAATGATATTACAGGAACTCCTGCATCTTTCGAGCCTGTGATTGATTATATTGTAACAAAAATTCCTCGCTTTACCTTTGAAAAATTTCCAGGAGCAAACACAACTTTAGGTACAGCTATGAAAAGTGTGGGTGAGGTGATGGCTATAGGACGCACTTTTAAAGAAAGTATACAAAAAGCACTTTGTTCGCTTGAGTGTTCTTTAAGTGGTTTTGATAGAGTAAAATTTGAAGATAGAAATGATCTTGTTTTTAAAATTCGCAATGCCAATGAAAAGCGTTTACTTTATGTTGCTCAAGCTTTTAGGGAAGGTTTTAGCGTAGAAGAACTTTATGAGCTTTGTAAAATAGATCCTTGGTTTTTAACACAGATTAAAGAAATTGTAGATTTTGAAGAGCAAATTGATATGGATATTTTAAACAATAAAGCTCTTTTGAGAAAAGCAAAAACTATGGGCTTTTCAGACAAAATGATAGCTTTGCTTGTAAATTTGAAAGATAATTTAGAATTAAGCCAAAATGATATTTATTATGCAAGAATGAAGCAAAAAATCATCGCAGAATTTAGTGAAGTGGATACTTGTGCGGGTGAATTTGAAGCTTTAACTCCTTATCTTTATTCAAGTATCAATGTAAGCGAACTCACTCAAAGTAAAAACGATACTAAGGATAAAAAAGAAAAAAAAGTGATGATTATAGGTGGGGGGCCAAACCGCATAGGACAAGGTATAGAATTTGACTATGCTTGCGTACATGCTTCTTTTGCGCTTAAAGATATGAGTATTAAAACTATTATGTATAATTGTAATCCTGAAACCGTTTCAACTGACTATGATACAAGTGATATTTTGTATTTCGAGCCTATTGATTTCGAACATTTAAGAGCGGTGATTGAGCGTGAAAAACCTGATGGAGTGATTGTGCATTTTGGTGGACAAACTCCTTTGAAATTTGCTAAGCGTTTAAGTGCTTTTGGAGCTAAGATTATAGGTACTAGCTCAAGAGTAATTGATATGGCAGAAGATAGAAAGAAATTTGCCGAATTTATTACAAAGCTAGGTATCAATCAGCCAAAAAATTCTACTGCAACAAGCGTAGAAGAAGCGGTTCTTAAGGCTAGTGATATAGGGTATCCTGTGCTTGTAAGACCAAGTTATGTTTTAGGTGGGCGTGCGATGCGCGTGGTAAATGATGAGGCTGAACTGAGATTCTATATGCAAGAAGCTGTGGATGTAAGCGATAAAAGCCCTGTTTTGATCGATCAGTTTTTAGACAATGCTACAGAAATTGATGTTGATGCGATTTGTGATGGCAAAGATGTTTATGTTGCAGGAATTATGGAGCACATAGAAGAAGCAGGAATTCATTCAGGTGACAGTGCTTGTTCTTTGCCGCCTTGCAATATCGATGAAAAAATGCAAGAATTTATTGCACAAAAAACCGCAGATATTGCTTTAAATTTGGGAGTTGTAGGGCTTTTAAATATACAATTTGCTTTACATAATAATGAGCTTTATATGATAGAGGTAAATCCTAGAGCTAGTCGTACCGTACCTTTTGTTAGTAAAGCTACGGGTATTCCTTTAGCAAAAGTGGCAACGCGTGTGATGTGGCAAGGAAATTTAAAAGAAGCTTTAAAATTTTATGATACTTTTAAAGTGGTTAATTTTGATACTAAAATTTTACGCCCTAAAACTCCAAAATATATGAGCGTGAAAGAAGCAGTATTTCCATTTGCAAAACTTAGTGGAAGTGATTTAGAATTAGGCCCTGAAATGCGTTCAACGGGTGAAGTTATGGGTATAAGCAAGGATTTTGCAAATTCTTATGCGAAAAGTCAAATTGCATCGTTTAATCATCTTCCAGAGCAAGGCGTGGTATTTATCTCCTTAAAAGATAAGGATAAAAAATATACCAAAAAAATCGCTGCAGAATATGTAAAGCTTGGCTTTAAGCTTATGGCAACAGGGGGAACTTGCAAGGAAATTTTAGAAAGTGGTTTTGAGTGCGAACTTGTACATAAAATTTCAGAAGGACGCCCCAATGTTGAAGATAAATTGAAAAATGGGGAAATTCACTTAGTTATCAATACAAGCGATAGTCACAGTTTTAAAGGCGATACGAAAAAAATTCGTGAAAATATTATTCGTTTTAAAATACCTTATTTTACAAATTTACGATCAGCTTTAGCAGGTGCAAAATCGATTAAAGCTATACAGAGTAAATCTTGCCTAGATGTAAAGAGTTTGCAAGAGTGGCTTAAATCTTGATTTATTTAGCTCAAACAGATACTACGGTAGGATTTTTAAGTAAAAATTTAGAAGAGATTAATGCTTTAAAAGGTAGAGATAAAAATCAGCCTTGCTTAATCACTTCTGCGAAATTTTGCGAGTTAAAAAGTTTAGCAAGAATTCCAAAATCTTTTAAAAATTTAGTACGTCGTTCTAAAAAAACAACTTTTATTTATCCCAATAATCAGGCCATTCGTATTGTGAAAGAGTGTAAACATGCGAATTTTTTAAGTAAAAATGGCTATTTTTATTCATCTTCGGCAAACAAGCATGGAAAAGAATTTGATGAAGAATGGGCTAGAAGTGTTGCCGATATAATACTTGATGAGAAATTTTTCGAAAATATCCCATCAAAAATATTAAAACTTTCAAAGAATAAAATGATAAAAATACGTTAATTAAAGAGCTTTTAAAATATCTTCAAAAGCAATACAAAATTGCTCTAGGCCGTCACTTAATAAGTCATTGCAAGCTTTTTCTCGTTCACTTTGAGAAATGATTTGATTAAGTTCTGTATAAATTTCAAAATTCATTAAAGGTTTTTTAAAATGCATTTTTCCTTTAAATGCCTCTATTGCATCAAGAGGAGCAGTATTAACAGAATTCTCAAAAAGAAGTTCTTTGATATAATAGTCTTTTGGCAGATCATCTCCTTTAACTCCGGTGCTTGCAAACAAGGCGCGAATATTAGGTTCATTTTTTGAGTAGATATTGTTATAAGCTAAATTTGCATTTAAAATTCCAATACGATTTTGCTCCTTAGCCTTAGGATTTAAAAGTCTATCAAAACGACTTACAAAAATACTTATAACAGCTTGTGGTGTTCTAGTGTTTTGTTCTTTTAAGGCTATATTGTTTTTTCTAAATTCGACTAAACCTGCATTTAAAGCTTCAAAACATTTTTGACTTTGTTCAAGAGAAAAAATTAAGGTAGCATTGACGCTAATACCATTTTTCATAAGTTCATACATTACTTCATAAGAAGCTTTTGTAGCTGGAATTTTAATCATTATATTTTCTTTGCCAATAGCACTATAAAGTCTTTTAGCTTCACCTAAACTAAGAGTTGTGTTATCATGAAGTCTTGGATCTATTTCAATACTTATAAATCCATCATTTTTTTGATAAAAAAGAGGAGCTAATTTATCAGCTGCTTTTTGAATATCAGAAATTGCTAATTCTTCATAAATATCTTTTGTTTTTTTTTCTTTTAATTTAAGAATTTTATCTTTATAAATTGGAGAATTTAAAATAGCATTTTTAAAAATAGCAGGATTTGAAGTAGCGCCATTAATTCCATGTGATAATAAATTTAAAAATTCATTATCTAAAAAACTATTTTCTATAAAATCACACCAAAGAGAAAAATTTTTCATTATATTACCTTTATTATTTCTTTTAAGTCTTTTATATCTATGCAAATATCAGCTTGAGAACGTAAAATTTCTTTAGCACAAAATGCAATCTTTAATCCACTTTCGTTAAACATTGCCAAATCATTTGCCCCATCGCCAACACACATCACTTCATCTGTTTTCAAATTTAAAAAGCTTTTTAATCGTTGTAGCATTAAGCCTTTTGAATTTGAAAACATCATTTCCCCACCAACTAGCCCTGTTAAAATGTCATTTTTATGATGCAGATAATTTGCAAAACCGAGGTTAATTCCAAGTTTTTGCATAGCAGGATTTATGCCTTCATGAAAACCACCGCTAAAAATAACAATTTGTATATTTTTAGATTTTAAATATTGGATAAGTTCATGTGCTCCACGCATTAGTGGAAGTGTGCTACTTAATTCTAAAACTTTTTTATAAGACATACCTTTTAAAAAGCTTACTCGTTTTTGAAGACTTTCGAAAAAATCAAGTTCTCCAGTCATAGCATGGCGGGTAATTTCGCTTGTTTGATTACCCTTGCCATGCGCTGTAGCTAAAATATCAATGGTTTCACCATCCATTAAAGTAGCATCAAAGTCAAAAACACAAAGTTTAATCATTAAAATTCGCGCTTAAGCAAAGCTTCTACTTTGAGTATAGTTAAGATATTTTCATCTCTTTTTCCTATACCATAAATCATACCTTTGTCTTTAACTAAAGTTTCAGGTGGTGGATCGATTCTGTTTCTGTGAATTTTAATTGCTTCAGTTAATCTATCTATAACAAAACCAGCATTTCCTCCAACTCCAGTTCCATTTGTCTCACCTCTTAAAACAATATATCTTGTTTGAGGTGTCATTTTAGAACTTCCTAAATGAAAGCGTTGAGCTAGATCAATGAGCGGCATAACATTACCACGCATATTAAAAACCCCTAGAACATAATCAGGTACACTAGGAACTCTAGTATATTCTATAGGTTTGATGATTTCTTGTATATTAAGAATTGGAATCGCATATTCCTCATCTCCAACTACAAAGCCAACAAGTTGGATGATATCATCTTCTCTTTGATCGACATCAGGACCAGCCATCTGAGTTTGCTGTTTTTGCAAAATTTGCTCTAATTTTTCATTACTCATATTCTTATCCTAGTTTCAAATTTTTTCTAACCACATTTTCCAAGTATTCTGGAGAATAAGGTTTAGTGATATATTCAGTCATACCCACTTCAACACCTCTTAAACGGTCAGTTTTACTTGTTCTTGAAGTAACTGCTATCAATGGTAAGTTGCGATATTTAGAATACTTTCTAATTTCACCAGCTAAGGTGTATCCATCCATTCTTGGCATTTCGATATCTATAAGCATTGCATCAATATCATGTTCGCCAGATTTTATAATATTCAATGCTTCAACACCATTTGTTGCTTCGATTAAACTAACTCCTAGCGGTTCTAAAGCTTTTTGCATTAAAGTTCTATCCATTTTAGAATCATCTACAATTAAGACTTTATAATCACTTGGTTGTTCTTTAGGTTTTTTCGCACTTGATTCTAATTGCGCTTTAATATCAACTTTAATTTCTTTGGCCATATCCATCATAGCGCCTACATCAATGATTAATGTCACCCTACCATCACCACGGATTGTAGCTCCTGCTATACCTTGGATATTTTGTAAATAATCACCCATGGATTTAATAACTATTTCTTCTTGTCCTACAAGAGTATCTACTATAATACCAAGCTTGCTTTCTGCTACCCCTATAACAACGACATAAGTTTGATCACCGCTTTCAAGGACTTGTTTAACTCCAAATACATCTGAAAGTCTCACAAGAGAAAGCACTTCATCTCTTAAGCGTAATACATTTTTACCTTCGATAGTATAGATATCATCGATTGGCACTCTAACTGTTTCAAGAACGCTTGCAAGTGGAATTGCATAGAATTCCTCTTGAGTTCCTACAAGTAAAGATTGAATGATTGCCAAGGTAAGAGGAATTTTAAGTTTAAATGAACTTCCTTTACCTAACTCACTATCAATTTCAATTACCCCATTAAGTTTTTCGATGTTGGTTTTAACAACATCCATTCCTACGCCACGACCTGAAACATTTGTTACTTTAGCCGCAGTTGAAAAACCAGGCTTGAAAATCAAAGCAAAAGCTTCTTTGTCTGTCATTTGATCTGCTTCTCTTTCGGTAATCAAATTTTTCTCTATAGCTTTTGCTTTTAAGCCATTTGGATCAAGTCCTTTACCGTCATCTGTAATTTCTACAACGATGTGATTGCCCTCATTATAAGCTTTAAGTTGGACTATACCTTTTTCAGGTTTTCCATTCGCTGCACGAGTTGCTGGATCCTCAACACCATGATCACATGAATTTCTAATCATATGCATGATAGGATCGCCAATTTCCTCTACGATAGATTTATCAAGTTCAGTTTCTTCACCTGTAATTTCAAGTTCTATTTGCTTTCCTAATTCACGACTTAAATCACGAACAACTCTTGGGAATTTATTGAAAACTTTTGCTATAGGTTGCATTCTTGTTTTCATCACAGCAAGCTGAACATCAGTTGTAATAATACTTAATTGACTTACAACCTGATTAAGTTCTTCAAGGAATTTTTCTCCTTCATAACGCTCTTCAACATCATCGTAAATTTTAAGCAAACGGTTTTTGCCTAAAACAAGCTCCCCAATTAGATTCATTAAGTGATCTAATCTTTTTACCTCCACGCGTATGGTTTGATCCATACTGCTAGCATTACTACCTGAAGCAGGAACTTTTTTCTCTCCACTTTCCGTAGGTTTATTTGCTGTATTGTTAGTCGGTTTAGGTGCCGCATTTGTTGTTTGTTTCTTTTGTGCGCGACGAGCTTGATCTTCAGCTTTTCTAACTTTTAAAAGTCTTTCTATTTCAGCTTCAACTTCAGAATCACTTAATTGATTAACATCTACTTCAGGTTCTGGAGTAGCTATTTCTTGTTTTGGTGCTTCTAGTTCTGCTTGTGGAGTAGATTTTTCATTTGAATCTGTTGCCACAACAGGAGACTCTCCCTCTGAAATAGCTGTTAATCTTGCGCAAATTGGTTCTATATCCATACCAATAGCAGTATCGTTGCCATTATCACGAATGGAATTAAGTAAAGTTTTCATTCTATCAATAGACTCTAAAACCACATCCATGATATCTGGAGTTATTTTTAACTCGCCATGTCTTGCTTTGTTTAAAACATCCTCCATGTGGTGAGTTAACTTTGTTAAAACATCAAAATTTAAGAAGCTTGATGATCCTTTAACCGTATGTGCAACACGGAAAATTCTATTTAATAATTCTAAATCTTCTGGATTTGATTCAAGCTCTACTAAATCATGGTCGATTTGCTCAACAAGCTCAAAAGCTTCAACCAAAAAGTCTTCAAGTATTTCTTGCATATCTTCCATATTTTACCCCTGTTCTTGAGATTGATGTTTTTTAATAACCTTTGCAATTTCATTGAAGAAATCGCTAGCGTTAAATTTGACAAGATAGCCTTCTCCACCAGCTTCTTGAACACCTTTCTCATTCATAAATTCATTTGATAAAGATGAGTTAAAGACTATAGGAATATCTTTAAATCTTGGATCTTCTTTAATGCGTGCAGCAAAGTGGAAACCATCCATTTGTGGCATTTCGACATCGCTTACTATAATTTTTAAAGTATCGTTTAAACTTTCACCATAAATTTGGCTTAATTCTTCTAATTTGTTTATGCCCTCTACGCCGTCCTTAGCTTCAACAACTTGAAAGCCCATCTGTTGCATCATTTCTTTGACGCGTTTTCTAGCAGTCATGCTGTCATCAAGTATAAGTGCTGTTCCAGTAAATTTTTCTATTTTTCCAAAATCTATATCTGTTTTTGGAGCGTAAATTCCTAAATCTTCAACAACACTTTCAAGATCTAAAATTAGCAACACTTCATCATTTTCAATGCGTGTTACACCTGTAATTTTACCTTTATCTAAAGCACCTGATCCTGTAGAAAAAGTTGCTGGTTCTATATCTTTCCAGTTTATTCTACGAATTCTTTTTGCTTCGTGAACTATAAAACCAATAAGAATATTGCTAAATTCAGTAATAATAACTCTAGGTTTTAGCATAGTGCTTTCTGGCTCAGTGATTTGCATCCATTTGGCAAGATTGACTACAGGTATAACCACTCCACGAAGATCAAAGATTCCTTCGATGTAATCAGGTACACCTGGAAGTTCTGTAAGGCTTGGGATTTTTATAATCTCCCTTACCTTAGAAACATTTACACCATAAATTCCTTCATAGACTTTATCGTGCCCTTGCTTAAAGATACGGAAATCGACAAGCTCCATTTCATTTGAACCCGTTTTCACGATATTTTCATCAAACATTTTGACCCCTCAATTTCTGTTCTCGAAATTTGATTTCTTGCTGATATTCTACTACAAAAAAACTTCTCTCATATGCAAAACTAGCTAAGTTAAGATATTTAATGTTTTCTTTGTTGATTTGATGATTTTGATGATAGTGTCCTTCACATACCCAAAATCCTAAATTTTCATATTTTTCATATCTTTTTTTCGCTAAATTTTCAAAATCTTTTATTTGATAAAAAAGGTTTTTTTTGTTTTGATTTTGAAGAATTTTATTTGAAATAAAATTACGAGTAATAATATTTAAAAAATTCAAAAATACAAGCAAATAATGATTTCTTAATGTTTTAAGAGTAAATTGTAAAAGAGGTGGTAAAAAAATATCTCCGTGGGCTAATTTTATAAAAGCATTATTTAAAACAAGATTATTACCTTTACTTGTATGCAAATTAAGCTTTATGGGCTGCTCTTGTAAGTTAAAAATTTTTACCCTTTTAAAAAAACAAGAAAGATTAAAATCATGATTGCCTTCTAAGTAGATAATTTCAATTTTTAAGGCCAATTCTTCTAAAAGTTCTATGTAAGGTTTAGCAAATTCATGTGTAGCAGAGATTTCGCCTATAAGTAAATCGAAAATATCACCCATAAGTATGAGTTGAGGGGTGGAAATTTTACCTTTTTTTAAGGCTTGTAAAAATTCCCAAAATCCCTTTCTTTGTTCATTTTCATGAGCATCCGCGATTAAAATCGCTCCATTTTGTAGTAAAATTTTTTATCCTTAAAATTTCAAAGGCTCATAATTTATAGAAAGGATTTCAAATTCACTCTCACCTTTTGGCAAACGCACTTTAAAATCATCTCCTTCTTTTTTCCCAAGCATAGCTTTTGCTATTGGAGATGCGATGGAAATATAACCCTTATCTAAATCTCCTTCGCAAATTCCTACTAGAGTATATTTACTTTCTTTTTCTGTATCCAAATCCATGATCACAACACTTGAACCAAATTTCACACTATCATGTTCATAGCTTGAAGGATCGATCACTTGAGCTCTTGCTAGCAAGTCACTAAGCTCTGCAATACGACTTTCTATCAAAGCTTGTTTTTCTCTTGCAGCATGGTATTCCGCATTTTCTTTCAAATCCCCATGACTCCTTGCTGTATCGATTTCTATTACAACGGCAGGGCGTTGATTGTCTTTTAAATCTTTTAATTCTGCGGCTAATTTATCATAGCCAAATTGACTCATTGGTTCTTTTTGCATGATTTATCCTTTTATATTTCGTTTAGGATTTTTGCTAAATTTTTAGCACTTCCAAATTGTAAATATTCTTTTAAAAAATCAACTTTAGCAAAAAATGCCTTATAATCATATTTATTATAAGCTTCATATAAATTTAAAACATTGACTTTATCTTGTAAAAATTCAGGATTTAAAGCTTCTTTTTTAGCAAAATCACAAAAAATATTTGCAAGTCCTATGTGTTTTAATTTTACAAAAAGTTTTGCGATAAAAATATCAATAGCCTTTGCTTTGTAAGTAAGAACAAAAGGAGTTCCCACTAAAGCTGCTTCTAAAGTAGCCGTTCCACTACAAATAAAGGCAAAATCAGCTTTTTTAAGCACTTTTGGAGTGTTACTTTCTATTTTAAATTCACTAATATCACCATAAATTTCTAATTTTTCAAGATTAAACGGGGGGATACAAAGAATTTTTTCACCCTTAAATTTTTGCGAGAGTTCTTTAAAAATAGGCATCAAACGCCTAATTTCACTACGCCTTGAACCTGGTAAAAAGGCTATAGTTTTTTCATCATCTTTTTTTGAAAGTATATTGTTAATGTCTTCTTGATTTTTAAATTCTTTTATCTCATCTAAAAGTGGATGGCCTACATAAGTGCTTTTACTAAAAAATTCACTATCAAAGGGCAAAATAGAAGCTAAAATATCAAAATGACTTTCTATGATAGGTATGCGACCTTTTTTCCACGCCCAAACTTGAGGCAAGATATAATAAATGCGTGGAATTTTACTACCTGCTTTTTTTAAAGCTTTTGCAAAAGGTATGTTAAAAGCAGGAGAATCTATACATAAAATCGCATCAACCTTTTGAGTAAGGCTTAAATTTACTAGCTCTTTTATAGCTTTTTTGGCTTTTAAAATGAGTGGCAAAACCTCTATAAAACCCATAGCACTAAACTCATGTGAGCTATAAAGTGGCTTGGAATTTAGACTAAATTCTTTACACAAACTCTCATCATAAATTCCTACTAAATCAAATTCTTTATACTCATTTTTATAAGCTTTTAAAACTTCTTTTAAATGCAAATTTGCTGAAGGCTCTAAAGCACAAACTAAAAAGGTTTTCATCTGAAAATATCCTCTATATTTGATCTAACAAAATCTTTTATTTCTTCTGAAGTGTTATTGATATTTTTATTATAAAAAAATAAATTTACTTTTATATTTTTATCTTCATAAGTTAAATTTTTATTTTCAAATATTGCTTTAAAGCCTTTTAATTTAAACCTAGGATTATCTTCTATTTTTAAACCTTTTGGATCTATAAAATATATAGAAAAATCTCCACTTTGTTTGTTTTTTAACCAAAATATAAAATCAGGATAAAATTTTCTTTCTTTTTGTTGTTCTTCATCAAAATAAGGGATATAAATTTCATCTTGATTTTCTACCAATTTAGAAAAATACCATTCATATTGTTCAAAAAAAGATGATTTTAAATTACTTTCTAAATCTTCTAAAAATTCTTTTTCACTTTTATTAGAAATGGCAAAATTAATCTTATTTTCTTTATCGTTTTTATTGTAAATGATTAAAGGGCTATAATAATGCTTGCTAAGTTTTGCACTAATTATATAGTTTTGCACCTCCTTGCTTTTTTGACTTTCTTTTATACCTTGCATTAGCTCATCTAAATTTATTTTTTTATTTTCAAAATCTGCTTTTAATTCATATTCGCTTTTTGCATTTAAAACATCTTTTATAGTCTTATTAATTTTTTGAACGGTTTCAAAATCTAACTTTGCTTGTATATTTCTATGGTGTGTTATTTCTTCTTCTAACTTTACAAATTTATCCAAAACTTTGGCATTAGAATTTAACACACTATTGATTGTTTTTAAGGTTGTTTTTTCATTAAACTCTACTCTATCTCCTGATAATTGTATTTTACTTTCTTTACCATCGCTAAATTTATAAAATTCTTCTAATGTAGAATATTTAAAATTTTTATACAAACACTGTTCTAAAATCAAAACATCCTCATCATAAGATTTTATAAATTTGTCTAAAGATTTTGCTTCTTTTTCTGAAATTTTATAAATGTTTTTTAGTTTTGCTTCGTTTTTGTATTTTGGCACAGGTAAATTAAACGACAATTTTGTTTCTTTAAATCCTTTTAAATGCCTACTTTCCATAAATTCGCATTCTATACCCTCTATAATAGCTTTTATGGCTTCATTATCACTTGCCATTACAAAAAGAGTTTCTAAACCACATGCTAAATTTACACATCGCTCATCAATTTTAAACATCTCTTTTAAAGTATTTAACCTCTTTCTTATATTTAAGAAAGGTTCTATTCTAACACCTCTTCCTATAGTTTGCAAAACATATTTTTTAGCATTAATGCTTCCTATATTGATAAAAGAAATTAAATTTACACGATTACTATCCCAACCTTCTGAAAAAACCTTACTTCCTAGCATTATATTGATAGAAGATTGTGAGCTATTGATATTTTCAAAATGACTTTGTGATATATCGCTTATGCTTTCTACCCCAAGCTCAAGTAAAAAATCTTTTTCCCATTCTTTTGCATTTGAAATATTTAAAAGCATAAAGGGTTTGTTTGAATTTTTACTCTTAAAAGCTAATTCTTTATCATTTCCTTTAATACTATAACATTCTAAATTTGCATTTGCGTTTGCATAAAAAATATTTTCTCTAAGTTCATCGTTATTTGCATTTTTTATATATTTCAAAAAATCATTGCTTAGCGTATTTATACCAAAATGCAAATTTTGATTTTGAAGTTTTTTATAAAGCTCTAAAGCTATATTACCTATATCTACTTTATTTTTTAATACATTATACACTGCCTTAAAATATGCTTTTATACCCGCATCTTGAGTATTTACTTTATCAGAAACTGCTATGATTAAAGGATTATGATATTTAAAGTCTGATCTTTTTAAAAACAATTCTTCTTTTGATTTTACAATAGCATTGAATA
The DNA here is from genome assembly GCF_012897855.1 of Campylobacter sp. CFSAN093227. Classification (NCBI taxonomy): domain Bacteria; kingdom Pseudomonadati; phylum Campylobacterota; class Epsilonproteobacteria; order Campylobacterales; family Campylobacteraceae; genus Campylobacter; species Campylobacter sp. CFSAN093227. The sequence continues at coordinate 265,058 of NZ_CP040610.1, forward strand.
TTATAAAACTTTCTAAAATCGTTTTAATTTTTACTTCTTCGTTATTTTCACTTTTAAAATCTAAATTCTCATTTAAAACTGCTATATTTTTACCATATCCTTCTTGATTGAATTTTTGAAGATTATAATTATAAGCACAAGTTATAAAGTCTATTTCATCTTCAAAGGTAGCTGAAAAATTAAAAACAAAGCCTTTTGGAAATTCATCTTCTTTGATAAAACCTCTAGCAAGCTCATGATAATAGTTTTTTCTTAGTGATGTTTTACTATCGCCTCTATGAGCTTCATCTAACAATATATACCAACCACCTTTATTAAGATAATTTTTATAGTTTAATCTTTTTGCTTTTTTATCTTTGCCTACATTTTCTTCACTCTCAAGTAAATCACTTCTTGCAAAATACACCACCGCTTCATTTAACAAACTAGCTTCTTTTTCTATGCTTTCAAAATCTTTTAAATCTTTTATTTTGATAAAATTGCTGTGATGATTGTTGTATTTAGCTATATTTGCTTTGAATTGATTTAAAATCTTATCATTTGGCGCTAAAAGCATGATAGGCTTTTTAGGTAATTGATTATTTTTAATAAATTCATGTATCAAAGCTATAAGTTTGATCATAACTATAGTTTTACCACTTCCTGTAGCCATCCAAAATGAAGCTCTTGCGATATGTTCTTTTTGTAGTTTTAAATTCTCACTTTCATCTTGATAAAATGCTAAAAGATTTCTGCGTTCTTGATTGTATTGATGTGAATTTAACTCATCTTTCATATAAAAAGAGAGTATAGCTAAAGCATTTTTAACACTTTCTTGCTGATAAAATTGTAAATTTATAGCTTGAGAAAAATTACTAAAATCATAACTTTCATCAAGCTTTTGCACTAGTGATTTATCATGGATAAATTTATTTAACAATAAATGTTTTCTTGTGTTTTGTTTTGCTTTAGCCATTATTTTTCCTTTAAAGCTTTAATTGTTTATTATCATTTGCAGCATGTAAGAATTTTTTACATACTGAAAATTCTTGTAACCACCTATCTTGCAAGTAGTGCAAAGGATGATGTTATTTTGTATTATTACTTAGAATATAATTTTTTAACATTAAAATTTCTTGATATTGGGCGTTTATAATATTATCAAGCAAACAAATAATAAGTTCGTAGAAATTTGGATTACATTTTCTAATCGGACACTTCCAAAATGTTTTATTCGCATAACACCAAGTTTTATATTCTTGCAAAAAATTAGCATTAATAGCTTCTTGTTTTGAAATCCAAAATATTTCAAATTGTAACTTCTTATACAAATCTAATAGCTTGTTATCTGTATTGTTGCATGCATTGTTTTGATAAATATTTTGTACATTCTCTTCCCACTCTGGTTTATATTGTTTAAAATAAATTTGAATTCCAAAATCCCAATATATATCATCCTCGATATTTGTCTTCTTATAAATTTTAACATCTCCATTATCGATATAGTTAAACTTATCATTTGGAATTAAAGAAGTCTTGATTTCTATTTTTATTGCTTTTTGAAATCGAATTTGCGATGATATAGTATTTAATCCATAAATTAATAAATCTCTATCAGTATTATCTTCCTTATCTTCGTTATTTTCATTTGATGTTGTTATAAAGCCATAATTTTTTAAAATATCTCTAATAAAAATCTCCCCCAAGACACCTCTTATGTAACAATCTTTTTGCAGAATTTCATTTCTATATCTTAAATTATTTACATAAGCCGGAAAAGCTCTATCTAATGCCTCTTGTATCTGATTTTCATAAAAAGTATACATTTTATTTCTCCCACCATATTAGATTTCTTAGTTTTGGATATTTGATTAAATCAATATTTTCTAAATTTACAGTATCACCATTTTCAAATCTGCAAGATTTTATGCCATTATCATCTATAAAAATATTTTTGATTTTAAGTCCCAAAAGATTAGACATCGTTACAAAAATGTCAAAGTTTTTATCATATTTACTCATATCAAGGTAGATGTTTTCACCTTTTTTGAGCCCTTTGATGAGTTTGCGGGATTTTCTATAATCTATGAGCGCATTATCACTACTTAATATATATTCACAATTTTCTAAACTTTCTTCATAGCTTTCAAGCTCATAGTATCTAAAAGCACCACCACCTTTAAATTCTACTTCTTTACTTATACCACAAACAAAGCCATTTAAAACTTTTTTCATTCTAGGAATGATGACTTTGTAAAAATGCTCTCCCATTTCCACTCCAAGCCATTTGCGTTTTAGTTTATGTGCAGTAGCTATCGTGGTACCACTTCCTACAAAAAAGTCTAAAACAAGTGAATTTTGATTGCTACCTATATCACAAATCCTTTTTAGAAGCTTTTCAGGTTTTGGTGTATCAAAAATTTTATTTTCGAAATTTAATTTAATTTCATTTGTAGCATCAGCATTTAATACAAAATCGTACCAAATAGAAGATGGCTTAAGATTAGAAGCTATATCAATATAGTGTTTGTAATACACTTTATCATTATTTTTAAAAATAATTTCATCTCTTTCAAGTCTTGAATAAAAGGTATTTTCTGACACTTTCCACTGATGTTCACTGCCTTTTAGTATTTTTCCGCTAGGCAATTTAATATCATAATGCAATCCAGGACTATCTTGCAAAGAAGTATCATTTAGTGGTTTTTCAAGATAATACCCTTTTTCATCCTTTTTATACTGAGAAATATTTGTTCTTGCAATTCCATATGTTTTAAGATGTTCTATATTTTTTGCATATATATTTATATACTCTTGTTCAACTGCTATATGATTGGAATCATTACCGCCACCCGCTCGTTTTCTCCAAATAACATTCGCCACAAAATTTTCTTCCCCAAACACCTCATCACATAGAATCTTAAGCCTTGCTTGTTCGTTATCATCAATACTTATAAAAATACTTCCGCTATTTTTTAGAAATTCTTTTGCTAGATCTAGGCGATTCTTCATCATAGCAAGCCATGAGCTATGGTTAAATTTATCGGTATAGACAAAGCCATCATTACCTGTATTATAAGGTGGATCTATATAGATCAGATCTATTTTGCCTTGGTATTTTGGCATTAGAGAATTAAGTGCTTGAAAATTATCTGCTTTTACAAGCTCTCCATTTAAAATTTCATCTAAATTTTCAAAACTTTGCAAAAGTTTATAATAGTTTTCCTCGCTTAAATACTTTGTATCAAGCGGTAAGAATTTGTATTTTTCATCATTTATAGCCTTTATATCAAACTCATCATTTATGAAATTTAATTCTTTCCATTCTGCGATTTGCTCATTAAAATTTATATCTTTATATATGGAGTTTAAAATTTCATCAGCGTTATTTGAGTGTGATTTAATAGTATCTAAGCTAAATACATAGTGAGCATTTTTAGCAAATTTTGGCTTTAACCATATAGCTTTTAACTCATTTTCAAAGTCAGCTATCATATCAATGATAGCAAAAGCGATTTGTTTTAGATCGTTGATCTCATCTATCTTTTCTTTAGTCCAATCAGTAATGCTATCATTCACATAGGAAAACAACCACAAATCAAATTGTTCTTTTAAAAATTCTTTCGCATTTTTATGGATAAAAAAATCTACTTCATTTTGTTTTTTATAAGTTTTAAAAAGTTTTTTTAGCTCTTCTTCTTTTATGTTTATTTGTGCATTTTTTAAAGTCTTTAAAAAAACATCGCTAAATTCACTTGAGTTTTGTTTAAATACATTTGCGCCATCATTATTTTTAGAATTTATCACTTTTATGTTTATATTATCATCTTGTATATTTTGCAAATAAAAATTGATTTTACTTTTATTATTATCAGCATTTTGCTCATACTCATCGGTAAGAAAATTTAAAGTGTATTTTTTATCTTCACTTTGCAAGCTTAAAGGATTATAAATAGTATCTGATTTTACATAGTATAAATTTTGTGTTTTATAAAAAAGACTTGTGTCTTTTGAATTTGAATATACCCTTGCATAGATATTTTTATACATAGGTGTATCGTAAAAAAACGGCGTTCCTGTTTCGTTTAAATAGGTGCTAAAAAAATTATAAAGTTTATTATAAGTATCTGTATAAAGATTTTGTGTGTCTAAATAGTCTTTGATTTTTTGAAAATATTTTTCTTTTATAACAAGTAAATTTGTAAAACCATTTTTAGCTTGATTTTGCGAGTTTTTAATTTTCGCACCTAAATAACAATCCTCTAATTTTAAATAAAATGCTTTTTTATAATCCATACTTTACCTTTATATTTGCAAGTTAAAATAATATCTTTTTTTGACTTAAAAATCAAAGGTAAAACCTCTATAAAACCCATAGCACTAAACTCATGTGAACTATAAAGTGGCTTAGAATTTAAATCAAATTCTTTACATAAACTCTCATCATAAATCCCATGAAGTTCAAATTCTCCAAAGTCTTTTTTATAGGCTTTTAAAACTTCTTTTAAATGCAAATTTGCTGAAGGTTCTAAAGCACAAACTAAAAAGGTTTTCAAAAAATTTCCTTATCAATATTTTAAACATTTTATCTTATTTTGGCTTAATTAAAAGAAGTTATGCAAGAATACACGCTAAAAAGCGTGTATGAAGGTTTATTCTCTCCAGCCGTATTTTTTAAAAATTTCTTTAGCTTCCTTAGAACTTAAATAAGCAATAAAATCTTGTGTTTCTTTGCTCGCACCTTCTTTAGCTACCACATTAAAAGTTCTATAAACAACCAAATCTTTTTCTATAGCTACGGCAGTTCCTATGTCAGGATTGCTTTTTGACCAGTCAATCCAAGTGATCCAAGCATCGGCTTGATTTTGTGCGAAAAGCTTTCTTGCACTTCCACTATTTGGAACAAAAGCTACGATATTGTTTCTAAAATTTTGTATGGTTTTTATATCTTGAGTTCTACCTATCATATCTTCCCAAACTCCCGTTCCAGAAGTATTGCTCTTTCCAGCACCTTCAGGTACAACGATTCTTACTTTTTTATTAGCCAAATCTTTTAAACCTTTGATTTTTAAAGGATTGCCTTTTTGAGTAAGTATGATAGCTTCTCTAAAATACAAAGGCTTGATTTTACTCACATTAAAATCTTTTCCAAAATCACTTGCTATAGCTAAAGCCGATTGATCCGAAGCGCCAAATAAAATATCTGCATCTTTTTTAGCCTTTTCAAACCAAGTCGCTTGAGGGCCAAAATTTACATTTACTTTAACGCCTGTTTTTTCGCTATATTTGTTTGCTATATCTTTTAAGGCCGTGTGTGGGCCACCTGGTCCATAAAGATTTACATCTGCATTTGCCATACTAAAAGCTAAGGCACATGCACCAAATAAAGTAATAATTTTTTTCATAGTATTTCCTTTTATGATAAATTTTTATTGATTGAAGGTGAGATTTTAGAAATTATATGTTAATAAATAGTTATAATGTAACAAAAATATTATTAAAATCTAACTTTTGCTTGGTATTTTTGCAAGCAAAAGTTAAAATTGTTATTGATACTTCTTTTTAGCGCTAAAATGACATAAAGTAGAACAAAGTATACAAAGAATACAAGCACTAAGGAGCATGATAAGACCAGCATTCCAACTACCATAGTAATCCACAGCCCAGCCTATAGCTTTTGTTCCAAGTGAAGCACCGACTACATAACTCATAAAGCCACGAAGTCCTACGCAAGATCCTACTGCAAAAGCAGGAACGACTTCCATAGTTTGCACACTTGCTAAAAATTGTGGTATATAGACTAAACATCCCGCCATAGCTGCAAAGAAAATAACCATATAAAGATTATTTGAAGTAAAATATCCAATAATCATAAAGAAAATAATCACCATGGCGCCTATAGCAGGAGGCATTCTATAGCCTTTAAAAATTTTATCTGAAATATATCCTGCAAGTAAAGTAGAAGGTATAGCAGCCCATTCAAAAAGCCAAAAGGCAATACCTATTTGTTCTTTATTAAAGCCTTTTGTTTCTAGCAAGTAAATAGGAAGCCAAGAAATAAGCCCAAAACGCACCATATAAACAAAAGTATCCATCCAAGCCACATACCAAGCATTTTTGTTTTTAAGTACATAATGATAAAAAATTTCAAAACTGCTTAAATTTGGAGTTTCTATAGCTTTGATTTCTTCTGTTTTAATCCCTCGCATTTCATTGATTTCAGTAATATCAACCAAACCTTCATTTTTAGGATTTCCTTTAACTGCATAAAGCGCATAAAGACTAATGATAACTGCACAAGCAGCAGGAGTATAAAAATGATTCATGTGCCAATATGTTTCGTTAAAATTTGCCATACTCACACCCAATAATGCTGCCAAAGCAAAACCTGAAAGCGAAACTATAGGAGCAACTATCCCGCCTCCTATATTATGTGAGATATTCCAAACGGCCGTGTAAATTCCCCGCTCTTTTTTAGGATACCAGTTTGCAAGAGTGATAAAAGAAGGACCTACCCCCATACCTTGAAAAACCCCAAGCGCGATAACAAAACCTACATAAGCGTAAAAAGAATTTGAAAAACCAAGTAAAACATTTACAAGAGCACATAAAATAAGACCTAAAGCCATGATTTTTTAGGATCAGCTTTGTCGCTTATAACGCTCATTGCACCCTTGCTAATCCCGTAAGCTATAAGCATTGAGCCTGTGATTGTTCCGATGTCTGATTTACTGAGATTAAGTTGATTTTGTATAAATGGAGTTGAAAGAGTGATATTATTTCGCACAAGATAATATCCCATATATCCTATAAAAACCCCACTTAAACTCCAAGTTCTCATTTTGTAATATCTAGGTAAAATTTCCTAAAGAGGAAATTTAATAGCTTTTGCCTTAGGTTTGAAAAAATCAAACATATTTAAACCATCCTTACTAACTTTATATTTTTATAGTTTAAATAATGTTAATCGATATAAAATAAAAAAATAATTAAAAATAATACGAAATTTATATAATTTAAAAATTAAAATTTTATACTATGAAGCTTTAAAAAAATATGTTAAAATCCAGATTTTTATCTTTTGCAAGGAAGACAATGAAAGAAATTCTTATCACTAATGACGATGGTTATGAAAGCGAAGGACTTAAAAAACTCATTAAGATGTTAACAAAAGAATTTAAAGCCAAGATCACCATAGTAGCTCCTGCTAGTGAAAAATCAGCTTGTTCGCACTCTATAACCCTAACCAAACCTTTGCGTTTTGTTAAAGTGGGAAAAAGATTTTACAAACTTGATGATGGCACTCCAGCAGATTGTGTTTATCTTGCTTTGCATGCTTTATACAAAAAGCGTTTGCCTGATCTTGTAATAAGTGGGATTAATAAAGGTGCTAATGTAGGCGAGGATATTACCTACTCAGGAACTTGCGCAGGAGCTATGGAGGCGGTTTTACAAGGAATTCCTGCTATCGCTCTTTCTCAATTTTATAAAAAAAGCGAAAAAGAACTAGACTATAAAAATGCTTTACAAATTACCAAAAAAATCATTCAAAATATTTTTGATAAAGGTTTTCCTTTGGAAAAAAAAGAATTTTTAAATATCAATTTTCCTGCAAAATCAAAAATCAAAGGCATTAAAATTTGTAAAGCAGGCAAAAGGGTTTATAATTTTGAAGCCCATTCAAATGTCAATCCGAGAGGAGTAGAGTACTATTGGCTTGCAGCGGCGAATTTAGACTTTGAAGATGAGAAAAATAGCGATATTGCCTTACTTAAAAAAGGCTACGCTACAATAACACCTATAATGCTGGATCTTACAGCTTATGAAAGAATGAAAAAAGTTAAAAAATGGTTAAAGGCAAATGATGAATGATAGATTTACACGTATAAAATGGCTAGTTGGAGAAGAAAAATTTCAAAAAATTTCACAAACAAAAGTTTTGGTTTGCGGACTTGGTGGAGTGGGTGGAATTTGCGTTGATGCGCTTTATCGTAGTGGTTTTAAAAACCTTACTTTAATCGATGCGGATAAATTTGAAATCACTAATCAAAATCGCCAAATTCATAGCGAAAATATAGGCGAAGAAAAGGCTAAAGTATTTGAAAGAATTTATAAGGTTAAAGGTATAGTCAGTAAAATCGATGAAAATTTTTTAAAAAATTTTGATTTAAGCGAGTTTGATCTTATCATAGATGCCATTGATGATATTCCTGCAAAAGTAGCTTTGGCTCATCTTATAGATTTTAAAAAACAAATTTTTATCTCCTCAACAGGTGGAGCTAGAAAGCTTGATCCAACACGCATTAAAACTACAAGTATTTTTAAAACTCACGGCGATGCTTTAGCAAAAAAATTTCGTTACGAGCTTAGAAAATCAGGTTTTAAAGGAAATTTTGATGTGGTTTTTTCAGATGAGGAAGCGCATTGTAAAGATCTTGGATCTTTCATGGGTGTGACTGCATCTTTTGGTTTAGCTTTAGCAAGTTTAGCATTAAGAAAAGTTCTTGCTAGATAAGATTGAAATTTAAATATTTATCTTAGATAAATGAATTTATCTAAGATAGAAAAAATTACAAAAATAGTTAGATATTAGAAAATAGCTCCGTGTTTTTCATAATTTGTTATTTTTGTAGCAGTGTTATTTTCATCTACAAAGACAACTTTTGGTTTAAATGTTTTTGCTTCTTCTTCGTTAAAATCAGCATAAGACATAATGATCACTTTATCTCCTACTTCAGCAAGACGAGCCGCAGCGCCATTTAAGCATACAACCCCTTCTTCTTGCGTAGCGATGGTGTAGGTTTCAAATCTAGCGCCATTATTGACATTGACTACTTGAACTTTTTCGTATTCTAAAATTCCACTCGCTTGCAATAATTTTTCATCTATGCTTATGCTTCCTACATAATCAAGCCTAGCTTCTGTTACGTTTGCACGGTGTATTTTTGATTTGAGTAAAGTAATGTTCATTTTAATCCTTGTACTAAAAAATTATCAATGAGTCTTGTTTTTCCAACAAAAGCAGCCACTGCTCCTAAAACATTATCGGCGATATTTTTAATATTTTCCATAGTGTTAAAATCAACTAATTCTATATAATCGATTTTGATTAATTTTTCTTTTTCTAAAATATCTTTCATAGCTTGGATAATTTTGGAAGTATCTTTTTCTCCTTCTTGGACTAATTTTTCAGCTAAAAAAATGCTTTGAGATATAGCTAGTGACGCTTTTCTTTCTTCTTCGCTAAGATATACATTTCTAGAGCTTTTAGCTAAGCCATCTTCTTCTCTAATGATAGGACAAATTTGAATTTTTAAATCAAAATTTAAATCATCAACCATATGTCTAACGACTACGCATTGCTGCGCGTCTTTTTGCCCCATATAGACTATATCAGGGTTTAGGATATTAAAAAATTTAGCCAAAACTGTGCAAACGCCTCTAAAATGCCCCAGTCTTTTAGCTCCACAAAGCTTATCCGTGATCGTGTTCATATCCACATAGGTGCTAAAATTCTTAAGATACATTTGAGCTGCATCGGGGATAAAAACCATATCAACGCCATTATCTTGACACATTTTAATGTCGCGTTCTAAATCTCTTGGATAACTAGAAAAATCTTCATTAGGGCCAAATTGCATAGGATTTACAAAGATACTTACTATGACTTTATCTTGTGTTTTGGCATTTTTGACTAAACTTAAATGCCCATCGTGTAAAAAGCCCATGGTTGGAACATAGCCTATGCTAAGGTTATGTGATTTCCAATTTTTTACAATTTGTTTTGCTTCTTTGATAGAAGTAATGACTTCCATATTTGTATCCTTAGTATAATTTATCTAATAATTCATCATCTAAATAATCAAAGCTGTGCTCTTCGGAAGGAAAAATACCGCTTTTAACTTCATCTCTATATTTTTCAACTCCTACTTGAGGGTCAATTTTATCAAAATGCTTTACAAATTTTGCTTTAAAATCTTTATTTAAACCTAAAAGATCATGATAAACTAAAACTTGTCCATCGCAGTATTTACCTGAACCTATGCCGATTGTTGGAATTTCTAAAATAGAGCTTATTTTTTGTGCTAATTTTACAGGTACGCATTCTAAAACCAACATACAAGCACCCGCATCTTGCACAGCTTTTGCATCATCTATGATTTTTTGAGCCGATTGTAAATCTTTACCTTGAACTCTATATCCACCTAGCATATTTACAGCTTGTGGGGTTAGTCCTAGGTGAGCAACGACGGGTATTCCTGATTGGGAAATTAATTTAATCTTGCTTGCGATTTCTATACCCCCTTCCACTTTTACCCCATTTGCATGGCTTTCTTTGATAAATCTTGAGGCATTTAAGATAGCGTCACGATCCGAGTTTTGATAAGACATGAAAGGCATATCCGCAAGTACGAAAGACTTTTTAGCTCCGCGAGAAACAGCTTTGGTAAAGATCAACATTTCATCCATGGTCACACTTAAAGTATCTTGCATGCCAAGCACTGTCATAGCTAATGAATCTCCAACCAATATGATATCTATATCGCAATTATCTAGAATTTTTGCACTATGGTAGTCATAGGCACTTACCATGGTTATTTTTTCATTTTTACCTTTTTTTTCCAAAAAACTAAGAATACTTTTTCTCATTTAAAATACCTCGTTTAGCTATAAAATAGCAAGCAAAAAACTAGCATATAAATTTTCATAAATAGTAAATAAACGATAAAACAAAATATATTTAATTAATGGATTGTTTTAATGGTTACAATTTTGGAAAATTTCTATAGAAAAATTAAATTTTTACTTTTGTTTATCAAGTTTTCCTACGATGATAGGGTTAAAGGCTTTTATGGATAGTAAAAGCGTATCGCCGATTTTTACATTTTTATAAGTTCTTAAAAATTCTTCTTCGCTAAGTGTGATTTTAACGATATCTTGATTTAAAAGTAGGGTAAAAATCATCAAAATATCACTTTTTTTAATCTCAAGCAAAGTTGCACTTAAACGCAGTTTCGCACTTAAATTTGATGAGGTAAAAAATTCATTTGTTCTTGCATCTTTGATGATTTTTCCATCACTAAGCTCTAAAATTCTATGACTTAATTTGTAAATTTCAGCCAAATCGTGACTTACCAATAAAGTAGTGATTTTAAAATGTTGTAAAATTTTCACAAGCTCATCTTGCAAAAAAGATCGCATTTTAAAGTCTAATGCACTCAAAGGCTCATCTAAAAGTAAAATTTGCGGTTCTCTCGCTAAAGCCCTTGCTAAAGCCACTCTTTGTGCTTGTCCACCGCTTAAATTTTTGGGATAAATTTTGGCTAAATTTTCTAAATTCATTAAGCTTAAAAGCTCTTCTACTTTTTGTTTTGAAATCGCAGCGTAAGAAATGTTTTCTTTTACGCTCATATTTGGAAAAAGAGCATAATCTTGAAAAACAAAGCCGATTTTTCTTTTTTGTATGGCTAAATTGATATTTTTTTGGGTATCAAGCCAAAGCTCATCTCCTACTTCTATGCGCCCAAATTCAGGTTTTATAAGTCCTGCAATGATTTTAAGTAGAGTCGTTTTTCCCGCACCGCTTTCTCCAAAAATAGCAGTGATTTCATTTGCTTTTAGGCAAGTGTTTAATTCTAGTTGCTTCTTGCCTTTTGCTGTGTTAATGGGAAGTTTTATATCGATTTTTATCATAAAATTGGCCTATAGAGCGATTTTTTTGTTCACAAAATAAAGACTTAAGAGTATGGCAAAAGAAATCGCAAATAAAGTAAAAGCGTATTGATGTGCTAAGGTATAGTTTAAAACTTCAAGCTCATCATAAATAGCAATACTTGCGACCAAAGTTTCACCTTTTTTGTGTCCACCTATCATCATCACCACTCCAAATTCACCAATGGTGTGTGCAAAACTCATCGCGCAAGCACTAAAAATCCCTACTTTAGAATTGGGTAAAATCACTCTAAAAAGTGTATAAATTTTACCCTTTCCTAGAGCATAAGAAGCATCAAGTAGGTTTTGATTGATTGATGAAAAAGCACTTTGTAAAGGATTTACCATAAAGGGCAGAGAAAAAATCAAAGAAGCAAATACTAAACCTTCAAAGCTAAAAACCAAAGAAAGGTTAAAATATTCTTTTAAAAATTGTCCTAAAAAGCTGTTTTGTGAAAAGCTTATGAGTAAATAAAATCCCAAAACACTTGGAGGCAAAACCAAGGGCAAAGCTACAAAGGTTTGCACCAAGCTTTTAAAAGGAAATTTCACAAAGCTTAAAAGATAGGCTAAAAATACTCCGATGAAAAAGAGTATAAAGGTAGTGATAAATGCAAGTTTAAAGGTAAGATAAAGGGTTTGTAAAAAATCATTATCCATAAATAGCCTTTAAAATGATATCGTTTTCCTTGACAAAGCAAAGCCATTCTTGTCCTTCTTCGAGCTTAAGCTCTAAGGCTTTTTCTTTAGCGATAATGCTAGAAATTTCATCACCCTCAAAATCAAAAAAGATATGATATAGAATTTTGCCCTTTTTAATACTTTTAATCCTTGCTAGAAATGAATTTTCCACACTTAAAATAGAATGAGGCAAGGCAAAGCCAAGTTCGTGTTCTTTAAAAAGCACTTGAATTTTTGTACCTATTTTAAGATCTTGCAAAGAATGAAGATCAAGCATTAAAACTTTAAAAATATGCTCTTTAATACTGATCTTAACGATGACAATCTCACCCTCATTTAAAAGCTCTATAATCTTGCCATTTAAGATATTCAAGGTGTGTCAAATCCGTATTTTTTAAAGATTTCTTTTGCTTTTTGTGAGCTGATAAAATCGCTAAATTCAAAGGCTAATTTTTTATCTTTAGCGTATCTTGTGATGACATAGCTTTGTTTTAAAGGGGTGAAGTATTTTTGATCGATTAAAATAGCTTTGCCCTTAGGATGATTGATAGAAGATACTAAAGAATAAGCCACAATACCCAAATCCGCATTATTGCTATCGACATGTAAAACGGGCACGGAGATATTTTCACCTAAAACAATTTTATCTTCAAAGAGTTTGTCTAATTTTAAATTTTCAAGTACTTCTTTAGCAGCTACTCCATAAGGAGCAACTTTTGGATTTGCAAGGCTTAGGTGATGAATTTTATTTGCTTTATCTTTTAGCTTTTCTATCCCACCTTCAAGTAAGCTTTCATCTAAGCTATATAAGGCTAAGATACCTAAAACATAAACTTTTGGTTTATCTAAAGCGTTTTGATCCTCATAAATTGCTTGCGCGTATTTTGTATCGGCTGAAAAAAATAGATCAAATTCCCGCCCTTGTTTCAAAAGTTGATAATACTTTCCTGAAGCACCAAAAACAAGATCTATATTGTCATTAGGGTGTGATTTTAAAAATTCATTTTTGACTTCTTCCATAGCTTTTGAAGCTGAAGAAGCTACGAAAACACTTAAATTTTGTGCATTTAAATTTAAAGATAAAAACAACACTATAAAAATTAACACAAGCTTTTTCACTGCACTTTCCTTTGTAGATAATCTTGATTTTTTGTATTATAACATAAGAAATTTTATTTTGTATCTTTTTTGCATAAAATAAAAATAGGATGATAAGTGAGTTTATTTTGGAATTTTTCTTCAAATTCTTTTAAGAATTGCTTGTTTAAGCGATAAAATCCCAAAGAATTTACCCCGCTTAATTTCAAATGCTTAAAAACCTCTAAAGCGTTTTGAAATTCCAAATTTACAATTTCTTCAGTGATTTTAATATCAGAAAAATAGGGTTTAAAAATTTGTTCAAGTTCTTTTGTGCTAAAATATTTTAAACCCAAGCCTGTGCTTTGTTTGATCTCTTTTAAATTCATTTTTCCAAAAGTAGAAAGAAGTAAAATTCCTTTTTCATTTAACATATTTGCTAGTGTGGGCAAAACCTGCTTTAAATCAAGCCATTGCAAACTCGCATTAGAAGTGATAAGATCAAATTTTTGCTTGCTTAAAATCTGTGTAGCTAGGGTATTCATATCAAAAATTTCCACATTAAGATTGTCAGGATAATCCAAAATATCATTTTTTAGATATTCATCAAAAGTGATAATTTTTGAAAGTTTGTCGCTAAATTCGCCCCTACCACAACCAAATTCAAACACTTTTTTAAAATGCGAAATTTCTAAATTTTTTAAAATTTCACAAAGTTTTAAACCCATTAAATCTTGCACTTTTGCGTGTTTTTGATAATCTTTTGCTTTTAAAAAATTCAAATTTCATCCCAAGTTTTAAAATGAAAAAAAGCAAAATGTGGCTCATTTAGGAAAATAAGCTTTGAAAAAGTGTTTTTTAAAGCATTTTGAGGAAAAATTTCATCATTATTGCTTGAGTAAATTTTGTCCCAAATAAAGTTTTCATTACACTCTTTTGAGGCAAATTCGAAAAGTTTTTCAAGCTCGGTTTTTAAATCTTTTTCATCTTTAAAAATAAAGTTTTTTGCTTCATTTTTGCGCTCTTTAAATAAAGATTTTTTAAAAGCCGTGAGATCAAATTTTTTAATTTGCTTAGCAAAAATTGCAGGATGAATTCCTTTTAATTTATCTATGCCAAAAGGAGTGCCATTGATAGCTATTTTTTGCGAAAACTCTATATCTTTTAAAACTCTACTTGCTACGCAAACTCCCATAGAAAAAGCTATGAGAGTGATTTTAGAAAAAGACTTTAAATCAAATTTAAAGTCTAAATTTTCATAATCATAAACCAAAACTACATTTTTATCGCTTTTTAAATGTGCAAAATGGCTAGGATGTGAAGCAAAACCGCCAAATACTAAGATAAGTTCTTGTGAGTTTTCATTTTGAATTAAATTGCTTATTTTCATAAAAGTTCTATCACTTTCTTTAAATCTTCTTTACTAAGTCCTGCATGCAAAGAAAAACGAATTCTAGCTGTATTTTTAGGCACCGTAGGTTCTTTTATAGCGGGTGCAAAAATGCCATTTGTTTCAAGTTTTTTTGCTAATTCTATAGTCTTTTGATTTTCTCCCAAAACCAAGGAGATGATGTAAGCATCGCCTAAAATTTGATGATTTTTTTCTATGAGTTGATTTTTAAAAAAGTTGCCTATGATTTGTAATTTTTCTCTTTTTTCTTTTAGCTCGCTCATTTTTTCAAAAATAAATTTTGTCCAAGCTATATTGATAGGAGGCAGCGCTGTAGAATAAATAAAAGCTCTAGCTTTGTTGATAAAAAAGCTTTTATAAAGATTATTACAAATCATGCAAGCACCCATAGAAGCAAGAGCCTTGCCAAAGGTAAAAACTATAAAATCAACCTTTTCTTCCAAATTTAAAGCTTTAACAAGTCCCAAGCCCTCCTCATCAAAGCAACCCACGCTGTGCGCTTCATCGATATAAAGTTTGATTTTAGGGTATTTTTCTTTAAAGGCGATGAGTGTATTAAAATCAGAAAAATCACCATCCATGCTAAATAATGCTTCGCTTAAAATGATGATATTTTCATAATGATCATAATGTTTTTGAATTAAATTTTCTAAATGATTCATATCGTTATGATGAAAGCGAAAAAATTTTGCTCCGCCAAGTTTTAGTCCATCAATCATACTTGCATGGATGAATTTATCTACTAAAAAAAGTGTATTTGGAATGCTCACAAGTGCAGCTATACAAGAGATATTAAGATGATAACCGCTGTTAAAATGTAAGATTTCTTTTTCTTTAAATTTGGATTTTAAAAAGCTTTCTAATTCCTCATAAATTGTAAAATTTCCACTCAAGCTCCTTGAACTTGAGCTTGAAAAAAATAAGTCTTGTTCTTTGACATTATCTAAAAATTCATCTTTTAAAGATTTGCAAGAGCTTAAATTTAAATAATCATTCCCCGCTAAATTTAAAAGCTTTTTACCCTCTTTAAAAACAAAATTTCCTTCATGTTTGAGGCTTGTAAGTTTTCTAAGATTGTGATTTTTTTCAAGGGCTTCTAAGATATTTTCAAGGCTCATTTTTTTCCTAAAATTCAGAAATTTAAAGTATTATTTTGCCAAAATATATTTAAAAAAGAAGTTATAATGCAAAATGAAATTTTAAAAAAACTCGATTTAGAGCATATTTGGCACCCTTGTACGCAAATGAAAGATCATGAAAATTTGCCACTCATTCCTATAAAAAGAGCTAAAGGAGTGTGGCTTTATGATTTTGATGATAAGGCTTATATGGACTGTGTGAGCTCGTGGTGGGTAAATCTTTTTGGGCATTGTAATGAAAAAATCGCAAATGCCATTAAAAAACAAGTTGATGAGCTAGAGCATGTGATTTTAGCAGGTTTTACACATGAGCCCATCATCAAGCTTTCTGCAAGACTTTGCGAAAAAGTAGGCAGGAATTTTAACAAATGTTTTTACGCAGATAATGGTTCAAGCGCTATTGAAGTCGCACTTAAGATGAGCTTTCATTATCATTTAAATAAGGGAGTGAAAAAAAGTAAATTTTTATCTTTAAGTAATTCTTATCATGGTGAAACCTTAGGAGCCTTAAGTGTAGGAGATGTAGCACTTTATAAAGATACTTATAAGCCTTTACTTTTAGAGTGTTTAAGCACGCCTGTGCCACAAAGTAAAGATTACACTCAAGAGCTTGAAATTTTAAAAGATATTTTAGAAAAAAATGCAAGTGAAATTTGTGCTTTTATACTTGAACCCTTGGTGCAATGTGCAGGAAATATGCATATGTATGAAGCAGGGTTTATTGATGAGGCCATAAAGCTTTGCCATAAATTTGGAGTGCAAGTGATTTTTGATGAAATTGCAGTGGGCTTTGGACGCACAGGAACTTTGTTTGCCTTACATCAATGCAAACAAAGCCCCGATTTTATCTGCCTTTCAAAAGGGATAACGGGTGGATTTATGCCACTTTCTGTAGTGCTTACAAGAGATGAAATTTATAATGCTTTTTATGATACTTATGAAAGCCAAAAGGCTTTTTTACATTCTCATAGCTATACGGGAAATACCTTAGCTTGCGCGGCAGCAAATGCGGTTTTAGATATCTTTGAGGATGAAAATATTTTAGTAAAAAATCAAATTTTAAGCGAGTTTATCAAAAAAGAATTTTCAAGACTTGAAAAATTTGACTTTTTGGGTAATTTTAGAACTTGCGGGATGATCAGTGCTTTTGATATTTTAAGCACCAAGTATAAACGCGTAGGACTTTTTGTATTTCAAAAAGCCTTAGAAAAAGGTTTGCTTTTAAGACCTTTAGCAAATACGATTTATTTTATGCCTCCTTACATCATCACAAAAGAACAAATCGTTTATGTACTAGAGAGTTTAGAGCAGATTTTTAAGGAATTTTAAGTTGTAAAATTTCTTGCATTTGCTCTTTAAAATCTTTATTTAAAATGCTATTTTCATCAAAAAAATCAAGATTGATTATAGGAATTTTTGCATAATTTTTTATAAAATCATCTTGTAAGATATCTTTTTTACCCATCATTACAAGGGCTAAAAGATTGATATTTCTTTGCTTTAAAGCTTCAATGCTAAGCAAGATATGATTAATGCTTCCAAGATAGTATTTTGCTACCAAAATCGTAGGGTGTTTGAAAATATTCACAAAATCAATCATAGTGTAATTTTCATCCATAGGAGAAAAAAGCCCACCCGCAAGCTCAATAAGTAGGTTTTTGCTTTTTGGTAAAATGATATCTAAGGCTTTATAATCAAGCTTTTCTTTGATTTTTCCAAGATGAGGAGAAGCTGGAGTTTGCAAAAAAATACCTTCTTTAAAAATCTTTGTTTTTGGGCTAAATTTTGCAATAAACTCGCTATCTGTTGGAGTTCCTGCTTGAATGAGTTTAAAATAATCATAGTTAAAATTCGCACAAAAAGCTGCACTAAAATGTGTTTTTCCTACATCAGTATGTATTCCACTCACATAAATTTGCACAAAAAATCCTTAAGAAAGAAATTTTAAACCTACTGTACAAGCAATAATCACAGTGATTAAAAAAAGTTTTAAAAAACTTTTACTTTCTTTATAAAAAAGCACTCCTATCATTACCCCACCAGCGGTTCCAGCTCCTGTCCATATAGCATAAGCAACGCTCATAGCGATATTTTGCATACTTAAGCTTAAAAAAGTAAAAGAAAATCCAAAACACACTATCAAAGCTAAAAGGTAAAGCTTGTTTTTAGTGCTTACAAGTTCTTTCATGATCACCACACCAAAAATTTCACAAGCAGTAGCTAAAAACAAATAAAACCATTCCATAACTAAGCTTCCTTGCTTACCCATTTAAGGGCTATAATGCTTAAAAGTAAAATCGCTATAAGCACAAGTTTAATTATAGAAACAGCCTCATTAAAAATAAACATTTCATTTAAAACCACTCCTATAGTGCCAATGCCTACAAAAACACTATAAGTAATGCTTACTTCAAGTCTTTCACAAGCTTTTAAAAAACAAGTAAAAGAAATACAAACCCCAATGGCTGTTAAAATATAGTGCCAAATTTCTGTAGAATACTTAAGTCCACTTACCCAAAAACATTCTATAATCCCGCCTAAGATTATTAAAAACCAAGCTATATTGATATTGAATTTTTCATTCACATGAAGCCTTAAATTAACATAATTTATAAAACAAATTATATCTTAAAGAAATTAAAAGAAGCTATAAATTTACTTTTCCATAAGCCAAAATTAGATATAATCAAAGCTCATTTTTTAAGAAAGGACAAAAGATGTTAGAAGGTATCGTTAGAGAGAGTATCGGTAGAAAAGCTGCTAAAGCTTTAAAAAGAGATGGTTATCTAATCGCAAACATCTATGGAAAAGGATTAGAAAACATCAATGCCGCTTTTAAAGTAAATGAGTTTATTAAGGAAGTTCGTAAAAAAACTACTTTAATTTTTGATGTAAAAGTAGGTTCTCAAACTTTAAGCGTTGTAGTTGTGGATTATCAAAAAGATCCTGTAACTGCAGAACTTAAACATGTGGATTTAAAAGTTGCACAAAAAGGTGTGATTTCTAAATACATGGTTCCAGTTAAAATCACAGGAACAGCTATAGGTCTTAAAAATAAAGGTGTTTTAATCCAATCAAAAAGAAGATTAAAAGTAAAATGTGCAGCTGAAAATTTACCAAATTTTTTCGAACTTGATGTAAGTAAACTTGATGTGGGTGATGCTTTACTTGTTCGTGATATTGTAGTTCCTGCGGGAGTAACTATGATTGATGCTGATAGAGTAGCGGTTGTAGGTGTAGAAAAAGCTAGATGATTTTAGTCGTAGGGCTTGGCAATATAGGCGTAGAGTATGAAAATACCCGCCATAATGTCGGTTTTATGCTAATTGACTTGCTTTTAAAAGAAAGCAATTTTACAAATCTTACAAACTCTAAATTTAAAGGAGAACTTTTTAAAATAGGTTCTTCTTTACTTCTTCTTAAACCTAGTACTTATATGAATAATTCAGGACTTAGTGTAAAAGCAGTGAATGATTTTTATAAATGCGAAAGAATGATAGTTATCCATGATGATATAGATATAAATTTAGGAGCCTTGCGTTTTAAAAAAGGCGGTTCAAGTGGTGGACATAATGGGCTTAAAAGCATAGATACTTTATGTGGAAATGATTATGAAAGAGTGCGTATAGGAGTGGGAAAGGGTGAAAATGTGATTTCCCATGTTTTAGGTAAATTTAAACCCGAAGAAGAAATAACCTTAAGCAAAGTTTTAGAGCATACAAAAAAAGCTTTGCTTGAGCTTATTGAAAATGATGATTTGTCTGCTATATCATCTAAATACAGCCTAAAGGCTTAAGATGTGGATATTTTTTCGTTTTATTTCAGGGATTTATTTAAAAAATTTTTTTATTATATTTTTTTCTTTGCTTGGTTTTTATTGCGGTATTGATTTGCTCTTAAATTTTAAAGATCTACCAAAAGCCGCAAATCTTGATTTGCTTTATGTTATGTTTTTATCTTTCTCGGCAGTGCCTTATGTATTACCCATTTCTTTGATTTTTGCTTTGGTAGTTTCTTTGATTTCTATGATCAGAGCAAATGAATTTGTAAGTCTTTATGCATTAGGACTGAGCAGAAATTATGTTATTTTATTTCCTTTTTTATGGGCTTTATTTTTTTGTTGTATTTATATAGGATTGAATTTTACTTCTTTTGCTTATGCAAATGATTATAAGAGAAATATTTTAAAAAATGGTACTATTATGAATCAAAGTGGAGAAGTGTTTTTGAAATTTAACAATAATTTTGTTTATATTTCAAAGATAAACAATGGACAAAATAGTGCTCAAAATATAAAAATTTTTAATATCAATGATTTAAATTTAAGCTCTTTTGTAAGTGCTAAAAACGCCTATTTTGAAGGTGAAAGTTGGATTTTGCGAGATGGTAATATTACATTATTACCTAAAAATTATGAACTTGCTAATGATGGTTTAAAGATACAAGATTTCTCCGAGCTTAAATCACTTGAGGGTTTTAAACCAAAGATTATAGAAGGGGTTGCTAGTAATAGTGATTATTCAATATCTGACGCACTTGAAAGTTTTGAGCTTTTTAAGGCGCAAAATGTCAATACAGATGCTCTTAAAATCAATCTTTATAAATTTGTTTTTACTCCTTTTTTTGCACCATTTTTAATGCTTATTATGTATTATTTTTTTCCTGTAATAGCAAGATTTTTTAATCTTGCTTTTGTAACTTTTATAGCTTTTGTAGTGACTTTGATGATTTGGGGAGTCTTGTTTTTGCTTACTAGATTAAGCGAAAATAGTGTGATTGCAAGTGAAATTGGCATTGTAGTGCCTATTATAATTTTGGGTTGTTTAAGTGCTTATATGTATTATAAGCATCGATAAATTAAGCTTTGTGTAGTAAAATTATAAAAATTAAAGGTTAAATATGGATTATAAACAATTAAAGCAAGAATTTAATACTCCTTTTTATATTTACAATTTTGATTTCATAAAAGAGCGTTTTTTAAATCTCAAAGAGGCTTTTAAGGCAAGAAAATCTCAAATTTTTTACGCTGTAAAAGCCAATTCAAATTTAAGTTTGTTGCAAATGCTTGCAAATTTAGATAGTGGATTTGATTGTGTAAGTATAGGCGAGGTAAAGCGTGCCTTAAAAGCAGGAGCAAAAGCTTATAAGATTATTTTTAGTGGAGTAGGAAAAACCAAAGAAGAGTTAAGACAAGCTTTAGAATATGATATTTTATATATTAACCTTGAAAGCGAAGCTGAAATGATGCTTTTAGAAAGTGTGGCTAAAGAACTTAATCTAAAGGCAAGAATCAGTATTCGTGTTAATCCAAATGTTGATGCAAAAACTCATCCTTATATTTCTACAGGATTAAATGAAAATAAATTTGGTGTTGAAATTGACATAGCAAGAAAAATGTATCTTTATGCAAAAAATTCATCTTTTTTAGAGCCCGTTGGAGTGCATTTTCATATAGGTTCGCAACTTTTAGATATTTCTCCTATTCATGAAGCAGCAGCCATTGTTGCAAAACTTGCAAGAGAGTTAAAAGCCTTGCAAATTGATCTTAAATTTTTTGATATAGGCGGTGGCTTGGGTGTGGCTTATGAAAAAGATGAGTGCGAACCTGATCTTTATAATTATGCACAAGGTATATTAGCACAACTTCATGGGCTTGATTTAACCATAGGAATGGAGCCTGGAAGGTATTTAGTTGCTAAAAGTGGAGAATTTGTTTGTTCAGTACTTTATGAAAAACAAAATAAAACCAAGCGTTTTGTTGTAGTAGATGGAGCGATGAATGATCTTATACGCCCAAGTTTATACGAGGCTTATCATGAAATAATCTTACCTTATACTCAAGCCCAAGAGAGTTTATGTGATGTTGTAGGTGGAATTTGTGAGAGTGGAGACTTTTTTGCTAAAGCAAGGTCTTTACCTAGCACTCAAAGTGGTGATATAATGGTTATTAAAAATACTGGAGCTTATGGTTTTAGCATGAGTAGTAACTACAATACTCGTAATAAAGTTTGCGAATTAGCCCTTGAAGAAGGACAGGTAAGATTGATCCGTCAAAGAGAAAATTTTGAAAATCAAATCGCTTTAGAAGAGAAATTTTTAAAGGCTTAAAATGTTTTTTTTAGATGTTCAAGGGACTTTAATTTCTGATCATGATAAGAGTTTAATCCATGGCGCTAAAGAATTGATCGATTTTTTAAATGCAAAAAATCTTCCTTATGTTATCATTACTAACAATACAAAAAAACTTGATTTTTTAGAAAAATTACAGCAAAAAGGATTGGCTATAAAAGAAAATGCTTATATTGATCCTTTTAGCGTTTTAAAACACCTTTTAAAACCTTGTAAAGTTGCGGCTTTTGGTGCAGATGAGTTTGTAAAAAGTCTTGAAAATCTTGGTTTTGAACTTGATTTTGTAAATCCTAGTGCTGTGCTTGTAGCTAGTTATGATGATTTTAAATTTGTAGATTTTGCTAGTATGATAGAATTGGCTAGAAGAGAAGTTAGGTTTATAGCTATGCACGAAACTAGCATTTATAAAAAAGATGGTAGGCCTTATCCTGGTGTAGGTAGCATTATGGCTATGCTTAAAAATGCTATTGATTTTGAATACGAGGTTGTGGGTAAGCCTAGCATTACTTTTTATAAAGAAGCTTTAAATTTGATAAGAAAACAAAATTCAAAAATCGATTTTGAAGATATTAAAATCATTAGTGATGATTTTAGAGGAGACTTGCTTAAGGCAAAAGAACTTGGCATGAAAACCTTGCTGGTTTTAAGCGGAAAGATAAGCGACACAAAAGGGCTTGATACGGATTTGCTTGATGGAGTTTATCCTAGTGTTTTTGAGTTTTTAAAGGAGCTAAAATGCCAAATTTAGAAGAATTTAGAAATAAAATCGATGCGGTTGATGATAAAATTTTAGAACTTTTAAATGAAAGAATGACTTATGTTAAAAGTATAGGCGAGCTTAAACAAAGTAGTGGGGGAGCTATTTATCGTCCTGAGCGTGAAAGAGCCATTATCAATCGTTTAAAAAATGCAAATTTAGGACTTTTAGATCAAAATGCCATAGAGGCAATTTATCAAGAAATTTTTGCAGTTTCAAGAAATTTAGAAATGCCTCAAACTATAGCTTATTTAGGGCCTGAGGGAACTTATACTCATCAAGCAGCAAGAAGTCGTTTTGGTGCGATGAGTCGTTATATAGCCTTGGCTAATATCGAAGATGTTTTTAAAGAGTTAAGCAACAAAGAAGCAAAATACGGTGTTGTGCCTATAGAAAATAATACCGAAGGTGCAGTAGGTATTACTTTAGATTGTCTAGGTAAGTATAATGAGCTTAAAATTTTTGGTGAAATTTATATGGATATTCATCATTCTTTTGTGGGAATTAATGAAAATTTAAAAGAAATCAAACGCATTTATTCGCATCCGCAAGGTTATAATCAATGTCGTAAATTTTTAGAAAGTCATGAACTTAGTGCTATAGAATTTGTTCCTTCAAAATCTACAGCTAATGCAGCTTACCTAGCTTCGCAAGATAAATATGCGGCAGCAATTTGTTCTAGAATAGCGGCTAAGCTTTATAATGTGCCTGTACTTTTTGATAAAATAGAAGATAATGCAGCCAATAAAACAAGATTTTTAATTTTAAGCGATATTAAAAATCCTAAAATGCCAAATTGTAAAACTTCTATTTTAGCACACACAGCACATAAACCTGGGGGACTTAGCTTTTTATTAGAGCAGTTTAAAAAAGAAAATATCAATCTTACTAAGCTTGAATCTCGCCCTGTAAAATCAAAAGAATTTTTACACAGTTTTTATATAGATTTTGAAGGGCATATTGATGATGAAAATGTAAAAAAAGCCTTAAAAGATATACAAGAGATTGTTTGGCTTGGATCTTATTTATCAGGAGAAAAAGATGAAATTTAATGAATTTTTAAATCATTTAAGCAATTATGAACCCGGAAAAGATATAGAAGTTATTGCTAAAGAATATGGCGTTAAAGAAGTGATAAAATTAGCAAGCAATGAAAATCCTTTTGGCACGCCACCAAAAGCTATAGAATGTTTAAGACAAAATGCAGATAAAGCCCATCTTTACCCTGATGATAGTATGATAGAACTTAAAAGCACATTGGCTCAAAAATACAAAGTTCAAAATGAAAATATTATCATCGGTGCAGGTAGTGATCAAGTGATTGAATTTGCTATACATGCTAAGTTAAATTCTAAAAATGCTTTTTTGCAAGCTGGAGTTACCTTTGCTATGTATGAAATTTATGCCAAACAATGTGGTGCAAAGTGTTATAAAACTCAAAGTATTACTCATAATTTAGATGAGTTTAAAAAACTTTATGAAACGCACAAAGATGAAATTAAACTTATTTTTTTATGCTTACCAAACAATCCTTTAGGCGAGTGTTTGGATGCAAGTGAGGCGACCGAGTTTATTAAAGGTGTAAATGAGGATTGTTTAGTTGTGATTGATGCAGCTTATAATGAATTTGCAAGTTTTAAAGATAGCAAAAAACATTTAAAACCTTGCGAATTGATTAAAGAATTTGACAATGTACTTTATTTAGGAACTTTTTCTAAGCTTTATGGATTAGGAGGTTTACGCATTGGTTATGGTATAGCTAATGCTAATATTATTAGTGCATTTTACAAGCTTCGTGCGCCTTTTAATGTGAGTAATCTTGCTTTAAAAGCAGCAGTTGCAGCAATAAATGATGATGAATTTGCTAAAAAAACTTTAGAGAATAATTTTTCTCAAATGGAGCTTTATAAAGAATTTGCTAAAAAACATAATATCAAAATCATTGATAGTTATACAAATTTCATCACTTATTTTTTTGATGAAAAAAATAGTACAGATTTGTCTGAAAAATTGCTTAAAAAGGGTATAATAATAAGAAATTTAAAAAGCTATGGTTTAAATGCTATACGCATTACTATAGGAACATCTTATGAAAATGAAAAATTTTTTACAGAATTTGATAAGATTTTAAGATAGATAAATCAAATAAAAATATGTAAAATTCGCTAAACTAAGGGATGAGAATTAATGGATTTTAAAAATATGCTTCATCAAATTGGGCAACTTTATCAAAATTTAACTCGCAAGCAGCGTATAGTGATTGCTGCATCTATTATAGTTGTGGTTGGGTTTTTGGTTTTTTTAGCTTTATTTCGTGGAAGTGGTAGTAATGCAAATAATGGATATGCAGTTTTAATTGAAAATGTAAGCCCAAGTTCTTCTGCTGCAATTGTAGCTAAACTTGAACAAAATAATATTCCCTATAAATTAGAAAGTGAAAATAAAATTTTAGTTCCACAAGATCAGGTTTATCGTCAAAGAATGTTTATTGCAAGCGAAGGTCTTATAAAAGATAGTCGCGTGGGTTTTGAAGCTTTTGATACTCAAGCTTTTGGAGCTACAAATGAAGAGCAAAAGGTAAAATACCAAAGAGCCATAGAAGGTGAACTTGCAAGAACTATTGAGACTTTAGAACCTATTCGTAGTGCTGTTGTACATATAGCATTTCCTAAAGATAGTGTTTTTACCGAAAGGCAAATTCCGCCTACAGCTTCAGTTGTTGTTAATGTTCGCGAAGGTTTAAAGCTTACTAGAAAACAAATTGATGGTATAAAAAATATTGTTTCAGCGGCAGTTCCAAAACTTACTAAAGAAAATGTTAAGATTAGTGATCAAAGTGGTGTGCCTTTAGATGAGCAAGAAGCATATGAAGATGACTTGGTTCGTGCGCAAATTAAATTTAAAAGTGATCAAGAAAAAGCTTTAGAAGATAAGATTATAGAAAATTTAGCTCCTTTTGCAGGTGGCATGGATAAAGTAAAAGTGAGTGTAAATATAGATTTTGATTTTTCCAAGCAAGAATCTCAAAGTGAAATTTATGATCCAAATCCTATAGTGCGTAGTGAGCAAACTTTAAACGAGGAAAGAACAGGTAGAAAAGATCCAGAAATTCAGGGTGTTCCAGGTGCTGTTTCTAATATAGGTCCTGTTGAAGGACTTGACAATAAGGGTCAAATTGACACTTATAAAAAAAATCAAGTTACTACAAATAATGAACTTTCTAAAACTATCACAAATACCAAAAAACAATTTGCAACAGTTTTACGCACTTCAGCAGCTGTTACTATAGATGGAAAATATCAAGATGTGGTTGATGAAAATGGGGATGTGAAAAGCGAATATGTCCCATTGACTAAAGAAGAGCTTGCAAGTGTTGAGAGTATAGTTAAAAATACTATTAATTTTAGCGCTACTAGAGGTGATAGTGTTGTGGTGCAAAATTTACCATTTCATCGTGAGTCGATTAGAGTTGAGAGTAAAGTTAAAACTTTTTACAATCGTTTTGTTGAGCCATTTATTCCGCCGGTTAAATACTTTATTGCAGCGATTTTACTTTTTATTTTTTACAAAAAAGTTATTGCTCCATTTACTCAAAAAATGCTTGAAGATGTCGCAGCACAAGAGGAAATGCAGCAAGGTCCAAATGCTGTTTTAGATGATGCTGAAGATGCTTTAGAGAAATTTAATGCAGCAAGGAAAAAAGTTGAAGAACAACTTGGTTTTGGGGATAACTTCAATGAAGATTCTATCCAGTATGAGGTTTTGCTTGAAAAATTGCGTGGTTTGGTAAGTGATAAAGGTGAGGAAATTGCAGCACTTTTGCAAAACTTAATTCAAAATGATAGCGAATTTGGCGAAAAGGATATGTGATGATAAAGCTAAGTGAAGAACAAAAAATGGTCTATGATGATTTATCGATGCCTGAGAAGGTAGCGATATTTCTTATACAACTTGGCGAAGATGCAACCACTTCTGTGTTTTCACATATGGAAATTGATGTAATCACAGAAATTTCACGTTATATTGCTATGGCTAAAAATGTTGATAGATCTGTAGCTACTGCAGTTTTAGAAGAATTTTACACTCTGCTTCAATCAAATCAATATATTAAAAGTGGTGGTTTAGAATATGCTAAAGAAATACTTTTTCGTACTTTTGGACCAGAGATTGCAAATAAAATTCTTGAAAAACTCACTAAAAGCATGGAGAATAATCAAAATTTTGCTTATTTGGCGCAAATTAAACCACAGCAACTTGCAGACTTTATTACCAAAGAGCACCCACAAACCATCGCTCTTATTTTGGCACACATGGATTCTATTCATGCGGCAGAAACTTTAGAGTATTTTAGCGATGAATTAAGGGCTGAGGTGGTTATAAGAATGGCAAATCTTGGCGATATTTCTCCAAGTATTATTAAAAGAGTTTCTGCAGTGCTAGAAAGCAAGCTTGAAAGTCTTACCTCTTATAAGGTTGAAGTGGGCGGCCCAAGAGCAGTAGCAGAAGTGCTTAATCGTTTGGGTCAAAAAGCAAGCAAATCAACCATTACTTATATTGAACAAAGTGATGAACGCTTAGCAGAGACTATTAAAGAGCTTATGTTTACTTTCGATGATATACAAAAACTTAGCACTCAGGCTATAAGAGAAATTTTAAAAGTAGCCGATAAGCGTGATTTAATGATAGGTTTAAAAGGTGCAAGTGAAGAGTTAAAGCAAAAATTCTTAGCCAATATGTCTACGCGTGCAAGCGAAGCTTTTCTTGAAGAAATGGGTTTTTTGGGTGCTGTGCGTGTTAAAGATGTTGAAGATGCACAAAGAAAGGTTGTTGAAGTGGTGCAAAAACTTGCAGAACAAGGTCTTGTTCAAACAGGCGATGCGGATGAAATGATAGAGTAGGTGAGAGATGGTTAATCGTAGCAATGTAATTTCTGGTGGGGCTTCTGATCAGCATGTTGTTGAAGGATATCGTTTTAAAGTTATTTCAGAATTTGATAATCATACAGGTGAAAAAAAACATACTCAAACTCCAGATGAAGAAAATGCTAATATATCTTTAAATGACGAAAAACCAGTCGAAGAAAATCAAGTCATTGCCTCTACGCAAGCTGTTATGGAAACTCAAATTCCAACATTTCAACCAAGTTTTGTTGAAGATTTGCTTAAAAAAACAGATGAAATGTCAAGCAATATTATTAAACTTCAAATGCAAATAGAAAGCCAAGAGAATGAATTTAATAACCGCTTAAATTCAGAACTTGAAAATGCTAAAGAAAAATTTGCCAAAGAAGGTTATGAGAAAGCAAAAGAAGAATTTCAAAAGGAATTGAGTGATTTTAAAGATAAGTATTTAAAAAGTATAGCCAAACTCGATAATGCTTGCGAAAATCTTGAAAATTTCATAGAAAAAAATGAGAAAGAATTAGCAGATACTGCTATAGATATCGCTAAAGAAGTAATCTTAAAAGAACTTGAACTAAATTCAAGTAAGATAGCTTATGCTTTGGCTAAAGATTTAATCGGCGAGCTTAAGGGTGCTAGTGCAATTGAGCTTAAGGTTAATGCAGAGGATTATGAGTATTTAAAAGAGCAATTTGATCAGAATGCTCACATTAAAATAAGTCTTGATGATGCAATTAGCAAAGGAAGTGTTGTTATTATAAGTGACGCAGGTAATATAGAATCCAATCTTAACTCTCGTCTAGCTAAAATTAAAAAAATGGTGAATAATGAGTAAAAAATTTGTCCATACTCAAGAAGAGTTAGAAAAGCTAAGTTTAAAAGAATTAGAAAATTTAGCAGCATCTATGCGTGAAAAAATCATACAAGTTGTGAGTAAAAATGGTGGGCATTTAAGTTCAAATTTGGGTGCTGTAGAACTTAGTATAGCAATGCATTTGGTTTTTGATGCAAAAAAAGATCCTTTTATTTTTGATGTGTCGCATCAGTCTTATACACACAAGCTTTTAAGCGGAAAAGAAGAAATATTTGATACTTTAAGACAAATCAATGGTTTAAGTGGTTATACAAAACCTAGCGAGGGAGATTATTTTGTAGCAGGGCATTCTAGCACCTCTATTTCTTTGGCAGTAGGTGCTTGTAAGGCCATTGCTTTAAAAGGTGAAAAGCGTATTCCTGTTGCTTTGATTGGAGATGGTGCTTTAAGTGCGGGTATGGCCTATGAGGCTTTAAATGAATTGGGTGATTCTAAATTTCCTTGCGTAATACTTTTAAATGATAATGAAATGAGTATTTCAAAACCAATTGGAGCAATTTCAAAGTATCTTTCTCAGGCTATGGCAACGCAGTTTTATCAAAGTTTTAAAAAGCGTATTGCTAAAATGTTGGATATATTGCCTGATAGTGCTACTTATATGGCTAAGCGTTTTGAAGAGAGTTTTAAACTTATTACTCCTGGGCTTTTGTTTGAAGAATTAGGGCTTGAATATATAGGGCCTATTGATGGACATAATTTAGGTGAAATTATTTCTGCATTAAAACAAGCAAAAGCTATGCAAAAGCCTTGTGTGATACATGCTCAAACTATAAAGGGTAAAGGCTATGCTTTAGCTGAAGGAAAACATGCTAAATGGCACGGGGTGGGAGCTTTTGATATAGATAGTGGAGAGAGTGTTAAAAAAAGTGATACTAAAAAATCTGCTACTGAAATTTTTTCTAAGAATTTGCTTGATTTAGCCTCAAAATATGAAAATATTGTTGGGGTTACGGCGGCTATGCCAAGTGGAACAGGTCTTGATAAGCTTATAGAAAAATATCCAAATCGTTTTTGGGATGTGGCTATTGCAGAACAGCATGCAGTAACTTCTATGGCCGCTATGGCAAAAGAAGGATTTAAACCTTTTATTGCAATATATAGCACTTTTTTGCAGCGTGCTTATGATCAAGTGATCCATGATTGTGCGATTATGAATTTAAATGTGGTTTTTGCTATGGATAGGGCAGGGATAGTAGGCGAAGATGGGGAGACGCATCAAGGTGTTTTTGATCTTAGTTTTTTAGCTCCTTTGCCAAATTTCACTCTTTTAGCCCCAAGAGATGAACAAATGATGCAAAATATAATGGAGTATGCTTATTTACATCAAGGACCTATTGCTTTTCGTTATCCTAGAGGGAGTTTTATTTTGGATAAAGAATTTAATCCTTGTGAGATAAAACTTGGTAAGGCGCAATGGCTTGTAAAAAATAGTAGTGAAATTGCTTTTTTAGGTTATGGACAAGGTGTGGCAAAAGCGTGGCAAGTCTTAAGAGCCTTGCAAGAAATGAATAATAATGCTAATTTGATTGATTTAATTTTTGCTAAACCTTTAGATGAAGAGCTTTTGTGTGAGCTTGCTAAAAAAAGTAAAATTTGGTTTATTTTTAGTGAAAATGTTAAAATTGGCGGTATAGAAAGTTTAATTAATAATTTTTTACAAAAATATGATTTGCATGTAAAAGTTGTTAGCTTTGAATATGAAGACAAATTTATTGAACATGGAAAAACAAGTGAGGTGGAAAAAAATCTAGAAAAAGATGTCAATAGTTTGTTGACGAAAGTTTTAAAATTTTATCATTAAATAATAAAAAATATTATTTAATATAAACTTCTTTTAATAAAAATTTTATTATTATTTTTACTTAAAAAAGTAAGGAATAAATAAAATGGAATTACTACAAATGCTTAAAAAACATGAGTTAAAAGCTACTCCGCAAAGACTATGTGTTTTAAAAATTTTAAAAAGACATGAGCATCCTAATATTGATGAATTATATACAGAAATTAAAAAAGAATACCCTTCAATCTCTTTAGCGACGGTTTATAAAAATCTTAATACTTTACAAGAACAAGGTTTAGTTGTTGAAATCAATGTTTTAAATCAAAAAACTTGTTACGATATCTATGAAGAAGAACATATTCATGTTGTTTGCGCCAAATGTGGTGGTATAGAGGATTTAAGTTTTAAAGATGCTAAGCTTTATGAATATCAAGAGCATTTAGAAAAAAAGATAGGCAATCTCGTCAATCATCTGTCTGTTTGTGCTTATGTTGATAGTTGCAAAAAGTGTCATTAAGCAAAATAAGGTTAAAATAACCCATATATTTTAAGGGTTATTTTAATGGTTTATGAAATTCAAAAAAACTTTTTACTATCTGATTGCACTCTTTTAGAGAATTTAAAAAAAGATAATATACCTTTTCGAAATTCTAAATTTGAAACTTTTTATACTCAAATAACTTCAAATCATAGTGTTAAATTTCAAAGTTTTTGCAATGAATTTTATAAAATTACAAAATTTAATAATTCAATTTTAGAACAGAATCAAGAAGAGAAAATTTCTAAAAAAAAATTTGAAAAAGCTCGAAAAAAGATTATAGGAAAGAGTATTAAAAAAGAACGCTTCGAATTTAAATTTTGCTCTTTAAAAAGTTATATTGATATTTATGAAGAGCCTAAAATTTGTATTTTAAAAATATTTTTTCCAACTTTGGATAGTTCCAATGAATTTAAAATTCCTAAAGATTTTAAAATTCAAAAAGAATTACATCATGATTTAAATTCTAAACATATCGTTTTATATGGTTTTGAATATCAAAATTTTGATATAGAGAAATATTTTAAAATTATAGAAAAAAATCAGAATTTTAGCTTGGATTTTCCAAATTATATTAATGCTTATGATGGATTTAGAATTTTTTTATTTTATTTATTTAAAAAATTAAAATTTTATTGGACTTTATCTTTAGAGAGAAAAGATAAGCAAAGTTTATGCGAATTTTTATTTTATTCAAGAAGCTTGTATATAGTTTTATCAAGTATGAATACTATTTTAGATAAAAATTTGAGTAATATTTTGGCTTTAAAGTTTAAAGATATAACGAAAAAAACTCAAGATATTTTAGCAAGTGAAAATTCAAATCAAGATTTATTGCTATTTTTAAGCGATGAAAAAATCCAAGATTTGTTTAATGATTTTGATTTTTTCATAAAGGAAAATTCTTTTTATGAAGGCGATTGCAAAGATAGGTTTTTTAAACAACTTGTTGCGTTAGAACTTAGAAAAAAAATTATTTTATTTAGAAAAAATATACTAAAAAATTTTGATTTAGAGCTTTTTGAAAATAGTTTTTTTGAATTGGCAATATTTTTAGAATATTTTTATCGTTTTTTAGAGATAAAAAATTTAAACAAACTTTATGAAAAATATTGCAAAGATAGGGATAAAAATATTTTTTCGAAAATAATCAATAATAAAAATAAATTTTGCAAATTGCTTAAAAAATCAAGTAAAAATTTGAAAATTTACAAAGGATAAAAATGCAAAAACAAGAAAAAATTATAGAAATGTTTAATCAAATTGCACCTACTTATGATAAGGCGAATAGAATTTTAAGCTTTGGAGCTGATGTAGCGTGGCGCAAAAAAGCTTGTCAAAGAGTGATGAGTTTGTATTTAAAAAAAGATTTAAAAATCGCTGATATTGCCTGTGGCACAGGGGATATGATAGAGATTTGGCAAGAGAGTGCTTTAAAAATGGAAAAAAATATTCTAAATATTAAAGGTATTGATCCAAGTAGTGGCATGCTAAATGTTGCAAAAGAAAAATTTCCAAATGTTGAATTTATAGAAGCAGGGGCGCAAAATTTACCTTTAGAAAGTCAAAGTTTAGATATTTTAAGTATTAGTTATGGCATTCGCAATGTTGTAGAAAGACAAAAAGCCTTAAGCGAATTTGCTAGAGTACTTCAAAAAGAAGGTATTTTGGTAGTTTTGGAATTTACAAAAAGAGAAAAGGGTGGATTTATAGCAGCTTGTAGAGATTTTTATCTTAAAAATATTTTACCAAGTATAGGTGGGGTAATCAGTAAAAATAAAAGTGCTTATGAGTATTTGCCAAATTCTATTGAAGGATTTTTAAGTAAGGAAGAGTTTATTTTAGAGCTTAAAAATGCTGGTTTTAAAATGCTTGATTATAAAAGTTTTAGCTTTGGCGTGAGTTCAATGTTTATAGCAAAAAAACTATGACACCAACAGAATTAAATCTTAAAGCAAAGGCTTTATTAGAAACACATTTTGATGATATAGTTTTAAGTGGAGAAATTTCAAAAATTACTTTGCATGGTTCAGGGCATTGGTATTTTGATTTAAAAGATGAAAGATCAAGCATTGCTTGTGCTATGTTTAAAGGGGCTAATTTAAAAGTCGGATTTAAACCAGCGGTGGGGGATTTTTTAGAGCTTTGTGGAAGTGTGAGTTTATATCCTGAAAGTGGTCGTTATCAATTTATCGCTACTAGTATGAAAAAAGCAGGTTTTGGAGATTTGGAAGCGCAGTTTTTAGCTTTAAAAGAGCGTTTGCAAAAAGAAGGACTTTTTGATTCACGCTTTAAAAAATCTTTGCCAAAATTTCCTAAAAAAGTAGGCATTATCACTTCAAAAACTTCTGCTGCTTTGCAAGATATGTTAAAACTTATTCATCAAAAAGAATATTTTTTGGCAAAAATTTATATTTTTGATGCTTTAACTCAAGGAAATAGTGCTCCTTTTTCTCTTATACAAGCTTTAAAAAAAGCCGATGATATGGATTTAGATGTTCTTATTATAGCACGTGGCGGAGGAAGCAGGGAAGATCTTTTTTGGTTTAATGATGAAAATTTAGCAAGAGAGATTTTTAAAGCAAAAACTCCTATTATTTCAGCCATAGGACATGAGATTGATTATGTTATTAGTGATTTTGTTGCAGATTTTAGAGCTCCAACGCCCTCAGCTGCTATAGATGCTTTGTTTTATTCTAAGTTAGATATAGAACAAAGTTTAGATTTAATGGAAGAAAAATTAATGCAACTTTGGAATTATAAAATACAAAATTATGAAAATTTGCTTTTAAATTTAAGCAAATTTTTCAAATTTAATTCTTTGCCAAAAATAATAGATGAAAAAATAAAACAAAGCTATAATATAGAAAAGCAATTAAATCATCTACTGGCAAATCAAATGAGTTATAATGAATTAAAATTAGATAAATTGCAAAATGCTTATTTGCAACATGAGAATTTTTTTAATAAAAGCAAAAAGTTTATTTGTATCAGAAAAAATGGTAAAATAGTGAACTTAGAAGATCTTAAGAGTGATGATATTGTTATTTTAAGTTCTCTAACTTCTCAAAAAGAAGCAAAAATTTTATAAGGATAGATTATGAGAAAAATCAATTTCAGTGCAGGGCCATCAACTTTACCTTTAGAAATTTTAGAGCAAGCTCAAAAAGAACTTTGTGATTATCAGGGTAAGGGTTATTCTATAATGGAAATTTCTCACCGCACAAAAGTATTTGAAGAAGTGCATTTTGGAGCACAAGAGAAAGCTAAAAAACTTTACGGGTTAAATGATGATTATGAAATATTATTTTTACAAGGTGGAGCAAGTTTGCAATTTGCTATGATTCCTATGAATTTAGCTTTAAATGGGGTTTGTGAATATGCAAATACAGGAGTTTGGACAAAAAAAGCGATTAAAGAAGCACAAATTTTAGGTGTCAATGTTAAAACCGTAGCAAGTAGTGAGGAAAGTAATTTCGATCATATTCCTAGAGTGGAATTTAGCGATAATGCTGATTATGCTTATATTTGTTCTAACAATACTATTTACGGCACTCAATATCAAAATTATCCTAAAACTAAAGCTCCTTTGATTGTGGATGCATCGAGTGATTTTTTTTCTAGAAAAATAGATTTTTCAAATATTGCTCTTTTTTATGGCGGGGTGCAAAAAAATGCTGGAATTTCGGGTTTAAGTTGTATTTTTATCCGTAAAGATATGTTAGAAAGATCCAAAAATAAACAAATTCCTAGCATGTTAAATTATTTGACTCATGCTGAGAATCAGTCCTTGTTTAACACGCCTCCAACCTTTGCCATTTATATGTTTAATCTTGAAATGGATTGGCTTTTAAATCAAGGCGGACTTGATAAAGTATATGAGAAAAATTCTCAAAAAGCTGCTATGCTTTATGAATGTATTGATTTAAGTAATGGATTTTATAAAGGACATGCAGATAAAAAGGACAGATCTTTAATGAATGTGAGTTTTAATATTGCTAAAAATAAAGATTTAGAGCCTCTTTTTGTAAAGGAAGCCGAAGAAGCTGGAATGATAGGACTTAAAGGACATAGAATTTTAGGAGGAATTCGTGCAAGTATTTATAATGCGCTTAATTTGGATCAGGTAAAAACCTTGTGCGAATTTATGAAAGAATTTCAAGGAAAATATGCATGATAAAGCGTTTTGATGAGTGCGATAGAATGTCGCAAATTATTGTTTTTGATAAATATTTTAAGACTGCAGGACAAGTGGCTTTTGAACCTAGCGGAGATATTAAAAAACAAACCAAAGAAGCACTTGCAGAACTTGATGCTTTGTTTGAAAAAATAGGCGCAAGCAAAGGAGATTTGATTCAAATTCAAATCTGGTTAGCTAATATGCAAGATTTTGATGCAATGAATGAAATTTATAATGCTTGGATTAAAAATTATCCTAAACCTGTTAGAGCTTGTGTAGGAAGTGCTTTAGCAGAGGGTTATTTGGTAGAAATTCAAGCTTTTGGAAAGCTAAGAGAGAATTAAAAATTCTCTCCTCCAAATTTTAAAAGCGCAGATCCCCAAGTAAAACCACCGCCAAAAGCATCTAGTAAGATCAGATTTCCTTTTTTAAGTCGTCCTTCTTCATAGGCATCATTCATTGCCATAGGTATAGAAGCAGCTGAAGTATTGCCATATTTTTGTACGGTAATCACACATTTTTCATCGCTTAGATTGAGTTTTTCTTGGACGGCTTTAATGATGCGTAGATTAGCTTGATGAGGAATAAAAAGATCAATTTCTTGTGCTAAAATGTTATTTTTAGCTAAAATTTCTACAACATCATTGCTAAGCGTGTTTACTGCTATTTTAAAAACTTCATTGCCTTTCATTTGCATAGAAAGTGTTTGACATAGACTTGATTTTTGCGATCTTTGAGTCATTAAAAGATCTCCATAATTACCATTGCTTGCAGTATGTACATCAAGGATATGATTTTCATTGTCCAAACTTACAACTCCAGCACCCGCACCGTCTCCAAAGAGTATGCAAATGCTTCTGTCATTGTAATCCATAATTGAACTTGTTTTTTCAGCTCCTACGATTAAAACATTTTTTTTCAAACCACTTTCTACTAAGGCTTTAGCTTGTTCAAGCAAATAGATAAAACCAGAACAAGCTGCTGAAATATCAAAAGCACTAATATTTACAAGTCCTAAATTTGAAGCAATTTTACAAGCCGTTGAAGGCATAGTAAAATAATCAGGACTTAAAGTGGCTACAAGAATCGCATCAATATCTTCAGGTTTTAAATTTGCTCTTTCTATGGCTTTTAATGCAGCTTTTGTGCCCAAATCGCTAGAATTTTCATTTTCACTAGCAATGCGTCTTTCTTTAATACCTGTGCGTCTAGTGATCCATTCATCGGTGGTATCTACTATTTTTTCAAGATCAGCATTGCTTAAAATTTTTTCTGGAATATAAGAAGCTATACTTTTAAGACCGGCTTTAAGCATTGTATTTCCCAAGTTCATTTTCTATAAGTTCATTGATATGAGATTGGCTAAAATTTATAGCTTGAAAAATTGCATTTTTAATAGCTCTAGAATCACTTTTTCCATGACTTATGATCACGCAGCCATTAACTCCAAGAAGGGGTGCTCCGCCATATTCTTGCCAATCTGTGTGTTTTTTTAATTTTTTAAAAGATGACTTCATAAGTAAAGCACCTATTTTAGAAATAAAAGATTGCTTTACTTCGTTTTTTAGAAGCTGAAAAATAGCTGTTGCTACACCTTCACAAGCCTTTAAGATAACGTTTCCATCAAAACCATCGCAGACTAAAACATCTATTTCACCATTGAAAATATCTCTACCTTCAGCATTACCTATAAAATTTGGAATTTTTTTCATAAGCTGATGACTTTCTTTGGTAAGTTCATTGCCTTTGCATTCTTCTTCACCATTAGAAAGTAAAGCAAGGCGTGGTTTTTGAATTTGCATAATTTCTCTAGCATAAACTTCACCCATTATGGCAAATTGAAATAAATTTTCAGCTTTACAATCTGTATTAGCTCCAACATCCAAAAGTAAAGTTCTGTTAACGATATTTGGCATTAAAGTGGCAATAGCAGGTCTTGAAATACCTTTAAGTCTTCCAAGCCTTAAGGTAGCCAAAGACATACTTGCTCCACTATGACCCGCTGAAACTACAGCATCTACTTTTTTTTCTTTTAATAAATTAATAGCTTTGTATATGGTTGTTTCTTTATTTTTTAAAGCATCTGTGGCATTTCCATTCATCGAAAAAATTTCACTAGCTTCTTCGTATTGTATATATTGTTCTAATTTTTTTGGTATTAAAGGTTTTAGAATTTTAGAATTTCCCACTAAGATAGCGTTAAAAGGTTTTGCTTCTAGCGCCTTTAAAACGCCTTCTATAATGGGTTTTTCTCCAAAATCACCACCCATTGCATCAATGGCAATGTTAATCATTGATTTTAATATTCCTTAGTTGTTGGATTCGCACGGTGAGGCATTTTGTAGCTTCCATCTTTGTCTTTTATAGGCATAGGAAGACTAACTTTATAGTGAGTTCTGCGTTTAGCTGCACGAGTTTTGCTCACTCTTCTCTTTGGTACTGCCATTTTTTCTCCTTTATAAAATTTAATTAATTATTGCAATTTATGCAATAAAAATAATCACTCAAATAAGCTTCAAGCTCGCTAATAGCAACTTCTATTAAATCAATATGTCCATCGAAAAATTCTATAGTATTGCTCAATTCGTTTGCTTCATCTTTAAAAATACCATCACTTGCAAAAAGTTCTAAATTTTCTTTAATTTCAAGTTCTAACTCAGTTCCACAACTATCACAAGGTCTATAGATAAAACCTTGCATAATAGCATTTATTTTAACAAGCTTAGGATTTATTTTTACTAAATTTCCCTCAAAAATCATATTTTCAAGATTAAGTTTAAAAGGATATTCCTTTGTATTAATCTTAGAAAAAGGGATTTTCATTTAGCAAATTTCATTTGGTTTAAAGAAAAAATCAATTTCTATTTTTGCATTTTCCAAGCTGTCACTTCCATGAACAGCATTAGCATCAATACTCTCAGCAAAATCGGCTCTAATTGTTCCTGCTTTAGCTTCTTTAGGATTTGTCGCTCCCATTAAATCTCTATTTTTTAATACAGCACCTTCTCCTTCTAGTACAGAAACAACAACAGGACCGCTAATCATAAATTCAACCAAGTCTTTAAAAAAAGGTCTTTCTTTATGAACAGCATAAAAATTTTCAGTTTGTTCTTTACTAAGTTGAACTTTTTTCATTGCAGCGATTCTTAATCCATTGCTTTCAAAACGATCTAAAATTTTTCCTATAACACCTTTTTTAACAGCATCAGGTTTAATTATAGATAAAGTTTTTTCCATCTTTGTAATAACTCCTTATTTTAATAAAGCTTAAAATTATACTTGAATTTGTTTAAAGAAAGTTAAATTAAAAGAAAAAGCTAGGAATCTCTAGCTTTTTAATTTTTTAAAACTATGCAAAAACTGGAGTGTCCCCACTTCTCATATCAGCGCCAATATTATCACGACTTGGTTGTCCTGATTCTACAGCACTCCAAACTATACATCCATCTGTTGGGCAAGCACTGGCACAAGCTGGTTGATCATTATGTCCTACGCATTCAACGCATTTGTTTGCATAAACATAATATCTATCTTCACCTTCTGGATTGTTAGCATCATCAACGATAGCACTCACTGGACACTCATCAATACAAGAACCACAAGCAATACATATATCTGTAATTTTTACAGCCATTTTTTCTCCTTTTTAATATTAAGATTTAAAAGATTTTAGCATAAAATTCTTAAATAATGTAAATTTTGATAATCAAAAATTTACATTATTTGATAATAATTATAACTTTCTTAAATTTTTAATATTATTTTAGATATTTAAAAAAAAATAAAGATTTAAACGATATAATTTCGTTATCAATAAAATTTATTATTTAGGAGAAAATATGATAGTTACTAAAAAAGCTTTAGATTTTACTGCTCCAGCAGTATTGGGAAACAATGAAATTGTTCAAGATTTTAATCTTTATAAAAACATAGGTCCAAAAGGAGCGGTAGTATTCTTTTATCCAAAAGATTTTACTTTTGTTTGTCCTTCAGAAATTATAGCTTTTGACAAAAGATATCAAGAATTTAAAAATCGTGGCATTGAAGTAATTGGAATTTCAGGAGATAATGAATTTTCACATTTTGCTTGGAAAAATACTCCAGTAAATCAAGGTGGTATTGGTCAGGTTAAATTTCCGCTTGTTGCTGACTTAACTAAGCAGATTGCTAGAAATTTTGATGTACTTTATGCAGAAGCAGTTGCCCTTCGTGGTTCGTTCTTGCTTGATGCTGATGGAACAGTTCGCCATGCTGTGGTTAATGATTTACCACTAGGTAGAAATATAGATGAAATGTTAAGAATGGTTGATACTATGCTTTTTACAAATGAGCATGGTGAAGTTTGTCCTGCAGGATGGAATAAGGGCGATGAAGGTATGAAAGCTAACCCTAAAGGCGTGGCTGAATATCTTGGCAAAAACGAAGCTAAACTTTAATTTCTTAGTATAAAGCCTCTTTACGAGGCTTTTTCTTCATTTTTATTCTTTAATTGAAATTCATAAATTTTCTACTATAATTTTACACACATATTAAAATTTTTATTTAGGCTAAAATATGGCAGGCGAAGATCAAGAAAAAACAGAAGAACCCACGTCCAAAAAGATAGAAGATGCGCGTAAAGAAGGTAATGTTCCAAAGTCTCAAGATGCGGCAGCTATTGTAACTTTGATAATTGGAGTAACTATAACTTTAT
Organism: Campylobacter sp. CFSAN093227; assembly: GCF_012897855.1. NCBI lineage: Bacteria > Pseudomonadati > Campylobacterota > Epsilonproteobacteria > Campylobacterales > Campylobacteraceae > Campylobacter > Campylobacter sp. CFSAN093227. The sequence goes on from NZ_CP040610.1 coordinate 304,909, forward strand.
TTATGATGAGTTTTATGGGCGAGAGAATTGTAAATTTATATAGATACTATCAAAGTTTTATTGGTGTTGAATTTGATTTGCGTATTATTCAAGCCATTATGATTAAAAGCATTTTTGAGGTTTTAATTATTCTTGCACCTATTGTTTTAAGTATTATGATTGCTGGGGTTTTGGGAAATATTATGCAATTTGGTTTTATTTTTACAACCAAACCTATTATGCCAAATTTAGGAAAAATCAATCCTTTGAAAGGTTTAAAAAACCTTTTTTCATTGAAAAAAATTGTTGAAAGTATAAAAATTATTTTAAAAGTGGGTATTGTTTTTACTATAGCTTTTATAGTTTTGCTTAAATTTATGCAAGAGCTTCCAAGAGTTGAGCTTTATACTATGGTTGCACAGCTTACTTGGCTAAGAGATAGGGCTATTGTTTTAGCAGCTATTGTTATAGTTGCTTTTTTAATTATTGCTGTTTTAGATGTTTTTTTGGTGCGTTTTCAGTATTTTAAAGGTTTGCGTATGAGCAAACAAGAAATAAAAGATGAATATAAACAAATGGAAGGAGATCCTCAGGTTAAAGGTAGAATTCGTAGACTTCAAATGGAAGCTGCCCGTCGCCGCATGGTTCAAGATGTTGCAGGTGCGGATGTAGTGATTACAAATCCAACTCATTATGCCGTAGCTATTCGTTATGATACAAGTAAAGAACAAGCTCCTAGAGTTGTTGCCAAAGGAGTGGATTTTCTCGCACTTCGTATAAAACAAGTAGCCTATGAAAATAATGTTGTAGTTTATGAAAATCCTCCTTTAGCAAGGGAGCTTTATAAAGCTTGTGATGTTAATGATCTCATTCCTAGGGAAATGTTTAAAGCTGTAGCTGAGGTGCTAGGATTTGTTTATAATACAAATAATAAGAGTCGTTTAGCTGGTCAAGTAAAAAAAGGAAACTAAAACTTTTAAGGTGCTTTAGTTCCTATTTTATTGATAAGTTCAAGAACTGATTTTTGAGTGCTTGTATCTGCCGTATCGACTTTAAAATATATTTCTACTCTATTATTTTCTAGAGCTTGTGGATTTCCATTGATAGGATTATTAAGCCCGTAGCTTTTAATGCTAATATTTTTCAAATTTGCTCCACCTTCTATAAAATATTTTAATACATTTTCCGCTCTTTGGTAGGCGAGTTCATAACTTCTTATAATAGAGTCGCTATTGTCTGTATAGCCTCTAATTTCTATTTTTGCTTGAGGTGGCAAATATGTTGTTAGCTCAGCCATACGTTTTAAATAATCTTGTATATCAGCTGAAACGATTTGAGCACTACCTCTTTCAAATTCAACTTTAGATGGAAGGTTAAGAGCAACCTGATTATCGCTTTGATCTAGAGCTGCTTGAAGACGTTTGATAGTTTCTTGCTGTGTCATAGTCATTTGTTTTAACGATTTGAGTTCATCGCTTTCTTCTTTTGCTGTGCCTTTATATTTTTCTTGGGTTTTACTCTCTTCTTTGACTGTTTGAGTAGAGGTGTAATCAAAGATTTTAACAAATTCAGTTTTTAAAGCCTCTACTTTAGCAGGATTTGTTTTAGAAATTGCCCAAAGAGCAATAAAAAGTGCCAAAAGCAAACTTAGAAAGTCTGCATAAGGTACAGCCCATTTTTCGCCTGCTGGACATTCTGGGCATTTATGTTTTTTAGCCATTTTTAACCTTTGTCAAATTGTGAAATTCTTGGATCATCGTGACTTAAGAAGTTAAAAAGTTTAGCTTCTAAATCTCTAGGATTAGCACCTTCTGCAATTCCTTTTATAGCTTCAGTAATGACAATTTGCTCTTTTACAAGATCCATTCCATTAGCTTTTAATTTTTTCCCCCAAGGAGCAAAAAGTGCATAAGCGCCAAAAATTCCCGTAACTGTAGCCGTGAAAGCACCTGAAATACCTGCTGCCATTGCTTGAGGATTGTCTAGTAATTTAAGAGCTAAAATAAGTCCAAAAACCGCTCCAACAAGCCCCATGGTAGGACAAGTCTCTCCAAATACTATCCAATATTCTGCACATTCTTTATAATGCTCTTCAAGTTGTTCAGTTTGTATTTCCATGCTTTCATGAATTTCTTCAAAGCTTTTACCATCTACAAGCATCATCATAGCATTTTTTAAAAATTCATTTTCAATCTCACTGGTTCTTGATTCTAACGCTAAAAGACCATCTCGTCTTGCAATAATAGCAAATTCGACTAGCTGGGCTATCCTTTCGGGTAAATTTACTCCAGAACCTTTAAAAACAACTTTGAGTTCTTTGTAGGCTGCTTTTACAATTTTTTTATGCGTAGAAGTCATTGCGCAAAATGCAGCTGTTGGCATAACTATGAGAAAGGAAGAAAGATGCACAACATGCAAAGGATTGCCTCCCTCTAGTATATCTCCTACCGAAATACTAGTAACTGCAAGCACCATTCCTAATATGGTTGAAAGATCCATTAATTATCTCCTTGATTATTTTAAATCGCCCCAATTTTTGGCGATACTTGAACTTGTTTTTAATTTTACTTTTAATTTTACTATATTTTCCATAATATCTCTAGTTTTTTTTACAAAATTTTCACACAAATCGTCTTTTACTTCAAAAATTAATTCATCGTGAATTTGCAAAATAAGCTTTTTGTCTTCATTTAATTCTTTATTGATTTCTAGCATTGCAAGTTTGATTACATCAGCCGCTGAGCCTTGTAAGATTGAATTAATGCTTTCTCTTTCATACATGGCAATTTGCATAGGTTTTGCGTTTTCAAAATCAAAATAACGCTTACGACCGCTTAAAGTAGTGATAAAGCCATTTTGTTTAGCTTCATTTTTAACTGTTTCAAAATATTTTTTAATACTAGTAAAATTTTCAAAATATTTTTCTATGTAAGATTTGGCTAAATGAGCTTCTATTTTTAAATTTTGACTTAAAGTTTTATAGCCCATGCCATAAATAAGTCCAAAATTTATACTTTTTGCAACACTTCTGGTTTCATAATTGCTTTCTCCAAAAATCATTATAGCTGTTCTTGCATGTATATCTTCATCGTTGGCAAAAGCATTTAAAAGTTTTCCATCTTCGCTAAAATGTGCAAGCATTCTCAGTTCGATTTGAGAATAATCAAGAGAGATAAAACTAAATCCATCTTTAGCTACAAAGCAAGATTTATAATCTTTTGCGTATTGTCCGTGTGCAGGAATATTTTGCAAATTTGGATCCTTAGATGAAAGGCGTCCTGTAGCGGTTCCAGTTTGTAAAAAACTTGAATAAATGCGTGAATTTTTATCTTTTAATGCTAGTTTTAACAAAGGTTCGCAATAAGTGGAATAAAGCTTGGCAAGTTCCCTATAATCTAAAATTTTGGTAATCACAGGATGTTTATCTAAAAGTGCATTTAAAACTTTTTCATCGGTAGAATATCCTGTTTTACCTTTTTTTCCACTTGGGAGTTTGAGTTTTTCAAAAAGTATATCACCTACTTGTTTAGGTGAATTTAGGTTGAATCTATCCTCACAAAGAGTATAAATTTCTTCACTTAAATTTTTGATTTCATTTTCAAATTTTTTCATAAGGATTTCAAGTGCATTTGTATTAAGTTTGATACCATTTTCTTCCATCATCATAATGATTTTAATGAAATCAAATTCACAGTTTTTAGCAAGTTCTAATAAAGGAGTTTCAAGATTTTTTAAAAAATCAAGATAAAATCTTAAAGTTATATAAGCATCTTCTGCGGCGTATTTACAAGCTTTTTCAAGTTCTACGCTTGCAAAATTTTCTCCTTTTTTAACAAGGCTTTCAAAATGCAAGGTTTCGTAATTAAAAAGTCTTAAAGCTAAATCATCCATATTTACTCTTGAAGAAGGATTTTTAAGCCATGCTAAAATCATTGTATCTGCGTATTTTTGAGGTAAATTTAAGTCAAAATTGTTTTGAATGATTTTAAAATCATATTTGAGATTGTGCCCTATAACAAAATGATTAAAGATTACTTCTATAGCTTTTTTGGCACTTTGCAATGAGATTTGCTCACCTACTCCAAGATAATTATGAGTTAAAGGCACGTAAAAGGCTTCATTTTCATTCATGCAAAAACTAAAACCAACAATTTTTGCTTCTTTAGTATCAAGTCCTGTGGTTTCGGTATCAAAAGCAATAATACTTTCTTTATCAAGGGTATTTAAAATTTCAAAAAGTTTGTTTTCATCTTGTACTAAAGTGGCTTTAAAACCTAAATTTTTATCTTTATTATCAGGATTTTGACGCAGTTTTTTAAGCAAAGTATTAAGTTCGTAATGTTCTAAAATTTCAAGTATTTTTAAAAGAGGTTCTTCATCAGGATAAGTGGCTTTTTCTATGAGATTTTGTACTTCTAAATTGTCATACAAAGAAGCTAATTTTTTGCTTAAAAATGCATTTTCCTTACCCTCTAAAAGCAAGTTACGACTTCTTTCGTTACGTACTAGGGTTAAATTTTCATAAATTCCCTCTATGCTACCAAACTCATCAAGCAAGGTTTTAGCTCCTTTTGCACCTATACCTTTAACGCCTGGAATATTATCAGAACTATCCCCACAAAGAGCTAAAAAATCTCTGATTTGATTAGGTTTTACTCCGTATTTTTCTAAACACGCTGCTTCATCATAGTCGTTTTTAGAAATAGGACTGTAAATGCTTGTTTTACCATCTTTTATGAGTTGATAAAGATCTTTATCTTGAGTGATAATGCGTACAAAAATATCCCTATCTTCACAAGTTTTTACAAAAGAAGCGATGATATCATCGGCTTCATAACCTTCCCTAGAAACGCTTATAAAACCCATTTTTTCTATCATCTTTATGCAAATTGGAATTTGTTCTAGAAGTTCAGGCGGTGGTGGAGTGCGATTTTGTTTATAGTTTGGATCAATTTCACTACGAAAAGTTTTTCCTTTGGAATCTAATGCAAAAACAATATAATCACTTTTATGTTCATTTTTTAAGCTATAAATAAAATTTGCAAAACCGCTAATCATTCCACTAGCTTGTCCTTGTGAATTTTTAAAATCTTTTAATGCGTAGTAAAGTCTGAAAAAAAATCCAAAAGTATCAATAATAGTTAAAGTTTTCATAATAATTTCTTTTTTTGATAAAATATATTTTTTGGTTATATTATTTCAAAATTTTGCTTAAAATGTCTCGAAATTTAAAGATATTTAAGCGAAAATACTCCAATTTTTAGTCATAATTATAGAGTAGAGTAAAATTTTATATGAATAATGTAAGGAAAATGCAATGACAAATCAGCAAATTGATGGAATTGCAGATAAGAATTTTAACACACCTGAAGGTAGAAAAGTTTTTAAAAAGGCAGTTTTTTCTTGCTGGTTGGGAACTGCTATGGAATATGCAGATTTTGCACTTTATGGTTTAGCAGCTGCAACAATTTTTTCAGAAGTGTTTTTTCCTGAGCAAACTCCAGTAATTGCACTTTTGCTTAGTTTTGTAACTTATGGTATAGGTTTTATTGCAAGACCTATTGGGGCTTTGTTTTTTGGTCATTTAGGTGATAAACACGGAAGAAAAAATGTTATGATGGCTACAATAGCTTTAATGGGAATTTCAACTACTCTAATAGGTTTTATCCCAAGTTATGCAGTAATTGGTGTTTGGGCGCCTATTTGTTTGGTTGCATTGCGTTTTATGCAGGGTTTTGGCGCAGGAGCTGAACTTTCAGGTGGAACAGTTATGCTTGGAGAATATGCTCCTAGCAAGAGAAGAGGGCTTGTTTCCTCTGTGATTGCTTTAGGGTCAAATAGTGGAACTTTGCTTGCGTCTTTTGTATGGCTTTTGATGGTACAAATAGATGAAGCAAGTTTTAAAGAATGGGGCTGGAGAGTTCCTTTTATGGGAAGTATCTTAATCGCTCTTTTTGCTGTATATATTCGTTTTCATGTCAAAGAAACCCCTGTTTTTGAAAAGCAAAAAAATGAAATGATGAAATTGCGTCTTAATAACGAAAAGCATATGAAAAAAGATGAAAGAAGTTTTTGGCAAAGAAGTCGTGCTTTTTGGACTATGGTTGGCTTAAGAATAGGCGAAAACGGACCTTCTTATCTTGCGCAAGGTTTTATTTAGGTTATGTGACTAAAATTTTACTTTTAGACAAATCAGTAGTTACTACAGCGGTAATGATAGCTTCATTGGTAGGGTTTTTAGTTATTCCTTTGGCGGGTTATTTAAGTGATAAATTTGGAAGATGTATTACTTATAGAATGTTTTGTTTGCTTTTAATGATTTATGCTTTTCCTGCTTTTATGCTTTTAGATAGTAAAAATGAAATTATTGTGATTTTAACTATTATTGTAGGTATGTCTTTAGCATCTTTAGGGATTTTTGGTGTGCAAGCGGCTTGGGGTGTGGAGCTTTTTTGGGGTAAAAAACCGTTATACAAAAATGGCTTTTGCTAAGGAGCTAGGTTCTATTCTTTCAGGAGGAACAGCGCCTATGGTGGCTTCTGCTTTGCTTGCATATTATGGCGCTTGGTGGCCTATCGCGACATATTTTGTATTAACTGCAGGTATAGGTTTTGTGACTACATTTTTTGCGCCAGAAACTAGAGGTAGAGATTTAAATAAAATAGAAGATGCGATATGAGACTTATCTTAGACACGGACATAGGCAATGCTATTGCAGGAGCAAATACTGATGATGGTTTAGCACTTGCTTTGATTTTGTCATCTAAAGAAATCAAACTTGAAATGCTAAGCACAGTTTGCGGTAATGTTCCAAGCCTTGTTGCCTATAGTGTGGCTAAGGATTTATTTAAACGTTTAAATTTAAATATCCCCGTTTATTTGGGAGCGAATGAAGCTCTAAAAGAACCAAGTAAAGCTTGGCGTCAAAGACTTGATGAAAGTGTTAAAAATTTTAAACTTGAATATCTTTGGGAAAATATAAAAAGTCCTGAAATTTTAGAAAATATAAATCCTGATGCGATTTTAAAATGGGTGAGTTGGTGAGTAAAAATCCTAAAGAAATTTCTATTTGTGCGATAGGACCTTTGACAAATATCGCTATGACTATGAAAATTTTTAAAGATTTTGATATAAATCTTAAAGAGCTTTTTATTATGGGCGGCAGTTTTGATATGCCTTATTACACTAAAGATACAAATTTTGGTTTTGATCCTGAGGCGGCTAGTATAGTGCTAAATTCAAGAGCTAAAATTACACTCATACCTTATAATGCAACCATGCAGACTTTATTAACACACGAGGATTTAAAAGAGTTGCAAGGTAAGAATATTTTATGTGATTTTATCGTTGAAACTTTAGGTGTTTGGATTGATTATGCCTCTAAAACACGTGGTACAAAGGGAACTTGGATACATGATGCTTTAACGATAGCTTACGCATTAGATTCTAGTATTGCAGATTTTGATGAGTGTTATGCTGATGTTATTTGCGATAGTTCTTTGGCAAGAGGTATGAGTTGGCGTTGTTTTAAAGAACCAAAAATGAGTATGGGGGTGGATTTAAGCACTAAAAATTGTGTTAAAATTCTAAAAAATGTAGACAATGCAAAGCTTTTAAAACTTATAAAAGAGAGGTTTTTAAAAGGAGTTTGCTATGAAAATTATGAAAGTATAACGACTTAATTTTCCAAGTAAGATAAAAAATATAGTTTTTAAAAAAGAATATTTCGCAAAACCAAGTCCCAAGGCAAAAAGATCTCCCACTAAAGGTAAAAAAGTAAAAAAAGCAAATATACTTCCAAATTTAGCAAAATTAGCATTGAAATTTTCTAATTTTTTCAAGGATTTGCTAAAGTATTTTTCTAAAATTTTTTCTTTTCCAAAATACGCTAAAGCATAAGTACTTAAACTTCCTAAGGTATTACCCAAAGTGGCTACGATAAGTACCAAATTCGGATTAAAATCAAGTTTTATAAAGCCTAAAACAAAGGCTTCACTTGCTAAGGGTAATAGTGTGCTTGAAAGAAAACACACCATGAAAAGCCCTAAATAGCTAATATCATTATATAAAAAATCAAACATTAAAACTCTTTTTTACGCATTAAAATAAACAAAATAAAAAGATGGATAGGAAATAAAAAAGATTTGATAATTTCAAAATACAAATTTAAAATTCCAAGATCTAATCTTAAAAAAATAGCACCTACAATGATAAAAATAAAATAAATTTTGAAAAGATGGCTTTGAAAAAATTTATCTAAAAGAAATATATAAATAAAAGAAAGAATAAAAGCTAAATAAATGAAAAATTGCCATAAGTTAGCGTTTTCTAGATGAAAATACATATCAATACAACAAACAAACATTATATAAATAAAACAAAAAGCCAAAGGAAATATCAATTTTTCTTTTCTAAAAATAAAAAAATAAAATAAATGTATAAAACAAAATAAAATTAGCAGTAAAAAAGTTAAAATAGAATTTAAAAAACGCAAATTTTCTCTTAGATGATAAAGCTTTTGATCGGCTAAATTTAGCATTTGAAGGTTTTGCGGTGGTAATTCATAAAGGCTATAATCAATGGTTAAATAGTGATTAAAAACAAAAACTAAGGTGATTTGACTTAGGCTTAAAAAGATAACAAATAAAATACTATAGTTAAATATTTTCTTTTTCATTGGATAAAAGCTTTAAATTTGGGATAAATTTGATATTTTGGTTTTTACTAAGTGCGAAAGCAAATAGGGCGTAATAAATGACAAACAATAAGCCTGTAAAGAAAAAAAACATAAACAAAGTTATGGCTAAAGCAAGTGAAGGCTTGCTATGAATTAAAAAAAGCATAAATATAAAAACAATTATCAAAATCATACTTTTAAAAATAAAACATAAGAGAAAATAAATTTGATTTTCACATAAAGCTCTTAGTGTTTTAAAAAATATAAAAGTACAAAAAATGGCTACTATAAGACATAAAAAAGAAAAGCTATATAGAGCAATACGCGTCTGACTGAGAGGATAAGCACTCATAATAAGAATTAAGTTAAACAAAGCGATAAATTGAGTGCTTGCAGCTATAAAAAAACTTATCAACAAAACTTTACTTTTACTTGTAAAATAAAGTTTTAAAATCATAATTGAATAAGAAATTAAAAAAATCACACAAAAAATTATAGTTAAAATGTTAGCGATAGAATCAAAATTATACAATTTTAAATCATAGATAAAATCAAGAACGATAGGTAAAAAATAAAAACAAATTGAAAGTAAAAAACTTATAAAAACTATCCAAGCAAACTTTTTAACGCTTTTAAAATCATTTTGTCTTCGAATTTCAAACATTTGATGAAAGTTTAAATTTGACACTTTTCTTCTTTAAAATATTTCAATCTAGCTTTTTTAAAATTTTATACCTTTCAAAGGCATAAGCAAAACTCAAAAAATGCAAAGTAAGGAAAAGAAATAAAAGGCTTAATTTATAGATAAATATAAAAGATAAAAATGCCAAAAGCATGCACAAAAATGCAAATAAAAAAGACATTTTCACTTCTTTAAAAAGCAAAGCAAGGGTAAGTGAAAATAAAAAATAAAAAACGAAAAATAAAGCTAAAAGCCCTAAAAATAAAATTTTATTTTCCAAAAGAAAAAAAGATGCACCAAGGTTTATAATGGCAAGCAAAAAATAAATTAAAATCTTATTAGAAGAAAATAAAAAATGAATTCTGACCACCATAAAAATAAAAGCAAGAACTATGTAAATACAAGAAAAGAAGCATAAAAATATACCGCCAATATAAAGAATTTCGTTCCCAACTTCATATGAACTCGTCACCCCTTCATAAGAAAAAAAGTAATAAAAATTATATAAAGCACAGAAAAATATATAAACACTTAATCTTTTAATCTTAAAAAATGCAATTTTTTGTTCGTGTGTCATTTCAACTCCTTGCGTTTTTAAGCTCTAGATCTAAATAATATCCTGTATAGGATTTTGTTTTCTTATGCTCTTTAGCGACTTTTTCCACGCTTCCTGTGCTTATAACTTTTCCACCTTTAACTCCGCCTTCAGGCCCCATATCGATGATATAATCAGCATTTTTAATCACATCTAAATTATGTTCTATCACAAAAACAGAATTTTTAAGATCAACCAAATGTTGTAAAACTAAGATGAGTTTATTGACATCTTCAAAATGCAGTCCTGTTGTAGGTTCATCAAGTATATAAAGCGTTTTTCCTGTATCGCTACGGCTTAGTTCTTTAGCAAGTTTGATTCTTTGTGCTTCACCTCCACTTAAGGTGGTGGCATTTTGTCCTAGAGTTAGATAATCTAAACCCACTTTTACTAGAGTATCTAATTTTTGTTTGATTTTGGGAACAGCTGTAAAAAATTCACTCGCTTCTAAAACACTCATATTTAAAATTTCACTGATATTTTTGCCTTTATATTTAATTTCTAGCGTGGCATCATTGTAGCGTTTGCCCCCGCAAGTATCACAAACTACCATAACATCAGGTAAAAAATGCATTTCTATTTTGATTTCTCCATCTCCGCTACATTTCTCACATCTTCCACCCTTGACATTAAAAGAAAAGCGTCCCGCTTTATAACCACGCATTTTAGCTTCTTTAGTGGCGGCAAAAAGATTTCTGATTTCATCCATAGCGCCTGTATAGGTGGCAGGATTTGATCGTGGTGTGCGTCCAATTGGGCTTTGATCAAGATAAATGACTTTATCAAGTTTTTCAAGTCCTTCTATTTGCACCCCACCAAGTTTTTTAACTTTTTTAGCGCGGTTTAATTCCTCTTGTGCAAAAGGAAGTAGGGTTTGAAGTATCAAAGAACTTTTTCCAGAACCTGAAACTCCTGTTATAGCGACTAAATTTTGCAAAGGAAATTTTACGCTTAAATCTTGGATATTGTTAATATTTACATTTTTAAGCTCAAGCCATTCTTTCTGTGTTCTGTTTTGAAGTTGTGAAATTTGTTTTTTACCATTCATATAAAGTGCAGTTTCGCTTTTGCTTTTTAAAAGTTCTTTATAAGTTCCACTAAATACAACCTCACCCCCAAATTTTCCTGCTTTTGGACCAATATCTACAATAAAATCTGCTTCTTCTATGGTCATTTTATCATGCTCTACGACAATTAGGGTATTGCCCTTTTGTTGTAAATTTCTTAAAGTTTTAATCAGTTTTGCAGTATCTCTTTCATGAAGTCCTATGCTAGGCTCATCTAAGACATACATCACTCCGCTTAAACCACTGCCAATTTGTGAAGCTATGCGGATTCTTTGTGCTTCACCCCCACTAATCGTTCTTGCATCGCGCCCTAAAGAAAGATAACCTAGCCCCACATCATACAAGAAAAACAATCTTTCGTTGATTTCTTTTAGGATAGGTTTAGAAATAAGTTTTTGTTGCTCGCTTAAATAAGAAAAATTTTTCTCATCTGCAAAAAAGGCCGTACTATCTTCTATGCTCATATCTAAAATTTCACCCAAGCTTTTTTTGGCTGCTTTCACGGCTAAACTTTCGGGTTTTAAACGATGCCCACCGCAGTCTTTACAAATTTTTTCACTCATATATTCAGCTAAATCTTTTTCATCTTTTAGCATTTCATAAGCCATTTTAACCACGCCTTCAAAAGTGCGTTTTAGGCGATTTCTTTTCCAAAGAAATTCTATAGTTTTGGCATTACCATATAATACAAGACGTTTTTGTTCTTCGTTTAATTGCATAAAAGGTATTTTGATAGGAATTTCATTTTGTTCGCAAAAGGCGATTAGGAATTTATAATAATAACTTTTATTAAAACCATACATGATTTTAACAGCACCGTTTTCGAGACTTAAATTTTCATCGATGATTTTTTTCATATCTAAAGTATAACGAATTCCAAGTCCATCGCAAGCTTCACATGCTCCTTTTGGAGAATTAAAAGAAAAGCTTAAAGGTTCAAGTGGAACAAAGGAAATTTTACAATCAAAACAAGCTGAATGCTCGCTAAAATGATAGTGTTTATTAAGGTTTATTTCCTCATGATTTAAAACTTCTATTTCTATTTCTCCAAAGCTTTCCTGTAAACCTTTTTCTATATCGCTTGCAAGACGAGAAAGTAAATCTTCTTGAATTTCAAGTCTATCTATGACAAGTTTAATGGTGTGTTTTTTGGTTTTGGCTAGTTCAATTTCTTCATCAAGTCTTACCAAAACTCCATCAATTTGAGCTCTTACATAGCCTTTGTTGCGTAAATTTTCAAGCAAATCTGCATAAGTTCCTTTTTTTTCTCGTATGAGTGGGGCGTAGATGATGATTTTTGCACCTTTTGGAAATTTTAAAATTTCACTGACTATATCACTTACACTCATAGATGAAATTTTTTGTCCACATTGATGACAATGTTGAATGCCAACTCTTGCGTATAAAAGTCTTAGATAATCATAAATTTCAGTGATGGTTCCTACAGTAGAGCGTGGATTTTTAGAAGTAGTTTTTTGATCTATGGCAATGGCTGGAGTTAAACCTTCGATTTTATCGACATCAGGTTTGCCTACCTTATCTAAAAATTGTCTGGCGTAAGCACTTAAACTTTCTATATAACGGCGTTGTCCTTCAGCATAAAGAGTTCCAAAAGCAAGGGTTGATTTTCCACTTCCGCTCAGTCCTGTAAAAACAATGAGTTTGTTTTTGGGAATTTCAAGGTGGATATTTTTTAGGTTATTTTCTCTTGCGCCAATGATTTTTATGGTATCGTTCATAGTCTTTCCTAAACATTAAATAAATTTAAGATTTTAGCATAATAATATTAAAAGAACTTGGATAAATCCAAGTTAAAAATTTATAAAATTTAGCTTATTAAGCAAAGAGTGGGTGGTTCCAAGTATTGATAAGGCATATACGCAAAGTAAAATTTTTCTATGAGCTGAAATATGCATTTTTTCTATGATTTTAATTCCTATAAAAACTCCAACCATAGAAGCTATACCTACTAGTATTCCTTTATGAATAACTTCAGAGTCTATAACTCCAGAATTTGAAAAAGATATAATACCAGAGACTGAAGCAAAAATAACAAAAAACAAGGATAAGGAAACAACTTTTTTACTATCATAGCCTAAAAAATAAGCTAAAATCGGAGCAATTAAAAGTCCGCCACCAATTCCCAAAGAAATAGCAAAAATACCAGTAAAAGCTCCAGCAATAAATAAAATGACATTCTTTACCCAAACGCTTCTTTGATTTTGCACAATGTTTTCTTTAATTCCAAAAGCATATTTGATAAAAAATATACAACTTACCGCCAAAAATACGCTAGTAAGAGCTACATCACTTAAAGCTTTTAAAAGCATTCCGCTAAAGCTTGCCCCTATGAGCCCTCCAAAACCTATCATAATACCATCTTTAAGATTTAGATTTTTTTTCTTATAATTAATATAAGAGCCAAAAACTGCTGCAAAAATCATTTGCAATACTGAAATTCCGATAGCATGGTGAGCACTTGCTCCAAGTGCGAACATAGAAGGAACGATAATCATACCTCCACCAATGCCAAAAAGTCCAGAAGCAATACCTGAAATGATTCCTATGATTAGATAAGGTAAATCTGTGATTTCCATAGCTTTTCCTAAAAAATATTAAATATTTCAAATACGGAATAATTTTATCTTATTAAGCTAAGTATTATCTTAGTTTTTTATAACAATAGAATATTTTTTGGTAACTTTAAGCATCGTAAAAATGTTTCAAAATATTATAAAATATAAAGATTTTATAATATTTATTTTAAATTTAAAGCAAAATTTATATTTATTGATTAAAATTAATTAAGACTTTAAAAATTTTCATAAAAGTCTTAATTTTTGAAATATTTTATAAGAAAGGTAAAAGATGAGTGAAAATGATTTTTTTAGTAATTCTTTGATTTTAAAACTTACACACACTCTTCGCTCTTGGCGTTTCTAAACTTCTTTTTATCTAAATTTTTTCTTTAATATTATTTTAATTTATTTTTTTTAAAAAAGGTTTATTATGTTTGTTAAAAATGTAAATTTTTATTATAGACAAATCCTTGAAAAATTTGAAAATTCTTATTTTGCAGAGGATTTGACTAAGGTAATTATAGGGATTGATTGTGATTATTTAGATGCTAATGAATTATCCTTTAGCGAGTTTAAGGCAAAATATTATGAAGCTTTAAGCAAGAATAAAATTTGCGACTTTGCTGGATTTTTTGGAGTTTTTAGTGCAAATTTTGTATCTTTGTTTGAAAAAATTCCACTTTCTTCTAAGAAAAATTATGATTTTCCTTTATTTTTATTTGCCAATGCTAAGGCTTATTTGATTTATGAGAAAAATAGCAAGATGTTTTTTAAATTTGGTGCTTCAAAATATTTTGAATATTTAAAAGATGATATTGAACCAATGAAAAAGAAACAAAAAAATGATTTTGAAATTTTAAATTCTTTAGAAGATGAAAAAAATGATTTTTTAAAAATGTGCGAAAAAGCCAAAGAATATCTTTTAAGTGGAGATATTTTTCAAGTGGTCTTAAGTAAGCAACTTTGTATCAAACATCAAGTAAATGCTTTTGATTATTATGAGAGTTTAAGTGCTTTAAATCCAAGCACTTATATGTTTTATTTTCCAAGTAAATATGGTGTTGTTTTGGGTTCTTCTCCAGAGTTTTTATTGAAAATTAAAAAAAGAGAGATTTATTTAGCCCCTATTGCTGGAACTAGAAATTTGGAAAATAACTGTGATCTTTTAGCTTTAGAAAAAGATCTTTTAAGTGATGAAAAAGAACTTAGTGAACATAAGATGCTTGTAGATTTAGCAAGAAATGATGCTTCTAAATTTGGCACTCAAACAAGAGTGGAAAATCTTTTTTCTATTATTAAAAATAAATTTGTAATGCACATAGTGAGTGAAGTGTATGCCAATATGAAAGAAGATGCGAGTATTTTTGATGTGATTGAAGCAGTTTTTCCAGCGGGAACTTTAAGCGGAGCTCCTAAAATAAGAGCTTTAGAGATCACTAGCGAGCTTGAAGATTGCGATCGTGGAATTTATGGTGGTGCGGTAGGATTTTTAAATTTTAACGAAGACATAACTTTAGCGATTTTAATCCGTTGCGCTTTTTTTACTCAAGATAAGGCTTATTTGGCAAGTGGGGCGGGTATTGTTTTGCAAAGTGAGAGTCAAAAAGAATATGCAGAAATTTGTGCTAAACGCAAGGCGCTTTTGGTAGCTTTTGAAAATTTAAAAAAGGAAAATCAATGATACTTTTAATTGATAATTATGATTCTTTTGTTTTTAATGTTAAAAGCATGTTAGAGCAACTCAGCAATGATGAAATTTTAGTAAGAAGAAATGATGCAATTTCTCTGAGTGAAATTAAAAATTTAAATCCTACTCATATTATTTTAAGTCCTGGTCCAAAGCATCCAAGTCAAAGTGGGATTTGTCTTGAAATTTTTAAAGCAAGGCTTAATATCCCTGTTTTGGGCATTTGCTTAGGGCATCAAGCTTTAGCTTTAGCTTTTGATTCTTTAGTGGTTAAGATGCAAGAGCCTATGCATGCAAAAAATTCTTTGATAAAACAGTGCAGGGAAAATGAATTATTTTCTAATTTGCCTTCAAATTTTAGTGTAATGCGTTATCATTCTTTAGAGGTTAAACAGCTTAGTGATGAGCTTGAAATTTTAGCCCTTGATGAAAAGGGTGTGATTATGGCTTTGGGACATAAAAATTTACCTTATTATGGTGTGCAATTTCATCCTGAAAGCTATTTTAGTGAATATGGCTTACAACTTTTTTCTAATTTTTTAAAACAAGATATAAAAAAACCACAAAAACAAGAAAATCCTTTAAGTTTTTATTTGCAAAAAATGAGTGAAAATCATTTTTTACAAAGCGATGATTTTGAGCAAATTTGTAAGATTATTATGTCTAAAGATTATGAAATTTTACAAGTAGCGGCTTTGTTGATTTTAATCACTGAAAAGTCTTTAAACGAAAAATCTTTAAGTGCTTTTGTAAGACAAATTTTAAGATATTCTCAAACTTTTAGTGATGAGAGTGAGATGATTGATATTTGTGGAACAGGTGGAGATGGTTTTAAAAGTATCAATGTTTCTACGACTAGTGCTTTTATTTTAGCAGCTTTAGGAGTAAAAGTAGCCAAACACGGAAATCGTGCCATTTCAAGTTCTAGCGGAAGTACAGATGTGTTAGAAGCTTTAAATATAACTACTCCAAACACTTTAGAATCAGTTTTAAAACAACTAAATAATCAAGGGCTTAGTTTTTTACATGCTCCATTTTTTCATCCTTTGGTAGGAGAACTTAAAGAGGTCAGATCAAGACTTGGAGTAAGAACGGTTTTTAATGTTTTAGGTCCTTTATTGCACCCTAATTTAAAGTTAAAATATCAACTTATGGGAAATTATCACGCACCTGTGCATAGGCTTTTGATAGAGGTTTTAAAAAATTTAGGACGCAAAAAAGCTTTAGTGGTAAGAGGAAATGATGGTATGGATGAGCTTAGTATTTGCGATGAAAGTAAAATTTATGAGCTTTGTGAAGGAGAAATTTTAGAGTATTCTATCTGTCCTGAACAATTTGGTTTTAAAAGAGCTTTTCATAGTGAAATCATAGGATCTAGTGCATATGACAACGCTAAAGATTTAAAAGATATTTTAAGCGGTAGAATGCAAGGGGCAAAATTTGATTTGGTAGTTTTAAATGCTATGTTTGCACTTTATACAGCCAATAAAGCAAGTTCGCCTTTAGTGGCTAAAGATATGATTTTAGAAGCCATTTATTCAGGTAAGGTTATAGAATATTTTAAGGAGTATCAAGCTTATGCTAAAGCTTAAAATTTGTGGTATTAAAGATGAAAAAAATGCCAAAGATTTAGCTTTTTTAAATATTGATTTTTTTGGACTTATTTTTGCTAAAAGTCCAAGAAGAGTGAGTTTAGAACAAGCAAGAAATTTAAGTGCAATTTTTCATGAAAAAGATAAAAAAGTTGTCGGTGTTTTTGTAGATGAAAATTTGGAACAAATTTTAAGATGTATTAAAGAAGCTAAGCTTGATGGGATACAAATTTATCGCACTATTACCAAAGAAGAATTTGAAATTTTAAAGGTGCAAAATGTTTTTGTTTGGCAGGTGATTAGTGTGGAAAATAGTTTAGATTTAAAAAGTGAAATTTTTGCTAATTTAGTACTTTTTGATGCTAAGGGAATTTTAAAGGGCGGTAATGGAATAAGTTTTGATTGGACTTTATTAGGTTCTTATACTAAAGATTTTGCATTAGCTGGAGGCATAGGTTTGGATAATGTTCATAAGGCTGTACAAACGGGAGCTAAAATTTTAGATCTTAATTCAAAACTTGAAGATGAAAAAGGCTTAAAAGATATCAACAAAATAAAACAAATTTTAAAGGAGTTGAAAAAATGAAAAAAGCGTATTATGGGGATTTTGGTGGGCAGTTTTTGCCTGAAAGTGCAATGTTTGCTTTAAATGAGCTAGAAGGTGCTTTTTTGAAATTTTCTAAAGATAAACTCTTTAAAAAAGAATTAAATGAGCTTTTAAAAACTTATGTAGGGCGTCCTACTCCACTTTATTTTGCTAGAAATTTAAGCAAAAAATATCAGCATGAAATTTATTTAAAACGCGAGGATTTAAATCATACCGGAGCACATAAAATCAATAATGCCATCGCTCAAGCCCTTTTAGCAAAAAAAATGGGAAAGAAAAAAATCATAGCAGAAACAGGAGCAGGTCAACACGGGCTTGCAACAGCCACTGCAGCAGCACTTTTAGGACTTGAATGTGAAATTTATATGGGGGCAACCGATGTGCAAAGACAGGCTTTAAATGTTTATAAAATGGAGCTTTTGGGTGCTAAAATTCATGCAGTACAAAGTGGGCTTAAAACTCTAAAAGAAGCTACTACTGCGGCTATTCAAGCTTGGGTTGGAGATATTAAAAATATTTTTTATGTGGTTGGAAGTGCGGTAGGTCCTTATCCTTATCCTAAAATGGTAATGCATTTTCAAAGTATTATAGGAAAAGAATGCAAAATGCAACTTCAAAAACTCAATAAAAAAGTAGATTATATTATCGCAGCTGTTGGGGGTGGAAGCAATGCAGCTGGGATTTTTTATGATTTTATCAAAGATGAAAATGTTAAACTTATAGGTATTGAAGCAGGGGGGCTTGGCATTGATACGCCTTATCATGCAGCGACTTTAAATAAGGGAAAAACAGGCATTATTCACGGTATGAAAACCAAGGTTTTACAAGATGATTTAGGCAATATCTTGCCTGTACATAGTGTTTCTGCAGGGCTTGATTATCCAGGAATTGGTCCTTTGCATGCTTTTTTATTTGAAAGCAAAAGAGCGCAATATCATGCTATAAGTGATGAAGAATGTATGCAGGCTTTAAAATTACTTTGTAAAGAAGAAGGTATTATTGCAGCGATTGAAAGTTCGCATGCTTTGGCATTTTTAGAAAAACTTTGTCCAACTTTAAAAAAGAAAAGCGTGATAGTAGTAAATCTTTCAGGCAGGGGAGATAAAGATATGCAAATGATTAGAGATTATAAAAAAGGGTGATTTATGGTTGATTTTAGAAAATTTTATAAAGAAAATGCAAATGTGGCTTATACGGTTTTAGGTTATCCAAATCTTCAAACAAGTGAAGCTTTTTTGCAAAGATTGGATCAAAGCCCTATTGATATTTTAGAACTTGGTGTTGCTTATAGTGATCCTATTACCGATGGTGAGATTATTGCAGATGCGGCAAAAATAGCTCTTGATCAAGGCGTGGATATTCATAGTGTTTTTGAGCTTTTAGCTAGGATAAAAACTAAAAAAGCTTTGGTTTTTATGGTTTATTATAATTTAATTTTTTCTTATGGCTTGGAAAAATTTGTGAAAAAAGCAAAATCTTTAGGGATTTGTGCTTTGATTGTGCCTGAATTGAGTTTTGAAGAAAGTGATGATTTAATTAAAGAGTGTGAAAGATATAATATAGCTTTAATTACACTTGTAAGTGTTACAACCCCTAAAGAAAGGGTTAAAAAGTTAGTAAAACATGCTAAAGGTTTTATTTATTTATTAGCAAGCATAGGTATTACAGGTACGAAAAGTGTCGAAGAAGCAATCTTACAAGATAAAGTAAAAGAAATCAGATCTTTTACAAATTTGCCTATTTTTGTAGGCTTTGGCATTCAAAATAATCAAGATGTAAAAAGAATGAGAAAAGTTGCTGACGGAGTGATTGTGGGAACTAGCATAGTAAAGTGTTTTAAACAAGGAAATTTGGATATAATAATGAAAGATATTGAAGAAATTTTCAAAAAATAAAATTTTAAAACATATTTTTATTTTATATTTACTATAATTTTAAATTAAGTTTTTTATAAAGGTGGTAGTTATGTTAAAGATTCTTGAGTATTCCATCACTCATTTTTGCGAGCATATTTTAAGACTTCGCATTGAAGCAGCTCAAGATATAAGCGGTGAACTTTATGGAGCGAGTATTCCTATCATGGGCAAAAGCGAAGGAGAATGTAATTTTTATTTATTTTTTCCAAAAGAATTTTTAAAAAAAATTGCAGAAATTTTAATTAATGATGAAAAATTTAAAGAAGATGACTGGTGCGATTTAACTAAAGAATGTGCCAATCAGATTATAGGTTATGCTAAAAATTTGTTAAATGATGCCAAGGGTGATGACGAGTATAAACTCGGAATTCCGGAATATTTAGGAAAAGTTGATTTTTCTGAAATAGTTCTAGATGAAGCTTTAACTTATAAATTTGAAAATTGTTATTTTAGAATAGGATATTGCAAATAATGAGCGATGATATAGAGTTTAACATTCATCATGGGCTTTTACAATCTTATGAAGATATCTTAGATATTACAGTAGATTTTGTAAGCGAGCTTGGAACTACAAATATGAGTGTAGCGGAGCTTTTAAAACTTGAAGTAGGTTCGGTTATTGATCTTGAAAAGCCTGCTGGAGAAAGCGTTGAGCTTTATATCAATAAAAGAATTTTTGGCAAAGGCGAGGTTATGGTTTATGAAAAAAATCTCGCTATAAGAATTAATGAAATTTTGGATTCTAAGACTGTGCTTCAATACTTTAAAAAAGAAATTTAAATGAGATTGCTAGTATTATTTTTTTTAATTTTACCTTTATATAGTGTTGAGCTGATTAGTTTTAATATCTACGATAGAAATGATCGAGTAGATTTAATGCTTTCTTTTGATAATGCCTATAATGGCAAGATTTCTCAAAAAAAAGAAAAAAATTTAACTCTTTTAACTTTTAGTGATTTAACGTATTCTAAAGATGAATTAAAAGAACTTAACTCTCAACTTGTAGATAAAATTAGTATTAGTTCTAAAAATAATAATACCTATATTATACTACAAAACAAACAAAATATTAATTTAGAACTTAGCTCTATCAATGATAAATTTGGAGTAAGGATACGAGCTATAGAGCAAGGAAAAGCAAATATCGAATCTGTACCTACAACTACTGTGAATAATTCTCAAGAATTAATGCCTAAACCAAAAAGTACAAGTTTAGAAGGGTATGATTATACAAATTATATCTTAGTAATGCTAATTTTAGTTATTTTGTTAATAGTGCTTTGGTGGTTTAAAAAGACTATGGTTTATAAAAATAACAATGTTTCTAGAGATTTTACTATGATTTTCCAAAGATTTTTAGATAAAAATAATCAACTTGTTATTTTTGATCACGCTAATAAACGTTATACAATGATAATAGGTAATTCCAATGTGCTTTTAGAAAGTGTTGAAATTCCAGAGGAACAAACAATAAAACATATAGAAAAAACAGAGAAAAATTTTGATTCTTTTTTTGAAGAGAATAAAAAAAGAATTCAAAATCTTATAGAGCAGCGTCAAAAAGGTAAAAAATCTTAAATTTTTTGATTGATTGCTAATGCTATGGTAGCTGGTTTTGCAATTTTTTTGAGCTCATCTTTGGGTAAATTAAGAATTTTGTTTTCTTGATATATATAAAGAGTATTGTTTGCAAAAGCAAAATCAATCTTATCTTCATTTGTGCTTAAAGTTTTAGCTAAGCACAAAATAAAATTAAGCCATGAAATGGTATGAATATTGGGTAAAAGTTGTTTATAGGGTTCAAGATTATAAGGATTAACTTTTTTTCCATTAAGCTTAATAATACTAGCAATTAAAGCTTTTTCTTTATGCGAAAATCCATAATTTAATCCACCTAGTACAAAATGAGCAGAGTGTTCATTAGCAAAATAGAAATTTAAATATTCTCCAATATGGCATAATTTGGCAGCATTTAGTAAAGTATGCTTATAGTTATCGTTAAGTTTATGAAGATTTTTAAGGGTTGTAAAAATTTGCAGAGCAAAATGTGGAGTTTTATTTTTTTGTTTTGATTGTAAAAATTTATCTTGCAAACATTTTAAACTAGGATTGAAATTTGGTGGAAATGTGATTTTAGGACGAAGTAAATCTTGCAAATAAACTCCTTCTCTGATTCCAACCCCACTCGTGATAACTTGTTTGGCTTTTATTTTTTCCGCAATCTTTAAAAAAATAAATATACCCTCTTTAATGGTATCAAAACGATCCTTTTTTATGCCAAAATTGATTAAAGAGTCTAAGTTTGAATTAAAAATTTTTAAAATATGCCCTTTTTCTTCATCTAGCATATAGCGAAAATCATGTAAATTTTTCAGTGGATAGGAATTTTTTTGCATGATGGAATTAGATATTGCTCTTAAGCTTCCACCTATTGCAATAAGGTTTTGATTGCAAAATTCTTTAGGAATTTGTTCTAAAATTGGTTTTATAAATTCTTCTAAAGAATCCATTTTTCCAGTATCATAGAACAATTCTTTTAGCCTAACAGTGCCAATATCAAGAGATATGCAAGAAATAATTCTATTATTTTTTATTAAACACAATTCACTAGAACCACCACCTATGTCTAAAGTGGTTCCATCCTTAAAAGGACTTAATAAATTTAGAGCTGCAAGACCACCTAAGTAACTTTCGCTTTTTCCATCTATACAGCGTATATTTAAAGACAGATTATCTTTGATTCTTTTAATGAAATTTTTTGAATTTGGGGCATCTCTTAAGGCTGATGTGCCTACTATAAATATTTTTTTGCACTTATGCTTTAAAGCGCATTGTTTGAAAAAAGCTAAGGCATCTTCGGCTCTTTGCATGGCTTCTTCTTGGAGAATTTTGCCATTATTATAAGCATTTTCTCCAAGTCTTACTTTGCGTTTGTATTCGCAAGTTGTATAAAAACCATATCTAGAAGTTTTTTCAAAAATCACCATTCTAATGGAGTTTGAGCCAAGATCAACAACGGCTGTTTTTTTTGCCATTAAAATTCTCTATCTCTATGTTTGAGTTTTAATTCTTCTATAGTTTCTACATTATCAGGATCAGGAATGATACATTCATATGGGCAAGCAACAATACAGGCAGGCTCTGAAAAATCATTAACGCACTCTGAACAAAGATCAGGGTCTATTACATAAATTGGACTATTTTCATAAATAGCTTCATCAGGACATTCTTCTCTGCAAGCATCACAACATACGCAGTCTTTTGTAATTAAAAGAGACATCATAACCTTTCAAAAATTTAAAAAATAATTTTAGTTTATACAATAACCAAACTTAAATAAAATATAAAAATAGAAATAAAGATAAATTTTTTGCACCGAAGGTGCAAAATTGTTAAGATTTTTTAGGGAAGCAGAAACGGTATCCTCTACGACGAACTGTTTCTATGGTAGATATATTTAATGGTTTATCCATTTTTTGACGAATTTGATTGATAGCTACTTCGATAACATTTGGAGTTACTAGCTCAGGTTCTTCCCAGATGGCATCTAAAAGTTGTTCTTTGGATACAATTTGATCCGAATGTCTTGCTAAGTGCGTTAAAACTTCAAAAGGTTTTCCTTTAAGTTCTATATCTTGATCTTTATAAGTAATTTTTTCCTCATCTGGATCAATAACTAAGTCTTCAATTTTAATAACATTGGTTCCGCCAAGTCTTAGTCTTGCTTCAATTCTTGCGAGTAGAATATCAAAATCTAAAGGTTTTGCAACAAAATCATCAGCTCCAGCTTTCAAAGCTTTGATTTCTGTTTCTTTGTCTGTTTTTGAAGACATAATCATAACTGAAGTTCTTGGAGATTTATGCTTAATAGTGTTAACAAGTTCCGCTCCATCTCCATCAGGTAAAGTCCAGTTTGCTAAAACTAAATCATAATGTCTAATGCCGATAAAGTATTCTCCATCTTTAAAATTTTCAGAAGAATCAGTTTGATAACCAAATTCATTAAGATTGTCTATAATTGTTTTATTTAGGCTAATCTCATCTTCTATAACTAAAATTCTCATTTGTTCTATCCTTATTAAGAAAAATTTAAAGAATTATATCATAGCTTAAGTAAATGTTTAGATATCTTTAAAAAAAAATTAATATTTTTTTTTCAATTTAACCCCAACTGTAGCATTTTTTATTATATGGGGTTTGAAAATTTTTATGTTAAGATTGGTTAAATTAGGAAAATCTTTTTTTAAATTTAAGCTTACAAAGTCTAAAGACTCTTCAAGGGTGTAAAATTCTTCTTTTTTATACCATGTTTTAATTTTGGTAATTACTTCTGCATAATTTAAAAATTCATTTGCTTTAGCTTTAAGCTTGATAATAATTTTTTGTTTTTTCCTTCTTTCGAAATCTAATATACCAATGATACACTTAAAGTGAAATTTTATTTTTATATGACTTTGCATTCTTCTTTAAAAATCAATCTTTTAATATTAGGTAGATGTTTATATACTATAATAAAAGCGATAATGAAAACGGGTGCATGTGTATGAATTTCTAAGTCATAATTAAATATAAAAGAACTTACAACAAAAGCAAGTAATGCTGCTAAAGAAGCTAACGAAGATATTTTAAAAATTTTTCCTATAACTACCCATACAATAAATGCTGTAAGCACTTCCAATGGAAGCAAAACTATCATAGCACCTGCTCCTGTTGCTATGCCTTTCCCTCCTTCGAATAACAAGTAAATTGAAAAACAGTGTCCCAAAATAGCCAAAACTGCCACGCTCCAAAGCAAAGCTTGATCATAATGAAGAAATTTCAAGGTTAATAAAGGAATAGCTGCTTTTGCAAAATCTAAAATTATTGTAGCAATGGCAAGTTTTTTTGCTAGTTTGGGATTTTTTTCTTTTACTACTCTTAAAACATTGGTTGCTCCTATACTTTTTGAACCTTCTTTTTTGATATCAGTTTTAGCAAAAAATTTAGCTAGGATTAGCCCAAAAGGGATTGAACCTAAAAGATATATAAAAGCGTAAATTATTAAATTTTCCATAATATCCTTTTCAAATCATCTTAAAATTTTAAGATTTATAACTAAAAATTATATCTTATGAAAATAAATAAACAAAAATAATTTTTATAGGATAAAAATAGTATTAATTAATTGTAAATATTTTTTAATAATATTTATCTTTATTTAAGCTCTAAATAATTATTATTTTATTTTAATTTATCTTTAATAGGAGTTTATAAATGAAAGTAAAAGCATTGCTAATCGCATCCTTAGTTGCTTTTTCAAGCTTAAATGCTGCAAGTCTTATAGATGAAGCTAAAAATTCAGGTCTTGTTGCCTTGCCAAAAGATCAAAAAGGTGTTGATGAAATTTTAAAACAAAATGGAGTAAAGGCTAGTGAATTTACTCTTGAAAAAGCAGAGCTTGGCAAAAAGCTTTATTTTGAACCACGCCTTTCAAAAAGTGGTATCATTTCTTGTAATACCTGTCACAATGTAGGACTTGGTGGAACAGATGGGGTTAGTACTGCAATAGGTCATAAATGGACAGCAAATCCCCATCATTTAAATTCACCAACAGTTTATAATGCGGTTTTAAATAATACTCAATTTTGGGATGGTCGTGCAGGAACATTAGCCGATCAAGCTAAAGGTCCAATCCAAGCTGATCCTGAAATGGCAACTCCTGCTAAACTCGCAGTAGAAAAAATTTCATCATTGCCTGAATATGTGAGTGAGTTTAAAAAAATCTATGGTAAAAGTGGTGTAAATTTTGACAATATTGCTGATGCAATTGCAAATTTTGAAAGAACCTTGATCACTCCATCTCGTTTTGATAAATTTTTAGAAGGCGATGAAAAAGCTTTAACAAAAGAAGAGCAAAAAGGCTTAAAGCTTTTTATAGACAAGGGTTGTGTAGCTTGTCATAATGGTGTGAATTTAGGTGGCAATATGCAAGCGTTTGAAGTTGCTGGTAAATATAAATTTGCAAATTTAGGTGATTTTAAAGGTGATGCAAATGGCATGGTAAAAACTCCAACTTTAAGAAATGTTGCTGAAACTGCTCCATATTTTCATAATGGCGCTATTTGGAATCTAAAAGATGCTATTAAGGAAATGGGTAGTGTGCAACTTGGCATTAAAATTTCTGATAAAGAAGCAAAAAGTATTGAAACTTTCTTAAAATCCTTAACAGGAACAAAACCAGCAATTGTTTATCCACAACTTCCTATTTCTACTGAAAAAACTCCTAAACCTGAACTATAAGGTTCCAAACAAGCTCTATTTTTAGAGCTTGTTTAAATTTCTTTATCTTAGCTTTGTTATAATTGTCTTTAAATTTTGCTAGAAAGGTTTGCAATGAGACTTTTTGGAACTGATGGAGTTCGTGGAAAAGCGGGTGAATTTTTAGATAGTTTTTTGGCTATGCGTTTAGCAATGGCTGCGGGTATTTATTTTAAAGATAAAAGTATTACTAATAATATCTTAGTAGGAAAAGATACAAGAAGAAGTGGCTATATGATAGAAAATGCTATTGTTTCAGGGCTTACTTCTATAGGATATAATGTTATACAAATTGGTCCTATGCCAACTCCTGCGATTGCATTCTTAACTGAAGATATGCGTTGTGACGCAGGGATTATGATTTCAGCTTCTCACAATCCTTATTATGATAACGGTATTAAATTTTTTGATGCTCATGGAAATAAACTCAGTGAAGATATAGAGAAAAAAATAGAAGAAATTTATTTTGATGATAAGCTTATACAAGCCTCTAAGGTAGATATGGAAAAAATTGGTCAAGCAAAAAGAATTGATGATGTTATAGGAAGATATATTGTTTCTATTAAAAATTCTTTTCCAAAAGATCTTACTTTAAAGTCTTTGCGTGTTGTTTTAGATGTGGCTCATGGGGCAGCTTATAAGGTAGCACCTACTGTTTTTAAGGAATTAGGCGCTGAAGTTATAGTAATGAGTGATAAACCTAATGGACTTAATATCAATGAAAATTGTGGAGCTTTGCATCCTGTAAACTTAGCTGCTGAGGTAAAGCGTTTGCGTGCAGATGTGGGCTTTGCTTTTGATGGTGATGCAGATCGTTTGGTGGTTGTAGATGAAAAAGGCGAAGTGGCTAATGGGGATAGTTTATTGGGCGTATTGGCACTTTATCTTAAAGAACAAGGTAAATTACAATCAAGTGTTGTGGCTACTATAATGAGTAATGGTGCTTTAAAAGAGTTTTTAAATAAACATGGTATAGAACTTGATACTTGTAATGTTGGCGATAAATATGTGCTTGAAAAACTAAAAGCCAATGGTGGAAATTTTGGTGGAGAACAAAGTGGGCATATTATTTTTAGCGATTATGCAAAAACTGGAGATGGTTTGATAGCTGCCTTGCAATTTAGTGCTTTAATGCTTTCTAAGAAAAAATCTGCAAGTTCTATTTTGGGTCAAGTTAAACCTTATCCTCAGCTTTTAATCAATCTTAAAATTGCAGAAAAAAAAGATTTAGATAAAATTAAAGGTTTAAAAGAATTAAAAAAAGATTTAGAAAATAAAAATATTAATACCTTATTTCGCTATTCTGGAACAGAAAATTTGATAAGACTTTTACTAGAAGCCAGAGATATTAAGCTCTTAGAAAAAGAAATGAAAAATGTTGTGGAGTTTTTTAAGAAAGCTTTAAATGGCTAAAACTTTTAAATTTATTTTTTATTTTTGGGGTGCCTTTGTTTTGGTTTTTGCCCTTGATCAATGGGTAAAATCCTTAACTTTAGCAGGATTTAGATGGCAGAGTGAATACCTAGATTTAACTTATGCTCTAAATACAGGCGTAGCTTTTTCAATGTTGAGTTTTTTAGAACATAATTTAAAATATTTACATCTTGCTTTAATTGGCGTGCTTTTTATTTATCTTTTTTGGCAAAGAACACTTTTAAAAACTCATAGCATAGCTTTTGGAATGATGCTTGGTGCCGGCGTTTCAAATTTATTGGATCGTTTTATACATGGAGGTGTAGTGGATATGTTTTTTTGGCATAAATGGTTTAATTTTGCTATTTTTAATGTTGCAGATGTCATGATAAATATAAGTGTGGCTTTGATTTTAATACAAGAAATATTTAAAAAAAGGAAAAAAGATGACAGAATGGATTAATGATTATTATTTTTGGATTAAATGGGTGCATTATTTGGCATTTGTTTCTTGGATGGCGGGTCTTTTTTATTTACCTCGTCTTTTTGTGTATCATGCTGAACATAAAGACAATAAAGGTTTTGTCGAGGTTGTAAAAATTCAAGAAAGAAAGCTTTATTATTATATACAAACTCCTGCAATGATTGTGACTTTAATCACAGGAAGTTTAATGTTGCATGCTCATAAGGAAGTTTTAATGGTAGGTGCGGGTTTTATGCATGTTAAACTTACCTGTGTTACACTTTTGATTATTTTTCATATACATAATTATTATTGTTTAAAAGCTTTAGCAAATGATACTTCTACTAAAAGTAGAAAATATTTTAGAATTTATAATGAATTTCCAACTATAATGTTTATTATCATCGCTTTAATGATGGTTGTTCGTCCCTTTTAGTTTGTCTCCGCTTTAAATTCCATACTAGCGGAGTTAAGCGGATCAATATTTTCTTTCATGATATCGATATAATCTTTATTTTTAAGACGCTTATCATCTCTAAATACTGCGCGCACAAGATCCATTCCTGTGTAAAAATCTTTCATTAAAACCACAAAAAGATATTGACCAAATTCAGTTGCGATTAAAGCATTTTGATCTTTTATGATGGCACCACTTGTTTTAAGTCCTAAAAGTTCTATGAAAAGTTCTTTTTCGAGATTGCAATTTAGAGTTTTATTAAATTTATCAATTTCTATTTTCCCTGAAAAAATTTCAGTTAAAAAGACATATTTGATAATTTCTTTTTTATCAAAACAAGCTTTGGCTATATTAGCATTTTGTTTTTCTTGTATAAATTTAGCATAATCATTTAGATTAAATGCATTGATTAAAAGCTCCCCATCTAAAAAGCTAAAAGCTCCGCTGCCTACTCCTAGGTATTCATGATGAGAACTGACATATTCGTCATTAAGCTTGTTTTTTTCTAAAGAAAAACTCCAACCATTGTTTTGGGTATAGTCTTTAAAAAATTCTCGTATGATTTGATAATAAGTAAATTCATTATCTTTAATGCTTACTCCTAGACTTTTAGCGATATTATCTTTGGTAAGATTTGATTTCATTAAAGGATAGGTTGTGATTTGTTGCGGGGCTAAATTTTTAGCAATTTCTAAGTCATTTAAAAGTTGTTTTTCGTTTTGTCCTGGAAGATTGAAAATAAGATCTATACTAAAAATAGGTAAAATTCCTAAAGCTTTTGAAATTTTTTCTTGAAGTTCTTTAGATGAACCAAATTTATTATATCTTGCCACTTTTTTCAAAGTTTCATCATCAAAACTTTGAATCCCGCAACTTAAACGATCAATTATACCTTTAAACATAGAAAGCTTATTTGGATCAATATGATTTGGATCGCTTTCGCATGAAATTTCTTTTATATTAAATAACTTTTTACAAAGTTCTAAGGTTTTTAATAATTCCTCTTCATCAATCAGTGTTGTACCACCACCCACATACATGGAGGTAAAATCAAAACCTTTATTTTTCATGATTTTAATTTCTTCTCTAAGATTTTGAAAATATACTTTGGCTAAATTTTCATCATAATAATATTTATGAAAGCTACAATAAGGACAAAAAGTATGGCAAAAAGGTACATGGGCATAAAGCATATAGCTTTTGTCTTGTTTTGGAATTTTTTCTTCGGGTTGTTTTAAAAGTTCGACATTGAAACCTTTTTGGAGGGATTTTTCCATCATAGTATGAGAGTATTTTAAAGCTAAATTTTGAAATAAATTCATAAGTGGCCTATATATTAAAATATTTAAGATATAACTTTATCAATTTTTAGCTAAAATAGGAGTAAATTTTTTATTTCTTAAATAAAAAATGGGATTAAGTTTTTAAATTATTTAAAAAGGATATAAAATGGATAAAGCCAAAATTGTTCAAAATTTAAATGCTTTGTTTAAACAAAGAGCAGAGTTTTACTCTTATTTTGATGAAAATATTGCCAAAATCAATGATACTGAAGTATTTGATTTTAAGAATGCTAAAAATTTAAATCCAGAAGAGGTATATAAGCAATTTTATCATTTTGATTATGCTATAAGAAAATTATTGCCTGCTATTTACAAGGCTTATGAAATTACAGATGCAGATTTAGACAAAGATTTTTAATTTATTTAGAGAATAGAATAAACTATTCTCTAAAAGACATATCTAAATTTTTTGATTCTTCTTTTATATTTTTACTCGTATCTTCACTTTGCTCAAATCCTCCACCAAATGCTTTGATTACATCTACTATGGAATTGGCATAAGAATATTTAATATTATTAAAAGCAACCGCAGCATTAAGCCAATTTTGACGTGCCTCTAAATAATCTTGCAAAGACATTTCTCCTATATCATAGCGTTCTTTAGCAATTTCATAGATTCTTTTGTAAGATTGTTCGCTTGCTTGTGCATTATCGTATTGTAAGCGTATAGTTTTTCTAGCTACTAAAGCATAGCGAATTTCTCCAAAAGCAGTAATCAAAGTATTTTGATAATTTACAAAAGCTTCATCTTTATTAAGCTTGGCTAAATTTACATTTTGGTAAATTTCACCCCAATGAAAAATAGGCAGAGTAAAGTTTCCACCTATATTCCAAGTCTTAGAACCTCCTTTAACCAAGGTATCTAAATCCCCGCTTTCAAATCCCAATAATCCTGTTAAAGAAAGGCTAGGTAAGAAAGCCGTGCGAGCTACTCCAACAAGATAATTTTGCTGAGTTAATTTTTCTAAAAAAGAGCCAATATCTGGACGTTGAAGCAAGATGGTACTTGAAATTCCAGTTGGAATGTCAAATTCTTTAAGATTAAAAACTTGATAGCTTTGATTTTTGTAAAGTATGTCATTTAAATCATTTGAAGTTAAAATTTTTAAAGCTTTAAGGTAATTTTCTTTATTTAACTTTGCTTCATTATATTGCAAAGCCATACTTTCTAAGTTGGCTCTTGCTTGAGCAAGTTCATATTCACCTACAGCACCAACTTGAAATTTTTCATCATTAATCCTATAAATTTCTTTTGCCGATTCATAGGTTTCTTTAAGAGCATTTTCATTTTCATAAGCATTTACAAGATTAAAATAAGTTTGAACTGTATTTGAAATAACAGAAAGTCTTGCAGCTTCATAATCATACTCACTTGCTTTAAAGCCTGATTTTGAGGCGCGATATGTATCGCGATATTTTCCCCAAAGATCGATTTCATAGCTTAAATTAAGTCCCATTTTAAAATCATTACCGTAACTTACTTCCCCAGTTCGATTGCTTGGAGCATTTATAGCTGTTTTTGCACGACTTCCGCTTGCACTACCATCAAATTTTGGCAACAAACTGCTAAAATCTATACCTAATTGAGCAGCAGCTTGTTCCATGTGTATGAAGGCAAGTTTTAAATCATTATTATTTTTAAGTGCTAAATCAACCACTTTATTTAAATTTTCATCATCAAAGTCTTTCCACCAATTTTTTGTGATAGAGCTATTGTTTTCTTTTTCCCAAGATAAGGCTCCAAGCTTATTATCAATGCTATAGTTTGCTTCGGGAGTATTTAAATTTGGACTTAAAGAGCAAGCTGAAATCAAAAGAGTAAAACTTGCTATAGTGCTAATTGAAATTATTTTATTCATGAACCTTACCTCTTTTTTTATCTAGCCATTCATTAAAATTTTCTAAAAGATAGAAAAATAAAGGCACGAAGAATATCGCTAAAGTTGATGCTGCGATCATTCCACCAACAAGCCCTGTTCCTAAAGAGTGTCTTGAAGCACTTCCTGCTCCTGTTGCGAAAATCATTGGTAAGACCCCAAAAGTAAATGCCAAAGAAGTCATTATGATAGGACGAAAACGAAGTTTTGCTGCTGCAACAGCTGCTTCAAAAACTCCTTTACCTTTTTTAAAGCGCTCTTCCATTGCAAATTCTACGATTAAGATAGCATTTTTAGCTGAAAGTCCAATCAAGAGCAAAAGTCCTGTTTGAAAATATATATCATTGCTAAATCCTCTTAAATATACCAATAAAAATGATCCAAATACCGCAAAAGGTACAGCTGTTACGACTGCTAAAGGTATAAGCCATCTTTCATATTGAGCAGCTAGAATTAAAAAGACAAATATCATACCTAAAGCAAAAGCATAACTTGCTGTTCCTTTACTAGAAACTTCTTGATAAGCTGATCCACTCCAAGCTATGGAATAATCATCCCCTAAAGTTTCTTTTGCTACTTGAGCAATCGCTTCTATAGCTTGACCTGAAGTATAACCTGGTGCGGGTTGACCTTGAACTTGTGCTGCTGGGAAAAGGTTGAATCGTTTTACATCATCAGGCCCTGAACTTCTTTGTAAAGTTAAGAAAGAATCAAGTGGTATCATTTTTCCATCATTTGATCTTACAAAAATATTTTTTAATGTATCTTGTGTATTTCTAAAATCACCTTTTGCGCGGATATTTACTTGGAAATTTTTACCTAGCATAGAAAAATCATTAACATAATAAGTGCCTATAGTTGCATTCATCGTGTTAAAAACATCTTGCATGTTAAGATTGTAGTGTTTTAATTTATCTCTATCAATTATAAGCTTGTATTGAGGGAAAGTTGTATCAAGTGTTGTTCTTACTCTTGATAGTTCTTTTCTTTGGTTGGCCGCAGTAACAAGTTTATTTACATCTTTTTGTATTTCATCATAGCTTTTTCCGCTTTTGTTTTGAACATACATTTCAAAACCGCCTGTGATACTTAATCCAGGTATAGGAGGTAAGCCTATAAATATACTTGAAGCATTGCGATCAAAAGCAAATTTTTTATTAAGCTCCATGGCGATTTCATCAGCACTCACATTTCTATCTTTCCAATCTTTCAAGCCTATAAACATTGCAGCGGCATTTTCTTTGAGTGAACTTGTAAAAAGATCAAATCCTATCATAGCCATTGCATCTTTAACTCCATTAGTTTTTAAAACTTCTTGACTTATGTGATCAACTTCTGAGATTGTTCTATGGAGTGCTGAAGCTGAAGGAAGGTTGATAATACTAATCATCAAACCTTGATCTTCTTCAGGAACTAAAGAGCTTGGTACTGCTTTATTAAGATAAAAAATCGCTCCAAGCATAATACAAAAAATTAAAACAAAACGAATGGTTCTTTTTAGAATATATGCTACTCCTGCACTAAATACAGAGGTACTCCAATCAAAAAAATCATTAAATTTCTTTACAAATTTAAATGGATCTCCTTCATTACGTCGCAAAAAGAGTGCGCTTAAAGAAGGTGTTAAGGTAAGAGCAACAAAACCTGATATGGTTACAGATATAGCTAAGGTAAGAGCAAATTGTCTTTGAATTTCTCCAACAAAACCTGATATAAAAGAAACTGGTACAAAAACAGCACAAAGCACAAGAACAATTGAAATAACCGGAGAGCTAACTTCTTGCATTGCTTGGATAGCAGCATCTTTTACGCTTATTTGTTCATTTTCGTGTAAAATCCTATCGATATTTTCCACAACTATAATCGCATCATCTACAACAATCCCTATAGCTAAAATCAAGGCAAAAAGTGTAAGCAGGTTAATACTAAAGCCTAAAACATAAAGTCCAGCAAAAGTTCCTAACAATGAAACAGGTACAGCTATCATAGGAATAAGCGTTGCACGGAAATTCTTTAAGAACATATACATAACAATAATAACTAAAACTAAAGCTTCAATAAAAGTTTTAATTACTTCTTTGATTGATTCTATCACGAATTTTGTTGTATCATAAGGAATATTATATGTTAAACCTTTTGGGAAATTTTTTGAAAGTTCTTGCATTTTAGCCTGGACAAGTTCTGCTGTATGCAATGCGTTTGCCCCTGATTGAAGATTGATTATAATCGGAACTGCATCATTGCCATTTAATCGTCCTTGTGAGCTGTATTGTTGTGACCCTATTTCTACATCAGCTATATCTTTAAGTCTTAAAAATGATCCATCATCATTTGTTCTTAAAATAATATTTTCAAATTCACTAGGATTTTGTAGTCTTCCTTGCATGGTGATTGAATAAACATAAGGGGATTTTTGGGTTACAGGTTCTTCGCCAATTTTACCAGTTGCGTATTGGGCATTTTGATCATTAACCGCAGAAATTACATCAGTAGCTGTGATTCCAAATTTATTTAATAAATCAGGCTTGAGCCAAATTCTTAAAGAATAATTACGATTTCCTATAGCGTTTGCATCTCCAACTCCTGGAACCCTTTTTAACTCATCTAAAACATTTAAAGTGATATAGTTATATACATCTACTGCACTCATTGAGCCATCACTTGAATACATAGAAATTGCAGCAAGTGTTGTTGAGGAAGTTTTTCTAACTGTTACTCCAAGTTTTTTGACTGCATCTGGCATTTTTGCAGTTGCGGCTGAAATTCTATTATTAACATCTATGGTGGCTTGATCAGGATCTGTACCGATATCAAAATAAACAGTCAAACTCATAGTTCCTGAAGAACTTGAAGTTGAATCCATGTAAATCATATTATCTGCGCCATTGATTGCATCTTCGATAGGACTTGCAACTGTTGAAGCAATGGTTTGTGCATCAGCTCCTGTGTAAGTTGCACTTACTTTAACTGTAGGAGGGGTTAAAGAAGGATATTGTTCTATAGGTAAATTTGTAAGACCTATAGCTCCAGCTAAAGAAATGATAATTGCAACAACTGAAGCAAAAACAGGTCTTTCGATAAAAAATTTAGAAAACATTATTGTGCTCCAATTTCTTTAACTTCGCTACCAACTTGAATTTTTTTAAAGTTATCTAAAATGATTTTATCGCCATTTTGCAATCCTTTGTCAATAATGGCATATTCATTGTTTTGGTAGCTTATATGTACAGAAGATTTTTCTACTTTTCCATTTTTAACAAGAAGAACATAAACATCATTTTGATTTTGTTTAACAGCTATTTGAGGCACTTTAAAGCCATTTTTTTGTATAAAACCTTCTGAAGTAATTGTTGCAAAAGCACCTGGTAAAAGTGTTGAGTTGTTGTTGTCAAATATAGCTTTGGCTTTTACTGTTCCACTATTAGCATCTATAACAGAATCAATAAAATAAAGTTTGCCTTGAACGGTTTCTCCATTAAGATTTAAATTTGCATGAATGCTGTCTAAATCCCATTTTCCACTTTGAGTATTGCGGACTAAATTTAGTTTATCTGTATCTGAAATAAAGAAATCTGCGTAAATAGGATTTAAATTTGTAACTCTAACTAGTTCAGTTGTTGAAGCACTTACATAATCTCCTATATTAACTAAAGCATCTCCTATAGTACCATCAAAAGGAGCTTTTATTTCGGTATAATCTAGATCAATTCTTGCATTTGCAAGCTGTGCTCTAGCACTTGCTAGACTAGCTTTTGAATTGTTAAATGTAGCAAGAGAAGAGTCGTATTCCTTTTGAGAGATTGCACTTTTACTAAAAAGAGCTTTAGAACGATTAAAATCCTTGCTTGCATTTTCGAAAGTTGCCTTAGCCATCAAAGCTTGTCCGTAAGCCGAATCAACACTAGCTTTAAATTTATCTTGTTCTATAATAAATAATGTTTGTCCTTTTTTTACTTTATCTCCAGCTTTAAAAAGTTTATTTTCTATTACGCCACTAACTTGAGGTTTTATAATGACATCATAATCACTGACAAGTTTAGCAGGGTAAGTAAAACTAAGTGGTAAATCTTCAGATTTAGCACTCATGGTTGTTACAGGTTGAGGCGGCATTTGTATTTTTGGTGCTTCTTCTTTGCTGCAAGCAGTGAGTAAAAGCACAACACCTAAAGCTAAAATAGTATTTTTTTGAAATAATTTCATGGTTTTGCCTTGAAAAATTAAATTAAAAATTGTAATATTTATTACAAAAATTTTTGGCTAATTATATCTTAATTTTGGTTAATAAAATTATTTTTAAGCTTTGGATCCATTGATCCCATTTAGAAAAACGTTTACAACAAATTCAACATGTTCTTTTTGTTCTTTTTTATTTTTTAAACGAGCATTAATTAAAACATTAAGATGATGATAAGGTTCTTTTAACATAGTGTAAAAAAGAACAGCAAGTTTTTCTGCATTTTTTTTCATATAAGAATTATTTTGTTGCTTGAAAAAATCCATAAGTATGTTATAGGAAAAATTTTGTTGATTGTTTTCTATCCAATTGGCAAGATGTCTATCTTTGTCATAAACTTGAGAATAGATAATTTTACCAAAAGCTACAGCTTCTGGTTGATTGAAAATTTCTATAAAAGCTAAACCAAAAGAAGTTAAAATTTCTTTTAAAGTGCCATTTTCAATTTCTTGTGTTTTGGAATAAATAAGATGAAAGTGTTTTTTACATATGTCATCTAAAATTTCAAAGAATAGCCCTTCTTTACTTTTAAAACCATCATAAATATTAGAATAAGATCCTCCAGATAATTTAATAATATCACTCAAACTTGTTTCTTGGTATCCTTTTGTTAAAAAAAGCTCTAAGGCCACTGCTTTGATTTTTTCTTGTCTGGCTAAAACTTTTTGTGATGGTGTTCTATTTGAGTTCATTTTTATCCTTTATAAGAGTGCTTTTAGGGTATACAAATATACTTTTTCTAAAAACCGAAATTTTTTCATTATCCTTTGCGTAAGCTTTTATATGTAAAGGAAAGATTACGTCTTTTTTATCATTATTTGCTAAATTTTTTGTAGCCCTGATAACAACTATTTTTTTGACTTGTTCTCCTGCTTTTAATTTAAAAGGTTTGTTTGGTCTTATGATTTCAATTCCATCATTTATTCCTTCTAAATTTGCTGTAAAATAATATTCATGAGGTTTAGAATCTGTATTTTGAAACAAAAAGGTATAAGCATTTGAAATGACTAATTCACCTTTAACATTTGAAATATTATATAATTCACTACTACGATTGATATTTAAAAGCATGCTTTCTTTTTTGCTTCCCATGATGATTAAAGCCAGTAAAGCAATTAGAAGAACTATAAAATATGCTATCGTTCTAAATCTTAAATAATGAACCTTAGAACGCGTTTCAATAGCTTTTGCACTTGTCCAATTGATCAAACTTGGACGATTAAATTTGCTTTGAACCTTAGAGCAAGCATCGGCACATTCAAGACAATTAATACATTCAAGTTGCATTCCTTTGCGTATGTCAATATGAGTTGGACAGATGCTAACACAGGCTTCGCAACCTATGCATTCTCCCTCAGGCGGTTTTTTATGAAGTTTGGTGTGTCCATCATAGATCAAGCCCCCGCGTTTTTCATCGTAGATCACTTGCATTGTATCATGATCGAACATTACAGATTGTATTCTTGCATAAGGACAGACATAAACACAAAATTTTTCTTGTAAATAGGTAATATCCAAAGTAAAAAGTAAGCTAGCACAAAATAAAATTCCAAGTAAAAGTAGATGCTCGCCAGGATTTTGAATATAATTGAAAAAATCTTCAGGAGGAATAAAGTACCAAAGTAAATTACTAACAGCAACTAAAGATATAAAATAAAAAATTATTACTCCAAGAAATTTTTTAAAATATTGTCCCTCATATTCTTTTTGTTTGTTATTGATATTTTTGCGAATTTTAAGAAATTTAGTTTGTATGATATCTCTATATATAACTCTAAAAATCGTTTGTGGACAACTCCAAGCACACCAAATTCTTCCACCTAAAGTTGTAATAAAAAAAATAAATAAAAAAAGAAATATAAGAACAAAAGGCATGAGATAAAATTCTTGTGTTGAAAAAGAAATAAAAAATAGATTTAATTTAGAGTGATCAAAACTTAAAAGAAAAAAATGATTCTCATTAATTCTTATGAAAGGTAGGGCAAATATGATAATACTTGCAATTAAATATACAAAATATCGTTCTTTTGTATAGTTTGTAATGTGTCCTTGCATTTTTAGACCTTAAATTATAATTTTTTAGTACTTTGTAATTAAGGATTATAACCGATAAAAACTAAAACAATTTTTAAATGCTTTCTAAGTTAGAATTAATAAGAAGTGTTTTATAATTATATTTCACAACAAAAATTTACACAGAAAGGTGGTGAGGACTGTGCCAGGAATCAAGGTGCATCCTAACGAGTCTTTTGATGAAGCGTATCGTAAATTCAAAAAACAAGTAGATAGAAATCTAGTTGTGACTGAAGTAAGAGCAAGAAGATTTTTTGAGCCTATGACTGAAATTCGCAAAAAACAAAAAATTTCAGCACGCAAAAAAATGCTTAAAAGACTTTATATGCTTAGACGCTACGAGTCAAGACTCTAACCCAAAAGCCCGAAAGGGCTTTTTTATATCTACAAACTTCATTTGGTATTAAATTAAAAAGTATTTATTATTTTTTGTTAAAATTTCTAATTTAAATTTTCTGTTTTTAGGATAAACTTATGAAAAAAATCAAAAAAATCATTCAAATTGGTATGATAGGTGGTTTAGCAGCTGTTGCTGGAGGTGCTTTAGCAGGTTGTGGAAGTAATAATGACAATTCAGATACTTTAAATCAAGCAGCTAATGCTCAAGGAGCTTTTGTAATTATCGAAGAAACAGCTCCAGGGCAGTATAAAATCAAAGATCAATATCCAAGTGATGAAACAAGGGTAGTTTTAAAAGATCTTAATGGCACAGAAAGAATTTTATCCAAAGAAGAAATGGATGCTTTGATTAAAGAAGAAGCAGCTAAAATTGATAATGGAACTTCAAATTTAACTAAAGACAATGGACAAATCAGTAGTGGGGGATTGAGTTTAGGGGAAACTTTACTTGCAAGTGCTGCAGGTGCTATTTTAGGAAGTTGGATAGGTTCAAAACTTTTCAATAATCAAAATTTTGCCAACCAACAACGCGGTGCTTTTTCAAATCAAAGTGCTTATCAAAGGAGTGTTAATAGTTTTAATAAAGCAGGCACAACAAGCTCTGCTTCAAGTGCTAAAAAATCAGGCTTTTTTGGCGGAGGCTCTAAAGCCACAAGTTCTAGTTCTTCTTTTGGTTCTTAAGGATAAATAATGCAATTACTACAAGTAGATAAACTTCAAAAAGATTATTTAGAAAATATAGGTTTTTCTTGGCATACAGATGAAGATGGAAGTGATTATATTAGCAATAAGTTAGTTTGTGTTAAGGAAAGTGAAGCTAATGCTTATTATGAAGCGGTAAATGAGCTTTATGATATGTTTATTGCTGCAGCGCAAGAAGTGATTGATAATGATCGTTTTGATGAGCTTGGAATTCCTTTTAATCTTATTGATGCAATTAAGATGAGTTGGGAAAATGAGGTTCATTGGCATTTATATGGGCGTTTTGATTTAGCGGGTGGACTTGATGGCAAGCCTATAAAACTTATAGAATTTAATGCTGATACCCCTACTGCTCTTTTTGAAAGTGCGATTTTACAATGGGCACTTTTAAAACAAAATGGAATGGATGAAAGCGCACAATTTAATAGCATTTATGAAAGTTTGATGGATAATTTTAAAAGACTTATTACCCTTGATGAAAGTGTTGAAGGGTTTGAAGAGCATTATCAAGGATGGAAAATTCTTTTTTCAAGTGTTGCAGGAAGTAAAGAAGAAGAAATCACTACAAAATTGCTTGCACATATAGCCAATGAAGCAGGTTTTCAAACTAATTTTTCCTTTGTGGATGAGGTGGAATTTAGCGAAGAGGGTATTTTTAAAGAGGGCGAAAATTATGAGTATTGGTTTAAGCTTATTCCTTGGGAAGATATAGCCATAGAAGAGGGTGAACTTGCCATGCTTTTAACTCAAATCATGCGTAATCAAAGAGCAATTATTTTAAATCCTGCTTATACGCTTTTATTTCAATCTAAGGGAATTTTAAAAATTCTATGGGAACTTTATCCAAATCATCCATTACTTTTAGAAACAAAAGATACTCCTTTGGAAGGTAAAAACTATGTTAAAAAACCTGTTTTTGGTAGAGAAGGTGCAAATATCAGTATAATTAAAGATGGAAAAACTTTGCATGAGAATGTAGGTCCTTATGGGAATAATAAGGCTATTTATCAAGAATATGTAGAGTTTAATTCATGTGAAAACGAATACTATCAAGCAGGTGTTTTCTTTGCTTATGAAGGGTGTGGCTTAGGATTTAGAAAAGGAGGACTTGTGCTTGATAATTATTCTAAATTTGTAGGACATATTATAAAGGATTGAAAAATGAAAATTGTTTGTTTAGATGCGGCAACTTTAGGGGATTATGATTTAAGTGTTTTTGAAAAATTTGGTTCTTTGCAAATTTATACCACAACAAATAAAGAGCAAACCATAGAGCGTTTAAAAGATGCTAATGTCGCCATGACAAACAAGGTTGTAATTGATAAAGATGTGATTGATGCTTGTAAAAATTTAAAACTCATTTTGGAAACTGCTACAGGTGTTAATAATATCGATATTGAGTATGCTAAAGAAAAAGGTATTATTGTAAAAAATGCTGCTGGGTATTCTACTATGAGTGTGGTGCAACATACTTTTGCGTTTATGTTTGCTTTTTTAAATCAAGTGCTTTATTATGACAAATGGAGCAAAGAGGGTAAATGGTGTGAAAGTCCTATTTTTACAGATTATAGTAGAATTTTAAACACCTTAAGTGGTAAAAAACATGGTATTATAGGTTTAGGAACCATAGGTAAAGAAGTGGCAAAAATTTCAAAGGCTTTTGGAGCCGAAATTTATTATTATTCTACGAGTGGAGCTAATAAAAACGCAGATTTTGTACATTTGGAATTAAAAGATTTATTAAAAACTTGCGATATTATAAGTATCCACGCACCTTTAAATGAAAAAACCAAAAATTTACTCGCCTTTGAAGAATTAAAGCTTTTAAAAGATAATGCGATTTTGATTAATGTAGGAAGAGGTGGGATTGTCAATGAAAATGATTTAGCTAAAATCATAGATGAAAAAAATATTCGTGTAGGGCTTGATGTTTTAGAAATTGAACCTATGATGAAAAATCATCCACTTTTAAGCATTAAAAATAAAGAAAATCTTATTATCACTCCTCATGTTGCGTGGGCGAGCAAGGAGGCTTTAAATGCTTTAATGGATATAGTTTATAATAATTTAAAAGAATGGATAGAAAATGGCAAGTGAACATAGTTTTGATATTTCAGCAGCTTTAGATAAACAAGAGTTAAAAAATGCTTTTGAACAAGCTAAAAAAGAACTTGATAGTCGTTATGACTTAAAAGGAATTAAGTGTGAGATTGATTTAAGCGAAAAAGAGAGTATTTTTAAACTCAGTTCTTCTAGTGAAGGAAAGCTTGATGTTTTAAAAGATATAGTGATTTCTAAACTTATCAAAAGAGGAATTAATCCTAATGCTATTGAAGAGCTTTCTCGTGAAAGTGGAGCAATGTTTCGTTTAAATTTGAAAGCAAACGATGCTATTGATAGTGAAAATGCCAAAAAAATCAATAAAGCTATCAAAGATAGCAAACTTAAAGTTAATTCTTCGATTCGTGGTGAAGAAATTCGTGTTGTAGCAAAACAAATTGATGATTTACAAGCTGTGATGAAGCTTGTAAAAGAGCTTGATTTAGAGTTAAATATCAGTTTTAAAAATCTTAAATAAGGTCAAATTTGAAGCATTGTTTAGCTCTGTGTTTTATTTTTTTTCTTTGTGCTTGTAGTGTGAAAAATCAAAATTTTTCGAGTCAAAGCTTGATGGTTTTGATTGCTTCTCCTATGATAAAAATCAATGACGCAGCTTTTTTAAAAAAAGAAAATAATGCTTTAAATTTAGAAGTTTATAAACTAGGGCAAGCTTTTTTTGAACTCAAAATCAAAGATAAAATTTGTATCAATGCAGTGTGTTATGATAAAAAAGTGTTTAATCAAAAATTTTTTAAAAATGTATATTATGATGATATTTTAAGTGATATTTTAAAGGCAAATGCTTTATGGCAGGGTAAAAATTTAGAAAAAACTGATTGTGGTTTTGAACAAAATTTAAAAGCAAAAAATTATGAAATTTTTTATCAAGTTTGTGATAATAAAGTAAGTTTTTTTGATAAAATTTCACATACTAAAATTATCTTAACGCATATTCAAAATTAAAGGATAGAGTTTGAAATTTTTTTTACTGGTATTTTGCTTTGTAAATCTAGCTTTAGCGCAAGTTTATAAAGGTGAATTGTATTTTTATCATTTGCAGGATAAAGAAATTTTTGCCATAGTTTATGATAATGCGCCTATGACTCCACTTTTTGACAGGGATAAAAATCAAACAAGTTCTAGTTTTTTAATTATTGATGATATAAATGGAAATTTAGAGATTCCGCTCGTTAAGACAAATGATTTTTGGCAGGATGAGCGTAAAAAATATAAAATCAATTCTTCTAAAATGCTTACATATGATAATAAAAATTTTCAAGGAGAAAATTTAGGAACAACTACTTTAGAACTTGTTGAAACGCAAGATGGCATTCGTATAAAGCGTAGTCTTGATTTTATAGGTTTTAATGATGATTTTAAAGAATTTCATCCTGTTCATAAGAGTGTATTTAGTTTTGAACAAATTCGCCAAAAGCCTATTTTTTTACAAGATGGAAAAATTAGTTTTGAAGAATGGTATTATTTTTATGAAGATGGTATGAGCCGTGCTATTTTAGAGTTAAATAATTTTGTTTATGATATTAATGCTCACGCATTTGTAAAACTAAATGATTTGTATAATACTAAAAATCAAAAATTTCAAAATCTTTTACATGAGAAGCTTAAAAATACATGTGATGAGTGTTTTGAAGATCTGCAAAATTTACAATTTAATAATAATTTTTTGCTTAATAATGGAAAACTAAAAATTTGTTATCTACCTTTTGAAGGTCATTTTTTAGATGAAAATATTTGCGTAGAATTTAACGAAGATG
Source organism: Campylobacter sp. CFSAN093227 (assembly GCF_012897855.1). Taxonomy (NCBI): domain Bacteria; kingdom Pseudomonadati; phylum Campylobacterota; class Epsilonproteobacteria; order Campylobacterales; family Campylobacteraceae; genus Campylobacter; species Campylobacter sp. CFSAN093227. The sequence continues at coordinate 347,423 of NZ_CP040610.1, forward strand.
AGCTTAAGGAATTTAAAAAATAATGGAAAAATTAAAAAATTTTTTAAGTTTGAAAAATATAGAAGATACTCAAATTTATAAAGAGCTTAAGTGTGCTAAAAATGAGGCTTTGATTCTTAGAGAACTTTGTAGAAATTATGTCGTTTCTATTTCTTCTATCAATGCCTTTACTTTATTATCGACAATTTTTGGAAATGATAAGTATCTTTATCTTGATGCTTTGGAGGATTTAAAAAAACTTATCGAAAGAGGTTTTGTAAATCAAAATTCGAGTTTTTTTAAAAGTTTAGAAAATAATAAAACTCAAACATTAACTCTTGCCTTATTGCAAAGTGAGCTTAGTCTAAGTGAATATTTTTTAGAATTTTTAGAAGCAAAACCTCGTTTAAATTTTGAGAAACAAGAGGCTTATGCAGATTATTTAGAATATTTAAAAGATGAATTTGCGCGTATTCAATTATACGAAAGATTAAGTTTTATACAAAAAAGTGCTTATAATAGTGAAATAAAAAATCAAATTAAACTTTATGAAAAACATATCAAAGAAAGACTAAAAAAAAGTAAATTTTATAATGTATTGGCTGATATTTTTAAAGAATACAATCTTGAACATAAAGAACAAATTATTTTTCTAGCACTTTTAAAAGAAGAATACGCCTTAAGTAATGAAAGTTCGATTTCTAGAGAAATGAATTCTTTACTTTCTTTAATCAGTGAAAATGATTTAGAAAGGCATAAAAATAAAAAACTATTACAAGAAAATGCTCCTCTTTTAAACTTAATCGAGTATGATGAATATTTAAATGCTTTTGGAGATATTTCTAAAAGTTTTTTTATTATCGATGAAATTTTACAAAGAATTATAAATTTTGAACCAAAACAAAGTAAAAAAATCAAAATTGAAAGTGTTTTAAAAGATCAAGATATTTTCGAGCTTATAGAACCAAGCACTGACATCAATGATATTATTATGCCTGAAAATACAAAAGAGCTTTTAGAAAATATTTTAAAACAACAAGATAAAAAAGTCCTAGAAAGACTTCATTCTTGGGGTATAAAGAGTAATAAAAATATAGAAGCTAAAATTATTTTTTATGGTCCTGCTGGTACTGGAAAAACTATGTCAGCTTTAGCTATGGCTAAATCAATGAAAAAATCTGTTCTTAGTTTTGACTGTTCTAAAATTTTGAGCAAATGGGTTGGAGAGAGTGAGCAAAATGTAAGAAAAATTTTTGATACTTATAAAAATATCGTGCAAACTTGTAAACAAAGTCCTATTTTACTTCTCAATGAAGCTGATCAGTTTTTAAGTACGCGTGTAGATGGAAGTAGTGGTAGCGATAAAATGCATAATCAAATGCAAAATATATTCTTAGAGCAAATTGAGCGTTTTAGTGGTGTGATTATCGCTACGACAAATTTTTTAGAAAGCTTAGATAGTGCATTTTCAAGAAGATTTGATTATAAGATAGAATTTAAAAAACCTGATTTTAAAGATAGGCTTAAAATTTGGGAAAAATTTCTACCTAAAAAAGCATTATTTGAAAAAGATTTTGATATAAATATTTTATCAAATTATGAATTAAGTGGAGCACAAATTTTAATGGTGGTGAAGAATACAGCTTTGAAAGTAGCTGTATCAAAAGATGGGGTTTTTAAAATGCAAGATTTTATAGAAAGCATACAAAAAGAATTAAATTCAAGTTTTGATAAAAGTAAGATTGTTGGATTTTAACTTTTTTAATGTTTTTGTATAGCGAACTATAAAATAAAACAAAGCTATAATTAAAGCACTCCATTCCCAAAACATAGGAATTTTTGGGGTTAAAAAATAATGATAACTTGCCAAAACTAAGCATAAATATCCTAGTTTTCTGATTTTACTAAGTTTTTTAAAGATTTTAAAAGAACTTAAAAGCATTAAAAATATGATTAAAAATGCGATAAATCCACTTGCTTCTAATAAACGATGTGAAATATCATCGAAAAGCCTTAAAATTTGAGCATTTCTATCAAAAATAAAATAATTTAAAAAGTGCAAAATCGCCCAAAAAGCTGCAAAAATACCTAAAATTTTAGGATAATTTTTTGTTTTTTTAAATTTAAGTAAAGAAAATAAAAGACTTAAATTTAAAAAGATTAAAGCAAATATTCCAGTGTAAATATAGGCTTCTTTTACAAAATCAAAGGCTTTTATGATATGATAAAAGCCATAGATTAAACTTATGATAAAGCTAAAATAAGCAAGAAATTTAAAGTATTTTGTCTGCATTAAAAATTCACTTTCAAGTCCATGTTTTTATATAAACTTGCCACTTCTTTTTCATAACCATTAAACATTAAAGTAGGCTTGGTAAAGAAGTCTCCTAAAGCCCTTTCGTTAGCTTGAGACCATCTAGGATGAGAAACATTAGGATTGACATTGGCATAAAAACCATATTCACTTGGAGCGTAACTTTCCCAAGTGGATTTAGGCTGTTCTTTAGTAAATTCTATTTTAACTATAGATTTAATACTTTTAAAGCCATATTTCCAAGGAACAACAAGGCGTATTGGAGCACCATTTTGAGGCTTTAAGGCTTTTTTATACATTCCTACTGCAAGCAAGGTAAGAGGATGCATAGCTTCATCCATGCGAAGTCCTTCTACATAAGGATAGTCTATAGTTGGAAATAAAGCGTCTTGATCGGGAAATTGACTCTTATCTAAAAGAGTGGTGAATTTAACAAATTTTGCCTCGCTTGTAGGTTTTGCCATTTCAATCAAACGACGCAATTCAAAGCCTACCCAAGGTACCACCATAGACCAAGTTTCAACACAGCGAAAACGATAAATTCTTTCTTCTAGTGGAAATTTTAAAATATCTTCCATGCTTAAAGTTAAAGGTTTTTCTATTTCTCCACTGATATCGATTTTCCAATTTTGAGTATTGAAATTTTGTGCCAATGATACAGCCTTTCTTTTATCTGTTGAAAATTCATAAAAATTGACATAATTTGTAGCCAGTTCTTCATCGCTGATTTCAAGTTTGTTTGGATTAGTATCGCTTGTGAAATTTAAAGCAGATAGTTTAGAAGCAAGCACGCTTGAACTTATTAAAGCACCCGCTCCAAGTTTTAAAAAATCTCTTCTTTTTTTATATAAATTCTCAGGAGTTATAATCATAATTTTTCCTTGTTAAAAATTTTTATTATTAAACTATAACAATGTTAATACAGGATTAATTTTGTGTGATTTTTTCAAGTTCTATATTGTAGAATATTTCTTCGCAAAATTCTTTATAGTGATTAAGTAGTTTAATTTTTGAAGTTTCTTGCATTAGAATTTTAAATTCTAATTTTTTTAATTTTCTAAGTTCATCCTTGAGCTCTTTATCTTTTGAAAACAATAAAAAATATTCTTTAAAGATGAGCTCATAAATTTCAAAAGTTCCATCGACAAGATAATTAATCGCTTTATCAAGATGCCGATTAGAGTCTTTAAAATTTAAAGGATTTAAAACCATGAAACAAAGATGAATCATGGCGAAGTGAAAATATTTAAGATGTTTTTCAGGTAAGGTGAACAAATCGCTTTTTTGAAAATTTTGAAGATTGTTAAAGTCAGAATTCAAGAAATGATAGCCAAAACAGTCATTGATATTTGAAATCAAATTTTTAATTTTTTGTTCTCCATCAAGTTTTTTTCTAAAGGCTACAAAATAAGCGAGAGCCTTGTAAAATATTTGAAAAAATTCAATATGTTTATTTTCTCTTAGACAAATAAGACTTAAATCTTTTGGAGAAGTGGAGTGCTCTTGCATATAATTATAAACTTTCAGGGAAATTTTATTTCTTACCTCAAGCAAGTAGCTCAAGTCTTTTTGTTTTAAAATTTGATAATAAAAAAATATAAAATCTTTAATTAAACCTTTATGATCTTTTTCAAATAATGAAATTTGAAAATCCACGCTAAGAAACTGATTGTAAAGATTAAAGTAATCGCATTCTAATTGTTGATAATTCAATATTTTATCCCACACTTAGCATAAAATTCTTTTAAAGCATGTTCTTTATCAGGCTGAGTTTTAATCCATTCTTCAAAGTGATTACACATATCCCATTCTTTTTGCTGAATTGCTTCATAATTTTGCTCTATATCGTTTTCGCTTATATTTTTTCTGTGTATTTTGTTTAAAATTTTTTCACATACAGCCCTAGGATTTTCATTTTTATATATAGGCCTTCCCACAACGATATAATCACTCAAATTTTCTCTAGCCATTGCAAGATTAGCAACACGTTTTTGATCATCACTTGTTTCTCCAAAAGGACGAATTCCAGGAGTAAGGGTTAAGAAATTTGAACTTGTGTGCTCTTTAATTTTTTTGCTTTCAAAAACAGAGCATACCATACCATCAAGTCCATTTTCATAGGATATTTTTGAAAAATTAATTACAGCTTCTTCAATTTTTTGTCTATAAATACTAAAGAAATTTTCTTCATCAAAACTCGTAAGAGCAGAAACTGCTAAAACTAAAGGTCTTTTTGAAAATTTGCTAAGCCGTGTCATAACTTCTTGTATGGCTATTTTTCCAGCACTTGCGTGGATATTGATCATATCAACACCAAGTTTTGATACTTCTTCGCAAGCATCTGCCATAGTGTTGGGAATATCATGAATTTTAAGATCAAGAAATATTTTAAAATCATCAACTTTTTTAAGTTCTTCTATGAATTTAAAACCATCTCTTAAATATGCTCTTAAACCTACTTTTAACCATATGTCTAAATTTTTTAATTCTTTGGCAAGTTGCAAGCATTCTTCTTTTGTAGAAAGATCAAGTGCGACACAAAGCTTCATTTTTTAGCCTTTATTAAGGCATCTAAAACTCCATTTATAAATTTTGGAGAATTGTCATTAGCAAGTTCTTTAGCAAGTTCTATAGCCTCATTGATGACAATGGCGCTAGGAGTATCGGTAAAAAGTAACTCATAAGCTCCAAGTCTTAGTATAGCTCTTTCTACATGTCCTAAAGCTGTAATTTGATTATCATTTAGAAATGAATTTAAGGTTTCATCAATATTGTTTAAATTATCTAAAATTCCATTATATAAATTTAAAGTAAAATTTTTTTGTTCATTGCGTATTTTTTTTTCATCTAAAATTTCATCTACAAAAACGTTGTTTTGAGAATTTAATTCAAAAGCATAAAGTAAGGAGATGACGCTTTGGCGAACTTGATGACGCGTTGCCATTAAAGCTCCTTGCTTAAATTTAACATCTCGATTACAGTTGTCATAGCTTCAAAGCCTTTATTGCCTGCTTTGCTTCCAGCTCTTTCTATGGCTTGTTCTATTGTATCTGTAGTTAAAACACCAAAGCTTACAGGGATATTATGATTTAAACTCACATTGGCTATGCCTTTGGTGGTTTCTGCTGAAACATAGTCAAAATGCGGAGTTGAGCCACGAATTACTGCACCTACGCAACAAATTGCATCAAATTTTTTGCTTTCTATAGCTTTTTTTAACGCATACGGAAGTTCAAAAGCACCAGGAACAAGTATAAGGCTTAGATTTTCCTCTTTGCCTCCGTGTCTTAAAAAAGCATCTTTTGCTCCTTCTACAAGGCGATCTGTGATGATATGATTAAATCTTGCATTAATGATAGCAATTTTTGTATTTGAGTCTAAATTTAATTTTCCTTCAATAATATTCATTTGTTTTCCTTTATGATATTTTGTATTTCTAGTAATGTATTAACGCAATTTTTAAGGCGTGTAAGATTAAGCATATTGGGTCCATCGCATAAAGCCTCGCAAGGATTAATATGTGTTTCAAAGAAAAAGCCATCTATGCCTACGGCTGCTGCCGCTCTTGCTAAAGGTTCTACAAATTCGCTTTTCCCTCCGCTACTTCCACCTGCAGCCCCTGGCATTTGTACGCTATGGGTAGCATCAAAAATAACTGGAGCAAATTCACGCATGATAACTAAAGAACGCATATCTACTACTAAATTTCCATAGCCAAAGCTAGCTCCTCTTTCAGCTACAAAAACACCATTTTTTTGAGCAGCTTCATAGCCTTCATCTTCTATACCACGGGTTTGTAGAACTTTTTTAACGCTGTATTTGATATCGCTTGGGTTTAAAAATTGTCCTTTTTTGATATTAACTTTTGCCTTAGTTTTTGCTGCGGCTACAAGTAAATCGGTTTGACGACATAAAAAAGCAGGAATTTGCAAGACATCAGCTACTTCACTTACAGGGTTTGCTTGATTGCTTTCGTGTATATCGGTTAAGATTTTCATACCAAATTCATCTTTTACGCTTTGTAAAATTTTTAATCCTTCTTCAAGACCAGGACCTCGAAAAGAATTAATACTTGTGCGATTGGCCTTATCAAAACTTGATTTGAAATAAAATTCTATATTTGGATTTTCATTAAAATTTTTTAACTGTTCAGCAACTTTAAAAATCAAATCTTTGCTTTCTATCACGCAAGGACCAGCAATGAGTATCATTTTTTTCATTTTTTTCCTTTGTTCTTAACTAAAATTAATCCACCAAAAATAATGCCTATTATACCTAAAAAAACCATAGTACTTGGTAAATTATCTCCCAAAATTATCCCAACTATCATACTAAATACTACATCAAGATAACTAACTCCGGCAACCACTCCTGCTTGTTTAGCGATACCATAAGCTTTAGTGACATGAATTTGATAAATGGTGCCTAAAGTTCCCATAATGGCAATGATAAGCCAAGCTGTAAGACTTGGCATCACAAAAGGTGCTAGAATGAAATCTAAATGTAAAGAATCAAGATGCTGTGGTTCAAAAAATTCAGCACTGATCATAGAAATTAAAGGCATTAAGGTTCCTAAAAGGATAAAAGAAAAGGCAATTTGTTCTGTAGTGTAAGATTTTCTAAGTTCTCTTACACTTGTAAGAGCTAAAGCGGCTAAAAATCCACTCGTGATACCTATAACTGAATTTTTTAAATCAAAGCCTGAATGATTTAAATTATGAGCCCAAGGCTGAGCGATTAAAAGCACTCCACCAAATGCTATTAAAATTCCTATCCAGCCTTTGATGCCAATATTTTCTTTAAAAACAACAAAAGCTATTAAAGTAATAAAAATAGGAGCAGTTTTTTGAAAAGCAAAAGCTCCACCTAGTGTAATATTTGAAACATTATAGAAAAACATATATAGTGAAAGCGTGCCTACTACTCCACGAAATACCAAGAGCCAAAAATATCCCCCTTCTTTATGCGCCTTAGATCGTTTTAAAAGATAGACTATGAAAAAAATTCCTATGATATTTCTAAAAAACATAATTTCTATAGAACTCATTTCCTTGCTAAGAATTTTTGCACAAGCTCCCATAAGTGCAAAATCCAAACATGCTAAAATCATGAAATAAATTCCTAAATTATGCTTGATTACTTTTAGCATTTTTTTCCTTGACTAAAATCTGGGTTAATTCTAGTCTTTTTTTGCTTAATATTAAGCCAAATTTTATATAATTTTAAAAATATAATTTTCTAGGAAAAAAATGCAAAGCATCATACTTATAGGCAAGCCAAATGTTGGTAAATCAAGCCTTTTTAATAGAATGGCAAGACAAAGAATAGCTATTACAAGTGATATTTCAGGTACAACTAGAGATACAAATAAAACGCAAATTCATATTCATTCAAAAAAAGCCATGCTTATTGATAGTGGAGGGCTTGATGAAAGTGATGAACTTTTTAAAAATGTGAAAAAAAACACTTTAAAAGTAGCCAAAGAAAGCGATATCATACTTTATCTAGTTGATGGGAAATTAGCGCCTGATGATGAGGATAGACAATTTTTTTATTCTTTAAAAAAACTTGGAAAACCTATAGCCTTAGTGATTAATAAAGTAGATAATAAAAAAGATGAAGAAAGGGCTTGGGAGTTTGCAAATTTTGGTATAAAGGAAATCTTTAATCTTTCAGTAACCCATAATGTAGGCTTAGATGAACTTTATGAATGGCTTGAAAAATTTTTACATGAAGAGTTTTTAATCCCCGATGAAGAAGAAAATTTAGAAGATTTTTTAGAGTATTATGAAGAAGGAAAAGAATTTCAATTTAAAGAAGTCGATCAAAATCATATCAGAGTGGGTATTGTAGGGCGTGTAAATGTTGGAAAATCAAGTCTTTTAAATGCTTTGGTTAAACAAGAACGCAGTGTTGTAAGTTCTATTGCAGGAACTACTATAGATCCTGTTAATGAAAGTGTAGTTCATAAAGATAAAGTGATAGAATTTGTTGATACTGCAGGTATTAGAAAAAGGGGTAAAATTCAAGGACTCGAACGCTTTGCCCTAAATCGCACGGAAAAAATTTTATCTCATTCTCAAATAGCACTTTTGGTTTTAGATGCGCATGAGGGCTTTAACGAGCTTGATGAACGCATTGCTGGGCTTGTGGCTAAGCATTATTTGGGTGTGATTATTGTTTTAAATAAATGGGATAAAAGTGAGATGGATTTTGATAAGACTGTAAAAGAATTGCGTCTTGATCGTTTTAAATTTCTAGCTTACGCACCCGTGATTAGCGTATCAGCTTTAAGTGGAAAAAGGGTGCATGTTTTACTCGATAAAATTTTGCAAATTTTTGAAAATTTCACTCAAAAAATCCAAACTTCTAAGCTTAATATCTTGATAGAAAATGCCACAAGAGCACATCCTTTGCCGCATGATTATGGGAAATTGGTTAAAATTTATTATGCAGTACAATATGACTTAGCACCGCCAAAAATTGCACTTATTATGAATCGTCCTAAGGCCTTGCATTTTAGCTATAAGCGTTATTTACAAAATCAAATCAGAAAAGAATTTAATTTTGAAGGTGTGCCTTTAGTGATTGCTTCGCGTAAAAAGGGCAGTAAAGAAAATGATGAAAGCTAAAAATATCGTTTTTATAGGATTTATGGGTTCTGGAAAAAGCACTTTAGCAAGAGCTTTAGCTAAGGATTTAGATCTTGTTTTTTTAGATAGTGATTTTTTAATAGAACAAAAATTTAATCAAAAAGTCAGTGAAATTTTTGAACAAAAAGGGGAAAATTTTTTTAGAGAACAAGAGCAAAAAATGGCTGATTTTTTCAGTTCTTGTGAGAAAACTTGTATTGCTACAGGTGGGGGTTTTGTTAATGTTTCAAATTTAGAAAAAGCAGGTTTTTGTATTTATTTAAAAGCAGATTTTGAATATTTAAAAAAGCGTTTAGACAAAGATGAAATTTCTAAAAGACCTTTATTTTATGATGAAATTAAAGCAAAAAAATTATATAATGAGCGTTTAAGCAAGTATGAACAAAAGGCAAATTTTATTTTAAATATAGAAAATAAAAATATAGATGAGCTTTTAAGCGAGATTAAAAAGGTGATAAAATGAGAGTATTAACAGGCCTTCAGCCAAGTGGCGATTTGCATATAGGTAATTATTTTGGTGCGATTAAGCAAATGGTAGATGCACAAGAAAAAAGCCAAATGTTTATGTTTATTGCTAATTATCATGCCATGACTTCTTCTCAAGATGGAGAAAAACTTAAACAAAATTCCTTAAAAGCTGCTGCGGCTTTTTTAAGCCTTGGTATAGATCCTCAAAAAAGCGTTTTTTGGTTGCAAAGTGATGTTAAGGAAGTTATGGAGCTTTATTGGATTTTATCGCAATTTACTCCTATGGGTTTATTAGAGCGTGCACATAGTTACAAGGATAAAGTTGCTAAGGGACTTAGTGCTTCACATGGGCTTTTTTCTTATCCTGTTTTAATGGCGGCAGATATTTTACTTTTTGATACACGAATTGTCCCTGTAGGAAAAGATCAAATCCAGCATGTTGAAATCGCACGCGATATTGCTTTAAAAATTAATAATGAATGGGGTGAAATTTTTACCCTTCCAGAAGCGAGAGTTAATGAAGAAGTAGCTGTGGTTGTGGGTACTGATGGAGCAAAAATGAGTAAATCTTATCAAAATACTATAGATATTTTTAGCAGTGAAAAAACCTTAAAAAAACAAATTTCTTCCATAGTTACAGATAGTACCGCTTTAGAAGATCCAAAAGATCATGAAAACTGCAATATTTTTAAAATCGCAAAGCTTTTTTTAGATGAATCAGGGCAAAAAGAATTACAAATACGCTATGAAAAAGGTGGTGAGGGTTATGGACATTTTAAAATATATTTAAACGAGCTTGTAAATGCTTATTTTAAAGAAGCAAGAGAAAAATATAATGAGCTTTTAGAAAAGCCTTCGCATTTGAAAGAAATTTTGGATTTTGGTGCGACAAAAGCAAGAAAAATCGCCCAAGAAAAAATGCAAAAAATTTATGAAAAAATCGGACTTTAAGGAGTAGAAAATGCTAGATTTAAAAAATTTGCAAAATAATTTTGATGAAGTGGCTAAAAAGTTAAAAAATAAAAAAGTTGATGAAAATATCTTAAAAAAACTTGCTGAACTTTTTGCAAGTTTAAAAAAAGAAAAAATAGCCTTGGAAGAATTTCAAGCTTTTCAAAATAAATTCAGTAAAGAGCTTGCTACAGCCGAAGATAAAGAAAGTTTAAAAGCAAAATTAAGCGAAAATAAAAGCAAAATTAATGAGCAAAGCGCTAAAGTAAATGCTTTAGAAAATGAGCTTGAGGAAATCGCTCATGCCATCCCAAATATCCCTGATGAATGTGTGCCTGTGGGTGAAGATGAAAATGAAAATGTGGAGCTTAAAAAAGTTTTAAATCCACCTAGCTTTGATTTTACTCCAAAAGAACATTTTGAATTAGGCGAGAGTTTAAATTGGCTTGATTTTATGCGTGGGGTAAAAATTTCACAAAGTCGTTTTTGTGTGCTTAAAAATGAAGGAGCTTTATTAAGCCGTGCTTTGGTAAATTATATGATAGATTTTAATAGAAGTCGTGGATTTGAATTTGTTAATGTACCTTTTTTGGTAAATGGTGCTACTATGTTTGGGACGGGTCAGTTGCCAAAATTTAAAGAAGATATGTATAAGGTAGATGATGAGGATTTGTATTTGATCTCAACTTCTGAAATTCCAGTAACCAATCTTTACAGCGGAGAAATTTTAGCGAGTGAAACTTTACCGATAAAAATGACTTGTTATAGTGCTTGTTTTAGAAAAGAAGCAGGCAGTGCAGGGCGTGATACAAGGGGTATTATAAGACAACACCAGTTTGAAAAAGTAGAGCTTGTAAGTATCACTAAACCTGAGCAAAGTGATAGTGTGTTTAATGAAATGCTTGAGTGTGCAAGTGATTTGCTGAGTTCTTTAGGTTTAGCGCATAGACATTTGATGCTTTGCACTGGAGATTTGGGTTTTAGTGCAGCAAAAACTGTAGATCTTGAAGTGTGGCTTCCAGGACAAAATAAATATCGTGAGATCAGCTCGGTTTCAAATTGTCGTGATTTTCAAGCAAGACGCGCTAAAATTCGCTATAAAAACGAACAAGGAAAAAATGAACTCGTCCACACTCTTAATGGCTCATCTTTGGCAGTAGGAAGAACCTTGGTAGCGATTATGGAAAATTATCAAGATAAAGAAGGAAAAATTCATATTCCTGATGTTTTGAAAAAATATTTTTAAAGAGTATAGATGGCTGAACAAGAAGATATAATACTAGAAAAACCCGAAGATGGCTTAAATCAACCAAGACTTGATGAGAGTTTAGAGGGATTTAAGGGGCAAGAGGGGCAAGCTCCAGAAGATGAAGAATTTGCATCATTGCCAGAAGAATTACCTCAAGAAAATAGTGATAGTGGTTTTAAATTTACAAGAGAAAGTGCGCCTGAAGATGTATCAACTTTTGAAGAAGTTGAAAGTCAAGAGCCTACGCCTTGGTATAAAGATCGTAAGTTTATGTCTCTTGTGGGTTTATCTTTGGGGATTATTTGTATTTTAGTTTTTACACTTTTTTATTTAACTTTTAGTGAAGGAAAAATTAAACCAGATATTATAGCTTCTAAGCCTTTAGAACAACCTGTTGTTATGCCTGATGAATCATATAAATACAATGATATGCAAAGAATTGATGGTATGATCCAAAAAGCAAATGCTTTATATTTAAAGGGTGAGGTTGAACAGGCTTTAAAAGTTTATGAGCAAGTTGCCGTATATAACGAATCTTTATCTAATTATAATTTAGGCGTTTCTCAAATGAATGAGAATAAATTCCAAGAAGCTTTTGAAAGCTTCAAGAAAGCTATAGCCAATGGAGAAAATCAAAGTGTAGCTGCTATCAATGCTGCTGTTTGTGCTTTAAAGCTTAATGATAAGGAAAAATTTAGATATTATATTGATTTAGCTCAAGTGTATCTTCCAAAAGAAGGAAAATCAAAATTATATGATTATTATTTAAGCTTGATTAATTATTACAAAGGATATTACCCTGAGGCCTTACAAATGTTACAAAGAACAGATGTGGAGCCGTATTCTGATGTTGCAAAGTATTTGTCTGCTAAAATTTATGCAAAAATGGACTTTGATTCCAAGGCTATACAGCAATTAAATTCTCAAGGCAATTTTGAATCTAGTTTATCTTTAGGTCTTTTATACGCTAGAATAGGAGAATATGCTAAAGCTAAAGTCGCTTTAAGTACAGCGATGAAAATTGAAAGAGATTTTAATCAGAGTTTGGCGGCTTTAACATTGGTTGATATTAAAACAGGAAATTATCAAGATATGTTAGCGCGCTTGCAAAATTCTTATGATAACGATAAAGATAGATATAAGATTTTAGATACTTATAAAATTCAAGTTCGTTTAAATAAGGATCTTTTTAATATAGCAGTTGCTCAAAATTCTTTTTCAAAAGATTTGCTAAAAAAACAAAAAGATCAATTCGATTTGCTTTTTTATTTTGCACCTTATCAGGTTTTTGATAGTAAGCAGGCTGCTTTATATATTAAAAAAGCTAATGTTACAGATTTCGTTGATGATAGTACTGATGTGGGAATTTATCTTAATATAAGCAAGGCTCTTTCATCTACCAATGTAAAAATTGCCAATATTATTAACTATGCATTAAATCAGAAGTTACGCCTTGCTAACCAAGAATTTCAAAAACTTATCAAGGATTATCCAGAACATAGTATTTTACATTATAATTTGGCTTTAACTTATGCCCAAATGCAAAATTATGAACTTGCTTATAAGCATTTTTCAAGTTCATATCATCTTAATCCTAAAAATTACTTAGCAGGTGCTTTTGCTATGTTTTGTGCAAAATTAATTGATATTGATACAACTAAACTTTACAATGAAATTCTTGATAATATAGCTGCTGATTCTAATTTTAAAGCTAATATGCAAAAAAGTATGTTATTTTTAGTTAATAATAATTATATTTCTATGCTTCCTTATTTAGATGAAACAAAAAAAGATACGCCTTTGAGTTTGATTTTTGAAGCTATTGTTGCTAAAAATAATAACCTTAATAATCAAGTAGATGTGAAAATTGCTAAATTGCGTTCAGAGTTGCCTGAAGATATTTTGGCAAATATTTTGTATTTTAATTCTTTAAATTCAAATTTAAATATTAAAGAATATGCTCAAAATGCTCAAATTCATTTTAAAAATTTAAAACTTGATTATCGTAGTGTTTTTGGTGGGCCAAATATAGCTAGGGAATTTTATGTTAATTTAATGCATATTGCAGGGCTTTTAAATTTAGAAAGACAGAAATTTAAAGAGTTGATTAATGTTTCAGGAGCAAAAGATGAGGGTATTTTACAAACTTTAGCTTATTTGGATATTTTTGCACAGCAATACGAGGAGGCTTATGCGCTTTATAATTCTTTGATTGATGATTATGGAGCTAAAGATACTAAAACTTTATTTTTAGCAGCCGTAGCAGCCGTAGGTGCAAATAATCCAAATTCAGCTATAGCGCTTTTGCAGCTTTCTAAACTTACAGATAAAAATAACAAAGAGAGTAAAGCAGCTCTTGGTATGTTGTATCAAGAAGTAAAGAACTATGAAGCTGCGATATCTCAGTATAAAACTTTACCTAATAATTTTAAGAGTGAATTTTTTACTTTTGATATTAATAACAACTAAAAATGCTTAGAAATTTCTAAGCATTTTTAGTTAAGCTTGAAGATCTAGAGTTTTTCCGCCTAGTTCATCGATGCGATCGCTAACTTTTTTAAGTGCCGCATCTATTGTATCTTGACTGATTTGAGGAAGTTCTCCACCCCACATTTTTTCTGCTTGCTCAAATCCTTTTTTCATACCTTCAAGACCTTTTTTTAATTTTTCAACATCATCGCCACCGCCTTTAATAACAAAATCCGCGATGCGATTGGCTGTATTTTCCACTCCAAAAAAACCATCTTCACTTACAAGTTGTTGAAGTTCATCTGTATTCATATCAAGTGGATTTTTGCCACTGTAGCCTAAGGATGCAAAATCAATATTTGTAAGTATAGATTTCGCAGTATCTAAATTGGCACCATTTAAAAGACTATCTAGTCCAGTTTGGGCATTGCTCGAACCTATTACAGCATTCATTGTTTGCTGTTGAAACTGAACTAGGTAAATTTGTGTAATGCCTTTTCCACCAAGTGCATTTAATTTTTCAAGGGTATTTTTATCTACATCCTTGCTAGAATTAGCACTTTGAACATTTTTGTCTTTTGTGTTTTCCTTAGCATCATCTGCCTTCTTATTGCTAACTTGTGTTTGTGCCATGCTAGCGATATTTGAAAAAGTATTCACTTGCATATTTGCTCCTTTGTGTGAGGCTTTAATTTATATCGACTTTTGACTTAAAAAATTTATAAGGACATTAAATTCCTTATTTTCAAAGGAATTTAATGTTTTATTGTAGATAATAAGCAATTTGCTCTTTATTGAGAATGCGGATAAGATTGCTAGTACCTTCTACTCCTGTTGGAAAGCCTGCAGTTAGAAGATAGCATTTATCTTCATCCATAAAACCTTTTTCAACACTTGATCTTACAGAGTCTTTTAATAATTCTGTAAGTTCATTACTTTTGTTAACCAAGATCGCAGGATTAACTCCCCAAACTATACTTAAAGAGTTTAAGGTTTTGTCAGAATGCCCTACTGCTATGATTTCTATATTTGGACGATATCTCGCAATCTTAATAGCAGATTTTCCGCTACTTGTTAAAGAAAAAATAGCATCAGCGTTAAGATCTGTTGCAAGATGAGCTGAAGAACGCATGATTTTATCTGTATTGTCTAAATCATTAAAATCATTAAATTTGTTATATGGATAGCGTTTTTCTGTTTCTATTATAGTTTGGCACATTATATCAACAGCGTTTGCAGGATCTATACCAACGGCACTTTCTTCACTTAGCATTACTGCATCTGTTCCATCTAAAACAGCATTTGCAATATCTGAAATTTCAGCTCTTGTGGCGGTTTTGCTTTTGGCTAATGAAAAAAGCATCTGAGTCGCAGTAATAACAGGCTTAGAGGCATTGTTTGCTTTTTGTATGATTTCTTTTTGGATATTAGGAACTTTATAATAAGGTACCTCAATACCTAAGTCTCCTCTTGCAACCATTATACCATCGCTAGATTTAATAATCTCATCAATATTTTCTACTGCATCAAATTTTTCAATTTTTGCAAAAATAGATATTTTTGCGTTATTTTGTGCTAAAATTTCACGAACTTCATCAATATCGTGCGCATTTTGTACGAAAGATATTGCTAAAAAATCTACTTCATTTTTTATACCCCAAAGTAAATCATTTTTATCTTTTTGTGTAATAACATCAATATTGATTTTAGTATTCGGAAAATTAATACCTTTATTTGAGTTTAAAAAACCATCATTTTCTATAATGGTTTCAATTTTTTGATCATCTATGTTTTCTACTTTAGCACGAATTGATCCATCATATAGATAAATATATTCATCAATTTTTAACATATCTAAAATAGATTTTTGATTAATACTGATTTTATAATGATTTTGAGCAATCTTCTCCCCTAAAATTGTTTCACGATAAAAATCAAGTTTATCACCCTTTTTTAATTCAAATGGTTCTTTAAGTTCACCTGTACGAATTTTAGGACCACTAATGTCTTGTAAAATTCCAATACGAGTATGCAATTCTTTAGCTACTCTTCTTATGGTATCTAAGTTTTTTTTATGATACTCATGTGTTCCATGAGAAAAGTTTAAACGGAAAACATTTACACCATTGATAATCATTTGGCGTAGAATTTCTTCCTTTTCA
This sequence comes from Campylobacter sp. CFSAN093227, assembly GCF_012897855.1. NCBI lineage: Bacteria > Pseudomonadati > Campylobacterota > Epsilonproteobacteria > Campylobacterales > Campylobacteraceae > Campylobacter > Campylobacter sp. CFSAN093227. Next base: position 363,668 of record NZ_CP040610.1, read on the forward strand.
CTTGCTGGACCTACTGTGGCTACAATTTTTGTTTTTTTAAGCATGGTAAACTCCTTTTGAAATTATTGTAGCTAAAAATAGAAACAAAATGATTACAATAATTCTGAAGAAAATTTATCTTCGTTAAATTCCATTCCTAGGTAATTACATATAAGCTTTGCATCTCTTTCAGCATTTCCTAAACAACTTGTTGCCCCAGGACTTGGAGTCATATTGAAAATAATACCAGGGGTTTCTGTGATGCTTGCTTCACCTAGCATTAATTCTCCTTTAGTTTTATCAATAACTTGTGGTCTTACGCCTCCAAAACCTTTCGCATAATAAATATCGCTTGCTTTAAGACTTGGGACTATTTTTTTGGCATCTTTAACAAATAAGCTTTTATCAATAAAAGGTAGTTCAAAAAGATAATTATAAAAGATGTAATTTCTAATTGTTGCATCTTTAAACATATTAAAAGTTACTTTTAAAACAGTTTTATCAAGTTTTAGTGCTTCAAAAAATTCTGGAACTGATTTTAGACCATGATAACGTTCTAGTTTTGGAATAACAAGTGCAGTAGGTCCAAAGCGAGTGTTCATATCAGCAAGCAAATCAGGATCTCCATGAAGGGCTGCAAATGGAAGTTTAGGATTTTGCACCATATAAACTTTGCCATTTAAAAGTTTTTGTTTGGTTAAATAAAAACTTCCTGCAACAGGCCAACAAGACTTATCCATACCTAAGTTCATTTTATGTGCTAAATATAAAGAGTGCGCCCCAGCATTGACAACTACGCTTTTGGCATGGTATTCTTGATGATTTGAGGTTTTTAATATAAAAATATCATCTTTTTTTTCTATGTGAATAATTTCTTGATTAAAGGCAACGAAAGTATTTTTATTTTGTTTTTGGGCTTGTTCTATTAGATTTATACTCATTTTCCCAAAATCTACAGTTGTAAAAACCTCGCCGCTTTCAACACCCATGGCACAGATATTTTCAGGTCTATCTTGATTGCAATCTTCTCCTAAAACAACCTTGGGTTCAATTTGTTTGATTTTTGCTTTATCGAAAAATTTTATATAAGGATAAAGTTCTTTAAATTCTTCATAGCGTTTTTTCATATAATCACATTCTATATCTCCAACAGCTAGAGCCATTTTTTGATGAGAAAACATGAAATTATTTTGCGCATTTTGCATGAGTCCATATTTAACTATCATATCAGCTGTTCTTTTTACTTTTCGCGCTTTTTCTAAAGTATAATTGGTTTCAATATCTCCACAATGAATGGTTTGAGAATTACTCGTTCCCTTAGAATTTAATGTTGCAGCTGTATTATATTTTTCTATCAAAGCAATATTTTTAATATTTGTATATCTTGCAAGCTCGTAAAATAATGCTGCTCCCGAAATTCCAGCTCCGATGACAAGCACATCAAATTCTTGTTGACCCATTGTTTTTCCTTTTTTTATTTTAATAAACTTTTTTCTAAATAAAGTTTAATTGAATTTGTTTTACAAAAAGTTAAATTTCATTAAGGTTTGATATCAATGAGAATTTTTGTAACATTTTTAATAAAGTAAATTGGGATTTTCTTTTATAATCTTTTTCATTCCTCGAAAGATTAAAAGTTTATCATAAATTGCGTGATCGAAATAATTTGCTAAAAATTGTCCATCTCCACCAGTGAAATAAAGCTTTTTATTTTGAGCGGCATCTTTTATCAGTAGGTAAATTCCTTTAAAAACACCATAACTTAAAGCATCCATAGTTTTTTGCGGGAATGCATCAAGACTAACTTGAGTGTTAAATTCACTTTTTAATCGTGGTGAAATATGGCTATAATTTTTTTTATAATTTGCAATACCTGGTAAGATAAAACCACCAAGATGTATAGAATTAGAAATAATATCAATTGTAATAGCACTACCTGCATCTACAACAACCCCATCTTCAATAGTATAACAAGCTGCTATGCGATCGATTCCTAATCCTTGATAAATTGTATCAAATAAAAAATAAGGTTCAAGATTGATAAAATTTTTTTGATTTTTTAAATGTTCTTTGAGATGTTCATTGACATTGATATAAAAAATTTTTTGTTCATTTTTAAATTCTAAAAACTGATCTATACTAAGAGTAAAATATTTGTTATCATCTAGGAAATTAGCATTTGAATTCCCAATATCACAGAGCAACATAGATATTAAATCCTTTCATTTCTAGATGATTTTTTGCTTTAGAGCAAAGAGAAGCCATGCTAAAAAAATATTTGTTATTTATGTTAATTTGCTGTGCTAGATTTTCTAAAAATAAGGCATCTTTCATTAAAAATTTTGTTTTTCCTGTATACATAAAAAGAATGTTATTTTGATCTTTAGCACAAATATAACTTTTTTTTCTAGTCAACATACTTAAGTCATAGGGCTTTAAATTTAATTTTAAAGACTTTATTGTTTGTTCTAAAATTTTTATCATAACAAATCTAAAATTTTATCTCCGTAGTAAAATTTACCATTCTCCATGAAAGAAATTTTATCAATAGCTTCTGAAAGTTTAAATATTTGTGCATTATCTAAATTTAGATTCATTTTGATAAGATAGCCTGTTTTTTCAAAAATATATAAATAATTATTGTATATATTACTTTTTACAAAAATAGCAAATTCAAATTTTTTTTCCGCAATTTTTCTTAAGTTATAATCAGTTTTAATAATAGTGCCATCTTTTTCTAGTATAAAAATACCATCATCGCTAAGTGCAACATCTTTTATGTCAGCATCAAGATAAAGAGTTCTAGCGGGGCTTACAATAATGATTTTTTTAGCTGTTGCTGCTATAAGTTTATCTCCGATTACGCTTAGATGGATTACATTGTTGAAAAAATTTTCTGCCGAAATAACCACGTCTTTAATGACTTGAAGATTGTTTCTTGAAAGAATTAAAATTTTGCCATCTAGCGTTGGATATACGATGATATTGTCTAAAAATATAGGATTAGCGGTACGACTGTCTTGAGCTGGAGCTGAGGTTAGGGTTTGACTAAATTTAATACCCAAAGAACGATTTGCAAGAACTATAGTATTATTTGCAAGTACAAGGGCTAAATCATCTCCATTAGAAGCTACTCCTACAACACTAGCGTCAAATTGAAAATTATAAATTTCATTATAAGAATTGTCAAAAATTTTTAAATTTCCATTATTATCTGCAGTAAAATATTCCCCATCTTGATAAGCTAAAAGCATATAATTTTTAGGAAGTTTAAACTTGTCTATGGAAATATTATTTTTTAAGATAGCTGTATTATTGCTAAGTTTTGCAGAAACTAGATTCCAATCAACGATTTTACTTTTTAAATTGCTATTATGACTTAAATCTCCATCGGTTTGTTTTGGTTCAAAATATTGTCTTTTGGTGCCACAAGCACATAGAAATATTAAACAAAATAGTGTTAAAAATATTTTTTTCATTGTGTAATGCCTTGATAATGTTTGAGATTTTTAGCTATTTGATTTAAACTTGAATTTTCTTTTATCTGAGAAAGTAAAACATTAGCTTCTTCGATTTTATTTTGCTCTAAAAATTTGTAAGCTTCTAATAATTTATCATAATTTTTTAAAAATATCGATTTATCCCCTAAAGATAATGCGATAATATTTTTAAGTAAAGTGTTTGTTTGAGTATTACTGTAAATTTGTTTTAGTTCATTTTGGAGAGCTGTATTATTAAAATCATTAATATTTTCTTTTAGTAAAAAGATAGCGTAAAGATTGGTATTTTTATTTTTAAGTTGTTCTAAAAGATTTTTATTGCTAGGATCTTGTATTAGATTGGCATAAATTTCATTTGCTTCTTTTGTTTTATAATCGTTTATTTTTGAGATTATAAAATTTCCAGCAAACCAAGCAACTAAAATTATCACAACAGCAGATATATAAAATTTATACTTGCGTATAAATCTCTCTCCTTTGATAAAATTTTCTATAAATTGTTCTTCTGTGTTAAGTTCATTTTTAACAGCTTTTAAATTATCTTTTAGTCCCAAAATTTATCCTTGAAAAAATATTTTTATTTTTGTATAGAAAAATTATGATATTGTATCATATAAATTGCAAAATATCCTAAACAATTTAAAGCTTTTTATGATATAATTTTCAAAATTTTAACTTTTTTATTAAGGTTTAAGAAATGCAAATAGATGAGAAATTATTAAGCAAGCTTGAAAAATTAAGTGCTTTACAAATAACAAAAAACAGAAATGAAACCATTGCACAGTTAAGTGAAATTGTGAATTTTGTTGCAAAATTAAACGAACTTGATTTAGATTCCCAAGAGATTACTGTGAGTACTATAAAAGGTGGAGCTCCTTTGAGGATTGATGAAATAAGAAATAGCAATGTTATTGATGAGGTTTTAGATTGTGCTCCAAAAAAACAAGAACATTTTTTTGTTGTTCCTAAAATCATAGAATGATTAACTTAGCATTTAGTGCTTATTTGTAGAATAAATTTAAAACAAAAAAAATCAGAGAGTGATTGAAATGAATTTTTATTGGTTTGATGCTTTTATTTTAGGATTTACCTTGCTTTTAGGGCTTAAGGGTATTATCAATGGTTTGATAAAAGAAATTTTTGGACTTTTGGGTATTATTGGTGGTGTTTTTATTGCTTCAAAATATGCAACTCAAGCAGCTGAATTTATACAAAGTGCTTTTTATAAGATAGAAAATCAAAGCTTAGCTGGATTTGCTGGATTTTTGGCCATATTAATTATTTTTTGGATAGTTTGTTTATTGGTGGGTAATTTTCTTTCTAAGTTGATTAAATTAAGTGGCCTAGGTTTTTTAGATCGTATTGGTGGCTTTATATTTGGTGGAGCAAAAATCTTTTTAATTTTTGCAATTTTGGTTTTTTGTGTAGCAAGAATCGATTTTTTAAATGATAAATTAGATAATTTTGCTAAAAATAGCTATACTTTAAATTTACTTAAAGAAACGGGATCTTTTATTATGAATCAACCTTTAACAGAAAATAGTCTAGATCATGCTAATGAAAAGTTGTAAGATATTGTAAGTGATTTAAACAATACTCAAAAAGGGGAGTGATATGCTGATAGAAAATGTGGAATATGATGTTTTACTTGAGAGATTTAAAAAAATATTAAGACAAGGCGGACTTAAATATACTAAGCAAAGAGAAGTGCTTTTAAAAACTCTTTATCACAGTGATACTCATTACACACCCGAAAGTTTATATATGGAAATCAAACAAGCTGAACCTGATTTAAATGTAGGAATTGCAACTGTTTATCGTACTTTAAATTTGCTTGAAGAAGCAGAAATGGTAACTTCCATTTCTTTTGGTTCGGCAGGTAAAAAATACGAGCTTGCCAATAAACCTCACCATGATCATATGATATGTAAAAATTGCGGAAAAATTATAGAATTTGAAAATCCTATTATAGAAAGACAGCAAGCCTTGATTGCAAAAGAACATGGTTTTAAACTTACAGGGCATTTGATGCAGCTTTATGGTGTTTGTGGTGATTGTAATAATCAAAAAGCAAAGGTAAAAATATAAATGTTTGATAATATTTTAGAGCAGCAAAGAATAGAAAAAGCTAAAGAGTTAAAAAATTTAGGGATTAATCCTTATCCTCATTTTTTAGAAAAGGAAATGTCTTTAAAGACTTTTAAGGATAAATTTTCTTATATTTTAGAGCAAGTTGAAAAAAGAGATGAAAGTGTCAATGCTGTTGTTGCAGGACGTTTGAAACTTTTGCGTATAGCTGGGAAATCAATTTTTGCAAACATTGAAGATGAGGATACAAATTTACAAATTTATTTTAGTAAAGATAGCGTAGGCGAAGAGCTTTATACGATTTTAAAAAAGAATTTAGAGGTGGGTGATATTGTTTTGGTTAAAGGTTTTCCTTTTGTAACTAAAACAGGTGAATTTAGTTTGCATGCAAGCGAAGTAAAACTCGCTACAAAAGCTATTGTTCCTTTACCTGAAAAATATCATGGATTAACAGATATTGAGCAAAGATATCGTAAACGTTATGTTGATATGATAATGAATGTCGAAGTTAGAAAAGATTTTTTAGTGCGTTCTAAAGTGGTGAGTTTAATCCGTCATTTTTTTGAAAATAAAGGCTTTTTAGAAGTAGAAACTCCTATGATGCATCCGATTGCAGGTGGAGCAAACGCTAAGCCTTTTGTAACTTTTCATAATTCTTTAGGCGTAGAAAGATTTTTAAGAATTGCTCCAGAACTTTATCTTAAAAGACTTATAGTAGGTGGTTTTGAGGCGGTTTTTGAAATCAATCGTTGTTTTAGAAACGAAGGTATGGATTTAACTCATAATCCCGAATTTACAACTATAGAATTTTATTGGGCCTATCATAATTATAAAGATTTAATGGATTTAACCGAAGAACTTTTTGCTTTACTTTTGGATAAACTTAATTTAGGAAAAACAATAGAATTTGATGGAAAAATGATAAATTTTTCTAAACCTTTTGAAAGAATAACCTATAAAGACGCACTTTGTAAGTATGGTGGTTTAGATAGGGATTTAATCGAAGATAAGGAAAAAATTCTTACTAAATTAAAAGCAGATGGTTTTGAAGCGAATGAAAAGCTTGAACTTGGACATTTGCAAGCTGAACTTTTTGACAATTATGTGGAAGAAAAATTGATCAATCCTACTTTTGTGATTGATTTTCCTATTTCCATAAGTCCTTTATCAAGACGTAGCGATGAGGATTCTCAGATTGCTGAGAGATTTGAGTTGTTTATTTGCGGAAGAGAATTGGCAAATGGTTTTAATGAGCTTAATGATCCTCTTGATCAATATGAGAGATTTTTAAAACAAATTGAAGCTAAAAATGCAGGCGATGAAGAGGCTTGTGAAATGGATGAAGATTTTGTAAATGCTTTGGGTTATGGAATGCCTCCAACGGCAGGGCAGGGCATAGGTATAGATAGACTTGTTATGCTTTTGACAAATAAAAAATCCATTCGTGATGTGATATTGTTTCCTGCAATGCGTCCATTAAAATCAGAACTAAAGGAGAAAGAATGAGTTTAGAAATGTTTGATAAAGAAATTTTTGATTTAACAAACAAAGAGTTAGAGCGTCAATGTGAAGGTCTTGAAATGATAGCGAGTGAAAATTTCACTTTACCTGAAGTAATGGAAGTTATGGGAAGTATCTTGACAAACAAATACGCAGAAGGTTATCCGGGTAAAAGATATTATGGTGGTTGTGAATTTGTTGATGAGATTGAAACTCTAGCCATTCAAAGATGTAAAAAACTTTTTAATTGTAAATTTGCTAATGTTCAGCCTAATTCAGGTTCTCAAGCTAATCAAGGTGTTTATGCGGCTTTGATTAATCCAGGTGATAAAATTTTAGGAATGGATTTAAGTCATGGTGGACATTTAACTCATGGTGCAAAAGTAAGTTCTTCGGGCAAAATGTATGAAAGCTGTTTTTACGGCGTAGAACTTGATGGAAGAATTGATTATGAAAAAGTAAGAGAAATTGCTAAAAAAGAAAAACCAAAACTTATAGTTTGTGGAGCTAGTGCTTATGCAAGAGTGATTGATTTTGCTAAATTTAGAGAAATTGCTGATGAAATAGGTGCCTATCTTTTTGCTGATATAGCGCATATTGCAGGTCTTGTTGTGGCAGGTGAGCATCCAAGTCCTTTTCCATACGCTCATGTAGTAAGCTCAACTACACATAAAACTTTGCGTGGCCCAAGAGGTGGTATTATTATGACAAATGATGAAGAGCTTGCTAAAAAAATTAATTCTGCCATTTTTCCAGGTATTCAAGGTGGTCCTTTGATGCATGTAATTGCTGCAAAAGCAGTAGGATTTAAATTTAATCTTAGCGATGAGTGGAAAGTTTATGCAAAACAAGTAAGAACTAATGCTCAAGTTTTAGCTAATGTTTTAATGGATAGAAAATTTAAACTTGTTAGCGATGGAACGGATAATCACCTTGTTTTAATGAGTTTTTTAGATCGTGAATTTAGTGGAAAAGATGCAGATTTAGCTCTTGGAAATGCAGGTATTACTGCAAATAAAAATACCGTTCCAGGAGAGATTAGAAGTCCTTTTATCACAAGTGGATTAAGACTTGGAACTCCAGCCCTTACTGCCAGAGGTTTTAAAGAAAAAGAAATGGAAATTGTGTCAAATTATATTGCAGATATTTTAGATGATATTAATAATGAAAAATTACAAGAGAATATTAAACAAGAATTAAAAAAACTTGCAAGTAATTTTATTATTTATGAAAGGGCTATGTTTTGATTTCACCAATGGATATGTCGCTAATTAAAATAATTGGCGATCATTATTATATAAGACGCGATAAAATTGTAAATAAAATTACACATAGAGGTCGCTTATTTTTTGATAAATTTGAAAGAGTTGATGCTCCTTTAAATTTAAATGTCATGAGAGAACACGCTGCTAAAAAAATTGTTGTCGCTCATGATTTAATAACAAAAGATAATAAAGTAGAAAATATTGTCTTTGATTATAATGGTTTTAATGCTGAAAGATTTTATCACCGTGCACAACTTATTTTAAGAGAAGAAGGTTTTATAAATTTCACAGCCTATAAGACTAAAACTCCAGGACATTTACATCTTTATATTCACAAAGGACACACGGCGTTAAACGAAGGTTATTCTTTAGCGTCTAAACTTTCAATGATGTTTGCAAGTAAAATGCCAGTAGAATGGAAGGTGTTTCCTAGCATGGATGTACCTAGGGAATTTAATATTTTAATATTGCCTTATGAGGTTTATCAAAAAGAACGAGGAAGTTCTTGGTCTAAGCATATGTAAGAAAGGACAAATTATGGAAAATCAAAAAAATGAATTTGATGATATTATTTTAGAAAAAAGTAATAAAAGTGAAAAAGTAAAAAAAATTCTTTTACGAGTTATTGCTTTAGTTATTTTGTTTTTAGCTATCATGATAGTTATGAAGCTTATTAATGGTAGTGGTGATGAAAATACGCAAAATCAAAGTGTATTGCCAAGTGAACCTATAGCAACTCAAGACAATAACAATGATACTTCTTTTGAAAGTATGCCAATTACAGATAATACTTCAGCAGAAGATCAATTTGAGGCATTAAGAAAACAATTTCAAGATGAACAAAATACAACTCAAAATACAACAACCTCTAGTTCAAATAACAATGATACTACAAATTTTGCTATGCCTGATCAAGAAGTTCCAGCAGAACCAACAGCAACTACTTCAGAAAATACCACTCCACAAGCAAGTACTCCTAAACAAGAAGTAACACAAACTGCAAAACCTAAAGAAGAAGCAAAAAAACAAATAGCTGTAAAAAAAGAAAAAGAAAGTGCAAAACAAACCCCTAAAAAAGAACAAAATGCAAATGATTTATTTAAAAATGTTGATGCTAAACCTGTACATCCAAGTGGTTTAGCATCGGGTATTTATGTGCAAATTTTCTCAGTAAGTAATTTGGATCAAAAATCAAAAGAACTTGCTTCTGTAAAGCAAAAAGGTTATGATTATAAACTTTATAAAACTACAGTTGGAGGTAAAGAAATTACCAAGGTTTTAATAGGACCATTTGAAAAGGCAGATATTGCAGCAGAACTTGCTAAAATCCGTAAGGATATTGCAAAAGATGCTTTTTCTTTTACTTTAAAATGAAATTTTTAGCAGTTATAGGCGATCCTATTTCTCACTCTAAATCGCCTAGAATGCATAATAATGCTATTAAAGCCTTAGGGCTTGATAGCATTTATACACGCTATCATTTAAGAAATGCTAACTGTTTAAGAGAAGATTTTTTTAAATTAGGACTTAGTGGAGCTAATATTACTTTGCCTTTTAAGGAAAAAGCTTTAGATATTGCTGATGTGAAGGATGATTTTGCTAGAAATATTGGCTCTGCAAATACTTTATGCTTAAAAGAAGATAAAATTTACGCTTATAATACTGATGCTTTAGGTTTTTTAGAAGCTATTAAGGATTTTGATAATATAAAAAAAGCTTTGATTTTGGGTGCTGGAGGTACAGCTTTGGCGCTTGCTTATGCATTAAAACAAAAAGGCGTAGAAGTGTATATAGCTAATCGTAGTAAAGAAAGATTTAAAGATTTTTTAGCTTATCCAACTTATCTTTATAAAAACTTGCAAGATTTTGACTTTGATTTGGTTATAAATTCAACTTCTGCTGGATTAAAAGATGAAAATTTACCTTGTGATAGAGAGCTTTTAGATAGAATTTTACCTAAAGCTAAATTTGCTTTTGAGGTAATTTATGGTAGAGAAACACCTTTTTATAGATTGTGTAAAGAGTATCATTTAAAAATTAAAGATGGACTTGATATGCTTTTATGGCAAGGAGTTTTTGCTTTTGAACTTTTTTTTGAAATACAAGATAAAAGAGAGATGATAAAAAATGCAATGCAACAGGCATTGATTTTAAAGTAGAATGATAGTTATTTTTCTTGTATAAGAAAATCTTATTTTTTGTGTGAGAAAGTTTAATTTTCCCACAAGTTTTATCATTCAAATATTTCTACCCCATCTTGATTTTTACTTTGATTATTTTGATTTGTTGAAGATGGATTTGTAGGAATATTTTGTGTAGGCGTGTTTTCAATTGTATTATTTTGATTAGAATTTGTTTGAGGTAAGCTTTCTTCAAAGGTAGCATCGCCATCAAAACTATTAAAACCACTGTTTGTATTAGGTATAGTTTTGCCTATGTCTGTTGCTTTTGGTAGATTGTTATAAAGTGTATTTAATGTATTTTTATAAAAAGCTAAAAAACTTTTATCAATTTCAAAAGCAGGTTGCTCTAAACCTTTATTGAGTTGAGTTGGTACGGTAGAGATAGTAGTTTTAAACATATTAACCCCATCATCATTTTTAATAGGATAGTTAAGCGCAACTAAAGAATCTAGTTTAGTGCTACTTGAAAGATTGGTTGAATTTTGTGGATTGTGTGCATCTATAAAATCTATTTTACCTTTAAAATTTATACCTAAATTGGATTTTACATAATCTCCACTCATAAAATTGCTTGTTTTTTGTGCATTTTTTTCTTCCGTATAAATACTGATTGAACTTTTAAGAGTGTAGTCTGGATTAGTAGTAACTATTTTATAGCCTTTTAGTTGAGCGATGGTTTTGATCTGCTCTTCTAAATTTTGTTTTAAAAGATCAATTTCTTTTTCTATGCGAATTTTAAGCACTGAATTTTCAAAATAATCAGAATAATTGTTATTTTGTTCTATATTAATAGGCTCAAGAGCAATGCTTACTCCAGAATCAATAGATTCAACCTTTGTTGGAACTTGGGGTTTAAAATTTGGCATAGAAACATTGACAAAATTACTGCTTGTACTTCCACAAGCTGCTAAAATTAACATACTACTAGCAAGTAAAATATATTTTTTCATTTTTTACCTTTATTTAATGTGTTTGTGTTAATTATAGCAAGTTAAAGTTTTTTTTGTTATATTTTTATAAAAGAAAATTAGGAAAGATATATGGAATTTTGGCAGCATATTTATTCAAATTTTAATGTTATAGCTTTTAGCATCTTTGGTTTAAAGGTGCATTGGTATGGCATTATGTATGTTATAGCTTTGCTTTTGGCTTTGCTTTTGGCTAAATTTTTTGTAAGAAAATTTCAACTAGACATTAATGAAAAACATTTGGATAGTTATTTTATATGGGTTGAAATAGGGGTTATTTTAGGTGCAAGGCTTGGATATATTTTGATTTATGATGCAAATACTATGTATTATATTACTCATCCTTGGCAAATTTTTAATCCTTATATTAATGGTGAATTTATAGGTATTCGAGGTATGAGTTATCATGGAGCAATTATAGGATTTTTGATAGCTACTTTATTGTTTTGTAAAAAATATAAAACAAATCCTTGGATTTTTCTTGATTTGGTTGCTTTAAGTGTTCCATTGGCTTATGTTTTTGGTCGTATAGGAAATTTTTTAAATCAAGAGCTTTTTGGTCGCATTACAAATGTGCCTTGGGGAATTTATGTTGATGGAGTATTGCGCCATCCATCGCAACTTTATGAAGCATTTTTAGAAGGTATTGTTGTTTTTATTATAGTTTATTTAGCAAGATTTAAGCAAAGTTTTCAAGGGGAATTGATTCTTGTGTATGCTGGTGCTTATTCATTGGCAAGATTTATATGTGAATTTTATCGCGAGCCCGATTTTGGTATAGGTTTTGTTTTATGGGGTATGAGTATGGGGCAAATTTTAAGTTTTATAATGTTTATAACAGCTTTGTTAGTTTATATTTGTATAAAGTTTAAAAAAGTAAATATTTAATCTATCTTAAAGACTTTTGTAATATAATGAAATGGATTTTTTTAATTTCTTTTTACAAAGGAGTAAAGATGCGTGAGCTTATCGAAGGTTATTTGGGTAAGAGCATTGAGGGCAAAAAAAGTAAAATGCCTGCGAAATTAGACTTTATCCAAAGCGCCTCAGGGCTTTTTTTAGGTCTTTTTATGTGGGTGCATATGCTTTTTGTTTCTACAATTTTAGTCAGTGAGGATTTTTTTAATTCTGTGGTACATTTTTTAGAATTAAAATTTGTTTACGATAATCCTGTTATGAGTTATCTTACTTCATTTTTAGCCGCCTGTGTTTTAGTGGTTTTTTTCGTTCATGCTTTACTTGCAATGAGAAAATTTCCTATTAATTACCGTCAGTATCAAATACTAAGAACACACAGTAAAAAAATGAATCACAGCGATACTTCGTTATGGTGGGTTCAAGCTTTTACAGGTTTTATTATGTTTTTCTTAGGTTCTGCTCATCTTATTTTTATTGTAACCAATGCAGATAAAATCAGCGGCGATATGTCAGGAGATAGGGTTGTAAGCCATTTTATGTGGCTTTTTTATGCTGTTCTTTTAGTCTGTGTTGAACTTCATGGAAGTATAGGGCTTTATAGACTTTGTGTTAAATGGGGTTGGTTTGAAGGAAAAAATGTAAAAGAAAGTCGCAAAAAGCTTAAAACTGCTAAATGGATAATCAGTATTTTCTTCCTAGTTTTAGGTGTGTTAAGTCTTGCAGCATTTATAAAAATAGGTTATGAAAACTACCAAAATCAAACTCAAACTACTGCGATGATAAAAAACTACAATGGAGCAAATTATGAATATACAATATAGTGATGCTTTAGTAATAGGCGGAGGATTAGCAGGTCTTAGAGCGGCTATTGAAGTAGCAAAGAGTGGCCAAAGTGTAACACTTTTAAGTATTTGTCCAGTGAAGCGTTCTCACTCTGCAGCGGTGCAAGGAGGTATGCAGGCAAGTTTAGCAAATGGGGCAAAAGGTGAGGGTGATAATGAAGATCTTCACTTCGCAGATACAGTAAAAGGAAGTGATTGGGGCTGTGATCAAGAAGTAGCAAGAATGTTTGCTCAAACTGCGCCAAAAGCAGTGCGTGAGCTTGCGGCTTGGGGTGTGCCTTGGACTAGAGTTACTAAAGGTCCAAGAACTGTTGTAATCAATGCACAAAAAACTGTGATTGAAGAAAAAGAAGAAGCGCACGGGCTTATTAATGCTAGAGATTTTGGTGGAACTAAAAAATGGAGAACTTGCTATATCGCAGATGCAACAGGGCATTGTATGCTTTATGGTGTAGCAAATGAAGCTATTAAATATCAAGTAAAAATTATTGATAGAATGGAAGCAGTAAGAATTATCCATGATGGTAAAAAATGCTTAGGTGTGATTGCTAGAGATTTAACCAATGGACAACTCATTGCTTATATCGCAAGAGGAACTATGATAGCAACAGGGGGCTATGGTAGAATTTATAAACAAACTACAAATGCGGTAATTTGCGAAGGAACAGGTGCGGCTATCGCTCTTGAAACGGGACTTTGTAGACTTTCTAATATGGAAGCAGTGCAATTTCACCCAACTCCTATTGTGCCAAGCGGTATTTTGCTTACTGAGGGTTGTCGTGGCGATGGCGGAATTTTACGTGACGTGGATGGATATCGTTTTATGCCTGATTATGAGCCAGAGAAAAAAGAACTTGCAAGCCGTGATGTGGTAAGTCGTAGAATGATGGAGCATATTCGTAAAGGTAAAGGTGTAAAAAGTCCTTATGGAGATCATTTATGGCTTGATATTTCTATATTGGGTCGTGCGCATGTGGAAAAAAATCTTCGCGATGTGCAAGATATTTGTAAAACTTTTAATGGTATTGATCCAGCAGATGAAGGTCCAAAAGGTTGGGCTCCAGTTCTTCCAATGCAGCATTATTCTATGGGTGGAATTAGAACTAAACCAACGGGTGAAAGTCAATGGTTAAACGGACTTTTTGCTTGTGGAGAAGCAGCTTGCTGGGATATGCACGGATTTAATCGTTTAGGTGGAAATTCATGTGCTGAAACTGTTGTAGCAGGTATGATAGTGGGAGATTATTTTGCAGATTATTGTAAAAATAATGGTGAAGTAATTGACACAAATGTAGTAAAAGACTTCTTAACTAAAGAGTATCAATATTTAAAATCTTTAGTAGATAAAGAGGGTAAACATAATGTTTTTGAAATTAAAAATAGAATGAAAGAAATTATGTGGGATAAGGTAGCCATCTTTAGAACAGGTGAAGGTTTGAAAGAAGCAGTAGATGAACTTGAAAAACTTTATAAAGATTCTCAAGATGTTAAAGTACATTGTAAAGAACTTGATTGTGCAAATCCAGAGCTTGAAGAAGCGTATAGAGTACCAAGAATGTTAAAAATAGCACTTTGTGTAGCTTATGGAGCGCTTTTAAGAACAGAAAGTCGTGGGGCGCATTATAGGGAAGATTATCCAAAAAGAGATGATTTAAATTGGATGAAAAGAACCAATACTTTTTGGGTAGAAGGCGAAACATTACCACGCATAGAATATGAAGAGCTTGATATTATGAAAATGGAAATTCCACCAGCATTCCGTGGATATGGAGCTAAAGGAAATATTATAGAAAATCCTTTAAGTGAAAAACGCCAAGCTGAAGTGGATGCAATACGTGAAAAAATGGAAGCTGAAGGCAAAGGTCGTTATGAAATTCAAAACGCTTTAATGCCTTATGAATTACAAGCTAAATATAAAGCACCAAACCAAAGAATAGGAGTTGATTATGAGTAGAAAATTGACAATAAAGGCATTTAAATATAATCCTTTAAGCAAAATTTCTAAACCACATTTTGTGACTTATGAGCTTGAAGAAACTCCTTTTATGACGGTTTTTGTATGTTTGACTTTGATCCGTGAAAAAATGGATGCGGATCTGAGTTTTGACTTTGTTTGTCGTGCAGGGATTTGCGGATCTTGTGCAATGATGATTAATGGAGTGCCAAAACTTGCTTGTAAAACTTTAACTAAAGATTATCCTGATGGAGTGATAGAGCTTATGCCTATGCCTGCATTTAGGCATATTAAAGATTTAAGCGTGAATACAGGCGAGTGGTTTGAAGACATGTGTAAGCGTGTTGAAAGCTGGGTGCATAATGAAAAAGAAACTGATATTTCTAAACTTGAAGAACGCATTGAGCCAGAAGTTGCGGATGAAACTTTTGAACTTGATCGTTGTATAGAGTGTGGAATTTGTGTAGCTTCTTGTGCAACTAAACTTATGCGTCCAAATTTCATAGCTGCTACAGGACTTTTAAGAACAGCTAGATATTTACAAGATCCGCATGACCATAGAAGTGTGGAAGATTTTTATGAATTAGTGGGCGATGATGATGGTGTTTTTGGTTGTATGTCATTGCTTGCTTGCGAAGATAATTGTCCTAAAGAATTACCTTTACAAAGTAAAATCGCTTACATGAGAAGACAACTTGTCGCTCAAAGAAATAAATAAATCTTTCCCCTTTTTAAGGGGAAGATTATGAAAGAATTATTCCAAAAAATTTGGCAAAATGAACTTCAATTTTTAAATTTTGATGCTAAATTTCAAGATAAAAACAAACTTAATACGACCGAGTGCGCGATTATTTTAAGTGTCAATAAAGACAATTATGAAAGATATTTTCTCTTAAAAGAATTTCAAGAGCTTTGCAAAAAAATTGATTTAAGAGTGGATATTTTTAGTATACAAAATGCTCAAATTTGTATTTTAAATCTTTTGAAATCAGGTTTTGTTCCAAAGCAAGATTTACTTAAGGCTCTAAAAATTTTAGAAAAAATTTCGAAAAATACCGAAATGTTTGATTTTATTTCTCAAGAAAAAGTTCAAAGTATAGATCAAAAAGCTTTATTTCAAAATGATTTTAAAGAATTAAACACCATTAATTTGGAGCTTCAAAAGCTAAGTTTTGATGAAAATTTAAAATCAAGACTTCAAAAAACTTTGGAAAAATTTCAAAATTTAGAGTTTAATATAGCCATCACTGGCGTGATGAATGCAGGAAAATCAAGCCTTTTAAATGCTCTTTTAAAAGAAGATTTTTTAGGGGTTTCAAACATACCTGAAACAGCTAATTTAACAGTATTAAGCTATGGTAAGAGTGAAGAAGCAAAGATATATTTTTGGGATAAAAAAGAATGGCAAAATATACTTGAAAGTTCGCACTTTAATGCAGATTTAAAAGAATTTATTGATAAACTGGATAAGAGTGTAAATATAGAGGATTTTATCAAGGATAAACCTTTAATACAAAATATCGCACTTTGTGAACTTAAAAATTTCAGTTCAGCTAAAAATAAAATTTCAGCTTTAATTAAAAAAATAGAAATTAAAAGTCATTTAGATTTTTTAAAAAATAATATTTCCATAGTTGATACCCCAGGGCTTGATGATGTTGTAGTTCAAAGAGAAATTGTTACAAATGAGTATCTTAGAGAAAGTGATTTTTTAATTCATTTAATGAATGCTTCTCAAAGCTTAACTCAAAAAGATGCAGACTTTTTGGTGCATTGTCTTTTAAATTCAAGGCTGAGTAAGTTTTTAATTGTTTTAACTAAAGCGGATTTGTTAAGCAAAAAGGATTTAGAAGAAGTCATTGTTTATACCAAAGAAAGCTTAAAATCAAGACTTGTGGATTTAGATGAAAATTTGGTGGAAAAGATTGATTTTTTATGTGTGAGTGCTAAAATGGCAAGTGATTTTTATAAAGGTTTAGCACCTAAGGAAAGTTTGCAAAAAAGTGGTATGCAAGAATTTGAAAACTATCTTTTTAACGAGCTTTATGCAGGAGAAAAAAGCAAGATTGCCTTAAGAGCTTACAAAAAAGAATTACATTTGGAACTTAAAAATATTCTAAGCAAATATGAAATGCAAAATCGTCTTATTAAGGAGAATAAACAAGGTGTAAGTGAAGAAAATCAAAAGCTTTTACTTGAACTTCAAAAGCAAAATATCTTATTAAAAGAAGCACAAGATGAAATTTCAAATTCCATTGTAAAACTTAAAAATATAGATAATGGTATAGATAATCTTGTTCTACTTTTGGCTAAAAAATTAAAAGAACGCTTGATAGATGAGTTTAAATATTTAAAAAATAATGCACAAAAGCTTAATCTTTCTCGTATTTTAAATATAGTTGATATTACTACAAAAGATGGGATTAATGATATTTTAAGAGAAATTAAATTTGAAAATATTAAAAAAATCGAGGAGCTTAAAACAAATTTGTCTTTAAAATATGATTTTTTAAAAGATGATTTTGATAATGGTTTTGAAGGTTTTAAAGATGGAATTTCAAAAAATATAGATAGTATTTTTCAAAGTGAAAAATTTGCACTTTTAAGATTGAAAATTGAAAAATTAAGCAATTTAAAATCAGATTTATATGAGCTTGAAACGAATTTAGATACAGTTATTTTTGATACTTTTAAAGAATTTAAAATGAGCGAAATTTTAAATTCTTTAAATATCAATGGAGCATTTTTTGAGTTTTTAAATGATAAATTAAAACATTATGAAAAAAATCAAAAATCAAAATTAGAAAGTCTTGAAAAAGTTTTACAGAGTCTGAAAAATCAAGATATTAATATTTTAAATTCTTTTGAAGAAAATTTAGAAAAAATTGAAAAATTAAAACAACTTGAAATGGGGCTTTTAAATGCAGATTAATCTTTTAAATGATTTTATAAAAGCCTATGAAAATACTTATAGTGTGAGTTTTGATGATAGTTTTAAAGGGCGTATTCAAGAGCTTTGCAAGGAACTTAATGAGCCTTTTATGCATGCAAGTTATGCTTTAGAAAATGAATTAAAAGAGCTTGTGTTTTCTTTGGATAAGAATGTTAATATCGCTATTATAGGGCAGTTTTCAAGTGGTAAATCAAGTTTACTAAATTTGATCTTGGGGTGTGATTGTTTGCCTACGGGTGTTGTTCCTGTTACTTTTAAACCTACTTTTTTACGCTATGCAAAAGAATATTTTTTAAGAGTAGAATTTGAAGATAGAAGTGATATTATCACAAATATAGAAAAATTAGCCTTTTATACGGATCAAAGAAATGAAGTAAAACAAGCAAAAAGTTTGCATATTTTTGCACCTATTCCTTTACTTGAAAAAATCACTCTTGTAGATACTCCGGGTTTAAATGCAAATGAAAATGATACTTTAGCAACTCTTGATGAGCTTAAAAATATTCATGGAGCGATTTGGTTAAGTTTGATTGATAATGCAGGTAAAAAAAGTGAAGAAGATGCCATAAAAGCAAATTTAGAACTTTTAGGAGAAAATAGCATTTGTGTATTAAATCAAAAAGATAAATTAAACACAGAAGAGCTAGATAATGTTTTAAATTATGCAAAAAGTATATTTTTAAAATATTTTGATGAGCTTATTGCCATTTCTTGCAAAGAAGCTAAAGATGAGCAAAGCTATGAAAAATCTAATTTTCAATCTTTGCTTGATTTTTTAACTCAGCTAGATACAACAGCTTTAAAAGAAAAATTTGTTAAAAGAAAAATTTTAAATTTATGCGAAATTTTAGAAGATGAAAATCAACTTTTTGTAGGTATTTTTGATCGTTTATTAAATCAATTTCAAAGTTATGAAAAGCATTTACTTTTAGCGTATGAATTTTTTTTAAAAGAGATTGAAATTTTAAATCATCAGATTTTAGAACAGCTTAAAAGCATTAGCGAAAGAATTTCTAGTGAAATTTTTGCAAGTGTTAAGGAAAAAGATGCTTATTTTTACAAAGAAAGCAAAGGATTTTTAAAGAAAGATTTATACACAAGATATGATTATAAAGCACCTTATATTTCAAGTGACGATGCTTTTTTGGCGATGTTTTACAATAGTGATGCAATGAGTAAAGAGTTTAAAAAAATCAAAAATGAACTTTATAAATCTTTTGAAGAAATCAAGATGAAATTAAAAGACTTTATAAACATACTCGAGAGAGAAATTTTACTTTTTAAAGCAGAATTTTCAAACATACAAAAAGATCATATTTTCCAAAGTGATAAAAATTTTAGTGAATTAAGAGCTTTTTGCAATGCAAGTGATGAGTACTTTTTGAAAGATTTTAAAGAGCTTTTATTTAAAAGTATTTTAGAACTTGATTTATTTTTTGAAAAATTAAATCTTAAGGCTTTTACAAATTATGAAAATGCTACAAAACTAAGCCTTGCATTTTTTAGTCGTAAAATCAATGAAAGCCGTGTTCTTTATGAGCTTGATAGTTCTGAATTTGTACTTTTTTATCCTAAAAAAAGTGAAATTTATGAAAGAGTTTTAAATGAATTAAATGTTTATGAGTTTGAAGCTTTGCTTATTAATAAGCCTATTTTGACAAAAATTGCAAAAAATTTTTTAGAACAAAGTCAAATTTTAATCCAAGAAAAAAGTAAATTTTTAGATCTTAAAAAAGCAGAACTTCGAAAAAGAAGAGTACAGATTTTAAATGTTAGAGAAAGTATAAAGGAAGATTGATGAGAATATTTTTAGCTTTATTTTTATTTTTTAATTCATTACTTGCATTAAGTGAATTAGAAGAAGGTTTAAAACTTTATGAAGCAAATAAATTTGATAAAGCTTATGAAATTTTTAAAAGCCTTTGTGAAAAAGATATTTCTAAAGCTTGTTTTTCTTTAGCTTTTATGTACGAAAGTGCTAAGGGTATGAGTAAGGATTTAAATCAAGCTTATAAATTTTATGATAAAGCTTGCAAATTAGGTTTAGCAAGTGCGTGTTCTAATATGGCTTTGCTTTTGCAAAATCAAGGTTATAAAAATGAAGCTCTTTTGGCTTTTAATAAAGCTTGTACTTTAGGAGAATCGTTAAGTTGTAATAATATAGCTTTATTTTATGAAAAAGAAAAAGATGGACAAATGGCCTCAAGTTTTTATAAAAGATCTTGTGATTTAAAAAATGCAAGAGCTTGTTATCAATTAGGGTCTTTATATGATAAAGGAGAGCTTGTTAAAGCAAGTATAAAATCTGCCTTTGCTTTTTATTCTAAATCTTGCACTTTAGGTTTTGGTGAGTCTTGTTATTTGTTAGGACGCTATAATCAACTAGAAAAACAAGATTTAACAAAGGCAAAAAGATATTTTGGTATGGCTTGTGATCAAAAACATCAAGAAGCTTGTGCAGCTTATAAAGAACTTAATTCTAAAGATATAGAGCTTTATTAAAAGTTCTATTTTCATTACTTTCAAAGATATTCTTAAATAAAATTAAGAATAACACAAAATTTATCGCTTTTTAAAGTTAAATTTATATTAATAGGGCTAATATAGTCTTGTTTAAATTATTATCAAGGAGAAGTAATGCAAGACAATATTATTGATCGCAGAAGCTTTTTTAAACTAGGGCTTTTAGGTGGTTCTGTAGTAGCAGCTAGTACTATAGGTGGCGGTGCTGTTTTAAAGGCAGCAGAACTTACGCATTCGCATCAAGCTTCACAAGGAAAATCAAATAAAGTTAGAGGTAGAATGTTTTTTCAAACTCAAACTGAATTTGATACCTTAAGTGCAGCCTGTGAAAGAATTTATCCTAAAGATGAGCAAGGAGAAGGAGCTATAGGTTTAGGCGTACCTTATTTTATCGATAATCAGCTAGCTAGTGCTTATGGTTATAATGATAGAGAATATATGCAAGGACCTTTCATTGAGGGTAAAGCTGAACAAGGCTATCAAACTCCTATGCAACGCAAAGATATTTTTTTAGAAGGTGTGCATGCTCTTGAAGAAAATGCTCAAAAGCGTTATAAAAAATCTTTTTCTCTGCTTAAAGGTGGAGATCAGGATAAAATTCTAAGCGATTTTGAAAAAGGAAAAATTCAAACTACGGGTTTTAAATCTTCTTATTTTTTCACTCTTTTAAGAGATATGACAGTAGCTGGAGTTTTAGCTGATCCAATTTATGGCGGAAATGATAATAAAAATGGTTGGAGAATGATGCAATATCCAGGCGCACAAATGAGCTATGTGGATAAAATTGCAAGTGATGAATTTTTTAACATTGAACCTATGAGTTTAGCAGATATGGAGAGTTAAAATGGCTGAAGTATTAAAAAAAGTAGATGTGGTAACAGTTGGGGCAGGATGGACTGGAGGTATAGTGGCTGCAGAGCTTACTAAAGCAGGTTTGAATGTACTTAGTTTAGAACGCGGACATATGCAAAGTACTGAAAATTTTAATTTTATCCATGATGAGTGGAGATACGGGATTAATTATGGTTTGATGCAAGATTGCTCGAAAGACACTGTGACTTTTCGCCATGATCCTAGTGGTTTAGCCTTGCCTTATCGTAAAATGGGTTCGTTTTTATTGGGTAATAATGTTGGCGGTGCAGGGGTGCATTGGAATGGTTGGACTTTTAGGTTTATGCCTTATGATTTTGAAATTCAAACCCTAAGCAAACAAAGATATGGTAATAAATTAGGTAATGATTATACCTTGCAAGATTGGGGTGTGACTTATAAGGATATGGAGCCTTATTATGATAGATTTGAAAAAACCTGTGGGGTATCAGGTGAGTCAAATCCTTTAGCGGAAAAAATGGGAGCTTTTAGATCCAGTCCTTATCCACAAGAACCTCTTGAAAATACTAAAATGCTTAAACGATTTGAAAGTGCAGCAAAAAGTTCAAATTTACACACTTATCGTTTGCCAGCTTCAAATTCTAAAGGTGGCTATACAAACCCTGATGGTCAAGATTTAGCTCCTTGTCAATACTGTGCGTATTGTGAGCGTTTTGGTTGTGAGTATGGCGCAAAAGCAAGTCCTTTAAACACAGTAATTCCAAAGGCTATGAGCACAGGTAAATACACTATACGCACTTATAGCAATGTAACGCAAATTCTTAAAAAAGACGGAAAAGTAACGGGGGTAAAATTTGTCGATACTAGAACGATGAAAGAGTATATTCAACCTGCTGATATAGTTGTGCTTACAAGTTATATGTTTAACAATGCTAAGCTTTTAATGGTAAGCAACATAGGTGAGCAATACGATCCAAAAACAGGTAAAGGAACTTTAGGTAGAAATTATTGTTATCAAATGAACATGGGTACAACAGCTTTCTTTGATGAGCAATTTAACACCTTCATGGGTTCAGGTGCTTTGGGAACTACGAGTGATGATTTTAACGGAGATAATTTTGATCATTCTAAGGAAAAATTCCTTCATGGAGCTATGATTTATAGCGTTCAGCTTGGAACTCGCCCTATACAATCAGCCCCACTTCCAGCAGGAGCTCCAACTTGGGGTGCTGAATTTAAAAAAGCATTAAACTATAATTTCACAAGAGCTATTACCGTAGCAGGACAAGGTGCTTCTTTGCCTCATAAGAATAATTATTTAAGTCTTGATCCAACTTATAAAGATGCTTTTGGTATGCCACTTTTACGCTTAACTTATAATTTCACTGATCAAGATAGAGCTTTGCATAAATTTATCACAGATAAAACAGCTGAGGTAGCAAAAAGAATGCAAGGAGTAAAATCAATCAAAAAAGGTGCTTATCTTAAGGATTATAGCGTTGTGCCTTATCAATCTACTCATAACACAGGTGGAACAACAATGGGTGCAGATAGAGAAACTAGTGTGGTTAATACTTATTTACAACACTGGGATGCGGATAATCTTTTTGTTGTAGGAGCAGGAAATTTCCAACACAATAGTGGATATAATCCAACTGATACTGTAGGAGCTTTGGCTTATCGCTGTGCTGAAGGTATTTTAAAGTATCATAAAAGTGGAAAAAGCTTAGCTTGATAATAACTTGAGAGTTTTTGAAAACTCTCAAGATTATAAATTTTTAATTTTCTTCCGATATAGTATAATATCAAGGAAGGCAAAAATGATTAATGGTGTAAATTCTTATTTAAACTACAATTATACAAAAAGGCAAATGTAGTCTGCTCTTGGTGGTTGGAATCCAAGATTATTTTAATAAAATATCATAAAAAAAGGGTTTTCTATGGTAAATTTTGATACTCAATATACAAATATCAATTATCCAAATAATAACACAAGCAATAAAAAAGCTGTGCTTAAAAATGATGATGATGCTTATTATGAATCCATAATAAAAAATTTGGAGATCTTGAAAAATTTAAAGAAGAAAATGGCTATAATGGATCTCCTGATGTAAAAGAAGTAGAAAACTCTTTATATAAAAGATATATGGAAGATAGACTAAGCAAGGATGAAATAAAAATACTTAATAAATTTGGCACAGACTATCTTACAGAAGGCGTAGATTTGTCCGCACTTCATAAACGAAAAGTTGATCTTTTAAAAACTCTTACAAGTATGAATGAATTTGAGAAAATATGGGGTGCTGAAAGGGCACAAAGAGAAAAACAATTCTTTAATGAACTTGGTAAGCCACTTACTCAAGAAGATATAGATAGGTTCTTAACTAATAAAAACAATCAAAAAGAAGACAAAGAAGCTTTCAAACCTATACAAGCAGAAAGTAAAAACAAAGAAACTTACAAAGATGATAATACAAGAAACGAGCTTGTAAAAAAACTATTAGAAGGTAAATTTAGCACTAGCAAAGAATTAGAAATTCTTTTTGGTGTGAAATTTAGTGATGATGATGCAGGAGAATTTAATAAAATTCTTTCTTTAAATTCTGCACCAAAAAGTATAGATATAAAAGCTTGAAAATGCAAAAATTTAAATTATAAAAAAGAAAAAATGTTAAATATCTTAACATACAAATTCAAGTCATCGTTTTTATAAGGAAATTTTTTATTTAAATTAAGAATTTTAAGATGCGATATTGAATTTAATGTCGTTATTTTGTGAGTTTTGTTGATAAGTTCTAGCAACAAAATTTTTAAAGTCTTTATCAAAATTTGAATTTTTATCGTTGTTTTTTGAATCTTTATCTGTTTTTTCTAAGCTATTTTCTGAATTTTTGTCATCTTTTTCTTTATTTTCTTCTTCTTTTTCTTTGGCTTCTTCGGCTTTAAGCTTCATTGCTTCAGCTCTTGCTTCAAATTCCATTTTTGCAGCATTTGCTGCAACTTTATAGTCTTGTGGGCTAGGATCAGCAGGAGCCATAGCTGCTGCTGCGATTTGTCTTGCATTGGCTATAGTTTCTTCTGGTGTGTTTCCTTTTTGCATGCTGATAGGAACTTCACCCGCTGTAGCATACATTTGATTATCAGGGCCTCTTGTATAAGTAAAACTTGCAGCACCTGCTAAGCCGCCACCCGCTGCTTGATGCGCAGCTTCATGAGCCTTTACATTTCTATCGATACTTTGGAGTTCGCGAACTTGAGCTACTTCTTTTTGGCTTAGCTCTACGCCATTAACCATTTGGGTTTGTTCGCCATTTTTTTCTTTATCATCTTTATTTTCACTAAGATTTTTTTCATCTTTTTGAGTGGAATCAGATTGATTTGTTTTATCAAAAGAAGGTTTGCTAGAGTAGTAATCATAAGAGTTATAACTTGAACTAATTTGCATTTATCCTCCTTTTTGTTTTTTAAATTTTTAGGAATTTTAACGCATTTTGACTTAAAAATTTGATAAATTTTGTAAAATAATCATAAATACAATTTCAAAGGAATGTAATGATTTATGAAAATGATTTGATTTATATAGAGAAAGAGGAGGCTCAAGTGCCTTGGCTTAAAATTTTTACTAAAGAAATTTATAAAGAATTTAGCGATTGTCCTTTAGAGTTGCAAAAGGAACTTTTTGAAAAAATTTTACTTTGTGAAAAGGCTATGATAGAATTTTACAAACCTGAAAAAATCAATATCGCCTCTTTTGCAAATTATGTGCCAAGGGTGCATTTTCATGTTATGGCAAGATTTAAAGAAGATGCGTTTTTTCCAGAGTGTATGTGGGGAAAACAGCAAAGAGAAACAATAAAGCTTGATTTGCCTAAATTTGAAGAATTTGTAAAATTTTTAAATAGTAAAATTTTTTGATTTTTATTAATGATTTGTTATGTTTTATCTAATAAAATTTTTATATTGAAAATTACTATAAAAAAGGAAAAAAATGAAAAAAGTTTTATTGAGTTCATTGGTTGCGGTGTCTTTGTTAAGCACAGGTTTGTTTGCTAAAGAATATACTTTAGATAAAGCACATACAGATGTAGGTTTTAAAATCAAACATTTACAAATTAGCAATGTAAAAGGAAATTTCAAAGATTATTCTGCGGTGATTGATTTTGATCCTGCGAGTGCTGAATTTAAAAAGCTTGATGTAACTATAAAAATCGCATCTGTAAATACAGAAAATCAAACAAGAGATAATCACTTACAACAAGATGATTTTTTCAAAGCAAAAAAATATCCTGATATGACTTTTACAATGAAAAAATATGAAAAAATCGATAATGAAAAAGGCAAAATGACAGGAACTTTAACTATAGCTGGAGTTTCTAAAGATATCGTTTTAGATGCTGAAATCGGCGGTGTAGCTAAAGGCAAAGATGGAAAAGAAAAAATAGGATTTTCTTTAAATGGAAAAATCAAACGCTCTGATTTTAAATTTGCAACAAGTACTTCAACTATTACTTTAAGTGATGATATTAATTTAAATATCGAAGTTGAAGCGAACGAAAAATAATTTTTTAGTCTAAGAGTCTTGCTCTTAGACTTTGTAAATTTTTATCCAAATTTTCTTCACTTTCTTGCCAAATCAATTTAAAATCCGGTTTAAAATTTTCATTTTCTAAATTAAATTCCGTGTTTTTCAAGGTGGATTCTAAAAAAGCAAGATGATTTAAAGCTTGATTTTTATCATTAAAAATTAAAATAAAATCATTTTCTACGATAAAAATTTTTGCTCTAAAGCGTTTTAAAATTTTTGCAATTTGTTTTAAAATGAGTTTGGTATAGCTTTCTTTGGTATCTTTTAGTTCATTAAAATGAAGCAAGGCAATGATATAGTTGTTTTTTCCTTTTGTAAAGCGTGTAAGGCTTTTTTCATTGGGTAGCTTTGTTAAGGTGTCAAAAAAAGCTAACCTATAAGCGTGATTTAAAAGATAAAAACAAAAAACCAAACTTGCAAATTCAAAATATCTTATTCCTGTTCCTTCTTGGAATAAAAACTGAAAATATGCAGCAAAAAATGCGATAAGAAGATAATATTCTTTAGTTTTAAAAGTTTTGATAAAAATGAGTATTAAGCCGACTAAAAAAAATAAAAATCCTAATTCACTCACAGGTTTAAAAAAATTTAATGTAATAAAATGGAATTCTAAACCAGCGCTATTGAAAGTAGTATTTCTAGGTAAAATGATGCTTAAAACGCCTATAAAAATAAGGGTTGTAATTGAGGCGATATTTTTTTTATTTAAAATTAAAACATGATGTTTTCCAAGGCAAAATAGAGTAAAAATCATAGGTAAAAACAAAGCCACAAATAAATTAGCTTGAAAAAAACTTGTATAAAAATAAGGCAGCTTAGCTCCTAGTAATACTAAAGTCAAAAAGAAAATTTTTGAATTTTTAAAGTAAAAGGATAGCACAAGAGCTGAAATTTCAAAAATAAAACTCAATGATATTAAAAAATCTAATAAAAACATTTCAAATCCTTGATTTTAATAAAAGTGATAATTGTATAGAAAAAAGCTTAAAAGCGGATTTTATTTAAATTTAGCAATCTCATCTTGTATAGTTTGTTCTATATGGAGTAATTCTTCATGAGTTTTTTTACTATTTTCTAAAAGTTCATCAAATTTAAAGCCAAGCATAACAATACGATATAAATTGGGTTTATATTTTCTCCAATTATATAAAGTGCTAACATCAATGTCTAGTTCATATGCCATATCACGCTTGCTCTTTTTTGTCATTTTTTACCTTAAAAATTTAGCCTTTAAAAAATTTTACATTAAAATTTCTTTATTAAAAACACTTGAAATATTCAATCTTTTATATAAAATATATTTAATATTTCAATATTAATTAAGTTATAGTGTGGAATAATAGTTTTTATAAAATTTTTATTTAAGGAGAATTACATGGAAGGTGCAAGTGGCGGGTCTATTTTTGTAACAATATTATTGTTTGTATTATACATGTTGCCCGCTATTATTGGTTTGAGCAGAAAGCATTCTAATTGGCTGATAATTTCTTTGCTAAATTTGTTTTTTGGTTGGACTATTATTGTTTGGCTTGTTTGTTTAATATGGTCTTTTACGGGAAGTTTTAAGCAAACTATTATTATTAAAGAAAAAAATGAGAAATAGGAGAAAAAATGACAAAATTTTTAAGCATTTGTAGTTTAATTGCGATGTTGTTAAGTGGTTGTGGAAGTGATTTTCCTGGACAACCTAGCGATGTGGCTAGAGTTCAGCAAAACAAATATCCAAATGGAAATTTAAAAGAAGAAATTCCCTATAATAAAGATTCAAGAATACATGGGTTAAAAAGAGCTTTTTATGACAATGGTCGGCTAAGAGCTGAAGAAAATTATAAAAATGGAAAAAAAGATGGAATTAGCAGGGAATATTCTAGAAATGGGCAATTACTTGAGGAGGTGCATTTTAAAGATAATCGCGGATATGGTGATTTTGCAAGCTATTATGAGAATGGAAATATGAGAGCAAAGGGAAAACTACTTGGCTATAATGAAGATGGTATGCCAGAATTTGAAGGTAATTACAAGGAATATTATGAAAATGGAACTTTAATGTGTGATTATAATTTTGATAATAAAGGTAAATTTGATGGAGTACAAAAGCGTTATGATGAAAATGGCGCCTTAGAAGACGAAGAAAATTATAAAAATGGACTTAAAAATGGAGTCTTTAGAGAATATAAAAAAGGGGAGATTGTAAGAGAAGAAGAATATAAAAATGGTATTTTAGTAGCAAAACCTAAAAATTAGAGGAGTTTAGATATGTTTAAAAAAGTAATTTTATTTTTCTTAATGGGATTTGCCTTGCTTCAGGCCAACTCATTAGACAAATGTGATAATACGGCAGTTGTTTCAAATCTTAAAGAAAAAATTCCTAGTGAAATTTTTAAAAATCTTTATGAATTATCCGGACTTAAAGCCTAAGGGATTGATTATGAAGATTATGCAAAAGACCTCAAAGAAATAGCCAAGCATGATGGAATGGTAAATTACACTGATATGATCGAAATTAATTCCATTTCAAATTTTGATCTTAATTTTGATTCTTGTATGGCTACGATTAATGCTGCATTAAAAGGGGAACAGAGAAAAGGTCTTTGGAGTGTTGTTTATAAGGTTTCTAACATAAATCAAGTGAAAATTACAGATATAACTTATATCAATGGAGATTTCCAATAATATTTTTATTAAAGTAAGTCAATAGAATTAATTTCATGACTTACTAATATTTTATACTCAATTAATTTCAAGTCTTTTTTTGATACAATTTCTTAAAAATTTTTATAAGTAAAAAATTTAAGGAAAATCATGGTTGAAGTAAAAAATCTTACTATGCGTTTTGCAAATCAGCTTTTATTTGAAAATGTTAATTTAAAACTTGTTCGAGGACAAAGATACGGACTTATCGGTGCTAATGGTGCGGGAAAATCGACTTTTTTAAAAATTCTTTCAGGAGAAATTGAGTCAAGTAGTGGTGAAATAGTATTTGATGAAGGTTTAAAAATTGCAGTTTTAGGACAAGATCAATTTGCTTTTGAAAACTACACCATCAAAGATGCAGTGATGTGTGCAAATAAGCGTTTATATGAGGCCTTAAAAGAAAAAGAAAAGCTTTATATGAGCGAGGAATTTACTGATGAGATCAATGAGCGTTTAGGTGAGCTTGAGATAATAACGGCTGAAGAAGATCCAAATTATGATTGTGAAACACGTTGTGAAAAAATTTTAAGTTCTTTAAAGATTAAAGATTTCGATGCTTTAATGAGCACCTTACAAAGTGCGGATAAATTTAAAGTTTTGTTAGCTCAAGTTTTGTTTTTAGGTGCCGATGTGCTTTTTTTAGATGAGCCTACAAATAACCTTGATTTAGAGGCGATTTCTTGGCTTGAAAATGAACTTTTAAGACATGAAGGAACTTTGGTTGTCATCTCTCATGATAGGCATTTTTTAAATAAAATTTGCACAAGAATTTTAGATGTGGATTTTAAACAAATTCGTGATTTTGCGGGAAATTATGATGATTGGTATATGGCTTCAACGCTTTTGGCAAAACAAGCTGAGCTTAAACGCGATAAAACCTTAAAAGAAAGAGAAGAATTAGAAAATTTCATTCGCCGTTTTAGTGCAAATGCTTCTAAGGCAAAACAAGCTACAAGCCGCGCTAAGGCGCTTGAAAAACTAGAGCTTGAAGAGATTAAAATTTCAAGCCGTAGAGATCCTAGTATAGTATTTAGAACCAATCGTGAAATAGGTAATGAAGTTTTAGAAATTAAAGGTATAGGCAAGGCTTATGATAAACAATTGTTTTCAAATTTGGAGCTAAAAATAGAAAAAAATGATAAAATCGCTTTGATTGGGGCAAATGGTGTGGGTAAAAGTACTTTAGCAAAAATCATCGCCCATGCTATAAGTCCAGATAGTGGATCTATACATCTTGGGGCAACTATAGAACTTGGATATTTTCCTCAAGATACAAGTAATTTAATTTGTGAAAATTTGAAACTTTATGAATGGCTGATGAGTGAAAAATTTAAAGATCTAGATGAAATCCGCAAGTGTTTAGGTAGAATGCTTTTTAGTGGCAGCGATCAAGAAAAAATGGCAGCAAGTTTAAGTGGGGGTGAAAAACATCGTTTAATGCTTTCTCGTTTAATGCTAGAGCGTCCGAATTTCTTGCTTTTAGACGAACCTGATAACCATTTAGATCTTGAAAGTATTATTGCATTAGGTGAAGCTTTGTATAATTTCAAAGGTGTAGTGCTTTGTATCAGCCACGATAGGGAGTTAGTTTCTGCTTTTGCTAATAGAATTTGGCATTTAGAAAATGGTAAGCTTACAGATTTTCGTGGAACTTATCAAGAATTTTTAGGAGAAAATGATGGCTAAATTTAGAATTCAATACAGCGCAGGTTTTGGGCATTATACACAAAATCATAAGGGTTTTGGGCCTACGATTTATATAGAAGAAGTCGTAGAGTTTGATAATGGCAAGGATTATTTTGACTATATAGATTTTTATAAAACTTATTCAAAGAGCGATGATACTTATTTTCATATCAGTTTTTTAGAAGATAGACCTCTAAGCGATAAAGAGATCACGATTCGCAATGAATACCGCAAAATGCGTGATGAAAACTGTAAAAAAGCCAAGGAAGAATTTATAGCCAATAATGAGCTTGATGTGGAGCATTTGCCTACTCACCATGATTAAAAAACATTGATTTTTACATAAAAAGGAACGCTTTTTGCTTGTATAGTTTTTGCATATTTTGAAAGGAGAAAACTATGCAGGTAAATTATAGAACGATTAGCTCGTATGAATACGATGCTATTAGTGGTCAGTATAAACAGGTGGATAAACAGATTGAAGATTATTCTTCATCTGGAGATTCTGATTTTATGGATATGTTAAATAAGGCGGATGAGAAGTCAAGCGGAGATGCTTTAAATTCTAGCAGTAGTTTTCAAAGTAATGCGCAAAACTCAAATTCAAATTTAAGTAATTATGCTCAAATGTCAAATGTTTACGCTTATCGTTTTAGACAAAATGAAGGCGAGTTGTCTATGAGAGCTCAAAGTGCTAGCGTTCACAATGATCTTGCGCAACAAGGTGCAAATGAACAAAGTAAGAATAATACTTTGTTAAATGATTTATTGAACGCAATTTAATCAAAAGCTCCATTTTGGAGCTTTTGTATTTACTTGCAAGAATTTATAATTTCTCTATTTCAAAAGGTGCAAAATTTTTACAAAAAATTTCAAATTCTTGCTCCTCTTTTTCATTTAATTTGATATGTAATATAGCTTTGCAATCCTTAAAATCTTTTGTGAAATTAAAAGAATAAGTTTTTAAAAAATGTTCAAAACGATTTAAATTTTTTAAATCAATAGCAATGGTTATATTTTTTTTCAATTCAAATGAAAGTAAAGAAGAATTATTGATCACGGCATTTGCCGCATCGCTATAGGCTTTTACAAGTCCCCCTGTACCAAGTTTTATACCACCAAAATATCTTACAGTGATTAAAGCCGCATTGATAAGATCATAGCCCCTTAGAACATTTAAAGTTGGCATTCCAGAAGTTCCTTTAGGCTCTCCATCATCGCTTTTATCTTCTACAATTTGATTAAAATCATTTAAAACACGATAAGCATAGACAAAATGAACAGCTTTTGGATGTTCTTTTTTTAGCGTTTCTATTAAAAATTTAAAATCTTTAAAAGGGCAAAGAAAAGATAAGAAAATAGATTTTTTAATATCGATTTGTGTTTGAAAAATTTGATCAATAGTTTGCATTTTTGCCTTTTTTGTTTAAAATTATACTTATAAAAACTAAAATCAATTTGATGTTAATTTTTAAGATATTTGATATTTATATGATTTGCATTGATATTTTAAGTTTAATTTTGTAAAATTTTCATTATGGAAAAAATCAAAAATTATAAACTTATCATCATTTTACTTAGTCTTGATTTGTTGGCTTTGCTTTATGGAATTTCAACACTGAGTATTAGTGCTGATGAAGCTGATATTTATTTTGGTGAGCAGGGTAAATCACTTATTTTTTCCCATAGTTTGCTTTATTATATATCTCATTTTGGAACTTTTATTTTTGGGCAAAATGATTTTGGTTTAAGGCTTCCTTTTTTATTTTTTCATTTTTTAAGTTGTTTGCTTTTGTATTTGCTAGCTTTAAAATATACTAAAACTAAAATTGATGCTTTTTTTTCTTTATTGTTATTTGTTTTATTGCCGGGTACTGTTGCAAGTGCTTTACTGGTTAATGCCGCATCTTTGGTGATTTTTTTAACCCTTGCTATATTATGTGCTTACGAATATGAAAAAAAATGGCTTTTTTATATATTATTGATTATAGTATTATTTGTTGATAAATCTTTTAATATTTTATTTTTAACTTTTTTCTTTTTTGGGATTTATAAAAGAAATGCTATTTTATTTACCTTATCTCTTGTTTTGTTTGGAGCGAGTATCAGTTTTTATGGTTTTGATACAGGTGGTCGTCCAAGAGGTTATTTTTTAGATACCTTAGGAATTTTTACTGCATGTTTTTCTCCTTTGGTTTTTGTGTATTTTTTTTATACTATTTATCGTTTGACTTTTCAAAAATATAAAAATTTATTATGGTTTTTAATGAGCGTAACATTTGTATTTTGTTTGTTGCTTTCTTTAAGACAAAAACTTTTTTTAGATGATTTTTTGCCTTTTTGTGTTATTTGCACTCCTTTGCTTATAAAAACTTTAATGCAAAGTTATAGGGTGAGATTACCAGTTTTTCGATTAAGGTATAAAATCTTTATAGAATGTTCTATAATTTTTTTGATATTTTGTTACTTTTTAATCGTCGCTAATCAATTATTGTATTATTTTATAAACAATCCAAATCGTCATTTTGCCAATAATTATCATTTTGCTAAAGAATTGGCACTAGAATTAAAAAAACAAGATGTTTTAGAACTTGCAACAGCCCCAAGTTTGCAAAAAAGATTGCGATTTTATGGAATAAAAAATAGCAATAAGTTTTATTTAAAAGCTTTAAAACAAGGCGATAAGCATGATATGGACAAAAAAATTGTTAAAGTAAAACTTGGAAAATATGAAAAAGTATATCAGATTTTAAACTATGATTAAAGCTTTCAGTTTGTTGGAATTTGTGTTTATAATTCTCATTTTAGGTATAGTTTTTAATTTAGGCAGTCTTTACTTAAAAAAAGACAATCTACTAGAAGGTGCAATACAAATTCTTAATGATATCCAATATACCCAAAGTTTAGCCATGATGCAAGAAGGCATAAGAGTTGATGAGTTGGCTATCGCAAAAAGAGAGTGGTTTAAAAGTAAATGGCAGATTTATTTTATAAAATCAGCTGCCACAGGTTATGATCAAACATATACTATTTTCTTGGATAAAAATGGCGATGGAAATGCTAATTTAGGTAAAACTGAAATCAATATAGATAGAGAAATTGCTGTTGATGTAATCAATCATAACAAATTAATGAATTCAGGTCAAAGTGGAGTTATTAGTAAAGATGATGAAAAAACTACACAAAGATTTAATCTTACAAAAAGATTCGGAATAGAAAAGGTTGAATTCAAAGGATCTTGTTCAGGATTTACTAGATTAGTATTTGATGAAATGGGCAGAGTGTATTCTCCGTTAAAAAATGCCAATTATGCATATGAAAAAACTTTAGCAAAGAATAATTCAGATTGCATTATACGTTTGTTATCAAAAAAGCATGCTCTTTGTATCGTTATAGATACGCTTAGCGGTTATGCTTATATTCCAGATTTTAAAACACTTAAAAGTCAATTTGTTAGTATAAAAAATAAAAATTACGAGTGCTCTAAAATATAGCCCCCATTATACTTATATAAATACTTACACAAATATTTATACTATTTAATCCTTTGTTTAATACACTTTTAAGTTTAATTGGTTATACTTTCATTTCCTTTTTTTGAAAAAAGGACTTAAAATCTTTTAAATTATAAAGTTTCACTAGCTTAGTAGATTTTATAAATTAACTCTTTTGGTTTTTGTCTTATAAACTAAAAGCTTTTTTATAAATCTTGTTTTTTAATTTAAAAACTTTTCTTTTAAAAATGATTTTTTGTTTTGTTCTTTTAACTTAGTATTGTTATTCAAATCTTATTAGTCAATCTTTGAAATCTAAATAAGTGATCGATTGAGCCAGAAAGATTTAGGCATAAGTAATTATGTAAAATCTATTCAATCTAATAATTAAAAAGATTAAAAGTTTTTCTTTTAATCTTTCATAACTTTTTCTTTGAAGAAAAAGATTAAACTATCTATAATTTTTATGGAGAGTTTGATCCTGGCTCAGAGTGAACGCTGGCGGCGTGCCTAATACATGCAAGTCGAACGATGAAGCTTCTAGCTTGCTAGAAGTGGATTAGTGGCGCACGGGTGAGTAAGGTATAGTTAATCTGCCCTACACAAGAGGACAACAGTTGGAAACGACTGCTAATACTCTATACTCCTGCTTAACACAAGTTGAGTAGGGAAAGTTTTTCGGTGTAGGATGAGACTATATAGTATCAGCTAGTTGGTAAGGTAATGGCTTACCAAGGCTATGACGCTTAACTGGTCTGAGAGGATGATCAGTCACACTGGAACTGAGACACGGTCCAGACTCCTACGGGAGGCAGCAGTAGGGAATATTGCGCAATGGGGGAAACCCTGACGCAGCAACGCCGCGTGGAGGATGACACTTTTCGGAGCGTAAACTCCTTTTCTTAGGGAAGAATTCTGACGGTACCTAAGGAATAAGCACCGGCTAACTCCGTGCCAGCAGCCGCGGTAATACGGAGGGTGCAAGCGTTACTCGGAATCACTGGGCGTAAAGGGCGCGTAGGCGGATTATCAAGTCTCTTGTGAAATCTAATGGCTTAACCATTAAACTGCTTGGGAAACTGATAGTCTAGAGTGAGGGAGAGGCAGATGGAATTGGTGGTGTAGGGGTAAAATCCGTAGATATCACCAAGAATACCCATTGCGAAGGCGATCTGCTGGAACTCAACTGACGCTAAGGCGCGAAAGCGTGGGGAGCAAACAGGATTAGATACCCTGGTAGTCCACGCCCTAAACGATGTACACTAGTTGTTGGGGTGCTAGTCATCTCAGTAATGCAGCTAACGCATTAAGTGTACCGCCTGGGGAGTACGGTCGCAAGATTAAAACTCAAAGGAATAGACGGGGACCCGCACAAGCGGTGGAGCATGTGGTTTAATTCGAAGATACGCGAAGAACCTTACCTGGGCTTGATATCCTAAGAACCTTTTAGAGATAAGAGGGTGCTAGCTTGCTAGAACTTAGAGACAGGTGCTGCACGGCTGTCGTCAGCTCGTGTCGTGAGATGTTGGGTTAAGTCCCGCAACGAGCGCAACCCACGTATTTAGTTGCTAACGGTTCGGCCGAGCACTCTAAATAGACTGCCTTCGTAAGGAGGAGGAAGGTGTGGACGACGTCAAGTCATCATGGCCCTTATGCCCAGGGCGACACACGTGCTACAATGGCATATACAATGAGACGCAATACCGCGAGGTGGAGCAAATCTATAAAATATGTCCCAGTTCGGATTGTTCTCTGCAACTCGAGAGCATGAAGCCGGAATCGCTAGTAATCGTAGATCAGCCATGCTACGGTGAATACGTTCCCGGGTCTTGTACTCACCGCCCGTCACACCATGGGAGTTGATTTCACTCGAAGCCGGAATACTAAACTAGTTACCGTCCACAGTGGAATCAGCGACTGGGGTGAAGTCGTAACAAGGTAACCGTAGGAGAACCTGCGGTTGGATCACCTCCTTTCTAGAGTACAAAGTAATAAGTCTCACAACTATTACTTCAATATATAAACTCAATTGATTCTTGTTTAGATTTCAAAGATTGATGATAAAGCTAATTGTTTATGGGGAATTAGCTCAGCTGGGAGAGCGCCTGCTTTGCACGCAGGAGGTCAGCGGTTCGATCCCGCTATTCTCCACCATTTATTAAGGGCCTATAGCTCAGCTGGTTAGAGTGCACCCCTGATAAGGGTGAGGTCACAAGTTCAAGTCTTGTTAGGCCCACCATAAAAAAGATTTGAATAAAGAAGCTTTAAAATCTAAAGCAAGTATATAAAATAGATTAAATATAAAATATAAACTCTATACTTAGATTTATTTTTATCTTTAACTATAAAAGAATATACTTTAATAGATATAAGTAGCATATACATTATGCATTTATATTTATAATGATTATGTTAATATATATACTTCCTTTAGGTTTTAAACCTAAATGTTCTTTTTAATTATCATTGTTAAGAGTCACAAGCAAGTTTTAATAAAAACAATTTTACAGGACTTGTTAAAGGATAAAACCTATTTATCTTTTCTTTAGTTTAACTTAACTTTTAGCTGTCTTCTCTTCTATGAATAAAGAGAATATTAGATTTAAGGATTATAAATTAAAGACAAGTTTCAAACTCACTGCTTAGTTGAGACTAAATCATTTAGTTTTATATTAAGTGTTTGAATGCTTTCCGTCTTAAGATAAAGAAGTCTTATCATAAAAACTTTAACAAGGAAGTGATGCGTTTTAGAATCAATAATAAAAGGTAAAAAAGGTAAGCTACTAAGAGCGAATGGTGGATGCCTTGACTGGTAAAGGCGATGAAGGACGTACTAGACTGCGATAAGCTACGGGGAGCTGTCAAGAAGCTTTGATCCGTAGATTTCCGAATGGGGCAACCCAATGTATAGAGATATACATTACCTATATAGGAGCGAACGAGGGGAATTGAAACATCTTAGTACCCTCAGGAAAAGAAATCAATAGAGATTGCGTCAGTAGCGGCGAGCGAAAGCGCAAGAGGGCAAACCCAGTGCTTGCACTGGGGGTTGTAGGACTGCAATGTGCAAGAGGTAAGTTTAGCAGAACATTCTGGAAAGTATAACCATAGAGGGTGATAGTCCCGTATGCGAAAAACAAACCTTAGCTAGCAGTATCCTGAGTAGGGCGGGACACGAGGAATCCTGTCTGAATCCGGGTCGACCACGATCCAACCCTAAATACTAATACCAGATCGATAGTGCACAAGTACCGTGAGGGAAAGGTGAAAAGAACTGAGGTGATCAGAGTGAAATAGAACCTGAAACCATTTGCTTACAATCATTCAGAGCCTTATGTAGCAATACAGGGTGATGGACTGCCTTTTGCATAATGAGCCTGCGAGTTGTGGTGTCTGGCAAGGTTAAGCAAACGCGAAGCCGTAGCGAAAGCGAGTCTGAATAGGGCGCTTAGTCAGATGCTGCAGACCCGAAACGAAGTGATCTATCCATGAGCAAGTTGAAGCTAGTGTAAGAACTAGTGGAGGACTGAACCCATAGGCGTTGAAAAGCCCCGGGATGACTTGTGGATAGGGGTGAAAGGCCAATCAAACTTCGTGATAGCTGGTTCTCTCCGAAATATATTTAGGTATAGCGTTGTGTCGTAATATAAGGGGGTAGAGCACTGAATGGGCTAGGGCATACACCAATGTACCAAACCCTATCAAACTCCGAATACCTTATATGTAATCACAGCAGTCAGGCGGCGAGTGATAAAATCCGTCGTCAAGAGGGAAACAACCCAGACTACCAGCTAAGGTCCCTAAATCTTACTTAAGTGGAAAACGATGTGAAGTTACTTAAACAACCAGGAGGTTGGCTTAGAAGCAGCCATCCTTTAAAGAAAGCGTAATAGCTCACTGGTCTAGTGATTTTGCGCGGAAAATATAACGGGGCTAAAGTAAGTACCGAAGCTGTAGACTTAGTTTACTAAGTGGTAGGAGAGCGTTCTATTTGCGTCGAAGGTATACCGGTAAGGAGTGCTGGAGCGAATAGAAGTGAGCATGCAGGCATGAGTAGCGATAATTAATGTGAGAATCATTAACGCCGTAAACCCAAGGTTTCCTACGCGATGCTCGTCATCGTAGGGTTAGTCGGGTCCTAAGTCGAGTCCGAAAGGGGTAGACGATGGCAAATTGGTTAATATTCCAATACCAACATTAGTGTGCGATGGAAGGACGCTTAGGGCTAAGGGGGCTAGCGGATGGAAGTGCTAGTCTAAGGTCGTAGGAGGTTATACAGGCAAATCCGTATAACAATACTCCGAGAACTGAAAGGCTTTTTGAAGTCTTCGGATGGATGGAAGAACCCCTGATGCCGTCGAGCCAAGAAAAGTTTCTAAGTTTAGCTAATGTTGCCCGTACCGTAAACCGACACAGGTGGGTGGGATGAGTATTCTAAGGCGCGTGGAAGAACTCTCTTTAAGGAACTCTGCAAAATAGCACCGTATCTTCGGTATAAGGTGTGGTTAGCTTTGTATTAGGATTTACTCCGAAAGCAAGGAAACTTACAACAAAGAGTCCCTCCCGACTGTTTACCAAAAACACAGCACTCTGCTAACTCGTAAGAGGATGTATAGGGTGTGACGCCTGCCCGGTGCTCGAAGGTTAATTGATGGGGTTAGCATTAGCGAAGCTCTTGATCGAAGCCCGAGTAAACGGCGGCCGTAACTATAACGGTCCTAAGGTAGCGAAATTCCTTGTCGGTTAAATACCGACCTGCATGAATGGCGTAACGAGATGGGAGCTGTCTCAAAGAGGGATCCAGTGAAATTGTAGTGGAGGTGAAAATTCCTCCTACCCGCGGCAAGACGGAAAGACCCCGTGGACCTTTACTACAGCTTGACACTGCTACTTGGATAAGAATGTGCAGGATAGGTGGGAGGCTTTGAGTATATGACGCCAGTTGTATATGAGCCATTGTTGAGATACCACTCTTTCTTATTTGGGTAGCTAACCAGCTTGAGTTATCCTCAAGTGGGACAATGTCTGGTGGGTAGTTTGACTGGGGCGGTCGCCTCCCAAATAATAACGGAGGCTTACAAAGGTTGGCTCAGAACGGTTGGAAATCGTTCGTAGAGTATAAAGGTATAAGCCAGCTTAACTGCAAGACATACAAGTCAAGCAGAGACGAAAGTCGGTCTTAGTGATCCGGTGGTTCTGTGTGGAAGGGCCATCGCTCAAAGGATAAAAGGTACCCCGGGGATAACAGGCTGATCTCCCCCAAGAGCTCACATCGACGGGGAGGTTTGGCACCTCGATGTCGGCTCATCGCATCCTGG
Source organism: Campylobacter sp. CFSAN093227 (assembly GCF_012897855.1). Lineage (NCBI taxonomy): Bacteria > Pseudomonadati > Campylobacterota > Epsilonproteobacteria > Campylobacterales > Campylobacteraceae > Campylobacter > Campylobacter sp. CFSAN093227. Next base: position 402,949 of record NZ_CP040610.1, read on the forward strand.
GGCTGGAGCAGGTCCCAAGGGTATGGCTGTTCGCCATTTAAAGCGGTACGCGAGCTGGGTTCAGAACGTCGTGAGACAGTTCGGTCCCTATCTGCCGTGGGCGTAAGAAGATTGAAGAGATTTGACCCTAGTACGAGAGGACCGGGTTGAACAAACCACTGGTGTAGCTGTTGTTCTGCCAAGAGCATCGCAGCGTAGCTAAGTTTGGAAAGGATAAACGCTGAAAGCATCTAAGCGTGAAGCCAACTCTAAGATGAATCTTCTCTAAGCTCTCTAGAAGACTACTAGTTTGATAGGCTGGGTGTGTAATGGATGAAAGTCCTTTAGCTGACCAGTACTAATAGAGCGTTTGGCTTATCTTTAATAAAGCATCACTTCCTTGTTAAGGTTTTTAAGAAGACTTTGAATATAGATAATATTTAGAGTTTAATAGAAATCTTTCAAGTAGAGTTTGTATTAGAACTTGCTCTTAACATTGTTTTTTAAGTATTCTATATAAAAACTTATCAAAGATAAAAGATAAGAAAAGAAGAAAGAGAATAAAAGATTAAGTTTTATTCTTAAATTCAATTTTTCAAAGAATATTTAAATAACAATGTCCGTGATTATACAGATGTGGAAACGCCTTGCTCCATCCCGAACCAAGAAGCTAAGCACATCGTGGGTGATGATACTACGCCTTACTGGCAGGGGGAAAGTAGCTCATTGCGGACTTGTTAAATGTCTTCATTACTTACTTTATATATAAATCCTATGTTTATTTTTATTGTTGTTTTAGATGGTGCTTAGAATCGTGTTTAAAAAAGAGTTTGTTGCTGATTAGGGTTTTTAGAGAGAATAGGGTGTTTTTAGGGGTTTGGAAAGTTTAATATATTTGTATGGATTGTAAAATAAATTAAATTTTATTCACACATTCTTTAAAGACTTTTCCACGCTCTGCGTAAGAGTTGAACTGATCTAAACTTGCACAAGCAGGACTTAAAAGAGCCACTTCATTGACTCTTAAGTGATTTGAAATTTCATTTACAGCCTTAGATAAAACTTCACATTTATAGGCTTTCAAATTCGCTTTTTTTGCATAATCAAGCATTTTTTCAGTACTAATACCTATAGCATAGAGTTCTATATCAAATCCTTTCATAAAATCAAATAAATTGCTAAGATCTACACCCTTATCATCTCCCCCTATGATAAGATGGATTTTTTTATCTTTATAGCGACTAAGTGCAGCCATTACAGCACTTTCATTTGTAGCTTTAGTGTCATTTACCCAAAGCCTATTTTGACTGTCTTTAAGCTCTTCGAGTTTATTTTTTTCCATTACAAAGCTATTTAAAAGCTCATAGCTTAAAGTATCAAGTAGAATTTTTTCTATAGCTAAAGCCATGATAGCATCGAGTAAAAAAGGACTTTTAAAGGAAATTTTTTCCGTATCAATGCCAAATTTAACAGCTAGATCTTTTTCATCTTCATAGCTTATTTTATGAGCTTTTGTTGGAGTATTTGCATAAATTTTAGGCAGTATTGTTACATCACATTCATTCATTCTTTTTAAAACGCTTAGCTTATCTTGAACATAATTATCAAAACTTCCATGCCAAGAAAGATGATCAGGACTTATAGGTAAAAGTGCATAAATTTCAGGTTTAGCTTTATGAGTGTAGTGTAGGGTAAAAGATGAAGTTTCAAGTATCCAAAGTTTTGCATAAGGATTAAGCTCTGCTAAAGGAGTTCCAACATTTCCACCCATAACAGCACCAATGTGTGATAATAAATGTGTAGCCATTTGTGTGGTGGTGGTTTTGCCATTGGTTCCGCTTATCCAAACGGATTTTGGCATGACATCGTAAAAAAAGTCATATTCGCTTTGTAAATTTTTTGCTTTTTGAATGAGTTTGTGCTTTGGTGGAAAACCTGGACTAGGAATTTCAATATCGCTTAAATTATCATCAAAATCATTAGGATTTAAAAGTAAATTTCCTAGTGTATCTTTTTTTGTTTCTGTAAAATGATCATCATAGATATCAAAAGGCCCAAATTTATCTACCAAATTTTCAGCAATAGCGCGTGTGGTTTTTCCGTATCCAAAAAGTGAAATTTTCATTATCTTAGCTTTATTGATGCAAGTGCAAGTAAATTTGAAAGTAAGGCTATCATCCAAAAACGCACTATAATTTTATTTTCTACCCAGCCAACTTTTTCAAAATGATGATGAATAGGTGCCATTTTAAATACTCTTTTATTAAAAATTTTAAAACTTCCAACTTGTAAAATTACAGAAACAGTTTCAAGAACAAAAACAAAACCTATGAGTAAAAGTAAAATTTCATTTTTGCTAATGATAGCTAAAAATCCTATGAATCCACCTAAAGCTAAACTCCCGCTATCCCCCATAAAAACCTGCGCAGGATAACAGTTGTACCATAAAAATCCCATTAAAGCACCGATTAATGCAGCACAAATAATCACTACTTCACCAAGTCCTTGAATTTTTGGCAAAAGTAGATATTCACTATAATTTAAATTTCCACTCAAATATAAGAATATCCCTAAAGTAGATAAAGAAAAAATGCTTGGAACTGTAGCTAAGCCATCAAGTCCATCGGTTAAATTTACAGCATTAGAGCTAGAAATTAAAACCAAAATCCAAAAAGCAATGGCAAAAATTTCCATATCAAAAAGAGGGTGTTTATAAAAAGGTATAAAAAGTTCCGTGCTAAGCTCTGAACTAAAATATAAAGGTAAGATGCAGATAAGTCCAGCGATGATTTGTGCTAAAAGCTTCATTCTTGGACTAAGTCCTGAATGATTATTTTTTTTTAGAACTTTGCCTAAATCATCTATGAGTCCTATCAAACAAAAAAGTATCAAACAAAGTAAAGCACTTATAGCAAAAATATTATCAAATTTGATACAAAATAAACTTGCGATTACTGCAGAACTAATGAAAATAAGCCCACCCATGGTTGGAGTATGGCATTTGGTTTTATGAGTTTCTGGGGCGTATTCGTAAATAGGTTGACTAGCATTTTTAGCTTTTGCCCAAGTAATAAATTTAGGCATTAAAAATAAAGACAAACATAAAGCGATAAAAAATGCAAATCCTGCACGCACACTAATATAAGTAAAAAAAGCATAATGACTTAAATCTGAAAGATAATACAAAACCTAGCCTTCTTTTTGGTTTTTAAAAGTTTAATTTTAGTAAAATCTAACCAAAAAAATTCTTATAAAAGAGAGAAAAATGAAGCAAAAATGCGTTTTAATTATTACAGATGGAATAGGGTATAATAAGAATAGTAAGTTTAATGCTTTTGAAGCAGCTAAAAAACCAAGTTATGAAAAGCTTTTTAAGGAAGTCCCAAATTCTTTACTAAAAACGAGTGGTTTAGCTGTAGGTTTGCCAGAAGGGCAGATGGGAAATAGTGAAGTAGGGCATATGTGTATAGGAGGTGGGCGTATTATTTATCAAAATTTAGTGCGTACTAATAAAGCCATTGAAAACAAAGAACTTGAAAAAAATGAGAATTTGCAAAAACTTTTAGCAAAATGTAAAAGAGTGCATATTATAGGGCTTTATAGTGATGGCGGGGTGCATTCTATGGATACGCATTTTAAAGCCATGCTTGAAATTTGTGCGAAAAATGGCAATGAAGTTTTTGCTCACGCAATCACTGATGGGCGTGATGCAAGTCCAAAAAGTGGCTTAAATTTCATAAAAGATTTAAAAGAATTTTGTGAAAACTTAGGCGTGCATTTTGCTACGCTTTGTGGGCGTTTTTATGCTATGGATAGAGATAAGCGTTGGGATAGGGTAAAAGAGTATTATGAGTGCTTGTTAGGTAAGGCTTATAAAGTGCCAAATTTATTAGAATACCTACAAAAATCTTACGATGAAAATGTTACTGATGAGTTTATTAAAGCAGCTCAAAATGAGAATTACAAGGGCATGAGAGAAGAAGATGGCATTATCTTTATCAATTTTAGAAATGATAGAATGAAACAACTTGTTGAAGTGTTAAATTCTAAGGATTTTAAAGAGTTTGAACGCGAAAAAATCTTTGAAAATTTACTTACTATGAGTGTTTATGATGATAAATTTAAACTCCCTGTGCTTTTTGAAAAAGAAAAAATTGAAAATACTTTAGCGCAAGTGATTTCTAAAGCAGGGCTTAGTCAGCTTCATACCGCAGAAACCGAAAAATACGCCCATGTAACTTTCTTTTTTAATGGCGGAAAAGAAGAGCTTTTAGAAAATGAAACAAGGGTTTTAATCCCAAGCCCCAAGGTAAAAACTTATGATGAAAAACCCCAAATGAGTGCTTTTGAAGTGTGTGATGCAGTGAAAAAAGGCATAGAAAAGGGTGAGGATTTTATAGTGGTAAATTTTGCAAATGGAGATATGGTTGGACATACAGGTAATTTTAATGCTGCTATAAAGGCTGTCGAAGCGGTGGATACTTGTTTAGGCGAGATTATAGAATGTGCAAAAAAGCATGATTATGCTTTTATCATTACAAGTGATCATGGAAATTGCGAGGCTATGCAAGATGAAAAAGGAAATTTGCTTACCAATCACACCACTTTTGATGTTTTTGTTTTTGTGCAAGCAAAGGGAGTTTCAAAGATTAAAGATAATATGGGGCTTAGTAATATCGCTGCAAGCGTGCTTAAAATTTTAGACTTAGAAATTCCAAAAGAAATGAATGAGGCTTTATTTTAGTTTGTTTGCCTTTTTTATAAGAAATTTGTTAAGATTGCAATTTTTAAAATTAAACTTATTAAGGATAGATAATGAAATTTAGTGGAAAAAATGCTTTAATTACTGGAGCAAGTAAGGGAATAGGTGCTTCTATCGCAAAAACTTTGGCGGGTTTTGGACTTAAAGTTTGGATTAATTATCGTTCAAAACCTGAACTTGCAGATGCTTTAAAAGATGCAATTATTGCAAGTGGTGGCGTTGCTGCTGTGATTAAATTTGATGCAAGCAAAGAAGATGAGTTTGAAAATGGTGTAAAAACCATAGTGGAGAGCGATGGAGAGTTAAGTTATCTTGTAAATAACGCAGGCGTTACAAATGATAAACTTGCTTTAAGAATGAAATTAGAGGACTTTAGTGGCGTTGTGGATACAAATTTAAGCTCAGCTTTTTTAGGTTGTAGAGAAGCTTTAAAAACCATGAGTAAAAAACGCTTTGGTGCTGTTGTGAATATCGCTTCTATTGTCGGAGAAATGGGTAATGCTGGACAAGTAAATTATTCTGCTAGTAAAGGTGGAATGATAGCTATGACTAAATCTTTTGCTAAAGAAGGAGCAAGTAGAAATTTACGCTTTAACTGCGTAACTCCAGGTTTCATAAAAAGCGATATGACTGAAGTTTTAAGCGATGAAATCAAACAAACCTATCAAGATAATATCCCTTTAAAACGCTTTGCAGAACCTGAAGAAGTGGCTAATTGTGTAGCATTTTTACTTAGTGATTATGCCTCTTATGTGACAGGCGATGTGCTTAAGATCAATGGTGGTTTATATATGTAAGGAAAAATGATGGATTTAAAAGAAATAGCACAATTTTTAGATGATAATGCACCGGCATTTTTAGCCACTTTAGGAACTTGTGGAAATCCTAGAGTGCGTCCTATACAAAGTCCATTGCTTATGGGAGATAAAATTTATTTTTGCACAGCAAATACAAAAGGACTTTTTAAGCATATAAAAAATTATAATGGTATTGAATTTTGTTCTTGTGCAAAAGATGGGACTTTTTTAAGACTTAGGGCTAATGCGGTTTTTGAACCAAATTTAGAAGTTAAAAAAATGATGTTTGAAAAATATCCTTATCTTGTAAATCTTTATGAAACTCCGCAAAATCCAAAATTTGAAGTTTTCTATCTTGATCATTTAAGTGCTAGAATGCAATTTATAAATGGAGAATTTAAGCTTTTTAAGGCTTAATGATTTGATAATTTTATTAACTATATATTAATTAAGATAAATATTATCTTAATTAATATTAACTTTTTGTTATTTTTTTAAGGTATAATCATTCCGTTTAATTTGCAAGGAATAGATTATGATATATTGCAAAATTTTTTTAATATTTATTTTATTATATTCATCTATCTTCTTTGATTACTTATCTTATGCTTTTTTATATTTACTAAATTATAAATTTGTTTTTAATCCATTTTATATTGAAAGGAGAGTTTGTTTTTGGATTTTTGGCATGCGGTTATGTAAGATTGACTTACATTAAAAATTATTATTAATTTTTTTAAATAAGGAGAATGATATGGGTGAATTTTCTAGAAGAGATTTTATAAAAACAGCCTGTATTAGTGTAGGAGCTTTAGTTGCAAGTTCAAGTGGAGTTTATGCTTTAGATGATTCATCTAAGATGGATAAAGATACAAATTTACCTTCTTGCGATGTTTTGGTAATTGGATCAGGTGGAGCAGGTTTGCGTGCTGCAGCCGCAGTGAGAAAAGAAAATCCAAAATTAAGCGTTGTAGTAGCTACAAAGATGATGCCATCGCGTAACGCAACTTGTATGGCAGAGGGTGGAATTAATGGAGTTACTGATTTTTCTAATGGAGATTCCTATAAATTACATGCTTATGATACTATTAAAGGCGGAGCTTATTTGGTAGATCAAGAGGCGGCTTTAAAATTTTGCGAATTAGCTGGAAAGGCTATTTTTAATATGGATTTTATAGGAACCTTGTTTTCAAGAAATGAGCAAGGTGGAGTAGCTCAGCGTTTAATGGGAGGAGCTTCCAAGAAACGCTGTAACTATTCTGCAGATAAAACAGGTCATATTTTAATGCATTCTTGTTTAGATGATGCTATTAGTAGTGGTGTGAAATTTTTAATGGATCATGAACTTTTGGATATAGGTGTTGTGGATGGAAAATGCGAGGGTGTCGTTTTAAGAGATATACAAAGCGGTGGAATTTATCCTGTGTTATGCAAAGCTTTGGTGATTGCTACAGGGGGATACACAAGGATATTTTATAATAGAACTTCAACTCCTTTTATTGCCACAGGAGATGGTGTGGCAGCTGCTCTTAGAGCAGGACTTGGTTTTGAAGATCCTGAGATGATACAATTTCACCCAACAGGAGTTGCAAATGGTGGAACTCTTATTACAGAAGCGGCGCGCGGTGAAGGGGGATATCTTTTAAATAATCGTGGTGAGCGTTTTATGAAAAATTACCATGAAAAAATGGAGCTTGCACCGCGAGATGTGGTTGCGCGTGCTATAGAAACAGAAATTCGTGAAGGTAGAGGTTATGGCGAGGGACTTGGAGCTTATGTTTTGTGCGATGTACGCCACTTAGGAAAAGAAAAAATTTTAAAAGATTTACCAAAAATTCGTCACACTGCAATGCTTTTTGAAAATATTGATTTAGTAGATACTCCTGTACCTATCCGTCCAACGGCACATTATTCTATGGGTGGAATTGAAGTGGCTAAATTTGAAGATATGAGTACTAAAATTGCTGGAATTTATGTAGGTGGAGAAGCTTCTTGCATTTCTATACATGGAGCTAATAGACTAGGGGGAAATTCTTTAGCCGATGCAGTTGTAACAGGGCATTTAGCAGGCATTGGTGCGACAAATTATGCTAAAGATGCAAGTTTTGAAAAAGGGGCAAAAACTCATGAACTTGCTCAAAAATGGCAGGTTAGATTTAAAGAAATTACAAATAATGGCGGAAATGGTCAAGAAATGTATGAATTGCGAGAAGAGCTAGGAAGTCAAAATTGGGATAATATGGGGATTTTTAGAACTCAAGAAAAACTCGATCTTCTAGCAAAAAAATTAGAAGATATACAAGCAAGATATGAAAAAATTCGTATTCCAAATCCTAATGAAGTGATGAATACTGCTTTTACAGATTATGTAGAGCTTGGTAATTTGATTTTACTTTCTCGCTGTGCTTGTTTAGCAGCTAGAAATAGACTTGAAAGCCGTGGGGCTCATACTAGAGAAGATTATCCAAAGCGAGATGATAAAAATTTCTTAAAACATAGCATTGTAAATTTAGAAAATGATGAATTAAAACTTAGTTATAAAGATGTCGTGGTAACTGAGTTTTCACTTGATGGAAGGAGAGTACAATGAAAATTATCATAGATCGTTTTAATGGCAAGGAAAAATATGAACAAAGTTATGATATTGATGATAAGGATATACAAGGAAAAACTCTGCTCTCTCTTTTGCTTTTTATCAAAAAAACAAAAGATATTACTTTAAATTTTACCGCCTCTTGTCAATCTGCAATTTGTGGGGCTTGTGCAGTTCGTGTGAATGGGCATTCTTATCTTGCTTGTGATACTAAAATGCAAGATTTATTAAAAGAATATGATAATCCTTCAAGTATACGCATTTCTCCGCTTGGAAATTTTAGAGTAATTTCTGATTTAATTGTGGATTGGGAGCCTTCTATAGAAAATTTAAGAAAAATTCGTCCTGCCATGGTGGCAAAAAATGAATTTTCAGCGGAAAAGGGCTGTAAACAAAGTCAAGAAGAATTTGATCGTATTAGCAAGCAATGGGATTGTATTTTATGTGGTAGCTGTGCCTCAGAGTGTAATAAATTAGAAGCAGATAGTAGCGATTATATGCAACCTTTTGTTTTTACTCATGCTTGGCGTGCAGCGGCAGACTCTCGAGGTAAGGATCCTATGTTGCATGTAAAACCCAGCGTAATGAATGGACTTTGGCTTTGTGTTCATTGTCAAGAGTGCGCTGATCGTTGTCCAAAGGGTATAAGTTCAGTAAGTGATATAGCAAATTTAAGAGTGATGGCGATTAAAAAAGGTTTAAATGAAGGCTTAGGGCCTGATCATGCTGAAGCTTTTTATAAAGATTTAGTTGAAGGTTCAGGACGCTTGAATGAAATTTATCTTGCTTTGCGTTCTGAGGGTGTTATAGGTTCTATGGGTAAAACAGATATAGCTTTTAAACTTATGCGTGCAGGAAAAATGAATCCTATGCATGTTTTTGGCGAGGATGAAATAGAAGGTCATAAAGATTTGGTTAAAATGATAAAGGCGGCACAAGAAGCTGCTGTTAAGGAGTAAAATATGCAAAAAGAATACGCTTTTTTTCCAGGTTGTGTTTTATCTCAAGCTGCAAAAGAATCTAAAATTTCACTTGAAGCTATTGCACCTATTTTGGGTTGGAAGTTGAATGAAATTAAGGGGTGGAGTTGTTGTGGGGCTTCTCAAGCGCAGTGTGTTGATCCTATTGCGACTTTGGTAGCTAATGCAAGAAATATTGCTTTAGCAGAAGAGATGAAAATGCCAATGCTTACAACTTGTAGTACTTGTATGCTAACTTTAACTAAAGCAAAAAATACTCTTGATAAGGGTGCAAAAGAACGCATCAATATTTTTTTAGCACAAGGTGGAATGAAATATCAAGGTTCAACGCCTATTACAAGTCTTTTGTGGGAGCTTTATGAGGATTTGGATAATTTAAAAAGCAAGGTGAAAAAGCCGCTTTCAAATTTAAAAGTAGCTTTATTTTATGGTTGCCATAGTTTAAGACCTGAAGATGCTTTCGGTAAAAAAGAAAGTTCAACCAATCCAAAAAGTTTTGAAAGTGTAGTAGAAGTTTTAGGGGCTAAAATAGTTCCTTTTGAAAAACGCCTTGATTGTTGTGGTTTTCATGCTTCTTATCCTGCAGAAAAATCTGTGAAAAAAATGTCTAGTCAAATTGTCAATAATGCAAGTGAAAATCAAGCTGATTGTGTTGTAACACCTTGTCCACTTTGTCAAATGCAGCTTGATATCTATCAAGAAAGATTTCAAGATTATACTAATTCTAAAGCAAGATTGCCTATTATTCATTTATCACAATTAGTAGGACTTGCATTAGGACTTTCTAAAGAAATGGTTGGTTTAGATTATAATATTATTGATGCAAGTAAAATTGCATAAAAACATGGGCAAAAAGCCCATGTTTAAAGATTTAATTCCATTCTTAAAGAATGCTCCCAAAAAGCCACTTCTAAGCGTGTTACAGTATGAAAAATTTCGCTGAGTTTTTGGAATTTTTGTGCACCAACACTTGAAGTATAAGAATTAACAAAATCTTCAAATTCTTTAGCTTCATTTTGAAAATTTTCACTTCCATAGGTCAAAATCCATTCCTTGTAAGGATGATCTTTTAAATTTTCATTTTTTAAACGATTTATAATTTCAGCACCTATTTTTGCATAGCCTATAGCGCAAGCACTAAGAGCAACTAACATATCTAAAAAATCTCCATTTTCACCTACGCTTAACATATAACGCGAATAGGCTATATTGACTAAACTTTCATCTTTTATATCGAGTTCATCTGCATTAATGCCAAGAGATAAAATTGCACGATGAAGTTCCATTTCTCCTTCAACTATATAATTTTGAAATTTCATAGCAAAACGAAGTTCTTTTGCAGTATTTGAGTTAAGTGCTAATCTTGCATAACATTTTGCGTAATTAAGCAAATAAATATAATCTTGCTTGAGATAAAAAAGAAAATTTTCTTGCTTTAGGCTTTTATCTTCCAATTTTTTAACAAAATCATGATGTAGATAAGCATTCCAAATTTTTTGATTTTCTTTGATTAAATTAGAGAAAAGCATCATTTTTCCTTTATGTTTTAATATTTTATTTTCAAGTATAATGAAAAACTATAAATATTTTAAGCTTTTTATAGTAAAATACGCTTTATTTTAATTTTTTGAAGGAGAACAAATGGCAACATTTGATGATGTAAAAGCAGTAGTAGTAGAGCAATTAAGTATTGATGCAGATGCAGTTAAAATGGAATCAAAAATTATTGAAGATTTAGGTGCTGATTCTTTAGATGTTGTAGAGCTTATTATGGCTTTAGAAGAAAAATTTGAAGTAGAAATTCCAGATAGTGATGCTGAAAAATTAATTAAAATTGAAGATGTTGTAAATTATATTGACAATCTAAAAAAATAATTTTTTTTCTTGCAAGGAGCTTATTCTTGAAAAGAGTTGTAGTTACAGGTATTGGTATGATCAATGCCCTTGGTTTAGATAAAGAAAGTTCATTTAAAGCAATTTGCAATGGAGAAAGCGGAGTAAATAAAATTACTCTTTTTGATGCTACGGACTTTCCTGTTCAAATTGCAGCTGAAGTTAAAAATTTTGATCCATTAGAGGTTGTTGATGGCAAAGAAGTAAAAAAAATTGACCGTTTCATACAACTTGGAATTAAAGCAGCAAGAGAAGCAATACAGGATGCTGGATTTAGTGAAGAATTAGATAAAGAAGAATTTGGCATTGTTTCGGCTTCTGGTATTGGAGGTTTGCCTAACATAGAAAAAAATTCCATTATTTGTTCCGAGCGAGGTCCGCGTAAAATTTCCCCTTTTTTCATACCTTCGGCACTTGTAAATATGTTAGGAGGTTTGATTTCTATAGAGCATGGACTTAAAGGGCCAAATATTTCTTGTGTTACAGCTTGTGCAGCAGGAACTCATGCTATAGGAGAAGCTTATAAAAGTATAGCTTTGGGAAATGCTAAAAAGATGTTAGTCGTAGGTGCAGAAGCTGCGATTTGTCCTGTGGGTATAGGTGGTTTTGCTTCAATGAAAGCTTTATCAACTAGAAATGAAGATCCACAGCATGCTTCAAGACCATTTGACAAAGAAAGAGATGGTTTTGTCATGGGAGAAGGTGCTGGAGCTTTAGTTTTTGAGGAATATGAAGAGGCTAAAAAACGCGGTGCTACGATTTATGCTGAATTAATTGGATTTGGAGAAAGTGCAGATGCGCATCATATTACTTCACCAACTTTAGATGGGCCTTTAAGAGCTATGAAAAAAGCTTTAAATATGGCAGGGAATCCAAAGGTAGATTATATCAATGCACATGGAACTTCAACCCCTGTAAATGACAAAAATGAAACAGCAGCAATTAAAGAGCTTTTTGGCAATAATATCCCGCTTATAAGTTCCACCAAAGGACAAACAGGTCATTGCTTGGGTGCTGCAGGTGCAATTGAAGCAGTTGTTAGTGTTATGGCTTTAAGAGATGGGGTAGTTCCACCTACAATCAATCAGCTTGTAAAAGATGATGAATGTGATCTTGATTATATTCCAAATATATCAAGAAAAGTAGATTTAAAAGTGGTGATGAGTAATTCTTTTGGTTTTGGTGGCACAAATGGCTGTGTTGTATTTAAAAAAGTAGATTAATATGGCTTCTTATTTAGATTTTGAAAAAAATATTCAGCAAATTGACGAGGACATTATCAATGCTCAGATTAAAGGAGATACTGAAGCTGTATCAATTTTAAAGAAAAATCTTGAGAAAGAAATTTCTAAAACTTATAAGAATTTAAGTGATTTTCAGCGTTTGCAATTAGCGCGTCATCCAGATCGCCCTTATGCTCTTGACTATATTGAACTTATTTTAAATGACGCTCACGAAATACATGGTGATCGTGCCTTTAGAGATGATCCTGCTATTGTTTGTTTTATGGGTTATTTAGGAGAGAAAAAAATAATTGTAATTGGTGAGCAAAAAGGACGTGGAACAAAAGATAAAATCGCTAGAAATTTTGGGATGCCACATCCTGAAGGATATCGCAAAGCCTTAAGAGTAGCAAGACTTGCAGAGAAATTTCAAATTCCTATTTTATTTTTGATAGATACTCCAGGTGCTTATCCTGGAATAGGTGCTGAAGAAAGAGGACAAAGTGAAGCTATCGCTAGAAATTTATATGAATTAAGTGATTTGAAAATACCGACCATTGCTATAGTTATCGGAGAAGGCGGTAGTGGCGGGGCGTTAGCTATAGGGGTTGCAGATAAACTTGCAATGATGAAAAATTCTGTTTTTTCAGTAATTTCTCCTGAAGGTTGTGCTGCAATACTTTGGAATGATCCTGCAAAAAGTGAAGCTGCAACCAAGGCTATGAAGGTAACGGCTGATGATTTAAAATCTCAAGGTTTAATTGATGATGTTATAGATGAGCCTACAAATGGTGCACATCGCAATAAAGAGGCTACAGCAGTAGCTATTGCTGATTATGTAAAAAAATCTCTAAATGAACTTGAAAATATTGATGTACGAGAACTTTCTGCAAATCGTATGCAGAAAATTTTAAAGCTTGGAGCCTATCAAGAGGCTTAGGCTTTTACTTCGCTTTTTTAAATAATTTTATTATTTATAATTGTTATCAAAATTAAGTTAATTAAAAGTATTCTTTTTTTATACTTCAAAAATGATTTTAAATATCAAAATAATTATTTTTAAAGGAATTAATTTGACTCAAATCAAAAATATAAAATTTAAAAAAAGTTTACTGTGTTTTTTAATTTTATCTGGAGCTTTGTTAAAAGCAGAAGAAAAATATCAACTTAATGATGTTGTGGTTAGTGCTAGTGGTTTTGAACAAGATTTGGTTGATGCGCCTGCTAGTATTTCTATCATTACAAAAGAAGAGCTTGAAAAAAAGCCAATTAAGGATATAGGAGAGGCTATAGGAGATATTCCAGGTGTAGATGTGACTATGAATAAAACAGGCACTTATGATTTTAGCATACGAGGTTTTGGTAGTTCTTATACTCTAGTTTTAATTGACGGAAAACGTCAAAGTGTTGCAAATGGGTTTTATGATAATGGTTTTAGCGGCAGTGAGTCAGGATATCTGCCACCTTTGTCTATGATAGAGCGTATTGAGGTTATACGTGGTCCAGCTTCTACACTTTATGGCAGTGATGCTGTAGGCGGTGTGGATAAATATTATCACTAAGAAAAATCCTGATAAAATCGAAGCAAATATAGAATTTAATACTCTTTTACAACAGCACTCTAATCACTATGGTAATGCTGAGGGATTTAATGCTTATGTAGCAACTCTTTTGATTGAAGATATATTATCAATTTCTGCAAGGTTGAAGTATTATGATAAGGCAGCTTCTGATTTAAAATGGCCTACACCGGTTTGGAATAATAACAATCAAAGACCTGATAATTATCAAATTGCTAGTCATAGTCCAGGTGCTTTTACTAGTTTAGGTTTTGGTTCTAGGCTTAATTGGACAGTAGATGATAAAAATAATATATATTTGATATAGAGCGATATATTAATGAAATTTCAGTGAATTCTACAAGTAGTAGGGCTATTAAAAGTGAAAGACAACTTTTTAAGGATAATATTGTTTTAAATCATGATGGTAACTATGATTTTGGTTCAACTAACTCATATTTACAATATGGTAGCACTAAGGATAAGGAGCTGCATAGCCAAATTTGGGTAGGAGAAGGTAAGGTTGTTTTACCTTGGAATTTAGGTCAATACGGTAATTTAGTAAATACCTTTGGTGCAAGGATTGATTATGAGATATTAAAAATGATCAAGCAAGCGCAGGTAGTCAAATAAGAGGTAAAAATCTTGATCAAACCGCGGTTGCGCTTTATGGGGAAAATGAGTATTTTATAACCGATGATTTGATTTTTACTACAGGTTTGCGTTATATTTATAGCGATTTGTTTGATTCTGAATTTACGCCTAGGGTTTATTTGGTTTATCACTTAAATGATAATATAGCCTTGAAAGGAGGTGTTTCAAAAGGCTATAAAACTCCTGCTGCCAAGCAGTTGACAAATGGATATTATAATTATGCTAATAATAATGCTTATTTTGGAAACCCTGACTTAAAACCAGAAGAAAGTATAAATTATGAATTGGGTGTTGATTTTATGGTATTTGATTTTGCACATTATTCTATTACAGGGTTTATTACTGATTTTACAAATCAAATCAGTAGTGAAGATTTAACAGGTATGCAAAATGATATTAATTGTAGCAATGGCATTGTTTGTAAGCGTCCTATTAATCTTGGAAAAACGCAGACTAAAGGTATAGAATTTGCATTTAATACCAAAACTTACAATGGCTTTAGCTTAAATTCAAGTTATACTTTTATGGATAATCGCTACAAAGATGGTCAAAAAAATTGGTTTGGTGGTGATAGAATAGAAAATTTACCAAGACATATAGCAATGTTAAAATTAAACTATGAGCGAGGTAAATTTAGTTCCTATATAAAAACACGAGCAAGACTTGATACTATAGCTAAAGCAAAAGGTGGCGGTAATGGTAGTCTGCCATGGCAAAAATATAAGCCTTTTTATATAGTAGATTTAGGGATAAATTATAAAATCAATAAGCAATCTAGCTTAAGTTTTGCAGTGCAAAATCTTTTTGATAAAAATTTCTTTGATCCGCAAGTTACAAGATGAGATGGGGCTAATCCTGCTGGATATGCAAATCGCTATCAAGATTATACAGAAGGAAGAAGTTTTTGGTTAAGTTATAAATATGATTTTTAATTTTTTAAGGCTTTAATCACCTTTATATTTTCAAAAAAGCAAAAATAAAGTACAATGTGAAAAATAAATAAAAGGTTTTATTATGGCGTTTAAAAATTTAAAAGAACTTTCTTTTGAAAAATCAAATTATATTAAGCCTAAGAGATTTGCTTATGAAAGTAATGGTAGGCTTTGCACTTGGGATTTTATAGAATCTAAAGATAGTGTTTCAGTGCTTTTGTATCATAAAGAATTAGAAAGTTTTATTTTTGTACGCCAATTTCGTATACCACTTTGGTATCATCAAATGCATGATAAAGATTATGTAAAAGATGATGATATGGGCTATACTATAGAGCTTTGTTCTGGGCTTGTGGATAAAAAATTATCTTTAGAGGAAATAGCAAAAGAAGAATGTATAGAAGAACTAGGATATGCTCCTAAAAATTTAGAAAAAATAGGAGATTTTTATACAGGGTTTGGTTCAGGTGTAAGCAAGCAAAGCTTTTATTTCGTAGAAGTTGATGAAAAAGATAAAATTTCTTCTGGAGGTGGAGTTGATGATGAAGAGATTGAAGCTGTTTATGTTAAGGTGCAGGATTTTGAAAAAAAATGTAAAAATATGATAAGAACGCCTTTGCTTGATTTTGCTTATATGTGGTTTTTAAAGGAAAAGTGGGGAAAATTAAAGATTATTTAGGTTAAACCTTAAAAAGGTTCAACCTAGGATTTTAATGATCTGACTCATCAAGCATTTCTTTAAATACATTGAAAAGATCAAGCGATGCATTTTCAGCAACTTCGCATTTATTAATTATGCTGTGTTGAGTAATATCTTTGCTAATATCTTCTGTATTTGCTATTGTTATAGCATTATTCATATTTTCATGAACTTTTTCATGTGGCTCGTTAATTTTTAAGAAGCTTTTATTTTGCCCAAATCTTTCTTTTCCTGTGCTAGCAAGCCATTTTCCTAAGCGACAAGATGTATGATCGGCTAATTGCTTTCCTGATTTGGAAAAAATTTCTTTATAACCATTTAATTTAAAAGCTATATGATCTAGTTTTGCTAAAGATACGAAAGCTTCTGAAGCGATACCAACTGCATTTGAATTAGTAGAATGCGCTTCATTTACTAAGTGAGTAAATTTTTCGGAAAAACTCATAATATGAGCATTAGAATCTATAGAAATTTTTTCAACTTGCTCACTTTGAGTATACATTTCATTTGCATTTTGCTTTAGAAGGTTGATATTCATTTCAACTTCTGTGGTTGCTTTTTGTGTTTTTTCAGCTAGTTTTCTTACTTCATCGGCAACAACAGCAAAACCACGCCCATGTTCACCTGCGCGTGCAGCTTCTATGGCAGCGTTAAGAGCTAAAAGATTGGTTTGATCGGAAACATCTTTAATTAGATTAATTACATTAGTAATTTCATCTACACTTCTATGCAATGTTCCTGCAACATCTCTTGTTTTATTGGCTGATTCTGTAATATTTCCCAAAGAGGCATTGATAGAATTAGCAATATGGTTAAGTTCATCCATTTCAGCAAGAGAAGTTTTAGAATAGCTAGAGATAACTTCTGCCTTATTTACATTTTCTAACATATCGCCTTGAATAATAGTAATATTTTTTAAAACCCCAGTTAATAAAACATTTAAAAGATCTGTTTTAAGTTTAGACTCTAAAGCCGCTTGTTCTAATGATGTAATTTTATTTTTTAATTCTAAATTTTCCGATTGAAATTTTTCAATTTTATGTGTAAGATTTTTATTTTCTTCTTCAAGTTTTTGAAGATCAGAATGGTTTATTTTACTTCCAAACATTGTTTTGCCTTATTTTTTATAATTTGCTAGATATTGGCTAAGTTCATCTTTTACATGAAGCTTTTCTTTTTTTAAAGTTGAAATTTCCATGCTGCTAAGAGAAGTTCTACCTTCTTCTGCATCTTTAATCATGTCATCAAGTTCATTATGACGATCAAATAGTTTATCAAAATGAGCATCTTTACCTTTTAGCTCTGACATTAATTCTCTATATTCATGTAGCATAAACTCTCCTTGTATTAGTGAAATTTAAAATTCATTTAACAAGGTATTTTACACTATTAAAAGATATTTTTAGCTTAAAAAATAATAAAATTAATAATAATTTTTAAATGTGTGTTATATAAGTGATTTATTAAAGTTTATTTTTAAATTGGAAATTTTAAAATTGAGGAATAAATCCTCAAAATTATTTAGAATTTTGTTTTTTTAGAGTTCTCAGAGTAGAAGCTGCGATTCTCATTTTTCTCGTGGTGCCATCTTCTAAAGTTACACGAACTGTTCTGAGATTAGGTAAAAAGCGTCTTTTTGTTTTATTGTTAGCATGGCTGACATTATTACCCACCATTGGACCCTTGCCTGTGATTTGACATACTCTTGCCATTTTCTTGTCCTTATGAAAATTTTTAAATGAAGATTCTATCAAAATTAAGCTTAAAATATTCCATAATTTATAGTTTTTTTAATATATAAGTCGATAAAATATTATTTATCACATTTATATATAGTTTAAGGTTTTGATCATGTATGTAGCTCCAAGTTTATTGTCTGCAAATTTTTTGAAATTAGAAGAAGAAGTTAAAGCTATTGAAGCTGCAGGTGCAGATCTTTTACATATTGATGTAATGGATGGACACTTTGTTCCAAATTTGACTTTCGGACCTTGCGTGATCGAAAAAATTTCAACTATTAGTAAGTTGCCATTAGATGTGCATTTGATGGTTAAAGATGTAAGTAAATTTATAGATCTTTTTATCCCTTTGAAACCAAAATTTATTTCTTTTCATATGGAAAGCGAAGTTCATCCTATAAGGCTTTGTGAATATATAAGAAGTCAAGGAATCCATCCTGCTATTGTTTTAAATCCACACACTCCTATTGATTCTATTAAACACATGCTAGAATTTGTAGATATGGTGCTTTTAATGAGTGTTAATCCTGGATTTGGTGGACAAAAATTTTTACCTTTGGTACATGAAAAAATCAAAGAATTACGCCAAATGATTGATAAAAAAAATGCTAAAGTTTTTATAGAGGTTGATGGTGGTGTTAATGGTTTAAATGCTAGCGATTTAGAGGAATCCGGAGCTGATATTTTGGTGGCTGGAAGTTATATTTTTTCTTCTAATGATTATAAAACTGCAATTTCATCTTTAAAGCTTGAATTTTGAGTTTACAGCAAATTGATCAGATTATTTCTATATTAAACAAGCAAAGCAAGCCTTATGATTGGGTGATGCAAGAGTTTGCCAAAGTTGAAGAATTAAAAAATTTTGATTTAGATTTGGAAACTTTTGAGCTTTTGGGTTTGGGCTTAACTTTGAATAAAGATAATATTTTTATCCTTAAAACACGCACAACAAAAATTAAAGATGAAATTTTTTGTATAGTAGATATAGAAAGTACTGGTGGTGTAAGTAAGGGGGAAATTTTAGAAATTGGAGCAGTAAAAATTCAAAATTCTAAAGAAATTGGACGCTTTCAAAGTTTTGTTAAAGTAAAAGAAATTCCAGAAAATATAACCGAACTTACGGGTATTACTTATGAGATGGTGGAAAATGCTCCAAGTTTAACAAAGGTTTTAAGTGATTTTAGGCTTTTTTTAAAAGACAGTATTTTTGTAGCACATAATGTGCGTTTTGATTATAGTTTTATTTCTAAGGCTTTAAATGAGTGTGGTTTTGGCATTTTACTTAATCGTCGTATTTGTACTATAGAATTTGCACAATGTTGTATAGAAAGTCCAAAATATAAACTAGAGGTTTTGAAAGAATTTCTGGGCGTGGAAAATACGCATCATAGGGCTTTAGATGATGCTTTGGCAGCTGCTGAAATTTTTAAATATTGCCTTGGAAAACTTCCCTATCATATAAAAACTACAGAAGAACTTATAAATTTTACAAAGACTGCCACGCATAAAGCAAAAATAAATATTTAAAGTGTATAATTAAGACATAAATGACGGGAGCTTGTGTAACAGGCTGAGAGTAAGCTAAAAGCTTAGACCGAACCGGATCTGGATAATGCCAGCGTCGGGAAGATTTATAAATTTCAATACTTTAAAAATTTATACTCACCCTTCATTTATCCAAATTTTTTAAAGGATAAATTTATGAAAACTCAAATGAATTATGCGAAAGAAGGTATTTTTACTAAAGAAATGCAGATTGTTGCACAAAAAGAAAATTTAAGTAAAGATTTTTTGCTTGAAAATATTGCTTGCGGTAAAATTATTATCCCTGCAAATATTAATCATAAAAGTCTTGATCCAAATGGTATAGGTTTTGGACTGCGTACTAAGGTTAATGTAAATTTAGGAGTTTCAAATGATTGCGTTGATTATAGCGAGGAAATGAAAAAAGTAGAGCTTGCTCATAAATTTGACATAGAAGCGATTATGGACTTAAGCAATTATGGCAAAACAAGTCGTTTTAGAGACGAGCTTGTTAATGTTTCAAAAGCTATGATAGGAACAGTTCCTGTATATGATGCGGTAGGATTTTTAGAAAAAGATTTAAAACAAATTGGTGCTAAAGACTTTTTAGATGTTGTATATCATCATGCTAAAAGTGGGGTTGATTTTATGACAATTCATGCAGGTATTAATTCTCGCGCAGCGCATATTTTTAAACAAAGTAAAAGACTTACAAATATAGTTTCAAGAGGAGGCTCTGTGCTTTATGCTTGGATGATGATGAAAGATGCTGAAAATCCTTTTTTTGAGTATTATGATGATTTGCTTGATATTTGTTTAAAATACGATGTAACTTTATCTTTGGGCGATGCTTTGCGTCCTGGCTCTACTCACGATGCAAGTGATGGGGCGCAAATTTCAGAGCTTATAGAATTGTCACTCCTTACTCAAAGAGCTTGGGATGTTGGGGTTCAAGTAATGATAGAAGGTCCAGGGCATATGGCTATTAATGAAATAGAGGCAAATATGCAATTAGAAAAGCGTTTATGCAAAGGAGCGCCTTTTTATGTCTTAGGACCTTTGGTAACAGATATTGGCGCAGGGTATGATCATATTAGTGGTGCTATTGGAGGAGCTGTGGCTGCAGCTAGCGGTGCTGATATGCTGTGTTATGTAACACCTGCTGAACACTTAAGACTTCCAAATTTAGAAGATGTTAGAGAGGGTATAGTTGCGACTAAAATTGCAGCTCATGCGGGAGATATAGCTAAACTTCCAAAAGAAAGAGCAAGAGATGATGAGATGAGTAAGGCTAGACAAGAGATAGATTGGGAGAAAATGTTTAAACTTGCTATTGATGGAGAAAAGGCTAAAAAAATGTTTAATGAGCGTCGCCCTGATGATTTAAACTCATGTTCCATGTGTGGAAAAATGTGTGCAATGAATACTATGAATCAAATTTTAAAAGGCGAAGATGTGAGTTTAGCTTGAATAAACTTTGAGAGTAAGATCTATAGAGATACCTTGCTCTCCTGCTTTAAGATTAAGTGGATAATCAAGCTTGATTAAGTTATTATAGTTTTTTAGAGCATCAATAAAATCATAAAGTCTTCTAGGATTGTTCATTGTCGCTTTAATAGCTAAGCGGTTTTTTAGATATTTTTCTTGTTTTTCGGGCTTAGTTTCTTGAATTTTTACATTTTGAAAATATTTTTGTAAAAAAATATCAAAATTTCCTATATTAAAATTTTGCTCAAATTGCTCTAAACTTTTGTTGTTTTCGCTTCTTAGAGTTGATATTTTATCTTCACTAAAGTCAAATTTTGATTTAGCGGCTTTTAAGATAGCAAGTTGTGAATTTTCTCTAAGATTTGCTTGTTTGTAATTTTTTAATGTCGGTAAAAGTAAAAATAAGATCAAGGCTGTGCAAACGCTTATAAAACTTAACGCGCAAATGATAAGCTTTAATAAATCAATTTCTTCTAGACTTTTATCTTTCATCTGCAACTCCTGGAATTTGTTTACTAATACTAACAAAACGATACCACCCATTATCTAAGCGATAATAGGTTGTATAGCTTTGATCAAAGATGCTTTTTAAAGGGGTTTCTAAAAGTAGAGTAAACATTTCTCTTGTAGGAGTGACTCCGATAAGTTTTAAGGAATATTCGTCTTGTTCAACACTTTCAAGAGTAATATTATCAGTTTTTACAATAATATCAAATAGATTTCTTAAGCTTTCTTTAACAATTTGATTTTGAGTGTTAAAATTTTTCGCTATTTGGCTTTGATCAAATAAAATTTCATAAAGCATTTCATTTTGCTTAGTTTGATTTTGAAGCACTATAACTTGTTGTTTTTCATCATCGATAGAGCTATTGATTAATGCAATTTTTATTGTATATGTAAAATATACTAGCAAGATAAATAATATACTAAAACCAAAAAGTCCTAGCCAAATTTTATCAAAGAGTGTGAAAATAGGTTTTTTTCTTGGCTGTATGAAGCTATAAGTCATTTAAGCTCCTTTTGCATCAATTCTATCATAAGATCTAAGGTGTTGATTTGTTTCGTTTTTATCTCTAAAAAAGTTTCACTTTCTAAAAAATCAATAGCACTTATGTTAATATCTGATTCGCTATATAATAAAATACCATTGATAAATACCCCAGCATATTTATCATCATTATAAAATTTTTCAATGCTCGTAATAATATAACGGCAAAGTTCCATATCATTGCTAAATTGATTTAATTCATCAAGATTAAAATTATCATTATTATCCAAAGTTTCAAGATTATTTTCTTGATCAAGTAGATCAAATTTATTATTTAAGGCTTCATTGAAGTTATCTAAGGTAACTTCGGTATCATCGTTGTTGTTTTCAATTTCTTGATTATCTTCTGATGGAAGTTCAAGCTCTAAACCTAATTCTTGCTCAAATATTTTAAAATCACCGTATAAGATAGTATTGCCTTTAGCAACAATAATTGCCAAAAGATGTCCTTGCTTAAATCCATAAAGTAAAATTTGATCATCAGGCTGTTTTTCTTTTTGCATATTGTAGTAAAGAAGAGCAAAAGGGGAATATAAAAAATCTAAACCTCTATATTCTTCAAAAAGCTCGCTATAATATTCTACATGTTCGGTAGCCGTATAAACAAGGGCATTATTAAACAAAATATGCTGTAAGCTGATTTTTCCTATATTAAAGTGCTCACAATCTTGAATATTTGTACTAGGTATTAATCCTTGTTCTTTGGCATCTAAAAATAAAGCAGTGTGGTAAAATAAGAAATGCTTGCTTAAATTTTTTACGTATTCTAATAAATTTTCGCTTTTATCAAAAGTTTTTTCATTGCTACTGATTAGTTTATTTCCTCTATAAATAGAAGCTTTTACAATATTTTTTTTATCTTCTAAAATAATACTAATAAAAAGTTGTGGAAATATTTTTTTAAGTAAAAATAACATTTCATTCCTTAAATTGATCAGCTAAGCTAATTTTATCAAATTGTTCCATTAGAAATTCTTTAGCTTTTTCTTTATCTAAAGATAAAATATCCAAAGGTTCACTTAGACTATAAGTAATCCTACTAAAAGGTTTTGGCAAGATCATCTTATCCCAACTTTTAAATTTCCAAAAACGATTTGCTTCATAGTTTAAAATTCTTATCTTTAGTTCTTTTTTTTGAGCCAAAATGATAGAACCATCTGAAATACTATGATAAGGCCCTCGTGGACCATCGGGCGTGATAATTATATCGTCATTTTGTTCTAAAACTTTAAATGCAGCTCTAAGTGCACTGCTAGCACCCCTTGAAGTGCTTCCTCTTACAGTATCAAGACCGAAAAGCTTGATGATTTTTGCAATTTGTTCTCCATCTTTATGGTGGGAGATCATGACATAGGCTTTTTTATTTTTTTGTCTATAATGTCTAAACGCAAAAGGCATGAGTGCTAATTTTCCATGCCAAAAAAGTATCACACCAGCTTTACGGTCAACTTTTTCACCTTTATAGTGCTTTTTACAGCTTAAAAAAATAAGCCATTGCAAGATGAAAATTATATATGTTAAGCAATGGATTTTAAACGATTTCCCCATATAAAACCATACGCTTTGCATTAGTTATTTTTACTTCTTTAAATTGCCCTAAAAGTTCTTCGCTACCTTCAACTTGAACTAAAAAATTATTATCTGTTCTTCCAGCAATGCTATTGCCTGCTCTTAATTCTTCAAATAAAACTTTAAAAGTTTTATTTTCTTGTTTTTTTACAATTTCATCTAAAATTTCACTATGACGATTTTGTAAGGTGCCAAGTCTTCTTGAAGCTGTTTCTTCATCGATTTGATTAGGCATGGTTGCGGCTTTTGTTAAAGGGCGTTTGGAGTATTTAAAAGAAAAAATTTGTTCAAAACGCACTTTTTCCAAAACATCCATAGTTTCTTCAAAATCTTTTTCACTTTCCCCTGGAAAAGCTACAATAATGTCTGTAGAAATGCTAACATTTGGACAAAGTTCTCTAAGTTTTAAAGCTCTATTTAAATACCATTCTTTAGTATAGCCACGCTTCATAGCTTTTAAAATTTCACTTGAGCCGCTTTGTAAAGGCATGTGCATGGATTTGCAAACTTTTGGATTATTGGCAAAAACTTCTAAAAATTTATCATCCATGTGCAAAGGATGTGGACTTGTAAAGCGAATGCGTTCCAAACCTTCTATAGTGCTAAGTTCTTCTAAAAGATCTGAAAAGTCCATTTTTTTATGTTCGTTTCTAAATCTTTTGCCATAGTTATTGACATTTTGTCCTAGCAAGAAAATCTCTTTAGCGCCTTTTTCAATAGCTTTTTGAGCTTCTTTGTAGATGATGTTAAAAGGTATGGAAATTTCATCTCCTCTAGTATGTGGCACTATACAATAAGTGCAGTGTTTGTCACAACCTATGGAGATATTAATATAGGATTTATAAATACTATTTCTAAAATCTGCAAAAGCAAATTCACTTTCATCATAGTCTATGTCCACGCCCATAAATTTTGGAGTTTTTATAGCTTGAGTGATTTTGGAAATATTTCTTGCTCCTAGAACAAAATCCACATAAGGAGCACGTTTGAAAATTTCATTTCCCAAATGCGATGCAGTACATCCACAAACTCCTATTTTAGCACCTTCTTTTTTAACTTTTTCAAAACCACCTACTTCTGAGAAAAGTTTATGCACAGGTTTTTCACGCACTGAACAGGTATTGATAAGAATAAGATCTGCTTCTTTGATATCTTCTGTTAGTGCGTAATTTTCTTTTTGTGTTAATTCTGCGATCATATGCTCAGAATCTCTAACATTCATCGCACAACCTAAAGTTTGGATAAAAAGTTTTTTAGCACTCAAAGAATATGTACCTCATACATAAAATCATTATCATCAAGTCCGTATTTTACGGTTCTATGATAAATGCTTACTCCTTTTTTTTCAAAATGATTTACAAGGGCAATGAGTTGTTTGTGTGTATTATCTTTATCAAAATAAAAAAACTTTTGTCCTTCTTTTTCTATAGCCTCTTCGATTTTTTCTAGGCTAATATTTTTAGGTTTTTCATTAATCAAAGTTCTTGCCAATTTTAATTCCATAGCTAAATCCTTAAGAATTTTCATTTTAATCTATAATTTTAGCAAATTTTACTTTTAATTAAACTTATTAAGGATATAATTTTTATCTACATTTTTAAATTTCCCACAAAAAAGGTTTTATAAAATATGGAAAAGATAGCAGATATTATCGAATCTATTGCTAATGAAAAAAATTTAAACTTAGAGAATGTAAGAGAAAAGGTAGCTACCGCTTTAATCAATACTGCAAAAAGAATTTATGGACAAGAATATGAGTTTTTTGTGGATCCTAAAAATTTAAATCTTTATCAAAAAATTACCATAGTAGCAGATAATGACGAGAGATTGCAAAATAAAAGTGAGAGTTTTATCGCGTTAAGTAAGGCAAAATCAGAAGCTCCAGATGTTGAAATAGGAGATGAATTAACCTATGAATGTTCTTTGGAAAATTTAGGAAGAACTGCGGTAAATACCTTGCATAAAGAACTTGAATATCATATACAAAAATTATTAGAACAAACTATTTTTGAAAAATATAAAAACAAAGTAGGGCAAATGGTTTTTGGTACAGTTGTTAGAGTGGATAATGAAGAAAATACTTTTATTGAAATAGATGAATTAAGAGCTTTTTTACCGAGAAAAAATCGCATTAAAGGGGAAAAATTTAAAATAGGTGATGTGGTAAAAGCTGTGATACGCCGTGTTTATACAGATAAAGGTATTAAAATCGAGCTTAGTCGTACAAGTCCTAAATTTTTAGAATGTTTACTTGAAGCTGAGGTTCCAGAAATCAAAGATGGTTATGTCAATATTATAGGATGTGCTAGAATTCCAGGTGAAAGAGCAAAAATCATTCTTCAGGCCAATGGAGCAAATATCGATCCTGTAGGAGCTACAGTAGGTGTTAAAGGTGTAAGAATTAATGCGGTAAGCAAAGAGCTTCATAATGAAAATATTGATTGTATAGAATTTACAAATGAGAGTGAAATTTTAATTTCTCGTGCCTTGGCTCCTGCTATTGTAAATTCTGTAAAAATTGAAGATAAAAAAGCTATTGTAAGTTTAAATAGCGAACAAAAAAGCAAAGCTATAGGAAAAAATGGTATTAATATTCGCCTTGCTTCTATGTTAAGTGGTTATGAAATAGAGCTCAATGAATTAAGCTCATCGCAGCTAAATAATGCCATCAGCAATGAAGAAGCAATGAAAAATCTTCAAGATTTGTTTAAAATTTAAAATATTTGTGAATTTTCACAAATATTTTTTATAAAACCACTTCCAATAAAATGCCGCAAAGATAAAAATCATACCCAATAAACCTGTAATCAGTTTTAAACTCAAGCCTATTTCAAATAAAAAGCCCATAAGCATTGAAATAATAGCGCTAAAACTAAGATAAATCATATCTGTATAAGCGATCACTCTACCATGATATTCTTTGTCAGCATTTTTTTGTATCATGGTGTAGGTATAAGCCCAAAGCGCTGAGGTAAAAAAACCTGCACCAATTAAACCTAAAAAAGAAATATAAAAATTAAATTGAGTTAAAGCCCAAAGTATAATACCCAAGCCTTGACCAAGATACATATAAAATAAATTTTTATTATTAATAAATTTGCTTAAAACCATAGGCCCTATAGCTAAAGAACAAGCACGTACCGCATTTAAAAACCCTATTACTAAAGCAGCAGATAAAACTTCTTTGTATTGATGTTGTGCTAAAAGCGTAACCAAGGTTTCATAAGCAGTTAAACCTATAAAAGCGTGAAGCAAGATAAGATGAAAAATTATTTTATTATTTAAAACATAGAAAAATCCTTCTTTTATCATAGTAAAAAAGCGACTTTGTGTTTTGTGATGAAAATCAGGAATGCTTAATCTTACTAAAAAAGAAATGCCTATGAGTATAAGCATACAGTCAAATAAAAAAGCGGTTTTAACTCCTAGAAAATAAATAAAAATTCCCGCACTTGCCATACCTGCTGTATAAGAAATCGCCCAAATGACACTGTGCATTTCATTAGCGAGTTTAAGTTCTTGAGGGGTTAAAATTTTGGCCAATAAACTCATTTCAGCTTGAAAATAAATCGAAGCAACACAAAGTCTTATGAAAATTAAAATAAACAAAAGCCAAAGCATACTAAGATTTGTGACAAAAATAAGACAAAAAATAGAAATTAATTCTATGCTAATCATGCTGAGTAAAAGTTTTTTAGGTTTATTTTTCTCTACTATGACGCCATTAATAGGAGCAAGTAAAACTCCAGGTAAAAAAGCAAGCATAGCACTTGTAGCTGTTGCCCAAGTAGGAGCATTAAGCTCAACCAAAAGGGTAAAAACTCCTGTTTGAGAAAACCATGCTCCAAAATATACTATAAACTGAACCGAAGCTAATATTCTGATATTTTTATTATTTTTTAATAGTTCAATGTAATTCATAAGCGAAACTATAGCATAATTTATATTTTAAATGCTATAATTATTTTAATTATGTAAAAAACAAGGAAAAATTTTGAAAAGACTGGATAAAAAAGAAGCTTTAGATTTATTACACCATGCAAGTTTAACAGAACTTGGAGAAATGGCTTATAAAAGAAAATTAGAACTTCATCCTGAAAAAATCACCACTTTTGTTGTAGATAGAAATATTAATTATACCAATGTTTGTTGTATTGATTGTTCTTTTTGCGCTTTTTATCGCCATCATAAAGAAGATGATGCTTATATTTTAAGCTTTGAAGAGATAGGCAAAAAGATAGAAGAGCTTGAAGCTATCGGGGGTACGCAAATTCTTTTTCAAGGCGGGGTGCACCCAAAATTAAAAATAGAATGGTATGAAGAATTAGTTTCTTGGATAAAAGAACATTATCCAAATATCACTGTACATGGTTTTTCAGCGGTTGAGATCGCTTATATCGCAAAGGCATCTAAAATTTCAATTACTGAAGTACTTCAAAGACTACAAGCTAAAGGTTTATTTTCTATACCAGGAGCAGGTGCTGAGGTACTAAGCGATAGGGTGCGTGATATTATCGCACCAAATAAATGTGATACAGCTACTTGGTTAGAAGTACATCGCCAAGCTCATAAAATCGGCATGAAAAGTACAGCTACTATGATGTTTGGAACGGTTGAAAATGATGAAGAAATCATCGATCATTTTGAGCATTTGAGAAAATTGCAAGATGAAACAGGGGGATTTAGAGCTTTTATTTTATGGAGCTTTCAAAGTGATAATACTGCTTTAATCCAAAAACATCCAGAGATTATGAAACAAAGTTCTAACAAGTATTTAAGACTTTTAGCTTTAGCAAGACTTTATTTAGATAATTTTAAAAATTTGCAAAGTTCTTGGGTAACTCAAGGCTCGCTTATAGGTCAACTTGCTTTAAAATTTGGGGCCAATGATTTAGGCTCAACCATGATGGAAGAAAATGTAGTAAGTGCTGCAGGAGCAAGTTATAGAATGAATCAAGATGAGATGATAAGGCTGATTAGAAGTTTAGGCGAAAATCCAGCTAAACGCAATACCGCTTATGAAATTTTAGAAAGGTTTTAATGCAGTATTTAGACAGTAGGGGTGTTAAAATCCCTTTTATTTTTGAAAAAAATTCTGATTTTCCTATTGTTGTTTTAAAGCTTGTTTTTAGAAATTGCGCTAGAAGTTATGATGAAATAGCAGGCTTAGCTAAGATGTTTTCACGTATTTTAAATGAAGGTGTGGATGATAAATTTTTTAAAGATTTAGAATTTAGAGCGATAAATTTAGAGGCAAGTAGTGGTTTTGAAAGTTTGGAAATCAATCTTTCTTGTTTAAAAGAAAATTTTGATTTTGCTTTAAAGAGCTTGGAAAAATTGCTTTTAAAACCAAGAATAGAAGAAAAAATTTTGCAAAAATTAAAAATCAATGCTTTAGGTGAGCTCGCGAGTAAAAATAGTGATTTTGATTATTTAGCAAAAAATTTACTTAATGCTCAAATTTTTAAATGCAAAGAATTTCAAAGCTCAAACGATGGAGATGAAAAAAGTATAGAAATCTTATCTTTAAAAGATTTACAAAATTTTTATAAAAATTTTATCCATCTTAGTGATTTGGTTGTGATTTTAGGAGGAGATTTAGAAGAAAAACAAGCCAAGGAAGATCTTTTAAAACTATTATCAAAACTTCAAATAGGCAAAAAAAATACTCCAAAAAAATATGAATTAAGCAAAAACATTAAAGATGAAATTTTGATACGCCCAGAAAGCGAACAAGCTTATATTTATTTTGCCACGCCTTTTTTTGGTGATTTTAAAGATAAGGATTTATATCTTGCAAAAATTGCTTTATTTGTTCTAGGGCAAGGGGGGTTTGGTTCAAGGATTATGGAAGAAATTCGTGTTAAAAGAGGTCTTGCATACTCAGCTTATGCTATGCTTGATATGAATATGTCTTTTTCTAGAGTTTTTGGATATTTACAAACTAAAAATGAAAGCGCTAAAGAAGCTAAAAAAATCGTAAAAGAGCTTTTTGAAGATTTTATAAAAAATGGCATGACTCAAAATGAACTTGATCAAGCTAAAAATTTTCTCATAGGATCAACTCCTTTGCGTTATGAAAGCTTAAGCAAGCGTTTATCTATGTCTTTTAACGAATTTTATCAAGGTTTAAATTTGGGATATTATAAAGAAGAGTTAAAACTTATGGAAAAGGTTAAACTTGAAACCATCAATGCTTATATTAACAAACATCAAGAGCTTTTAAATATAAGTTTTGCAAGCATACAAAATGAAAATTAAAGAAAGTGATTTTGAATTTTTTAAAAAATTAAAAATTAAAAGTGCTATTGATTTAGCGCTTCTTTTACCTAAAAAAATTGAAAATTTAAATCCAAGTAAAAATCCTAAAGAAAATGAAATTTGCACCCAAAAAATCACTATAAAAAGCGTTAGTTCAAGAAAAAATCAACTTTTTGGTTTAGGTTTTTGTGAAGAATGGCAAGAAAATATTTCTTTTGTGTTTTTTCATCCTAGAGCTTGGCATTTTGGGATTTGTAAGGTAGGAAAAGGGCTTATTTTTAATGCTAAACTCTCGCGTTTTAATCATACTTGGCAATTTAACAATCCTAAAATTTTAACTTCTTTTGAGGGTTTTAGTCCAAAGTACCAAATTTTAGGTTTAAAAGATGCAAAAATTGCTGCTTTTATACATAAATATCTTAATTATGAAAATTTACAAGAAAGTGGCATAGGGGATAAATATATACATTTTCTTTTAAATTTGCATGCTTATGATGAAAAAAGTTTTTTTATGTTTGAAAATTTGCAAAATTTTAGCAAAGATTTAAAATATATAGAAATATATAATTTTTTAAAGCGTTTAAAAGCTAAAAAAACACATTTTAAAGCTCATCAAATCAATGTTTTTAACATAGCTAATTGGCTTAAAGATTTGCCTTTTTCTCTTACTAAAGATCAGCTTAATGCCTTAAAAGATATAGAAAAAGATTTGCATTCAAAAGAAGCTAGAAGGCGTGTAATTATGGGTGATGTAGGGTGTGGTAAAACCTTGGTTTTGCTTGGTGCGGCTTTGATGGTTTATCCTAAACAAGCTATTTTGATGGCACCTACTAGTATTTTAGCGCATCAGCTTTATGAAGAGGCTAAGAAATTTTTGCCTGATTTTATGAATATTTTGTTTATTAAAGGGGGTAAAAAAGAAAAAGATTTAGAACAAAATATTCAAAAAGCAAATCTTATTATAGGTACTCATGCTTTAATTCATTTAGAAAGCCATAATGCCGTACTTGTAATGATAGATGAACAACATCGTTTTGGCTCGGCTCAGCGTGAGAAAATTTATTCTTTAAGTAAACAAGAATTTGCCCCTCATTTTATACAGTTTTCGGCTACGCCTATTCCAAGAACTTTAAGCATGATACAATCTGAACTTTTAAATTTTAGTTTCATTAAACAAATGCCTTTTAAAAAAGATATCACAACTTATTGTATACAAAATGAAGGCTTTTCTAAGCTTAGCGAGAAGATCAAAGAAGAAATCGCTAAAAATCATCAAATTATCATTATTTATCCCTTAGTGAGTGCTAGTGATAATATTCCTTATCTTTCTTTAGAGCAGGCTAAAGAATATTGGCAGAGTCACTATGAAAAAGTTTTTGTAACTCATGGGAAAGATAAACAAAAAGATGAAATTTTAGAGCGTTTTAGAGATGAGGGAAATATTTTACTAAGCACTACAGTGGTGGAAGTGGGCATTTCTTTGCCAAGATTGAGTATGATAGTGATTGTAGGAGCGGAACGTTTAGGACTTGCTACCTTGCATCAACTTCGTGGTCGTGTAGGTCGTGTAGGGCTTAAAAGCACTTGTTATCTTTATACTAAACTTAAAGAAATTCCAAGTCGTTTAAAAGAATTTGCTAGCACTTTAGATGGGTTTAAAATAGCAGAGCTTGATCTTAAAAACCGTTTGAGTGGAGATTTGCTCGATGGTTTTATGCAACATGGAAATGAGTTTAAATTTTTTGATTTTTCTAAGGATGAGGAGATTTTAGAAAAGGTAAAAAAAGATTTGGCAAAAAAAATGCCAAATTAATGTCCACCATACTTATAAAGCATATTTTGAAAATGTGAAGCTATCATTTGTGCACGCTGTAAAATAACTGTTTTCATTTCTTCATTATAAACTATATTTAAACTTTCTTCAAAAAGTCCTAGCCAAATTTCAAAAAACTCTTGAGGAAAAGGAGGTAGATCTAGATGCTTTTTTAAGGGTTGCCCATTATAATCACCTTCGCCTAAAAGCATGCCTGCCCAAAAATTTCCTATTTTTGCTTTATGTTCTTTCCACTCTTCATCACTTGTTCCAATAGCATTGTTAAAAATAGGACCTAAATCCTTATCTTTTCTAACTTTTTCATAAAATATTTCCATGAGTTTTGCTATGCTTTCTTGATTAATTGTTTCAAATTTCATATAAGCCTTTCTTGAATGTTAATTTTATGGCGTTAATATAGCAAAAATAAGATAAATTAAATTTAACATAAGTTAAGAATGGAAAATATTATATAATGAAAGATTATTTAGAACTTTTATCTAGTGTAGGAAAATTAAAAAAATTTCAAAAAAATAGTATTTTATTTTATGAAGGCGAAGAGGCTAAAAATTTTTTTATTTTACTCAAGGGAAAAATACGCATTTATAAAAGTACATCAAGTGATAAAGAAATTACTTTGCATTATTTTAATCCTCCAAATTTTATAGCAGAAATGCCTGCTTTTAAAAAATTAAATTATCCTGCTAATGCCATCTTTGAAGAAGATGGAGAAATTTTGGAAATTGATTTTATTAATTTTCAAAATTTATGCAGTGAAAATAAAGAATTCAATTTTTTACTTATCAGCTCACTTTTTGATAAAATCAAAATTTTAGAAAAGAAATTATCTCAAAATGCATTAGATTTAAGAACGAGATTGTTAAAGTATCTTTTGGAAAATGAAAAAAAATTAGATACAATTTCGCAAAAACAAATCGCAATTGATTTAAATGTTAGAGCGCAATCTTTATCTCGAGTGTTAAAAGAGCTTAAAATTTCAGAACTTATTGATACAAAAAAAGGTAAAATTGAAATTTTAAATAAAGATATGATTATAAAAGAACTTTGGTAAAATTAAGGTAGAGAATGGATTTTGATTTTATATTAGCTCAAGCTCCCGCTTTTTTAACAGCTGCTTGGCTTACGATAAAACTAAGCTTTTTTGGAATTATTTTTTCTTTAATAATAGGCTTGTTTTGCATTTTAATGAGTTATTTTAAAATAAAAATTTTAGAAAATATTTGCAAGCTTTATATAGAGTTTTCAAGAAATACGCCTTTATTAATTCAACTTTTTTTCTTATATTATGCTTTGCCTAAATTTAATATACATTTAGAGCAAATTCCACCGCTCAATTTAATTTGTTTAAGCGTAGAAGAAACTTTAAGACCTTCTTTTGCTTGTGCTATAGTAGGACTTAGTTTTTTAGGGGGTTCTTATATGGCTGAGAGTTTAAGGGCGGGATTTGAAGCCATAAGAAAACAGCAGTTTGAAGCAGGACTTTCTTTGGGTTTTTCAAAATTTGGAAATTTGCGTTATGTGATTTTGCCGCAAGCTTTGGCTATTTCTATGCCAAGTATTAGTGCTAATATTATATTTTTAATCAAAGAAACTTCAGTTGTTAGCATTATTGCCTTGCCAGATTTGGTGAATTTAATGAAGAGTTTAAATTCCTTAACCTATAAGACAGATGAGCTATTGTTTTTGTTGTTTATGGGATATTTGTGCATTATTTTGCCTTTGTCTTTTATTTTGCTAAAGTTTGAAAAAAGGTTGCTTTATGCTTGAACTTTTAAATACCGATACGCTTTTAAGACTCTGGCAAGGGCTTTTTGTCACTCTTGAAATTTCATTTATCAGCACTATTATTACTTCGATAGGCGGGTTGTTTTTGGGAATTTTAATGAGTTTTAAAAATACCTATATCTATGCTTTTTGTCGTTTAGGTTTAGAATTTGTACGTGTTATGCCACTTTTAGTATGGTTTTTTGTGGTGTATTTTGGTTTTCCTAGATGGTTTGGGTGGGATTTGAGTTCTGTAAGTGTAGCTATTATTGTTTTTAGCATTTGGGGTTGTTTTGAGATGATGGATTTGGTGCGTGTTTCCTTACAGAGTATTCCAAAACATCAGTATGAAAGTGCATCATCTTTAGGTTTAAATACGGTGCAAAGTTTTGCTTATGTTATTATTCCACAAGCTATGCGTCGTTTAACTCCTATGAGCATGAATTTACTTACTCGCATGATCAAAAGTACAACCTTTGCTTATTTAATCGGCGCGGTAGAGCTTGTAAAAGTAGGGCAACAAATTATAGAATTTCATAATAGAAATGATTTTGCACCTTTTATTATTTATGGTTTGATTTTTTTTATCTTTTTTATACTTTGTTATCCTATCACTTTATATTCAAGAAAATTAGAGAAAAAATGGAGCTAAAATGAGTATACTAAAAATAGAAAATTTACAAAAGTATTATGGTTCGCATCATGCTTTAAAAGATATTAATTTAGAAGTTAAGGATAAGGAAGTTGTGGTGATTTTGGGTCCTAGTGGGTGCGGAAAATCTACGCTTTTGCGTTGTATTAATGGGCTTGAAGAGATTGCAAGTGGTAATATTTATATTGACAATGAAAAAATAGATAAAGATTTCAAAGAATGGCCAAGAATGCGTCAAAAAGTTGGTATGGTTTTTCAATCTTATGAGCTTTTTGAGCATTTAAGTGTTGAAGAAAATATACTTTTAGGGCCTATGAAAGTGCAAAAAAGAAAGAAAGATGAGGTTTTGCAAGAGGCTAAAATTTGGCTTGAAAAGGTGGGGCTTTTGCATAAAATTCATGCTTATCCAAGAGAACTTAGCGGAGGACAAAAACAAAGAATTGCTATAGTAAGAAGTTTATGCATGAATCCTGAGTTAATGCTTTTTGATGAGGTTACAGCAGCGCTGGATCCTGAGATTGTCAGAGAAGTTTTAGAAGTGATGTTAAATCTTGCAAAAGAGGGTATGACTATGCTTATTGTTACTCATGAAATGGGTTTTGCTAAAGCTGTAGCAGATAAAATTATTTTTATGGATGAAGGAAAAATCATCGAAGAAAATGATCCTAAAAGTTTTTTTAAAAATCCAAAAAGCGAAAGAGCAAAGAAATTTTTAAATTTATTTGATTATCACAAATAGATAAAAATAATATTGGTTTATGATAATAAAATTTACAAGACTAAAATTTTATAGAAAAACTAAAAAAGTCTTGACAAAATTTTTTTTTTGAGTTATAATCTTACTTTTATTTTTGCTGGTTTAGCTCAGTTGGTAGAGCAGCTGCCTTGTAAGCAGCAGGTCGGGGGTTCAAGTCCCTTAACCAGCTCCATTTATTTTAGCAGTGTTTGACCAGAATATTGAAAAAGCAATATTTTTATGGTGAGTTACTCAAGTGGCCAACGAGGGCAGACTGTAAATCTGCTGGCTTTCGCCTTCCGTGGTTCGAATCCACGACTCACCACCATGCTTTGCGGGAGTAGCTCAGTTGGCTAGAGCATCAGCCTTCCAAGCTGAGGGTCGCGGGTTCGAGTCCCGTTTCCCGCTCCAATAATTTAAAAGAACTGGGAGCTGTATTTTAAAACCTTTAACTTACAGTATATATCCCATTTAAGAGTTTTTGTTGTCTGTTATTGTGTATAATTTTTCTGAGCGCTCGTATAGCTCAGAGGTAGAGCACTCCCTTGGTAAGGGAGAGGTCGCGGGTTCAATTCCCGCTATGAGCTCCATGAATTGAAAAAATTATATAGATATAAGACTTGCTTTGCTCAATTTATTTTTTATACGGAGGAAAAAAATGGCTAAAGAAAAATTTTC
Organism: Campylobacter sp. CFSAN093227; assembly: GCF_012897855.1. NCBI lineage: Bacteria > Pseudomonadati > Campylobacterota > Epsilonproteobacteria > Campylobacterales > Campylobacteraceae > Campylobacter > Campylobacter sp. CFSAN093227. The sequence goes on from NZ_CP040610.1 coordinate 438,314, forward strand.
ACGTAATAAGCCACACGTAAATATTGGTACTATTGGTCACGTTGACCATGGTAAAACTACTTTAACAGCTGCTATTTCTGCTGTTCTTTCTAGAAGAGGTTTGGCAGAGCTTAAAGATTATGATAATATCGATAATGCTCCAGAAGAAAAAGAGCGTGGTATTACTATTGCTACTTCTCATATTGAATATGAAACAGACAATCGTCACTATGCACACGTTGACTGCCCAGGTCACGCAGATTATGTTAAAAACATGATTACAGGTGCTGCACAAATGGATGGAGCGATCTTGGTTGTTTCTGCTGCAGATGGCCCTATGCCACAAACTAGAGAGCACATTCTTCTTTCTCGTCAAGTAGGTGTTCCATATATTGTTGTTTTTATGAATAAAGCAGATATGGTTGATGATACTGAACTTCTAGAGTTAGTTGAAATGGAAATTAGAGAATTATTAAGCTCTTATGATTTCCCAGGCGATGATACACCTATTATTTCTGGTTCTGCTTTAAAAGCTCTTGAAGAAGCTAAAGCTGGACAAGATGGTGAATGGTCAGCAAAAATTATGGATCTTATGGCTGCAGTTGATAGCTATATTCCAACTCCAACTCGTGATACTGAAAAAGACTTCTTGATGCCAATTGAAGACGTTTTCTCAATTTCAGGTCGTGGTACTGTTGTTACAGGTAGAATTGAAAAAGGTGTTGTAAAAGTAGGTGATACTATCGAAATCGTTGGTATTAAAGATACTCAAACAACAACTGTAACAGGTGTTGAAATGTTCAGAAAAGAAATGGATCAAGGCGAAGCAGGAGATAACGTAGGTGTTCTTCTTCGTGGTACTAAAAAAGAAGAAGTTATCCGTGGTATGGTTCTTGCTAAACCAAAATCAATTACTCCACACACTGACTTCGAAGCTGAAGTTTATATCTTAAATAAAGATGAAGGTGGTAGACATACTCCATTCTTTAACAACTATAGACCACAGTTTTATGTAAGAACAACTGATGTTACAGGTTCGATTAAATTAGCTGATGGTGTTGAAATGGTTATGCCAGGTGAAAATGTGAGAATTACTGTAAGCTTGATCGCTCCAGTAGCACTTGAAGAAGGAACTCGTTTTGCTATTCGTGAAGGTGGTAAAACTGTTGGTTCAGGTGTTGTTTCTAAAATTATTAAATAATTTAATAAAGCCAAGTTAAAAGCTTGGCTTTAATTTTTTAAGGAAAATTGAAATGAGAATTAAAGTTGGTTTAAAGTGTGAAGAATGTGGTGATATTAATTATAGCACCTATAAAAATAGTAAAAATACTACTGAAAAATTAGAATTAAAAAAATATTGCCCAAGATTAAAAAAACATACACTTCACAAAGAAGTTAAGCTAAAAAGTTAAGCTTGCGCCCTTAGGGCAATAGCTCCAACGGTAGAGCGCCGGATTCCAAATCCGATGGTTGGGGGTTCGAATCCCTCTTGCCCTGCCATAATTAAGGTTTAAATAAATGGAAAAATTAATAACTTATTTTAAATTATCAAAAGCCGAATTAAGGAAAGTAATTTTTCCTTTAAAAGAACAGGTAAGAAATGCCTATATTACAGTTTTTGTGGTTGTTGTGGTGATTTCTTTGTTTTTGGCGTTAGTGGATTGGCTTATGTCCTCTATTGTTTCTGCGATCGTATAAGGAGAGTAAATGAGTACTCATAAATGGTATGCAATTCAAACTTATGCTGGCAGTGAAATGGCAGTTAAAAGAGCCATTGAAAATTTAGTAAAAGATAACGGAATTGAAGAACAACTTAAAGAAATTGTTGTTCCAACTGAAGATGTTATTGAATTTAAGAATGGAAAGGAGAAGATTAGCGAAAGAAGTTTGTATTCAGGATACGTTTTTGCACTTCTTGATTTAAATACAGAGCTTTGGCATCGCATTCAATCTCTTCCAAAGGTTGGTCGTTTTATTGGAGAATCCAAAAAGCCAACCCCTTTAACAGAAAAAGATATTAATTTGATTTTGGAAAAAGTTCACAATCGTGCAGCGCCTAAACCAAAGATTTCTTTTGAAGAAGGGGAAAATGTGAGAATCACAGAAGGGCCATTTGCAAACTTTACTGCAATTGTAGAAGAGTATGATATGGTTCGTGGTTTATTAAAATTAAATGTTTCTATTTTTGGACGTTCAACTCCAGTGGAGATCTTATATTCTCAAGTTGAGAAAATAATTTAATTTATATCAAGTAAGGAGATTTGTTATGGCTAAAAAAGTCGTAGGCGAAATTAAATTGCAAATTGCTGCCACAAAAGCAAACCCATCACCACCTGTTGGTCCTGCTTTGGGTCAGCAAGGTGTTAATATTATGGAGTTTTGTAAGGCTTTTAATGAAAGAACAAAAGATATGGCAGGTTTTAATATCCCTGTTGTTATCACTGTTTATGCAGATAAAAGTTTTACTTTTATTACAAAACAACCGCCAGCTACGGATTTGATCAAAAAAGCAGCTGGAATTTCTAAAGGTACGGATAATCCACTTAAAAATAAGGTGGGTAAGTTAACTCGTGCTCAAGTTTTAGAAATAGTAGATAAGAAAATTGCAGATTTAAATACTAAAGATAGAGATCAAGCTGCTAAAATTATTGCAGGTTCAGCTCGTTCTATGGGTGTTGAAATCGTAGATTAATCCTTTCACCGCCAAGGTAAAAGGCGGTAGCACTTTAAAATGCGGAGAAAATAAATGGCTAAGATAGCAAAAAGATTAAAAGAATTATCACAAAAAATTGATTCAAATAAAGAGTATGCTTTAAGCGATGCAATTGATACAATAAAGACTTTAAAGTCTGCTAAATTTGATGAGACTGTAGAAATTGCTTTAAAACTTAATGTTGATCCAAGACATGCAGATCAAATGGTAAGAGGATCTGTTGTTTTACCTGCTGGAACGGGTAAAAAAGTTCGTGTTGCTGTAATTGCAAAAGACGCAAAAGCTGATGAAGCGAAAAATGCTGGTGCAGATATTGTGGGTAGCGATGATTTAGTAGAAGAAATTCAAAAAGGTAATATGAATTTTGATGTTTTGATTGCTACTCCAAATTTAATGGGACTTGTTGGTAAAGTTGGTAGAATTTTAGGGCCAAAAGGTTTAATGCCAAATCCTAAAACTGGAACAGTGACTATGGATGTTGCTCAAGCAGTTAATAATGCAAAAAGTGGTCAGGTAAATTTCCGTGTTGATAAGCAAGGAAATATCCATGCAGGTCTTGGTAAAGTAAGTTTTTCCAAAGAACAATTATGGGACAATGTTAGCACTTTTGTAAAGGCAATTAACAAACATAAACCTGCTGCAGCTAAAGGTAGATATATTAAAAATGCGGCTTTATCTTTGACAATGAGCCCTTCTGTAAAGCTTGAAACACAAGAATTGCTTGATATGAAATAAGAGTTGCTTTTTTGCAACTCTTTTGTTTTAAAATAAACATTTGAAAAAATTTTTGATTTTTTGAGATGTTTATTTTAGATTGAAGATAGTCGAGGCGTAAGCTTAATTGGATTTCCACTCTACTTGAAATCTCAATCGGAAAGGAGAAAATGTGACTAGAAGCGAAAAAGTTGAGATTATTGCTAAACTTGAAGAAGGTTTTAAAGCTAGTGAAGCTATTGTAGTTTGTAATTACAGAGGTCTTAGCACAAAAAAACTAGAAGAGCTTAGAAATAATGCAAGAGAAAACAATGTAAAAGTTCAAATTGTTAAAAATACTTTGGCTAACATTGCTCTTAACAATTCCGGTAAAACAGGTCTAGTTCTTAAAGATACAAATATTTATCTTTGGGGCGAAGATCAGCTAGGTGTTTCAAAAGTAGCTGCTAAATTTGAAGAAAATAACGATAAATTTGAAATCAAAACAGCTCATATTGAAGGTGAAGTTGCAGATGTTGCTAAGGTTAAAGCTCTTGCTAAAATGCCTTCACGCAATGAGTTGCTTGCTATGCTTTTGCAAGTTTGGAATGCGCCAATTACCAATTTCACAATAGGTTTAAATGCGCTTAAAAATAAAAAAGAATCTGAATAAATTAAATAAAAGGATAAAAAATGGCAATCTCTAAAGAAGATGTATTAGAATATATTTCAAATTTAAGTGTTCTTGAGTTATCAGAACTTGTAAAAGAGTTTGAAGAAAAATTTGGTGTGTCTGCTGCTCCTGTAATGATAGCTGGTGGTGCTGCAGCTGGTGGTGCTGCAGCTGCTGCTGAAGAAAAAACTGAATTTGATATCGTTTTAACTGATGGCGGTGCTAAAAAGATTGAAGTTATTAAAATCGTTCGTGCTCTTACAGGCCTTGGTCTTAAAGAAGCAAAAGATGCAGTTGAGCAAACTCCTTCAACTCTAAAAGAGGGTGTGGCTAAAGCTGAAGCTGAGGAAGCTAAAAAACAACTTGAAGAAGCTGGTGCTAAAGTAGAACTTAAGTAATTTTAAGCTTTAAAGTTAGAAGAAGATTTGCCAAGGCAAGTCTTCTTTTTTTATTTTTACCTAATTTTTAGGTCTTCTTTTTTAAATTTACAAAATTTACCATGAGGTATGTGCGATATGTTAGATAATAAATTAGGAAATCGTTTAAGAGTAGACTTCTCAAACATTTCAAAACAAATAGAAATCCCAAATCTTCTACAATTACAAAAAAAGAGTTTTGATTATTTTTTAAATCTTGATAATGGTGAAAGTGGCATAGAAAAAGTTTTTAAATCAATTTTTCCTATTCATGATCCGCAAAATAGATTGAGTCTTGAATATGTTAGTAGTGAAATAGGCAAGCCAAAATATACCATTCGCGAATGCATGGAAAGAGGTTTGACTTATTCTGTAAATTTAAAAATGAAAATCCGTCTTACTCTGCATGAAAAAGATGAAAAAACAGGGGAAAAAGTTGGCGTAAAAGATATTAAAGAACAAGAAATTTATATCCGCGAAATTCCTTTAATGACAGATCGTGTATCTTTTATCATTAATGGGGTTGAGAGGGTGGTTGTAAATCAATTACATAGAAGCCCTGGTGTTATTTTTAAAGAAGAAGAAAGTTCAACGGTTGCAAATAAGCTTGTTTATACAGCACAAATTATTCCTGATCGTGGTTCGTGGCTTTATTTTGAATACGATGCCAAAGATGTTTTGTATGTAAGAATCAATAAGCGTAGAAAAGTTCCTGTAACTATGCTTTTTAGAGCTTTAGGGTATAAAAAACAAGATATTATTAAGTTGTTTTATCCTATTCAGACTATACATGTGAAAAAAGATAAATTTTTAACAGAATTTAATCCAAATGATTTTATGGATAGAATAGAATATGATATTAAAGATGAAAAAGGAAAAATCGTTCATCAAGCTGGAAAAAGACTTACAAAGAAAAAAGCAGAACAGCTTATTAAAGACGGTTTAAAATGGATAGAATATCCTGTAGAAATTTTACTTAATCGTTATTTAGCAAATCCTATTATTGATAAAGAAAGTGGAGAGGTTTTATTTGATTCTTTAACTTTGTTAGATGAGAGTAAGCTTGCTAAGATTAAAGAGCAAAAAAGTTTTGATATAGCAAATGACTTGGCTAATGGCGTTGATGCAGCGATTATTAACTCCTTTGCTCAAGATGGAGAAACTCTAAAACTTCTTAAACAAAGTGAAAATATCGATGATGAAAATGATTTAGCTGCGATTAGAATTTACAAAGTTATGCGCCCAGGTGAACCTGTGGTAAAAGATGCAGCGAAGGCTTTTGTAAATGATTTATTCTTCAATCCTGAAAGATACGATCTTACCAAGGTAGGTCGTATGAAAATGAACCATAAATTAGGTCTTGAAGTACCTGAGTATGTTACTGTTTTGACTAATGAAGATATTATTAAAACTGCAAAATATTTAATTAAAGTAAAAAATGGTAAAGGACATATTGATGATAGAGATCATTTAGGAAATCGTCGTATCCGTTCTATAGGTGAACTTTTAGCCAATGAACTTCATTTAGGTCTTGCAAAAATGCAAAAGGCGATCAGAGATAAATTTACTTCTTTAAATGCGGATCTTGATAAAGTAATGCCTTATGATTTAATCAATCCTAAAATGATTACTACAACTATCATTGAATTTTTTACAGGAGGTCAGCTTTCGCAATTTATGGATCAAACCAACCCTTTAAGCGAGGTTACTCATAAGCGTCGTTTATCAGCGCTTGGTGAAGGTGGACTTGTAAAAGAAAGAGCAGGTTTTGAAGTGCGTGATGTTCACGCGACACATTATGGTAGAATTTGTCCAGTTGAAACACCTGAAGGTCAAAATATTGGTTTGATTAACACTCTTTCTACTTATGCAAAAGTAAACGAACTTGGCTTTGTTGAAGCACCATATAGAAAAGTTGTAAATGGTAAAGTGACTAATGAAGTTGTTTATCTTACAGCAACACAAGAAGAAGGCTTATTTATCGCACCAGCTTCAACTAAGGTTGATGCTAAAGGCAATATAGTAGAAGAATTTGTTGAGGCTAGACAAGATGGTGAAACTATACTTGCAAGACGCGAAGAAGTGCAATTAATCGATCTTTGCTCAGGTATGGTTGTTGGGGTTGCGGCTTCTTTGATTCCGTTTTTAGAGCACGATGATGCAAACAGAGCACTAATGGGTTCAAACATGCAACGTCAAGCTGTGCCACTTCTTACTGCTTCAGCTCCGATAGTAGGAACAGGTATGGAACAAATTATTGCGCGTGATGCTTGGGAAGCTGTTAAAGCAAAGCGTGGCGGTGTGGTTGAGAAAGTGGATAATAAAAGCATTTTCATTTTAGGTGAAGATGATAAAGGTCCATTTATTGACCATTACACTATGGAGAAAAATTTAAGAACCAATCAAAATACAAATTATATTCAACACCCTATTGTTAAAAAAGGTGATATAGTAAAAGCAGGACAAATTATCGCAGATGGTCCTTCTATGGATCAAGGCGAACTTGCTATAGGTAAAAATGCTTTAATCGCTTTTATGCCTTGGAATGGTTATAACTATGAGGATGCTATAGTTGTAAGTGAGAGAATTATTCGTGAAGATACTTTTACAAGCGTGCACATTTATGAAAAAGAAATTGAAGCAAGAGAACTAAAAGACGGTATAGAAGAAATTACCAAAGATATTCCAAATGTAAAAGAAGAAGATGTTGCGCATCTTGATGAGAGCGGTATTGCAAAAATTGGTACCCATATCAAACCAGGTATGATTTTGGTGGGTAAGGTTTCTCCAAAAGGTGAGGTTAAACCAACTCCTGAAGAAAGACTTTTAAGAGCGATTTTTGGAGAAAAAGCAGGACATGTTGTGAATAAATCCCTTTATGCAACCGCTTCTTTAGAGGGTGTTGTTGTGGATGTTAAAATTTTCACTAAAAAAGGCTATGAAAAAGATGATCGCGCAATAAAATCTTATGATAAAGAAAAAATGGCTTTAGAAAAAGAGCATCATGATAGACTTTTGATGATGGATAGAGAAGAAATGCTTCGTGTTTGTGCTCTTCTTTCCAAAGCCTCTTTAAATAGCGATCAAAAAATTGGAGATAAAAATTATAAAAAAGGACAAACTGCAGATATTAGCGAACTTGAAAAAATCAATCGTTTTACTTTAACAACTTTGATTAAAGCTTATTCTAAAGAGATTCAAAAAGAATACGATGATTTAAAAAATCATTTCCAAAATGAGAAGAAAAAATTAAAAGCAGAACACGATGAAAAGCTTGAAATTTTAGAAAAAGATGATATTTTACCAAGTGGGGTAATTAAGCTTGTTAAAGTTTATATTGCTACAAAAAGAAAGCTTAAAGTCGGTGATAAAATGGCAGGACGTCATGGAAATAAAGGTATAGTTTCAACTATAGTTCCTGAAGTAGATATGCCTTATTTGCCAAATGGTAAGAGCGTGGATATTGCGCTTAATCCACTTGGCGTTCCAAGTCGTATGAATATAGGTCAAATTTTAGAAAGTCATTTAGGTTTAGTTGGACTTAGACTTGGGGATCAAATTCAAGAAATTTTTGATAGAAAGCAAAAAGATTTTCTTAAAGAATTAAGAGCGAAAATGCTTGAAATTTGTTCTATTCCAAGACTTGCAAACGAAAAAGAATTTATTAAAAGCTTAAGCGATGAAGAGCTTTTAAACTATGCTAGAGACTGGAGTAAAGGAGTTAAATTTTCTACTCCTGTTTTTGAAGGTGTAAATATAGAAGAATTTAGCAAGCTTTTTAAAATGGCCAAGATAGATATGGACGGCAAAACAGAACTTTATGATGGACGCACAGGTGAAAAAATTGCAGAGCGTGTTCATGTAGGATGTATGTATATGCTAAAACTCCATCACTTGGTTGATGAAAAAGTTCATGCAAGAAGTACAGGACCTTATAGCTTGGTTACCCAACAACCTGTGGGTGGTAAAGCACTCTTTGGGGGACAAAGATTTGGAGAAATGGAAGTTTGGGCACTTGAAGCTTATGGAGCGGCTCACACTTTAAGAGAAATGTTAACCATAAAATCAGATGATGTAGAAGGTAGATTTAGTGCTTATAAAGCATTGACAAAAGGTGAAAATGTTCCAGCAACAGGAATTCCTGAAACATTTTTTGTATTAACCAATGAGCTTAAATCTCTTGCTTTAGATGTTGAGATTTTTGATAAGGATGAAGATAATGAGTAAATTTAAAGTAATAGAAATTAAAGAAGATGCAAGACCTAGAGATTTTGAAGCATTTCAACTAAGACTTGCAAGTCCTGAAAAAATCAAATCATGGTCTTATGGAGAAGTAAAAAAACCAGAAACTATTAATTATAGAACCTTAAAGCCTGAAAGAGATGGGCTTTTTTGTGCAAAGATTTTTGGACCTATAAGAGATTATGAGTGTCTTTGTGGTAAATACAAAAAAATGCGTTTTAAAGGCGTTAAGTGTGAAAAATGTGGTGTTGAAGTAGCAAATTCAAAAGTGCGTCGTTCTAGAATGGGGCATATCGAGCTTGTAACTCCTGTGGCTCATATTTGGTATGTTAATTCTCTTCCAAGCCGTATAGGAACGCTTTTGGGTGTTAAGATGAAAGATCTTGAGCGTGTGCTTTATTATGAAGCTTATATCGTTGAAAATCCAGGCGATGCTTTCTATGATAATGAAAGCACCAAAAAAGTAGAATATTGTGATGTTTTAAACGAAGAGCAATATCAAAATTTAATGCAACGCTATGAAAATAGTGGCTTTAAAGCAAGAATGGGTGGAGAAGTTGTTCGTGATTTACTTGCAAATTTAGATCTTGTGGCACTTTTAAATCAGCTTAAAGAAGAAATGGCGGCTACAAATTCAGAGGCTAAGAAAAAAACCATCATTAAACGCTTAAAAGTAGTAGAAAATTTCTTAAATTCAAATTTAAACGCCAATACCGATAGTGATGAAGCCGTACCAAATCGTCCTGAATGGATGATGATTACAAATCTTCCAGTTTTACCGCCAGATTTGCGTCCTTTAGTGGCTTTAGATGGTGGAAAATTTGCAGTTTCTGATGTGAATGACTTATATCGTCGTGTTATCAATAGAAATACACGTCTTAAAAAACTTATGGAACTTGATGCACCTGAAATCATTATCAGAAATGAAAAAAGAATGCTTCAAGAGGCTGTTGATGCACTTTTTGACAACGGTCGTCGTGCTAATGCTGTAAAAGGAGCAAATAAACGCCCATTAAAATCTTTAAGTGAAATCATCAAAGGGAAACAAGGACGTTTTAGGCAAAATCTACTAGGTAAAAGGGTGGATTTCTCAGGTCGTAGCGTTATTGTTGTAGGTCCAAAACTTAGAATGGATCAATGTGGTTTACCTAAAAAAATGGCTTTAGAGCTCTTTAAGCCACATCTTTTAGCTAAGCTTGAAGAAAAAGGTTATGCAACCACAGTAAAACAAGCTAAAAAAATGATAGAAAATAAAACCAATGAAGTTTGGGAATGTTTAGAAGAGGTAGTAAAAGGGCATCCTGTTATGCTAAACCGTGCGCCTACTTTACATAAACTTTCTATTCAAGCTTTTCATCCTGTTTTAGTGGAAGGTAAGGCTATACAACTTCATCCTTTGGTTTGTGCAGCATTTAACGCAGACTTTGATGGGGATCAAATGGCGGTGCATGTGCCACTTTCTCAAGAGGCCATTGCGGAATGTAAGGTGCTTATGCTTTCATCAATGAATATTCTTTTGCCAGCAAGCGGTAAGTCTGTAACCGTTCCATCGCAAGATATGGTTTTAGGAATTTATTATCTTTCATTGGAAAAAGCCGGTGCTAAAGGTTCGCATAAAATTTGTACAGGCATTGATGAAGTGATGATGGCGCTTGAAAGCAAGTGTTTGGATATTCATGCGAGTATACAAACTATGGTAGATGGTAGAAAGATTACCACTACAGCAGGAAGATTGATTATTAAATCCATTTTACCTGATTTTGTGCCTGAAAATAGCTGGAATAAAGTCTTAAAGAAAAAAGACATTGCTGCGCTTGTGGATTATGTTTATAAACAAGGTGGTTTAGAGATTACAGCAAGTTTCTTGGATAGACTTAAAAATTTAGGTTTTGAATATGCAACTAAAGCAGGTATTTCAATTTCGATTGCAGATATTATTGTTCCTAATGATAAACAAAAAGCTATCGATGAAGCAAAAAAACAAGTAAGAGAAATTCAAAATTCTTATAATCTCGGTTTGATTACTTCAGGGGAAAGATACAATAAAATCATTGATATTTGGAAAAGTACAAACAATGTTCTTTCAAAAGAAATGATGAAGCTTGTAGAAAAAGATAAAGAAGGTTTTAACTCTATTTATATGATGGCAGATTCTGGTGCTAGGGGTAGTGCAGCTCAAATTTCTCAGCTTGCTGCGATGAGAGGACTTATGACCAAACCTGATGGTTCTATTATTGAAACGCCTATTATTTCAAATTTCCGTGAAGGGCTAAATGTTCTTGAATACTTTATTTCAACTCACGGTGCTAGAAAAGGTCTTGCAGATACCGCTCTTAAAACAGCAAATGCGGGTTATTTGACAAGAAAACTCATCGATGTTGCACAAAATGTAAAAATTACCATTGAAGATTGTGGAACACATGAGGGTGTTGAAATCAATGAAATTACCGCAGATAGTTCTATTATAGAAACTTTAGAAGAAAGAATTTTAGGCAGGGTTTTAGCTGAGGATGTGATTGATCCTATTACAAATTCTGTGCTTTTTGCAGAAGGTACTTTAATGGATGAGGAAAAAGCAAAAATTCTTGGCGAAAGCGGTATAAAAAGTGTCAATATCCGCACTCCTATTACCTGCAAAGCTAAAAAAGGAATTTGTGCAAAATGTTATGGTATCAATCTTGGTGAAGGTAAATTAGTAAAACCAGGCGAAGCAGTGGGAATTATTTCCGCTCAATCTATCGGTGAACCAGGAACGCAGCTAACTCTAAGAACTTTCCATAGCGGGGGAACTGCAAGTACGGATTTACAAGATAGACAAGTAAGCGCACAAAAAGAAGGTTTTATAAGATTTTATAATCTTAAAACTTATAAAAACAAAGAAGGTAAAAATATCGTAGCAAATCGTAGAAATGCGGCGGTTTTACTTGTGGAGCCAAAAATCAAAACTCCATTTAAAGGTGTGATTAATGTAGAAAATATTCATGAAGATGTGATTGTTTCTATTAAAGATAAAAAACAAGAAGTAAAATACATATTAAGAAAATACGATCTTGCTAAACCAAATGAATTAGCAGGTGTAAGTGGCAGTATAGATGGAAAACTTTATTTGCCATATCAAAGCGGCATGCAAGTAGAAGAAAATGAAAGTATCGTAGAAGTGATTAAAGAGGGTTGGAATGTACCAAATCGTATTCCTTTTGCGAGTGAAATTTTAGTAGAAGATGGCGAGCCTGTAGTTCAAAATATCAAAGCAGGCGAAAAAGGAACACTCAAATTTTACATCCTTAAAGGCGATGGTTTAGATAGAGTAAAAAATGTTAAAAAAGGTGATATTGTTAAAGAAAAAGGATTCTTTGTAGTGATTGCTGATGAAAATGATAGAGAAGCAAAAAGACACTATATCCCAAGAGAATCTAAGATAGAATTTAACGATAGTGAAAAAATCGATGACGCAAATACTATCATTGCAAGTGCTCCTAAAAAAGAAAGAAAAGTGATTGCAGAATGGGATGCTTATAATAATACTATCATTGCAGAAATTGATGGTGTTGTAAGCTTTGAGGATATTGAAGCAGGTTATAGTGCTGATGAGCAAATTGATGAAGCTACAGGTAAGCGTTCTTTAGTAATTAATGAGTATTTACCTAGCGGAGTTAGACCAACTTTGGTAATTGCAGGAAAAGGTGATAAAGCTGTGCGTTATCACCTTGAACCAAAAACCGTTATTTTTGTTCATGATGGCGATAAAATTGCTCAAGCAGATATTTTAGCAAAAACTCCAAAAGCAGCAGCTAAATCAAAGGATATTACAGGAGGTCTTCCAAGAGTTTCTGAACTTTTTGAAGCAAGAAAACCAAAAAATGCGGCTGTGATTGCAGAAATTGATGGTGTTGTTCGTTTTGATAAGCCTTTGCGTTCTAAAGAAAGAATTATTATCCAAGCAGAAGATGGAACAAGTGCTGAGTATTTAATCGACAAATCAAAACATATTCAAGTAAGAGATGGAGAGTTTATTCATGCAGGTGAAAAACTTACAGATGGAGTTGTTTCGAGTCATGATGTGCTTAAAATTTTAGGTGAAAAAGCCTTGCATTATTATTTGATTTCTGAAATTCAGCAAGTTTATCGCGGACAAGGTGTTGTGATTTCTGATAAACATATAGAAGTTATCGTTTCTCAAATGCTAAGACAAGTAAAAGTTGTAGATAGTGGACATACGAAATTTATTGAAGGTGATTTGGTTTCAAGACGTAAATTCCGTGAAGAAAATGAAAGAATCATTAGAATGGGTGGAGAACCAGCTATTGCCGAGCCTGTGCTTTTAGGTGTAACAAGAGCAGCGATTGGAAGTGATAGTGTGATTTCTGCGGCTTCATTCCAAGAAACTACCAAAGTTTTAACTGAAGCAAGTATAGCAGGTAAATTTGACTACTTAGAAGATTTAAAAGAAAATGTTATTCTAGGTAGAATGATTCCTGTTGGAACAGGGCTTTATGGCGAACAAAATTTAAAACTTAAAGAACAAGAATAAAACTCTATTTTATAGCCCTTCGGGGCTATATTAATACAGTGTATCTAAATCATTAAAATAAATTTTTAAAACTTTTTCTATTTTATTTTTTTCTTCTAGAAGTATTTTTTTATTTTTTTCTCTAAAAGCTTTATTAGAGCAATAAATTAGATAAGATATACTAATGGCAGCAATTATTTTATTTTTATGTTCTATGCCTATAGCCATACATTCAATTTGAGGATTCATTTCTCCAATTTCTATGGCAATTTTTTCTTTTTTAATTTGTTTGATTTGTTGATAGAGTTCATTTATATTATTTAAGGTGTTTTCTGTAATTTTATCAAAATTTTTAGGATAAAGTTTTTCTAATTCCTTTTTATTTTTATTTGATAGTAAGGCTTTGCCTAAAGATGTTGCATAAGCAGGATACGAAGTGCCTATAAAAGATTTTAATTGTACTGTATTATTGGCATCAATTTTTTCTAAATAAAGCACATTTCCATCTTTTAAAATTCCCATTTGACAAGTTTGATTGGTTAAATTTCTTATATTTTTCATATGCTTTTTGATTATTTCAAAAATATTATTTTCATTTTTTATATTACATCCTAATTCTATAATCTTAAAATCCAAATAATAACTTTTATTTTTTAAATCACATTTGATATATTTTTTTTCTTGAAGAGTTTGTAAAATAGGCCAAAGAGTTCCAGCAGGAATGTTTAATTTTTTAGCTATAGCACTTAAGGTAAGCTTTTCTTTTGCAAGTAATTCTAGAATATTTAACACTCTAAGAGTGGGCTGATGCATATTGTCTTTATCCTTGTTTTATTTTTATAAATTTTAGCATATTTTTTACTTTTAGTAACATAAAATCATAATTTTTATTATTTATTAATTTTAATATTTTTTTGTAAAAATTGGCAGTTAATAAGAATAAAATACGAATTTTTACCAAGTTAACAGCTTGATTTTTTTACAAATATTTTGTTATATTTTTTGTATATAAATATATTTTTGTATATACGAAAGGAAAAAAATGGGAATTTTAAAAGGAACTTTACCGGCTTTACTTACTCCATATAAAGATGATGGAAGTATCAATGAAAAAGAATTTATTCGCTATTGTGAATTTGGTATTTCTAAAGGCTTGAATGGATTGTTTTGTAATGGAAGTGCAGGGGATTCTCAAGCTTTGAGCGTGGAAGAGCAAGTTAAGTTAATGAAACTCACCAAAAAGGCTACAAAAAATAATATACCTATCATCACGGGTATTACCTCGACAATTTATGAAAACACTTTTATTTTGGCGCAAAAAGCTTATGAATTAGGTCTTGATGCCTTATTACTTGCTATGCCTTATTATTATAAATTGAGTGAAGATGCACTTTTTGAATATGTAAAATATTTAGCTTCTGAAGTGAAACTTCCCTTATATGTTTATAATATACCTCTTTTTGCACCAGCACTAAGCTTAAAATTTATAGAAAAGGTTTCAAAGCTTGATAATGTTGTGGGTATAAAAGATAGTAGCGGAGATGCTTTGCTTTTAAATCATATTTTAGATGTAGTACCTAGTAATTTTGATGTTTTTGTAGGAAGAGAAGAATTTTATGTAGGTGCATTATTAGCAGGTGCAAAAGGTTCTATGACTAGCATAGGTGGAGTTTTTCCAGAACTTATGAGCGAAATTTACAAATCAATCAATGAAAAAAATATAGGCAGAGCTTTGCTAATACAAAAAAGTTTATTAAAGGCCATAAGATTTGGTATGAGCATAGCTTTTCCTATGGGTTTTGCTTTGCTTTTAAAGGCCAGAGGATTTGAATTTGTAAATGCTAGTATTCATCCTTTATCACCTGCTACAAAAGAAGAATTAAACACTCGCTTTGATGAAGCAAAAGAGCTTATTAAAACTATAGAAAAAGAAACAGGTATAAAACTATGAAAGGATATATTATAGTCAATGAAAAAGACAATGTTGCCACAGCTTTGCGTGACTTTAAAAAAGGCGAAAAAGTGGCAAATATTGAGCTTTTAAATGATATTGCAAGCGGACATAAATTTGCACTAAAGGATATAAAAAAAGATGAAATTATTATCAAATACGCAGAAGCTATAGCTAGTGCAAGTTGCGATATTAGTACAGGGGAATGGGTGCATATCCATAATACTGCGGGAATTAGAGGTCGTGGAGATAAGGAATGAAAATGAAAAAGATAATGGGTTATAGAAGGGAAGATGGAAAATTTGGCTTAAGAAATAAAGTCATTATCATACCAAGTGTACATTGTGCTAATAAAGTGTGTGAAAATATAGCTAGAAAATGTAATGGAGCAGTTTATATCAACCATCAGCATGGTTGCTCCCAGCTTGAATTTGATGCTTTACAAACTAGGGATGTTTTAATAGGTCATGGGAGCAATGCCAATGTTTTTGGTGTTTTAATTATAGGGCTTGGTTGTGAGGTAATACAAGCCAAAGCAGTAGCAGAAAAAATCAAAGAAGCAACGCCTTATAAAAAGGTTGAATATTTAGTGATACAAGAATGTGGTGGTAGTAAAAATACCATTGAAAATGGTATCAAAATAGTCAATGAAATGCTTGAAAGTGCTGCAAAATTACAAAAAAGTGAAGGAGATTTCAGTGATTTGATTTTAGGCACAGAATGCGGTGGAAGTGATAGCTATAGCGGACTTAGTGCTAATCCTGCTTTAGGAAGTTTGAGTGATTTTGTAATCGATGAGGGTGGTGCGGTAATTTTAGCAGAAACTACAGAACTTATAGGTTGTGAAGCCATACTAGCTAAGAGAGCAAAAAACGATGAAATAGCTAAAAAGGTATATGATAAGATTTTAGCTTATGAGAATTTAGTCAAATCTTTTCATGCTGATATTCGAGGAGCAAATCCTAGCCCAGGAAATATGGCAGGCGGGCTTAGTACTATAGAGGAAAAATCTTTAGGCTGTGTTTATAAGGCAGGAACTAGAACCTTAATGGATGTGATTGATTATGCTAAGCCTGTAGTTTCTAAAGGTTTAACTTTTATGAATACACCAGGCAATGATATAGAACAACTTAGTGCTATGGTTGCAGGTGGAGCAAATATTTGTGTTTTTACTACAGGTCGTGGCACTCCAACGGGTTCTGCTATCGTACCTACTATCAAAATGAGTTCTAATACTTTTTGTTATGAAAATATGAATGATGCTATTGATATTAACGCAGGAAGCATTATAGATGGGGTAAAAACAAAAGAAGAAGTGCGTGATGAGCTTATAGAATTAATCGTGCGAATTTCAGATGGAGAATTGGTAAAAGCAGAGCTTAACGAGCAAAATGATTTTTCAGTTTGGAGACTTGCTACAACTTGTTAAAGGGTAAAGTGATGAAACATGCAAATTCAATAAAGTTAGAGTTAGTATGTAAAAAAATATCTTGGCGTATTTTGCCTTTGATTGTTTTGATGTTTTGTCTTTCTATGCTTGATAGGACAAATATTAGCTTTGTGAAATCTCATATAGAAATTGATGCAGGCATCGGTGAGGCTGCTTATGCTTTGGGTGCTGGAATATTTTTTATAGGTTATGCCATTTTTGAAGTGCCTTCAAATTTATTTTTGCATAAATTAGGAGCAAAAATTTGGTTGAGCCGTATAATGATCACTTGGGGTCTTGTAACTATGGCAATGATTTTTATACAAGGAGAAATAAGTTTTTATGTATTAAGATTTTTATTGGGTTTAACTGAAGCAGGTTTTAGTCCAGGCATTATTTTATACCTTAGTTATTTTTTCCCAGCTATATATCGATCTAAGGCTTATGGAATTTATCAAATGGGAGTTCCAATTGCTTTTGTTTTTGGTTCTTTAATTAGCGGTTTTATACTTGATTATACACCAAATATATATTTTAAAAATTGGCAATGGATGTTTTTAATAGAAGGAGGTATTACCGTTTTAGTAGGTATTTTTTGTTTATTTTATCTTGATTCACATCCAAAAGATGCAAAATGGTTAGATATAAAAGAAAAAGATATTTTGCTAAAACGTATTGAAATTTCCAATACTAAAGCTAAGGATTATTCTATAAAAGATATTTTTAAAAGTATTTTGGTGTGGAAATTTGTATTTGTTTATTTTTGTATTCAATTAAGTGTTTATGGAGTGCTTTTTTATTTACCAAGTAAAATTGCCCAAATATTGCAAATAAATGTAGGTTTTGAAGTTGGACTTTTAAATGCCATACCTTGGATTTTTGTTTTTATCACCTTGCCAATATTTACCTCATTGGCTGATAAAAAACATTCTTGGAATTTACATGCGATTTTATTTTTACTGCTAGCAAGTTTGAGCATGATAGCTTCAACTTTTGTTACAAATTTGGCAGCATTTTTATTTTTTATTAGCTTGGCTGCTATAGGTTTTATAGTCATTCAGCCTATATTTTGGAATTTGCCAACTCAAGTTTTAAAAGGAAAAGGAGCCGCGGCTGCTATTGCTCTTATAGGATCCTTGGGAAATTTAGGAGGTTTTGTAGCTCCTACTTTAAAAACATATATAGAAAATCATTTTGGAGTTGAGTTTGGACTTATAGTGTTAGCATTGATAGCAATTTTAGGTGTATTGGTATTAATACATTTAAAAATAACTTTAAATTTAGATAAAGGAGAATAAATGGATTTAAAAATTAAAAATAAGGTTTGTATTATTACAGGAGGGGCTAAAGGTATTGGGTATGGTATTGCTAAATTATGGGCAAGCGAAGGCGGAATTCCTGTAATTTTTTCAAGATCTATGCCTAAAGAGCACGATAAAGAATTAAAAAAATTATCTAGTGAGTATGAATTTTATGAAATTGATTTAAAAAATTATGAGCAAATTGAAAAGCTTGTAAAAAAAGTTGCTATCAAACATGGTGGAATCTATGCTCTTGTAAATAATGCAGGTACAAATGATAATTTACATATTGAAAATACAAGTACTCAAGATTTGATAAAATCTTATGAAAATAATCTTTTTCATTATTATACTATGACCAAAGAATGTTTGCCTTACATTAAAAAAGAACAAGGCAGTATTTTAAATATAGTGAGTAAAACAGGCATCACAGGACAAGGAAGAACTTCAGCTTATGCTTCGGCCAAAGCGGCTCAAATGGGTTTTACTAGAGAATGGGCTTGTGCTTTTGCTAAGGATAATGTTAGGGTAAATGCTATAGCTCCTGCTGAAGTTATGACTCCTCTTTATGAAAAATGGCTGCAAAATTTTCCTAATCCTAAAGAGCAATATGAAAAAATCGCAAAAGCTATACCTTTAGGCCATCGTTTTACTACCATAGAGGAAATTGCAAATACAGCGGTTTTTACACTTAGTCCCCTTGCTTCACATACTACAGGGCAAATTTTAATGCCAGATGGAGGTTATGTGCATTTAGATAGAGCATTAAATTGGGATGAAAACTAAGGAGTAAAAAATGACTGATTCTAAAAATATAAAAATAGCTATTGTTTTGGTAACTTCTCTTTTCTTTTTATGGGGAGTAAGCTATGGACTTATTGATGTGATGAATAAAAATTTTCAAAATCATCTTCATATTAGCCAGCATGAAAGTGGTTTTTTACAGTTTGCTTATTTTGGTGCTTATTTTATCATAGCCTTACCCGCAGGTTATATAGCCAATAGATTTTCTTATAAAATGGGAATCATTTTTGGCTTAGCTCTTTATGCCATAGGAGCTTTGCTTATTATACCTGCTACAAATTTGGCTTCTTTTCATTTGTTTTTGTTTGCGTTTTTTATTTTAGCTTGTGGTATTGGTTCTTTAGAAACTAGTGCAAATCCCTACATGACAAAGCTTGGTGATGAAAAAAATGCGAGTTTTAGAATCAATGCTGCGCAAAGTTTTAATGGTTTGGGGCAATTTGTAGGACCTATTATAGGCGGAGCTTTATTTTTATCTATTACTAAACAAGAAGAGGGTGCGAGTAAAGAGCAAATCGAGGCTGCATTGGTAGCTAATATGGGAAATGTCCAGCTTGTTTATATAGGAATTGCTGTCATTGTTATTTTGATTTTAATTGCTTTTGTTGCAAATAAGCTTCCAGAAGGAAGTGCGGTAAGTGATGATTATAAGCAAAAAGATGATTCTAAGCCCATATATGTTTTTAAACACAGACATTTTAACTTAGGGCTTTTAGCGCAGTTTTTGTATATAGCCAATCAAGTTGCAGCAGGAGCTTTTTTTATCAATTATGTTGTAGAACATAATGAAGGTTTAAAAGATGCGCAAGGTGCTTATTATTTTTCTATAGCTTTGGTTGCATTTATGCTAGGGCGCATTGTTTCTACTCCTTTGATGAAGATAATCAAAGGTGAAAAAATTTTAGGATTTTATTCTCTAATCAATGTGCTTATATGCTTTAGCTTGTATTTTGCTAGCGGGTTTTTTAGCATAGTGCTTTTAATAGCTTTATTTTTCTTTATGTCTATTTCTTTTCCTACTATTTTTGCGGTAGCAACAAAAAATTTACCTTTAAATCAAGTAAAACTAGGCGGTTCTTTGCTTGTGATGAGCATAGTAGGTGGAGCAATTATGCCTATAATTATAGGTTTTATTAATGATCATTATGGTACAGGCGCTGGGTATTTAGCAATGGCACCTTTGTTTTTATATGTGGCTTGGTATGGCTTTATAGGCTCAAAAGTGAGAAAAAATGCAAAAGATTTTTGATGCTCATCTACACCTTTGGGATTTGGAAAAAATACCTATTTCATGGATAAAAGACGATGAAAAATTAGAGCAAAATTATGATTTTTTTAGGATGAAACAAGAATATAAAGAATTTGAATTTATAGGTGCTATGTATGTTGAGGTTAATAGTGATGATTTAGAAAAGGAAGCTTTGTTTGCTTTGGAGCAAAAAAAGCTTCATAATCTTTTGTTTTGTTTAGCGGATTTTAAGCATAAAGAAGAGCTTAGTTCTTTTAGGGAAGTAATGCACACGAGCAAAAAAGGAGCTAAAAGACTATTTGAAGCAGACTTTGAAGAAAAAATAGAAATTTTAAAAACTTTCAATATACCTTTTGAAGCTTGTATGAAAAATGAAGAACTCAGTTTTTTGGAAAATTTTTTAAATAAAAATTCAAATTTAAAAGTAGTTTTAAATCATCTAGGAAGTCCAAAAATAAATCGTTTAAATGAATACAAAAAAGATTTAAATCTTTTGAAAAAATTTCCAAATTTATATATCAAGCTTTCTACTCCTGATGATTTTTCACAAGAAACTCCTAAGGAATTTATTTTTGAACTTTTTGCTTTTTTAAAAGAAAATTTTAGCGAGGATAAGTTTATATTTGGCAGTAATTATCCAGTGTCTAATTTGTCTCCAAAGCAATGGATTGAGTTGATTATGCAAAGTAAGGTTTTTAAAGATTTGGACTTGATATTTTACAAAAATGCTTTATTAATTTATAAAGGAGGATGAATGCAAAGATACGGTCAAATCATAAAAATAAAAAAAGAAAAAATAGAAGAATACAAAGAGCTTCACACAAAGCCTTATGAAGGGGTTTGTGAGATGATTAAGGAATGCAATATACAAAATTATTCCATTTATTTGTTTGGGGAATATTTATTTGCATATTTTGAATATATAGGTGCTGATTTTGAAGCAGACATGGCTAAAATGGCAAGAGATGAAAGCACACAAAAATGGTGGAAAGTAACAGATCCTTGTCAAATATCTTTAGGTTATGCAGGACAAAAATGGCTAAATATGGAAGAAGTATTTCACTTAGACTAAAAAAGGAGAAAAAATGACAACTTATTTAAATTATATTGATGGAAAGTTTATCCCACATAATGGAGAATTTATCGAAGTTTTAAATCCAGCTACCAAAGAAGTGATTTCAAGAGTAGCTAGCGCTTCTTTAGAAGATACTAAAAGAGCGATTGAAGCAGCTAAAAAAGCACAAAAAGTTTGGGAGGCTAAACCAGCGATTGAAAGAGCAAATCATTTAAAAGAAATAGCTAGTTTAATACGCAAAAATGCTAATTTCTTAACCGAAGTTTTAATGCAAGAGCAAGGAAAAACCAGAGTTTTGGCTAGCATAGAGATTAATTTTACAGCAGATTATATGGATTATACGGCCGAATGGGCTAGAAGATATGAGGGTGAAATCATACAAAGCGATAGGGCTAATGAGCATATATATTTATATAAAAGTGCTATTGGGGTAATTGGTGGAATTTTACCTTGGAATTTTCCATTTTTCTTAATCGCAAGGAAGATGACACCTGCTTTACTAACAGGAAATACTATTGTTATAAAACCAAGCAGTGAAACTCCAAACAATGCTTTTGAATTTGCAAAGCTTGTTTCGCAAAGTTCTTTACCAAAAGGTGTTTTTAACTTAGTTGCAGGTAAAGGCAGTGTAGTAGGACATGAATTATCAAGCAATGAAAATATAGGTATGGTAAGTCTTACTGGAAGTGTTGAAGCAGGGATTAGAGTAATGGAAGCTGCGGCTAAAAATATCATTAAAGTTTCTTTGGAGCTTGGTGGAAAAGCACCGGCTATAGTGTGCAAAGATGCGGATATTGATTTGGCAGTAGAGGCGATTAAGGCAAGTAGAATTTGCAATAACGGACAAGTTTGCAATTGTGCTGAAAGAGCTTATGTGCATACAAGTGTTTATGATGAATTTGTAGATAAATTTGTAAAAGCCATGAGTAAGGTAAGCGTTGGAAATACTTTAAAGGGTGATTTTGATATGGGACCGCTTGTCAATCAAACAGGGGTTGATAATGCTTTAGCAATGCTTCAAAGAGCCACGGATAAAGGAGCAGTTGTAGAATGTGGTGGAAAAATCACCGATACAAGTGGATATTATTTTCCTGCAAGCGTTCTTACTAATGTTAAACACGAAGATGAGATCATGCAAAAAGAAATTTTTGCTCCGATTTTACCTATTGCTAAATTTGATACACTTGATGAAGCTATTGATATGGCAAATGATTGTGAATATGGTCTTACAAGTTCTATTTATACACAAAATTTAGATATAGCAATGAGAGCTAGCAGAGAAATTAAATTTGGTGAAACTTATATTAATCGTGAAAATTTTGAGGCTATGCAAGGTTTTCATGCAGGCTTTAGAAAAAGTGGCATAGGCGGAGCTGATGGAAAACATGGTCTTGAAGAATATTTAGCTACCCATGTGGTATATTTGCAGTATAATACTAATAAACAATGATTTTTATCCTATCTAAATTTTTAGATAGGAGTTATTATAATCTTGGAATCAAGCATGATGCTTTATAACTATGGATTAAACACTTTTTTAGTAATTTCTTAAAATCAATTTTGGAATTTTTCATTTTATCTAAAATGAGTAAGATTATTTTTATAAGTAAAACAATAATTAAAAATTAGTTTATGTTTTATAAATATTAATGTAAATTATGTAGGTTTATTTTATAAAAATTTTTAAAAGCATTTAAATTATTTCTAGTTTATATTTTTGTAAGTAAATTTTAGATATCATCCAAAGTTTATTACATTTTTAAAGAAAGGAATTATTGTGCCTACCATAAATCAATTGGTTAGAAAAGAGCGCAAAAAAGTTTTAGAAAAATCTAAATCTCCAGCGCTTAAAAATTGTCCACAAAGAAGGGGAGTTTGCACTAGGGTTTATACTACAACACCTAAAAAACCAAACTCAGCGTTAAGAAAAGTTGCCAAAGTAAGACTTACTAGTGGCTTTGAAGTGATCAGCTATATCGGCGGTGAAGGTCATAACTTGCAAGAACACAGCATTGTTTTAGTGCGTGGTGGTAGGGTAAAAGACTTACCAGGGGTTAAATATCACATCGTTCGTGGTGCTCTTGATACAGCAGGTGTTGCAAAAAGAACAGTTTCTCGTTCTAAATATGGTGCTAAACGTCCTAAAGCAGGCGCTGCAAAATAATCATTCATACAGACAAATCCGTTAGATTTGATTTTGTTTGAGTAAAATTTAAAATTTGAAGGAAAAATAATGAGAAGAAGAAAAGCTCCGGTAAGAGAAGTCTTGCCTGATCCGATTTATGGTAATAAAGTAATCACAAAATTTATTAATTCTTTAATGTATGATGGTAAAAAAAGCACAGCTACAACAATTATGTATGGTGCTTTGGAAGCTATCGATAAAAAAGGTGGCGAGAAAAAAGGTATTGATATTTTTAATGATGCGATTGAAAATATTAAGCCTTTATTAGAAGTAAAATCTCGTCGTGTAGGTGGTGCAACTTATCAAGTTCCAGTTGAAGTTCGTCCTGCTAGACAACAAGCTTTGGCGATTCGTTGGATTATTTCTTTTGCAAGAAAAAGAAGCGAAAGAACTATGATTGATAAACTTGCAGCTGAGCTTTTAGATGCAGCAAATAGCAAAGGTGCTTCATTTAAGAAGAAAGAAGATACTTATAAAATGGCTGAAGCAAATAAAGCATTTGCTCACTATCGTTGGTAAGAAGGAGTGTGTATGTCAAGAAGTACTCCTTTAAAAAAAGTTAGAAATATCGGTATTGCTGCTCACATTGATGCGGGTAAAACGACTACATCTGAAAGAATTCTTTTCTTTACAGGTATGAGTCATAAAATCGGTGAAGTTCATGATGGTGCTGCAACTATGGACTGGATGGAACAAGAGAAAGAGCGCGGGATTACTATCACTTCTGCGGCTACAACTTGTTTTTGGAAAGATCATCAAATCAATCTTATTGACACTCCAGGCCACGTGGATTTTACAATTGAAGTTGAAAGATCTATGCGTGTTCTTGATGGTGCTGTTGCGGTATTTTGTTCAGTGGGTGGGGTGCAGCCTCAAAGTGAAACAGTTTGGAGACAAGCAAATAAATATGGTGTTCCAAGAATAGTATTTGTAAACAAAATGGATAGAATCGGTGCAAATTTCTACAATGTAGAAGATCAAATTCGCAACCGTTTAAAAGCTAATCCAGTTCCACTTCAAATTCCAATCGGTGCTGAGGATAATTTTAAAGGTGTAATCGATCTTGTAACTATGAAAGCTTTAGTTTGGGAAGATGATACTAAGCCAACGGATTATGTAGAAAAAGAAATTCCAGCTGAACTTAAAGAAAAGGCAGAAGAATATCGCACAAAAATGATAGAAGCAGTTTCTGAAACTTCAGATGAGTTGATGGAAAAATATTTAGGCGGAGAAGAATTAAGCCTTGAAGAGATTAAAACAGGGATTAAAGCAGGATGTTTAAGTCTTTCTATCGTTCCTATGCTTTGCGGTACAGCGTTTAAAAATAAAGGGGTTCAACCTTTACTTGATGCTGTTGTGGCTTATTTACCAGCTCCTGATGAAGTGGCAAATATCAAGGGTGAATATGAAGATGGCACAGAAGTTTCTGTAAAATCAACTGATGATGGCGAGTTTGCAGGACTTGCATTTAAAATTATGACAGATCCATTTGTAGGACAACTTACTTTCGTGCGTGTTTATCGCGGTTGTTTAGAAAGTGGTTCTTATGCTTATAACTCAACTAAAGATAAAAAAGAAAGAATTGGTCGTTTGTTAAAAATGCACTCTAATAAAAGAGAAGAGATTAAAGTGCTTTACGCAGGCGAAATTGGTGCTGTTGTAGGACTTAAAGATACTTTAACAGGGGATACTCTTGCAAGTGAAAAAGATAAGGTAATCCTTGAAAGAATGGATTTTCCAGATCCCGTTATTTCTGTTGCAGTTGAGCCAAAAACTAAAGCTGATCAAGAAAAAATGTCTATTGCTTTAAATAAATTAGCACAAGAAGATCCAAGTTTTAGAGTTTCAACTGATGAAGAAAGTGGCCAAACTATCATTTCAGGTATGGGTGAGTTACACCTTGAAATTATCGTTGATAGAATGCTTCGTGAATTTAAAGTTGAAGCTGAAGTAGGTCAACCACAAGTTGCTTATCGCGAAACTATTAGAAAAACTGTTGAACAAGAATACAAATACGCTAAACAATCAGGTGGTCGTGGTCAGTATGGACATGTATTCTTACGCCTTGAACCACTTGAGCCAGGTAGTGGATATGAATTTGTTAATGATATCAAAGGTGGAGTAATTCCAAAAGAATACATTCCTGCAGTTGATAAAGGTGTTCAAGAAGCATTACAAAATGGTGTTTTAGCAGGTTATCCTGTGGAAGATGTTAAAGTAACTGTTTATGATGGAAGTTATCACGAGGTGGATTCATCTGAGATGGCGTTTAAACTTGCTGCTTCTATGGGCTTTAAAGAAGGTGCTAGAAAAGCAGGTGCTGTGATCTTAGAGCCTATGATGAAAGTTGAAGTAGAAACTCCTGAAGATTACATGGGTGATGTTATTGGAGATCTTAACAAACGCCGTGGTCAAGTAAATAGCATGGATGAGCGTGGTGGAAATAAAATCATCACAGCATTTTGTCCTTTGGCTGAAATGTTTGGTTATTCTACTGATCTTAGAAGTCAAACTCAAGGTCGTGCGACTTATTCTATGGAATTTGATCACTATGATGAAGTTCCTAAAAATGTTGCGGATGAAATCATCAAAAAAAGAAACGGTTAAATTTTTAGCGGGATTTTTCCCGCTTTCTGTCCTCGTAGCTCAGCAGGATAGAGCGCAAAATTCCTAATTTTGAGGCCGTGAGTTCGAATCTCGCCGTGGACACCAAGTAGTAATTCATTAAGTAATATTAAGATACAAAATACACTATTTTAACAACTTTTCTACATTAAAATTTTTCATTATGATTGAAATTTTTTCTATTTTTTCTTATAATTCTGTAGCCATTTATGTAGCCAAAGTAAAAAAGCTAATTCTGGCTACAAAAATACTAAAAAAGGTTTTTTTAATGCTAACTCAAAAAGATATAGACAATTTAGAAATAAAAGATAAAAGGTATATGATTAGCGTAGGAGAACCAAAAGAATTATATGTCCGAGTTAATCCAACAGGTAAAAAAGTTTTTTATTTAAGAGCTTCAAAATTTAAAAATTTTATAACAATAGGGGAATGCCAAAAAGGTGTTTTAAATGTTACAAATGCAAGAGAAAAAGCAAAAGATCTTTTAAATCAATGTATGATGGAAAATTTATCGGCAAAAATGATAAGGTTATGACACTTGAAAAAGCAAATTTTCTTTATGTTGATATAAAATCTAAAAAATTAAATTCAGCTACAATCAAAAAAGAACAGTCAATTTTTAAAAAATATATTATTCCAACTTTGAGACAAAAAGATATAAATGAATTGAAAAAAGATGATTTTCTACCTATTTATGATTTAATGCAGAAAAAAGGAATATACGAAACAATAAATAAAAATATAT
Source organism: Campylobacter sp. CFSAN093227 (assembly GCF_012897855.1). Taxonomy (NCBI): domain Bacteria; kingdom Pseudomonadati; phylum Campylobacterota; class Epsilonproteobacteria; order Campylobacterales; family Campylobacteraceae; genus Campylobacter; species Campylobacter sp. CFSAN093227. The sequence goes on from NZ_CP040610.1 coordinate 464,904, forward strand.
CTTTGCTATGTAGGATATTTGAGATTAGTAGACAAAGAGGTGACTTAAAAACAGATATAATACTTCAATTGAAAGATTTAAAGAAATTTTACAATGAAGCAAATCACAATAAAGTTAAACATTTTAAAGCTATAGTAGAAGAACAAGAAATAAAAAATATGTTAGAATGTATGAAAGAATATAAAAATCATCCACGGACAAATACAACTATAATTAATGCAATTTATTTTACGCTTTTAACAGCACAAAGAAGTAAAAATATTCGATTTGCTAAATGGAGTGATATTGACTTTGAAAACAATTTTTGGATTATAAAAGCAGATGAAATGAAAGTAAGAACTAATGGTGATAATATTATCCCTTTAAATAAATATGCTTTAAAGATACTAGATATACAAAGAATTTTAAATGGAGATAAAAAGTATATTTTCGCTAATAATAATGGAACTATTAGCGAGAATTTTGCTGTAAGATTTTTTAAATTTTATAATTTAGAGCACACTATACATGGATATCGTTCTACTTTTAGAAGTGTTTATACTAATAAAAGCAATGAGTTAATTCAGCAAGGTATTAGTAAAGATATAGCAGAAATGATATTGCATCATATAAACGGCAATGAAATAGAAAGGGCTTACAACAGAGCCAAGGCAATTGATTTAAGAGTAAAACTTATGCAATGGTATGGAAATTACTTAAACTCTCTTTGTGAGTTTTGCTTTTAATGTCTCTTAGCTTTAAGCCATTTTTCTATTTCTTTTATTTCATATCTTATGGATTTTCCTATGCGAATGTAAGGTATTTTACCATCTTGTCTTAACTTAAATAATGATGTTATACTAACTCCTAAATATTCGCTCAATTCTTTTTCTCTAAAATATTTTTTAATCATTTTCAACTCCTAATCTTTTATCTATAATTTCAAAAATAGCATCCTTGTAATAATTCCAAAGCCATTTCTGTTCTTCATCTTCTAAATCATCAACGCTTAAATTACGCCATTCTTTTATTGTTTTAGTATCACAACCTAAATTCATCATAGTTTTTGTAAAAGTCATAACATAGGTATCCAAGACAACGCTAAAGATATTTTTCATATCTCCTATACAATCCCTAAGATCTACATTTTCAAATATACAATTTTCAAATTCTGTTCTTAGAAAATTACAAAAATGGAAACTTGCTCCACTAAAATCACAATCTATAAAAGATGTATTTTTGCTTGAAATATCATTTAAATTAGAATTTTTAAAACTAGCTCCATTTATAAATGCATTATTAAAATCTAATCCACTTAAATTTAGATTTTCTAAGTTTGCATCATTTAAAGAAATACCTTCTAAAATACAATACTCAACTAATTCTTTTTCACTTTTCCTATCATCTTCGATAATGATAGTTTCATCAAGTCTTTTTAAAATTCCCATTTTAACTCCTTAATTTTTTTCTCCATTTTTCTTCAAATTCATCATAATTTTTCCAATAATTAAGCTCTTTTTCAAGCTTATTTAAAACAGTTTCAAACACTAAATTTTTACCTATTTTTTCTGCAACTAAACTCATTTCCCACTCTTTTATGCAAAGCATATCATAATCCTTGGCTAAGATTTTTCTAAGTTCTAGTAATTCTTCCTTGCTAAGTTTTCTTTTAAAGCTTAGCTCCTTTTTATGTTCTAAGTCGTATTGAAGAGCTTTGATTTTATTTTCATAATGTTCCTTTTGTTGTTTAAGTTGTGATTTATAACCTAAGCTCTGTCTAAAAGCTAGTTTTTGCATTTTCTCTTGTTCAAGGTTTTTTAAGCGTTTTTCACATTCTATAAAATAACGCCTTGCCTGTCTGCCTTTTTCGTTGTTTTCAACCATACAAAGCTCTTTTGCCATATCTAAGGTTATATAGTATTCTTTTCGTGGGCGACCTTTTGTATAAACAAGTTCTATAATGTAGTCTTGATTTTCAATAAAATTGTAGTGGCTGATACGATTTTTAATCCAGTTCGCATATTCTTGCTCTGAATTTAAAAATTGGAATATTTCTCTTGCGTTAGCCGAATTTATTTCAGCACCTATTGTTTTATCATTGTAGATTTGAATTTGCATTTGATATACTCCTACTGTGTAAATGATTAGTAAAAATATATCTATAATTAACTTATAATATACTTAAAAATAATGTATTAATATATTAAAAGTAACCTGATGATATTTAAATTTAACTTTTTGACAAAATTATCAAAAAGTTAAATTTAAGGTTTGTTGTTTTCTATTTTGTTTGCTATCAAAACATAAATGTATGTAGTTAGTGGCAAACCTACTTCATCGGCTAATTTTTGCAACTCTTCTCGCATTTTATCGCTAATTCTTAATTGTATAAGATTGCTCCCCTTACTTTCTTTCTCTTCTGCCATTTTATTCCTTTCTTTAAAACTTATTCCACGTTTAATATAACAATTTCTTTGATTTTATTGTATTCTTTTACAATTCTTAGTTTTAATTTTACTTCTTGTTCTTGTATACTAGATTTAGCAAGTTTCATTCTAGCATTAACATCTATTATATCTGCATTAGCCCAATGAGTTTTACCACCTAAAATTATTTTAAATTTTTTTCTGTCATTTGTTTTTTCAAAACCTAAAATTTTAAAATCTCCTTCAGTATCTTCTGTTTGCGTGGTATCTTCTATTTCTTTAAAATTATAATCTTCTTTATTTTGATTAGTAATAACATCATTTCCTAAACTAAAGCTAGCTTTTTCATCATCTTTTAGTATTTTAACTAATGTTGTCTTGGGAGCATTGCAAGCATTTTGTAATTCTTTATTTTTGGCGATTTCGGCTATAATTTTTGCGTTTTCATTTTGAGATTTTATTTTTTCTATATTTTCATTATGAATTAAAAAATTTCCAAATGACCAACAACCTCCAATAATTAATGCTATTGCTATAAAAAGAATGAGCTTATCTCTACTTTCCATATCTTTAATCACTCCTAATAAATTTGTTAAAAGCTCGTCTGTTTTGATTTCTAAACTACCTTCTCCTAAATAAAAACGAATTAATTTATTTTTATCAATACCATCAATTCCAAAATCCTTTTTTAATATATCGGCAACTCTATAAAAACTATCTTGATAAGAATCAATAACTCTTGCGATTTCAGCGTCTATATATCCTATATTATAGTTCTCAAATCTCCCACCCTGCAACTTAATAGTATGTTGTATTGTGCCAACTTCTGTTACTTTAATATTTTCCCCATTTGAAAGTTTTTCAAAAATTACAAGCAAGTCATCAACTGAATTTATTGATAGGCTCATTTTCTCTCCATAATTTAAGTTTTTTAATTTTACCAAAACTTTTTTTATCTAAATATGAAATTCGGCTGATCTGAGTTTTAAGTTCCGAAGAAATCAGCGGTTGGAGATTTTTTGCATCCATAAAAGCGGGTATTTGATCTAGCCTTGCATTTCCTCTTGGTTCTCTTCCTAAGGCTCTAAATACTCCGCTATGGGTAATAATTCTTACTCCATTTTCTAAAACTGCCACATCAATAGAGCTTTCATTTATTTTTAAAACACCATCTGCCAAAGATTTTAGTAGTTTCTCTTCTGTCATATTACTCCTTTCTTTTAATTTCTTAATTTTATCAAAAAGTTTATAAACACCTTCTAAAGTCCATTTGATTACTCTTTGTCTTCCGCCTTTTGTTTGCGCATAATCGTAGAAATAGTGTATATTTTCTATGAGTTCATCAGAGTGTAAATTTTTGTGAGACATTATTGTAGTGTTATCTACTGCGTAGTTATATGCAACTTCTGTATTTAAAAAACTTCTAGTGATTTGACAAATTTCACATTGTAATAAATTCATCTTAAACCTTTCATTTTTGAAAATATTTAAGAAAAATATATATTATTTATGAAAGTTTGTCAATATATTTCATTCATTTTTGATAAATTGTTCTAAAATATTTGCCAAAAATGAAAATAAAGGGTGTGGAAAATTTCCATATCCTTATAATTCTGATATTATTTTATGAGCTTTTTTGATTGTTTCTAGCTTTCGCTTTAATTCTATATTTTCAAGCATTGTTTTTAAAAAAAGTTCTGTAAGTCGTGGCAAATCTCCGCTTTTCCAACGTGCTATAGTACTTTCTGGGATTTCTAACATTTCGCTTAGCTGTCGTTGAGTAATGTTTAACTCTTTGCAAACCTTTTTAACAATGTTTTCTTCTGCATTTATCGCAAAATGCCATTCTATACAATAAAGATTTTCATCTGTTTTTGGATTTTTAAAAATTATATGATTTCCTCCTTCGTGACAAAAGGGTTGGAAACCTAATATATTTGTTATTTGTGGTAAAATTTCATTAATAATTTTTTTTTCATTACCTCTTTTTATTTCAGTGCTTAGCAAAATTTTATCTTTAAGTGTTCCATTTATGACTATTCTTTCGTTTGTTGTGCTATCTAATTTATAAACATCTAGTTTCATTAATTTTCCTTTATCTCATTAATTTCTTTTTTTATAGACCCAATAAACATACCGCTGTCAAGATAATAATTTGGATAAGCTTTTTTAAGGAGATTAAACTCATCTAAAGAAACTAAAACCACATCAGTATCTCCTTTTTCTTTGGATATTTGTTCTAATAAATCATAATCCCATTGTGCTTTTTGAAAGCTATTCTTTTTATATCCACGAATCATTAAAGTGCTTTCTGTAATATTGAGTTCCACAATAAAATAATAATTTTTCCTATCTGTTTGTTTTTCTATATTTTTGCCTAAAATTGCCAAACCTGATAAAGTTTGTAAAATATTAAACTCGCTATCAAGTTTTTGTATTTTTTTACATATTTCAGGCTTTGTAAATTTGCTATACTCTTCCAAGATATTAGTTTTTTCTATTATTGAAAATAAAGCGCTGCATAGTTTAAAAAATTCTTTATAATGTTCTTCACCTTCTCCTTGCTTTATTTTTGATTTTGTTTTCATTCCTAAAACTTCTACTGCTGTTGCCCAATTATGTTGCAACTGTGTTCTTATTTGTAGTTCTAAACATTTTTTTGAACCATCTTTGTATTCAAAAATTTGATGAATTGAACGATAACCATCTGATTTTGGTTGTTCAATATAATTACTTGTTTTTTCAAGCTTAAATTTCCTACTACCTTTTAAATAGGTATCATCCATTATTGTTTTAAACTCATTGACTTGCTCCATAGTTTTGAAAACAATTCTAACACCTGCTATATCTTGCATTCTATCTAAATTCATACTGCTAAAACGCTTTAACTTTAATTTCTATAGAATTAAGTCTTTTAAGTCTTCTTGCTACAATTAAAGCTTTTAATTTATGTTTTTTTAGTTTTTTGTTAATAGAATTAACCATACTAGTCATAATAGAAATATGAATGCTACGCCAATTTGATATTATTTCATAATCTTTAAGAGTTGCTATGTTATTTCTAATATTTTCTCCAGCTTTTCTAACTTGCTGTTTTGTAACTTCAGTATCGCCCATAATATCTCCTATAATTCATTAATCCATTGTGTTATATTTATCCTTTAAAACCCCATTTATTGCAAATTAAATTTAAATCCGTATTTGTCTTTAAAAGTTCATCAAAATAAAGCTCTAGTTTATCAATATAAAGTTTAGCGCCTTTTAAATCATCATTTTGTATATTTTTAATTACTAGATTTTTACTATCTTTGATAAGTCTTTGAAGCTCATCTTTTTTATCTTTAAGCTCAGTTAAACGACCTCTTGCGTAAGTAATTGTTTCTTCTTGCATTTTAATCCTTTATCTCATACAAAATTCGATTAAATCATCAATATCATTAAAATCATTTTTAGAAAAGTATAAATAAGCTTTAGGACTGATTAAAACTCCTGAAAAATCACCATTGTTTTCTTTATCGTATTTTAAAACTTTGCATTCTTTTAGAAAATGAATACAAGAGCTAAAGTCTATTTTATATTCTTTACAATCTTTGTTAAAATCATCTGAAAAAAGTATGCTTTGATTTGGAAAATCATTTAAAAGTGTTTTTATAATACGTTTTGAAATAAGCTTAAAAGCTTTTAAGTTTTCCATTATTTCTCCTTTATTTAAATAAACTTTTTTCTTGTGTATAACTTGGCTCAATAATGCCTTTGATATCTTCTAAAAAATATTCATTTTCTAAAACTTCCAAATCTTTGCTAATATAGGTTTTAGAAATTAAAACGCCTTTTATCTTATCCCCGTAAGATAGTTTTATACTTCTGTCTTTGAGTTTGTTTTTAAAATTTTCATCATTGATTTTAACTTTTATAACCTTGTCGTTAATAATTTCCCATTTACTTTCTCCGGTTAAATCTGGCTTTTTTATTATAAACGCACCTTGCATTTACTTATTTGCTCCTTAACTCCATCAGCTGTTTTTGGGTTATAATCAAATGTTTCACTTATTCCATATACTTTTTCTTCAAATATTATCATAGGTTTATGTTTAAACTCCTTTGCTTTATGTGTTAGATCTGATACACAGGTTAATAGATTGGTTTCATTATTGTTGTATCCAAAATCTTTTAAGTCGCTTTTTTCTATAATGTTTTTATATTCTTTTGGAATATCTTGGCATTTTTTATCTTGTATTTTCTCTAAAATCATTTTTTTAGATTTTATAAGCAAATCAGCAAGTAATTCTCTCGGATTGCTAATATAATGTTTTATATCATTATCGCTTATTTTGTTAAGTTTTTCAGCAATCCATATTCTTATAGAGCCTTTTTCTATAGATTTAATTTGAATATTTATATCAATTTCTATACCAAAAACAGATACTAATGAATTATTCAACTTATCAATACTTAGTAAAAAATCTGTAATTTTTTGGAAAAATAATGTAGCATTTTCTTCATTAAAATATTCAAATCTTAACTCATAAGTTTGTTCTGACATGTATTTCTTTCTTTATTAATAATTATTCTTTTATTATTTTATCAAAATTTTACTTAAGCAAATAGACTTCTTTCTATATGTTTAAACATAATTTCATTTATAATTTATGAAATTGCGTAAAGCATATATTATCTGTATTCATCTGCTCTGTTATAGTTTTTGAAGCATATTTGTGGATACTAATAATATCTACTTTTTGCCAAAAAGGTCTTATATCTGTAATAATTCTATTTCCACTAATAGTTTTATCATTAACTATGCATTTAAAAGAAACAAACCAATAGGTGTTAATCTTTAAAAGATCAAACATTTTTACTCCCTTTCAATAAAAAATCCCCCTAATCATTTTTTCACTCCTTAAAAATTTTTCAACATCTTCAAAAGCTTTAACAATAAGCTTTTTTTCATGAAAGTAATTTCTTCCGCTTGGCTTACTTTTGTAAATTTTGTAAGCCTTTCTGAGTTCTTTTTTACTTATGTGATTTTTATAATTTATTTTTTCAATTGCAATCCCATTGCTTCTTAAAAAATGACAAAAGCAACTTCTCCTCTCGCTAAATGGAACGATTTTTACAATTTCAAGATAATTAGAACGGCAAACTTTCATCATCATCTCCTATTTCGATATATTTTTCATTGTTATTGTTTTTTACTTCATTTCCATAAGGATTATAGCTTTGATTTTCTTTTGGAATAAATGATTTATTATTGTCGTTATTTAAAGATTTATGCCTTGCTTTAAAAGATTTTATAGATAAAGGCTCTTTATTATTTTGAAACTCATCCATGCTTTGCATTTTCTCATTAAAAATTCTATCAAGAAAGATTTTGTTAGCAAGTTCTCCATTTTTACTTAAATATTCTTCTGTCCCAAAACCTAAAACTAAAAGTTTATTAACTAAAGAATTTAGATAAATAACTTCAGTTTGCACCCCAAAAACATTCTCATTTCCCTTTTCGCTAAAATCAAGTTCATCAATTCCAAAGAATTTCATAATGGCATTTAATTGTCTAAATCCTAAATAATTTTCTTTTTCTCCATTTTTATTGATATAGCTAAAATCGTTATTTTTAGCTACAAAAAGATTAAAAATAGCTAGTTTTTGCTCTTTTGAAGTTAAAAATTCAAAACAAATAAAAGTATTATTGCTTCCATCGCTTGCCAATTTATCATATAAAAAGGCTTTGCGGAAAACTCCGCTATAAAGCCCACCTTCACTTAAATACTCTACGCTTGGCGAATAATTTGCCACTTCAAAACTTGCCTTAAATGCTGGTAACATTATAATTCTCCTTTTAATTGTGTTAAAAATTCATCTTTATTACTTAGAACTTCTCGTATTTTTTCACTTGTAAATAAAGAATGTTTTTTTATAAAATTGTTTTGCTCCCCAGTGTTTAAACCATTATCACTCATAAATTTTCTAAGTTCAGCACCTAAAGCTTTTATCTCTTTTGCTTTATTTTCTATAGCTTTTTCATCACTACCCCAAACTTTTAAATCTTCATTTGGATTTAAAAATCGCTTTTCCTTTATTGTTTCTAATTCACTCTCATCAAGCATTCCAAGTCCGCAAATACTTAAGGTTACACGCCTTTTTGCTTTTGTGATAGCTTTCATTATTGCGTTTGCTAAATTATCGCCACCTAAATTTTTAATATTTAAAGCACCTGTATCGCAATCCGTTCTTCCATCGGGTGTTGCTGCGTAGGCTGTAACCATATAAATATCGCCAACTTGTGCCACTTCTGTTTTTGTAATACTTACTTTTCTTATTTGTCTTAGCTGATCTGTGGCTGATTTATTTGCATATAAAGTAAGTTTGCCATTTAATGCTATGTATTCAAAAGGCTTTGTAAGCATGTTTAAGCCTAAACTTTCACAAAGATTTTTAACATAACTCGCTCGTTCTGCATCACTAAGCTTTGATAAATCACCTTTTACCAAAGCCAACTCATAAGGATTAAAATTTATTTCTAATTTATTTTCTTCTTTTAATACAACTTCATTACTCATTTTTCATCTCCTTAATATTTTTTTCCATTTTTCTTCGTATTCTTCATAATTTTGCCAATAATCAAGACTTTGTTTTAGCTTCTTAACAACAGCATCCCAAGTTGTCATTTTTGTACTTTCTAATGCTATTTTTTCAGCTAAAAATTAGTGTATATTTTCTATGAGTTCATCGGCGTTTCTTAAAAAATGTTTTGCGATTGAATTTTTGGTAACTTCATAAAATGAAGCAACTTGTATTGAGGTATTATTTTGTATTTGTGATAGCATATTAACCCTTTCATTTTATGCTTTGAAAGGGTTGTTTTGATTTTAGTGCTTACTTTCTTTCGTTTTGTCTTTTAGAGACTTATTTTGCTTATAAAATAGATAGCAAGTATAAGCAAAGAGTATAACGCTTACCCCTGCGATAATGTTTAAACCTATCTCATTCATCCTTTTGCCTCCTTTGCATAAGAATACATATAGCCATAATCCCGACGCTAAAAGCAGTTATGATAAAGCTTTGCGGTTTAAAGTCAAAATTCATTAATGCGAAACTCCCATTAACAAATAAGCCAAGCCCTATGTTTTTAATTAATTCTAACATAGCCAAATTTTAACACAAAAATCTTAAACAACCCTAATTCAAAGAACATAAATTACTAATTTTAGTAATTATGCAAGAATTATATACTATTTTTAGAAAATAGTCAAGTAAATAAAACTAATTTTAGTAAAATAATTTAAAATAAATTCTAAAATTAGTATTTAAAGGTATGGATAAAATGTCTATACCTTATAACTCACTTGCTATTTTATGGGCTTTTTTAAAAATCTCTAATTTTTCCTTTAAAGTCTTATTTTCAATCAAAAGATTTAAAGCAAGTTCTGCCATTTTTGGAATTTTTGTAGTAGCCCAACCTGATATAGTCGTTTGTGGCACCCCCAAAATCTCGCTTAACTCCTTTTGCGTGATATTTAACTCTTTACAAACTTCTTTAACGATGTTTTCTTTCTCCATTTTATTCCTTTTCATCTGTGATAAATCTAAACTCTGCTTTTTTATGCTCTTTTAAGCTTTGCAATATATTTCCTAGTTTAGAAAGTGGAGCTTCATCATAAGAATTATAAAAAGCATTATTGCAAAGTGGGCATACAATGACAGTTTTACCTATATCTAAAGTGATTTTAGTTTTACATTGTTTGCAGGTGATTTCTAAACTTTTTAAATTTAACATTTTAACCTTTCCTTTATTTTTGTAATTTTATCAAAAAGTGCTTTATTTTTATGCTCCTTTTTTGATTTTTAAACACATTGAAGTACTTTCCTTATAAAATTCTTTAGGCACAGTAATATTTTTTTGCTCTAAAAAGCCCTTATAATCAATTGTAGTTCTACTTTGCGGATAAATTGTAATATCCAAACATCTTGCTTTTTCTCCATTTGCTAAGGCTATGAGTTCTTTTTTAAGACTTTCTAGCTTTTCTTTAATAGGTTTAATCGTGTTTTCAAGCCTTATAATTTCAATCGTTAGATTTTTTGCTTTAGTATCTTCAAGCTCTTTATATTCACTTTTTTGATCTATGATATAATCTAATATAAATTGCTTTATATTTTTAACCAACCATTCTTGATAAGCTTCATCTTTTGAAACTTCGCACTCTACAATCTCTTCTTCTTTATTCATGGCTACAAATATACATTTTTCTTTACCGCTGATATAAAGTTGAAATTGCACTTGAGTGTAGTATTTATCACTTGGCTTTTTATTTCTTTTGATAAAATCATACTCATCTTGCGAATATTTAAACTCATAAACAACCCCATTTTCATCAATACCATCTAAACTTGCTATAAACATTTCATTTTCTAGACTTTGCAAAACTACAGGAGTGATACTCACAGAATGTAAAAACTCAACTCTAGCTCTAATCAAAGCTTCATAGTTATTGCCTTTTTTCATAGCTTCATTTTGATAAACTTCTTTAAGTCCCAAGATGATATCTCTTGCCTCTTCTTTAGAGTTAAAAGCACCTTTAATACCTACACAAGATGCTACCATCGATGCACCTATTTTTCCTTTTCTAAAATTTAACCATTCATGGCTACCTTGTTCTAAGTCGATTATTTTATACTGCATGATTAATTCCTTCTAATAGTAAATTTGCGATTTTAATTTGTCCTTTGCCTGTGATTTTCGTTGTGCTTACTAATCTATCTCCATTTATTGTGCTGATAGTTGTTTCACTTACTTTAAAAAGCCCTTGTTCTATGCATTTTTGATAAGGCTTATTATCACTCATTAAAAAGCCATTATCCCTTAAAAAAGCAAAAAGTCTTTTTTCTCCGATTTCAATTTTATTTTTTTCATAAAGTATTTTTGCGAAATCTCTTATTAAAATAGCATCATTAGTATCTTTTATACGATTTGCAAAATGAATTAAAGGTGCATTTTGTTCGGCTTCGTTTTTTAGGCTTTGATTTTCTATTTGAAGTTTTTCATTTTTTTCTAAAAGCTCTAATTGCATTTGCAAACTTTCTTTTAATGAAAGTGGTTTATAACTTTGTTTTTTAAGCTCATTTTCTAAATATTCTAATCTATCGATTATCTTTGCTCTTAGCTCCACACTATATCCACTCACTAAAATCAATACTTCTCTTTTTGGTAAGCGGTAACACTTGTAAAACTGCTTATTTTGTGGGTTTTGGTAGGTATGCTCAAATTTGAAGACACCCCCTTCAACCACTTTTTCTAAGTAAGTTTCTATATCTCTTGTAACATTTCTGTGTTCTTTTCCTGTAAGCTCTGCTATCTCTAAAGAAGTTAAGCTTATTTCTTTATTTTCATCTTTTTTAAAAAGTTCTAAATTCACTTTTCATCTCCTTTTAATAATTTTAAAATTTTTTTATCTCTAGCCTTGTTATTTTGAATATAATTATCAAGGCAACAAAATATACTGAAAGCAAATTCCAATACTTCAAAATTGCTTAAATCCTTTTTTCCTTTAGTCGCTTTTGCTAAACATTCTAAAAACTTTTCTTCTTGGCTCATTGGTATCCTTTTGTAATTTTTTGTATTCTTAAGAATTACAAAATTATATAAAATTATTTTTGTATTGTCAAGTAATACAATGTATGCTTTACAAAAAATAACTTTTTTAGTAAAATTACAATAAAATACAAAAAAGGGAAACATTGGAAGAGAAACAAAAGACCAATAAATCAGAAATAATATCGATAAGGCTTGATACTGTAACAAAAAACAAACTCGCCTATATATGCGAACTTGAGTATCGCCCTATGGCTTTACAAATAAGAAAAATCATTGAAGATTATATTAATACCTATGAAAGCGAAAATTCATTATGGCAAAAAGGTGATTACCCTAATTAGTTTTATTTTTATTCTTAACATAATCGCTTAAAATTTTAACTATTTGAGTTGCTAAAGGGCGGTATTCTTTATCTGCTATTTTTTGCAACTCTTCTTTTAATTCTAATGGAATTCTTATACTTAGCGGTTTTGTTTGTCTTTTCATAATTCTTTATCCTTTAATCTTTTTACTTCTTTAATAGCTTTATCATCATTTTTAAAAACGCCTATAAGCCCTAAAGCATCAAGTATTTTTATACGAAAATTACTAAGTTTTACATTGATTTTAATTTCTTCTTCTAGCTTCAATGAAATTTCATTTATAGCAGTATCTTTTAATGCTATTACACCTTTTAGCCTTTGAATTTCTTTTTCTAAATATCTTATTTTTTCATTTTTTTTACTATTTAGGAACATAGTTTCGACCTTTCTTTTGCATAAAGAAGCTCATAAATTTTATTTTGCAAAGAGCTAATTTCTTTTATATTTTTCATATTTGCTTCTATTTGGTCTTTTAACTCTTTTAAAAGTTCTATTTTTTCATTTTCAAGATTAGAAATTTCAGTTTTTAAAGATTTATTTTCATCTTTTAAAGACTTATTTAGCTTCATTTCTTTTCTATATTCATCTTTGCTAAGTTTAATGATGACTTGTTCTTTTGTGTGATAAGCTTTCATTTTTTTCTCCTTTTAGATTAATGCTTAAAAGGGACAACTGAGTTCCTTAGAATAGGAAATAAAACAAAAAGGTAAATTCTCAAGTAGTTAATTTGTAAAAGTTGCCCCATTTAAGCATTAAAGGAGCTTAAGAAAAGCCGAGTAAATCCGCAAGTCTCGGCATTGTATAATCGTTTAAGTTTATGCTAAGCGGATTTAGTTAAAATTTATCTGTGTTAAAAAATATTAAGTTTTATAAGCTCTCTAATTAGCTCTAAGATTAAGATTAAAATTGTTAAAATTTTATCCCACATTTTAGAGCCTCCTTTCTCAACACCGAGACAAGTTAGCCACTTAAACTTTATAATTATACTTTCTTTTTCTTAAACCCTTAGTTTTCTGTCGTTTTTAAAGTGCAAGAAAACCTTTGAAAAATAGCACTATAAACAATAATAACGAGCCAAGTTTATGGATAACTCGCTAACCCTTCCGCTATTCAAAACCATCAACACGATAGCAAAGCTTAATTTCCAAGCGGTCAAAAGCTTAAGAAAGTTCTTTAATAAAAAGAACTTGTTAAACTTTTAATAAAGCTTTTCGTATTTCTTCTCAAATTTCCTCACTTTTTCCAATAAATCATAGGTATCGTTAATAAACTCATCTCCATAGGCTTGCAAAGAAGCTGCAATATCTTCATCATCTTCCAAGCTTACTTCTAAAATATTTTTAAATTCTTGCAAAGAGTTAAAAATATCCGCAAAGTTTTCTCTGCTCTCTAATTCATCTTTAACTAATTCTCTTGCGTAGTTAGAAATTCTTTTTTCTTCTCTATCAAAATAAAAATCTGTAAAACTCATTTTTTCTCCTTTTTGTTTTATTGATAAAAGTATATAATAAAGAAACTTAATTAAAATTTAATTTAGTATATTAATTAGAAACTTTTTTAAAAATATTTTTGTGGTATAATTTTTTAATAGAAAATAATTAAAAGGATTGAATTTGTTTATTAGAGCATTAAGAGTTCTTTTCATCTTATCTTTTATTGCGGATTTGACTATCATAGGACTGTTTGTTGGTATTCCTTGTTTTTGATTTTATGGGGAATTCAATATATTATTTACGGTGAAAAAAAATCCTTTTTTTGTATTTGCAAAACACAATCCTAAGCCTTACCAAGAAGAAGATATTATAGATATTGAAGTTGAAGATGAAAAACCAAAAAAATCCTTAAAAACATTTTTAGAAAATTGGAAGGATTAATGCGATGGATATAAGAAAAGAATTTTTTAGAGTTAGCATTGAAGAGATAGAACAAGCCCTTGATGAAATTCTTGGGAAAAACAATTATGATTTAAAAAAAGATATTAAAGCAGAAGAATATTATCAAACGCAGAGAATGCTTTAGTTACAAGTTAAAAAATTATAAATTTTAACAAAAACAAGAGCTAAAGCTACTCCATTTTATTTTTAGAATGATAAAAATATTTTTACAAAATTCTTTTTGCTCTTCCTTATTAATTAAACCTATACAAATGAAATAATTTTCATCTATGTTATTTAATGCTTCAAAGCATTTATTTGAATCAAATTTTTCATTTTCTCCTAAATGAGACAAATATTTTAACAATTCATGTTGATTTTCAATCAAAATTTCTTTTTTTATTTCGGACATTAAAGAAAGCAAGTCTAAAAAATACATAAAATTAATTATCGCCATAATGAATTAATTTCTTCATCGTTTTTTTGTAATGCTTTTAGTCTTAATGCTTCTTTTTTGTTTTCTTTTTTGAAAAAATCAGCTATTGCGTCTTGTGTTATTTCATTTGCAAGACTTTCAATAAAAGAATTTTTCCAAGGATCTTCCATATGTGTTTTGTCTCTAAGTTTCCATGCTCCTATGGAACCATATTTATTAAAAATAAAAATTAAAAGTTCATGTATATCTTTATTACTAGCAATACAATCTGTATCAAAGTCATCAAGCTCATTAAAGGATATAGAATTTGAACCATACTGCTTAAATTGTTCATATATTTTTTTTACTACAGGACCATGCTTCCATGCTTCTATCCTATCGTCAAAAAGTGGCTTATTAAATAAGGCAAGAGAATATCCTTGTGCATAATAAAGCATTTTTTGAATTTTTAAATTACTAATAGTATCTCCAGCTTCTCTATTTCTAGCCAAAAATAAAAAATATTTTGCAACATCTAGTGCTTTCATACGTTTTTACCTTGCTTTTTTTAAGATATATAATATAATATCATATAATATCTAAATAATATCTAATAATTAAACTAAAAAATTATTTAAGCTAATAATTAGTTAAAATATCACAATCAACCTTATATTTTTTTATATTCTCATCTTCTTTATTATTTTAAAGTCTCTAAACCTAATCATCCCACCACTTCTATAAAATTTTTAAAGGTTTCAATCGCCATTTTTGATACTACAGCGCCTAAGATCTCGCATTGTTCAAATTCGCTATTATCTACTTTTTTATCCTCGTATTTTTTATTTTCAGAAACTAAAAAAATATAATCTTCAAAAGGTTCTTTTTTAATTTTTTTACAAAATAAATCATCATTTTTTCTAAAAATAACAATATCTGCATTTGAAATAGTTTGAAGTGAATTTTTGCTTCTATCTACAATAATAAAATCACCATTAGATAAAATAGGTTCCATACTGTCGCCATTAATCTTTATAATATCGTAACTCTTCTTTATAGGTATGTCTAAAATTTCTTTTAGAAAATTTTCATCAACTGAAACTATTTTAACTTCTTCACTTTGAGATGATGTTCCAAGTCCTGCACTTGCATAAATATCTGGAAAATATCTGAAGTTAATTTGATTATCATTTCTAAAAACATCTTGCAATATCACTTCGTTAAAAGGAATATCTAATGCATTGCATAAAATTTTTATATATTGTGGTTTAGGTTTTGTTTTATTATCTTCTTTAGACATCAACCATTTTTTTATTGTTGCTTCTGAGCTTTCTATGCCATTTTTATATAAAATTTCCATCAAATCTTGATATGTAACTTTTTTATCTCTATTTTTTAAATAAAATTTAAATTTTTCAGTATCAAAATGAAAATCGAATATATCTCCATTTCTTCCCATATTCTCTCCTTTTTTAGTATAAAAATTATACACTTTTTTCAAGCAAATAATGTTCCATAATTAGAAACATAATTAAATATTTATTAAGTTTCTTTATTTTATACTTTCGTTATGAAAAAAATAGATTTTTTTGATTTTACAAAAATATTGAGTAATCACTATACGGTTATTAGTGTTAAAAAGATTAGAACAAATAAATCACGCCCAAGCTTTAAAAAACAAATAGAGTTTAAAAAACTCTATGGAATACCTCATGAATTTTGGGTGGATGTTCGTAGCAATCTTATAAACATACCTAAGCGTGGGAGAAAGCGAAAGGATAGAGAATGAAGGCGATTAAACTAAAGGTTAAAAAATGGCTTTTATAGCGGGATTTTCAATAGGTTTTTTAGTTTATTTTTTAATTTGGAAAATCTTTTAGGATGATTAATGCTTGATAGGGTATTTGAAATAATAGGATTATTTATTTTTACTTTGATGATGTTGCATTTTAGACTGTTTCTAGTGGCTGGTATTTCGGCTGGGATTTTAATATCTTGCATTTATCATTATCTAAAACGCATTTTTTATCACGGTAGTGAGGACAAATAATGTATTTAAATTTATCTTTTTTAAAAACCATTTCAAAAGGAGTTTTTTTTGTAACTAATTTATATCCTAAGTTAGGATATAGTCTTTTTGTCAAATCGTTTTCTAGCTTCATATCTTTAATACAAACTCTTTTTAGTTTTTGTTTTTTAGTTAAATATAAAAACAAAGGACGGATACTTAAACCAAATAAAACACCTATTAAAAAATATAACAAATTTTCTAAAGTGGCGGTTTTTAGCATTTCGGATAAGAAAGAATTAAACATAAAAAACCTTTTTAATTTAAATTATAACATAAAGGAGAGTTGGTGATACTAAATTTTATAGCAAGTTTTGATGTAGCTTTGGGGCGTAAAAGCCTAAGAGAGAGAAAAGGCTATTTGAAATTATCAAACACTATAGCTTATGGAGGACTTAGTGTTGATGCTCTGGCATTATATATACAACTAGCTAAACTTAGTGAAAAAACGATTATAAGCGAGATCTATCTAAGAGAGTTTATAAAAGTTAAAAATAATCAAAGAATGAGTTTAAATAGATTAAGAATTGCTAAAAAAGAATTAATTGAACTCAGACTTTTAGAAATTAAAAAGGTTAGAAATGGCTCTTTAAATTTTTATGAGTGGATTTTAAAAGATGAAAATTATCAAATTAAAAAACATTTTAACAAAGCTTTATCTTTGCTTAAAAGCAGTGATGAAAAGCTAAGCAAAACTCTTAAAAATAACACTTCATCAATCGACAGAAAATCAACTACTGAAAACGAAAAAAAAGAGAATTTACATTATATAGAAACACGCACGCACGCACACGATAATAAATTTATAAATAATATAAATATTAATAATAATAAATTTATAAAAAAAGAGAATTTAGAAAATTTAAAAAATAATCAAGAAAAGAAAGAATGCGTTTCTAATCAAAACGCCTCTTTTGTGACGAGCTTTATTGATTTTAGCAAAAAGGAGTTAGAGAAAATGGCAAAAAAAGAGTTTAAAGTCCCAAATGCAAATGAACTCATGAGACAAATAATAGCTTTTAATGAGAAAAATGGCACAAACTTTGGTGAAGAGTTGGCTAATGATTTTATAGGCTATTGGGATGCTAGGGAATGGAAAAGAAATGGAAAAAGAATGTCAAGTGTGGCAGGAAGTCTTTATACATGGCTTAAATACGCTAAAGAAAATGAAGCAAGAAAAAATCAGCGTTTTAACAGAAAAAAAGAAGCCAATCCTAGTGTGGTTGATAGCTTGATGGAGTATTACGGAATGAAAGATGAGAACAAAAACAAGCTCTTAGGATGCTTTTAAGGAGTAAAAAATGCAAGAAAAAATACAAATTTTAATGGACTTATTGGAAATTAATAAGGCTCAAGCAACTGATATTGTAGGTAGATATCTCAAAAGCGTTAAGGATATTCATGCTTTCTTAGATTTTTATTTCGAAACTTTAGAAAGAGAGAATATCGTAGGGACAACCTATGAGAAATTAAGAAGAGTTTGCAAAAGAGCTGAAATCGAGTTTAAAAAGCGTTTTGAAGA
Organism: Campylobacter sp. CFSAN093227; assembly: GCF_012897855.1. Lineage (NCBI taxonomy): Bacteria > Pseudomonadati > Campylobacterota > Epsilonproteobacteria > Campylobacterales > Campylobacteraceae > Campylobacter > Campylobacter sp. CFSAN093227. The sequence goes on from NZ_CP040610.1 coordinate 483,142, forward strand.
CAAAGAATTTTTTTTAGAATGGTTAAAAAATAAATATAAAAATAGTCCATTTTTTAGATTGCTTGAAAGTGATTTTAAATACTCATATGTTTGTTATGATGGACAGGGCAACCTTTTTAAACGATTAGCAAAATCAATTAATATGTTGGTTTGTCTAAATAATTTTGGAGAATTAACCTACGAAGATGGAGAAATGCTAAAAAATAACGAATTTAAACACGCTTTAATAGATTTTATATTTAAAAATCAAGAGCGCATAGGAAAAGATATATATATAAATACTTCTTATAAGATAAAAGGATATACATCTTTAAGCCATGAAGAAGAATATAATAACTTTAAGAAGGTGCAGAAAAAATTTTTTAAGGAGAATCAAGAAGAATTTCAAAAGAAAGTAAAAGTCAAAATGGCTTTTAAAAATATAAGCTAAATTTAAGAAAGTCTGAAATGGAAAAGTATATTTTAAAAATTGATTTAAAAAGCAACCCAGTTCCTTATAAAAGAACCACGCAAAGATCTAAATTTGCATGTAAAGATTATCTTAAATATTTAGATTTTAAAAAACTCTTGCAAATGGAGTTTAGAAGACAAAATAATATTAGCTGTTTTCAAGCCTTTGATAAGCAAAAGAAATATGAGTTTTCTTTAAAAATAGGATTTAACAGCAAAAGGCATGGCGATGGGGACAATATCGTAAAATGCGTGTTAGATGCGTTATTTGAAAACGATAAGAATGTTTTAAAAGGCGATTATGAGATTATTAGTTTTAAAAAATCTTTTTTAGACTTAGAAATCAAAGAATTTAATTTTAAAGAAGGGGTGGCTTGATGGCTAGAATGATGACAAATGGCAAAAGTATGACAAAAGAAGAGCTTGTTTCAAAAATAGAGAGTTATTTTAATGAAAGAGTTGTCTTAAAAGAAACTAAGGAGAGTATTATTTTTGCACCTAAAACAAAAGTGGGATTAGCTGTGTATTTAGGAATTACAATACAAACTTTAGGCGAGTGGGAGAAGGATAAGGATTTTGGAGAAATTGTATCTCAAGCTAAGCAAAAATGTGAAATGGATATTTTAAACCATTCCTTAATCGGCACTTATACTCCTAGCGTTAGTATGTTCTTGCTAAAAAATCAACATGGATATGTGGATAAACAAGAAGTTGTCAGCGATAACGTTCAAAAAATTGAAATTATAAGAAGTGAAATCAAATGAAATTAAAGCTTGACTTTTCTTACACTCCTGCACAACTTAAAGTTTTTGATGATAAAAATCCACGCTTTATAACCGTAGCAAAAGGCAGAAGACTTGGTTTTACAAGGGGAAGCGCTAAGTTTGTCATAGAAAACTTGCTTTTAGGACAAAATGTATTATGGGTAGATACCATACAAGCAAACTTACAAAACTATTACGAGTTATATTTTACACCTGAGTTAAAAAACTTGCCAAAAGATTTTTACTCATGGAGTGTGCAAGATAAGAAACTAATCATTAATGGAGCAGTGCTTCATATGAGAAGTGCTGAAAGAAGTGAAAATATCGAAGGTTTTGGATATGACCTTGTTATTTTAAACGAAGCAGGAATTATTTTAAAAGGCAGCAAAGGAGAATATCTTTGGTATAACGCCATACGCCCTATGTTGCTTGATAATCCTAAATCAAGAGCGATTATCGGTGGAGTTCCTAAAGGAAAAAATCTATTTTATGAACTTTGCAGAAAAGAACTCAGCGATAAAAATTGGAAACATTTTCAATTCTCAAGTTATGATAATCCATTTTTAAAAGAAGAGCAAATTAAAGAATTAATTGAAGAAGTGGGTGGCGAAGATAGCGAAGTAGTCAAACAAGAAATTTATGGAGAGTTTATAGATAGCTCGAGTGCGGAGCTTTTTGCATTAACTGAAATTGAAAATGCGATGAGCAAAAACTCTTTTAGTATTGAAAAAATGCAAGGTGAGAATATTTGGGGAATTGATGTAGCAAGATATGGAGATGATAAAAGTGTTTTAGCAAAAAGAAAAGGTTTTGTAGTTGATGAAATAAAAAAATACTCACAACTTGGAACCATGGAGTTAGCAAATAAAATATTAGCTGAATATAACCAAAGCGAAGACAAACCAAAAGGTATTTTCATAGATACTTGCGGTCTTGGCGTTGGCGTGTATGATGTCTTGTTAAATTATGGCTTGCCCGTATTTGAGGCAAATTCTGCAAATTCTGCAACTAGCAATGAATACTTAAATAAAAGAGCGCAGATGTATTTCACCTTTGCGAAAAATTTAAAACACATGGAGATTATTAAAGATGAAGAATTAAAAAAAGATATGAGAATGATTGAATATGAGTATAGCGATAAAGGGTTGTTAAAGATAGTTTCAAAAGAACAATTAAAAAAGAACTATGGCAAAAGTCCTGATGTTAGCGATGCGGTGGCTCTAACTTTTTTTGAAAAACTATACAGCAGAAACAATACTAATGAAGATTGGAGCTATGATGGCTGGTGAATTTTTAATGATTTATGATGCAATTGATGTAAACAAAATAAAAAAGCTTTCAAATTTAAGCGATGAGGCTATAAAGTCAAGTCTTGCAAATGAATTTTTAGAGCTTGTATCAGGATTTAATAATATTTCTAAAAAGAAATTTAAAAGAGAATTTGCGGAGTTTTTATTTGAAAAAGGAGTGAATGAAAAAGATATTTTAAAAATAACAAATTTAAGCAAAACAACAATATGGAGAATTATGAATGAAAACAAAAAGAACTAATGATGAGAGAGTATCGTTTTTAACACAACTCATTAGCGAAAGTAAAAGTGGATATGAAAATTACAAACCACACTTTAAAGAGTTGCAAGATGCTTATTTGCTTGAAAATAAGGTAATGCAAAAATTGAGAAAAAGAAATAAATCAAGTATCTATATACCAAAAATAAACGCTAAGGTAAAATACCTAATCACTAGCCTAAACGAAGTTTATTTTAATAGCGAAAGAATGGCAGATATTGAAACATATATCAATAGCGATGATACTATTATAGAGCTTTGGCAAAATGCCATAGATTTTTATAGCGGTAAAATCAATATGTTTAAGATTTTTCAACCGCTTTTCTTAGATGTTTTACTTGTGGGAACAAGTATAGCTAAGGTTACTTGGCATAAAGGAATGCCACGCATTGAAAGAGTAGATATTGATAGTATATTCTTTGATCCAAATGCATTAAATAGCGAGGATGTAGGCTATATAGTCAATGAAATTTACCTAACTTATAATCAAATCCATGAAAGACAAAAGCTAGGTTTTTATAAAAAAATAGAAATTGAAAAGCTTTTTGATGAAGATGATGAATATAAAAAAGTGAAGCTTTATGATATTTATGAAAGAAAAAACGATGATGAGTGGGTGGTTTCTACCTTATTTGAAAATAATTTACTTAGAAATGAAGTTACTTTGCAAGATGGACAGCCTTTTATCTGGGGTTCAATGCTACCACAACTTAAAAAGATAGATAATGAAAACTATGTAAGTGCTTATGGCGAGCCTATAATGGCTTCAGCTATGCCTTTGCAAGATGAAATTAACATCACAAGAAATCTTTTAATCGATGCTGTAAGATCTCATATTATGCCAAAAATAATAGTACCAAAATCAATGGGAATAAGCAGAGAAGATATAGAAACCCTAGGAAAGCCTATATATACAGATGACCCCAAAGGAATTCAAATACTGCCTCCTCCAAATATAAATAGTTCTGGAATAAATTTGCAATTATTAGAAAGTGAGCTAACAGAGGTAACAGGAATTAGTCCACAAAATAATGGCGCGCAAACAGCAAATAATGAAACAGCAACAGAAATAAGCATAAAAGCACAAGAAGGTGGAAGAAGAAGTGCTGACTATATAAGACAGTATAACGAAACCTTTATAGAGCCTTTATTTGATAGATTTGCAATGCTTGTTTTTAAGTATGGAGAAGATAGTTTTTTTAATGGTTTTCAAAGAGAGGATATTCCTAGTTTTAGATTTAAAATTCAAACCGGCACAGGTGCCATGAATAAAGAAATTAGACGTGCAGGAATTCAAGCTAGCATGCAAGTATTTTCACAACTATATCAAATGTATATGAGCATAGGAGATGCAGATTCTGCTTATGGGATTATAAATGCTAGCAAAGAACTTACTAAAGAATTATTACCAATTTTAGGTGTAAAGAATGTAAATAGTTTATTTGCTTTTGAAAATAATGAAGATATTAATCCGCAAATGCGAGGAGAAACTAATGCTTAATATTGAAATTAAAAGCGATATATCTAAAACCAAAGGAGGAAAGAAATTAATAGATTTTATCAAAGCAAAATATAGTGAATGTTTTTATATAGCAAAAAATAACGATGAGAAAGAAGTGAGGTTAAAAGCTTTAGATACTATGGCTTTTTTAGACATAATAATCAATAAAATAAAGGATGAAGAAGATGGAAAATGATGCTTTAAAAGATTTAATAAATGTCATAACAGATGATGATAAAGGACAAGTTGCTAATAATGGCGATGAACCTACGCAAGTAGAAGATAATGAATCTATGCAGGTTGCTAATGAGAACGAGCCTGATTATAAGGCGATGTTTGAAGCTTATAAAAGTGAAAATGACAACAAATTAAATGCTTTAATGAGTGAGCTTGAAGCTTTAAAAAATCCAAAAAAAGAGCCAAGCGAACAAGAATTGCAAAGAGAGCAGTATTTAAAAGAATTAGGACTTGATGGACTTGATGAGAAATTAAAAAGGCTTGAAGAGCTTGATAAAAAGCAAAAAGACAAAGAAGAGCAAGATGCACTAATCGCTAAATACGCACAAGTAGAAAGCGAGTTAAGAAAAGCCTATCCTGATGCGGATTTAAAGGCTATGGCAGAACTTGCAACAAAATTAAATGGTTTAGGCGAAGGTAATATTGACAGCTGGAAAACCTTGCTTAATTTGGTCGGAAAATCAAATAATGCCAAAAAAGCTGAAGATTTATCAAGTGCAAATAATAATGTAAGAACTAGTGATTTTAACGATAAGTTAAAAAAAGGCGAAGTTAGCGAGATAGATCTAGGCAAAGAATTATTAAGTTTAGTATAAAGGAGAAATCATGGATTTTATAACAGCTTTAAAAGGTGGTACAGGACTAGGCTCTAGCTTTGCAGATACTTTGATGAAAACAAGCAATTTTACTCCAAATTTAGCAAGTAGCAGTGGTGGTTTTTTAAATGGATTAAAAAATTCTTTTAGTAATTTTGGAGATTGGTTATTTAAAAGTAGCGATACAAACAAAATAACTAATTTTGATAGATTGGGAAATGTTTTAGGCGGTGCTGGTGCTTTATATGGTGCTTATAATCAGCAAAAAATGGCAAAGAAAAATTTTGATTTACAAAAAGATGCCTATAACTTCAATAAGTATCTAGCCAATGAAGAGTTAAACAGAAGAAAGAATATGGAAAATAAACTTCAAAACGTTTGGAGTAATTAAATAGATTTGGATTTAAGGAAGCCAAAGGGAAATTATAGCTCCCCTTAAAAAAGGGGAAATCAAGTATTAATAAGCCTTGACTATAATTATACAAAGTAGTATAATTATAACTATAATTTTGGTTAGCAATTTAATCACCTCCCAACTGGGCGGTAAATTAACGCTAAAGGGCGGCAACCCTTTGGCGTTGCACCCTTTTAAAATTATACACAAACTTCCTTAAATCCTTTATTTTAAAAGAAAGAATAAAGGAAACAAAATGGCTTTTATAACCCACAAAGAGTAGTATTTAATCCTGATACAGGCGTTATACAAAACGCAGGAAAAGTCGGTGGTGTCTTATATGACATCATGAGCAAAAGTTTTGATGATAAAGTTAAAGCTAATGAGTTTCAGCAAGAGCAAGATTTAAGAAAGCAACAAATGGAATTTAATCAGGCTATGCAAAATAATCAGCTTTTGCAAAATGAGAGAAACTTTGATTATCAAAAAGAAAGAGCAAATATAGCAGATCAGCAATGGCTAATGAATTATAATCAAAGAGCTAGACAATATGCCATGCAAAATGCTTTAAGACAGCAAGCGATAAATGCTAATAAGGCTTACAAGGATTTAAATTACCAAAAAAGGATTATTAGAACTCCAAAAATTGCAAAATGAGATAAATACAAAACAAAAAGAGCAAGATTTATTAAATGGAGTTCTTAGTAATACTCAAGGTTTTGAGGGTCAAAGCAATACAAATTTACCAATTAATACAAGATATAAAGCAGATGCTCAGTTTTTAGATTTAGCAAGTAAACAAGGTAAAACATATGATACAACCCATGGTTTTTGGAATGGAGCTAAAGAGCGTGCTTTTGGTGGATGGGGAAGTCAAAGTACGGATTTAAATGATGCAAGTGATTTATTCTTAAAAAGAATGTTAAGCGATTTATTAAGAGGCGGAAAAAATGCTAAATGGAATTTGGAAAATATACAAGCCAATTTCCCTATTAATGGTTATATCATGGAAGCAAATAATCAAAGGGTAGCTCAAGCATTAGCAGGAGAATGGTTAGCAGAAGCTCCAAACTCTTATAAAATGGAATTAGCAGAAAGACTAGGAAACGCAAAAACAAATATGGAGAAACAAAGTGCTATAGAAGACTATCAAAAGAATATGGATTTTTATAACAATTATGCTCCAAAGGTAAAAGCTTTTTATTGGGATGAAAAATACTCAAAACCTAGTAAAAATGCAGTAATTATAAATAATTCAACAACTAATCAAAATATACAAAACGATTTAGCTAAAAATACACTAGCGGTGCAAAATCAAAATACTCCAAAATTACATAGTGTTAGCTTTAATGGAATTAATGCTCAAATATCAGAACCTGATGCTAATGGTAATGTAATATTGGTCAATCAGGCGGGTAAAAAAATGCAAGTTAGTGTAGAAGAATTAAAAAAACAAGGATTGATACAATGAATATAAGAGAATTTTTATTAGAAAAACCGCAAGAAAATAACATTATTTCTTTTTTGCAAGATGAAGTAAGTCAAAATGAAAGTCAAAATACAAATGAATATTTAGCAAGTTTAAAAAATGAAGCAATCAATGATTTTTATAAGAATAAAGACAAATATGCTAAAGAATATGAAAAACACAATATTAAAGACCAAATTTTAACAAATCCACTAGGATATATTGGCGAATACAAAAGAGATTTGTATGATTACAATAAAAATCCTTCTATGAATGCTGATGATTTGAGTGATTATATTTTAGATAAGCAGTCTAAATTTAATGCCTCTAAACCTATTTTTACAGATAATAATGAAGTAGCAAGAAAAAATAATCAATTTATGAGAGATTTAGGCGATGAGCTACAAAAATCAGGGCGCGGAAAATTATTACAAGATGATGATGGCTCTTATTGGGTGCAAGATAATAACGGAAATTATTCCAAAGTGCAAGGTAGCACAATGGGTAATTTATATCGCGGAATAAGAGATAATGGTGCTAGTGTAGCTCTAGGAACAGCAGGTGCAATTGGTGGTAGCATGCTAGGCGGTGGAGTTGGTATGGTTGCAGGTGGTGCATTAGGTGCATCTTTGGGAGCAGGATACGATTACTACGGAAATACAAAAGATACAAATCAAGATGCAAATTTAAAAGAAGCTCTTATGCTTATGGGTGAAAATGCGGGACTTTCTTTAATAGGTGATGCAGCTTTTGCAGGAGTTGTCAAAGGAGCAAGAGCTTTAAAAAATACCTATAATATGGCAAAAACAGGAGCACAAGCCGGTAAAGATATGATAGATGGCATGGCAGTAAAAGGTGGTAATTTAGGTAATAGGGTTATAGATAAAATCACCCAAAAAGATATTCCTATGATAGGAAAATTTACAGATGGTGGCTTGCAAAATGCAGAAACAATTTTTAATAATCTTACAAAAAATGTAGAGAATAAAAAACAAATAGATGAACTTATAGCAAAAGAAAATCCAACATACTTAGAAAATGGAAAGCCTACAATAGAAATATTAAAAAACATTGTCGAGCAAGGACTTAACAAGAATAATCCACAATTTATACAAGATAGCGCTAAAAGAACAAGTGCTATTTTAAAAAATATTTCAAATACTTTACAAGGAGTTCCAACTACTCAAAGAAGAGAAATATTATTAAAATCAGCTCAAGCTTATCCCGAAATAGGAAGTTTTTTAGATGATGTTTTGAAGGCTGATAAGGATGCTAGTATTTCTTTTTTAATATAATTAAAGAACAAGATGAAGTATTTAAAAATAAAACAGGTTTAAATGGTGAGTTTGATGTTAAGGCTTGGCAAAAAGATAATAGCTCTTATAAAAAAAGAATTAATAATGAATATGCTCAAGCTATAAAAAGTATAGATGAGCTTAACAACGGCTCAATAAGGTTAAGCAAAGAAGATTTAGCAAAGATTGAAGAGTTTAAAAACAACAATTTTTTAGAGCAAGATATAAAAACAAATATTAGTAGCTTTCTAGAAGATACTATTGATAAAGACTTAAGTGCTGAGCAAATATTTAACTTAAGAAGTGCTATAAATAAGCAATTAGCCACAGGAAATAAGACATATAATACTAAAGAAGCTTATAGGCTAGTAAAAGATACTTTAGATGAAACTATGATAAAAAATGCAAGTGATAAAGAACTAGCAAAGAAGATTTTAGAAGATGCTAATAAAAACTATGCGTTAAAAGAAAATTTTAATAATAGTTATCTAGGAAAAATCAAAGACCAAGAAACACCCGAAGCACTCGCGCAAAGAATAGCTAATGGTGCTAGAAATATCAATGAAGACAAAGATTTAAAAAGAGCTTTTGAAGGTATGAATGAAGCAGAGCGAAAAGCAAATGAAAAACATGCTTTTAATGCATTACTAGCAAAACATAGAATTGAAGATATAGGATATGATTTTAAGAACCTAGCAAAAGATATGGATAATGTAGAATTTGTAAGCAAAGATTTAAAATATGCAAAAGAAGTAGTAAATGTTTATGCAAAAATTTATCAAAACAATAAAGACTTAATAATGACGGCTTTAGCTAGTAGTGGCAAAAAAACAAATTCTTCAATAGCCACAACAATAAGCGGTGTTTTTGATAGAATACATGCTTTAGTTCCTTTTATGAAAAGTGCTAAAGAGCAAGCGTTAAGAAATCAAATATTAGATGCATTAAAACTTGCTAAAACCAATAAAGAAGTTATATCTAATCTTAAAAACATAAAAATAGCGGATAAAGAACAAAGTAGAATTTTTAAAGATGCTTTAGATAATTATATTAAAGTAGACAAAGAACAAAATAAGATATTAAAAGATGCACTAATAAAAGAAGGTGTCATTAAAGGCGACAACTTCTTCATGGATAAAGCTGATCCGAGCAAAGCAAAGAGTGATTTAAATGTAAAAATAAGCGTTTCTCCAAATGTTAGAAATTTAGCAAAGCTTACAAATGATGAGATTATAGCCGACTTAGAATATTTAGCCAATAAACATAAAGAGATGTTTAAAAAGCCTAGTGATGTGTTTAAACTTATAAAAGAAATTAAAGAAAATCCTACATTTTTTTATAAAAATAATAGAATGGATATAGCTTTAATAGCAAAAAGATTAAATGATAATAAATTAGGAAAACTTGGTGTAAATAAAGATACTGGAGAAGTTAGGCATATTACTAAATCTAGAAATGCTGACAAAGAAAATGAAAGAATTATAAAAAGAGATGGCAAAAACCCTTTGGTAGAGTCGCCATACTCTACACAGCCCGTATTGTCAAAAGACGCAGAGCCAACGGCGAATGGTGCTAATGCACTTTCAAAGGGTAATAATCCTAATTCTACCCAAGCTAAGCCTAAAAAAAACTTAATGGAAGATATAAAAGAAAATATTGAGGCTAAAGAAGTAGAGAAAAAGAATAAAAAAAGCGTAAAACAAAGTCTTGATGAAAAAATACAAAATGATAAAAAAGCTAGTGAAGAAAGAATTGAGAAAATAAAACAAGTTATAGCTAGAAAGCAAAAAATAGATAAGGTTACAGATAAAAAAATAGCAGGAAAAATAGGCACTTATGCGCTAAAAAATCTTATTAAATTAAAAGAAAGGAGCGAAGATAAATAAAAATTAAGGGTTTTATCCCTTAATTTTATTACAATTGCTTCAATCTTCAAACTATTTCTTAATATTAATAGGAAAAGATAAAGAAAATGTAAATTAATTTTTAGGTTTGTTTTTTATAGAATCAATTATTTTAGGTAAAAGTGTCAATGCTCCTAATATAAAAGCAAAATAAGCACCTTCATTATGCCCATTAAGAATAAGATATAATCCAACACATATGCTAGTAATAGTTATAAGTAGAAAAGATACCATTCCAAAACCATTCCAAAAATGATAAGATTTTATATCTTTTTTTCTAATTTCTATATTTTTATTCTCTAAATCTAGTATTTTATTATCGTTATCTTTTTTATACTCTAAAGATTTCTCTAGCATTGTCACAATTCTATCTGCTAAATCTTTAGGCAATTTTCCTATAGCATTAAGTTCATTCTCCATAAGAAAATTAAGCTGAGTATTGAAAGTTTGAGATGGATTTTCTTTATTTTGATTTTCTTGTTTAATAGTATTAGGTGTTTTTTGTTTTTGTGATTTTTTCAATTTGTTTCTCTCTAAATTCAATATTCTCTTTATATAATTTTGCTTGTTTTTCTCTTATAATAGCATTTAAATCCCATAAATTAAAGCATTCGTTTTTTATAGGCTTACCTACAAAACCATCTACAAAAGCTTGTGTTTTTGTCATTTTGGTTTTCCTTATTTTTGTTTTGTGATTTTTTCGAATTTGGCGTTATACTCTTCATTGCTATGTTTTCTTAATTCTTCTGATTTTTTATAAAAATCATTTATTAAAGTTTTTCTATCTTTTAAAGATGTAGCTTTAAGGATATCTGCATTAAACATATTTGTAAAGCCAAATAAAAAAGCATTTATGTTTGACATTTTTACTCCTTAAAATTCTTAGCATATTTAGCATATACTGATTTTAATTAGATTATACTTTTTTTATAATTAATTTATACTTATTTTATATGTTTTATATACTTAACTTATAGGTTTTTTATAGTCTTATTTTAAAAAAAATATATCTAATTTATTTCAAAACACACTATTTTTGAAATAGCTATTTTTGGAAAAATCCTTAAAACTAAACTAAGGAGAATTCAAAAATGGCTTTACCTTCAATGGGACATACCTCACCCGCAACAGAAAATGTTAAGTTAAAACAATCAATATACGAAACGATTATTAAAATCGGAGCTACTGAAACACCAATTTTAAATAAAATAGGTACTTCAAAGGTTACAAATCCTTTAACTCATAGTTGGATTACTGATACTTTTGAAGAACCAAAAAAGAATGCAAATTTAGAGTTAAGTAAATTTGTAGGCGAAACAAAAAACACAGCCCAAAAAACTACAAATGCTACTCAAATATTCATTACTGAAGCCATGGTATCAAAAGCTTTATTAAAAGCAAATCAATATGGTGGAAATGAAATGGAGTATCAAATAGGCAAAAAAACCAAAGAACATAAAATGGATATGGAATATGCTTTATTTGGTCTAGGCAGAGATAGTGATGTAAAAAAATCAGTTTTCAAAGATTATGTTCAAGCACAAGAAGCAACAAGTGGAGAAATGGCTGGACTTTTTCATTATATCGCTAAAGGAAAAGATAGCTTTTCTGATGGAAAGCGTGGAAATGTATTAGCTTTTGATGAAACAGGAGATTGGAGTGGAACTGCAACAGAACTAACAGAAGATAAACTTAATCAAATCTTACAAACCATTTGGAATAGCGGAGTTACACCTAAAGATGTCTTTTTAGGAGCTGACTTAAAAGGAGCTATCAATAAATTCGCTACAAGAATTTTAGGCAATGAAACAAAACTAGCAGGACAAGTAGTAAGCCTTGAAACAGATTTTGGAACGGTAAATTTCCATATGCATAGATTATTAAGCCCTAAATATGGTTTGGGTGATGTTTTAATTGCTGGGGATTTTGAGTATATGAAACATGGGCTTTATATTCCTACTATGATTGAAGATGTTCCAACTGATATTACTGCAAAAGCAAAAAGATTTTATACGCAAAGCACTTTAGAAGTAAGAAATGCTGATGCTTTTGCTATAGGCGTGGGATTAACTAGTGGAAATAATGCAAAGGCTAAAGCGGTTTTAAAAGCAGCAAAAGGTGCATAATGCTTTGTGCTACGGCTAAAAAACTCATTATCGCTAAAGTTAAAAATTCTTACAAAATGATAGAAGATGATGAAGTTTTGAAAGCCTATTTTATGGAAGCATTTTATTGTATTTTATCAAAATGTGTTCCTAGCGTTCTTTTAAAAAATGTAGAGCAAGGCGAAAAAGTTTTTAGGCAAGTTAGAAATAATCATTTTTTGATTATTCCTGATGAGCCTGATTTTGACAATGAAAAAGAACATTTAATGATAGATGAAACACTTAGTTTTGCTGTGATTAATTATGTTTGTTATTTGATTACAAGATGCGAAGAAAAAGACTTTCTGGCATTATGTGACAAGATAATTTATGAGTATATAGCTAATGATGGCAAGGAGCTTGATGATGAAAGAACATGGTTGTAATTGTAATTTCACAAAAAAAATTAATAGAGCTTTGAGTTATAAAGACTATGTGCAAAGTATAAATAGTGCTGATTTTATAGCTTATTTAGATGATAAAAAATGGCTTTTAGCCATGGATGATCTGCTTTTCTTTTGCGAAAAGAGAATTAAAGATAGTGATTATTATGAAGGTTAAAAATGGGAACAAGCTTAAATGAATTAAAAACAGGTAGAGAAAAACTTGAAATCATAAATCAAGTTTTAGCTAGAATAAACAGCATTTCAGAAGCAATAGACAATACAAGACTTGATGAAGTTGTAGGCTTAAAACAAGCTTGCGAATCTTTAAAAAATGAATGTTTAAAATTTAAAAATGATATTGTAGATAAAAATGATGATATTTTAAGCAAATATGATGATATTAATAAAAAATATTCAAATATAAGTGAAAAATACAACAATGTAAATGCAAAATTTGATTATATTAAAGAAGCGTATGAAGATTTTTCTTTAAATAAACAAGAAATACAAAACATTAAAGATTTTTTAGAAAATAATACAGAAGAGTTTGAGAATTTAAAAAAAGATATACAGAAATATGAAGAAATAAAATTTAATTTAGATAATTATATTAATGAAATTAAACAAAATAAAGATTTTGTAAAAGAATATTTTGATTTGAACACAAAAATTAAAGATGAAATTTTAAGTGAACTTAATCATGCTTTAGAAATTGTAGATAGCTTACATTTAAATGTTGATGAATTAAAAGAAATAAAACCTGAATTAATAAGTATTAAAAAAGAAGTAAAAGATTTAGCAAATGAAGCAAAATTAGTAGTAAGTAAAGCAAGCGAAATTATAAAAAATAAAATTAACACTATATTCTTTGAAAACCAAAGATTAAATCAAGAAATGATAGATAGTGTTAAAAAGCTAGAAGAAATTAAATTTGATATTGGAGTTAAATATAAAGAAATAGCTAGTGCATATGAACTACTTTTAGAAAGCAAGCAAAATATAGAAGATTTAAGAGAAGTTATAGCTTTATATAAAGAATTTGAAAATGATATAACATCTTATTCCCAAATTATAAAAGATTTTAAAAGTAAAATAGAAAATTTAGAACGAGATTTAAAATCACAGTCTGAAAGTATCTACTCTTCTTTAAATGATAAACAAAATGAAATATTAAAAAAATTAAATGAAGTAAAAAATGAAGCTTTAGTTAAATTTGATGAACTTACAGCAAAATGTGAAGGGTATAAAATACATTTTGAGCAAAGTTATGATAGGTTTAATCAAAGAGCTTTGATAGCTAATGAAGATTTAGGTAGGTTAGCTGAAGTTGCTAAAAAAGAACTAGGTAATGATAAGTTAATTTATGAAACAGAATTAAAAGTTTTAGCTGAAGAAACAATAAAACAAATGGAAGAAATGCTCAAAGGTTTAAGTGATGAAAGAAATGAAGTCGCAGAGGTTTTTGAAACTCAAAAGAAAGAATTTACTACTCTTGTAGATACTTCTAAAGTTATGATTGACAACTTAAATCATATTTTTAATGCGAATTATCAAGCAAAGAAAAATGAGTTTAGTATTATTTTTAATGAAAAATTACATAGTTTAAACGAGAATAAGCAAGATTTTTTAAATGAGCTTGTGAGCGCAAAAGAAAACGGACTCAATAAAATAAATGAAACAAAAGAGCAAAGCCTTAATGAAATAATCCAAACAAAAGAACAAGGACTTAATGAGCTTGAAACTAAAAAAGGTGAGTGCATAGATGAGATTGACAATCAAGCAAGAATCTATGATATAAGTGGTGTTAAGGCTAATGTTGAATATCTTCTTTCTTTGCTTAATGAGAAAGATGATGGTAAAGATGATGGAATTAAAGATGAAATTGCAAATATAGAGCAAGGTATAAAAGATAAAGAACAAGAGCTTGAAGAGATAAAAAAGCAAATTGAAGAAGCTTTAAATAATAATGATGAATTAAAGCAAAAAAATGAGGAATTAAAGGAAATTAAAAATCAAATCTATGAGGCTTTAAGTCAAGAACCACCTGCTGATACAAGCGAACTTGAAGAGAGAAAAGAAGAACTTGAAAATCAAATTGCTGAGCTTGAAAAAGAGATTGCTGGTGAATTAATTAACAAAAAAGAGGAAATTGAAAAAGAACTTGAAGAAGCTAATCAAAACTTAGAGGACAAAAACAATGAGTTAGAGCAAAATGAAAAAGATAAAAAGCTAATTACACAAAAAGTATTAGATATAACTATTAAAACTTTAGAAGCACTTATAGATATAAAAGTAAGTTTAAATGGCGATGAAGAGATAAATGGAAATAAAACTTTTGCTAATCCTATTTTAGTAAAAGTAGATCCAACTAATGATAACCATTTAACAAATAAAATCTATGTAGATACCGCTTTAAATACAAAAGCAAATTTAAATGGAGATAATATATTTAATGGCACAAATACTTTTAATCAGGCATTAACTTCTCGGGCCGATCCAACAAATGATAATCACTTAACTAGAAAATGGTATGTAGATTATGGTGGTGGAATTAAAAATCTTGGCACAACTGGCAGTATAAATCTAGATTTAAGACAAGCTCAACATTTTATTTTAACAGCAAATGCAGGAACAAGCATAGGAATAGCTAATTTTGGAGGAGTAGGAAAAAGCGGAACAATAACTATAAATAATTGTCAAAATGTAGTAGCTTTTAATGCCCCTTTTAAATTTAGAATAGCTCAAAGTGGATTTAGTGGCACTGAAACTTTTGCTTATTTTTGCATAGCTTCGAATAATGTAAGATTAGTAAGGACTTAAAATGAACTGCCTCCTTCTTTCTAATAATGGCATAGCACTAAATTTACCTCCATCTTTAGGAGGCTCGGTTGCAAATTATAATTATATGTTAAAGCTAGACATGATTTATAAACAAGCAGTGGTATTGCCATCAAATATTAATAATAAAGAAGTGGTTATGTTAGGCGAAGTTTGGACGACTGGAAATATGTCTAATAAAACTTCTGCAAATACTTTGCATATCACATGGAACAATTTTAACTCTAGTGTAGAATTGCATGCTTTAAGTAAATATTACACTGCTAATGCAAAAATCAAAGTAGAGAAAAAATTCAATTTTGGAAATATAAATAACTTACAAATAATGCTAAGTTCTTATCAAAGTGGTAGTGCAAATGCAAGTGCTGGTTGGAACTTAAATGATGGGAATAGATTAAACCCAAGAGCAAATTTAACATTATACTGGAATTAAGAAAGGATAAATATGTTTTATGATTTAAAAAATAAAAGTTTAAAATATGATGATATTTTTTTAAAAGATGTAAAAATACAAAACGAAGAAGGTGAAATTGATGCACAAGATACTTATTTTTTAAGTGCTTGCGATGATAAGCTTTTAAAAGAGCTTGGTTTTGCTAAAGTTAAAGAAGAAATCCCAAGTTTTAATGAAAAAATTGAAGAACTTCGCCAAATTCAAACTTATGATGAAGAAAATAATCTTTATATTATTTCTTATAAGATTAAAGAAAAAGCATTAGAAGAGTTAAAAGAATTAAAATTAGAAGAACTAAAAGCTATAAAAGAAGAAAAGCTTTTGTTTATGCCTTTTAAAAATACTATATTTCAAATTGACACGGAAGCAAAAATTAATATTAGCGGAAAAGTTAGCGAGATAATGTTAGCAAATCTCAATAATACTCCTTTGGAAAATATTGCTTGGATTGATAAAGATAATAAAATCACTACATTTAACAAAGAAGAATTTTTGGAATTTGGGGTTGGTATCGCTAAATATACTGAAAGTATTATTTTTAAAAATGATGAACTAAGAAATAAAGTGAAAAATGCGACATCTTTAGAAGAATTAAATTTAATTGCATGGGAGAGTGAAAAATGAGTACTGAAAATATAATAAAAGAAGGTGCTATACTCGGTTCTTTAAGTGGATCTGCATTATTAGGATTGATGGTTTTTGTCTTAGCTGGGATTGCATGGCATTTATATAAAACTTTACATAAAGAAGCTGGGGAAAGAACAAAAGAACTTATAAGTGAAACCAAAAATACTAATGTTCTTATTAGAGAACAAATTGCAGTATCCAGAGTAAGTAGCGATAGTTTGGTTAAATTTATAGAAACACATTGCTCAAAAACCAATGACAAGCTAGAAGCTATAGAAACAGATCTTATGAGAATGGATGAAAGGCTTGTTAAGCTTACTCAAATAAGAAATGATGAATTAAGAAGTATTTTTAAAAAAAAGGAAAACAATGACTAAAACAGAATTAAAAAGGGTTTGTGTAAAGCCATACGATAAGGACAGGTTTGAAGTGATACAAGATTATGAGTTTATTTTGCCAAATTACAAAGGCATTGTACCACAAGGTTTTAAAACTGATGGAGCGAGTATTCCACGCCTTTTTTTGGTCTTTGTTTCCACCTTTTAAAAGTGAGTATTTTAGCGCTTGTGTTGTCCATGACTATTTGTGTATAAATGCAAAATCAAGAGATGATTATAGGCTAGCTGATCTTGTTTTAAAAGAAGCAATGCAAGCTTTAGAAATAAATAAATTTAAGATTTTTGTTTTTTATTACTCTTGTAATTTATTTCATCAGATCAAATGTTTAATAAAGGGGATAAGATGAGCGTGGATTTAAGAGAAATTGCCATAAAAACAGAAGAAATCAATAAAGATTTTAGTGAAGCTTTAGAAATTTTAAAAGAACTTTTTAAAAATGGAGTAAAACCAAGCGATGAAAGTATTAAAAATGCTATAAATGAAGTTTTAACAAGTTTTAACTTTATAAAACAAAGTGAATTAAAAGAAAAACTAGAAGCCTTGCTAGAAGAGCTTGGCATCAATGCAAATATCAATGAAGAGAGTTTAAAAGAAGTTGTATTAAAAGTTGTTTTAGAAAATCAAGAAAGTTTAAAAGGTGATAAAGGAGATCCTTTTACTTATGAAGATTTTACAGAAGAACAGCTTGAAAATTTAAAAGGGTAAGATGGAGCTAAAGGAGCTGATGGTAAAAGTGCTTATGAACTTTGGCTTGAAAATGAAGAAAACACGGGAAAAAGTCAAGATGAATTTTTAGAAAGTTTAAAGGCTCAAACACCAACAAAAGAAGAAATTAAACCTATTATAGAAGAGATGCTCGAAGATATGAAATTAAATTTAGGCATTAATGGAATAAAAGTATCTAATTCTATTCCCACTCCAAAAACAAAAGCTAATGTTAATGATTTAATTATAACTTATAATGAAAATGTAAAACAACTTTGGCTTTGTGTGGCAAGTGATGATAAATACACAAGTTGGATTAATTTGCTTGGAAATGAAAATATTACAGCACAAGAGTTGATTATTATTAGTTTTGATACAAATTTAAATAGTGGTCAATATGGCGGATGTTTAAGTGATTTGCGTTTTGGTTTTGAAAATTCTTTAGCAAGCACTACGCAAATTATAAAAGGACTTAATGAAGGCAGTTTTTTAATCACTAAAGATGGAATGGGTTTAAAATCTAAAAATTATACTGAAGTTAGCGTTCTTTCAAAACCAAGTAAAAATCAAATAGAAGGAAATATCAAAACGAGCGGAATTTATAATGATCCTGCTTGGCATAATATTACCAATGCTTTAAAAAAATATGATGGCAATGCAAATGAATGCTGTCTTTGGGCTTCTAATATAAAAAATAGTGTAAGTATAGAGCTTTTTACAAATGAAATTCCTATGAGTCTTTTTTATAGGCAAGCTGGATATTATGGAAATGTCAATCTTTCAAATATAAAAATGCAAAAAGCCCTTAGAGTTCAAAATGAAATTATAGTCGAGAGAAGCTTTATAGGAATAAAAAAAGAAATTGATAAAACTACCTATGGTGATAATGCTTTTTTATTTGAATTTGAAGAAGAAAAATGAGTTTAAATCTAAAAATAAAATACAAAAAATAAAAAGAAAGGAATTATAATGAAAGTAACAATTAATAGAAGATACACAGGTAAAACTTGTGTTATTGGTAAATTTAAGGTTTTAGATGATGAAGAAAAAATTCTTTTTGAATGTTTTTCTTTGGAAGAAGACAAAGAAGGTTTAGAAAGTGGCAAAGATTTAAGAATACCTGAAGGAAATTATAATTTAAAAAGACATAGTCCTTCACGATTTGAAAATACTTTAAGAAGTATTACAAAAAAAGATGATACAATGATAAATGTTTATAATGATGAAGTTCCTTCAAGTCGTGCAATTTTAATACACTGGGGAAACACTGACAAAGACACACAAGGTTGTATCTTGCTGGGGCTTACTAAAGATAATAATAATGAAAGTGTCGGTCAAAGCAGACAAGCTTGTAAAGAATTTTATGATTTGGTGTATGGTAAAAATCTTGAAGACATTAAATTAGAAATAACAAATGAGTTAGCATGAAAGGAGATAAAGTTTAAGTAGGTTAAAGTTTACACCCCACACTTAAACTTCTAAACAAAATATGATAAATCTTTTATTTGGAAATGCAAAGCTTTATATAGCCTTAGCTTTAATGGCAATCTTAACAGGATATTTTTATCTAAGACTTGATAGCACAAAGGCCAAATTAGAAAAAAGTCAAAGTGATTTAGCTTTGGCTTTAAAAATAAATGAAAATAATCAAGAAAAATTAAAAGAATTAAATCAAATTCATAAAACAGAATTAAAGGCTTTAAATGAAGCAAACAATCAAAAAAATCAAGTACAAGAAAGGGTGCAATATGTTAAAGAATATATTTATAAAAGCAATGAAAATAATATTACCAAGCTTTTTAACGATGTCGTTGATAGGTTGTGGGATGCAAACTCAACAAGTAGTAACCAAAATAGAAATTCAAAAAGTAAGAATTTCGCAAGAACTACTAACATTAAGTCCTCTTGAAAAGCCAATAGCAAAAAATGAACTAGATATTTTAAATGCTTATTCTATGCTTTTTTACAAATACAAACAGTGTGAAATTCAGATAAGCAAAATAAAGGAGCTAAATAATGAGTAATACAAATGTTGATTACAACAAAAGACTTGAAGCATTTAAAGAAATTTATCCGCAAATTTTAGAAATGAGTTTAGCGGAAAAATCTCCATTTGGAGAATTTAAAAAGCTTTTAGAACAATTTGGAAACGATAATGTTATAAGAAATGACCAACAATTTCAAAGCTTGGCACAAGCGTTGGTAAGTGTTGGACAAACCATAGTGGCTCAAAGTCAAAATACAGCTTTATCCATGATTTTACAAGGCGATGAAAACGAGCTTAATGCTGAAAAAGCTTTACTTTTAAGAGCTCAAACAGAAACAGAAAAAGCAAAACCTGCATTAATAGCTAGACAAACTTCACAGATAGATGATAATTTAAGAATAGAAGCTGCAAAAGTTACACAGAGTGTTCAATTTGGATATTGTACCGGTGGTCTTGATATACCACAAGAAATTATGAAGCTTGTTAAAGAAAAGATAGAAAATATAGAAAAGTCTTCATAATGCTTATAGATGAAAAAAGGCTTATGAGAAATTATACTCTTAAGCCTGCTTATCTATCAAACATAGGAGAATTGGATACACAAGAAGTATATAAACAATGGTTTACCTATGCTATGATAGGGGTAAATAAATATGTTGAGCTTTTACATAAACAACTTGTAAGAAAAGGTAGAAGTCAAATTCAAAATATAAACCATCCGCTATTTAAAAATTCGTATATAGTGAAAAAATATAACATTAAAAGTTCTAGCACTGCACCTTATAACAAGGAAAACTATAATGATTTAGGACTTAACCAATTTTTCGTAGGGCAAGATCCATACAAACCTTATCAGGGAGATCCTAGTAGTGAAAATGGAATATATCATGATATTTGCGAAATAAGAACTAATTATAATTTAGGAAGTATGCAGTATTATTATGGTTTTCCAAATAATTTAGCTCTTTTATTTGAAAAAGAAAAAGCTTGGAAATATAATGGAAAAGGATTTTTTTATATTGATGAAAAAATAAATTTCAAAGATATATTAAATAAGGCATTGGAAAATATAAATTATGAAATGCTTATAAATGATATAGAAGTAGTTATTTTTTCTCAAACCATCCAAAAAAATAATGAATGGATATATCCTAGTATTGATGATATTAAAATACCAGAAATTAAAGTAGAAAATGTTGAATTTAAACCAACTTTTGGAAAACCTTATAAAAAATTATGCATTGATGTTGAAAAATTTTATAATGATTTTAAAGAATTAAATAAAAATATATTTAGAATCGAAAAAGTAGAAATAGCCTATAATGTATATAAGAAAGCACAAAAAACTAGAGAGAGTGATCCGAGTAAAATATATTATACTTTAACAAGCAAAAAGATATCTTTTTTTGAAGTATTTAACTCAATAAAAGAAAATTATAAATGCAAATATGCAACTCCTTTATGTTTTTATAATGGGTTTAATTTAGTTTGTTATGAAGAGCCTTATGTTGCTTATTCTTACCTCAATAATCAAAGCTTTGGAAAAAAAGATACAAGTGTTACGCCAAGCGTATATCCGCTATATAGAAAAAGTTCAAATTTGCCTTATGGGCGTAGAGATAGATGGTTTGCATTATGGGATAGTTTTTATTATCTTTATGTATACGAAAAATCAAGCAAAGGAATTTTAAGCTTTTTGGCACCTATTGTTACTATTATTTTGGCTGTAGCTACTTGGTGGATTGGTGGACAAGGTGCATGGCTAGGAACATTGATAGGAGTGAGTGAGAATGTAGCTGCGGGTATCACACTAGGAATTAGCTTAGGTTTAGCCGTGGGTTCACTTACTGGAAATAAATTATTTTCAATTCTTAATGCTGTTTGGGGTTTGGTTAATTTTTTAGGTGCTTGGGGTGCTAATAATTGGAATTTAGCTGCAGATTTTACAAAAAATACAGCACAAGCAGCACAAGAAATGTCAACTTTTGAATCAACTTTAAATATTATTGGAAATTTACTAAGTGGAGCTAGTAAGATTTTTGATGTTGTTCAAAGCATTACAGCAGATACTCCTGATATGATAAATGAGCAAAGCGATGATTCTGATAATGAAGGTGGAAATGGAAGTGAAGCTGAAGAATTAGCAAAAGATGCAATTAATCCAACTTTATGGTATAATTTTGAAACTGCAGATATATTAAATGAAAAATAGAAAAGAAAGAAAAACCTATTTTTATATTTTAATTTTTGTAGCCATTTTGTAGCCAAATTAAATTTGAAATATTTAAAATTTATATTTTATGGTATTTTATAGTTATTGTTAGGTGTTCGCCGTGGACACCATTTTATGGGGTGTTATTATGATAAAAATTGCTTTTTTTATAACTTTTGTAATTTCTTTTTTGGCAGCACAAAGCCCAGTAAATTTTAAAGAAGATAATAATATAACAAAAGAACGAAATATATTTAAAGAACAATCTCCAAAACGCATTAAAATTCCAACGCATTAAAATATATGTCAGATCTGATTACGCTAGCACAATTATCACAAGGGTATCGTTACAATAGTGATTCTTTAATTTTAGCTGATTTTATTTTAAAACAAGGAATTAAAGGCGCTGTTTTTGATGTAGGTGCGGGCTGTGGTATCATAGGTATTTTACTTAAAAAAAATATTGCAAATTTAAGTTTATCTTTGATTGATATTCAAAAAGAAAATATAAAATTGATTGAAAAAAATTTAAAATCCAACAAAATACAAGGCGATATTTTTCATGATGATTTTAATCAATTTCAAATCATAAAAAAATTTGACTTCATAGTCTGCAATCCTCCATTTTATAGACAAGGAGCTTACAAGAGTGAAGATCAGCATAAAGCTATAAGTAAATTTCAGGAATTTTTACCCTTGCATAGCTTTTTAGCTAAAACAAATTCTATGCTTAAGCCAAATGGTGCTTTGTATTTTTGCTATGAAGCTTTAGCTTTAGATGAAATTTGTTTTATTTTAAAAGATATGAAAATGAAAATAACAAAGCTTTGCTTTGTACATACACATCAAAACAAAAAAGCAAGACTTGTTTTGATACAGGTAAAAAAAGGTTCAAAATCGCCTTGTGAGATTTTACCTCCTTTTTTTGTATATGAAAATGAAATTTTAAGCAAACAAATGCAAGAAATTCACTTAAGATTTAGGTTAAAAAGTTATGATATTTGATAAAAATTTTTCTTATGCTTTTGATGAAAATGCTTGTGAGAAATGCGGTGGAAAGTGTTGCACTGGAGAAAGTGGCAATATTTTTGCGAGCAAGGAAGAATTAGAAGCATTAAGAAAGCATTTAAATTTAGAAAGCAAAGAATTTGCTGAAAAATACTTGAGAAAAGTGGGCTTTAAAATGAGTTTTAAGGAAGTCGAATGTGAAGATGGTTTTGCTTGCATTTTTTTTGATACTCAAAAAAGAAATTGTAGTATCTACGATTTTCGTCCAAAACAATGCAGAACTTTTCCATTTTGGGAATATTTTAAAACACATCAAAAGGAATTAGAAAAAGAATGTATAGGTATTTGTTATTTGTCTTAGCAGCCTTTTTTTTGGCAGCTTGTGGAAGTTCAAAAATCAATGTTGTTTATCCTGATTATACAAAATATAAAAGCAATGATTTTGATTTAAGGGTTATGAAGGCTTATAATTATGAGTATTATAAACAATACAAAGAAGCCAGAGATGAATTTTTAAGTCTTTATCAAGATTATAATAATACTAATTTTTTAGAAAATGCATTTTTACTTACTTTAGCAAACAATCTTGACAAGCAAGCAGAGTTAGATAATCTAGCAAAGCCTTATTTAAATCAAAATGACAATCTTAAGCGACTTAGTGCTCTTTATGCTTTAAATTCAAATGATATCAACAATGCTCAAAAACTTATGAAAGAGCTTTTAACAAAAAAGGATAGTGATCCTAGAAATTTAGAGCTTTATGGTGATATTTTGGTTAAAAAAAATGATTTAAAAAATGCTACAAAATACTATAGATCTGCTTATAATCAAGTGCAAAATGAAGAAATTTTATTTAAACTCATAGGAATTTATGCGATTTTGAATGATACTTTAAATATTAAAAATGTTTTAGAATTTTCAAGAAAAACCAATGGTTGCACTCTCAAAACTTGCGTCTTGCTTGCTAAAATTTATTTTGATGAAAAAAATATCGAAGCTTTAAAAAGTATATATAAAGAGCTTTATCAACTTACCAAAAATAAAAGTTTTGTATTGGCTTTAGTTGAGCTTTTAAATTCTCAAGGCAAAACAGAAGAAGCTTTAAAAATTTCTTTGCAGTATGATTTAGATGATGACATTAAACTCGCTTTGTATCAGAATTTAAAACGCTTTGATGATGCTAAAAAAATGAGTTTAGCTCTTTATCATAAAACAAAAAATAAAGAATATCTTCTACGAGCGGCAGTTTTTGAATTTGAAGCTGCAAATGAAGCTAAAAAAATCACTCCAAAAGTAATTGATTCTGTAAAAGAAAAATTCGAACAGGCTATCGATAAAGATAGCAATGCTTTGTATTTAAACTACTATGGATATTTGCTTATAGATTATGATTTAGATGTTAAAAAAGGTATAGAGCTTGTGAAACTTGCCTTAGAAAAAGATCCACAGAATTTGTATTATTTAGATTCTTTAGCTTGGGGGTATTATAAACTAGGCGATTGTAAGCAAGCATGGGAAATTTTAAAACAAACATTAGATGATAAAGAATTTGCAAATTCTGATGAGAGCAAAGCTCATATAAAAGCGATAAAGGCGTGTATAAAACCATGATATTGGATAAAATTTTTGAAAAAACAAAAGAAGATTTAAAAGAACGCAAACTAAAACTTCCTTATGATATGTTAGGGCGTTCTTTAGCTTCAAATCCTTTCTTTCCAAAAGATGTGATTAAGGCTTTAAAAAGAGTAGAAAAAGAAGTTAAAATCATAGCAGAAGTAAAAAAAGCAAGCCCTAGCAAGGGAGTCATTAGAGAAGACTTTGATCCTTTGAGTATCGCTTTAAATTATGAGAAGAACAAAGCTGCGGCGATTTCTGTTTTAACTGAGCCGCATTTTTTTAAAGGTTCTTTAGAATACTTAAGTCTTATACGCCGTTATACGCAAATTCCTTTACTTAGAAAAGATTTTATCTTTGATGAGTATCAAATTTTAGAAGCTTTGGTTTATGGGGCGGATTTTGTATTATTAATCGCTAAAATGCTAAGCATGAAAGAGCTTAAAAAACTGCTTGAGTTTGCAAGACATTTAGGTCTTGAGGCTTTGGTTGAAATTCATGATAAAGAGGATTTGAGTAAGGCTATTTTTGCTGGAGCGGATATCATTGGTATCAATCATCGTAATTTAGAGGATTTTACTATGGATATGAGTTTGTGCGAAAAACTTATCTCACAAATCCCAAATTCAAAAATCATCATCGCAGAAAGTGGTTTAGAAAATAAAGAATTTTTAGAGCATTTGCAAAATTTAGGCGTTGATGCTTTTTTAATCGGCGAATATTTTATGCGCGAAAAAGATGAAGGAAAGGCTTTAAAAGCTTTGCTTTAAGGAGGGAAAATGCAGTATTTGTATGCACCATGGCGGAGTGAGTATTTTGAAAAAGAAAAAAGCATTTGTCCATTTTGTGATTGTGCTAATAAGATCAAAAGCGATGAAGAATTAGGCGTGATTTTTAGAGCAAAGCATTGTTTTGGAGTGATGAACCGCTATCCTTATTCTGCAGGGCATTTTATGGTGATTCCTTATATACATGAAGAGCATATAGAAAATTTAAGTGATGAAATTTGGCAAGAAATGAGTTATTTTGTGCGTTTGGGGGTAAAAATTTTAAAAGAGCAAATTCATGCAAATGGAGTGAATATCGGTATGAATTTAAGCAAGGATGCAGGAGCTGGCATAGCTTTTCATTGTCATTATCATCTAGTGCCACGCTGGTCAGGAGATACAAATTTTATCACAACCATAGGAGAAACTAGGGTTTGTGGCACTAATATAGAGCAAGTTTATCAAAAACTTGTTTTGGCTTTTAAAAATGCTCAGTGAAGTTGAATTTGTAGAGTTTCAAAAAGAAAATTTCTCTTTTTTAATCGATGCAAGAAGCCCTAGAGAATTTTTGCATTCTCACTTGATAGGAGCTTTAAATTTTTATGCACTCAATGATGAAGAATATCAAGAAATAGGAACAATTTATAAGAAAAATCAAGCTTTAGCTAAGGCTATGGGTGCGAGTTATATTTGTCAAAATACCGCTAAGCATATATTAGAAATCACTCAAAATTTTCGCATAGGAGAAAAGGTGGGGATTTATTGTTCTCGTGGGGGTTTGCGTTCAAAGTCTATCGCAGTGATTTTAAGTGAGCTTGGCTTTAGGGTGGTGCGTTTAAAAGGTGGGTTTAAAGCTTATAGAACTTTTGTAACGCATTATTTCGAAAATGAAATAAATTTTGATTTTTTTGCTCTTTGTGGTAATACAGGTTGTGGAAAAACAGAGCTTTTAGAACAACTCCCACAAGCTATAAATTTAGAAAAAATGGCAAATCATTTAGGCTCGTCTTTTGGTGATATTTTAGGAAAACAACCTACGCAAAAAGCTTTTGAAGCAGAACTTTTTCACAATATTCAAAATTTAGAAAATTTTGCTTTCATAGAAAGCGAAAGTCGCAAAATAGGGGATATTATCTTACCTTTGAAATTTTATGAAAAAATGCAAAAGGCTTTTAAAATTTATTGTTTTTGTTCTTTGGAAAATCGCGTTAGAAGAATACAAAAAATTTATCAAGAAAAAATGACTCCTTTGAAATTTCAACAATGTGTGCAAAAAATCAGTCCTTATATCAGCTTAAATTTACGCCAAGATTTGCTTCAAAGTTATGAGAGAAAAGAATGGCAAAAGCTTATTGTTATGCTTTTGGAGTATTATGATAAAACTTATAAAAAACCAGATAAGATTGATCTTGAGTTAAATACTGATGATATTTTAAAAGCTAAAGAAGAGCTTTTAGGCTATTTTAAAACGCAATTACTTTTTTAATATCAGATAATTTTATTAAATAATCAAATTTTTTCTTCATTATCTTGTAATAATCCTTTTTATCTTTGTTGTTTTTTAACTTGGCTCAAATTTTTATTTTAATGCTAGTAATTTTGAATTATAGAGAAGTAAAATATTTTTTAAAATACCTATTTATAGTAATTTAAGATAAAAAAATAAATTTTGATAAAAAAAATATATAAAATATTTCTTAAATTTATATTTTTTTAAATCATTTTAAATATAATTATCTCGCAATTAAATTTTTGTAAGAAAGGACAGGTAAATGAATGCGATAAATTCAAGTTTTATTGTGTTGTGTACTTTGCTAGTTTTGCTTATGACTCCAGCTTTGGCAATGTTTTATTCAGGTATGGTAAGAAGTAAAAATACTCTTAATACTATAATGAATTGCTTTATTGTTTTTGGTGTTATTACTTTACAATGGGTAGTGCTTGGATTTAGTCTTTCTTTTGGTAAAGATGAAGGACTTGGGCTTGTAGGAAATTTCGAGAATTTCCTCTTAGAGGGTATTAGCGGATACAACGCTTCAGGCGTTCCAAATATTCTTTTTGTGATTTTTCAAATGATGTTTGCACTTATTGCATCTGCCATCATAACAGGCTCTTTGGTGGGAAGAATTAAACTGGGTGTTTTGGTGATATTTCTACTTTTTTGGAGTACTTTAGTTTATGATGTGTTAGCACATATGATTTGGAGCAGTGAGGGATTTTTGCTTAAAAGAGGAAGTCTTGATTTTGCTGGGGGCGGTGTTGTGCATATTAGCTCTGGGGTTGCTGGACTTGTAGGAGCTTTGATGGTAGGCGCTAGAAAAAGTGATGATGAGGATAAAAACGCGCATTCTATTCCTTATGCTTTCTTAGGTGCGATTTTGCTTTTTATAGGATGGTTAGGTTTTAATGCTGGAAGTGCTGGCGAAATGAATGATATTGCTATCAATGCTTTTATAGTAAGTATTATATCAGCAGCTTGCGGCTTTTTATCTTGGGTGGTACTTGAGTGGCTCATCCATAAAAAACCGACTATTTTAGGTGGACTTAGTGGGCTTGTAGCAGGGCTTGTGGGAATTACTCCAGCTTGCGGTTATGTAGATATTTATGCTTCTCTTGTTATAGGGACTTTGTCTTGTGTGTTTTGTTATTTTGGTTTAAGTTTTATTAAATACAAACTCAAATGGGATGATTCTTTAGATGCCTTTTCTTTACATGGAATCGGAGGTATTTGGGGAGGAATTGCCACAGGGTTTTTTGCAAGTGCTAAAGTAAATCCTAATGTGATTTCCCAAAATGCACTTGGCGAGGGATTTTTTATCAGCGGAAGTTTGGAACTTTTAAAAGAGCAAATTTTTGCTATTGTGATTTGTGTGGTTTTGTCAGCTCTTATAAGCTTTGTTATTTTTAAGATTATCTCTTGTTTTACAGACTTAAGAGTAAAAGAAGAAGTAGAGCAAAAAGGCTTAGATGTGAGTTTGCACGGAGAAAAAGCTTATACTTTAGCTTAGTTGGCTAAATTTTTACTAAAAAGTCCTTGTAATCATAAACAAGGACTTCAAAATCATTCTTAATTAAAATCAGACAAATACTTTAAAATAAAGTGGATAAATTCATCACTATCATTTGGGCAAGTGATTAAATCATAATCGCACTTTGCTAAATGTTTATACTCCATACCTAGCTCAAAAATCGTTTCAGAACAATCAATGCAAAAAGAAATAGGGTAAATCAGAGCTTTATCGTTTAAATTTGCCAAAACATCGCTTGTATTTGGTTCAAGCCATTTTACAGGGCCTAGTTTAGACTGATAAGCTAAAATAAATTCATCAAAATGATCTTTTAGCTTTTCTTTTAAAATTTCTACATGATCATTTACATGCTTTTCATATAAATCACCTTTATCAATAATGCTTTGTGGTAAAGAATGCGCTGAAAAAATCAAAATTTTGGCATCAAATTTACTTTTTTTAGCCAAAATGTGCGAAACTATCATCTCGTTATAAAGCTCATTTTTGTAAAAAATATCTATAGTTTTTACTTTTGCTTGAATTTTTTGCTTTGAAATTTCATTTTGCAGAACTTCTAAAGATGAAGTTACTGTGGTGCAAGAATGGTGCGGATAAAGTGGAAAAAGAATGATTTCATCACTTGCATTTAAAGTGTATTTTTGCAAAATTTCTGTGGCAAAAGGAGGAACATAAAGATTTACAAAATCAAATTTAAATTCATCTTGTTTTAAATTAAGCTTGTCACACAGGCTTTGAGTAAGTTCGTTTAAAGGGGATTTTCCGCCAATTTTTTTATAGTTTTCTTGCATGGCTTTAACGCGAGCCTTTGTTATGATCCATGCTACAAATTTTCTTAAAAATCGATTTTTGATTCCTAAAATATAAGGATCATTAAACATATTTTTTAAAAAAACTTCACAATCTTGTAAATTCGTAGCTCCGCCCATATTTAAAAATAAAACTAATTTCACGCAAACCTTTCTAAAATTTCTTGAACTTTGTAAGCATCGCTCGTGCTGGCTAAATGATTGGGTTGATTATCGATAAGTTTTAACAAAGCTTCGTGTTCTGAAAAAAGTGGACTTTGTTGAGTAAGTTCTATAAAATTTCCATCTTTTAATAAAGAAAAGTCATTTAAATTGGCTTCATAAAAATGATTTTTAGTAATAAGATGAATTTTTCTTAGTTTTTGTGTGCTATTCCAACTTTGATGTATGCTAGCAATACATTTTTCAAGCTCACATAGAATAATGCTTTCACTTTCTCTTGTTTGATCTTGGGTGTATTTTTTAAGCAAATTGGTTTTTGTTATTTCTTGTTTGCTTAAAAAACAAAGCAAATCAAGATCATGCACAGCCAAATCTTGCAAAATCCCTACATCGCTGATTCTTTGTGGGTAGGGTGAAAATCTTTGTATGTTAATGCTGATAATTTCTTCATTTTCAAGCTCTTTTTTTAGGGCTAAAACCGCAGGATTAAATCTTTCGCAAAAACCTACACCTACTTTTATGCTGTATTCTTTAGCTAAATTTGAAATTTCGTCTATTTCTTTTAAATTTAGAGCTAAAGGCTTTTCGATTAAAACGCATTTGCATTGTTTAAAAACTTTTTTTGCTATTGTTAAATGTGAATTTGTAGGTGTTGCTATGATGATAATATCATTATTTTGATTTAAAAATTTATCCAAATCATCATAAAAAATATCATCAAAAATATTTAGGTTTGGATTTTTGCAAAGATCAAAAAGTGCATTAAGTTTAAAATGAGAATTTTTACTAAGTTCATTTAAGTGGTTTTGCCCCATTTTTCCAAGGCCTATGATACCTATTTTCATGGAATCAATCTTTAAAAATACAAATAACTTGCTCTTGCTCTTCTTCACTTAAAAAAGGTGAAAAAGGCAAAGATAAGATGTGTTCGCTTGCGTATTCTGAATTTTTAAGTTCTAAATTTGAAAACTCACTAAAGCAAGGTTGTTTATGCAAAGGGGTTGGATAGTGTATAGCATAAGGTATATTAGCTTTTTCAAATTTTTGCAATACACTAGCTCTATCTTCAACTAAAACGCTGTATTGTGCATAAGCACTAAAAGCATTTGGATTAATTTGTGGAATTTGGCAGTTTTTTAAATTTGCATTATAAATTTGTGCTAATTTTTGTCTTTTGTCTAATTCTTTTTCTAGGTATTTTAACTTAACATTTAAAATCGCTGCTTGTAAGGTGTCAAGGCGTCCATTTATACCTATAAATTCATGTTTATAACGCTGAGTTTGTCCGTGATTGAGTAAAATTCTTATTTTTTTAGCAATTTCATCATCATGGCAAAAAATAGCCCCGCCATCGCCATAAGCTCCCAAAGGCTTCGAAGGAAAAAAGCTTGTGCATGAAATTTTAGCTATAGAGCAGGATTTTTCTCCTTTGAAACTTGCGCCAAAACTTTGTGCACCATCTTCGATCAAAGTGATATTTTTATCTTTTAAAATTTCTTCTAAAGCCCTTAAATCACTCATTTGTCCAAACATACTCACTGCTATAACAGCTTTAGTTTTTGGAGTTATTGCTTTTTGCACTGCTTTAAAATCAAGATTGTAATTTGATAAATTTATATCTACAAAAACAGGTTTTGCACCTACCAAGGCCACAACTTCAGCTGTTGCTATGAAAGTAAAACTAGGCACTATAACTTCATCATCTTTACCAATATCTAAGACTCTTAAGGCAAGGTATAAAGCACTAGTTCCACTTGAGCAACCTATAGCGTGTTTAACACCTAAGAAATGAGCTAAATTTTGCTCAAATTCGTTAAGCTTTGCACCGCCTATGAAAGAAGAGCTTGATAAAACGCTTTCAATTTCAGCATTGATTTCATCTTTGTATGCGAGATATTGGGCTTGAAGATTGATAAAATTCATAAAAAACCTTAGAGAAATAAAATTAAATAAAAATGTTTATTGTATTTTAGTTTTACTTAATTTAAAGTAATTTTGGTATGATATGTTTTTATAAAAATTTCTTTAGGAAAATTCATGGATATTAGAAAAGCTTATTTGGATTTTTTTGCATCAAAAGGACATGAGATAACCCCGTCAAGTCCTTTAGTTCCTGATGATGCAACTTTACTTTTTGCCAATGCGGGCATGGTGCCTTTTAAAAGTATATTTACAGGAGAAATTCCACGCCCAAACCCTCCACGCAAAACAAGCTGTCAAACTTGTATAAGAGCAGGTGGAAAGCACAATGACTTAGATAATGTTGGCTATACCGCACGCCATCATACTTTTTTTGAAATGCTTGGGAATTTTAGTTTTGGAGATTATTTTAAAGAACAAGCCATAGCTTATGCTTGGGAATTTGTAACTGAAGTTTTAAAACTACCTAAAGATAAACTTTATGTAACCGTGCATGAAAACGATGATGAAGCTTTTAATCTATGGCAAAAACACATTCAAAAAGAAAGAATTTACAAATTTGGCGATAAAGATAACTTCTGGCAAATGGGCGATACTGGTCCTTGTGGTCCTTGTAGTGAGATTTTTTATGACCAAGGACAAGAGCATTTTAACTCAAGCGAAGATTATATGGGCGGAGATGGAGATAGATTTTTAGAAATCTGGAATCTTGTTTTTATGCAATACGAAAGAAGTGCTGATGGAGTGCTTAGCCCACTGCCAAAGCCAAGCATTGATACAGGAATGGGGCTTGAAAGGGTAACAGCGATTAAAGAAGGTAAATTTAGCAATTTTGATAGCTCGCTTTTTATGCCAATCATCAATGAAATTTCAAAACTTTGTAATAAAACTTATGTTTATGAAAGCGGAGCAAGTTTTAGAGTCATAGCTGATCATATAAGATCAAGTGTATTTTTGCTTGCACAAGGGGTAAGTTTTGATAAAGAAGGTAGAGGTTATGTTTTGCGTCGTATTTTGCGTCGTGCTTTAAGACATGGATATTTGCTAGGTTTTAAACAAGCTTTTATGTATAAACTAGTTGATATTGTGTGCGATTTAATGGGCGGACATTATACCTATCTTAATGAGAAAAAAGACTTTGTAAAAGAACAAATTCGCCTTGAAGAAGAAAGATTTTTAAGCACTATAGAAAATGGGATTGAAATTTTTAATAAAGAGCTTAAAAACACTAAAGAAATTTTTAGCGGAGAAGTAGCCTTTAAGCTTTATGATACTTATGGTTTTCCGCTTGATTTAACGGCTGATATGCTAAGAGAAAAAAATCTTAAAGTTGATGAAGAAAAATTTGAACTTTTCATGAATGAGCAAAAAGCACGCGCTAAGGCTTCTTGGAAAGGAAGTGGAGATAAAACTGCAAGCGGAGATTTTAAAAACTTACTTGAAAAATTTGGAGAAAATCATTTCGTAGGTTATGAAAAAGCAGAATGCGAAAGTAAAATTTTAGCCCTTTTAGATGAAGATTTTAAAGAAGTTTCCGCCCTTAAAGATGCGGGTTGGGTGATGCTTGAAAACACACCTTTTTATGCAACAAGTGGGGGGCAAAGTGCTGATAGTGGATTTATAGCTAAGCGTGAAGTTTTAGATACGCAAAAGTTTTTTAATCTCAATCTTAGCTTTATAAAAGCAGGCGAAGAACTAAAAGTTAACGATATAGTTCATGCAAGAATCGATACAGAAAAAAGAGAGCAAATCGCACGCCACCACTCAGCCACTCATCTTTTACATCATGCTTTAAGAGAAATTTTAGGTTCTCATGTAAGCCAAGCAGGATCTTTGGTTGAAAGCAATAAACTAAGATTTGATTTTACTCATCATAAAGCTTTAAACAAAGAAGAGCTAGAAAGCATTGAAAAAAGAGTCAATAAAATGATTATAAACTCAAGCGAAGCTATCTTAGAAAATATGCCTTTAGAAGAAGCTAAAAAAAGCGGTGCTATAGCATTGTTTAATGAAAAATACCAAGGCAATGTGCGTGTTTTAACTCTAGGTGAAAGCAAAGAACTTTGCGGGGGAACTCATGTTAAAAATACTGCTCAAATAGGAAGTTTTTACATAGTTAAAGAAAGTGGTGTGAGTGCTGGAGTTAGACGTATTGAAGCTGTGGTTTCTAAAGCGGCTTTAGAATTTGTAAAAAATCAACTCGAAGAACTTTCTAAAGTAAAAGATGAACTTAAAAATAATGATATTTTAAGCGGGATTAAAAAGCTTAAAAATGAAATTTTAAGTTTAAAAAATGAGCTTAAAAATTCAAGTAAAACCGAGCTTGATTCTAAAAATATCCAAGGTGTTGAAATTTGCGTAAAACGTATAGATAATGGTGATATTAAAGCTATGATTGATGATTTTAAAAACAAATTTGCTAAAGCGGTGATTTTACTTATCCAAGTAAAAGATGAAAAAATCACTTTAGCAGCTGGCGTTAAAGATGTGCCTTTAAAAGCAGGAGCTTTGGTTAAAGAAGCGGCGCAAATTTTAGGTGGAAATGGTGGCGGAAGAGATGATTTTGCTACTGCAGGTGGAAAAGATTTAAGCAAAATCAATGAAGCTTTAAAACAAAGCTTAGAAACGATAGAAAAAGCACTTTAATGTTAATTCTTGCTTCAAGTTCCATTTCAAGAGCTAACTTGCTTAAAACCGCAAAGATTGATTTTAGGCAAGTTAGTTTTGATTATGATGAAAATTTAAATAAAAATATTTCACCTTTTTTATATGTTCAAAAAATAGTTCTTGAAAAAGAAAGACAATTTTTAAGTACTTTAGGCAAAGATTTTCAAAACCAAAATTTGCTTTTTGCAGATAGTATAGTTTGTATAGATGAAAAAATTCTTACCAAAGCAAAGGATAAAAAAGAAGCTTATGAAATGCTTGCCTTGCAAAATGGAAAGTATGCAAGTATTTTATCGGCTTTTTTGCTTGTAAAACCTGAAAAAAGAGTTTTTTCTCTTTCAAAAACTACACTTTATTTTAAAAATTTTGATGAAAATGCTTTAAGAGATTATGTAGAAAATGATCTTTATAAAGGCAAGGCGGGTTGTATTATGTGTGAGGGTTTTCATCAAAATTTCATCACCCAACAAGTAGGAAATCTAAGCACTGCTTTAGGGCTTGATATCCAAACTTTAAAGGCTTATTTATGAAAATATTAAAATATATTTTTTCATTTTTTACTCTTTTGTTTATAGCTGGATTTATTTATGTGGCTTATCTTTTCACAAGTGCTGATACTGAGGGTTATACTTTTAAAGAATACAAACCTCCTCTTACAACACAAATTTACGATAGAAATGGCAAGCTTGTGGCTAATACTTTTGAACAACATCGTTTTTACGCTCCTTATGAAGAGCTTCCTCCACGCCTTATAGAAGCTTTGGTTGCTATAGAAGATACAAGCTTTTTTGAACATAATGGAGTTAATATCGACGCCATTTTTAGAGCTGCTGTAAAAATCATAAAAAGCGGTGGAAAAACCATGGAAGGAGCTTCCACTCTTACCCAGCAATTTATTAAAAACACGGAATTAACCCCTGAAAGAACTATTACGCGTAAAATTCGCGAAGCTTTGCTTGCTTATAAAATGGAAACCATTTTAACTAAAGAGCAAATTTTAGAAAGGTATTTAAATTTTATTTTTTTTGGACATGGGTATTATGGAGTAAAAACCGCAGCTTTGGGGTATTTTCATAAAAATTTAAATGAACTAAGCCTTAAAGAGATTGCTATGCTAGTAGGTATGCCAAAAGCACCTAGCAGTTATGATCCTACAAAGCATTTAGATCTTTCCATCTCAAGAGCAAATAATGTTATTTCAAGAATGTATAATCTAGGTTGGATTTCAAAAGCAGATTATGATACAGCCATTAAAGAAATTCCGCAAGTTTATGATGATACGCTTACTCAAAATGCTGCTCCTTATGTTGTAGATGAAGTGATTAAACAATTAAGCCCTAATATCAAAGACTTAAAAACAGGTGGATATAAAATCATTTTAAATATAGACCTAGATGTTCAAAATATGGCGCAAAATGCTTTAAAATTTGGTTATGATGAGATAGTAAAACGCGATAAAGATGCAAATTTAAGCACTTTAAACGGAGCTATGGTCGTGGTAAATCATCAAAGTGGTGATGTTTTAGCTTTGGTAGGCGGGGTTGATTATGAAAAAAGTAATTATAACCGTGCTACTCAAAGTATGCGTCAACCTGGAAGCTCTTTTAAACCTTTTGTGTATCAAGTGGCGATTAATTTAGGATATTCGCCTATGAGTGAAATTGCTGATATTTCTAGAATTTTTGAAGGTGGAGCGGGTAATAATGAGGATTGGAAACCTAAAAATGAAGGGGGTAAATTTTTAGGTTTAATTACCTTAAAAGAAGCTTTAACAAGATCAAGAAATTTAGCTACCATTAATCTCGCACTTGATATGGGGCTGGATGTTCTTTACTCTAAGCTAATGGAATTTGGATTTAAAGATATACCGCCTAATTTATCAATCGTATTGGGAAGTTTTGGTATTTCTCCTTTGGAGTATTCGAAATTTTATACCATGTTTGGGAACTATGGTACGATTAAAGATCCTCAAATTATCAGACAAGTTCAGGATAAGACCGGTAAAACCATCATGGAATTTAACTTAAATGAGCGTAAAGTCAGCGATGAAGCGCAAAGTTTTCTGGTTTTAGATATGATGAGAAATGTTGTTGAAAAAGGCACAGGGCGTAATGCAAGAGTAAAAGATATAGAAATAGCAGGAAAAACAGGAACAACGAATAAAAGTGTTGATGCTTGGTTTTGTGGACTTACGCCTGAAATAGAAGCAATCATTTGGTATGGAAATGATAACAACAAGCCTATGCGTTATACAGAAGGTGGGGCTAGAACAGCTGCTCCTGTGTTTAGAGAATTTTTAACTCAATATATAGAAAAATTCCCTGATACAACTAGAAAATTTAGCATTCCTAATGGAGTTTATCGTGGAAATTATAAAGGAGAAAGTGCTTATTATACCACCAAATCACCATTACCAAAAGCAAATATGAAATTTAATGAAAGCGAGATTATATTTTGAAAGTAGAAAGATCTACTTTCAAAATGATTAAGCTTTTTTGATGATTATTTCATCATCTTTTGCATCAATGATAATGCTATCATTTTCATGAAGTTCATCAGCAAGTATCATATCGCTTAATTTATCTTCTATAAGATCATAAATAGCTCTTCTTAAAGGTCTAGCACCAAAATCAGGGTCAAAACCATCTTTAGCGATTAAAAGGGCTGCATTTTCGCTTAAACTTGCTTTTATTCCCTTGTTTTCTAAGCTCATTTGTAAATCTTTAAATAAAAGCTTGACTATTTCATAAGCTTCATCTTTTCCAAGTGGATTAAAGGTGATAATATCATCTAAACGGTTTAAAAACTCAGGTTTAAAGAAATTTTTTAACTCATTTTTTACCGCATCTTCTTGTTCTTTTCCACTTAAATTCATAATGGCACTTGAGGCGATATTAGAAGTTAGAATGATAATGGTATTTTTAAAATCCACTGTTACACCTTTGCTATCGGTTGCTCTACCATCATCTAAAATCCCTAAAAGCACATTAAATACATCTTTATGTGCTTTTTCAACTTCATCAAACAAAAGCACGCTATAAGGTTTTCTTCGTACGGCTTCAGTAAGCTCTCCACCTTCTTCATGTCCTATATATCCTGGAGGCGCACCTAAGAGTCTTGAAACACTATGTTTTTCCATAAATTCACTCATATCAAAGCGAATCATTGCTTTTTCATCATCAAATAAAAATTTTGCCAAAGCTTTAGCCGATTGTGTTTTTCCTACCCCTGTTGGCCCTAAAAATAAAAAGCTTCCTATAGGTTTATTGTCCGCATTAAGCCCTGCTTTGTTACGTTTAATGGCTCTAGCTAAAGCACTTAAGGCCTTATCTTGTCCTATGACACTTTCTTTTAAATGTTTTTCCACTTCTAAGAATTTTTGTTTTTCAGAAGTTAACATTTTTTGCACGCTAATACCCGTCCATTTGCTTAAAATTCCAGCAACCAAATCCTCATCCACTTGATTTTTAAGTAAAACTCCATTTTCACTCATTTTTTTCCATTTATCTTCTAAAATTTCTACTTCTTTTTCAAGACTTGGAATTTTTCCATACTCTAGCTCGGCTGCTTTTTGAAATTCACCTCTAGCTTTAGCCAAAGAAGCTTCATTTTTAAGCAGATCAATTTCTTTTTTCTTAGCACTTATGCCATCAAAAACACTTTTTTCATTTTCAAACTGTGAATTTAGGGCATTTTGTTTTTCTTTTAAATTAGCTAGTTCTTTTGCGATTTCATCGAGTCTTTTTTGATTTTTTTCATCATTTTCCATTTTTAAAGCTTCATTTTCAACTTCTAAAGTTTCTATATCTTTGCGTACTTTTCTTAAAGAACTTGGTTCGCTTTCAATTTGCATTTTCAGTTCAGCTGCAGCTTCATCGATTAAATCAATGGCCTTATCAGGTAAAAAACGATCCGCTATATAACGCTTTGAAAGTTTAGCTGCAGCTACTAAAGCGCTATCATTTATAGTTACATTATGATGAATTTCAAGCTTTTCTTTTATACCCCTTAACATAGCCAAAGCCTCATTAACACTTGGCTCACCTACATTTACAGGTTGAAAACGGCGTTGCAAGGCTGCATCTTTTTCAAAATATTTACGATATTCTTTTAAAGTAGTTGCGCCTATGGTATGGAGTTCACCTCTTGCAAGAGCGGGTTTTAAAATATTTGCCGCATCCATACTGCCTTCACTCGCTCCAGCTCCTACTATAGTGTGAATTTCATCGATAAAAAGAATGATATTTTCACTTTTTATCACTTCATTAACCACAGCTTTTAATCTATCTTCGAATTCTCCTCTGTATTTTGCACCTGCAATTAAAGCACTCATATCAAGAGCGATAACTTTTTTATTTTGCAAAGATTTTGGAACATCTTTTTTGATAATTCTTTGTGCTAAAGCTTCTACTATAGCTGTTTTTCCTACGCCTGGTTCACCTAAAAGTATAGGGTTATTTTTGGTTTTGCGTATTAAAATTTGCATCAAACGTTCGATTTCTTCTTCTCTGCCTATAACAGGATCAAGTTTACCCTCGCTTGCTTTTAAGGTTAAATCTATACCAAATTTATTTAAGCTGTCTAAGGTTTCATCGCTTGTTTTGCTATCGATTTTGCGTCCCGCTCTTAGACTTTCAAGCTCTTTTTGAAATTCTCTTAAATCTAAAAATTGCGTCAAAATTTCTTTAATAGGACTTTTTTGACTTTCACTTATAAGCCAAGTATCCACACTTAAATAACTATCTCCATTAGCACTCATTAATCCTTTAGCATTTTCTAATGAATTTATAAGTTCATTGGAAAAGCGTATATTTTCACGGTTTACATTTGAACTCGTTGCAAGTTTTGAAATTCTGCTTTTAATTTCAAGCTCTAAGGCTTCTTTAGAAATATTTAATTTATTTAAAATTTGATTTAAAATACTTGCATTATCTACGCTTAAAGCCCATAAAAGATGTAAAGGTACAACTTCATTATTTTTAGAATGTATAGCTAAAGATGCTGCACTTTCAAGATTTGAAAGCATATTATCAGTTAAAAAATCTTGTATATTTGCCATGTTTTATCCTTTATTTAGTTTATATACTTGCTATTATATAACTTTAGTCATATAATGTCAAGTTAATTGAGTAAAATTTTTTAAATAATAGGACAAATGACTAATTTTAGATTATTTCATAAACATATCTATAGCCTTGTTTAATTCTTCTATACTTTGAATATCATTTTCTTCTATAGCATGTACCATACAATGAGCTAAATGTTCTTTTAAAACTATTTTTGCAGTATTGTTAACTTCGGCTTTTACGGCAGCAAGCTGGATTAAAATTTCACTACAGTCTTTGTCATTTTCAACCATTCTTTTAATAGCGCTTAAATGCCCTATGGTTCTACTTAGACGATTGCAAACTGCTTTAAGATGTTTTTGAGAATGTGTATGAGTATGTTTTTCTTGGCACATTGTATTAACTTTCTTTTTGGAATTTTTAGTCTATTTTAACATATTTTTAAGAATTTAAATTTATTTACGAAGTTTTAAGCAATTTTTATTAAAATTTACTCTTTAAACTAATTAAACTAAAACTCAATGATGGAGCTTATTTTGAAAACAAAACGATTTTTTGCGGGTCTTGCAGGCTTTGCTACTACTTTCATTTTATGTCTATTTTTAACAAGTCATTTACAAGCTAAAGTTGATCAAAAAGAAGAGCAGGTTCAAAAACGCCTAGAAGCTTTAGATAAGCTTACAAAAACTCTTGCTATAGTAGAGCAATACTATGTGGATGATCAAAATATCAGCGATTTGGTGGATAAATCTTTATCAGGGCTTTTAAGCAATCTTGATGCGCATTCTTCTTTTTTAAATGAAAAAGATTTTAATGATATGAAAATTCAAACTAATGGTGAATTTGGCGGCCTTGGTATAACCGTAGGTATGAAAGATGGTGCTTTAACAGTTGTTTCTCCTATAGAAGGAACACCAGCAGATAAAGCAGGGATAAAATCAGGAGATATTATTTTAAAAATTAATGATGAGGCCACTTTAGGAATTAATCTCAATGATGCTGTAGATAAAATGCGTGGTAAGCCAAAAACTCAAATCACTTTAACCATTTTTAGAAAAGGTGCAACAAAACCTTTTGATGTTACACTTACAAGAGAAATTATTAAGATAGAAAGTGTTTATGCAAAAATGATAGAAAATGAAAACATTCTTTATCTTAGGGTTACAAATTTTGATAAAAATGTTGTAGATGTGGCAAGTAAAGAACTTAAAAAATATCCTAATGTTAAAGGAGTTATTTTAGATCTTAGAAATAATCCTGGTGGACTTTTAAATCAAGCCATAGGACTTGTAAATTTATTTGTAGATAAAGGTGTTATTGTTTCTCAAAAAGGACGCATCGCAAGTGAAAATCAAGAATATAAAGCCGATCCTAAAAACAAAATTTCTAATGCTTCTTTGGTTGTGCTTGTAAATGGTGGAAGTGCTAGTGCAAGTGAAATCGTAAGTGGAGCTTTACAAGATCTTAAACGCGGTGTTATTGTGGGTGAAAATACTTTTGGAAAAGGTAGTGTTCAGCAAATCATACCTATTAATAAAACTGAAGCTTTAAGGCTTACTATTGCAAGATATTATCTTCCAAGCGGGCGTACTATTCAAGCAGTGGGTGTAAAACCTGATATTGAAGTTTTTCCAGGTAAAGTAAATACTCAAGAAGATGGTTTTTCTATAAAAGAAAGCGACTTAAAACAACATTTAGAAAGTGAGCTTGAAAAAATAGATAAAAATAAAAAAGAAGATAAACAAGAAAATAAAGACAATAAAAATCTAATCAGTCAAAAACAAATCAATGATGACGCACAGTTAAAATCAGCTATTGATACTATTAAAATTTTAAATATCAAACAAGGACAATAAAATGACAAAAAAAGAAATGCTTTACGAAGGAAAAGGTAAAAAACTTTTCAAAACTGATGATGAAAATTTACTAATTAGTGAGTTTAAAGATGATTTAACTGCTTTTAATGCAGAAAAAAGAGGCAATGAAAGTGGAAAAGGCGCATTAAACTGTAAAATCAGTACTGAAATTTTTCATTTGCTCGAAAAAAATGGGATTAAAACCCATTTGGTAGAAACTATAAGCGATACAGAACAAGTGGTTAAAAAATGTAAAATTGTTCCTATTGAAGTTATAGTACGCAATGTTGCAACAGGTTCTCTTACAAAAAGACTGGGCATTAAAGATGGCACTGTGCTACCTTTTGCTTTGGTGGAATTTTGTCTTAAAGATGATGCCTTAGGCGATCCTTTTATCAATGATGAGCATTGTTTGATTTTAAATTTAGTGCAAAATGAAGCTCAAATTAGTGAAATTAAAAATATGGCTAGAAAGATTAACTCTATTTTAACTCCATTTTTTGACAATAAAAATTTAAGGCTGATTGACTTTAAAATCGAACTGGGTTTAACTAAAGATAATGAACTTGTTTTAGCCGATGAAATAAGCCCTGATAGTTGTAGATTTTGGGATAAATTTAGTAATGAAAAATTAGACAAAGATAGATTTCGTCAAGATCTAGGTAATGTAAAAATGGCTTATGAAGAAGTTTTAAAAAGAATATTAAATTAAGGAAAAATATGGAAGTTATTGTAAATATTTCTTTAAAAAATGGGGTTTTAGATCCACAAGGCAAAGCGGTGGAAAAAGCTTTGCATTCTTTAAATTTTAATAGTGTTAAAGAAGTAAAAATAGCAAAACAAATCAAAATTTCTCTTGATGAGAAAGATGAAAAATTAGCCAAAGAACAAGTAAAAAAAATGTGTGAAGAGTTGTTGGTAAATAGCGTCATTGAAGATTATGAGCTTATAATTGAGAAAGAGTAAAATGAAAGTTGCTATTATTAGATTTCTAGGGACAAATTGTGAATTTGATACAGCTTATGCCTTTGAAAAACTTGGAGTAAAAACGCAGATTATTTGGCATGAAGAAAAAGAATTTGATACAGATTTAGTTGTTTTGCCAGGCGGATTTTCTTATGGAGATTATCTAAGATGTGCAGCTATTGCAAAACTTGCTCCTGCTATGCAAGGTGTTTTTAATCATGCAAAAAAGGGAGGATATATCTTAGGTATTTGTAATGGTTTTCAAATTTTACTTGAAAGCGGTCTTTTAAAAGGTGCAATGAAGCATAACAACAATCTTAGCTTTATCTCAAAAAACCAAAGTTTAAGAGTGGTTTCTAATGATAATGCCTTTTTGAAAAATTTCAAAAAAGATGAAATTATTAGTTTACCAATTGCCCATGGAGAGGGAAATTATTACGCTGAT
The DNA here is from genome assembly GCF_012897855.1 of Campylobacter sp. CFSAN093227. NCBI lineage: Bacteria > Pseudomonadati > Campylobacterota > Epsilonproteobacteria > Campylobacterales > Campylobacteraceae > Campylobacter > Campylobacter sp. CFSAN093227. Next base: position 525,378 of record NZ_CP040610.1, read on the forward strand.
GAGACTACTTTAAAAGAATTGCAAGATAAAGATCTTATTATTCTAAAATACGAGCCAAATCCAAATGGTTCTGTATTTGATATCGCAGGAATTTGTGATGAAAACAAAAAAATCTTTGGACTTATGCCCCATCCTGAGCGTGCTTGTGAAAAAGTTCTAGGTAATGATGTAGGTTTAAAAATGCTTAAAGGCTTTTTATCTTGAAAATTTTATTAACTTTAATTTTTAGTGTTGTTGTATTGTTTGGCAGGGGTGAAATTTCTGTATTTAGCGGCCAAGATGAAAATATGCAAAAAGAATTACAAAAATTACCCCAAGAAGAACAAAAAATTTATCAAAATATTCCGCCAAGTGATGAAAACAATGACTTTGAAAGCAATGTAGATGATCCTTTTGTAGCTAAAGGGAGTTTGGTTCTTACAAATAATGAATATCCAAGTAGGGTATATGTTGGAGAAGTTTTTCCTATTACGATCTATGCTCGCACTACGGAAAATACAAAATTTGATTTTAACATAAGCGTAGAAAAAACTAACTTATCTTTTTTAAATCCAGATGCAAAATGGGAATTTATCAATAACGAATATAAAACAACTTTATGGTTTGAAGCCAAAAATTCAAATGCTAGTTTGAGTAAAATTTCTATCAAACTTCTTAGAAATAATGAAGCTTTTCAAGAGGCTGATATCAATCTTAATCCTATCAAATTTGAAAATACTTTATCCAATAAAGATTTTTCACACCTTGTGGCAAGTTCTTTGGAAATTAAAAAAGTTAAAGCGAGTTATTTTGATGATGCTAATATCATTATGATGGTAGAACTAAACGCAACCAATACAAATCTTAAAAGCTTTTTTATAGAAGGAATTCAAAAGCAAGGTATTGAAAATTTAAAAGGGGATTTTAATGCTTCTAGTGCTTTTTATTATGCTATTTTGCCATTAAGTAAAACAAATTTTGAATTTTCGTATTTCAATAAGGACAGTAAAAAGCTTGAAAATATAAATTTAAAACTAAAAATTAGTGACGATGAGATCAGCACTCAGAGTGATTTAAATCCTGTAAATAAAGACTTAAATATTTATAAACAATATACCTTATGGTTTTTAGCGGTTTTATTTGGAGCTTTATTTGTATGGAGAAAAAATTACATTATTCTGGCTTTGGCAGTTGTTTGTTTTGCACTTAGTTTTCTTGTAGATACCAATACTCAAAATGCAATTATCAAGGCTGGTTCTAGGGCTAAAATTTTACCTACAGAGCCTTCAACTTATTTTTATACGGCAAATGCAGATGAAAAAGTAGAAGTTTTGGGCAAAAGACAAAATTATATTAAAGTATTGTTTTCTGATGGAAAAATAGGTTGGGTTAATAAAGATGATTTACAAAAAAATTAAAGCTCTTTATTTTTGGATTTTTTTTGTTTTAAGTGTTGCTTTGGTGATTTTTTGTTTTTGCTTTACAAAATCTCAAAACACACTTTGGAAAATCCGCAAAATTTGGGCTAAATTTCAAAGATATACTATCTCTTATAAACAAGAAATTATTGGCACTTTTAATCCGCAAGCTCAGATGATTTTAATGAATCATCAAAGTGCTTTAGATATCATCGCTTTAGAAGAATTATATCCTAAAAATTTATGCTGGATTGCCAAAAAAGAATTAGGAGAAATTCCTATTTTCAAAGTTGCTATGAAAAAACCAAAACTTCTTTGTATAGATAGAAAAAATCCGCGTGATTTGGTACGAGTTTTAAAAGAAGCAAAAGAAAGAATTAGCGAAGATAGGGTTTTGGCTATTTTTCCAGAAGGAACTAGATCTAAAAATGAAAAAATGCTTAAATTTCAAAGTGGAGCAAAAATTTTAAGTGAAAAATTAAATCTTAAAGTTCAACCCATTTTAATTGTGGATTCTGCAAAAATTTTAGACACAAAAAGTTTTAGTGCAAGCAGCGGAGTGCTTAAAATCATTTGTATGGATTTAGTCGATACAAATGATGACAAATGGCTTGAAAACACTAGAAAAAAAATGCAAGAATTACTCGATCAAGAAAGAGCTAAGCTTTGCTAAATACCCTTTTAGTTGTTGGTTTTGGGGGATTTATAGGAGCAATCTTAAGAATGTTTTCTATTAATTTAGTGAATAAATTTTTTCCTTATTCTATCAGCCTTGGAACTCTTTTTGTTAATGTTTTGGGTTCTTTTATCATAGGACTTTTGTTTTCTTATGTACAAAATAAAGGTTTATCTCCTTTACTTAAAAGCTTTATAAGTACAGGTTTTTTAGGAGCTTTTACAACTTTTTCTACTTTTTCTTATCAAAATTTACTTCTTTTGCAAAGTGGAAATTATCTTCATTTTGCGTTAAATATTATCTTAAATGTCTTTCTTTGCTTATTTGCCGCATGGCTTGGTTTTATAATTTTCAAATAAATCTTTAAATTTACTTTAGAATTTGTATTTTTTGCTAAAATACCACTTTAAAAAATTACAAAGGAAGTTAAAATGCAATTTCAAACCGAAGTCAATCAGCTTTTACAGCTTATGATACATTCTTTATATTCTAATAAAGAAATTTTTTTAAGAGAACTTATTTCAAATGCAAGCGATGCTTTAGATAAGCTTAATTTTTTAAGCGTAAGTGATGATAAATATAAAAGCTTAAAATTTGAACCTAAAATTGAAATCAAAATTGATAAAGATAAAAAAACTTTAAGTATTAGTGATAATGGTATAGGTATGGATAAAGATGATCTTATCAACAACCTTGGAACCATAGCAAAAAGTGGCACTAAAAGCTTTTTAGAAAATTTGAGCGGTGATGCTAAAAAAGATTCTCAACTCATAGGACAATTTGGAGTAGGTTTTTATTCTGCTTTTATGGTGGCTAGCAAAATCGAAGTTTTAAGTAAAAAAGCTTTAGATGATAAAGCTTATCTTTGGAGTTCCGATGCAAATGGTTATGAGATTAATGACGCAAGCAAAGAAGAACAAGGAACAAGCATTACTTTATATTTAAAAGATGATGAGTTTGCTAATACTTATAAAATCGAAAGCATTATAGAAAAATATTCTAATCATATTCAATTTCCAATTTTCATGGAAAAAGAAGAATTTACTCCTGCTAAAGAGGGCGAAGAAGAAGGAAAAACTGAACTTAAAATTTCTCAAATCAATAAAGCCAATGCTTTATGGAGAATGCAAAAATCAAGCCTTAAAGCAGAAGATTATGAAAGATTTTATGAGCAAAATTTTCATGATTCAAACAAACCTTTACTTTATCTTCACACTAAAAGCGAAGGAAAATTAGAATACAATTCCTTATTTTTCATACCACAAAATGCACCTTTTGATTTGTTCCGTGTGGATTATCAAAGCGGCTTAAAACTTTATGTAAAACGTGTATTTATCAGCGATGATGATAAAGAACTTTTACCAACTTATTTGCGTTTTGTGCGTGGGATTATCGATGTAGAAGATTTACCACTTAATGTAAGCCGTGAAATTTTACAAGAAAATCAAATTTTAAAAGGTGTTAAAGAAGCTAGCGTTAAAAAGATTTTAGGTGAACTTGAAAAACTTAAAAACAATGATAAAGAAAAATACTTATCTTTCTTTAAAACCTTTGGTAAGGTATTAAAAGAAGGACTTTATGGTTTTGGCGGAGAAAAAGACAGTCTTTTAAAACTCATGCTTTATAAAAGCACCAAAGGTGAAAATTTACGCTCTTTAGAAGAGTATAAAAATGACCTTCAAGGCGAGCAAAAGGAAATTTTTTATATAGCAGGAAATAATGAAAGTTTATTAAGAACCTCTCCTTTACTTGAAGAATATAAGCAAAAAAATATAGAAGTTTTACTCATGGATGATGAGATTGATTCTTTAGTAACTCCTATGCTAGAATTTGAAGGTTTGAAATTTGTAGCCATTAATCAAGTAGAAGATAAAAATGAACTAAGCGATGAAGAAAAAAATACTTTTGCTCCACTTGTAGCTAAATTTAAAGAACTTCTAAAAGATCAAGTTGAAGATGTAAGACTAACCAGTCGCTTGAAAGATAGCCCAAGTTGTGTAGTTTACGATAAAAATAAACCTGATTTTGCTATGCAACAACTCTTAAAACAAATGGGTCAAGAACAAAATTTCAAACCTATTTTAGAAATCAATCCAAAGCACGCTATTTTTACAGGTCTTAAAAACAACGAAAGTTTTAGTGCAGATATAGCAACCCTAGTTTTAAATATGGCAAAACTAAGCGAAGGTATGGGAGTGGATAATCCTGCTGAATTTAATGCAAGCCTTGCAAAAATTATCAATAAGGCTTTTTCATGATAGAAAATATCCCTGCAAGTCTTTGGACAAAGCAAGATTTAAACGCTTATCAAATTTTTGATGTGCGTACTCCTTTAGAATGGGAAGAAGGTATTTTACCTAATGCGCAATGTGTGGCTTTATATGATAATCAAGGGCTTTTAAATGCTAAATTTTTAGATGAATTTCAAAGCAAAAGAGATGAAAGTAAAAAACTTGCTTTTATTTGTCGTAGTGGCCATAGAAGCATGGTTGCAGCTGAATTTATAGCTGAAAAATTGGGACTTGAAAGCATCAATTTAGATGGCGGAATGCTAGCCCTTAAGAGTTATTAATGCTAGGAATTTATTTACTCATAGCAGCTTTGTCTTTTTTAGCTCTTTATTTTGCTGTTAAAAAGCTTACTTTAAATATAGACGAGCAAACCCTTTTAGAGCCTATTAAAATGGATATTTATCCGAAATTTTGCGATTTAATCGATGAAAAAATCAGAGAATTTAAAGAAAATGTCCAAAATACTAATTTAGCATTAAAAAATTCTGATCAAAAAGATGAATTTTTAGAAAAACTTGGGGATTTAAGCAGAGAGTTGACTTTCATACAAACCATGAATTTAAGCAATAAAAACGATAGTATCTGGCAAAATGAACTTTTTTCTTTTTTAAAGGAATTAGAAAATTTATTGCTTGAGTATCTAGAAAAAGGCGAAGAAGAAGCCGAAAATTTAAGAGAATTTCTGATGAATGAATTTGAAAAACTAAAAGGTTAGGCATTGCAAGAGGAAAGAAATTCTTTAAAATATTTTAAATTTATTTCATGGAGTATTTTTACTTTAGTTCTGATTTTTATTTTAATTCGTTATGACGAGCTTGCCAATCTTTTAGCAGGAGTGGCAATACTTCTTATTGGAATGACTAATTTAGGTATAGGTTTTAAAGCTTTTAGTGGTGGTTTGCTTGAAAAAATTTTAGCGAAGTCAACCGATACAAAGATAAAAAGTATACTTTTTGGTACTTTAAGTACTTTAATTATGCAATCTTCAACTTTAGTTTCTATTATTACGATTTCTTTTTTGAGTGCAGGGCTTATTTCTTTGGGTGCGGGCATAGGGATTATTTTTGGAGCAAATTTAGGAAATACGGCAAGCTCTTGGCTGATTGTTGGTTTGACAAATATTAAAATTTCAATGCTAGCTATCCCACTTTTGATTATTGGAGTATTATTTTTCTTTCAAAAAGATAGTGTTTTAAAAGGTTTGGGTAATATTTTTATTGGTATAGGATTTTTCTTTTTGGGTGTGGATTATATTAAAAGTGGTTTTGAAAATTTTAAACATATAATTGATCTTTCTCGTTTTGATTTTGCTGGTTTTAAAGGAGTTTTTGTTTTTTTAGGATTAGGTGCTTTGCTTACAGGAGTTATACAATCAAGCACAGCTACAATGGCTATTATTGTCGCTGCTTTACTTGCAGGACAAATCAGTTTGGAAAATTCCTTAGCAGCAACTTTAGGTACTAGTGTTGGAGGAGTTGTAACGGCTGTTTTAGCTTCTTTAAGTACCAATATTGAAGGAAAGAAATTAGCGTTTGCAAGTTGTATTTTTAATTTTGGTATAGCTTTTTTAATAGTGCTTATTTTTCCTTATTTTATACATTTTCTTAATTTTTTATCCATTGTATTAAACATAGAAGATATAGCTTTGAAAGTAGCATTATTTCACACTTTGTTTAACTTAATTGGTGTTGTGCTTTTTTCATTCTTTACTCCTCAAATTGTTCTTTTTTTAAATAAGATAGTAAAAGCTCCTAAAGATAAGAATAAAGACAAGCCTTTATATCTTGATAGTAGTTTGGTTAAGTTTAGTGACACAGCCATCGAAGCTTTAAGGAAAGAAAGCGAGCATCTTTATAACAATACCTATGCAATTGTTGCTCATGCTATAGGTTTTAGTCGTAAAGATATACAAAGTGATAAAAGTTTTAAAGAAATTTTAGAAAATAAAAAGTGGTTTAGTAAAAATGTGGATTTGGACTATTTGTATCAAACTAGGATAAAGGTTCTTTTTGAAGCTATTATCGATTTTTCAACTAAAGCACAAGTTTATATTAACGATGAAACAAAGAATCATAAAATTTTTACCTTTAAGATGGCAGCTAAAAATTTAGCCGAAACAACTAAAAATTTAAAAATTATCCAAGCAAATATTAAGAAATATTCTAGTTCTTCTAATGAATTTTTGGCTTTAGAGTACAATAAAATTAGATCGAATTTAGGAGAGCTTTTAAGAAGTATCGAAGAGCTTAGAGTTGTTGAAGATCGTGAAAAGCTTTATTTGATTATTAAAAATCTTCAAAAAGGAAAAGAAATTTTAAAAGAAATCGATACTTTAACCTTGAGCAATGTTGAACATCTTATTTCAGTAAGAAAAATCACAACAGCTGAAGGAATTTCAATACTTAATGATACAACTTTTGCTGCTAAGATTGCTGAAGAACTTATAGGTGCTGTTGAGGTGATATTTTCTAAAGATATATCAAACTAGTTGTTTGTGCTAGTTTAGTTATTGTCTTGTATAGGCGTTAGAAATTCTTCATTGATTAAAATATCAACAACATCTTTAAACATAGGCAAAGCACTTTGTGCAGCATAATAACTATAAGGTTTAGTAGGATGTCTTACGAGAACTCCTATGGTATAGGCGTGATTTAAATCATTTGCAAAACCAAAAAAGGATGCATTGTAGCGATTTGAGGTGTAACCTTGTCTTTCGGCTATTCTTGCCGTTCCTGTTTTACCTCCTGCAATAATACCTTGTGTAATTGCCTTTTTTCCTGTTCCTTTTTCTATAACATTTATAAGAACATTTTGCATCGTTTTAGCGGCTTCGCTAGAAAGAATTTTTTCTTTTTTTACATCATCATCAAGATTTGTAAAGCGTCCATTTTGATAGAATTTTTCAGCTAAACGTGGTGTGATATAAAACCCATCATTGTTGAAAACATTATAAGCTGCAAGGAGTTGTATAAAGGTTGTTTTAAGTCCATAACCATAACTTAAAACAGATTTTTCTATATCTCTTAAGCGCTTAGGATTTGGAATTTCTCCTTTTTGTTCATAGGGTAGATCAATACCACTTTTTTCGCCAAATTTAAATATTTTAAGCCCTGATACGATTTCTATATTGTTAAGTCTTTTAGCAATTTGTATCATGCCTATATTTGAAGAATATCTTATAACTTCCTCCATAGTCATTTTGTCCATTTTGTGATCGTCTTTGATGGTGAAACGTCCTAGCTTGTAAGAACCGCCATAAGTATTAATCACTTCATCCATTTTTATTTTACCAAGTCTTAAGGCTGTTGTAAAGATAAAAGGTTTGATAACAGAACCTGCTTCATAGCCGTATTCTATAGCGCTTGCATTAAGAACTGATAGATCCTTTCCGCGATTTTGTGGGTCATAACGCCTTGAGCTTGCTAGAGCTAAAATTCTTCCTGTTTTACTTTCCATTACCCCAACGATGATTTCATTGGCTTTTAAATCCTCATTTCTTTGATCTATAGCTTTCTCTATACTTTTTTGCAGTTTTAAAGAAAGATTTAAATATAAATCACAACCATTGATCTTTTTTTGTTGTAGTGAATTTAGATTTAAAATAATATTTCCACCTATATCTTTAAGTCCTTGAATTTTTTCATTTTGAACAGGGCTTAGACATGCATCGTAGTATTTTTCTAAACCTTTAACTCCTATATTTTTTAAAATTCCACTTTCTGGATCTAATATCATTTTAGTATAACCGATAATAGGAGTAAAAGAATCTTTTGACATGTAAATTCTATCTTCTTCATGTTCGATGATATTTAATCCTCTTGTTTCAACTCTTCCTGAGTTATTTGTAAAAGCTTTGAAAAAACCTTGTATATAAAGTTTTTTAGCAAGATCTTTAAGGTAGCTTGCTTGCTTGGAGTCTAAGTTTTGTAAAAGAACAAAATTATAAGAGCGTTTTTTTTGATTTTGCATTCTTTTTTTAATATCTGCTACTTGATCGTTACTTATCCCACTATAAATTTGAAAAAGCTTTAAAAATAGATCAAATTTATCTTTGTTAATGCTTCTAAGATCAATTTCAGCACGATAAATTTGTTTAGAACTTGTGATAGTAAAATTATCTTTGGTTATAATCGATCCTCTTAGAGCAAGAGCGTATTGATCTTTTTCAGTGTTAGGTATATGACGTTTTGATGTAAGAAAAAAAGTAGAGCTGATAAAAATAATCATAAACAAAAGTGCCATGCAGTAGGCAAAGGCAACTTTTGAAACCCTATTTTTTTTATATTCTTGCATTAGGGTTTAAATTTGAGTTCTTGTGATTTCTTTATAAGCACTGATCGCTTTATTTCTTACTTCTAGCATAAATTTCATGCTGCTTTCAGCTTTAGTGATAGCTATAGCTGCTTGATGTAAATCTTTTACTTGTCCTGTGGCAATGTCTGTCATTGCAGCTTCTCCACTTTCTTGTGCTTTATTTAAATCATCGATTTCATTTTTAAGCATCTTGGCAAATTCATCACCAATTCCTGTGGAATTTTGACTTTTGTTGGTATTTGAAATATTATTATTTAATCTTAAATCATTAATATTGTTCATTTTTTATTATCCTCTTAATAAATCAATCGCACTTTGAGCTATAGTTTTTGCACTTGTAAAAGCACTTACATTGGCTTGATAAGCTCTTGTAGCTTCAATCAAATCTGCCATTTCAATAACAGGGTTTACATTTGGATACGCTACATAACCTTCAGCATTTGCATCAGGATGGCTTGGATCATACTTCATACGAAAATCTTTGTCATCTCTGACCACTTTATCCACTACAACACTTTGAATAGCAGGTTTAGCTTCTTCTGGCGAACTTGGATCATTTAAAGGATTTTCATATTTTAAAAAATTATTATCTTTGTTAATTCGCTCATTTAAAAGCTTATCAAAATCTGTTGCTTTAAAGATCACTTCGCGTCTTCTATAAGGCCCACCTTCAGCTGTTCTTGTAGTGTTTGCATTAGCTATATTAGAGCTAATAACATTCATTCTAAAACGTTGAGCACTTAAACCATAACCACTAATATCAAAATCACTTAAGTATGCCATAATTTACCTTTAACTTAATTTAGAGCTTGCATCAAGTATAGAACTAAAGATATTGCTTTGTCTTCTTAAAACTCCATCAAGAGCTGTTATCATAACTGTATTTTTACTCATTTCTGTAGTTTCTACATCTAGATCAACAGTATTTGCATCATTTCTTGCCAAATGACCATCTCTTAGGTAAATAGTAGATTTACTAGGATCAGGAAATTTCCAAGGTTTTTGATGCCCTTCTTCGGTTACTGCCAATTCTAATTCTTTTTTGTCATTTTTTTTGAAAATTTCATTTGCACGATTTACCAAAGCTGTTTCAAATTCAATATCTCTTGCTTTATAAAAAGGAGTATCAACATTTGCAAGATTGGCATTGATGAGTTGATTTCTTAGATTTCTACCCGCTAAAGCACCAGTGACTAGTTCTTTTGATTTAAATGGGTTAATCATTTTTTATCCTTTTTATAATTTTTAATATTAACAAGCAAATACTGTTCCAATTTAACTATTTTGTATAAAAATATCAAAATTATTTTCCTTTTTGTAAATTTATGGCTTTATTGTGATCATCTATATTTGTGCTAAAAATATGAACTCCAGTATTTTTATCACGCACAAAATATAAATAATCTGTCTTTAAAGGAAAAATAGCTGCACGAATAGCAGCTAAAGAAACATTACAAACCGCTTCTTTAGGCAATCCTGTAAATTTATAGGTATTATAAAAGCTATTATCTTGTCTTATTCTTTGTGGGGTAACTTTTACATGGGAGTAAATTCCATAATTTAAAGTTCCATCCATTTGAAGCTTCATACCTTTTTTAAGTCGATTGTAAATTACGCTTGCAACTATAGGCATTTCATTGTCATTAGCAGCTTCTTTTTGTATTACAGAAGCGATGATGATATATTGGTGCCATTTTTTTGGATTATAATCACCAAAAATTTTCTCAGAAGTTTTTTTATTGGAAATTTCAGCATGGTTTAAAAGCATTTGAATGAGTAGATTTTCTGTAATGCCTTTCGGGATTTTATAAGTTTCTGGTAAAAAAACTCCTTCATCATAAGGAGCTTGAGCTTGAAATTCTTTTAAAAGTATATCTTTATCAAGTCCAAGTTGTTTGGCTGCTTGTTCTAGAAAGATTACGCTTGTTTCTCCTGGGATAAGAGTAATGGTTTGAAGTGCTGCTTTAGCAATAGTGAGTTTATGTAGAAATTCAGCTCTATTTAAATCTTTTGTACCTATGTTGATCCAGCCTGATTGAGGGTGTCCTAAAAAAAATAAAATATATTTATCAATATTACTCATCTGATATTTATTTTGCTTTAAATATGTTATAATTTGAGAAATTGAACCTTGGGGAATAAATACCACAGAATTGCTTTTTAAAGGCTGAGTTAGATAATAAAAAATCCCCAAAATAAATATCAAAAAGAAGTTGCGTATGAAAAAGAAAATTTTATATATTGTTGTATTTTTTGTTGTGCTTATATTAGCTTTGTTTATAGTGCTTAAAAATGGAATTGTCATCTCTAGTATCCAATTTGATTTTTTAAAATTGGAACAATTATATATTAAATTAGATAAAAAATTAATTGTACGAGCAAAAAATATCACTATAAATGAGACTCAAAATTCCGAAATTTCATCACAAACCCACTCTTCTGATAATGCTTCAACAGAGATTTTAAAAATAACAAAAAATTTAAAATATCTATATACTTTTGTTAAAGAGATTGATATACAAAATTTAAATATAAAAGATAATCATGTGCGTATTTTATTTAAAGATAATGAATTTTTTATAGATAATGATTTATTGTTTTTAAAATTAACATTACAGCGTCAAAATAAAGAACTTATAGCTGATATTAAAAAACTTTTATTAAAAGATTATGATTTAAGTATTGATGGAAATTTAAGCATCAATACTAAGAGCGAGTTTTATTATTTTCAAGGTAGAGCAAGTGGAGAATTGCTTGACTTTAACGCAAGCATCTCTTACAAAGATAAAAATTTAGCTTATAAAATAGAAGATTTAAACATTAGAAATATTACGGAAATTTTTAAAAGAGTTAATAAAAGAATAGAACTTCCGCAGAGTTTAAATCTTTGGGTAGCATATAGGGCTAAGGGAGAATTTTATCATTTAGATTATTTGCAGGGCTTTATAGATTTTACTAAAGATAATTATTATTTAGACAATATTAGTGCATCAGGTTATGTTAATAATGTCAAAGTTCGCTTGGATGATAAAATGAATGCTATTGAAATTCCAAAACTCGATTTAAATTTAAACAAACAAAAGCTCGATTTTGTCTTTAATAAAGCTTTCTATAATGGTGCTGATTTAAGTTCTAGTAAGGTTTATCTATATGATTTGTTTGATGAAAAAAAAGTTGGGATTTATTTGCGCATTAAGTCTGATAATCTAAAATTTGACGAAAAACTTGCTAAAGCTTTAGAGGATTATCATTTTTCACTACCTTTTTATCAAAAAAGCGGAAAAATTAAAAGTGATTTGGAGCTTAAAATTGATTTTCATGATAAGGGTGAAATTTCTTATAGTGGTATTTTAGCTTTAGAGAATGCTAGTATTTCTTTGGCTGATTTTAATATTACAAAAGCATTTGTAAAATTAAATCAAAATGATTTAAATATAGAAAATGCCAGTGTTAAAAATGGCTTTTTAGAAGCTGATTTTAATGCTAAATTTGACTTACAAAAACAGCAAGGAAATTTCAATACTCAGATTTCAAGGCTTTATTTTGACAATGGAGAGCTTTTAGATTTAAAAAATCAAAATGTAGAAGTAAAATTAGATTATTCGCAAAATGTTAACATTAGCATTCCTCAGTGGAATTTGATTTTAAATTTTAAAGATGGACTTGAGGCTAATCTTAATAATCCTAAGATTTTATTTTCATTTTCTCCATTACTTAAAAAGCTTGGGTTTATCGATGCTAAAAATGTTTATTATAAAACTTTAAATTTTGAAGATTTTAATGCAAGTGTTAATGATGCTTATTTTAAAAATAATTTACTTATCAACGGTCAAACTCCTTATGAAAATGATAGCTTTGATATTGTAAAAAATAAGGGCATTATGGAAATTCATACTCAAAGTGATACAGCAAGTGCTAAAATAAGTTCTGATAATAAAGAAATTCATTTAAAAAATTTAAGTTATATTTATAGAAAACATTCCAACTCTTCAAATTCAACATTTGATATTGCTACTAATACCCAAAATATTAGTTTTGGTGGAGCAAATGTAGCTTTAATTTTGGCAGATTCTAATAAAACTTTGGCTTTTGATAGAGTAGAAGCTGATTTAAAAGGCAATGCTTTAGATCTTAAAGGTTCTAGAGGAAATGCAAAATTTGATCTTTATTATTCTTCTAATGATTTAAATTTAAACGTTAGCAATATTGATGATAATTATTTAAATGAGTTTTTACAAAAACAAGCTGTTCAAGATGGAGTGTTTAACTTAAGTATAAAAGGAAGTGGATTGGAGTATTTTGATGGACAGATCGATTTTAAAAATACTTATGTGAAGGATTTAAGAGGTATAAATCAGCTTATTTCCTTTATCGATACTGTACCAAGTTTATTGATGTTTAAATCTCCAACTTTTAATCAAAAAGGTTTAAGCTTACATGATGGAAAGATTATTTTTAATAGAAAAAAAGATCTTTTAAGTGTTTTGGCTATTAATTTAAATGGCGATAGTGTAGATATATATGGTTTAGGATCAGCAAATTTAAGATTAAATACAGTGGATTTTAGTTTAGAGCTTAAAACTTTAAAATCAGCTTCAGAAGCTATATCCAAGGTTCCAATTTTAAATTATGTAATTTTAGGTAAAAATCAAGAAATTAGCACAAACTTAAAAATAGATGGAAGTATAGATGACCCTAAATTTCATACCGAAATTTTAACAGATACTCTAAAAACCCCTTTTAATCTTATTAAAAATATCATACAACTTCCTGCTAATTTACTTAATTAAAAATATTTAAAGTTTGTTTGAAAACTAAAACAAACTTTAAACTTACTCTTGCATTTTTTTTTATTTGTAATATACTTAAAAATGAAAATAAAAATAAGTATTTTAAAGGACTAAAAATGCAAATTACTTATACCTTAACAGATGAGTCTCCAGCTCTTGCGACTTATTCGTTTTTGCCTATAGTGAAAGCTTTTTTAAGTAGGGCACATATAGGAGTAAAAACCTCGGATATTTCTTTGTCTGGAAGGATTTTAGCTACTTTTAGTGAGTATTTAAAAGAGGAACAAAGATGTGAAGATGCTTTAGAACTTTTAGGTGAGCTTGTCAAAAGATCGGATGCAAATCTTATTAAAACCCCAAATATTTCAGCTTCTATTCCTCAGCTTAAGGCGGCGATTAAAGAATTGCAAGATAAGGGTTACATGTTACCAAATTACCCAGATGAGCCAAAAAATGATGAAGAATTGCAAATTAAAACAAAATATCAAAAAGTTTTAGGTTCAGCGGTTAATCCTGTATTAAGACAAGGAAATTCAGATCGTCGTTCAACAAAAGCGGTAAAAGATTATGCAAAAAACAATCCTTATCGTGTGGTTGAGTTTAATCCAAACTCAAAAACTCGTGTTTCTTACATGAAAGAAGGGGATTTTTTCTCTAATGAAAAAGCGGTTTTAATCGATCAAGATTGTGTGGCTAATATAGAATTTACAAGCGTTGATGGTAAAAAAGAAATTTTAAAAGAGGGCTTAAAACTTGAAAAAAATGAAATTTTAGACGCTACTTTTATGGATGTGCAAAAACTTCAGGAATTTTATGCAAAAGAAATTAAAGCAAGCAAAGATGATGATGTGCTTTTTTCTTTGCATTTAAAAGCTACAATGATGAAAGTAAGTGATCCTATACTTTTTGGTTATGCGGTAAAAGTATTTTTTAAAGAATTATTTATCGAATTTCAAGATGAATTTGAAAAATTAGGCATTAATCCAAATAATGGTTTAAGTGAGCTTTTAAGTAAGATCGAAAATTCAAGCAAAAAAGATGAAATTTTAAAAAAATACAATGAAATTTTAGCTAAATCTGCAGATATTTCTATGGTAAATTCAGATAAAGGCATTACAAATCTTCATGTTCCAAGCGATGTTATCGTTGATGCTTCTATGCCTGCAATGCTTAAAAATGGCGCAAGATTGTGGGATAAGGAAGGTAAGGAAAAGGACACAAATGCTGTAATTCCTGATCAAACTTACGCAACTATTTATGAGGCAGTTATTGAAGATTTGCATAAAAATGGTACTTTAAATCCTTCAAAACTTGGCAGTGTATCTAATGTAGGTTTAATGGCTAAAAAAGCTCAAGAATATGGATCGCACGATAAAACCTTTGTGGCTAAAGAAGAAGGAACTTTTAAAATAGTTTCTAACGGTAAAGTTTTATTAGAACATAAGGTTAGAAAAGGTGATATTTATAGAGCTAATCAGGCTAAATTTGATGCAGTGTTAAATTGGATTGATTTAGGTATAGAAAGATCAGAACTTAGTGGAGCCGAAGCTATTTTTTGGTTAGATAGCAAAAGAGCTAGCAATAAAATCATGATAACTTTGGTACAAAATCGTTTAAAAGAAAAGGGTAAAAATGTAGCCATTTTAACTCCAAAAGAAGCTTGTTTAAGAAGTTTAGAGTTAATCCGAGAAGGTAAAGATGTTATTTCTATCACGGGTAATGTTTTAAGGGATTATTTAACCGATCTTTTTCCTATTTTAGAGCTTGGAACAAGTGCAAAAATGCTTTCTGTTGTGCCTATGTTAAATGGTGGAGCTATGTTTGAAACAGGAGCAGGGGGTTCAGCACCTAAACAAGTAGAACAATTAGTCGAAGAAAATCATCTGCGTTGGGATAGTTTGGGTGAATTTTTGGCTTTGCAAGCAAGTTTGGAATTTTATGCAAATAAGTGTGGCAATCATAAAGCTAAGGTTTTAGCAGAATGTCTTGATGAGGCTATAGGCGAATGGCTTGAAAATAATAAAGCTCCATCAAGAAAAGTCAAAGAAGATGATAATAGAACAAGTCATTTTTATTTAGCAATGTATTTTGCAAATCATTTAGCAAGACAGGCAAGTGATATGGAGCTTCAAAGCTTTTTTAAAGATATTGCCCTAGAGCTTTCTTCTAATGAAGAAAAAATCAGAGCCGAATTTAACGATGCACAAGGTGTGAAAGTGGATTTGGGTGGGTATTATAAATTTGATGATGAAAAAGCAAATAAAATTATGCGTCCAAGTGCAACTTTTAACGCTATTTTAGAAAAAATAGGACAAAGATGAAAATCACTGTTATAGGGGCTGGCAATGTAGGTTCAAGCGTAGCTTATGCTTTGATTTTAAGAGAAATAGCAAATGAAATTGTTTTAGTAGATATTAACGAGGATTTGCTTTACGCAAAAGAACTAGAGCTTACTCAAAGCATAGCTGCTTTAAATTTAAATATAGATTTACTTTGCACTAAAGATTATACTCATACCAAAAATTCAGATATAGTGCTTTTTAGTGCAGGTTTTGCTAGAAAAGATGGGCAAAGTAGAGAAGAATTGCTTCAGTTAAATACAAGCATTATGCTTGATTGTGCTAAAAAAATTAAAGATTTTACAGAAGATCCGCTTTTTATTATTTTAACTAATCCTGTGGATTTTCTACTTAATACTCTTTATGAAAGCGGGATTTTTTCATCAAAGAAAATTATAGCCATGGCGGGTGTTTTAGACAATGCAAGATTTAAGTATGAACTTGCCAAAAAACTTAATGTCAAAATGTCAAGAGTGGATACAAGACTTATTGGTTTTCATAATGATGATATGGTTTTGGTAAAATCTTACGCAAGTGTTAAAAATAAAAATATAAGCGAATTTTTAAATGAAGAAGAATTTGAGGATTTAGAAAATGAAGTTAAAACAGGTGGAGCTAAAGTAATCAAACATCTTAAAACTTCAGCTTATTTAGCCCCTGCTAGTGCTTGTATAAGAATGCTTGAGTCTATAAGAAGTGGCGAGTTTTTACCTATGAGTGTGATTTTACATGGAGAATTTGAAGTGCAAAACAAAGCCTTGGGAGTTATGGCAAGATTAGGACTTGAAGGTGTGATTGAAATCATGAAAATGGATCTTAGTTTGCAAGAAAAAGACAAATTAGAAAAATCTTTAATCAAATATCAATATAAAGGAGAATAAATGAACATACATGAGTATCAAGCAAAAGCAATTTTTGTAGACAATGGCATCCCTACCTTAAAGGGAAAAGTTGCATTTAGCGTAGATGAAGCTGTGGCTAATGCTAAAGAATTAGGCGGTAGTGTTTGGGCAGTTAAAGCTCAAATTCATGCAGGAGGCCGTGGTCTTGGTGGTGGTGTTAAAATCGCTAAGAATTTAGATGAGGTAAAAGATTATGCAAGTAAAATTTTAGGAATGAATTTAGTAACTCATCAAACAGGACCTGAAGGCAAACTTGTGCAAAAACTTTATATAGAAAGTGGTGCTAATATAGTAAAAGAGTATTATTTGGCTATTTTGTTTAATAGAATGGCAGAGCAAATTACCATTATCGCTTCAAGTGAAGGAGGGATGGATATAGAAAAAGTAGCCAAAGAAAGTCCTGAAAAAATTGCAAAAGTAGGTATTGATCCACAAATTGGATTTAAAATGTTTCATGGACTTGAAGTAGCGAGAGTTTTGGGACTTGATAAAGATGAAGGCAAAAAACTCATTTCTATGATAGCTAAACTTTATAAGCTTTACATGGATAAAGATATGAATATGCTTGAAATTAATCCTTTAATTAAAACTGCAGAAGGGGATTTTTATGCCCTTGATGCAAAATGCAGTTTTGATGATAGTGCGCTTTATCGTCATCCTGAAATTGCTGAACTTAGAGATACTACTGAAGAAAATCCTGCTGAAAGAGAAGCGGCTGAATTTGGTTTAAGCTATGTGAAATTAGATGGAGATGTAGCTTGTATGGTAAATGGTGCGGGTCTAGCAATGGCAACTATGGATATTATTAATTATAGTGGTGCAAAACCTGCAAATTTCTTAGATGTAGGTGGGGGAGCTTCTCCAGAAACTGTTGCAAAGGCTTTTGAAATTATTTTAAGAGATAAAAATGTAAAAGTTATATTTATCAATATCTTTGGTGGTATTGTTCGTTGTGATAGGATAGCAAATGGAATTTTAGAAGCTACTAAGAATGTTGAGGTAAATATTCCAATTGTAGTGCGTCTTGATGGCACTAACGCAGCAGAAGCAAAGACAATTTTAGATAATTCAAATCTTAAAAATATCAAAGCAGCAACCAATCTTAAAAACGGTGCAGAGCTTGTAAAAAGTTTAGTAGGATAAGGATGGAAAATGAGTATATTGGTTAATAAAAATACAAAAGTAATAGTTCAAGGTTTTACAGGTAAAGAAGCAACTTTTCACGCTGAGCAATGCATGGCTTATGGTACAAATATAGTTGGAGGTGTCACCCCTCATAAAGGCGGACAAACTCATTTAGGTAAACCAGTTTTTGATACCGTTGCAGATGCGGTTAAAGCAACAAAGGCTGATGTGAGCTTGATCTTTGTCCCTGCTTTTGCTGTGGGTGATAGCGTGATTGAAGCAGCTGATGCGGGTATTAAGCTTGCAGTTGTAATCACCGAGCATACGCCTGTAAAGGATATGATGTTTGCTAAGCAATATGCTAATAAAAAGGGTATGAAAATCATTGGACCAAATTGTCCAGGTATTATCACTTCTGAAGAATGTAAATTAGGTATTATGCCAGGTTTTATTTTTAAAAAAGGTTGCGTGGGGCTTATTTCAAAAAGTGGAACTTTAACTTATGAAGCTGCTAATCAGGTAGTTCAAGGTGGTTATGGAATTTCTACTGCAGTAGGAATTGGTGGTGATCCTATCATAGGTCTTGCTTATAAAGAACTTTTAAGTGAATTCCAAAAAGATGATGAAACTAAAGCTATTGTAATGATAGGTGAAATTGGTGGTAGTTTGGAAGTGGAAGCGGCTAAATTTATTAAAGAAAATATTAGCAAACCTGTGGTAGCATTCATTGCAGGTGCAACTGCTCCTAAAGGCAAAAGAATGGGGCATGCAGGTGCCATAGTAGGAAGTGCTGATGAAAGTGCTGCAGCTAAAAAAGAAGCTTTAAAAAGCTATGGAATTCATGTGGTGGATTCTCCGGCTTTGATTGGTGAAGAAATTCAAAAAATATTAGGTTAATAAAGGAAAAAAACATGAGTATGACAGCTCCAAAAGATACCCCTGTTTGGGTAGATGAGCATAGATGTAAAGCATGTAATATTTGTGTTAGCTATTGCCCCGCTGGGGTTTTAGCTATGCGCGATGATGTGCATGCGGTTTTAGGACAAATGATAGAGGTGGTACACCCTGAATCCTGTATAGGCTGTACCGAGTGTGAGACACATTGCCCTGATTTTGCTATTATGGTGGCAAAAAGAGATGAATTTAAATTTGCCAAACTTACTGCTGAGGCTAAAGATAGAGCTGTAGCCGTAAAAAATAACAAATACAAAAAATTAGCATAGGAAAAATAATGAGAGAAGTTATAGCAACAGGTAATGTTTTAATCGCCAAAGCTGCGATTGATTGTGGATGTAAATTTTTTGGAGGTTATCCTATTACTCCTAGTAGTGAGATAGCTCATGAATTAAGCCATATGCTTCCTGCAAATGATGGAACTTTTATACAAATGGAAGATGAAATTTCAGGTATTAGCGTGGCTATTGGTGCGGCAATGAGTGGAGTAAAATCCATGACTGCAAGTAGCGGTCCTGGAATTTCTTTAAAAGCAGAGCAAATAGGACTTGCATTTATTGCTGAAATTCCACTTGTGATTGTAAATGTTATGAGAGGTGGTCCTTCAACAGGTCTTCCAACTCGTGTAGCACAAGGAGATTTGTTTCAAGCTAAAGCACCAACTCATGGGGATTTTGCAAGTATTGCTATTGCTCCTGCAAGTCTTGAAGAAGCTTATACAGAAACCATTAGAGCGTTTAATTTAGCTGAAAAATATATGACTCCAGTATTTTTACTTATGGATGAAACTGTAGGGCACATGAATGGTAAAGCGGTTTTACCTGATTTAAAAGATATTAAAGTATATAACCGTAAAAAATTTGAAGGCGATAAAAAGGATTATAAACCTTATGCAGCAGGAGAAAATGAGCCTGCAACTTTAAATCCTTTCTTTACAGGTTATCGTTATCATGTTACAGGACTTCATCATGGAGATATAGGTTTTCCAACTGAAGATGGAGTTATAGTGAAAAAAAATATGGAAAGACTCATAGGTAAAATAAAAAACAATCAAGAAGATATTTGTACTTATGAAGAGTATATGCTTGATGATGCTGAATTTTTAATCATTGCTTATGGAAGCGTGAGTCGTTCAGCAAAAGAAGCTATACAAAGATTAAGAGAGCAAGGGATTAAAGTGGGGCTTTTCCGTCCGATTACTCTTTATCCAGTGGCTGAGAAAAAAATCGCTGAAGTTGTAAGCAAATTTAAAAAAGTAATGGTAAGCGAGCTTAATATGGGACAATATCTTGAAGAGATTGAAAGAGTAACTTCGCGTCGCGATTTTATTAGTTTGCACCGTGCAAATGGTCGTCCTATCACTCCAAGTGAAATTATTGCTAAGGTAAAGGAGAATATATAAATGGCTTTTAATTATGATGAATATCTAAGAGTAGATAAAATGCCTACTCAATGGTGTTGGGGATGTGGCGATGGTGTTGTTTTAAAATGTATTATCCGCGCGATAGAAAAACTTGGTTGGAATATGGATGATGTTTGTCTTGTTTCGGGTATAGGTTGTAGTGGCAGAATGAGTTCTTATGTAAATTGCAATACAGTTCATACAACTCATGGTAGAGCAATAGCTTATGCAACAGGTATTAAATTAGCCAATCCTAGTAAACATGTTATTGTAGTAAGCGGAGATGGGGATACTTTGGCAATTGGTGGAAATCATACTATACATGGTTGTCGCAGAAATATTGATTTAACCCACATTGTGATCAATAACTTTATCTATGGACTTACGAATTCCCAAACAAGCCCAACCACTCCAAAAGGTTTTTATACAGTAACAGCTCAATTTGGAAATATTGACCCTAATTTTGATGCGTGTGAATTAACTAAAGCTGCAGGAGCTTCTTTTGTGGCAAGGGGTAATGTGATCGAAGCTAATAAGCTTGAAAATTTAATTTATAAGGCTTTAGCGCATAAGGGTTATAGTTTTGTAGATGTTTTTTCAAATTGTCATATCAATCTAGGCAGAAAAAACAAAATGGGCGAAGCTGTAGCTATGCTTGATTGGATTAAAAATCGCGTTGTGGATAAAGCTAAATTTGAAAGCATGGATTTTGAAGAAAGAAAAGATAAATTTCCAACAGGAATTTTACATGAAGATAATTCTCAGCCAGAATACTGCCACGCTTATGAAGAAGTACGTCGTGCAGCCAAAGAAAAAAGAATGGTGGATTTAGGAGCTTTAAAATGAAATATCAATTAAGATTTGGCGGTGAAGGCGGACAAGGTGTTATCACCGCAGGAGAAATTTTAGCAGAAGCAGCCATTAAAGAAGGTCGTCAAGCTTTTAAGGCTTCTACTTACACTTCACAAGTGCGTGGTGGCCCCACTAAGGTGGATATTATCATCGATGATAAAGAAATTTTATTTCCTTATGCTGTAGAAGGGGAAGTAGATTTTATGCTTTCGACTGCAGATAAGGGTTATAAAGGTTTTCGTGGGGGTGTAAAAGAAGGAGGTATTATAGTTGTAGAGCCAAATTTAGTACATCCTGAAAGTGAAGATTATAAAAAATGGCAAATTTTTGAAATCCCTATTATTACCATAGCTAAAGATGAGGTAGGAAATGTGGCTACTCAATCAGTTGTTGCACTTGCAATTGCTGCTTATATGAGCAAATGTATAGATTTAGATGTTTTAAAAGAAACTATGCTTCATATGGTTCCTGCAAAAACTCGTGATGCAAATGCTAAAGCTTTTGATCTGGGTGTAAAATACGCCACTCAAGCAAAACCATATTCATAATAAATTCCGCATCATGCGGAATTTAACTTCTAAAATTTTACACATTGCAAATAAAATTTAAATTTTAATTATTTTAATTTAGCTACTTTTAACGATTAAAATTTTATAATCAAAAACTTATATTTTCAAGGAAAATTAATGGATTTTTTTGATGAAATGTTTAATAAAACTCCAAAAGAAAAATTTATAGAAATTATACAAAATGGAAATTTAGGAGCCTTAGAAAAAGTTTTTGAGGAATTTTTTGCTGATCATATTGCCATGGTGGAACTTTTGGAAAAACAAGGTTTAACAGAAATGGATGTAAAAAATTTCATATTAGAAAATGGTGATTTTATAGAAGAAAGGCAAAATGATATTTATATAGAATTGGGCGCAAAAATTTTAGGACACGAAGGCTAAAATTGTTTAAAATAAGCCCTTGTTTAATTTGTATTTTTTTTATTTTTAGTAATGTTTTAGCATCTGAACCAACTTTTGATTATACTTATAAATTTATACTTAAAAAAGATGAGAGAGCTAGTGTGCAGATTAAAGAAATAGGCTATGAAGATAAGGTGCAAAATTTTGATTTTTATTGGACTTTGTTTGATAATACTAATATCATCGTACATTCGAAATTTCGCAAATATCCGCGTCAATTTGTGATGAGTTTAAGAAGAAATTTAGATTGGGTAACTCAAACTTTAATACCTGATTATACTAATCCACATATTGATAGAGCAAGACTTATTTTAGAATTTAGTGGTTATAATAAAGGTTTGGCAACTTTTACGGTTTATATAGAAGATAAGGAATCTCGCTTAATGGTAGAATTTTTAGATCCGAGAAAAAAAGCTTTACAAAATCCACCGCAAAATAATCAGGTTGTTCCTATGATTAATTTTAACGAACCTCAGGTAAAACCATTAACAAGCAAAGAAAATAATAATAGCAATTAACAAGGAAAAGATAGTGCAAAAAATAGATGAATTAATAAAACAGTTTTTACAAGAGCTTGGCTATGAACCTATTTTAAATATGCTTTCAAATGTAAAATCAGGAAAGAAATTACGCTCTAAATTATTATTAGCTATCGCAGATGAGAGTGAGATTGCTTTTAAAATTTGCGCAGCTATAGAATTGATACATCTTGCTAGTTTATTACATGATGATATTATCGATGAGAGTGAATTAAGGCGTGGAGCAAGATCTGTTAATGCTGAATTTGGTACAAAAAATGCTCTTATGTTGGGCGATATTTTGTATTCAAAAGCCTTTTATGAATTAAGCAAAATGGATGCTAGATTTGCAAGTATTATTTCAGATGCTGTTGTAAAGCTTGCTATAGGCGAACTTATGGATGTTGATTTGGGAGAGAAATTTAATATCAATAAAGAAGCTTATTTGAAAATGATCTATAATAAAACAGCTGTTTTGATTGAAGCAAGTGCTAGATGCGGAGCTATTTTGGCTGGATTATATGAAAAAGATTTTGCAGAATATGGTAAAAATTTAGGACTTGCTTTTCAGATGATTGATGATATTTTAGATATTAAGAGTGATGAAAAAATTCTTGGAAAACCTGCTATGAATGATTTTAAAGAGGGTAAAACTACCTTGCCTTATATTTATCTTTATGAAAATTTACAAGAACAAGATAGGATATATTTGCAGACTTTATTTAAAAAAGATTTAAATGAAAATGAAAAAGAATGGCTAAAAACTAAATTTGAAGAACAAAAAGCTTTAGAAAAAGCTATTTTAGAAGCTAAAACTTATGCAAAAAAGGCTAGAAAAGCAATTGAAAAATATGATAATAACAAGCTTAATGATATTATTAAAGCTATGATAGATAGGGAATTTTAATGTATTATTGTATATCTTTTACTCATAAAAATACAGATATTGCCTTAAGGGAAAAGTTAAGCTTTTCCAATGAAGCTAAAAAAAGTGAGTTTTTAAAAATCATTAGCACTCATGAAAATATTGAAGAATGTTTGGTTATAAGTACTTGCAATCGTGTTGAAATTGTTGCTTTTGTAAAAATGGCCTGTGCGGAGTTTATTGTTAAATCTTTGGCTTTACTTTGTGATGTTGATAAAGATATTTTACTTGAAAAAGCTGATATTTTTGAAGATAGTGGAGCAATCCACCATCTTTTTTCTGTAGCAAGTTCTTTGGATAGTTTGGTGGTTGGAGAAACTCAAATAGCAGGACAATTAAAAGATGCCTTTGCTTTTGCTGTAAAAAATAATTTTTGTGGAGTACACCTTTCAAGAGCAGTACATAGTGCTTTTAAATGTGCTGCTAAGGTACGCAATGAAACTCAAATTTCTAAAAATTCTATTTCTGTAGCTAGCGTTGCCGTGGCAAAAGCAAAAGAACTTGCAGATTTAACGCAAAAAAAAGCTGTTGTTATTGGAGCTGGAGAGATGGGAGAACTTGCGGCAAAACATTTAATTGCTGCGGGTGCTAAGGTGATTATTTTAAATCGTGATTTACAAAAAGCTAAAGATTTGTGTGAGAGACTTGGTGTTTTAAGCGAATATGATAGTTTAGAAAATTTAAAAAAATATTTAAATCAATACGAGTTTTTTTTCTCAGCTACCAATGCACCAAATGCTATTATTACAAATTCTTTAATAGAAGAACTTTCTTATAAAAGGTATTTTTTTGATATTGCAGTTCCAAGGGATATTGATATCAATGAAAATGAAAATATATCTGTTTTTGCTGTAGATGATCTTGAAATTGTGGTTCAAAAAAATTTAGCACTAAGAGAACAAGAAGCTCGTATGGCTTATGGGATAATAGGTCGTGAAACAAGTGAATTTTTTAGGTATTTAAACGATTTGGCTTTGATGCCTATTATCAAAGCTATACGCTTGCAAGCTAAAGAATATGCAGATAAACAACTTGAAATTGCGTTAAAAAAAGGATATTTGAAAAAATCTGATAAAGAAGAGGCTAGAAAGTTGATTCATCAAGTTTTTAAGGCTTTTTTACACACGCCTACTGTAAATTTGAAACATTTACAAGGTAAAATGCAAAGCGATACAGTGATTAATGCTATGCGTTATGTTTTTGATTTGCAAAATAATCTTGAAGGTTTAAATCAATATAAATGTGAATTTGATATGGAGAATAATGATGAGATTTACTAAATTTTATGCACCAAGTTTAAAAGAAGCGCCAAAAGATGCGAGTTTACCTAGTCATATTTTTTTAACGCGTGCGGGTTTTGTAGAACAAATTGGTAGCGGACTTTATAATTTCTTGCCTTTGGGAAAAAGAGTTTTAGACAAGATTAAAAATATAGTTAAAGAAGAAATGGATAAGGCTGGAGCACAAGAAGTAAATCTTAGTTTTATCACTCCTGCAAGTTTGTGGCAAGAAAGTGGGCGTTATAATGTTTTTGGAAAAGAACTTTTGCGTTTTAAAGACAGAAAAGAAAATGAATTTGTTTTAGGTCCAACACATGAAGAAGCTATGCTTTCTTTGGTAAAAAACAAAATCACAAGCTATAAACAACTTCCTTTGCACTTATATCAAATTGGACTTAAATTTCGTGATGAAGCAAGGCCTAGATTTGGGCTTTTAAGATGTCGTGAATTTCTAATGAAAGATGGATATAGTTTTCATGCTAATGAAGAAGATTTAGGGCGTGAGTTTGAGCTTATGTATAAAACTTATTCTCAAATTTTACAAAGAATGGGGCTTGATTTTAGAGCAGTTGAAGCTGATAGTGGGGCTATTGGTGGAAGTGGTTCTAAGGAATTTATGGTTTTGGCAAAAAATGGGGAAGATGATATTTTAATTTGTGAAAATTGTGATTATGCGGCTAATGTTGAAGCTGCAAAAAGAGCTAAAAAAACTTGTCAAGATGAGCGTCCTGAAGCAAATTATGCAAGTAAATTTCACACTCCAAATATTAAAACTATAGATTCTTTAGCACAATTTTTTAAAATTAATGCTTTTTATACGATTAAAGCAGTGGTAAAAAAAGCTATTTATGAAAATGAAAGCAAATTAGTTGTGTTTTTTATAAGAGGAAGTGATGATTTGCAAGAGGTTAAGGCTCAAAATGCTTGCAGTGCCCTTGAACTAGTCGATGCGAGCGAAGAAGAATTGGAAAAAGCTGGCTTAGTAGCTGGTTTTATAGGTTTTGTGGGATTAAAAGATATAGATTTTTATATAGATTTTGAGCTTGAAAACGAAAAGCAAATGATTATGGGTGCGAATGAAAAGGATTATCATTTAATCGGTATTGATGTTGTAAATTTAAATAAAGATCGTTTTAAAGATTTGATTGAAGTTAAAGAAGGGGATTGCTGTGTTAAATGTGGAGCAAAATTAAAACAAAGTAAAGGTATAGAAGTAGGGCATATTTTTAAGCTAGGACAAAAATATTCCAAAGCGATGAATGCAAATTTCTTAGATGAAAATGGCAAAAGTCAGCCTTTTTACATGGGATGTTATGGCATAGGTGTTTCACGCTTGTTGGCTGTAGCTATTGAAGCAAGTCATGATGAAAAAGGATGTATTTGGAATAAAACTTTAGCTCCTTTTGTGCTTGAAATTATTGTTTCAAATCTCAAAGATGAAAAGGCTTTAGAATTTGCTAATAAGCTTTATGAGGATTTAACTAATCTTGGATTAGAGGTATTGCTTGATGATAGAAATGAGCGTTTTGGGGTTAAAATGAATGATTTTGAACTTATGGGCTTTCCTTATGCGTTAGTTGTTGGCAAGGGATTAGAAAAGAATGAAATAGAGCTTATCCAAAGAGAAGGTTTGATAAAAGAACTTATAAAAACTGATGAACTTATGGAAATTCTTAAAAAGAAAGTGTTATGAATTATAAATTAAGTTTAAGCCCTTTATTTGTACTTGAAATTATTGCAAGTATACTTTTTATAGTGTTTTTTGGTTTTGGTAATTTTTTATTTTTCATACTTTTGAGTATGATTTTTGGTGCGGTTTTATTGGGAATTTTTTGGAAAAATATGCTTGAATTTCAAATGGGTGGCTTAAAGGATATGTTAACACAATTTTCTTTTGTTATCGCAGGGTTTTTACTTGTTTTTCCAGGGATTATTACAAGTGTTTTTGGAATTTTTGTATTTTTCTTTGGTATTGCTTTGAAATTAATAACTAAATCAAAATATCAATACACCAAGCAAGAGTATCAAAATTCTAATGAAGAAATTATTGATGTTGAAATTATAGAGGATAGAAAATGAAGCTTATTATCGCAACAAGAAAAAGTCAATTGGCTCTTTGGCAAAGTGAGCATGTAGCCCAAATTTTAAAAAATACACATCAAATTGAAGTGCTTTTAGAAGGTTTTAAAACAAAAGGCGATGTTTTGCTGGATTCTCCTTTGGCAAAAATTGGTGGTAAAGGACTTTTTACAAAAGAACTTGAAGAAAGTATGTTAAGAAAAGAAGCACATTTAGCAGTGCATAGTTTAAAAGATGTGCCTAGTTTTTTTCCTCAAGGTTTAGTTTTGGCAGCGGTAAGCAAAAGAGAGCAAAGCAATGATGCTATGCTAAGTCAAAATTATAAAGATTTTCTTTCTTTACCAAAAGGTGCAAAAATAGGCACTACTAGTCTTAGACGCAAGATGCAGCTTTTATTATTAAGACCTGATTTAGATATTATTTCTTTGCGTGGTAATGTCAATTCTCGTATAGAGAAATTAAAAAATAATGATTTTGATGCGATTATTTTGGCAATGGCGGGAATTAAACGCTTAAACTTAGATAAGCAAGTGAATTTTGTTTATGAATTTAGCAAAGATGAGCTTATTCCTGCGGCTTCTCAAGGAGCTTTAGGTATAGAAAGCATAAATGATGAAAAAATTTTAGAACTTTTAAAATGTTTAAATGATGAAAATGCTTTGATTGAAACAAGCATTGAAAGAGAATTTATTGCTACTTTAGAAGGAGGTTGTCAAGTTCCTATAGGTATTAACGCAGAGCTCTTGGGAGATGAAATTTGTGTGCGTGCGGTACTTGGACTACCCGATGGAAGTGAAATTTTAAAAGATAAGAGAATGATTAAAAAGAATGATTTTAAAGGTTTTGGAGAGAGTTTGGCTAAGGAGTTTATTGCTAAAGGTGCTAAAGAACTTTTAAAAAAAGCTGAGAGTATGATATGAAAGAATTTATTCAAATTTTAAAAGAAAATGATCTTTTAAGGGTAATTGAAGAGCCTGTAGATGTAGATCTTGAAATCGCTCATTTAGCCTATATAGAAGCTAAAAAAGGAGAAAAAGGGAAGGCTTTATTATTTAAAAATCCTATAGATAAAAAATTAAATAAACAATATAAATTTCCTGTTTTGATGAATACTTTTTGCAATGAAAAGGCTTTAAATTTAGCTTTTGGACGTGATTATGAAGAGGTGGCTGAAGAAATTTCAAAACTCACCAAGCTTCATATTCCTACGAGTTTTAAAGCAAAAATGGATTTTTTTATGAATTTGTTAAGTTTTAAAAATATTCCTCCTAAAAGACTGAAAAAAAATAAAGCCTTGTATGATTATGAAATTTTAAACTCACTTGAAGAACTTCCCATACTAAAAACTTGGGAAGATGATGCGGGTAAATTTATTACCATGGGGCAAGTTTATACACAAAATTTAGATAAAACTCAAAATAATCTTGGAATGTATCGTTTGCAAATGAGTGATAAAAATGAACTTTTAATGCATTGGCAAATTCATAAAGATGGGGCAAATTTTTATCACGAATACAAAAATGCTGGTTTTAAAAAAATGCCTGTAAGTATAGCCATAGGTGGAGATCCGCTTTATATTTGGTGTTCTCAAGCACCTTTACCTAAGGGAATTTTTGAACTTTTACTTTATGGTTTTATTAAAAAAACTCCTGCAAAAATTACTCCTTGTGAAAATGGTATTTTTATACCTTATGATAGTGATGTGGTTATTGAAGGTTATGTGGATTTAGAAGAGTTTAAAATCGAAGGTCCTTTTGGAGATCATACGGGTTTTTACACTCCTGCTGAACTTTTTCCTGTGATGAAAGTAGAAAAAATTTATGCTAAAAAAGATGCGATCTATCAAGCAACGGTTGTAGGAAAGCCTCCTTTAGAAGATAAGATCATGGGACTTGGTACTGAAAGAATTTTTTTACCTTTGCTTCAAACTTCAGTACCTGATTTAATTGATTATAATATGCCTGAAAATGGGGTCTTTCATAATCTTATCTTAGCAAAAATCGATGCAAAATATCCCGCTCATGCGCAACAAATTATGCATGCATTTTGGGGAGTAGGGCAAATGAGTTTTGTTAAGCATGCAATTTTTGTGGATAAAAATGCACCTTCTTTGAAAGATTATGATGCTTTAATTCCTTATATGTTAGATCGTTTTAATACAAAGAAAATTTTAATTTCAGAAGGAATTTGTGATCAATTAGATCATGCTTCACCTAATTCTTGTTTTGGGGGTAAAGCAGGACTTGATGCTTGCGAAGAAATACAAGTTGAAGAGCTTGAAATTTTAGAAGATGAAAAATTACTAGAACTTTTTAAAACTAAGGTAGAACTTTTAAATTTAAAGCAATTTTATAAAGAAAGTAAAAGTCCTATAGTTTGTATTTTGCTTGATAAAAAAGAAAAAATCGAACAAAGTTTTGATAAACTTTTAGAATTTAAAAAACATTTTAGGATTTTAGTGTTTTTAGATGCTGAAAATAAGCTTGAAAATTCTTATATGCTTGTTTGGCGTGTGGTAAATAATATAGATGCTAAAAGAGATATTTTTATCAAAGAAGAAAGACTTGGAGTAGATGCAAGTGCTAAAGGTGAAGCTGAGGGTTATTTAAGAGCTTGGCCTAAGCAAACAGATTGCACTAAAAGCGTGATAGAAGATTTGATCTTGCGTAATATTTTAGAAAATAATCCAGATCTTTTTAATAAATTTGAAATTTTTTAAGATAATTGAGATTTATTTTAAAATTTTGGCACAGTTTTTGCTTATTATTTTTTTATTATTGAAAAATAAAATTTTCTTTATAGGTGTTCATAAATTTATAAATTTGTCGATATAAGCTTTTAACTAGCAATAGAAAATTTTAAAAAGGATTTTAAAATGGAAATATCGAAGGCAAATGGGCAAATGGATACAGCTTTGGCAAACATTAGCCAAAGAACAAGTGAGACACAGGCTAGTTTAAACATTCAAACCGATAGAAGTCAAGGCCAAGAAGGCGATGATGGACAGCAACGAGGTGTGAGTGAAAAGTTGGCTGATATTACAAAAAAGTTAAATGAGCAAATGGATTCTCTAGATACCAATGTTCGTTTTGGTTATAGTGATAAAATCGGTTCTATGTATATTAGCGTGACTGAAAAAAGTACTGGAAGG
This sequence comes from Campylobacter sp. CFSAN093227, assembly GCF_012897855.1. Taxonomy (NCBI): domain Bacteria; kingdom Pseudomonadati; phylum Campylobacterota; class Epsilonproteobacteria; order Campylobacterales; family Campylobacteraceae; genus Campylobacter; species Campylobacter sp. CFSAN093227. Next base: position 555,344 of record NZ_CP040610.1, read on the forward strand.
GAAATCCGTCAAATTCCTAGTGAAGAAGCTATGAGATTAGCTGAGTATTTTAGGGATGTGATAGGAATGATATTTGATAAGGAGAGTTAAAAATGGCATTTGGTAGTCTATCTAGTTTAGGATTTGGTTCTGGGGTTTTAACTCAAGATACTATAGATAAATTAAAAGAAGCAGAGCAAAAAGCTCGCATTGATCCTTATACTAAAAAAATTGAAGAAAATACAACCAAACAAAAAGATTTAACAGAAATCAAAACTAAATTACTAAGTTTTCAGACGGCTGTTTCATCATTGGCCGATGCTACGGTTTTTGCGAAAAGAAAAGTTGTAGGAAGTATTAGTGATAATCCTCCAGCAAGTCTTACAGTTAATTCGGGTGTTGCTTTACAAAGCATGAATATCAATGTTACTCAACTTGCACAAAAAGATGTGTATCAAAGCAAAGGATTAGCAAATGACAGTGGTTTTATTAATGCAAATTTAACTGGAACCACCGATCTTACTTTTTTTTCAAATGGCAAAGAATATACTGTTACAGTAGATAAAAACACAACCTATAGAGATTTAGCTGATAAAATTAATGAAGCTAGTGGAGGAGAGATTGTTGCTAAGATTGTAAACACAGGAGAGAAAGGCACTCCTTACCGCTTAACTTTAACCAGTAAAGAAACAGGCGAAGACAGTGCGATAAGTTTCTATGCGGGAAAAAAAGATTCGAATGGTAAGTATACAAGTGATTCAGAGGCAGAAACAATATTCAAAAATCTTGGATGGGAATTAGATACAACGAGTTCTATTGATCCAGCTAAGGATAAAAAAGGTTATGGTATTAAGGATGCTTCTTTGCATATCCAAACTGCGCAAAATGCAGAATTTACACTTGATGGTATTAAGATGTTTAGATCAAGTAACACTGTTACTGATCTTGGTGTAGGAATGACTTTAACTTTAAATAAAACAGGTGAAATTAATTTTGATGTACAGCAAGATTTTGAAGGTGTGACAAAAGCCATGCAAGATTTGGTGGATGCTTATAATGATTTAGTAACCAATCTTAATGCTGCAACTGACTATAATAGCGAAACTGGAACAAAAGGAACTTTACAAGGTATCAGTGAAGTAAATTCAATACGCTCAAGCATTCTTGCTGATTTGTTTGATTCTCAAGTTGTTGATGGAACTACTGAAGATGCAAATGGTAATAAAGTGAACACTAAGGTTATGCTTTCTATGCAGGATTTTGGCTTAAGTTTAAATGATGCAGGCACTTTGAGTTTTGATTCTTCTAAATTTGAACAAAAAGTTAAAGAAGATCCAGACTCTACTGAAAGTTTTTTTTCAAATATTACTAAATACGAAGACATTAATCACACAGGAGAGGTAATTAAGACAGGAAGTTTAAGTAAATATCTTAATTCCAATGGAGGTAATACTAATGGTTTAGAATTTAAACCAGGAGATTTTACTATAGTTTTTAATAATCAAACATATGATTTATCTAAAAATTCTGATGGTACTAATTTTAAATTAACAGGGAAAACAGAGGAAGAATTGCTTCAAAATTTAGCTAATCATATAAACAGTAAAGGTATTGAAGGCTTAAAAGTTAAGGTTGAATCCTATAATCAAAACAATGTTACAGGGTTTAGGTTGAATTTTAGTGGAGATGGTAGCTCGGATTTTTCAATCAAAGGAGATGCTAACATTCTCAAGGAATTAGGTTTGTCTGACGTAAATATAACCTCTAAGCCTATAGAAGGTAAAGGTATTTTTTCAAAATTAAAAGCCACGTTGCAAGAGATGACTGGAAAAGATGGTTCAATTACAAAATATGATGAGAGTTTGACAAATGATATTAAATCATTAAATACCTCTAAAGACTCGACTCAGGCTATGATTGATACAAGATATGATACAATGGCGAATCAATGGTTGCAATATGAGAGTATTTTAAATAAACTCAATCAACAGCTAAATACTGTAACTAATATGATTAATGCGGCAAACAATTCTAATAATTAAGGATAAAAAAGATGCAAAATAATTTAGCCTATAATGCTTATTCTCAAAATCAAGTGGGGATAGAGTCTCCGCAAAAACTTATTGAAATGCTTTATGAGGGAATTTTGCGTTTTTGTGCAAGAGCTAAAGTAGCCATAAGAAATGAAGATATAGAACAAAGAGTGTATTTTGTAAAAAGAACCACGGCTATTTTTATAGAGCTTATTAATACTTTAAACTATGAAAAAGGCGGAGAAGTGGCACATTATTTAAGCGGGCTTTATACAAGAGAAATTCAACTTTTATCTTTGGCAAATTTAGAAAATAACGAAGATAGAATCAATGAAGTTATAAATGTAACCAAAGGTTTACTAGAAGCTTGGAGAGAAGTGCATAACAATGAAACAGTGGCTCAGTGATTTTAAACTTGCATTAATCCAAGAAGATATCAATAAACTTGAAAATTTACTTGATGAACTTGATATGAAAGCTTTTATTAAAAATTTAGCCAAAGAATCGCCTTCAGAAGATTTTTTAAAAGAAAATGCAAATGATGTATTTTATCAAGTTCAAGCTCTTTTGCAAGAAGCTGTTATACTGATTGAACAAAAGAAAAAAACAAAAGCTGTTGAAATTCAAAAATTTCAAAAAGCGTTGACATATTTTAAATCTTAAAAAAGCATAGCGATAAGCCGAGTTCTGTCTTGAATGCTCATTTATCTAGTTTTGTTTTTGCAAACAAAATCAAGCGAAGGGTTAAAACAAAGACGCTAACCATCCCTTCTTGCTGCACATTGGGTTTACATAGCCGAAATTGTTACCAAAATCGCTGGTGGGCTTTTACCCCGCCGTTTCACCTTTTCCACTTGCGTGGTAGTTTTCTTTCTGTTGCACTATCCCTTAGGTTACCCTAGCCATCTGTTAGATGGAATGTTTGTCTTTAGCAGCTCGGACTTTCCTCTCCTAAAAAGAAGCGAGCATTTACTATGCTTTAAATTTGGATTTTAACGTAATTTTACTTATTTTTTCATCAAATAAAATAATTTTATTGTGATATCAATCAAAATTTGATAAAATTGTTTTTTATTTTTTAACAAAGGAAATTTATGGCATCTTATTCAATGGGTGATTTAAAAAAGGGACTTAAAATAGAAATCGATGGAATTCCTTTTAAAATAGTTGAGTATCAGCATGTAAAACCAGGCAAAGGTCCTGCTTTTGTGCGTATTAAAATCAAATCTTTTATCGATGGTAAAGTACTTGAAAAAACTTTCCATGCAGGTGATAAATGTGAAGCTCCAAATTTAGAAGATAAAACTATGCAGTATCTTTATGATGATGGTGAAAATTGCCAATTTATGGATACGCAAACATATGAACAAGTAGCTATTAGTGATGATGATGTAGGTGAGGCGAAAAAATGGATGCTTGATGGTATGATGGTAGATGTGCTTTTCCATAATGGTAAAGCTATCGGCGTAGAAGTTCCACAAGTTGTTGAACTCAAAATCATCGAAACAGCTCCAAATTTTAAGGGTGATACTCAAGGATCAAATAAAAAACCGGCTACATTGGAAACAGGCGCAGTAGTGCAAATTCCTTTTCATGTGTTAGAAGGTGAAGTTATACGCGTTGATACCGTGCGTGGTGAGTATATAGAAAGAGCGAACAAATAATACAAAAAAAGCTTTTGGACTATTCCAAGGCTTTTTTAAATTTATATAAAATTTATTTTGTTACTTAATTTCTCATTCCATTCTTAAAAATATTTTTTTAAACTTTTCTTCAATTTAAAATTTCTATAATATTTCTAATTCATATTGTGGAGATGGTTGATGGAATGGTTACTTCTTGCTTCTATACCTTTGATTGTTTTAGGTTTTGCTTTAAAGATTAATCCCTTTTTAGTGGTAACTTCAGTTGGAATTTATGCTGGACTTGTTTCAGGTTTTGATTTTGTTAAGGTTGTTAGTGATATAGGAAAATCTTTTGTAGATAATCGCTATGTTGCTATAATTTGGCTTATTTTACCTTTACTTGCTGTTTTGGAACGCAAAGGCTTAAGAGAGCAGGCTAAAAATTTAATATCCAAAATAAAAGTTGCCAGTACAGGACGAATTTTAATGTGTTATTTTGTTTTTAGACAAGTTACTGCAGCTTTAGGGCTTTTATCTTTAGGCGGACATGCGCAGATGATAAGACCTTTAATAGCCCCTATGGCAGAAGCTGCAGCTAAGCTTAAATTTAAAAACTTAACACATAAAGATAGTCAAAAAATCAAAGCTTTTTCTGCGGGAACGGATAATGTTGCTGTATTTTTTGGAGAGGATATTTTTATAGCCGTGCATTCTATTTTATTTATTAAAGCTTTTTATGAGAGCAATGGTATTATTGTTGAGCCATTGCATTTATCAGTTTGGGCTATACCAACTGGAATTTTGGCTTTAATTATCCATTGCTCTAGACTTTATTTATTTGATAAAAGATTGGAAAAAACTTATAAAGGGTTGAGTGATGATAAGTCTTGATTTACTTTATTATATTGTAGGAATTTTATTTTTAGTTTTTGGAATTTTAAGTTTTTCTAATCAAGCTAAAGATATAAAATCAAGAATAAGCGGCGGGGTATTTTGGATAAGTTATAGTTTTACTTTTTTACTAGCAGGAGTTTTGCCTCATTTTGTGATGGGTTGTATAGTGATTTTACTAGCACTTATAGCAGGGTTTAATTTATTAAAACCAGCAAAGATCGAAGTTAGCAAAGAAGAAAAAGAATACGAGATAAAACATGCAAATATTTATAAAAATAAACTTTTTATTCCTGCTTTAATGGTTCCTTTGATTACACTTATTGGGACTTTTTTATTTCCCCATTTGAGTTTTTTTGAAAATAAAAATGCTACATTGATGGCTTTGATTATAGGTATAATTATTTCTTCAGTAGTTGCTTGTTTTATGTTTAAGGCTTCTCCTAAAAGAGCTGTTAAAGATGCAGCACATACTATGGATCACATTAGTTGGGCGGCGCTTTTACCGCAAATTTTGGCTACACTTGGGGTAGTTTTTGTTTCTACAGGAATGGGCGATCAAGTATCTAAACTTTTATCTAGTTATATTAGTTTGGATAATGCTTTTATTGCAGTAGCTGTGTATTGTATCGCTATGGCGCTTTTTACTATAGTAATGGGCAATGCTTTTGCAGCTTTTCCTGTGATTACTGCTGCTATTGCTTTGCCGATTTTAATCATACAAATGCATGCAAATCCTGCTATTATAGGTGCGATTGGAATGCTTAGTGGATTTTGCGGAACTTTAATGACGCCTATGGCTGCAAATTTTAATATAGTTCCTGCGGCACTTTTAAATTTGGATGATAAAAATGGCGTAATTAAAGCCCAGTTTATGTCAGGACTTGTTTTGCTTGTAGCTAATATCTTTTTAATGTATTTTTTAGCTTTTAGATTTTAAGGAGAAACAATGGAAAAATTTATAAAACAATTTAGCTTTATTGCACTAGAAAATATTTTTAGAGAATTGCCAAATAAAATCACACATTCTTTTAATGATATCAATGATATTAAACCGCCAAAACTTATGTATCCTATATTTTATGGTTCTTATGATTGGCATTCTAGCGTGCATTCTCACTGGCTTTTGGTGAAAATTTTAAAAGATTTTTCTCATTTTGCTCCAAAGGATGAAATCATCAAAGCTCTAGATTCTCAATTTAGCAAAGAAAAAGCAGAAGGAGAGCTTAAATATCTTCAAAACCCTGCACACAAAGGTTTTGAAAGACCTTATGGATGGGGATGGTTTTTAAAACTGACTTTGGAGATAAATTTACTTGCTAAAGAAAATGACAAAGCTGAAATTTGGGCTAAAAATTTAGAAGGCATAGCTGATTTCTTTGTTAAAGAATTTAAGGAGTTTTTACCTAAGATGGATTATCCTATACGAGTTGGAACCCATTTTAATAGCTCTTTTGCTTTGTATTTTGCTTTAGAATATGCAAGATTTAAAAAAGATCAAGAATTGGAGTATTGCATCATCCAAAGTGCTAAAAAGTGGTTTTTAAATGATAAAAATATGCAAGCTTTAGAGCCTTGTGGAGATGAGTTTTTATCTCCTGTTTTGATGGAAGCGGTACTTTTAAGTGCTGTTTTACATAAAAATGATTTTGTAAAATTTTTTAAAGCATATTTGCCAAATTTAGAAGCAAAAGAGCCTGCAACTTTATTTACCCCTGTGAGTGTGAGTGATAGGAGCGATGGTAAAATAGCACATTTAGATGGGTTAAATTTAAGTCGTGCTTGGTGTTTTAAAATACTTTCAAATTTTTGCGATGAAAATTTAAAAATTCTTTTAAGAAACAATGCTACAGAGCATTTTGATAAAGCTATAGCTCATATAGAAGATGATTATCTTGGGTCGCATTGGCTAGGAAGCTTTGCTTTGCTTGCTCTGGATGTGGATATTTTATAAAAAATTTCATAAGATGAGTAAATTTGTTGCTAAATAGATATTTTTTAAATTTAGATTTTGTTTTTATGCTTTGAAAAATATATTTTTTGATATTATAAGCCCTATAATATTTTAAAGGATGATAATGGTTTTTTTAATCATCTCTAGTATTATAGTGGCTATTATTTTGGGCTATATTACTAGACATAATGTTGGAATTTTTGCTATGATTTTTGCTTATATTATAGGAGCTTTTTTTATGGATTTAGCTCCTAAAAAAATCATAGCTTTTTGGCCTATTTCTATATTTTTTGTTATTTTTGCTGTCTCATTGTTTTATAATTTTGCAACCGTAAATGGAACTCTTGAAAAATTAGCTGGACATTTGATGTATCGTTTTGCTAATCATCCTTATTTGCTTCCTTTTGTTATTTTTGTGGTTAGTGCTATTATAGCTGCTTTAGGAGCAGGTTTTTATACAGTTTTAGCTTTTATGGCACCACTTACTTTTTTACTTTGCGATAAAATCGGTTTAAGCAAAATTGCTGGAGCTATGGCTATAAATTATGGTGCTTTGGGAGGAGCAAATTTTGTGACTTCTCAAAGCGGGATTATTTTTCGAGGATTGATGGAAAATTCAGGCATTGAAGCAAATGAAGCTTTTGTAAATTCTAGTATTATTTTTGCTTTTACTATAATCTTGCCTATTGTGGTATTATCTTTTTTTGTGTTTAATGCTTTTAAAAATAATATAAAAATTAGTGTTATTTCAAAACCTGATCCATTTGATTATAAACAAAAAACTACTTTAATTCTCATGTTTATGATGATTGTTGTTGTTTTAATCTTTCCTGTGCTAAATATTATTTTTCCACATAATGAGACAATTGGTTATTTTAATAAAAAAATAGATATAGCCATGATAGCCATGATTTTTGTCGCCATTGCTTTATTTTTAAAATTAGCCGATGAGAAACAAGTTGTTGCTTTAATTCCTTGGGGAACCTTGATAATGATTTGTGGAGTAGGGATGTTAATTAGCATAGCAGTTGAAGCAGGGGTTATAAAATTATTTTCAGATCTTGTAGAAAATGAGATCAATGTGATTTTTATTCCGTTAATAATGTGTGCTATTGCAGCTTTTATGTCGCTTTTTTCAAGTACTTTGGGTGTGGTTACTCCAGCGCTTTTTCCTATAGTTCCAAGCATTGCTGCAAGCAGTGGATTAAGCGAAGCATTGCTTTTTTCTTGTATTGTTGTAGGGGCTCAAGCTTCTGCTATTTCTCCTTTTTCTTCTGGAGGAAGTCTAATTTTAGGATCTTGTCCTGACAAATATAAGGAAAAATTATTTAAAGATTTACTTATTAAAGCTGTGCCTATAGGATTTATAGCGGCGATTTTAGCTACTATTATAATGAGTTTTATTTTATAAGGATAATTTAATGAAGATTGATACTCATGCACATATATTTTTGAAAAAGTTAAATACGGTTGCAAATGCAAGATATAAGCCTGATTATGACGCTAGTTTTAAAGATTATAAGGCAAATTTAGATCATTATGATTTTGATAAAGGGATTTTAGTTCAGCCAAGTTTTTTAGGTGTTGATAATGAATTTTTACTTCAGAGTATCGAAAAAGATGAAAATATAAAAGCTATAGTTGTGGTTGATGAAAATATTAAATTTGATGAGCTTAAAAAACTAAAAGAAAGAAAAGCTTGTGGAGTTAGATTAAATTTAATTGGCAAAGAATTGCCAAATTTTAAAAGTATGGTTTGGACTCAATTTTTTGAAAATTTAAGTAAGCTTAAAATGCAAATAGAAATTCAAAGAGATTTAGATAATAATCTTGTTGATATTGTTGAAAATTTAATTCCTTATGGTTGTAATATTGTTATCGATCATTTAGCAAGAGCTAATGCAAACTTAACAAATTTAGAGGATTTAATTTGCTTAAAAAACTCTAGAATATTTTTTAAAATTAGCGGTTTTTATAGAGCAAAAATAGATTATGCTAATAATGAACAAGCTGTAAAATTTGCAAAGAAAATATATGAAATTTTAAAAGAACATTTTCCACTTAGCAATTTTGTTTTTGGAAGCGATTGGCCACATACAAATTTTGAATCAAATGTTAATTTTTCATCGGCTCTAGTAGCTTTTAATGAAGTTGTCGTATCTAAAAAAGAACAAGAGCAAATTTTAGGGGATAATGCTTGTGCTTTATTTGGCTTTTAAGCTTTTTGTTTTATCCTAAAGATGTATTTTGCAATGCGTTCAAAATGCACTCTTAGATAAGGTTTGTAAATCACAAAACCACCTAAAAGCCCTAAAATGCTTCCTATTACAACATCAATTAAACGAGCGAGTATTAATTTATCTGCATTTTCACTCATAAAATTAGCTGCTTCCGAAAGATAAGTAGCATAAGGAGTAAAGAAAATCATAGCTAAAGCATAGTTTCGATTGACTAAAAATTGTCCTATAAAAAACAAAGACATCATAAGTAAAATAAGCTCTATATCGTGAAATTGTTTAGATAAAAGCCACCATGCAAAACATACTCCTAAGGCCGTTCCTATGATGCGTTGAATTTGTTTAATCCATATAGAATTTAAAGTTACACCTTGCATAATAGCTGTACAAGAAATGGCTATCCAATAACTTCTTTCAAGTTCTAAAAAAGTTCCTATAAATATAGAAAAAGCCACAAAAGAACCCATGATCAAAGAATCCACAAAAACTGCATCAAAACCTATGTATTCTCTAGGTGGAATTTCGCTAGGTAAAGCATTTTTAAATCCATAAATCACAACGATAGAATATAACAAAGCCATTAAATTAGCTACCATTGCTCCAAGAAAAACAAGACCTACTAAAAAGATAAAATCCTTAGCTTCAAAAGGAGAATAGGCTCCTAAAACACAAGAAAATACAAAGAAAAAATATCCAGGTGCACCAATGTTATAGTATCTAATTAAAATAGAACTTCCCATGGCCATAATTCCTATAGGGATGAAGGCAAAAATTGCAGGCAAAAAATGAGTTAAAATTCCTAAGAAAAAACTAGAAACTATGCCAAAAGAACAGCACATCACAACAGCCATTCTATGATATAAAGGAGTGTTTGGAACATATAAAAAAGACAAAGCTCCTATCATGGCAATGAGTCCATAGTTTAATTTTCCAAAAAATACACTAAGCCCTAAAACTATACCTACGCCTAAAGCCGCAAAAAAAGGCATTTGCCAAACTTGTTTGCTTGAATTTAATTTAGCAATTTCTTTAAAGTGTTGCTTTAGTATTTCTATTTTATTCACTCTCGAATTTGTCCTTCCCCATTGATTATATATTTATAAGTGCAAATATCTTCAATCCCCATAGGACCTCTTGCATGCAATTTGCTGGTTGAAATTCCAACTTCTCCACCAAAGCCAAATTCTCCTCCATCGCTAAAACGCGTTGAAGCATTAGCATAAATACAAGATGAGTTTATAAGGCGTTGAAATTTAGCGATATTTGAAGCATCATTTGAGATAATGGTTTCAGAATGCAAGGAGCTGTGTTTATTGATATGCTCTATAGCTTCATCGCAATCTTTTACTAATTTTACACTTAAAGCAAAATCAAGCCATTCTGTATCAAAGGTATTTTCATTTGCTTTAAAAATTTCTAAATTTGAGTTGTTAAAATAAGCCAAAGCATTTTCATGGGCGTGAATTTTTACCTTAAATTTTTCAAATTCAGGTATTAAAAGACTTATAAAATTTTTAGCAATTTTTTCATGGATTAAAAGCGTTTCTAAAGCGTTACAAACACTTACTCTTTGACACTTTGCATTAAGGATTATTTTTAAAGCCATATCTAAGTTAGCACTTTGATCTACAAAAGCATGACACAAGCCTTTATTTTGCTTAATGAGAGGAATTTTGGTATTGTTTGCAATTTCTTGTATCATATTTGAACTTCCGCGAGGTATGATCACATCGATTAAATCATCAAAGGCTAGAATTTGCAAGATTTCATCTCTTTGGGTAAACATAGCAAAACAATCTTGCAAATCAAATTCCTTAAGTACTTTATTAACAAGAGTAAATATAGCCTCATTTGTAAATTTTGCTTCACTTCCGCCTTTAAATACACAAGCATTGGAACTTTTTATCATTAAAGCTGCGATTTCAGCGCTAAGACTAGGCCTTGCTTCGTAAATAACACAAATGAGTCCTAAAGGAATGCTTATTTTTTGTATGTTTAAACCCGCATAATTTTTCCAGCCTTTAGAAATTTTGCCTATAGGATCTTCGATGTAAGCGATTTTTTCTAGGCCTTCGCAAAGAGCTAAAATACGTTTTTCATCTAACAAAAGCCTATCTTTCATTGCTCCGCTTTTTGTGAAATTTGCCATATCTTTTTTATTTGCTTCTAGGATAATTTTGAAATTTTCTCTTAAAATTTGAGCTAATTTTAGAATAATTTTTTCTTTATCTTTGGGCGTTAAGTTAAGTAGTTTTTGAGAATTTTTCTTAATATTTTCAAGCAAATTTCGCATTTTTAATCCTTTATTTACAAAAAACTTGATAAATTATACAAAAAAATTTAGAATTGAAAGGTAAATATAAATGAAAAAAATAGATTTAATTGTAGTAGGTGCAGGTCCAACAGGGATAGGCTGTGCAGTTGAAGCCAAGCTTAAAAACAAAGAAGTTTTGATACTAGAAAAATCAAATAACATTTGTCAAACTTTAATGCAATTTTATAAGGATGGCAAAAGAGTAGATAAAGCTTATAAGGGATGCGAAGGAACCAATCACGGACATGTTCCTTTTGAAGATGGCACCAAAGAAAGCACTATAGAAACTTTTCAAAACGCTTTAAAAGAGCACAATATAGAAGTTGAATTTGGTTTTGAAGTTGAGAGCGTTAAAAATGAAAATGGAGTTTTTTTAGTAAGTACAGCTAAAGGTGTTTATGAGTGTAAAAACATTATTGTTGCTATAGGTAGAATGGGTAAACCTAATAAACCTGATTACAAACTTCCTATGACTTTAACAAAAATCATTAATTTTAATGCCAATTCAGTTTTGGGAAATGAAAAAATTCTTGTTGTAGGTGGCGGAAATTCAGCAGCAGAATACGCTGTGGATTTGGCAAATTCAAATCAAGTTAGCCTTTGTTATCGTAAAAAAGAATTTACAAGATTAAATGATATAAATCTTAAAGATATTCACGAAGCTGGAAATTCGGGTAAGGTAGAGTTAAAATTAGGAATTGACATTAATGAAGTAGAAGATGATAATGGCAAAGCTAAAGTAAATTTTACCGATGGTACAAGCGATATTTATGATAGAATCATTTATGCTATTGGTGGTTCTACTCCACTTGATTTTTTACAAAAATGTGGGATTAATGTTGATGATAAAGGCGTGCCTTTAATGGATAAAAACAAACAAAGCAATGTTAAAGGCATCTTTGTAGCAGGAGATATTGCTACTAAAAATGGAGCAAGTATAGTTACAGGGTTAAATGACGCTGTGAAAATTCTTTCTGTGCTTTAAAATTTAGCCTTTGGGCTAAATTTTTATTTTAGTTTAATCTAGAAAATTCATATGCAAAATAAAATAAATATTAATAAACTTATTGCGAAATTACTTTATTTAAATTCTTACATACTAGGACTTTTGGCATTTTATTAGCGGTTTAAAATATTTTTAATTTTAAATATTTTAAGGATTATTATGTCAAGTATTTTTAGCACCTTAAGCCCTTTTAGGCTTTTTGTAAAATGTGCCGTGCCAAATGTTATAAGCATGGCTTTTATTTCTTTTTATTATATAGTTGATGGAATTTTTGTTGGAAAATATCTAGGAAGTGATGCTTTAGCGGCACTAGCCTTGATTATTCCCTTTATCATGATGTCTTTTGCTTTGGCTGATATGATAGCCATAGGATCAGCAGTGCAAATTTCTATGCATTTAGGTTTAGGCAAGAAGAATTTAGCTAGAAAGATATTTAGCTCAAGTATGTTGATTATCTTTATAATCTCTTGTTTTATCGGAATTTTAGAGTATTTTTTAGGACCTGTTTTGATTGATTGTTTAAATGTTAGCGATGAGATTAAAACGATGGCTAAAGAATGTATGTTTGTTTTTGCTTTGTTTGCGCCCTTTACTATGCTTTCTTTTGCTTTGGATAATTATTTAAGAATTTGCGGAAAAACTGCTTATAGTATGGTAATGAATGTGATTATAGCATTAAGCAATATAGTGCTTGATTATATTTTTATAGTCGAGTTGGGTTGGGGCTTATTTTCAGCTGCTCTTGCAACTTGTTTGGGGCTTATTTTCAGCTGCTCTTGCAACTTGTTTGGGGCTTGTTTTAGGTGGTATTTTTGGAATTTTTCCTTTCTTGTTTCAAAATTTAGAGCTTAAAATTTCAAGCCTATACATGAATTTAAAAATTTTTAAAAATATTCTTTATAACGGAAGCAGTGAGTTTTTTGGCAATATTTCAGGATCTTTATATAGTATTTTTGCAAATTTTGTTTTATTAAAAATTTCTGATACTCAAGCCGTGGCAGCCTTTTCTATAGTTTTATTATAATGCTTATTATTGCTATGGGTGATGCAATGCAGCCTGCGCTTAGTTACAACTATGCTAAAAAAGATTTTTCAAGAATCAAAGCTATTGTAAAAGTGGTATTTTTTGCAGGGGGATTTTTATCTTTATTCTCTATAGTGCTTATATTGATATTTGGAGAAAATTTAATCACGCTTTTTACAAAAGAAAACAATCAAGAATTTAAAACTTTTGCTTATACAGCTTTGATGCTTTTTGCTTTTAATTATTTTTTTGCATGGTTTAATGTTCTAAGTGGTTCTTTTTTGACAGCTTTTAATAAGGCAAGCTTTTCTTTGGTTTTAAGTTTGGCGCAAAATTTATTTATACCTTTGTTTTTTCTTTTGTTTTTATCTTGTTTTATGGGTTTAAATGGAGTATGGCTAAGTCCATTTTTTGCTGAATTTTGTGTTTTGATTTTAGCTTGGATTTTTCTTAAAAGAATTTTTAAAGATCTATCTTTATAGGAGATAGATCTTTTTTAAATTTTATCAAAGGAGCTTTTTATAATTTTTAGAATTTATATCCTATACCAGTTAGGACAATTTGATAGGTTTCATCATAAAATCCTATATCGCTATTTCTTTTTTCTATGCCATAATTTGCAAAACCATAAAGTCCGTTATAACCCAAAAATTGATTTTTAACAACTTTTAAATTAAGCTTAACTATATTACCATCTTGTTTTTTGTGAAAGATAGGATCAGTTCCTACTGCTTCATATTTGCTAAGATTTAAATTTGGAGTGAAGATGTAATCATTAGCAAAAGCCAAATTTGTTCCTATACTAAAACCATATCTTGAATAGCTTTGAGCTTTTCCGTCTGCATCATTGTAATCATAATTTAACCCTAGGTTTAATAAGCTATAATTATAGTTTAATTCAATTTCGTGATAATATCCCTCCCTTTTTAAAGAGCTTTGTGCGATAGTGTCTTTATCATATTTGTTTTTGCTAAATAAATATGAAGTGGTAAATTTCCCAAAATCACTTTCATAAAGTTGAGAGATTTTAAAACCATATCTATCAACATCAGTTTCTTCTCTATTTCCTATTACATAAGGATTTGCATAAGCTTTTTCTCTTAAAGAGGAAATTACAGAAAAAGAAGTGCTAAAACGCTCTAAATAAGCTCTTTCGTAGCCTAAAGCTATACCGCTGATATCTCTTCCATTGTAGTTTTTAATAAAAATTCTATCATTATCTATAAGATTACCATAGTAAAGTTCTGCACCGATAAAAGGAATGAAAGAGGAGTCTGAATTATCAGCATTGTGACTGCTTAGATAATCGCTGTTTGCCAAGGTTGAAATATTACTTTTAATATCCCTTGCACCCACACCTATGCTTAAATTTCCACTAAAACCTTCTTGAAATTCTACAGCCGTAGCTGATTGGGTTAAAATGGAGGCTAAAACACAGGAAAATAAATATTTTTTCAAATGTTCTCCTTGAAATGTTTGTTGTTTGTAATTAAATTACATTTATAATTGTAACTAATATTACATTAAATATTTATAAAAAAATTAAGTTTTATAATTTAAGTTTTTTTAGATAGAATTTTTAGAATTAATTTATATTTATAAGGAAATTTAGTGCAGCAAGAGTATTATGACTTGGATTTAGAACGAGCTATTTTAAGCAGTTGTATCATGAGTGAAGAAGCTTATGCTAGTATAGCAGGTGATATTAGCCCAAAAGATTTTAGTCTTAAAGCTCACCAAGATATTTTTAAAGCGGTTATAGCTTGTAGTAATAACAAAGAGCCCATTTCTGTAAGTTTTTTAAGAAAACATAAAAAAATAGATGAGCAAATTTTAGCAGAAATTCTTGCCACTCCTTCTATGATAGATTTGCCTGCTTATGTAAATGAACTTCACGAAAAGTCCGTAAAAAGACAACTCTTGAGTTTTGCACATCTTTTGCCAACTCGTATCAATGAAGATCGTGCTGTAAGTGAAATCGCAGATGAAATTGGTAAAGAAATTTTTAGCATTACAAATCGTGTGAATTCTAGAGATATTAAAGATGTTGATATGGTAATATCAGAACTTTTTGAAGAATTTAAAAAGCAAAAAACTTTAGAAAATAAAGGTATTATAGGGCTTGATACAGGTTTTGAAGGTCTAAATAAAATGACAAAAGGCTTTAAAGGGGGTGAACTTATAATAATCGCCGCGCGTCCAGGTATGGGAAAGACAACTCTTTGTTTAAATTTCATTGATAAGGTTTTAAGACAAAAAAAAGGCGTGGCTTTATTTTCTCTTGAAATGCCTGCAACTCAAATCATGCAAAGAATGCTATCTTCTAAAACTTCTATTCCTTTGCAAAAAATTTTAACTGCAGATTTAAACGATGATGAATGGGAGCGTTTAGGAGATGCTTGTAATGATTATAGTCAAAAGAAATTATATATTTACGATAGTGGTTATGCAACTATTGCTGATGTAAGGGCTATTTTAAGGCGTTTAAAATCTCAAGATGAAAGTATAGGACTTTGTGTGATTGACTATATAGGGCTTATGATGAGTAATTCAAATTTTAATGATAGACATTTGCAAGTTAGTGAAATTTCAAGAGGACTTAAGCTTTTGGCTAGGGAGCTTGATATGCCTATTATCGCACTTTCACAACTTAATCGTGGCTTAGAGCAAAGGGCAAATAAGCGTCCTTTGATGAGTGATTTGCGAGAAAGTGGAGCTATAGAGCAAGATGCGGATGCTATTTTGTTTGTATATCGCGATGAGGTTTATAGAGAACAAGAAGAAAAAGAAAGAGAGAATAAAGCTAAAGCTGAAGGCAAAGCTTATCAAAGGCTTTTTATACCAAATCCTATGCAAGAAAATGCTGAAATTATTGTTGGAAAAAATAGAAATGGACCTGTTGGAACTATAGAAGTTGTATTTTTAAAAGAAAAATCTTGTTTTGTAGATAAACCTATAGGCTATGAAACTACTGAATTTACAGGCTAGCTTTAATAAAATAAGTTTTTAATATTTTAAAGTTATTTTTTACGACACAACCTGTCGCAAGGGTGTTTTATACTTTCTTTGTTATTTTAAAACAAGGAGAGAAAATGTTAAAACAAATCGCATTTGGTAGTATAGCTCTTACAGCTACAGGATATGGCATAAAAAAATTATACGAAAAATTATCCAAGCCAGAAAGAAAATTTGATACACATGCTATTGTTCCAAGCTGTAAGGATGTAATCAATACCGAAGAATACAAACTCAAAAGAGAGCTTGAAATCGAACAAAAGAAAAATCAAATTCAAGAATTTCTTTGCGAATGCATGGAGTGTTATAGCGGCTTTTCAAAATATTTTAATTCTAAGGAATTTTTAGAATTTGAGCAAAATTTTACCTCTAAAAATAATCATAAAACAGAATTTCTTTTGTCGTCTTATAAAGATCAAATGATAAAAGTGATCGACCATGCTAAAAAATTTGAATGCTTAAGTGCTTTTTTGGAAACACAAAGCGAAAAAAATGACTTAGCGGTTGTAAAAATGATAAGCGAAAGCATGGAGAGAAAAACACAGAGATTTTATCTGCAAACAAAATTTCAAACTTTTCCTCAGTATATTTTTCCTTCTGTGTGGAGTTCTCCTATGTGGAATAAACAATGGGAATAATGCTTGGAATTTTAAGCCTTATAGCTGGCTTTGTTGCCATAGTGTTGATGTGTAGTTTGTATTTTATAGCGTTTATGGTTTTTGTTGGCATAGCGATACTTATTTTTCTTTCTATGCAACCTTATCCTTATAATATAATATTTTGTGCTATATATTTAATCACAATTTTAGCGCTAGTGCTATGGCGTAAAACTTAAAAATTTCACTTCTCCCTTGACTGGGGGGAGGGATTTGATAAAATACAAAGTTAAAAATTTTAAAAACAAGGAGAAAATATGGCCTACAGATATGATAAAGATTTAGAATTCTTAAAAGAATTAAGCAGTCCAGAACTCGATGAGCTTGTAAAAATTTTAACCCATGATAAAGACGGGAAAGTTCGTTTTACTGAAGAGTTAACCAATAATGATCTTTATAAAAAACATTATCCAGATCATAAAGAATATATCGAACTCATTTTAGAAGAATTTCAAAAATTTGGAGGAAATAGTATTCTTAATATATTTCGAGGTGGTGGAGTTTTATATAATGAAATTCTACGCGATGTTGCAAAAAAATTTGATGTAAAATTTGATGAAAATGAAAGCACAAACTCCATAGAAACATCACTTTTATGCAAATTAATAGAAGAAGAGTTAAAAAATTCTCAAGATGAAAATACATTAAGAGAACTTGTAAATATTTTCGAACTTGGCATTTCTAATATTAATAAACAAACAGTTGTAATGGGATTGCAATCTCTTATTAAAATAGGTGGATTTAAAAGCTATCAAATTGCAGTAATAGTTGCAAATCAAGTTATGAAGTTTTACTAGGAAGAGGTTTATCTCTTGTGGCAAATGCAACACTTACAAGAGCTTTAAGTCTTTTTTCTGGTCCGGTAGGTTGGACAATTATGACCACATGGACTGCATTGGATTTAGCTAGCCCAGCCTATAGGGTTACTATACCAGCAGTACTTCAAATTATAATTTTAAGACTAAAACACAATACAAAAAACTAAACACAAGGAAATGCATTAATGGAAAATATTTGCCAATTTATCATAGAAAATATTGATAAAAATTCATTAAATACAAAAAAAATAAAACTTGTTTTCAATATGCAAGAGCAAGAAATTACAACAATTTCGAAGATATTTAAGGTATCTTCGGAACACATTATTGCTTTTTATGATACCTCAACATCCTTTAATTATTTTAGCAAAACTACCGGAATATGTTTTACTGGCAAAGAAGTTATCTTTAAAAGAAAAGAAGATGAAGTTTTAATGAAAATCAACTATGAAGATTTCAAAGAGGCAAATAAATCCTTACCTGAAAAAACAACAACTCTTCAAGACATCAAATTTCCCATATCTTTTCATAATCTTGGAACATCTTATCTTTCATTTGATGATTTCAAAAAGAAAAACTACATAGAAGAAAATGATGAGCTTATAATAAATTTTTTACACATCTTAACTTCAAAAAATAACATAGAAAGTTTTAAAAATGAAAGTATGTTTCCACAAGCCTTAGAAAAAACAAACGAAAGTATTAAAGAAAACTATATAAAAGTTATCATTAAAATAATATTAGATCAATACGGTTTTTTAGATGAAAAAAGATCAATTAAAATTTTTGCTCTAATGAATAAAATTAATGTTGCTTCAGAAACAAGGTATAAAATACAAGATTTTTTACATAATAAACATTCTAGTTTTGAAGATTTGCTAAACATCATAAAACAAGAATCTAGATTTATGCAATTCAAATATATTTTAATTTCACTAATAAAAGACTTAATTGATATAGATTTTGAAGATAATAAAATTTATAATTTTTTGTATGAAAACAAAGACATTTTTAAAATCAAAGACCTTAAAGAAATCTATTAGATAAAAGAAATCATTAAAAAAGAATATCAAATAATATTAGACGATAATAAAGAAATTCAGCAAATTTTTAACTTTATATCCGAAACAGCTACAAAAAATAATATATCATTAAACGGTTTATATCTTTCAGGAATGACAATTGGCATGTCTGTATCAATTATGGAGTTACTAGGATTTGGGGAATTAATAAAATTACCACTAATCGATTCTTCAAAAAAATATCACAATAAAAACAAACAACAATTACGTCTTTTTATTATTCAAGAAATTCTCAAAGAAAATCAAAAAACAATTACCCAAATTATTGATATCATCAATAATTTAATTGAGCAATGTAATACAAATACACAAAATTTACAAGAATTAATAAAATTATTAAAATTGGCTTCAAAAAATAATGAAACTTTTAAAGAAAGGGAAAAACTTTTATATTGCCCAGAAATGCTTTCATTGATAACAATAAATAATCATCTAAAAGAAGATGATATTCAATTTATAGAACAATACTATACCTATAATCAAAATACTCATGAGTATGAGCGCAATGACAATCTTTCTTCGTCGGATTTAGAAAAACTTTCAAATTTTTTTAAATTAAAAAATCTATAAGGATAATTTTATGGATAAAATACAAGAAAACACCAAAATAGAAAAGGCTATATTAGCCGAAAAACAACAAATCTTTTTAATACAAAATAAATTATCCGAAATTGAAAAAAATATCAAAGAATAATGTTTAACCATAGAATAGATTCAAAATAGTATCACAGAAAAAAATCAAAATTTGAGCAATATAGAATATAAGGAAAATCAATCAATCGATTCATTGGAAAATTTTTTTAACACTTATAGCAATTGGGAAACATATTGTCAAAAAATTGAAAAATATTTAAACTTAAAAAAATAAACTCAAATGAAGATTCTTTAAAATTTTTGATCACTTATTCAAATTTATCAGATGTTAAAAAAAGAATTGAAGATGAATTTACCCATAGAAATGCAGAGTGCGATAAGTATGATTATTTAATAGCAATAACATGTGGAGCAATAGCTGGCATTATGGACATTTTTTTAGTTGGAAATCCTAAAGATAGCTATCTAGGAAAAAAGGTAGATAAGACGGTAGAAAAAATGACTCAAAAATTTGCACAATTATGTGGTTGGGATAAGCAAAAAGCATTAGACAAAAACAAAGATTTAACTAAAAGTGCTATAGCGTTTTTGGAAAACAAATTTAAAATTAATTATGATCAAACTACTACAAATGGAAGAAATGGAACAAATGGAAAAGTAGATAATTTAAGTATAAAAAATCATCATTTAAAAAGCATAGGTCACTCTCCAGATATTTTCGGGTTATTTGTATCTATAGTAAATCAATTTACCAATACTTCAACTTTTGTCAGCAACGGAAAAATCATAACCATAGATACAAATACTTTTGAATTACAAGGGGGAAATTTTATTGCTAAAATATTTTGTGGATTTTTTAATTGGTTTGGACATTTAGCATCTGATTGGTGTGGATCTAGTGGAGGCAAGGAAAGAGGTGCAGGCATTCCTATGCCTTTTTATAATTTATTTTTACTTTGTGATTTTGGAAATTTTGGACAACATAGACAAACACTAGCACAAATTGCAACCCAAGTTTTTGAACAAGGATATGATCTTAGGCATGGAGTTACTATGTCTATTCCTGTTATGATTAATGAAATGCTAATTCGTTTTATGTATATAATAAAAGCTAAATTTTACCACAAAAAAGAATGGAAAGAATGTATACCAAAAGATGACATACCTGAATTAAATAAAATGCTTTTAATAGGATCTGGTACTTTTTTATTAATTGATACTGGTGGCGCATGGATAAAAAGTAAAAATCCTATAACAAATCCGGTAGTTTTCCTTTCTGAAATCAATTTAATTAATGTTATAAGATTTAGCACTTTAATTCTTAAAGAAATTTATATATTATATAATAATGGAAAAATAGATAATAAAAAATTAGAAAAATATCTAGATGACACTTGTAAAATTTTATTAATTGAAGCTCATAATAAATCTAAGCTTTTTAAAGAAATCCTAAAATAAGGCAAAGCATGAACCACCTTTTAATCCTTTATAATCCCTACTATCAAGAAGATGTCATCAAGCAACATTTAAGCATTTTACAAGAAAAATCCCAAGTTGCCTTTGGCAAAATCAAATCAAAACTCAACGATCAAGAAAAGCAAAATTCCTTAGAAGAAATTTACCAAAGTACAAATGAAGAAAATTTCTTGCAACTCTTTTTAAGCGATTATGCTAATTTATTTGTCGCTAAGGTGGTAAAAATTTCTAAAAATGTTGATGAAAGTTTGATTCCTAGTTATTATAAAGAAAAAAATTTAGAAGTGGAAGACTTTTTTATTATTAGTGATTTAAGAGAATTGGTCAGGGAAGATTTTAGTCGTTTAAGAGATAAATTTTTAGCCAATTTCATCACACCAAACGATCACACCTATGCTATCTATGGCAATAATTACACCTATCCTTTGCCTGTGAGATTAAAAGAAGAGTGTTCTTATTTTTTAGGAGATGAAAAGCATTATCTAAGTGTGTATAAAAGCAAAGAATACCTAGCCATGCAAGAAAATTTCATACGCTTTGTTTTTGGCAAAAGGATTTTTTATCTCTTACACTCTGATAGCATAAGCAATATCATTCATGCAGAATTAGAGCTTTTGCAAAGCGAAAACGATCTTTTAAATGATTTTACAAGTATTATAGTCAAATACTCTAAAACCTTAGAATATGAAATTTACGCTTTTGCCAAAAAAGTTCTTTTAAAAGCTTGTATGAAAGATCCTAGCCTTTATGATTTAGCTTATAATGTCCAAGGCAAATCTTTTATACTTAAAGATTTTTTTACCCAAAAACCCAATCTTGGAAGTATTAAATTTCTACTCAGACATGAAAATATCCAATGTCATTTAGGAAAAAGTTTAACTCAATTTATCAATTATCCTTTTTCAAAAAGTCTTACTCTCATTCAAGAAATCCGTAATGAAGCCGTTCATGCGAAAGCCCCAAGTTTAAATGAAGTCAAAAAACTTAGAAATGAAATTTTAGACATAGAAGGCGTAAGTTTGTTAAAAAGCATTTTAACTCACAAGGAAATTTCATGAAAGAATACGACAAATTAAGTATACGCTTGGTGCAGATTTTATCAAAATTTAACAATGGAGAAAGTCTAAGCGCCCAAGAGCTTGCACAAGAGTTTAATGTCGATACAAGAACCATACAAAGGGATCTTAACGAAAGACTTGCTTTTATGCCTATTAAAAAAGAAAATGGAAGATATGTTTTAGAAAGCTTTGCTTTGGGAAAATTAAGCTTTAAAGATATACAAAATTTCGCCACCTTAAGTGGTATTGCTGAGCTTTATCCAAAACTCGATCAAGGCTTTATAGTTGATCTTTTAAGCCATAGGGTAAATAAAGTTTTGATGGTAAAAAATGAAGGTTTTCAAAAGGTGGATTATGAGCTTTTTAAAGATCTTAGTGTGGCTATACTCAAACACAATGTATTAAATTTTTTCTATAAGGACAAAGAACGCCAAATCAAACCTTACAAACTCGTAAATTACAAGGGAATTTGGTATCTTTTAGGAGATGAAAACGATAAATTAAAACATTTTAATTTAGATAAAATTTCAAAACTTCACACTAAAAATGAAAATTTTATCCCCGATGAAAAACTTGAGGAACAAATCCAAAATGATCCTAATATCTGGCTTGGAGAAAGCAAAGAAGTGATTTTAAAGCTTGATAAAAATGCTAAGGAATATTTTTTTAGAAAAGAAATACTAAGCAATTATCAAATCATTGATAAAGATGAAACAAGCTATACTTTAAGCACTCAAGTTTCCTATGAAGATGAAATTTTACATTTGGTTAAACAGTGGATTCCTTATATAAAAATTCTAGCTCCTATAGAACTGAAAATACGGCTAGAAGATATTTTAAAAAGTTATTTAAACAATCTATCTAAATAAAATTTATTTTAAATCCTTAACTGGTTGCGAAGGGGAGATTTGAACTCCCGACCTTCGGGTTATGAGCCCGACGAGCTAACCACTGCTCTACTTCGCGGCATATAAGATCTTTGAAATATAAAATAAGAAGTGGATGGGGTAAAGGGATTCGAACCCCTGAATGACAGGACCAAAACCTGTTGCCTTACCGCTTGGCGATACCCCAATAAATATTTTTTAAAAGTGTGATTATAATGAATTTTAATTTATTTGTCAAGCAATTTAAGTTATAATTTTAAAAATTTTAAGGAAATAAAAATGAAATTTGTTAGCGTAGAACAAGCGATTAAGGATTTACAAGCAGGAAAAATGCTTGTTATGGTAGATGCAGAAGATAGAGAAAATGAAGGCGATTTAATCTTTCCTGCGCAATTTAGCACTCAAGAAAAAGTAAATTTCATGATAAAAGAAGCTCGTGGTGTGGTTTGTGTAGCCTTAGATGAAACTTTGGCAAAAAAATTTGAACTTCCTTTAATGGTGCCTAAAAATACTTCAAACCACGAAACTGCTTTTACTATAACCGTAGATGCAAAAGATGCTACAACGGGAGTTAGCGCCTATGAAAGAAATATGACTATACAAATTTTTGCCGATGATAATGCTAAAGCGAGTGATTTTGTAAGACCAGGACATATCAATCCTTTAATCGCAAAAAAAGGTGGGGTTTTAGAACGCACAGGTCATACAGAAGGCACGGTTGATCTTTGTAAATTAGCAGGATTAAAAGGTGCTTGTGTGATTTGTGAAATTGTAAAAGATAATGGAGATATGGCAAGAAGAGAAGATCTAGAAATTTTTTGCCAAAAACATGATTTAAATATGATAGCCGTAAGCGATCTTATAGAATATCGCCTAAAACATGAAAGTCTTATTAAGCTTGAAGAAAAAAGTCAAAGTGTTTTAGCAGGCTTTAAAGCAGAAAAATTTATCTTTAGTGATCATAATCAAACCCAACACATAGCTTTTTGCTTTAAAGATATCAAAAAATGTGAAAATGTTAAATTTCATATCAGTGGTAGTGATTTTGAGCTTTTAACTTCAGATAAATTTTCAAAACTTTTAGAGCAAATCAAATTTCTTAGTGAAAATGGTGGCGTTATAGTTTTCATGCAAGGAGAAAAATCCAGCACCACTCAATACAAAAACTATGGTATAGGAGCACAGATTTTAAGATATTTTGGTATAGAAGAAATTAAACTTTTATCTCAAAGTTGTGATAAAGACTATATAGGCTTAGAAGGTTTTGGTTTAAACCTTAAAGCTTGTAATTTTAACTAAAAAGGAAAAAAATGACTTTAAAAGAACAAATTTTAAACGATATCAAAGAGGCAATGAAACAAAAAGATGATTTTAAAAGAGATAGTTTAAGAACTCTAAATGCAGCTTTTAAGCAAATAGAAGTGGATGAAAGAATAGAGTTGGATAATGAAAGAATTTATAAAATCATTGCAAGTGAAATCAAAAAACGCAAAGACGCAATCGAACTTTATCTTAAGGCAAATCGTGAAGATTTAGCACAAAAAGAACAAAATGAAATAAGTCTTTTTGAAATTTATCTGCCTAAACAACTAAGTGATGAGGAGTTAACTTTAGCCTTAAAACAACTTATAGAAGAATTGGGCGTAAGTTCACTAAAAGAACAAGGTTTGGTAATGAAAGAAGCTAAAATAAAATTAGGTGCGAGTGTTGATGGCAAAAGACTTAATTTAGCACTTAAAGAGCTTTTACAATAATTTTTTGGAGTGTTATTATGAAAGAGTTAAGCGGTTCGGCAATGATTTGCGAGGCTTTAAAAGAAGAAAATGTTAAAATTGTTTTTGGTTATCCTGGAGGCGCTGCGCTTAATATTTATGATGAAATTTACAATCAAAAGTATTTTAAACATATTTTAGTGCGTCATGAACAAGCGGCTTTGCATGCTGCTGATGCTTACGCAAGAATGAGCGGAGAAGTGGGCGTAGCTATAGTTACAAGCGGACCAGGTTTTACAAATACTATTACAGGTCTAGCTACGGCTTATAGCGATTCTATCCCTTTGGTGTTGATTTCAGGGCAGGTGGCAAATTCTCTTATTGGTACAGATGCTTTTCAAGAAATTGATGCAGTAGGCATTTCAAGACCTTGTGTAAAGCATAATTATTTAGTTACTTGTATAGAAGAGTTTCCACGCATTTTAAAAGAGGCTTTTTATATAGCAAGAAGTGGTAGACCTGGGCCTGTGCATATAGATGTGCCAAAAGACGTAAGTGCAACTTTGGGACTTTGGGAATACTCTAAAGAAATTTCCATGAAGACTTATAAGCCCGTTTATAAGGGTAACTCAAAGCAAATTAAAAAATTTGCAGAGCTTTTAAAAGAAGCAAAAAGACCTTTGTTTTACTTAGGTGGAGGTTGCATCAGTTCTAATGCAAGCGAGCAAATCAGAGAGCTTATAAAATTTACAAAAATTCCAGCAGTTGAAACTTTGATGGCGCTTGGAACTTTAAGAAGTGATGATGTTTTTAATCTTAAAATGGCAGGTATGCATGGAAGCTATGCTGCTAATATGGCTTTAAGTGAGTGTGATTTGCTTGTGAGTGTAGGAGCGAGATTTGATGATAGGATTACAGGAAAAACAAGTGAATTTGCTAAACATGCGACTATAGTTCATGTTGATATTGATCCTAGTTCTATTTCAAAGATTATCAATGCGCATTATCCTATAGTAGGAGATATTAAAGAAGTTCTTAAAGAGCTTTTAGAAGAGCTTAAAAAGGAAAATTTCAACACAACTTTTAAAGAATGGCACGAAACTTTAAAGCGTTATAATGAACTTTATCCGCTTTCTTATGAAGATAGCAATGAGATTTTAAAACCGCAATGGGTGATTGAAGAATGTGCGAAAATGGCTCCAGATGCAAGGATTATTACCGATGTGGGTCAGCATCAAATGTGGGTGGCACAGTTTTATCCTTTTAATTATCCAAGACAACTTGCAACAAGTGGAGGGCAAGGAACTATGGGATATTCTTTACCTGCTGCTTTGGGTGCAAAGCTTGCCGTGGGTGAAGAAGTGGTGATTAATTTCGTAGGCGATGGATCGGTTTTAATGAATATCCAAGAGCTTATGACTGCTTATGAGTATGGTATAAAAACTATAAATATTATTTTAAATAATGCCTTTTTAGGTATGGTAAGACAATGGCAAAGTATGTTTTATAAAGAGCATTTTTCACAAACTGATTTAAGCACTCAGCCTGATTTTGTCAAAATTGCTCAAGGTTTTGGTTGTGAAGGTTATGAAATTTCAAGCAAAGAAGAATTCATTCAAGCTTTTAGCCAAGCTTTAAAAAGTGATAAAACCTCTCTTTTAAATGTAAAAATTGATCGCTTTGAAGATGTTTTACCTATGGTGCCTGCAGGAGGTGCGATTTATAATATGATTTTACCAAAGGCAAAGGATAGACAATGAGAAGGGTTTTATCGGTAATTGTTTTAAATGAGCATGGGGTTTTATCTCGTATAGTAGGACTTTTTTCAGGAAGAGGTTATAATATTGACTCGCTTACAGTAGCACCTTTGGAAAATAAAGAATTTTCTCGTATTAATATAGTCACTTCAGGAAATGAAAGAACTTTTGAGCAGATAGTTAAACAACTTCATAAGCTCATTCCTACTTATAAAGTGATAGAAAGTGAAGAATTTATTGACAAAGAAATGGCTTTGGTGAAAATTCCTTTAAATGAAAATTTAGGTGGACTTGATGCCGTTTTGAAAGCTTATAATGGTACTATTGCAAATAGCAATGAGAATTTTTTGTTTTTAATGGTTGCTGATGATGCAAATCGCATTGATAATTTTTTAAAAACAATTAAAAAATACAATCCTAGTGATATAGTTCGCAGTGGATCTGTTTTGATGGAGATTAAATGAAATTAAGTGAAATAGCAGAATTTTTAAGCTTGGAATATAAAGGCGAGGATATAGAAATCAGTGCTTTAAATTCTTTATTGAAAGCAAATTTTACAGAGCTTACTTATTGTGATGGTGAGAAAAATACCAAAGATATACCTCACACAGGAGCTGCTGCTATTTTAGTATCTAAAGAATATGAAAATTTAGTACCTAAAGATACTAAAGCTTTGATTACTCAAAGTCCACATTTGAGTTTTGCTTTTTTAAGCAAGCTTTTTGCTAAACCTTTGATAAGCACAGCTAAAGAAAAAGTACAAAATATCGCAAAAAGCGCAAGAATCATGCCTAATGTTTATATAGGTGATAATGTAAATATCGGTGAAAATGTAATCATTATGGCAGGAGCTTATATAGGCGATAATGTCAGTATTGGTGATGAGAGTATTATTCATCCTAATGTAGTGATTTATAATGATACTAAAATCGGTAAAAAATGTCATTTGCTTGCCAATTGTGTAATAGGAAGTGACGGTTTTGGTTATGCGCACAATAAAAACGGCGAACATTATAAAATTTATCATAATGGCAACGTGGTTTTAGAAGATTTTGTAGAAGTGGGGGCTTGTACAACTATAGATAGAGCAGTTTTTGATAGTACTATTATCAAAGCAGGTACTAAGGTAGATAATCTAGTTCAAATCGGACATAATTGCAATATAGGTCAAAATTGTATCATTGTGGCGCAAACTGGAATTTCAGGTTCAAGTGAGTTAGGACGCAATGTTATTATGGGTGGTCAAAGTGCAACGAGTGGACATTTAAAAATAGGCGATTTTAGCACTATAGCTGCAAGAGGCGGTGTGAGTAAAAATTTAGAAGGCGGGCGTGTTTATGGAGGTTTTCCTATCATGCTTCAAAAAGATTGGCTAAAACTTCAAGCTAAAATAGCAATAAATTTTAAAGAAAAATCACAAGATTAGCATCGCATCGCCATAAGAGTAAAAGCGATATTTTTCTTTTACGGCGAGTTCATAAAGTTTTAAACACTGTTCTCTACCGATAAAAGCTGAAACTAGCATGATAAGAGTAGATTTTGGTAAATGAAAATTGGTTAAAAGATGATTTTGTCTTATAGGTGGATTTTGCGGGTGTAAAAAAAGATCACAAAAACCATTTTTTGTTTTAGTTCTTGTATAATATTCTATGGTTCTTGTTACCGTTGTTCCTACGCCTAAAATAGCTTGTTTAGAATCTATAATTTCACATGCTTGCTGCGGAATATTAAAAAATTCGCTATGCATTTTATGCTCTTGTATATTTTCACATTCCACGCTTTTAAAGGTTCCAGCTCCTACATGCAAGGTTAAATGATAAATTTCGTGTTTTTTTCTTAAATTTTCAAGCATAGTCTCACTAAAATGTAAACTTGCAGTCGGAGCAGCCACTGCGCCTAAATTTTTTGCAAAGATACTTTGATAATCTTTCAAATCACTTTTTTCATCCTCCCTTTTAATATAAGGAGGCAAGGGTATATGTCCTATCTTGTCAAGCAGGTTGTAAAGATTTGAGGTGTCTAAGGTTTTATCATTTTGAAAAAAATGAACTTTTCGAAGACCATCATTTAAAAGTTCTACAACGCGCGCTTTTAAATCCTCTTTAAAATATAAGATTTCATCTTTTTTAACGCGCCCTTTAATTTGAGCTAGAAAAAGTGGATTGTGAGAATTTAAAAAAGGTTGATGTAAGAAAAGTTCTATTTTTCCTCCGCTTGCTTTATTACCATAAATTCTTGCTTTAATAACTTTGGTATCATTGAAAAAAATCGCGCAGTTGGGTAAAAAGTCGTGTAAATTTTTAAAAGTAGTGTGAAAAATTTCTTTGTTTTTGCGATCAAAAACCAAAAGCCTAGCATCTTCTTTTGGATTTGTAGGATAGTTGGCTATGAGTTCATTAGCTAGAGTGTAATCATAGCTTGAAAGAAGTAAGTCTTTATTCATTACTTTCTTTATCTTTTGGGACAGGATTTACCTTTTGAACAATTAAAATAGAAAGTCCATAAAGTCCGCAAAGTGGTCCTGCCATTAAAAATTGAGATAAAACATCAGGTGGAGTCATAAAGGCTGAAAAAACAAAAATAACTAAAACAGCTATGCGAAAATGGCGTTTTAAAAAACTATCATCTATAAGTCCGATTTTAGCAAAGAAAAAGGCAATTACAGGCATTTCAAAAGCTAAGCCAAAAGCCACAACAACTTTCGTAAAAAAATCTACATAAGTTCCTATGGTAATCACAGGATTAAAATCTTCATTTAAACCAAAATTAATTAAAAATTTAAAAGCCAAAGGCACTACAACAAAATAGCAAAAACAAGCCCCCAAGGCAAACATAATGCTCGCAAAGCTAACAAAAGGCACCACAAGGCGTTTTTCATTATCATAAAGTCCTGGAGCTACAAATTTCCAAAATTGCCAAAAAATTACAGGTAGAGAAAAGATAAAGGCTGCAAAAAAACTAACCTTCATTGCGGTAAATAAGGCTTCTTGTACTTCAATTACATTCACATGTTTGGCTACTTCGGGTAAAACAGCTATAAGTGGAGCTTTTAGAATATCTAAGATATAGCTTCGTAGAGCAAAACATACAATAAACATAACTACAATGCAAGCAACGCTTATAAAAAGGCGTTTTCTAAGTTCTATTAAATGAGGTCTTAATTCTTCAAACATTTATTTTTCCGTTTTTATCTTGTGTTTCTAATTTGCTAAGATTTGGTTTTTCTTCTGTATTTAAATTTTGTCCGCTAAGGTTATTTTTTACTTTATCATCTCTGCTATCAAAGGTTAAATCTACCTTTGTTTTATCTAAAATATCTCTCTTAAGGTCATCAAATTCTTCAAAGCTGAGTTTTTTGCGTATATTTTCATTAGTGCTTGAAAATTCATCTTTGTATTTCTTAGCTTCTTCTTTTAAGTCATTGATGCGTATTTCTTTTTCTATGCTTGATTTTGCATCATCTATGTTGCGTTTTACAGCCTTTAGAATTTTTGCTATTTGTACTATAGCTTCTGGAAGTTTATCAGGTCCTAAGACTAAAATCGCTACAACTAAAATAACTATAATTTCACCAAAACTCATTAATCATTACTCTTTGATTTGATATTTTAATAAATATTTTACTTAAAAAACTTAAATTTAAGATGAGAGATATAAAGCAAGTTCATCGCTAATGAGAAAATTAGGATTAAAATATCTTTTATTTTTGTAAAAAAGTTTTTTTTCTTTTAATAATATATTTATTTTGTCTTTTTGCCATTGATTGAGTTTTGTTTCATCAATCCCTACTATACTTCTAAGTCCTAAAAATAGGTGCTCTAAATTCAAGTCTTTGGAACTTAGTTGCTCTATAGATCTAAAAGTAGGATTTTCTATGTAATTTTTTAAATTTTTTGCTGTATAAAAACGCTTATTTTCATAAAATCCTACTGCACTTAATCCACAAGCTAGGTAGTTTTTTCCTTGCCAATAAGCAAGATTATGTTTGCAAATTTGGGCTTTGGTTTTTGAAAAATTACTGATTTCATATTGAAAAAAGTCAAGCTCTAGAAGTTGTTTGATGAAAAATTTCATTAAATTAGGAGCATTTTTTTTGAAATGTTCTTTTTTAGCAAAGGCTGTGTTTGATTCTATGGTTAAATTATAAGCACTAAGGTGTGTGATTAAATCCTTGATTTGTTTTAAGTGTAAGAGTTCAAATTCAAGCATTTTTTTATTGTCTAATTTCGTATCATAAATAAGATCTAAATTGATATTTTTAAAACCTACTTTATTTGCGTTTTCTAATGTTTTGATAATCATTTCTTGATTGTGAATTCTTCCAAGAAAGTGAAGTTTTTTAGGATGAAAACTTTGAACTCCAAAAGAAATGCGATTAACTCCTAGATTTTTCATATTTTTAAGCCAATTTAATGTTGCTGAGTTGGGATTAGCTTCGCATGAAATTTCTACATTTTTATCTAGTAAGGGATATAAAATTTTAAAAATATCTTCATAATTATACGCATTAACACAACTTGGTGTTCCTCCGCCTATGAATAAGGTTTTAATTTGATTTGATTGAATGTTAAATTGTTTTAATTGAAAAACAATATCTTCTTTTAAAGCCTGAAAATAAGCTTTTTCATAATCATTTTTTTTCAAACTTGTAAAAGCGCAATAATTACATTTGCTTTCACAAAATGGAATATGGATATAAAAATGCATAAAAACCCTAAAATATTTTATTAAATTTTTAATGTATTTTAATAAAAATTTGATTTGATTTAGGTTAAAATTATATTCTTGAGATTTAAGGAAAAATATTGTGGAAAACGAGAAAAATTATAGACCAAATGTTGCAGCTATTGTTTTATCAAGTTCTTATCCTTTTGAGTGTAAGATTTTTATAGCTAAAAGAAGTGATATGGATAATATTTGGCAATTTCCACAAGGAGGTATTGATAAAGGTGAAAGTGTCAAAAACGCTTTATTTAGAGAACTAAAAGAAGAAATAGGCACTGATGAGGTTGAAATCATTGCTGAGTATCCAGAATGGTTGAGTTATGATTTTCCGAGTAAAATTGTTAAAAAAATGTATCCTTATGATGGGCAGATTCAAAAATATTTTTTAGTGCGTTTAAAGCACGGTGCTACAATCAATATCAATACTAAGCATCCTGAATTTGATGATTATCAATTTGTGAGTGTTAAACAAATTTTTGAAATGATTAATCATTTCAAAAAAAATATTTATGTTAGAGTGATCAAATATTTTGAAGAGAAAGGTTATATCTAAAATGCTTATAGTTCAAAAATATGGTGGAACAAGCGTTGGAACACTTGAGCGTATCGAAGCAGTAGCCAATAGGGTTATCCAAAGTGTGCAACAGGGTAATCAACTTGTTGTTGTAGTATCTGCAATGAGTGGGGTGACAAATACTCTTATCGAGCAAGCTGAATATTTTAGTAAAACTCCTAATGGTAAAGATATGGATATGCTTTTAAGCAGCGGAGAGCGTGTAACAAGCGCTTTACTTTCTATCGCTTTAAATGAAAAGGGTTGTCCCGCTATATCGTTTTCTGGGAGAAAAGCAGGAATTATTACAGATAGTGTTTTTACAAAGGCAAGAATTCATCATATTGATACAAAAGCGATAAAATCAGAACTTCAAAATGGTAAAATAGTCGTTATAGCAGGTTTTCAAGGTGTAGATGAGGAAGGTAATGTAACTACCTTAGGGCGTGGTGGAAGCGACTTAAGTGCTGTGGCGGTAGCAGGTGCCTTAAATGCGGATTTGTGTGAAATTTATACCGATGTTGATGGGGTTTATACAACAGATCCAAGAATTGAACCAAAGGCAAAGAAATTGGATAAAATTTCTTATGAAGAAATGCTTGAACTTGCAAGTTTGGGTGCAAAAGTTTTGCAAAATCGCTCTGTAGAGCTTGCAAAAAAATTAAATGTTAACTTAGTAACTAGAAGTAGTTTTAACAATAACGAAGGAACAATGATAACAAAGGAAGATGGAATGGAACAAGCTTTAGTAAGTGGTATTGCTTTGGATAAAAATCAAGCAAGAGTGACTTTAAGAAATGTAGAAGATAAGCCTGGAATCGCAGCTGAAATTTTTTCTGTTTTAGCAAATGAAAATATTAATGTAGATATGATTATACAAAATGTTGGAGTTGATGGTGCTACAAATTTGGGTTTTACGGTTCCTCAAAATGAACTTGAATTAGCCAAAAATGCTATGCAAAAAATTTTAAGCTCAAAAACAACTATAGAAAGTGATAGTGCTGTAGTAAAAGTTTCTATAGTCGGCGTAGGTATGAAATCACATTCAGGAGTGGCAAGTAAAGCTTTTAAAGCTTTAGCTGATGAGGGGATTAATATCGGTATGATTTCTACTAGTGAAATAAAAATTTCAATGATAGTTCATGAAAAATACGGAGAACTTGCAGTTAGAGCACTACATGAGTGCTACGGACTTGATAAATAAATGAGTGATTTTTTAAGTTTTACTCTTGAAAATATTCGCAATGGCGGAGCTTTTATGGCATGGTTGGAGTCGCGTCGTTTAGAATGGGCTCCTTTGATGGCTGCAAGACTTAAATATCTTTTAGAAGGACGCACTTTTGTATTAATGTGTGATGAACAAAGATCTTGGTATGAAGAGTATTTTTTAAAAAATATAAATTCAAAAGCCACTCGTCCCATGCTCCCTTTTGTGTCGTTAAATTCTTTATGTAAGAAGAAAGTACAAAGTTCAGAAGATATAGCTTTACTTAATGACTTGCTTGACATTTCTTTTCCTAATGGTTATGTATATTTTTATATAGGAAGTGCTTCTGATAATAAATCTTTAATCGCTAAATCAAGAGATGATAGTTTATTGTGGCTTTTTGATGAGCAGTTACAAGATAGTTTTTATTTAAATTCTAAAGATAAAGACTTGGATATCAAGCTTATTAGTTTATATCAACTTTTTGATGTAAGTTTGGATGCAATATTATTTTCCAAGGTGCAATTAGGATAAATATTTTGTTTATTAGTAAGATTATTATCAGCGAAGATTTTTTAGGTATTAAAGAAGAAATGATTAATAATTTTGGTATTAAAAAATTAAGATTTTTTATGCCACAAAATGAATTTTTACTTGATGATGCAAGAGCGGTTGAAAAAGAAAGCTATATTGCAGAAACTGAAGAAAAAATTATTGTTTTAATGGCGGATTCTTATAGGATAGAAGCACAAAATTTTTTACTTAAACTTCTTGAAGAGCCTCCAAAAAATATTAAATTTCTTATTGTGGTACCTTCTAAAAATTTACTTTTACCTACCATAAAATCGCGTCTTATTTGCGAAAAAAGAAAAGTTGAAAAGGAAGTTAAAAAACTTGATTTAGATCTTAAAAGAATGGATTTAAGAATGCTTTTTGATTTTTTGCAAAAAAATGAAAATTTGGATAAAAATGAACTTATGGATCAAATCGCATTACTTGCTAAAGAATGTGTGAAATATAAAGATTTTAATGCTGAAGAATTAGAGTTTTTTTATGAAGGCTATGAGCTTGCAAAATTAAATTCTAAAAGCGGGGTGCTTTTAGCTACTCTTTTGTTAAATTACTATACAAAGAAATAAAATGAAATTTTTTAAAATCAATCCAAATACCGATTTTAATTTGCTTTGTTCTTTCATAAATCCCCATAAAATGGGACAAAAAATCATGAGTGAAAAAACAAAAATTCATTTTATTTTTATCAAAGATATTTCCACTCCTGCGGCAAATATTTTAAAACAAGATGCTTTAAGAGTAGGAGCTGAACTTATTACTCATAAAGAAGTAATTACTGCAAAAATCACTCATTCAAATGCGCTTTTAATGGCAAGTAAAGAGCAAATTCAAAAGCTTGTTGTCAAAGAAAAACTTCAAGATTTTGGACTTAAAAATTTGGCTCTTTTTTTGCAAAAAGATTTTTTAAAACAGAAAAAAGCCGAGCTTATGGCAGTGATTAATGTCAATGAAGACAGTTTTAATGCAAAAAGTCGTGTGAGTGAAGAAGACTTTGAAAAAAGGCTTAATGACTTTCTTGCTTTAAAGCCTGAATATATCGATATAGGTGCGGTAAGTTCAAGACCTGGGAGTGAGTATTGTGGCAAGGAAGAGGAATTTAAAAGACTGAAAAAAGTACTTGACTTAATTTATGAGAAAAATTATTACGAACAAGCAATTTTTAGTTTAGATAGTTTTGATGAATATTGTCTAGAATATGCTTTAAATAAGGGTTTTAAACTCATTAATGATATTACAAGTTTAAGAAATCTTAATCTAGCCAAACTTGCAAGTAAATATGGGGCAAAATATTGCTTAATGCACATGCAAAACAATCCAAATAACATGCAAGATAATCCTTTTTATGAAGATTTGCTTGATGAGATGACTTTGTTTTTTAAAGAAAAACTTGAGCTTTTAGAAAGTTTTGGAGTAAAAGAAAGTATTTTAGATGTAGGTATTGGTTTTGGAAAGAGTGCGGGGCATAATATGATTTTAATCAAACACTTAGAACATTTTTTGCAATTTAATAAACCTTTACTTATAGGTGCGAGTCGCAAAAGTGTGATTAATGCGTATTTTCAAAGCGAGATTAAAGATCGTTTAGCAGGAACTTTGTATTTGCATTTAAAAGCTTTTGAAAATGGTGCTAGTATTATAAGAGTGCATGATTTATATGAACATAAACAACTTTTTGCTTTAGCGCAGGCAATGGATAATATAGGAGTTTAGATGAAAAAAGAAGAGTATTTAGAAAAAGTTGCTTTAGCAAATTTGTGGATGAGGGCATATTATGAAAAAGATGAACCCTTGGCTAGCGATGAAGAATACGATGCTTTAATCAGAGAATTAAGTGTTTTTGAAGAACAAAACAAAGATGAAATTTCAAAAGACTCTCCAACGCAAAAAATAGCTCCTATCATACAAAGCGAGTTTAAAAAAATAGCTCATTTAAGGCGTATGTGGTCGATGGAAGATGTGTTTGATGAGAGTGAGCTTAGGGCTTGGGCAAAACGCGCAAAATGTGAAAAAAACTTTTTTATAGAGCCTAAATTTGATGGAGCGAGTTTAAATTTACTTTATGAAAATGGTAAATTAGTAAGCGGTGCCACTAGGGGCGATGGCGAAGTGGGTGAGGATATAACGCTTAATGTTTTTGAGATAGAAAATATACCTAAAAATATAGCCTATAAAGAAAGGATAGAAATTCGTGGAGAAGTGGTGATTTTAAAAGATGATTTTGAGAAAATCAACGAAAAAAGAGCCCTTTTAAATCAAAGTTTATTTGCTAATCCACGCAATGCTGCAAGCGGGAGTTTAAGGCAGCTTGATACAAGCATCACTAAAGAAAGAAATTTGAAATTTTATCCTTGGGGAGTAGGGGAAAATACCTTAAATTTCACCAAACACAGCGAGGTGATGCAATTTATCAGAGAGCTTGGTTTTTTAAAAGATGATTTTGTAAGACTTTGCGCTAATTTAGACGAAGTTTTAAAAGCTTATGATGAGCTTTTAGCTCTAAGAGAAAAAAAACCTATGATGATGGATGGAATGGTGGTAAGAGTTGATGATCTTGCACTTTGTGAAGAATTAGGCTATACGGTAAAATTTCCAAAATTTATGGCAGCTTTTAAATTTCCTGCACTTGAAAAAACCACGCGTTTAATAGGGGTAAATTTACAAGTAGGAAGAAGTGGAGTGATCACTCCTGTGGCGGTTTTAGAACCTGTAAATTTAGATGGGGTTGTAGTAAAATCAGCCACCCTTCATAATTTTGATGAAATTGCAAGACTTGATGTTAAAATCAATGATTTTGTAAGCGTGATAAGAAGTGGTGATGTTATTCCTAAGATCACTAAGGTTTTTAAAGAGCGTAGAGAAGGTTTAGAGATGGAAATTTCACGCCCTAAACTTTGTCCTACTTGCCAAAGTGAGCTTTTGGATGAAGGAACTTTAATAAAATGTCAAAATATAGATTGTGAAGATAGACTTGTAAATTCTATCATTCATTTTGTTTCTAAAAAATGTCTTAATATCGACGGACTTGGAGAAAATATAGTAGAACTTTTATACAAGCACAAAAAAATCACTACGCTTGAGAGCATTTTTCATTTAAAATTTAGTGATTTTGAAGGTTTGGAAGGCTTTAAAGAAAAGAAAATCAACAATCTTTTAAATGCCATAGAGCAAGCCAGAGAATGTGAGCTTTTTCGTTTTATCACGGCTTTAGGGATAGAGCATATTGGCGAGGTTGCGGCTAAAAAATTAAGTTTAAGTTTTGGTAAAGAGTGGCACAAGCAAAGCTTTGAAGCTTATGCCAATTTAGAAGGTTTTGGAGAGCAAATGGCTTTAAGTCTTTGCGAATTTACGCGTGTTAATCATACAAGAATTGATGAATTTTACAAGCTTTTAAATTTGAAAATAGAAAAACTTGAAATCAAAAGTGATAGTATGATTTTTGGTAAAACTTTTGTGATTACAGGTACTCTTTCACGTCCAAGAGATGAGTTTAAGGCTTTGATAGAAAAGCTTGGGGGTAAGGTAAGCGGCTCTGTTTCTAAAAAGACTGACTATGTGCTTTTTGGAGAAGAGGCAGGTTCTAAACTTAGCAAGGCTAAAGAGCTTGAAGTAAAATGTATAAATGAAAGTGCTTTTAATGAGCTTGTTAAAGAATAGTTCTTATATTTTAACGCTTTTAAGCCTTTTTGGCTTTTTGCTAACTTGGCAAAGGAGTGCTTTTTCTTTATTTTTTTTAATTCCTATTTTTTTAACACTTTTTTGGGAATTCTTTTTATTTTTAAAGCTTAGAAAAAATATTATAAAAGAAGCTACTTTGATTAAGGGAAGTTTGTTTTATCGTATTAGTATGGGGGATTTTTATCTTTATATTTTTAGTTTTTTCTTGGCGATTTTTGGACTTATTTCTTTATTTTTAAATTTTTTAAATCTTGAAAAAATTGATTTTGTTTTTATATTTATAATTTTGCCTTTATTGATGATATTTTTAAAAAAAGAATTACATTTGCAATTTGTAGATAATGCTTATAATGACTTTAGAATAGTTGTTATCGCTAGTTTTTTTACTGCTTTATTTTATGCATTTTATGGGCTTTTTTTTACTTACAATGAACTTTTAAATTTAGAACTTTTTTCTAGGAAAATCATTGCCTATAAGAGTGCTTCTTTTGTTTATTTTGATTTTTTATCTGAATTTTTGCATTTTATTTCAAATTTAAAATTTTTTATTTTTTCTTATTTTGGATATTTGGGATTTAGGGCTTTAAATTTTATTTTTGATTTTTTTAATTTTTTTATGTTTTGTTCTCTTTTGGCTTTTGTTTTTAATTTTGTTTTGAAAATAAAGATAAAAATAATTGTTTTATTTTTGTGTTTTATCATGGTTTTAGGAAGTTATTTTTTAAAAGAGCAAAGAAATAATACCTTAAAATCCGAACAAGAACAAATACTTTTATGGATGAATAATTTTGATTTTTTAAAAGATAATAACTTAAGTTTAATTCAAAAAGAAAAAGATCTTTTTGAAAAAGATCTTAAAGATCTTAGAGAAATTTTTAAAAAAAATGCTTTTGAAATAGGCATTTGGTGGTTTTCTAAAGAAAAAGAAGACTTGGAAAAAAGAATAAATGAGAGTTTAAAATGAGATTTGATTTTTTTGTTTCAAAGCGTTTAAATATCAGTAGAAATAAAGCTTTAGAGCTTATAGAAAATGAAGAGATTTTACTTAATGGTAAAAGTTTTAAAGCTTCTTTTGATGTGAAAAATTTTTTAGAAAATTTAAAAAAAACGCAAGATTTAAATCTTGAAGATATACTTTTAGCCAATGAGTTAAAATTGGATCTTTTAAGTGAAATTTATGTTTCAAGAGCAGCTTTGAAATTAAAAAATTTTTTAGAAGAAAATGATATTGAAATAAAACATAAAAATTGTCTTGATATAGGATCTAGCACGGGTGGTTTTGTGCAAATTTTACTTGAAAATCAGGCTTTAAAAATCACTGCTCTTGATGTGGGTAGTAATCAACTCCATTCAAGTTTAAGAGTAAATGAAAAAATTATCTTGTATGAAAATACAGATCTTAGAACCTTTAAAAGTGAAGAAAAATTTGAACTTGTTACTTGTGATGTGAGTTTTATTTCTCTTATTAATTTACTTTATTATATTGATAATTTAGCTTTAAAGGAAATTATTTTACTTTTTAAACCTCAGTTTGAAGTGGGAAAAAATATCAAAAGAGATAAAAAAGGTGTTTTAAAAGATGATAAGGCAATCTTAAAGGCAAGAATGGATTTTGAAAAAGCATGTGCTAAATTGGGTTGGCTTTTAAAAAATACGCAAAAATCAAGCATTAAAGGAAAGGAAGGTAATGTTGAATATTTTTACTACTATATCAAAAATTAATATTACCTCTTTAGCCATAGGTTGTTTTGATGGTATGCATTTAGGACATCTAAAACTTGTAAAATGTTTAGATGAGAATGGGGCTTTATTAGTTATTAATAAATTTAAGGGTCAATTTCTTTGTTCAAATCGTCAAAAAGAAGAAATTTCAGGAAAAAAAGTTATAGAAGTGGATTTTGAAAGTATAAAATCTTTAGATGGTAGAGATTTTTTAAGCTTTTTGAAAAAAGAATTTACCAGTTTAAAATTTATAGTCGTGGGTTATGATTTTTCTTTTGGGAAAAATAGGGCTTATAGTGCTAAAGATATTGAGTTTTTAAGTGGGATAAAAACTATAATAGTTGATGAATTTAGCATAGGTGGAATAGGTGTTCATGCAAGTTTAATTAAGGATTTTTTATCAAGAGCAAATTTGCAAAAAGCAAAAGAATTTTTAGGGAGAAATTATAGCATCAAAGGAAAGGTAATTAAAGGACAAGGCTTAGGTTCTAAAGAACTTTTTGCAACTATAAATTTAGATTGCGAAGGTTATTTTTTGCCTCAAAATGGTGTTTACGCTACTTTGTTAAAAAGTCAAAGAAAAACTTATAAAAGTGTGAGTTTTTTAGGTGTAAGATCAAGCGATGAAAATTTTGCTATAGAAAGTCATATTTTAGAAGAATTGGGTGAAAATTTCATGCAAGGAGAGTTTTTTGAACTCGAGTTTATATCTTTTCTAAGAGAGAATCAAAAATTTCAAGATCTAAAAAAACTTAAAAATCAAATTACTAAAGATATAGAACAGGCTAGAGAATTATTAAGGAAAAATGATGAAAGATGAACTTTTTAAACAAAGCCCTAAAAAACAATTTGAATTTGATAAAAGCGTGGCTAGTGTTTTTGATGATATGATCAATCGTTCTGTACCATTTTATAGAGAAAATTTAGAACTTTGTGGCAATTTATTGGCTAAAATTTTACCTACAAATGCAAGTGTTTGCGATTTGGGCTGCTCAAGTGCTAATTTTTTGATTTTTTTGGCAAATCTAAGAAAGGATTTTAAACTTTTTGGCGTGGATAATTCTGCTTCCATGCTTGAAGTTGCAAAATCAAAAGCTAAAGCTTATGGGCTTGATATAAGTTTTTTTGAAGCTAATTTATGCGAATTTGATTTTTTTACTTGCGATGTTTTTGTAGCAAATTATACCATGCAGTTTATTCGTCCTCCTAAAAGACAAGAATTGCTTGATCAAATTTATAAAAATTTAAACTCTAAAGGCATTTTGATTATGAGTGAAAAAATCCTTTATGAAGATGCTTTTTTGTCTAAAAATATCATAGAACTTTATGCTGATTATAAAGAAAAACAAGGCTATTCTAAGTTTGAAATCGCAGCTAAAAGAGAAGCTTTGGAAAATGTTTTAATTCCTTATAGTCAAAAAGAAAATTTAAATATGCTAGAAAAGGCAGGTTTTAAGAAAATAGAAAGTATTTTTAAATGGGCAAATTTTGAAACTTTCATAGCTTTTAAGGATTAGAAATATTTTCATCTTCCCATTCATCTTTTGGGAAACCTATCTTATATGCATTAACACAATCTTGACTAATGATAGCTTTGTGTCTGCATTCTAAACTTCTTTTTTTTGCTTCCTCGGGGTGATTTTGATAATATTCTACACTTTTGGTTTGTTCGCATGCTGCAAAAAATATACCAATAAGGCTTAAAAAAAGAGTTATTTTCATGGTCATTTTTCCTGTGTCATATTAACATCATCGCTAAAGATAGAACTTTGATTGTTTTCTGTTGTTTTGGAAGGATAAATTTCAGAAGGTGTTTCTGCTATAGGTGGTATTATAATACTTTCATTATTTTCTGAACTTTGGTTAATATCTTTTGTGGTTTTTTCTTTTTTTAAATCATTTTGTTTTAAAGCTTCTAATATTTGATTATCAGATTTTTTCGGTGTGTTTGGACTGTATTTACCCTCTTCATTTGTTGGTTTAACACCAACTTTTAATGCATTAATACAATCTTCGCTAAGAGTTCCGCTTTCTTTGCATTCTTTCGCTTTTTCTTTTGCTTCGCTAGGAAGATTTTTGTAGTAATTTTCTGTTTTACTATCACAAGCTGTTATATTAATAACTATTAAAATTGCAAGTAAAATACTTAGTCTTCGCATTTATCAATCTCCTAAAATTTTTAATATCTTAGCAAACTTGTATAAAGCAACGATAAATTATTTTTCTTCATTGTAAGAAAAAATAGGTAAAGACCATTGATATTTGATAGCTAAAAGCCTTGCAAAAACTCCTATAAAAAGAGTTAAAAGTGTGCAAACTAGGGCATTAAGCTCAAGCCAAATTATTAGAGAATAATAGATTGCTCCTGCAATTATGGCAATTCCTGCATAAATTTCTTTTTGAAACACCAAGGGGATTCTCATACATAAAATATCTCTTAAAATTCCACCAAAAACACCGGTAATTACAGCAGCAGCAACGGCTATGATAAAGCCACGGTTTTGATCTATGGCTATTTGAGCTCCAAGTATGCTAAAAACAACAAGTCCTATAGCATCAAGAGTTAGAAATAAAGTTTCAAGTTTGGTTACTACGCGCGGAATTTTTGTGGCTACAAGGGCGCAAAAACAGATTAAAATAATATATTCAGGATGTTTAACCCAAGTTAAAGGATAATGTCCTAAAAGCACATCTCGTATGCTTCCGCCTCCAATTGCTGTTACGAGAGCAATAAAAATAACTCCAAAAAGATCCATTTTGTGGCGTCCTGCAGCTAAAGCTCCTGTCATTCCTTCTGCGGAAATACCTATGATATAAAGAGTGGTTATCGTAAGAGCATTTATCTCCATAATTTATACCTTAAAATTTATCACAATTTATTTGATACTGTTTAATATTTTCATCATTTACTTCATGGTTTGGTACTTGATAGCATTCTTTAAATTTCGGAGTTTTAATAATTTTTACATAAAAACTTGGTATAGCAATACGGTTTTTAATGTATTGTGGTTCTTTATTGTAAAGTACTAAATTTAAAACTTCGATACTTTGGAATTTGAAAGCCAAATTTCTTTCTCTTTGCTCGATTTCATTCCAAATTTTATTATTTATTTGTGCATTTTGTGGGGTAATATTACTCATTAAAAATACTGAATTTTGAGCAGCTTTACTAAAGCTAAAAGAAGCATTGGGTGCAGTGTGTCCTCGTGTGTAACCACTGTTTTTATAATTACTCCAAGTAGTGCGGTATTTTTTAGGAATATTTGTATCATCTTCAAAGCGAGGGCGTTTTTTGATTTGTCTATCTTTCAAATTTGAAGCTTCTACCTTATAAGCAACAGCTTTTGTGCCTTTGAGTTTATAATCATAGCAATTTAGATAAAAAAACTTATCTAAGATTTGCGAGCAATTTATATTGTTAAAATAAGAAGAAAAATCAGCACTAGGCTTGTAAGGTTCTAAGGCAAAAATATTAAGAGATATAGTGAGTAAAAAGATGAAAATTTTCATTTAAGTTCCTTATCTTTACTTTTGCAAAGATGATTTAAAAAGCATTCTTTACATAAAGGTTTTTTAGCTTTACAGGTGTAACGTCCAAAAAGAACCATGGCTTGATGAAGATAGTTAAGATTATCTTTAAATGTGCGTGTTAAATCTTCTTCTGTAGCTTCTGGAGTTTTTGCTTTGCTAAGTCCTAAGCGGTGAGAAACTCTAAAAACATGAGTATCTACAGCCATGAAATTTGCTCCGCACCATTCTATTAAAACTACATGAGCGGTTTTTTGTCCTACGCCTGCTAAGGATTTTAAATTTTGTTCATCAAGGGGAATTTCTCCGTCAAAATTTTCACAAACTGCTTTTGCCATTTTTATAAGATTTTGTGCTTTATTATTAAAAAATGAACAAGTTTGTATATAGGTTTTAAGACTTGATAAATTTGCATTTGCAAGGGATTTAATATCAGGATAAGCTTTAAAAAGATCAGGAGTGATGAGATTAACTCTTTTATCAGTGCATTGGGCTGAAAGCATTACGCAGACTAAAAGCTCATATAAATTTGAAAATTTAAGCTCTGTTACAGGCTTGTCAAAATGTTTTAAAAAAAGTTCTTTGATTTCTAAATTTCTTTTCATTTTTTAATTTTAGTTAATTAGCTTTAAACCAAGTTTAGATATAATTGATTTTATATACATTTTATTAAAAAGGAAACCTAATGAAAAAATTTTCTTTAGTCGCAGCAACTTTGATTGCAGGTGTAGTTTTAAATGTAAATGCAGCTACAGTAGCTACTGTTAATGGCAAGAGCATTAGCGATACAGAAGTAAGTGAATTTTTTGCCCCTATGCTTAGAGGACAGGATTTTAAAACTTTGCCAGATAATCAAAAAAAAGCTCTTATTCAGCAATATATTATGCAAGATTTAATTTTGCAAGATGCTAAAAAACAAAATTTAGAAAAAGACCCTTTATACACAAAAGAACTTGATCGTGCAAAAGATGCAATACTTGTTAATGTTTATCAAGAGAAAATTTTAAATACTATTAAAATTGATGCGGCTAAAGTTAAAGCTTTTTATGATCAAAATAAAGACAAATATGTAAAACCTGCAAGAGTGCAAGCAAAACATATCTTAGTAGCGACAGAAAAAGAAGCTAAGGATATTATTAACGAACTTAAAGGTTTAAAAGGTAAAGAACTAGATGCTAAATTTAGCGAGCTTGCTAAAGAAAAATCAATTGATCCAGGTTCAAAAAACCAAGGTGGTGAGCTTGGTTGGTTTGATCAATCAACTATGGTAAAGCCTTTTACAGATGCTGCTTTCGCGCTTAAAAATGGTACTATTACTACAACTCCGGTAAAAACGAATTTTGGTTATCATGTAATCTTAAAAGAAAATTCGCAAGCTAAAGGTCAAATCAAATTTGATGAAGTAAAACAAGGTATTGAAAACGGACTTAAATTTGAAGAATTTAAAAAAGTTATCAATCAAAAAGGCCAAGATCTCTTAAATAGTGCTAAAGTGGAATATAAATAATGGGTGTTTTAGACATTGTAAAAGTAGGGGTGATTAGCGGAGATGAGCTTAATAAAATTTATGACTATGCTAAAGCAGAGGGTTTTGCTATCCCTGCTGTTAATGTTGTAGGAACTGATTCTATTAATGCAGTTTTAGAAGCTGCAAAAAAAGTTAACTCTCCAGTTATTATCCAGTTTTCAAATGGTGGGGCAAAATTTTATGCAGGGAAAAATTGTCCTAATGGAGAAGTTTTAGGTGCAATTAGTGGGGCTAAACATGTACATTTACTTGCTAAAGCTTATGGTGTACCTGTGATTTTACACACTGATCATGCTGCAAGAAAACTTTTGCCTTGGATTGATGGGCTTATTGAGGCAAATGCACAATATAAAAAAACCCATGGACAAGCTTTATTTAGTTCTCATATGCTTGATCTTAGCGAAGAAAGTTTAGAAGAAAATCTTAGCACTTGTGAAGTTTATCTTCAAAAACTTGATGCTTTAGGTGTCGCGCTTGAAATAGAATTAGGTTGTACAGGTGGCGAAGAAGATGGAGTGGATAATACAGGTATTGATAATTCCAAGCTTTATACCCAACCAGAAGATGTAGCTCTTGCATATGAAAGACTTGGAAAAATTAGTGATAAATTTTCAATCGCAGCAAGCTTTGGAAATGTACATGGAGTTTACAAGCCAGGAAATGTTAGCTTACAACCTGAAATTTTAAAAAATTCGCAAAAATTTGTAAAAGATAAATTTGCTTTAAATAGCGATAAGCCTATAAATTTTGTATTTCATGGCGGTAGCGGTAGTGAGCTAAAAGATATTAAAAATGCAGTAAGCTATGGCGTAATTAAGATGAATATTGACACAGATACTCAATGG
The DNA here is from genome assembly GCF_012897855.1 of Campylobacter sp. CFSAN093227. Taxonomy (NCBI): domain Bacteria; kingdom Pseudomonadati; phylum Campylobacterota; class Epsilonproteobacteria; order Campylobacterales; family Campylobacteraceae; genus Campylobacter; species Campylobacter sp. CFSAN093227. The sequence goes on from NZ_CP040610.1 coordinate 599,818, forward strand.
GCTTTTTGGGATGGGGTGCGTGAATATGAACTTAAAAATAGGGCTTATTTGCAAGGACAAATTGGAAATCCAGAAGGTGATGACAAGCCAAATAAAAAATACTATGATCCGCGTGTTTGGTTAAGAAGCGGTGAAGAAAGCATGATAAAACGTCTTGAAATCGCTTTTGAAGATTTAAACTGTATAAACAAAAACTAAGCATTTTAAAAGCTTAGTTTTATTTTGTTTTAAAAATTTTTATCAAATTAAGTAGCAATCTTTAAAATAAAATTTTTAATGAGGTATTGGTTTCATGGATATTAAATCAGATGAAATTTCAGAACTTGTTTTGCCTGAAGGCAAAGATGCAAGAGGTTCTTTGGTTTATTTTAAAATTATTTTTATTCCAGCTTTTCTTTATATTTTGATTTTATTGGGTTATTTTAATGTAATTGACTTTAAGGTCGAATTACATACGGTTATTATGACAGGTGTGATTTTTTTTACAGCATTGATTTTTGCTAGACATAGTGCTGAGTATGCGTATAGTATTTTTGAACAACAAAAAGATGAATTTAAACAGGCTTTAAAAAGACATATTATGAGGCATTTTCTTGCCATAGGGAAAGACACGAAATCAAATGCCAATTTTGATGACTTTGCTTATGTATATATTAAAGGTGCAAGAAATGAGAATTTTGCTAGTATAGGTTCGGCAATTTTTCCAATGATGGGAATTTTAGGAACTTTTATCAGTATAGCTTTTTCAATGCCAAATTTTAGTTCTAGTGATACAGCCGCTTTAGAACAAGAAATTGCAGATTTGTTAAGTGGAGTGGGAACTGCTTTTTATGTTTCAATTTATGGAATTTTTCTTGCATTATGGTGGATGTTTTTTGAAAAATATGGTAAAAGCAAAATAGATCGTTTGCTAAATCGTCAAAAAAACGCTACAAGTGGATTTTTTTGGACAAAAGAAGAGCTTGATCAAAGATATTTAACTGAAAGTTTGCAACATTTTGAAAAAATTGGAGCAATTTTTAAACAAGTTAGTAATGATGATTTTTTTGCAGAGCTTGATCATGCTATTGATAGAAAATTTGGTATTTTCCAAGATATGCTAAATGTAGAAGAAAAGGCTATTAGATTAAGTAGTGAACATATCAAACAAACCATGGGTGAGCTTAGTAAAGCACAAAGAGATCAACGCGATCTTGGAAAGCTTTATAGTGAAATGTTAAATGGTATAGGTTTGCTCAATCAAAATTTAAAAGAAATCAATACAAGAATGTCAGAACAATATAATCGCTTGCTTGATATCAGTAGTGATAAAATTCATCATCTTGATAAGACGCTAAGTGCATTTGATGAAAAAATAGAGCGTTTTGGTAAAAATTTTGAACTTTATGAAAAAGCAATGTTGGAAAGTCAAGAAAAGGTTTTTGAGGGATTTAAAGCAAGCTTGTTTGAAGGTATGCATAAATTTAAAGAAGTATATGAAGAAGAAAAAAGTATTGATGCTAAAATCAAAATGATGGATGAGCTTAAAAAAGAAATGAAAGCACTTGATGAAGAAACAAGTCAAATGATGAGCAAGCTTTCTGGGGATGAAAATCAGAATAAAGAAAATGAAACCAAACAAATAGAAGATTTTTCAGAGTCTAAGACTGAAGAAAATCAAGATGAAATTCAAGCAGAAATATCTAAGCAAGAAAGCAATGATGAGCTAAAAAATGAAGATAAAGAAAATAAATGAAAAATGAGTCAAAAGAAGATAGCAATTTTTGGATAGCTTATGCTGATTTAATGGCAGGATTGCTGTTTGTTTTTATTTTGCTAATAGGTGCTATTGTTGTAAAATATGTTTTAACTCAAAGTGATTTAAAAGAAATTAAAGATAATCTCAATAAACAAGAGACACGCTTAGAGGAGAGTAAAGAAGAGCTTAGAAATAAAGAAGCCATAGTGTTTAAACTAAGTTCTGATTTAAACAATGCTTCTAGTGCTTTAAATCTTGCTAATTCTCAAAAAGCAGAATTAGAGGCTAATATTACAAATTACAAGCAGTTAAGTAAAGATTTAAACTCAACTTTAGATAATAAAGATAAGCAAATTTTGATTTTACTAGGTCAACTAGAGAAAAAAGATGAAGAGCTTAAAAATTTACAAGAAGATTTTCAAAAAGCTAAAGAAAAGGTGCAAAATCTTGGTTTGATTCGTGAAAATTTAAGCAAGGAATTACAAAGTAAGCTTGATAATAATATCACTATAGATGAAAAGACAGGATCTATTTCTTTGCCTGCTGAAGTACTTTTTGATAAAGATTCTTATGTGTTAAAAAATGAGGCAAAGGCAAGTTTGAGAAAAATCTTAAGCGAATATTTTGATGCTATTCTTGAAGATCCAAAAATTTTTTCTAACATTGAAAATATCATTATTGAAGGACATACTGATAGTGATGGATCTTATATTTATAATTTAGATTTGTCGCAAAAAAGAGCTTATGAGGTGATGAATTTTATCTATACTTTTTATAAGAGTGATAAGCTTCAAAAGCTTTTAATGGCAAGTGGACGTTCTTTTTCAGATCCTGTGTTTGTCAACGGAGTTGAAGATAAGGATAAGAGTCGTCGCATAGAAATAAAATTTAGCATTAAAAATGATAATGCTTTAAAGGATGTAGAAAAATTCTTTGAATTTCATTAAAACAATTAGTCCTATACAAAAAATCAATTTTAACGGATTTGAATTTTATATTAAAAGAGATGATTTATTAGGGGAAATTAATGGAAATAAAGCTAGGAAACTTGCTTTTTATATCCATCAAAGATATCCTAAAAATCAATCTTTTGTAAGTTATGGAGGAAGCCAAAGTAATGCTTTGGCGGCATTAAGTATTTTTGCTAAACAAAGATCATATAAGCTTGTTTTTGCTTGTGAAAAAATTTCTACTTTTCTTAAGAATAATCCTTGTGGAAACTATGCTTTAGCTTTAGAAAATGGTGTTGATTTTGTAGAAAATATCTATTCTTTATCCTTAAAGCAATTTGCTTTGTCTTTGTGTAAAAAAGATGATGTTTTTATAGAACAAGGTATAGCTAATTTAGAAGCTCAATATGGCTATATGGAACTTGCTCAAGAAATTCAAATGCAAAGTCAAAGTTTAAAGCTTGATTTTGATATTTTTTTACCTTCGGGTACAGGCACTTCGGCAGCTTTTTTGGCAAAGTATTCTAAATTTAAAGTATTTACTTGCGCTTGTGTAGGTGATATTAAATATCTTAAAAAACAAATTTTAACATTAGATCCAAGCTATGATTTTTCAAATTTAGAATTTTTAACAAGTGATAAAAAATATCACTTTGCTAAGCCGTATAAAGAATTTTATGAGCTTTATATGGATTTAAAGTTAAAGTGCAATATAGAATTTGACTTGTTGTATGATATTTTAGGATTAAGTATAGCATTAAAACAAGAGTGGAAAAAACCATTGCTTTATATACATCAAGGTGGAATTTTAGGAAATTCCACTATGCTAGAGAGATATAAATTTAAAAAATCAGTTTAAAATTCCATAGATAAAAATGATTAAAATAATCAAAGGTACTATATATTTTACATAATAAAACCAAATTCCAAACCATGAACTTTTAAGTGTATTGTTATTGCTAAGTTCTTTTAGACTTTCTTGTTTGCCTAAAATCCAACCTACATAAATACAGCAAAAAAATGCAGTTAAAACAAACAAAATATTTCCACTAATGAAATCAAAACTATCAAAAATGTTTTTTCCTTTGATGATAACAATATCACGCCAAGGCCCATAAGTTAGAATACAGGGAAGATTGCCAAGTATGAAGATAAACCCTAGAGTTAGGTTAATAGAAAGATTTTTAGAATATTTAAATTTTTCTTCTAATACGCTAATAATAACTTGATAAATTGGCAAGCTTGTGGTTAAAGCTGCAATCAAGAGTAAGACAAAAAATAAAATACACACAATGGTGCCAAAATGGATATGAGAAAATGCTATAGGTAAAGTTTCAAAAACCAAAGAAGGCCCGCTATCTGGAGCAAGTCCCGCTGAGAAAAGTGCTGGAAAAATCATAAAACCAGCCAAAACAGCTATGATAGTATTTAAAACCCCTGTATAAATAGCGGTTTTTGCCATATTTTCATTTTTATTAAGATGAGATGAAAGTGTTATCATTACCCCAAAACCTAGGGATAAAGCAAAAAAGACTTGTCCTAAAACATCGATTAAAAGTTTTGGTGATAAAATTTTACTAAAATCAGGTTCAAGATAAAATTTAACTCCAGCCATAGCTCCATCAAGGGTTAAATTGCGTCCTACAACAATAATAAGACAGATAAATAATAAAGGCATTAAAAATTTTACGGATTTTTCTATACCATCTATAATGCCTCTTTTTAAAATAATATAATTAATAATTACAAAAACAGTGGTAAAAATACCAACTCCTAAAGGATTGAAGGCTATTTTGTCGTTAAAAAACTGATGAGTAAATTCTTTGCTTACTACATTGACAAGACTAAAATTCCCTAGGGTTAATTCCCAAATATAAACTAAAACCCATCCTCCAAGTACCATGTAGTAAGCCATTATGCCAAAGCTTCCTAAAAGTCCCATATATCCAATACTTTGCCATTTTTGTTTGAAAGCATCTACGCTATTTGTCATCGCTTTTCTGCCTATGACATTTTCAACTAAAATAACAGGAATGCCTATGATAATCATGGCTATACAAAAAACTAATACATAAGCACCGCCACCATTTTCTCCTACAAGATAGGGAAAACGCCAAGTTGCTCCAAATCCTATGGTTGCTCCAGCAACTGTTAGAATATAAGTTAGTGTGCTACTCCATGTTTGTCTTTGCATGATTATCCTTTCGAAAAAGAATTATTTTACCTAAAAATAACTTTAAAAACTTATAAGCTATCCATATAGCTTATATCGTAAGTATTTTTTAAGCGTTTGTGTATCGTTTCGTGCCAATTTTGAGATATGAGAGAGTTTAATTTTTCTAATTTATCTAATAAATTCGGATTTTGCTTAAGAATTTGATGCGGGGAGTAAAAAAGTTGATTGAGTTCAAATACACTAAGTGAAGTAGAATTTTTTTCTAAAATTTTAATGTTTTCATGCTTTCGTATTTGTCCAACTTGTAAAACTTTATAATACCATCCACTCAAGCCCGTTTTAAAAATTTCATGTGTAAAATTTGGATTATTGTGAATTTTAGAAATTTTTACACAAGGTTTTCTAGGTTCGCTTACTTGCAGTATTGCATTTGAAAATTGATGTATATCACCTATGCAAACATTTTGTTCACAAAGCCCATCGATGCTCAAATTTTCACCCATTGAGCCAAAATTTAGCTTTTTATTAAGAAATCTTTCCCATATAGGATAGTTTTGACAAGAGTTGGCAAAAATAGCCTTATAGTAGCCTCCATGATGAATTTTATCAGCTATTTGATCATCTAAAATACCTAGAAAATCAATTTGTATTTCTTCTAGGTAAGTATCTTTAATAAATGCGCTTTGGAAATTTTTATAGTTTTTGATTTTCCCTATTTGCAAACTTTGAATTTTCATGGTTCTAGTTTTTTTAATAAATCATCAGCACTGATAAAACCCGTGATTTTTAATTTTTCTTTTCCATTTTCAAAGAAAATTAAAACAGGTGGGCCAAAAACATTAAATTCTTTCATGGTTTTAATTTGTTCATTATTATTTTCGCTTACATCAACTTTGATAAGTTTGTAATTTTGCATTTTTTGTATGATTCTTTCATCGCTAAAGGTTAATTCATCTAAAAGTTTGCAATTTTCACACCAAGATGCAGTAAAATCAAGCATTATAGGCTTTGTATTTGTTTGTATTTCTTGCTTTAATTGTTCAAAATTGTTGATATAATCATAGCTTAAAGCATGTTTTGAGGCAGATATAGTATTGAAATTTAAAGGATTTAAGAAATTTTTAGCCCCAAAAAGTCCTCCTAGGAAAATACTTAGAGAATAAGCTAAAATAAGAATTAAAATACTTTTTTTAATTTTAGAAATTATTGTAAAACTTTTTTCAAAAATTCCCATAAAAACACTAAAAAATACACCTAAAATTCCATAGGCAATTAAAATGTAATTTTCTTCAATAATTCTAGAAAGTATCCAAATAGCCATAGCCAACATAACAAAACCAAAGAAAATTTTTACTTTTTCCATCCAAAAACCAGGTTTAATAAAACCTAATCCTAAGCCTATGAAAAGCAAAGGTATACCCATGCCAAAACTCATGATAAAAAGTGCACTACCACCTAATAAAGCATTGCCTGTATTGGCTATATAAATTAAAGCACCTGCTAAAGGAGCTGCTACGCAAGGACCTACTATTAAAGCAGATAAAAATCCCATGATGGCTATACCTACAACTCCCTTCCCTTTTTCGCTTTTTTTATGTATAAAGGTTTGAAATCTTAATGGCAATTCAAAACGAAAAGCTCCAAACATAGCAAAAGCAAAAGCTATGAAAATTAGAGCAAAAAGAATTAAAATAATAGGTTTTTGTAAAATTCCTTGAATACTTGCTCCTAGAAAACTTGCTATAACTCCAGCAATAGCATAGGCTAAAGACATGAAAAAAACATAGATAAAAGAGAGAAAAAAACTATATTTTTTTGAAAATTTAGCATTACTTTTTGCTACGATAAGAGAAGATAAAATCGGAATCATAGGTAAAATACAAGGTGTTAAGGAGAGTAAAAGTCCATAGCCAAAAAAACTTAGCAAAATCCAAAAAAAGTTATCTGTTGCTAAAAAATTTGCTATAGAGCTTTCTTCAGATTCAATTTTAGTTTTTTTATCTGTTTTTTGAGCTTTGTAAGGTTTTGAAATTTCAAAAGCATCTTTTTTAGAAATGAGATCAAAGTACCAAGTTTGAGGATTATAACACAAGCCTTGTTCAGAACAGCCTTGAAATTCGAGTTTGATTAAATTTGTGGTATTTTTTGCAAAGCGCTCTAGTAATAAATTTGGCAAAGCTAAATTTAATTTTTGATAATAAACATTTTCATTACCTCTTGTAGAACTTCGAGGTAGATTAATCAAAGAACTTATATCTTTTTCGTTTATATATAATTTAAGTTTATTAGAATAAAGATAAATATCTTTTCCAAGTTCAATATCAATTGAGATAGAGTTATTATAAGAGTTTGATTTTACATTAAAAGCTTCATTTAAAGATAATATAGAAGCAAAACATAAACAAAAACTTAATAAAATAATACCAAAAATACGCATAAATTTCCTAAAAACTTATTTTTTCCTTTATTTTTAACTTCAATTATAATTTATTATGGTAAATTTACTTTAAATACTTTATAAAGGTTTGAAAATGCAAGAAAATAATTCTCCAAAAGCGCAAGCGGTTGTTAAAAAGAATGAAATTTATGTTTCTGTTAAAAGAAAGAAAAGTACAATAGAATATGAAAAAGATTTAAAGAATTTGCAAATTGAGCTTTTGAAATTTCAAAATCATGTTAAAGCCAAGGGTTTAAAGGTTCTTATACTTATAGAAGGGCGTGATGCGGCTGGAAAAGGTGGGGCGATTAAACGTTTGATTGAGCATTTAAATCCGCGTGGTTGCCGCGTTGTGGCTCTTGAAAAACCTAGTGATGTGGAAAAAACACAGTGGTATTTTCAGCGTTATATAGCACATTTGCCCTCAGCCGGTGAGATTGTGATTTTTGACAGATCTTGGTATAATCGCGCAGGAGTAGAACCGGTTATGGGTTTTTGTACACCGCAACAACATAAAGATTTTTTAAGAGAAGTGCCTTTGTTTGAAAATATGATTTCAAATAGTGATATTATTTTTTTTAAATTTTATTTTTCAGTATCAAAAGACGAGCAAAAAAAACGTTTTGAAAAACGCCGAAGCGATCCACTTAAACAATATAAATTATCTCCTGTGGATCAAAAATCGCAAGAATTATGGGATAAATATACTTTAGCTAAATACTCTATGCTTTTAGCATCTAATACTCCAACTTGTCCTTGGACTATTATTTCTTCTGATGATAAGAAAAAAGCAAGATTAAATTTATTGCGTTTTATACTTTCTAAGGTAGAATATCCAAATAAAAAAACTGGAGATTTTTCCAAAATTGATGCAAAATTAGTGCGTAGTGGAGAAGAAGAAATACGAAAAATGGAGGCGAATTTGGAAAAACTTGACAGTAAAAAAGCAGATGAGAAAATAAAAGATTTAGATTAAGGAAAAGAATGCAAAAGCTGGTTGAAAATTTAGCACTAAAGTACTATGATAAAGTAGTTGATTTAAGACATCAAATTCATATGCATCCTGAGCTTGAATTTGAAGAAGAAAATACAGCCCATTTAGTGTGTAAAATTTTAGATGAGTTTGGCATTAAATATCAAAAAAATATTGCAAAAACAGGAATTTTAGCTATTATAGAAGGAAAAAAGAAGAGTCAGAAAAAACCAAAATGTGTTCTTTTAAGAGCGGATATGGATGCTTTGCCTGTGCAAGAAAAAACTAATCTAAGCTATGCTTCAAAAATTGATGGTAAGATGCATGCATGTGGACATGATGGACATACAGCAGGGCTTTTGGGAGCTGCTTTGATATTAAATGAGCTTAAAGATGAATTTTGTGGCACGATTAAATTTATGTTTCAGCCCGCAGAAGAGGGAAGCGGTGGAGCTAAACCTATGATAGAATCAGGTGTATTGGAAAATCCTTATGTTGATGCAGTTTTTGGTTGTCATTTATGGGGGTCTTTGCTTGAAAATACTGCTCAAATTGTAAGTGGTGAAATGATGGCTGGAACGGATATTTTTGATTTGGAATTTATTGGCAGAGGAGGGCATGGAGCTCATCCGCACACTTGTATAGATCCTATAATTATGACAACGCAATTTGTAAATAATATACAAAGTGTTATTTCTAGACGTTTAGCCCCTTATGAAGCAGGGGTGATTACCGTAGGTCAAATTTGTGCAGGAACTACTTATAATGTTATTCCTACAAATGCTTATTTAAAAGGAACTGTGCGCTTTTTAAATGATAAAACGCAAGATATTTTAAAAAGTTCTTTAGAAGAAGTGGCTGCTGCTACAGCAAAATCCAATGGCGGAGATTATAAGCTTAAATATACTAAAGAATTTCCTCCATTGATTAATAATGAAAAAGCTGTTTTAATAGCAAGAAAAGCTTTTGCAAAGGTCTTAGGAGAAGAAAATATCATTGTTTCTTCTAAACCTGACATGGGGGCTGAAGATTTTGCTTTTTTAACACGAGAAAGAATGGGGGCTTATGTATTTGTTGGAATTTCAAAGGATTTAAATCATCCAGCTTTGCATCATAGTTCTACTTTTTGTTGGGATGATGAAAATTTAAAAGTTTTAATGCAGGGTGATGTGATGATGGCTTTAGAATTTTTAAATTTATAAAATAGAATTAAAAATTCACAAAAAATTCACAAAAAATGAGTAAAATTTAATCTTGATTTTTCTTTAGGATTTGTTATTATGAAAAAGAAGATTGTTTTAATCATTTTAATTGCAATACTTGGAAGTGTTGGGGCTTATTTTATTTTTTTTAATAATGATGAAAAAATCAGCTATTTAACTCAAAAAATACAAAAAAAAGATATATCTCAAACCATAGAGGCAGTAGGAAAGGTATATGCCAAAGATCAAGTCGATGTGGGTGCTCAAGTTAGTGGACAAATTATAAAACTTTATGTTGATGTGGGAACTCATGTAAAGCAAGGTGATTTGATCGCTCAAATTGATAAAGATAAACAACAAAACGATTTAGATATTACAAAAGCTCAGCTTGAAAGTGCTAAGGCTAATTTAGAGAGTAAAAAAGTTGCCCTTGAGATTGCGAATAAGCAATATCAAAGAGAGCAAAAACTTTATGCAGCTAAAGCAAGTTCTCTTGAAAATTTAGAAACTCAAAAAAATAATTATTATACTTTAAAAGCCAATGTTGCAGAGCTTAATGCTCAAGTAGTTCAGCTTGAAATCACTCTTAAAAATGCACAAAAAGATTTAGGTTATACAACCATTACTGCTCCTATGGATGGTGTTGTGATTAATGTAGCTGTAGATGAAGGACAAACAGTTAATGCTAATCAAAACACTCCTACTATAGTCCGTATAGCTAATTTAGACGAAATGGAAGTAAGAATGGAAATAGCAGAGGCTGATGTGAGTAAGATAAAAGTAGGAACAGAGCTTGATTTTTCTTTGCTTAATGATCCTCAAAAAACTTATCATGCTAAGATTGCAAGTATAGATCCAGCTGATACTGAAGTGAGTGATTCTAGTACAAGCTCAAGCTCATCAAGTTCGAGTTCTTCAAGCTCAAGCTCATCAAATGCTATTTATTATTACGCAAAATTTTATGTAGCCAATAAAGATGATTTTTTGCGTATTGGTATGAGTATACAAAATGAAATTGTCGTAGCAAGTGCAAAGGCTGTTTTAGCAGTGCCAACTTATGCAATTAAAAGCGATCCAAAAGGCTATTATGTTGAAATTTTGGAAAATCAAAAAGCTGTTAAAAAATATGTCAAACTTGGCATTAAAGATTCTATCAATACTCAAATTTTAGAAGGTGTAAATGAAGATGAAGAATTGATAGTAAGCTCAAGTGCTGATGGTTTAGCTCCTAAAATGAAGTTGAGATTTTAATGATTTTTCTTAAAAATATTTGCAAAAATATAGGCGAAAATGCCATTTTAAAAAATGTAAGTTTAAGTATAGAAAAAGGTGAATTTGTTGCTATTATAGGACAAAGTGGAAGTGGTAAAACTTCACTTTTGAATATCATAGGAACATTAGATACACCAAGTAGTGGAACTTATGTTTTTGATGAGTATGAAGTCACTAAACTTAATAATGATGAAAAAGCAAGATTAAGGCGTGAAAAAATAGGCTTTATATTTCAAAGATACAATCTTTTAAGCTTGCTGAGTGCTAAAGAAAATGTTTCTTTACCTGCAGTTTATGCGGGAAAAAATTTACAAGAAAGAAGTCAAAATGCTAAAAAACTCTTAAATGATTTAGAATTAGCTCACAAGTTAGATTCTAAGCCAAACGAATTAAGCGGAGGGCAGCAACAACGCGTTTCTATAGCAAGAGCTTTAATCAATGGCGGAGAGCTTATTTTGGCTGATGAGCCAACGGGAGCTTTGGATAGTAAAAGCGGTATTATGGTGCTTGAAATTTTACAAAAACTTAACGAGCAAGGTCATACTATAGTCTTAGTAACTCACGATCCAAAAATTGCAGCACAAGCTAAAAGGGTTATAGAGATTAAAGATGGAGAAATTTTAAGCGATACTAAAAAGGAAAAAGCTCAAGAAAAACTTATTTTAAAAACAATGCCCAAAGAGAAAAAAACACTTACTTTGCTTAAAAATCAAGCCTTTGAATGTTTTAAGATAGCTTATTCTTCCATACTTGCACACAAACTTCGTTCTATTTTAACTATGCTTGGAATCATCATAGGTATTGCTTCTGTAGTTTGTGTTGTAGCTTTAGGATTAGGCTCTCAAGCTAAAGTGCTTGAGTCTATTGCAAGACTTGGGACAAATACTATTGAAATTCGCCCTGGAAAAGGATTTGGGGATTTGCGTTCGGGTAAAACAAGGCTTAATTTTAGTGATTTAGAAACATTAAGATCTTTAGAATATTTAGAAGCAGTTGATGCTCATTCAAATACTTCAGGAGTGGCAACTTATACCAATATTTCTTTAAGCGCAAGAGCTGAAGGAGTAGGGGTAAATAATTTTGCTATAGAAGGTTTAAGGATAGATGCGGGAAGAATTTTAAATAATGATGATGTAAAAAATAGTACCAATGTTGCTGTATTGGATTTTAATGCTAAAAAAAATCTTTTTCCTGATGAAAAAAGTGAAAATATTTTAGGTCGTGTGGTGCTTTTTAATTCTCAACCTTTTAAGATTATAGGAGTTTTGCAAAAAGATACAGACAAGCCTATAGAAGATAATGTAGTACGTCTTTATATACCCTATACAACACTGATGAATAAGCTTACAGGAGATAGAAATTTGCGTGAAATCATAGTTAAGGTTAAAGATGATGTGAGTTCAACTTTGGCTGAAAATGCTATTATAAGAATTTTAGAAATTAAACGCGGACAAAAGGATTTTTTTACTTTTAATTCTGACACTTTTAAGCAAGCTATTACAGCAAATAAACGCACTACAACCATACTTACCGCTTGTGTGGCTGTGATTGCTTTGATTGTTGGGGGTATAGGAGTGATGAATATCATGCTTGTTTCTGTAAGTGAAAGAACAAGAGAAATAGGCATACGCATGGCTATAGGGGCTAGAAGAGAAGATATTATGATGCAGTTTTTAATCGAAGCGGTTATGATTTGTACTATAGGGGCGATTTTAGGTGTGATTTTATCGATTTTTGTTATTTTTGCTTTTAATACTTTAAGTACGGATTTTCCTATGATTTTAAATGCCTATTCTGTGCTTTTGGGACTTTTAAGTTCTATGTTTATCGGTGTGGTTTTTGGTTTTTTCCCTGCAAGAAATGCAGCAAATTTAAATCCTATTAGTGCATTATCAAAGGAATAAAATGAAAATAATACTTAGCATTTTTTTAGCATTTTTCTTGAGCGCTTGTGGTGCAAAACTTAGCTTGCCTAAAGAAGTTGATTTAACCCAAGAACAAATGAAAGATTTAAATCTTACTTATGATTGGTATAGATCTTATGATAATGCAAAATTAAATGAATTTCTAAATTTTGTTTTATTGAATAATAGTGATATTAATATTGCTAGAAAAACTTTGCTTTCGGCTTTGGCTAGAGCTGATTTGATTGATTATGATTTATATCCGACTTTAAGTGGAAATTTGGGTTTTGGTGCGGATAAAGATTTAAATTCAGGCAAACAAAGTAAAAATTTCAATAATTCTTTAAATTTAAGCTATGAGCTTGATATTTATGGCAAATTAAGAGATAGTGCAAGTGCGAGTGAATTTAGTGCAAAAGCAAGTGCTTATGATCTTGAAAATTTAAAAATAAGTATGATCAATACAGCTTTAAATGATGTGTTTGAGCTGGCTTATTTTAACGATGTAGATAAATTGCTTCGAGCTTATCTTTCAAATTTAGAACAAATGAAAGAGCTTTATAACTATAAATACAAGCTTGGAAAAATAGAAGAATTAGATCTTTTAAACATAGAACAAAGCTTATTAAGAGCTAAACAAAATTTATTAAGCAATGATCAAAATCGTAATTTGCTCATAAAAAATTTACAAGATTTATTGGCAAGGCAAGAAGGTTTTGCTTACATAGAGTATTTTAAAACTTTATCTTTAAATGATTTTAAAACCTTAAGTCCTGATTTTAATATACCTTTAAAAGCTTTAGCGTACCGTGCAGATGTGAGATCTAAACTCAATAGCTTAAAATCAGCCTTTAAGGATTATTCTTCCATGCAAAAATCTATTTTGCCTAGTATTTCTTTAGGTGGAGCATTAAGCGGAAGTGATAAAAAAATCGATGATAGTTTTAAATTTGAAATTTTAAGTGGCAATGTTAAGATTTCTTTACCTTTCTTAGATTATGGTAGAGTAAAGCAAAATATCAAAATTTCACAATTTACCTATGAGCAACTTTTAATTTCTTATGAGCAAGCCTTGCAAAGTGCGATGAATGAATTTGCATTGAATTATAAAGATTATCAAAGCGACACCTTGCTTTTACAAAATTTGCAAAATATTAACATTAAACAAGAGCTTATCACTAAGGCGTATTATGAAAAATATATTTTAGGAAAAAGTGAATTAAAAGATTATTTGGATGCAAACAATACTTTAAATTCTACCCAGCAAGAATTTTTAAGAGCTAGATTTAATCTTTTAAAAACCATTAATTCTTACTATCAAATCACAGCTTTAAGTTTTAATGATAAAAACTTAGAATTTCCTAAGTATTAAATTTAATAATCGATGATATTTTTTAAATCCTCGAGTAACTTTTTAGCCATTAGCTCATAGCCTTTTATAGTAAGATGTACATCATTGAGCGAAAGCTTTTGTTCTATCCATTTGTTTTTTCCCCCACTATCTTGCATAAACTGATGCATATCAAAAATAAGAGTTTTTTCTTCTTTAGCAACTTCATATAATGCTTTGCGTATGGTAAAAAAATCAGGAGCAAGCTTGTAGTTTTTACCTTGTTTTTGAACTACAGTTGGTGGAGAGATTAGCATGATAACAGCGTTTTTATTGTAAGTTTTTAAAATACTAATCCATTTTTTTAAATTATTTTTGAATTTTTGTTTTCCAAACCCTTTAAAGAGTGCATCATTAGAACCATAGGCAAGAATAATTAAATCATTGTGTAAAAGTCCTAGTTCTTTTTTTACAACTTCTTGATTCCAAGAGAGCCATAAATCACTTTTGGCACCATTGATTGCAATGGTATCTAAGAAAACATTATTATCTTTATTTGTGATGAAATATCCTCCTAGCTCAGCATCTTTTTGTAAGGCTGAAATTTGCAAAGGAAGATCAAGTTCTAGTTCTTTATAAGACCATTTGTTAATTTGTGTAGTTCTTAACTCATAGCTTTGGTTTTTTGCATCTTTGATGCTAAAAGCATTGGTATTTTGTTTGGCTTTAAATAAAAATCCTATCTTGAATTTTTTTTTATCTAAGGTTGTATCAAGGTTGATTTTTGCGCCTTTGATTTTTGCTTTGGCTATTATCCCACCTAATGGAAAATTATGTCCAGCATTAGCAGGATTTCTTGAGTTTAAAATTTCAAAGTTTTTATAAGAATAAACAAGATTAAGATTTTGTTGATATTTGGGCTGTAAAGGATAGGCAAAACCTATAGAGTTAGAGCGGATTAAATATCCTCTTATGACACGCGGAAAGAAATCAGCCGCCATATGAGAATCTCCATAAATTCTAATTCCTATGTTTTGATTTTTTTCTAATTTTTTTTCTAGATTTTTAAGATCTTTTTTTAATACATAACTTGTTAAAGCAGAGTGATTTTTGTTTTGATTGAGTATGGAATCTATTGTGTCATTTGTATTTAAATTTTGTGCATAAGAGCTAGTAAAAATAATAAAAAACAATAAGATAATTTTAAATTTATTTACTAGCATTTTCTTCCTTAAGTTTTATGTGTTCTAATAAAAGTTTAGACATTTCTCTTGCGCCACTTGGAGTAAAATGAACCCCATCATCTGTTCTTACTTTTATACTTCTATTGTTTTCATCTTTTATATAAGCTGAGTATTCATCATTGACACTAAAAAATAGCTTAGTGTTGATAAAAATTTCTTTATTTTTAAGAATTTCATCGCTGTAAATTTTATTGAGCACTTGTATTTTTTTGTTCAAATCTTCTTTTTTTACAGGAGGGATTTCAAACCAAAAAACTTTGGCTTTATGTTTTTTAGCGATTTTAATGATTTCATCTACACGACTTGTGTAAATATCTATCCAAGAAGGGGAGCCAAAACGATGGTAATTTCCTCCTTTTTTAATATCCCAAGGATCATTAGCGCCAAGAAGAACAACAAGATATTTAATATTTGAGTTTTTAATAAAAGCTTCATTGGTGGCTTTTGACCAGTCAAAATAGGATTTATAAGAAAGGCCTGTATTTTGTTTGCTAAGATCGGTTACCTTAAGATTTAAATTTCTTAAATCTCTATTTAAGGCTATTGCAACACCTTGCATTAAAGAATCTCCGATAAATAAAAACTCATCTCCATTTTGTAGTTCTAATTTGGTATTGTCGATAAAACTAATATTTGCATCTCGGATTAAGGTTGGATTTGTTTCTTTATGAGAAGTGTTTTCATCATTTTCTAAAGTGTTTAGAACTTTATCTATTTTACTTAAGTTTTCATCTATTGATTTATTTTCTTGATTTGTAGTTTCTTCATTAGTTTGAGGCAAGGGTTCGTTGCTTAAAATTGCACGAATTTGTTCTAATTTAATTTTGAAGCCATTGGCTTCTTTTAAAAGATCATTATGAGGATAGAATGCAAAGTGATATTTTTGTTCTATATAAGAGCTAATGCTCTGATTCATAACTACAACAACCAAGCCAAGCACTATAATCAAAATAAAGAAAAATCTAACCACACTCATCTAAAAACTCGAATAAATAAAATCAGGAATTCCATCTGGCATAAAAGCAAAAACCAAAAGTAAAATAAAAGCTATGATAAAAGGTTTTAGTAAAAATGGAGTAAGATTTAAAATCTTAATGCAATATTCTTTAAAATTAATAAATAAAGGATAGATCATAAAAAGAACCCCAAAAGCAACCAACATATAGATATCGTTATAAGATGGAATTTGGAAGAAATTATAATAACAAGCTTTAAAATATTCTATTGCATCTTCTAGATTTTTGCTATAGTAAAAGAAAATCCAAGTAAAACATACAAATTGAAAGGTTAAAAATCTTCCTAAAGCTGGAATTTTTTGTAAACTAAATTTGCTTAAAGCTAGCAAATGTATAAAAACTATGCCAATACCATGCAATAAACCCCAAACAATAAAAGCAAGTGTATTGCCATGCCACATACCTGAAAGTATAAAAGCGATGAGTATGTTAACTATAGTGCGTGGCATTCCTTTTCTATTGCCCCCTAAAGGTATATAGATATAATCTCTTATAAAGGTTGAAAGACTGATATGCCATCTAGCCCAAAAATCTTTTAGGTTTTTTGCAAGATAAGGCATGTTAAAGTTAGATGGAAGGGTAAAACCTAACATTAAAGCAAAAGCACAAACTAAATCAACATATCCGCTAAAATCGCAGTATATTTGAATCGCATAGGCGTAAATTGCGCTTAAAAGTTGTATGAAATTATAAGATTGTGGAAAGTCTAAAATACTTTTAGCATAAATTCCAAGGTAATTGGCTATTAAAACTTTTTTAACTATACCAAAAACAAGCAAGATGATGATTAAATTTGCATGTTTAAATTCGCGTTTTTGATAGGCCTGCTCAAAGAAAAAAGAACTTCGCATAATAGGCCCTGAAAGTAGTGTTGGAAAAAATGATAAGAAGGTTGCTAAATTTAAAAAACTTTCTAAACGGCGTTTTTGATAAACTTCTACAAGATAGGTGATAGAAGTAAAGGTATAAAAACTAATTCCTATTGGTAATACTAAATCAATATTTAAAAATTCTAAACCGAAAAAATTTAATATCTCATCAACACTTCCTTTGATGCTAGGAAAGTATTTAAAAAAACATAAATTTAAAATAATAAAAGCCATGCAAGTAGCGAAAATATAACGCTTGCGACGCACAAAAATTAGCAAGGCAAAATAGTGTATAAAAAAGGTATATATAAATAAAACTAAGGCGAAATAAGGATTGATTAAAATATAAATAATATAAGAGAAAATTAAAATTAAAATATTTTGTATTTTATAATCATTTTTAAAAGTCCAATAAATAGCAAAAAAAGCTATCATTAAAATACTAAATTCTAGAGAAAAATAAGTCATACCTTCAATCCAAAGCGAGATTTGCCCATAGTAGGGCAAAGATTATTTTTTTCTGCTTAATGCAATATTTTTGATGTATTGATCAGCTAAATAAAGTCCATTTCCGTGTTCTCCGATTAACTTAATCTTGTCAACTATACCGCGGAAAAGTGCTTCTTCTTCGTGTTGTTCGCTTACATACCACTGTAAGAAATTAAAAGTAGAATAGTCTTTATGTGTTAGCATGTGTTCAACTAAAGTATTGATTGATTTTGTGATAAATTGCTCATGTTCATAGGTTTTTTCAAAAACATCAAGTAAAGATTTGAAATTTTGTTCAGGCTGTTTTACTTCTTGAAGCTCTACATGAGAATCTGTTTCATTAAGATAAGTGATAAGCTTTTTAGCATGATCGCTTTCTTCGCTTGCATGTGCAAACAAGAAGGCTCCAGCTCCATCAAGACTGTTTTCATAGCACCAAGAACTCATACTAAGATATAAGTTTGCTGCATACATTTCTTTGTTTATTTGTTCATTGAGTAATTTTACAACTTCTTTAGAAAGCATTCTTATCTCCTTATTAAAATTTAAAATGTTTTATAATGATATATTATTTTTTTAAAAACAAGCTAAATTTTTTGATAGTTAAAAATTATATTTAAGAAAAATACAAAATAAAAAATGTTTCCAAAATGTTTCCAAGTTTTTTTAAACTTCCATTGCTTTTTTAAAGTTAAGGAGAAAAAATGAAAAAAATTCTATCTTTAAGTGTGGCAAGTCTTGCACTTTGTGGTGCTTTAAATGCAGCAGATTTAAAAATCGCAGGTTCATCGACTGTGTATCCTTTTACTTCTTTTGTAGCTGAAGAATATGCTTCGATCAAAAATACAAAAACTCCTATAGTAGAGAGCTTGGGAACAGGGGGTGGATTTAAGGTATTTTGTGAAGGAACTACTGATATTTCCAATGCTTCAAGACCTATGAAATTAAGTGAATTTGAAACTTGCAAAAAAGCAGGGGTAACTGATATAGTAGGGATGATGATAGGTTATGATGGTATAGTTTTAGCTCAAAATAAAACCAATGCTCCATTAAATATCACAAAAAAAGAACTTTTCTTAGCATTAGCAAAAGAAATTCCACAAAATGGAAAACTTATACCAAATCCTTATACAAACTGGAATCAAATCAATAAAAATTTACCAAATCGTAAAATTAGTGTTTATGGTCCACCATCAAGTTCAGGAACAAGAGATACTATAGAAGAGCTTGTAATGAGTGATGTGTCTAAAAAAATTCCTGAGTATAAAAGCGAGTATAAAACCATACGCCAAGATGGTGCTTATATTCCAAGTGGTGAAAATGATAATCTAATCGTTTCCAAACTTACTATTGATAAGGATGCTTTTGGAATTTTTGGTTATAGCTTTTTAGTGAGCAATTCAGACAAAATCAATGCTGCTAATATCGATGGTGTTACGCCAAGCGAAGAAAGCATCGCAGATGAAAAATACGAACTTGCAAGAAGTTTGTTTATTTATATCAATGCTAAGAAAAATCCAAAAGAAGCCTTTGATTTTGCAAAAATTTATATGAGTGATGATTTGGCAAAAAGTGGTGGAGAGCTTGAAAAAATAGGACTTGTTCCTTTGAGTGATGATAAATTAAAAGCTTCTCAAAAACACGTAGAAGATAGAAAAATTTTAAATGATGAGCTTGTAAAAGCTGGAAAAGTTTTTTAAGGAAAAACTTTGTTAAAAGAAAAAATAATCAAATTTGCACTTTTTTTATGTGCTTTTGTAAGCGTGATAGTAAGTTTTGCTATCATGCTTACAATTTTAATTGAAGCTTTAAAATTCTTTCAAAAAGAAAGCATTGTTACCTTTTTATTCTCAAGTCAGTGGGCAGCTGATGCAGCTTTTATGAATGCAGATGGCACGAGTAAACAAGGTGTTTTTGGGGCGCTATCGCTTTTTTGGGGAACTTTTTATATTTCATTGATTGCTATGCTAACGGCTTTACCTTTAGGGGTTATGTGTGCTATATATTTAGGTGTTTTTGCTGGCAAAAAATCTAAAAATTACTTAAAACCTATTTTAGAAATCATTGCAGGGATTCCTACTGTTGTTTTTGGATTTTTTGCGGCTATAGTTGTAGCGCCTTTTATAGTGTGGTTTTTTTCTTTATTTGGCATACAAGCAAGCTTTCAAAGTGCTTTAGGCGCAGGTTTTATCATGGGGATCATGATAGTACCTATAGTGGCTTCTTTATCTCAAGATTGCATTGAAGCAGTAAGCGAGAAAAGGATTAATGGCGCTTATGCTTTAGGTATGACAAAAAAAGAAGTGGTTTTTGCCGTGATTTTACCTGAGGCTATTCCTGGTATAGTTGCAGCTTGTCTTTTAGGACTTTCAAGAGCCTTAGGCGAAACTATGATAGTGGTGATGGCAGCTTCTTTGCGTCCAAATTTAACTTTAAATTTTTTAGAAGATATGACAACGGTAACGGTAAAAATCGTAGAAGCTTTAAGTGGAGATCAAGCTTTTGATAGTTCTTTGGCTTTAAGTGCTTTTTCTTTAGGTTTGGTGCTTTTTGTCATCACTTTAATCATCAATATGTTTAGCGTTTATCTTATCAATTGCTTTCACAAAAGGAAAAATTTATGAAAAAACTTTTTAAAAAAAGACAAAAAGCTTCAAAGTCTTTTAAAAGACTTTGTAAAATGGGGCTTTATATTAATTTAATTTTTCTTTGTATCTTTTTAGGAAGTGTGGCTTATCTTGGATTTCCTGCTTTTAAGCAAACCTATATTTTTGCAGAGGCTAATAGAAATTCTCCTGCTTATGATCT
Organism: Campylobacter sp. CFSAN093227; assembly: GCF_012897855.1. Classification (NCBI taxonomy): domain Bacteria; kingdom Pseudomonadati; phylum Campylobacterota; class Epsilonproteobacteria; order Campylobacterales; family Campylobacteraceae; genus Campylobacter; species Campylobacter sp. CFSAN093227. The sequence goes on from NZ_CP040610.1 coordinate 620,226, forward strand.
TTTATCTCGTGCTGAGCAAAGAAAGATAAGAACAGGGCAAATCACTGAAAAATCTTGGCTTTTGGCAAATTCAGAAGTAGATCAATATATGAAGCAAAAATATAATCGCCTTAGTGAAAAACAAAGAACTTTAGTCGATGATCTTATGCAAAAAGGCGAGATAGAGCTTAAATTTAATAGCAATTTCTTTTTAAATGGGGACTCAAAATCTCCTGAAAATTCAGGAATTTTATCTTCAGTTGTAGGGACTTTGCTTGTTATGCTTGTTTGTATGGTTGTGAGTGTTCCTATAGGCGTTGCAGCGGCAATTTACTTAGAAGAATTTGCGCCACAAAATATCCTTACACATTTTATAGAAGTGTGTATTAACAACCTTGCAAGTATTCCAAGTATCTTGTTTGGACTTTTAGGACTTGGAGTGTTTATCAATCTTTTTGGAATGCCTCGCTCAAGTGCTTTAGTGGGTGGGCTTACTTTGGCGATCATGAGTTTACCTATTATCATTGTTTCAACTAAGGCAGCTTTAAAAAGTGTGGACATTAACATGAAAAATGCCGCTTATGCCTTAGGTATGACTAAGGTTCAAATGGTAAAAGGCATTATGCTACCTTTAGCTATGCCTATGATTTTAACAGGTTCTATTTTGACTTTAGCAGGGGCTATAGGCGAGACAGCACCTTTGATGATTATCGGTATGATAGCATTTATCCCTGATGTAGCTAGTTCGATTTTTGATTCAACTAGCGTTTTGCCTGCTCAAATTTACTCATGGTCGGCTATGCCAGAGCGTGCATTTTTAGAAAGAACCGCAGCGGGTATTATTGTGCTTTTAGGACTTTTAGTCGTATTAAATCTTAGTGCAATATTATTAAGAAAATATTTTCAAGGAAAATTAAAGTGATAGCAAAAACAACAAATTTAAATTTATTTTATGGAAAAAAACAAGCTTTATTTGATATCAATATGCAAATAGAACAAAACAAAATTACTGCACTCATCGGTGCTTCAGGATGTGGTAAATCCACTTTTTTGCGCTGTTTTAATAGAATGAATGATAAAATTGCAAAAATCGATGGTTTAGTGGAAATTGAAGGAAAAGATGTTAAAAATCAAGATGTAGTAGCCTTGCGTAAAAATGTAGGCATGGTTTTTCAACAACCTAATGTTTTTGTAAAAAGCATTTATGAAAACATCTCTTATGCACCAAAACTTCATGGTATGATTAAAAACAAAGATGAAGAAGAAGCTTTGGTGGTGGATTGCTTGCAAAAAGTGGGGCTTTTTGAAGAGGTTAAAGATAAATTAAAGCAAAATGCCCTAGCTCTTTCAGGCGGACAACAACAACGCCTTTGTATCGCAAGAGCTTTAGCGATCAAACCTAAACTTTTGCTTTTAGATGAGCCAACTTCTGCACTTGATCCTATAAGTTCAGGTGTGATTGAAGAGCTTTTGAAAGAATTAAGCCATAATCTTTCTATGATCATGGTTACGCATAATATGCAACAAGGCAAACGCGTAGCTGATTATACAGCATTTTTTCACCTAGGTGAGCTTATAGAATTTGGAGAAAGCAAGGAATTTTTTGAAAATCCAAAACAAGAAAAAACCAAGGCTTACTTAAGCGGTGCTTTTGGGTGAGATTTATTTTTTGGAAATTTGATGATATAATTAATTAAAAATTTCCAAAAAAAGGTTTAATATGATTATAAACCAAATTTATTCTATAGATTCTTGTGATGATGTAGAATTAAATATCAAAAGGGGAAGTAAATTAGAATTTAGATTGACTTATGATGATAGTAAAGAAATAGAAGCTATTGTTTGTATTATTCCAGGTGGTGCTGAAGATATGAATAGTTATATTTATATTGATGATTATTTGACTAGAAATTATAAAGTTGCTGTTATTAATATTAACTATCATTGTATAGGAAATAGACCTCATTTGGGTTCTAGTTTTTATTTGGATGATATAGATAAATTCATTTTAGATACTAGTTTAAAGGCTATAAATTTAAAATGTATAAATGTTTATGGTATAAATTCTTATGAAAATCTAAATAATGCTTTTATAAGAATAGATCAAGAAATTCAAAAATTAAAATTAAATCAACAATTACATCAAAACTATAAGTTAAAAACACATGTAAGTTTTTTACCATTTAAAAATGAATATCAAAATTTTGGTATAATGCAAGCTATGGATATTTTAAATGCTATTTTTTATATAAAAGAAAATTCTCCATTTAAACTAATGAGGGGGGGGGTATTAGAACGATTTTGTTTGGAAATTCATATGGCGGATATTTAGCAAATTTATGTGCAAAAATAGCTCCTTGGAGTATTGATTTTATATTAGATAATTCTTCTTTTGTTAATTTGTTTGGAAATATTTTTAGACTTATAGGTTTTGGAAAAGAAATCGATTTTACTAGATATCATGGAACATATGATGATACTTTATTTAAAAATATATTTTTATATTTAAGTGATAAAACTTATTGGAATAATAATAAATTTTCAAAAAATTATTTTTCAAATGCTAGAAAAATCATAAGAGAACCATTAAACAAAGAACATCTAATAATACAAAGCTTATACCCAAATCCAAAATATATTTTATATCATAGTATTTTTGATGAAAGATCTCCTTTTAAAAATAAGGAAAATTTTGTACATATTTTAAAAGAATTAAATTTTAAAGTAGAATTTTTTGCTATTTCACAAGTTGATAATAAGTTTATTAAAAATTTAAATCATGGAATGGGATTGAGCACAAAATTATTTTTTAAAAAACATTTATTGCAAATATTAAAAGAACCTTTGCAAGATAAAATTTGCAAGAAGGAAGTCTCATATAAATGTGATGAGCTAGTGTATACTTTCAAAGAAGAAAATCATCAAATTATTTTAAATATAACAAATTGAGTATATTAAATGTTTATATTTAAAAAAGTAATTTTTAAGTAGAATTGTTTTTTAAAAAAATATTTAAAAAAAGAGATAAGATAACATCATGGCAAAAAAACAACTCTCTTTAACAAGACTCAGTTTTCCTATATTTTGGGATTTGCTTTCTAAGTATTTAACCGTGATTATCAATACCGCTATGGTGTCGCATTATTCTAGTTTTCTTGTTGGTGCTATGGGCGCTGGAAATCAAATTTTAGATCTTTTTATCACTATTTTTTCATTTTTAAGTGTGGGTTGTAGCGTGGTGATCGCACAAGCAATTGGTGCAAAAGATCATGTTTTAGCAAGAAAAGTGATTCATCAAAGTTTGTTCTTAAATGCACTTTTAGGCTTTGTATGCGGTGTGCTTATTTTATGGCATGGGGAGTATTTGCTTTATCTTTTAAAAATTCCACAAGAATTGCTCAAAGATAGCGAAATTTACTTACATATGCTTGCAATTTGTTTGTTTTTTGATGCCATAGGTATTGTTTTAGCGGCTATTGTAAGGGTTTATAATATGGCTTATTGGGTCATGTTTATAGGTTTTTTGATGGATATAGTGGTGATTTGTGGAAATTATTATGTTTTGCATCATACAAAATCAGAACTTTTTGGAGTAGGGCTTAGCAATATTTTTGCCCGTATTGTTGCTATAGTTGCTTTGTTTGCGATACTTTTTTATAAACTTAAAATTCATCTTAAAATCAAAGAAATGATAAAACTTGAAAAAGAAGTTTTAAAAAAGGTTTTAAATATAGGAGGATTTTCAGCAGGGGAAAATCTTTTGTGGATAGTCCAATATACTATAGCTTTTGCTTTTGTAGCAAGCTTAGGTGAGGCGAGTTTGAGTGTGCAAACGATTTATTTTCAAATTTCAATGCTTATCATGCTTATAGGACAAGCTATAAGCATAGCTAATGAAATCATAGTAGGTAAATTAGTCGGTGCTAGGTATGAAAATATCGCTTACAAACATGCTTGGCGTGCTTTATATTTTAGTGTAATAGCGAGTGCTTTAGTGGCGTTTTTAAACTATCTTTGTCAAGATTTTACTATGCAAATTTTAGGGCTTAAAGAAGAGCTAAAAAATTTAATGATACCTTTATTTGCTCTTTCAATCTTTCTTGAAATTTCACGAACTTTTAATATAGTTATGGTTAATTCCTTGCGCGCAAGTGGCGATGCTAAGTTTCCATTTTTTAGCGGACTTGTTTTTATGATGGGGGTATCTTTGCCTGTGGGTTATGTGCTTTGTTTTCATTTTAATCTTGGAATTTTAGGGGTTTGGATAGGATTTTGTGCAGATGAATTTTTGCGTGGAATGGTAAATTCATACAGATGGAAAAGTAAAAAATGGCAAGGCAAAGCTCTAGTTTAAAATCATTTATTTATAAAGATGAGTGCTATTTTTATTCTAAAAAATGCATAAAAACTTTAAGATTAAGGCTAAATGAAAAGGGTGAATTTGTTCTTAGTATTCCTTATTTTTGCACCTTTAAAAGTGTTTATGAGTTTTTAGATAAATCAAGTTCTTGGATAAATGAGGCAAAAACAAGATTTGAAAAAAAAGTTTTAAAAGATGATGAGTTAATCTTTTTAGCTAAAAAATATCAAATTATTTTTGATGAAAATGCCAAAAAAATTTATTTTGATAAAGATAAAATAATTTGTCAAAATAAAGCAAAATTGGATTTATTTTTAAGACAAAATGCTAAAAAGATTTTTACTTTTTATCTTAAAAAATGGAGTAAAAAAACAGGCTTATTTTACACGCATTTAAGCATTAAAAATATGAAAACACGTTGGGGTTCTTGCAATCACAATAAAGCTTATATTAATTTAAATTTAAAACTCATTCAAAAGAGTTTAAGAGCTATTGAATATGTGATTTTGCATGAAATTAGCCATTTAAAATTTCCCAATCATAGCAAAGAATTTTATACTTTTATAGAGCATTTTATGAGTGATTTTAGGCAAAGAGAGAAAGAATTTTTAAGTTAAAAATGTTATATTTATAGTTTATTTTTCAAAAAAGGCATAATATGACTTTGGATTTTGATTTTATTTATAATGCAGATAATGATATTTTTGAATATTTATTGCGTTTTTATGCGAAAAATTACAATTATATCCTTAGTAAAGAAGAAAATACTTATCATTTTTCTATCGATGCAGATGAAGAAAATTTAAAGACTTTTTGCGATTCTTTGAATTTCATGAGTCATAGCGTTTTTTTGAAAAAATTTGATGTAAAAGCGGGGCAGGGTTTTAACCCTTGTATACCAGAAGATAAAGAATTTTCAAGATTTTCTTATATTACTCATTTAAATTCTAATGCTTATCAAGAAAAAAAACTTTTAAACAAAAACGAATGGGGCGTGTTTTGTGAGTGTGAATTTTCAAGTAATTTATCAGAATTTGAAAAAATCAATGAAGAAAATTTCAATACTTTTTTAAATCTTGCCTTTGATTTGTTAAGTCAAGAAAAAAAGATTTATTTGAAAGATAAAAATGGTATTTATGAATTTTCTTTGTTTAAGAACGAATTTATAGGAGATTTTTTACTTCCTTGTGATATTAAGGCTATAAATTCAGTTTTTGTTTGTTCAAATGAAAATTTAAAACTTCTTGCAAGTTTAGAAAAACCTTTGATGAAGCTAAGGCTTAATGCTATGTTTAGAAAAAATCACAATCTTGATTTTAGTGATTTTAAAATTAGACTTGCTAGGGATTTATTTTGTTTTGCTTTAGGTTTAAAACTTTTTGAAAATGAATATAAATTTTTGAGCGTAAAAAAGATAGAAGAGTATCAAAAAGATTTTTATATCAGTGCTTTAGATGAGCAAGTGGTGGTTTTGGAAGGCTTTGAATTTATCAATGCTAAGGCAAGAGAGCTTATTTTTTCTAAAGAAGATAAAAATATGGCAAGAATTTCTTATCTTGTAAGCCGTTATAAAGAAAAAGCTTTTATTTTAGAGCTAAGTAAGGACTATGAAGATATTTTGCTTATCAATAAAGAGCTTAATTTACTTAAACTTTGCTTACCAAAACACAGCAAAGAACTTTATAAAGAGATTAAAAAAGATGAAATTGGTGCAAGGCTTTTAGAAAATTTTAACAAGGAATTTCCTCTTTTAGATGAAAATTTTGAGCTTCAAAACAATTTTTATTCCTTGCTTGGCTTAGTAGGCAGAGTGCTAAATTTGGGTAGAAATTTACAAGAGAGTGCTAGTGAGCTTTTAAAAATCGCTGATGAGTCAAAAATGCCTCGTGGAGTAAAGATTGATTATCGTTTGAAAGAAGATAAAAGTTTTGATCATACAAGAACCTTAAGATCTGCTATGAGTTTTATGCTAGCAGGAGTGGATAGTGCTAATATCGCTTATGGAGCGGTTGAGAGTTTGGCTTATTTCTTGCGTGATACTTATGATGAATTAAGAGAGAAAAAGCAAAGTGATTTAGCACTTATAAGTGGATCTTTGTTTGAACATAAATCTTTACTTAAAAATACTTTAAAACATCTTAAAAATTGTCAGTTAAGCGATGCGCCACTTAGGGTATAAGATCAAAATTTCAGGTCTAGTTCAAGGGGTGGGTTTTCGCCCCTTAGTTTATGAACTAGCTTTGAAATCAAAGCTTTTTGGAGAAGTAAGAAATGATGGTTTTGGGATAGAAATCATCCTTGCTTGCACTCAAAAAGAATGTGAAAATTTCATAGAAAATTTAAAAAATCATCTTCCACCTTTAGCAAGAATAGATAAGCTTATAATCACGCAAATTTCTATTTCAAACTATGAGAATTTTAGCATTACTCCTTCTTTAGAGAATACAAAAAGCACGCCTATGTTAAGCGATTTTGCGCTTTGTAAGGAGTGTAAAAAAGAATTTTTTGATGAAAAAAATCCACGCTTTTTATATCCCTTTATCACTTGCACACATTGTGGGCCACGCTTTAGTATTATAAAAAGTCTTCCTTATGATAGAGCCCATACTTCCATGCAAGAATTATTGATGTGTGAGTTTTGTAAAAGCGAATACGAAGATCCTAAAAATAGGCGTTTTCATGCCCAGCCCATCAGTTGTCCTAAGTGTAAAATCAATGTTTTTCTTAAAAATCCAAAGGGTGAAATTTTAGCCAAAGATCAAGAAGCTTTTATGCAAAGTGCGAAGTTTTTAAAGGAAGGTAAAATTTTAGCCATAAAAGGCATAGGTGGTTTTCATCTCATGTGTGATGCGTTTAATGAAGAAGCTTTAAAAACTCTAAGACTTAGAAAAAATCGCCCTAAAAAACCTTTTGCTTTGATGTGTAAAGATTTACAAAGTGCTAAAGAACTTGCCTTTATAGATGAAAAAGAAGAAGCTTTGCTTGGTGGGGTTTTAGCTCCTATTGTGATTTTAAAAGCAAAAAAAGCCTTTTCTTTAATCGCTCCTGATGTTGATAAAATCGGTATTATGTTAGCTTATACACCTTTACATCTTTTGCTTTTTGAGTATTTTAAAGGAAGCCTTGTAGCAACGAGTGCAAATTTAAGCGGAGAAAGTATTATTAAAGATGAGTTTAATTTGTGTAAAAAACTTGATAAAGTTTTTGATTTTTATTTGGATTATGATAGGGAAATTATCAATGCAAGTGATGACAGCATAGCTCAAGTGGTAAATGGCAAAACTATGTTTTTGCGTACTTCAAGGGGTTTAAATCCTTTTTATTTGGAAAGAAATTTTAATAAAAAAGGCACTTTTTTAGCTTTGGGTGCGGAACTTAAAAATGAATTTGTGATTTTTTATGAAAATAAACTTTTAATTTCTCCTTATATAGGGGATTTGAAAAGTCTTGATGTGCATGAGAGATTTTTTAAACTTTTAGAATTTTTTAAACAAAATTATGATTTGAAATTTGATGCGATTTTGTGCGATAAACACCCGCATTTTAGCTATGCAAAAGAATTTGAAGAAAGGATTAAAATTTCTCATCATTATGCGCATTTTTGTGCGGCTTATTTTGAATACGAAGAAAATTTTGCAAAAGATGAAAAGGCTTTAGCTTTTATTTGTGATGGAACAGGTTATGGCGAAGATGGTAAAATTTGGGGTGGAGAAGTTTTTGTAGGAAATTTAAAAGAATATGAAAGAATTGCACATTTTGAAAATTTCACTCTTATAAATAGTGATATTAAAAATATACAAAATTTAGCCTTAAGTCTTATTTTTCATTATGATTTAGAAGATAAGGCTAAGGATTTTTTAGCAAAAATTCCAAAAATTAAACTTAAAAATCTTAAAAAAATTTATTCTCATTCTAACTTACAAACAAGTTCTTTAGGACGCATTATCGATGCTTTTGGAAGTATTGTTTTTAACTTAGAAAAAAGTTCTTATGAAGCTCAAGTTGGCTTAATGTGTGAAGCTTTTTATGATAAAAATCTTGATTTTTCTTATAAGCTTTTTGTAGAAAAAGGGCAGGTTAATTTTAAAAATTTAATCCTAGGGGCTTTGCAAGATGAAAAAACTAAGGCGATTACAGGTATGTTTAATGCCTTGGCAAATTTTATCATAGATTTTAGCAAAGATTATGATTTAAAAGTGCTTTTAAGCGGAGGGGTTTTTCAAAACAAAACCTTGCTTGAAATTTTAAAAGCTAAAAATTTTGATTTTTTTATACCTTTAAAGTACCCTTGTAATGATAGCTCCATAGCCTTAGGACAAATGGTGCATTTTTTAAATTTAGAAAAATAAAGCAAATATTCTAAAAACTCATAATTTTTTAATGCTTTTAAGGTTAAAATGAAACAAAAAATATATAAGGAAAGAAAATGTGTAAAGATTGCGGCTGCTCTATAAATTCAAGCCATACGCATGGTCATCATCACGACCACCATCATGAAAATCCAAGTTTAAAAGAAAGCAAAACCATAGAAGTGATTTCTAAAATTTTAAGCAAAAATGATGAAGAAGCTAAGCACAATAGAGCGCATTTTAATGAAGCTAACACGCTTTGTATTAATTTAATGAGTTCTCCAGGTAGTGGAAAAACCACGCTTTTAGAAAGCACGATTAAGGCTTTGAAAAATGAACTTAAAATTGCTGTGATTGAAGGGGATTTAGAAACCAATAATGACGCTCTAAGGGTAAAAAATGCCGGAGCTTTGGCGTATCAAATCACTACAGGACAAAGCTGTCATTTGGACGCTTTTATGGTGCATGAGGCTTTGCATCATTTAGCCATTGATGATGTGGATTTGCTTTTTATAGAAAATGTTGGAAATTTGGTTTGTCCTGCAAGTTATGATTTAGGAGAGCATTTAAATGTGGTTTTGCTTTCTGTTACCGAAGGAAGCGATAAACCGCAAAAATATCCTGTGATGTTTAAAAAGGCTGATATAGTTTTAATCACAAAGGCAGATTTAGCTCATCATTTTGATTTTGATGTTAAAGAGGCGACTAGGTTGATTAAAGAATTAAATCCTAGAGCAGATATTATCACCCTTGATGCAAAAAATGGCACCAATATGGAGCTTTGGTATAAGGTGCTTAAACTTAAAAAGGAGCTTTTTTAATGTGTTTGTCTATACCTTCTGAAATTTTAGAAATCGATGAGTTAAACAATGCTTTAGTACAAACTTTAGGCGTGAAAAGAAAAGTTAATTTGGATTTGATTGATGAACCTTTAAAACAAGGCGATTATGTATTAATCCATGTAGGCGTTGCTATGGAAAAAATCGACAAAGAAGCTGCACTAGAAAGCATTAAAACCTATCAAGAAATAGTAGAAAAAATGAATAGTGGAGAGATAAAAAGTGATGAAGGAGATTTGGGTTTAAATGAATTTCATCGATGAATTTAGAGATAAAGAAAGCATTTTAGCTTTAAAAAAACTCATAGAACAAGAACTTAAAAATCCTATTAATATCATGGAAATTTGCGGTGGGCATACGCATAGTATCATGAAATATGCTTTGCCTTCTATTTTGCCAAAGGAAATTAACTTTATCCATGGGCCAGGATGTCCTGTTTGTGTTATGCCAAGAGTTCGCATTGATACAGCTATCAAGTTAGCCTCCATGAAAGATACGATTTTTTGTACTTTAGGGGATCTTTTAAGGGTGCCTGGAAGTGAAATTTCTTTACTGGATTTAAGAGCTAAAGGGGCTGATGTTAGAGCGCTTTATTCTCCGCTTGAGGTTTTGGAAATTGCTAAGCAAAATTTAAACAAAAATATCATCTTTTTTGCTATAGGTTTTGAAACTACTACGCCTATGAGTGCTTTACTTCTTCAAAAGGTTATAGAAGAAAAAATAAATAATGTCTTTTTTCATATCAATCATATCACAGTTCCAGCACCTGTAGAAGCGATCATGAATGATGAAAATGTAAAAATCAATGCTTTTTTAGGTCCTTCTCATGTGAGTGTGATAACAGGTTATGGTATTTATGAGCCTTTAGCAGCAAAATTTAAAACCCCTATAGCGGTGAGTGGTTTTGAGCCAGTTGATATTTTAGAAAGTGTGTTAAATATCATAAAACAAAGCAATGAAGGCACTTTTAAAGTGTATAATCAATACAAAAGAGCCGTAAGCAAAGAAGGCAATGTTAAAGCACAAAATTTAGTAAAAAAATACTTTAGGGTGTGTGATTTTGAATTTCGTGGCTTAGGACTTATTAAAGATGGAGGCTTGGAGTTAAAAGAAGAATTTAGCGCTTACGATGCGAGTAAAAAATTTGATTGTGCGGTGCAAAGTAAAAATGAAAGCAAAGCCTGTATTTGTGGGCAAATTTTAAGAGGTTTGGCCAAGCCTTATGATTGTAAAGTTTTTGGCAAGGCTTGTACGCCAAGAAGTCCTATAGGAAGTTGTATGGTTTCTGGCGAGGGTGCTTGTGCGGCGTATTATAAATACTCAAAGGTGAATGCATGAAAAATATTTCCTTAGCCCACGGAGGTGGCGGAGAAGAGATGAATGAGCTTTTAACTAAGCTTTTTAAGATCTTTGATAATGAAATTTTAAACGCAAATAATGATGCGGCGATTTTGGGAAATTTGGCTTTAAGCACGGATTCTTTTGTTTTAAGTCCGATTTTTTTAGATGAAGAGGTTAATATAGGTAAACTTTGTGTTTGTGGTTCTATTAATGATGTTTTGATGGTGGGTGCTAAGCCAAAATATCTAAGCTTAGGGCTTATCTTAGAAGAAGGTTTTGAGCTAGAAAAATTAGAACGTATTTTAAAAAGCATTAAAGAAGAATGTGAAAAATGTGGAGTTATGTTAGTTTGTGGCGATACTAAAGTTGTTCCTAAGGGTAAAGCAGATGAAATTTATATCAACACTACAGCCTTAGGTGAAATTATTTCTAAAAAAGAAAGTAAAAATATCAAAGCAGGGCTTAGCATACTTCTTTCAGGTGATATAGGAAGGCATGGAGCTAGTGTTTTAATCAAAAGAAATGAGTTAGAAGCTAATGTTAAAAGTGATTGTAAGGCTTTAGATAAAGAGGTTTTAGAGCTTTTAGAAAAAGATATAAAGGTTGTAGCAATGAGAGATGCTACTCGTGGGGGACTTAGTGCGGTTTTAAATGAGTGGGCAAAGCAAAGTGGAAATGATCTTTTGATCTTTGAAGAAAAAATCATCGTTCAAGATGAGGTTTTAGGACTTTGCGAGCTTTTTGGTTATGAAGCCTATGAGCTTGCAAATGAAGGCACTTTTATACTTTGTGTGGAAAAAGAAGATGGGTTAAAAGCCTTGGAAATTCTAAAAAAATACAATGTAAATGCGAGTATTATAGGAGAAGTTTTAGAAGAGAAAAAAGCACGCGTGATCTTACAAAACGCTTATGGAGCAAAACGCTTTTTAGAAAGCCCTAAAGGCGAACTTTTACCAAGAATTTGCTAATGCACGAATTAAGTATAGTAGAATCTTTAATCGAACTTTGTGAAGAAAATGCCTTAAACAATAAGGCTTACAATGTGCAAGAAATTTATGTAAAAATCGGGCGTTTAAGCGGTATAGAAGTGGATCTTTTTAAGCGTTGTTTTGAAACTTTTAAAGAAAACTCAAATATTTGTAAAAATGCTAAACTTTTTATAGAACTTGCCCCACTTGAAATTTTATGCTTAAAATGCGATCAAGCAAGCATTTTAGAAGAAAATGTTTTTAAGTGTCCTAAATGTCAAAGTATAGAATACAAAATCACACAAGGTGAGGACTTGCACCTTATGCGACTTGTGATGGAGTGAGATAATAAATTTAGAAACATTGTTTTTTGTTTGATTTTATATAATTTCTAGTATTATAATAAAATAAAATTTTTAATTTTACAAGGATTAAAATATGCTAAAAGATAAATTATTGCAAGATTTAGAAGAACATTTTGAAACTTTAGGACAAGTTAGAAATTTAGCACAAAATTATGATGAAAGATTGTTTAATTATCTTTTAGAAGAAAGTAAATATAAAGAAGAATTTAAAAATAGATTTTTTATTTTTAATAAAAAAGTTTTGATTTTTAAAATAAATGAATTTTTAACATTTTTAGATCTTAAAAATTTAAGTGGTAGCTTTACAAGCTATGCTAACAAAATAGGACTTGCAAATAAAACAAAATCTCTTTTAAAAACAAATAACGAAGTAGTATTAAATTTTGCTTTTAAAGATGGCATTATAAAAGGCGGACAAAGTAAAGATGAGCAAAAAACACAAGAGATATTTTTCAATGAAATACTAGCTCATGATGAAATAGATGTGTTATTTGATAAAAAAGCTTTGCAGAATTTTGAACTAATAGGTGAAATAAAAAATTTACAAGAATATTTAAAAAATAATCCAAATTTGCTCATAAAAGGCAATAATTTACTAGTGTTACATTCTTTAAAAAAGCTTTATGCAAATAAAATAAAATTAATCTACATTGATCCACCTTATAATACGGGTAATGATAGTTTTGGTTATAATGACAAATTTAAACACTCTACTTGGCTTACTTTTATGAAAAATCGCCTTGAAATTGCTAGGGAATTTTTAAGAGATGATGGTGTGATTTTTGTGCAATGTGATGATAATGAACAAGCATATTTAAAAGTACTTATGGATGAGATTTTTGGAAGAGATAATTTTGTAAATAGTATAGCTGTTAAATTAAAAAATATTGCAGGAGCAAGTGGAGGAGGAGAAGATAAAAGATTTAAGAAAAATATAGAGTATATTTTAATTTATGGTAAAAGTTATGAAAAATTAGAACAATTTAAATCTGTATATGATTCTAGAGAATTGTATTCTCATATAAGTTTTTGTAAAGAAAATAATATTAGTTGGAAATATACTTCGGCTCTACTCAATGGCGGTGAAAAAAAGTTAATAGCTACAACACTTGATGGTGATGGCAATGAAATTAAAATTTTTGAAAGAATTAATTATGATATAAAATCCATAGGACAAATGATAAAAGATTTTAAAATGAATGAGAAAGAAATTTTTTATCATTATGTAAATAAAATTTTTAGAACCACGATACCACAAAGTTCAATTAGAGTGAGAGTTCTTGAAAAATTAAAAGAATTAAATTTAAGTCCTTATCTTATATCTATAGAATATACCCCAAAAAGTGGAAGAAATAAAGGTGTTGTATACGAGCAATTTTATAATGGAGAAAAATTAAATTTATTCGCATGGCTAAAAGATGTTGTAGAAATTAAAGATAAGCAAATTTTTAAAAAAGAATTAGCTGGAACTTTATGGGATTTTGCTTTCGCAATGACAAATTTAACAAAAGAAGGGGATACTCAATTTAGCAATGCAAAAAAACCCGAAGCTTTACTTCAAAGAATTATAGAAATTTCTACAAATGAAAACGACATAGTAATGGATTTTTTTGCGGGAAGTGGCACTACTCTAGCCGTTGCTCATAAAATGAAACGCAAATGGATAGGCATAGAACAAATGGATTATATAGAAACTATCACAAAAGAAAGACTCAAAAAAGTCATAGAAGGTGAGCAAGGTGGTATCAGCAAAGCAATAAATTGGCAAGGTGGTGGAAATTTTGTTTATGCTGAGCTTATGCCACTTAATGCAATTTATAAAGAAAAAATACAAAATTTAAATGATGAAAAAGAACTAGATAATATTTATCAAGAGTTAAAAACCAAAGCTTTTTTAGATTATAGAGTAGATATAAATGAAATTTTAAAAGATAAAGAATTTGAAAATTTAGACTTAGAAAGCAAAAAAGAAATTTTAAAACTTGTTTTAGACTCTAATATGGATTATCTTTTATATGGTGATATAAAAGATGAAGATTATGCCTTGTCTAAAGAAATAATAAAACTTAATAAAATATTTTATGGTGATGAAAATGTTTAATAAAAAACTACACGAGCTTTTACAAGAAGAATTTGGAAAAAGAGGTATAGAGCAAATAGAAATTCCTTTTTACGTAAAAGAGAATTTATCAAAAGAATTAAGAATTTATCAAGAAAAAGCTCTAAAGTATTATTATGCAAATTCTGATAGCATAAAACAAAGACATTTAATGTTTAATATGGCAACAGGAAGTGGAAAAACTCTTATAATGGCTGCATTAATACTAGATTGTTATAACAAAGGATATAGAAATTTTATATTTTTTGTAAATTCTACTTCGATTTTAGAAAAAACTAAAGCAAATTTTGCAAATAAATATTCTAGCAAATATCTTTTTAAAGAAAATATAAATATAGACTCTAAAAATATAGAAATTAATATTATAAATAATCTTTTTGAAAGCAAAAATGAATGCATTAATATATATTTTACAACTATACAAGCTTTATTTTCTCTTTTTAAAAATGAAAGAGAAAATTCTTTAAGCTTTGAAGATTTAAAAGATGAAAAGCTTGTATTTTTAGCTGATGAAGCTCATCATTTAAATAGTGATACTAAAAGCAAAAACGAAAACGAGCTTAAAGAAGGTTGGGAAGCTATTATAAAAAGAGCTTATGAAAGCAATAATGAAAATTTATTATTTGAATTTAGTGCTACTATTCCGCAAGAATTTAATGTTTTGGAGAAATATCAAGATAAAATTATTTATGAATACACCTTAAGAGAATTTTGCAAAGAGGGATATTCTAAACGTATATTTTTAGTTAAGTATGACAATGATAGTTTAGAACATAGATTTTTAGGAGCCGTGCTTTGTAGTCTTTATAGAGAGTTGTTGGCTCAAAAATATAATATCATATTAAAGCCTGTTGTTTTACTTAAGAGTGAATCTATAAAAGAATCTATGCAAAATCAAGAAAAATTTATAGATTTTATAGATAATTTAGAAAGCTTGCATATAGAAGATTTTTATAAAAATATAAACAAAGAAAGTGATCTTTTAAATAAAAGTTTAGAGTTTTTTAAAAAAGAATATCAAAATACTTATGCAAAAACTATTGTAAATTTTTTGAAAAATAATTTTAAAACGCTTTATATGTTAAACACAAATGATGATAAAGAGCTAGAAAAAAATCAAATTTTACTTAATAGCTTAGAAGAAAAAGATAATCAAATAAGAGTTATTTTTTGCGTTGATAAACTTAATGAAGGTTGGGATGTTTTAAATCTTTTTGATATAGTTAGGCTTGGAAATAAAAAGGCAAGTAAAACAATAACCACAAAGGAAGCACAACTTATAGGAAGAGGTGCTAGATATTATTCTTTCAAAAGCGATTTGTTTGATTTTGATGATGAGTTTAGATTTAAAAGAAAGTATGATAGTGATCTTGAAAATGAGTTAAATGCTTTAGAGAAATTAACTTATCATACTAGAAATGATGTTGAGTTTATCAAGCAACTCAATGAAAGCATGAATAAAGAAGGATTATTATTTGAGGAGGAAAAAACACGCATAGATTTAATAGTCAATGAAAAAATAAAAGAGATTATTAAAAATAACAAAATTTATTACGCTAATAATAAAAGAATCAAAAAGCGTGATTTGAAAAATTTTTACATTACAAGAATTGAGATGGAACAAAAAATAAAAGGTTTGCAAATTCCTTATTTTTCAAATTCTATAAAAGAAAGTGAGGAGAAATTTGAAGAAATCAAAGAAGAATATGATCTTCAAAAACCATCTGCTCTTAATCATATAGATAATATATATTTTTTAAAAGCTATGAATATATTAGGACTTGATTTTAACAAAATCAATGAAAATTTTACTTTTAAAAGCAAAAAAGATTTTATAGAAAATTGTTTAAAAAATACAGTTGTTTGTTTTTCAAAACGACAAGAATTTAATCAAATAAATAATCTTGAAATAGCCAAATATATTTTAGAAAATTTTAAATCGCTCAAGCAAAACATAAAACAAGAATACGAAGTAAGTGAGTTTATAACTCATGAATTTAATATAGGGAATAAGGTAGTATTTAAAAATAAAGAGAATTTTAAGGAAATGAATTTTGAGTGGCTTTATCACAAAACTTTTTGTTTTGATAGTAATTTAGAAAAAGAATTTTTAAATTTTATAGAAGTGAAAAAAGATGAAATCAATAAAGTGTTTTCTAAATGGTTTGTTATAAGAAATGAAGGCTTTGAAGAATTTAAAATTTACGATAATAGAAAAGATGAAGTAACTTATGCTATGGGATTTGAACCTGATTTTATTTTCTTTGGTAAGAAAAATAAAGATGATGATAATTTTTTAAGCATACAATGTTTTATAGAAACAAAAGGAGAGCATTTAGCAATAGCAAAAGATGCTTGGAAGGAAGAATTCTTAGAGACTTTAAAAGGAAAAATAATAACCACCAAGGATGATAAAAAATTAACTCTTCAATCTTTACCGTTTTTTATAAACAAGAACTTTAATATAAATGATAAATTCCTTAGTAGTTTTGATGAATTTGTAAGTTTTCAAGATGAAAGATAAGTAATATTTATTTTTACCAAGTATATAAATCTAGCTTTTCAAAATTCTTGCAAGTTTAAGCAAATTTGAAATCAAAAATTCTTTTTTTACGAGCTTAGAATTGGTTTTAAGCTCGTATTCGCATTTAAGCAAAAGAGTGAAAATTTCTTTATATTGTTCGATTTTTAAATTAAAGGCTTGAGAGCTTAAATTTTGTCCCACTTGAGGAGGTGGAGTATAGCCTAAAAGATCTTTAAAGTCAATTTTACCATTGACTTTAGCATAAAGTGCGATTTTAAACAAACGATAAAAAGAATTATACAAAGAGTTGATTAAAGCAATTTCATTAAAATTATCTAAAATTTTTTCAAGTTCGCTTTTAAAGTCTTGTTTTTTTAAAATTTTCTCAAAAAAGCTTTCAAAACTTCCTGTATTCAAACTATAGCAGTATTGTTCTATGGTTTTTTCATCTACTCTTAAACCACTAAATTTATTAAGCTCACTCGCAGCAAGATATAAGTTTTCATCAAAACTTGTAAAAAGAGTAAATAAAGCATTTTGAGTGATTTCAACCCCTAGTTGTTTTGCTTTTATGCTTAAAAGTTCCACGCCTTCTTTAGCTCCGTTAGCTTTGAAAAATCTTACAAAATGAGGAGAGAAAATTTTTTCTATATCGCTTTGTTTAGAATTTTCATCATAAAGCTCTAAAAGAAAGAAATTGTTCGTATTGTTTTTGCAAAGTTCGACTAAAATTTTAAGATCTTTTGTTGGAATTTTTTTAGAAGTTTTGATTTCTAGTAATTTTTTTTCGCTAAAAAGCGATCCTGCGCTTAAAAAATCACTCGCACGAGTGAAGTTGTATTCTTCAAAAAAAAGTTTTAAAGTTTCATCGGGCTTATATTTTTCTTTTATAAATTCAGCATAAAGTTCGCTTTGAAAATTATCTGCTCCATAAAGAAAGAAAAAATTAGGTATTGAATCTTTAGAAAGTAAGATTTGAAGCTCTTTTCTATACATTTTCTTCCTTTATAAGTCTTTGGGTGATTTTAGCATAAATTTTTGCCATAACTATATCCGCTTCTATGATTTGCACCTCAACACTTTCTAGCAAATTTACACGCGTATCATAAAGGATTATATCTGCTCCTTTGATTTCATCATCTAGTTTAGCTATGCAAAGTCCATCATTTTGCACAACTAAAGCTTTAAATTTTTTGCCTATATTTTTAGCTGCCCATCTAGCAAATTTTCTATCCATAAAATCAAAAGCAACCTTATCCGCCTCTCTTTCAAGTGTGCTAAGATTCTCGCAAGTGCTTTCTATGTTTAAAAGTAGATAATTAAAAAGTTTTTCATCGTTTTTTTGCTTGGCTTTTAAAAGTCTGTGCAAAATAAGATCAGAATACCTTCTTATAGGGCTTGTAAAATGTGAGTATTTATCAAAACCTAAGCCAAAATGCCCCGCATTTACGCTAGAATATTCCGCTTTTTTTTGTGCTTTGATGATGAGTTTATCTACTTCTGCTCTTAAATTTAACTCATCGGATAAAGCTTGTATGTCGCGTATGAGTTCAGGAAGATTGGGTTTAAAATTTACATCGATGCCTAGTTCGCGTAATTCATTTAAAAGCTTATCGATTTTTCTTGCATCAGCACTTAAGTGATTTCTAAAAACACCTATATCTATGAGTTTTGCTGCGGCTTTATTGGCTAAAAGCATACAATCTTCGATCAAATTATGCGAAGGCGTGTCTTTTTCAAAAACTGTGCTTTTTAGACTTAAGTTTTTATCTAGATTCATTCTTAATTCTTCGGTGCGAAATTCAAAGGCATTTTTAAGACGCATTTTGCGTAAATTTTTTGTGATTTCAAAAAGCTCATAAAGCCATGAAAGCTCTTTTAAATCAGGTTTTTGTATCAAAATTTCATCAACTTCATCGTAATTAAAACGGCGTTTTGAGTTGATAATACCTTCAAAAAGTTCTTCTTTTATGACCTTATTTTCATGATCGAGTGCGATTTTAAAACAATACGCTAAGCGATCTAAATGAGGTTTTAAAGAACAGATATTTTCACTTAAAGGATGCGGTAGCATAGGTATAGCAATATGTGGAAAATAAATAGAAAATCCACGATTTCTTGCTTCTTTATCTATAGCGCTATAAGCATAAACATATTCGCTAACATCAGCAATAGCTACATAAATTTCTCGTTTTTGGGTGTCAAAATAAATCGCATCATCAAAATCTTTTGCATGTATAGGATCTATGGTGCAAAAAGGCAAGGCTCTTAAATCCATGCGATTTTTATACATACTCGCATCAACACTATCACCGTTTGCTAGAGCTTCTTTGATACAAGCGTCGCTAAATTCGTTATTTTTATTAAAAAGAGCTAGGGAGATTTTTTCATCTACGCTTTCATCATGGATATGCCCTAAAACTTCTATGATATTGTTATTTTCATTTTCTATTTTTAAAATTGTCCCTAAAGGTAGTGCTTTTAAGGATTTTTGAGAAGCTTTTAAGGTGGTGCTTAATCCTGTTTTGATATTCATTCCAAGCACGGCTTCGCCATACCTTTTGGTGATCACTAAAGAGGTTTCATTGGCTCTTTTTAGAACCAAAATCACCTTTGCACTGGGGCGTTTTTTCTTTAAAGGTAGAAGTTTTACTGCGACTATATCTTTATAGTTTGCGCCTTTTAGGTTTTTGTTTTCTATCAAAAGATCTTTTTTGAAACTTTCATCAAAGCATTGTAAAAAACCTGTGCCTTTACTCGAAATATCAAGTACTCCAAAGGCAAAACCATTGTTAAGATAGTATTTGTTTTTGTGTTCTTTGATGATATGATTGGTTAAAAGTTCTCTTAAAATTTGTTTAAATTCATTGTTTACTTCGTGAGAGCTAATGCCATAACTAAGACTGTTTAAAAATTCTTTCACTTTTGATACTTTATGATTTTTTGTAAAATTCTTACATAAAGTTTATAAAAAAAATATGAAATTTATACTTTAATTGCTATAATAATACCTTTAATTTTTGAATTTTTAAGGAGTGAATATGGCTATTACAGTATATTATGATAAAGATTGTGATTTAAATTTAATCAAATCAAAAAAAGTAGCAATTATAGGCTTTGGCTCTCAAGGGCACGCTCATGCGATGAATTTAAGAGATAATGGCGTAAATGTAACTATCGGACTTCGTGAAGGTAGTGTAAGTGCTGTTAAAGCAAAAAATGCTGGTTTTGAAGTGGTGAGTGTGAGTGAGGCTTCTAAGATAGCGGATGTGATTATGATTTTAGCTCCTGATGAAATTCAAGCAGATATTTTTAATGTCGAAATAAAACCAAATTTAAGTGAAGGCAAGGCTATAGCTTTTGCACACGGTTTTAATATCCATTATGGTCAAATTGTTGTTCCAAAAGGTGTAGATGTTATCATGATAGCACCTAAAGCACCAGGTCATACAGTAAGAAATGAATTTACTCTAGGTGGTGGCACTCCTTGTTTAATAGCTATCCATCAAGATGAAAGCAAAAATGCTAAAAATTTAGCCTTAAGTTATGCAAGTGCGATCGGGGGTGGACGTACAGGTATTATAGAAACAACCTTTAAAGCCGAAACAGAAACAGATCTTTTTGGTGAGCAAGCTGTGCTTTGTGGTGGACTTAGTGCTTTGATTCAAGCAGGTTTTGAAACTTTGGTTGAAGCAGGTTATGAACCTGAAATGGCTTATTTTGAGTGTTTGCATGAAATGAAACTCATTGTGGATTTGATTTATCAAGGTGGTATTGCAGATATGCGTTATTCTATTTCAAATACTGCAGAATACGGCGATTACATCACAGGGCCAAAGATTATCACTGAAGAGACTAAAAAAGCGATGAAAGGTGTTTTAAAAGATATACAAAATGGTGTTTTTGCAAAAGATTTTATCTTAGAACGCCGTGCAGGTTTTGCTAGAATGCATGCAGAACGCAAAAATATGAATGATTCTTTGATAGAAAAAACAGGACGCAATTTGCGTGCTATGATGCCTTGGATCAGTGCTAAAAAATTAGTAGATAAAGATAAGAACTAAACATTGTCAAAGAAAAAATTAGTTCAAATTCAGCGTTATTTAATCATAGCTATACTTTTTTTACTTTGCATAGCTTTAGCTTTGGGAATTTTAGTAAAATATCAAAATTCCCAAGATGTTTCTTCTGTTAAGCCGGATTATTTTATTGATAAGCAAGAAGATTTAATTTCATTAAATAAAGATCATTATGAAATTGGTATTTTTCAAGAGAATGAGTTTGATAATAATAAATCTGTAAGTATTTTAGAGCAAAAAATTCAAGAAATTGATGATTTAAACACAAGTTTAAATGAGCAAAATTTAAGCAGTGTGGAGCAGAATTTAAGTTTAGAGCAAAATCAGAGTTTAGAACAAAATTTTATTCTAAAAGATACAAATTTAACCCAAGATCAAAATTTAACTTTTAATGAAGATATTCATTTAAATAAAATTTCTAAAAAACCAAAACTTGCTATTATTATCGATGATATGGCAAATGCAAGTCAGGTTAGAGGTTTAAAAGCTTTAAATTTAAAGTTAAATCCTTCTTTTTTTCCGCCAGATAAAAACCATAGTGAAACGCCAAAACTTGCTTTAAAATTTGATTTTTATATGGTGCATTTACCTTTAGCAGCGATTAATTACAATAAACCTGAGCTTGATACTTTAAATCCAAATGATAGCAAAGAAAGAATTTTTAAAAAAATCAAGCAAATTAAAAAAGATTTTAAGGATTTAAGATACATCAATAATCACACGGGAAGTTTATTTACAAGCAATGAAGAAGCTATGAGAAAGCTTTATGAGGTTTTAAAAAATCAAAATATATTTTTTGTAGATTCTAAAACTATAGGAAATTCTAAAGCAAATAAAATAGCCAAAGAGTTAAATGTTCCTTATATACAAAGAGATGTGTTTTTGGATAATGAAGATGATGTTAATTATGTTAAAAAACAACTTGAAAGTGCGGTAAAACTTACACAAAAAAAAGGTTTTGTTATAGCCATAGGACATCCTAGAAAAAATACTTTTAAAGCTTTAGAGCAAAGTAAAGATTTGTTAAAAAGCGTTGATCTTGTGTATTTGAGTGAAATTTATGGCAAGTGAAATTTTGCCTGATGAATTTTTAGAGCTTTTTCAAGATTTAAAAAAGCCTCCTAAAAAATTACACTATAAAGGAAATTTATCTTTATTAAAACAAGATAAAATCGCTATTATAGGTTCAAGGCGTATGAGTGTTTATACGAAAAATTGTGTTTTTTCCTTAGCGAGTATGCTTAAAAATGCTCATCTTTGCGTGGTAAGTGGCGGTGCTTTGGGTGTGGATATCACCGCAAGTATGGCAGCTATGCCAAATACTATAGGTATTTTTGCCAATGGTTTAGATCAAATTTATCCAAGAACTAATGAAAAAATCATTAAACAAATTTATGAAAATGCTTTAGCTTTAAGTGAATACGAAGATGATTATTTGCCAAAAAATTATGATTTTTTACTAAGAAATCGTTTGGTTATTGCTTTAAGTAAGGCCGTTGTGGTTGCACAAGCAGATATAAAAAGTGGTTCTATGCAGAGTGCAAAACTTGCTTTAGAACTCAATAAACCTTTATATGTTTTACCACAAAGACTAGAAGAAAGCACAGGAACTAATTTTCTTTTAAAGGAAAATAAAGCAAAGTTAATTTGTGATTTTAAAGAATTTGTAAGTGAGTTTGCAAGTATAGATATAAATCAAGATGAGTTTTTAGAGTTTTGTAAAAAAGGTGTGAGTGTTGATGAGGCTTTAAAAATTTATGGACAAAAAGTTTATGAATATGAACTTGAGGGAAAAATTTCCATAGAAGGGCTTTTTATAAGGGTTTTAGCATGAGAGCTTTGGCTTTAGATGTAGGTTTAAAACGCATAGGTGTAGCGCTTTGCATAGATAAAAAGATCGCTTTGCCTTTAGATGCAGTTTTAAGAAAAAATCGCAATCAAGCCGCTAATGAAATCAAAAATTTACTTAAAATACATGAGATTTCTTTACTCATTGTAGGCATTCCTAAGGGTGGATCAAGTGAAGAAGAAATGACAAGACGCATTAAGCATTTTGTTTCTTTGCTTGAATTTGATAAAGAAATTTGCTTTGTAGATGAAAGCGGAACAAGCAAAGAAGCTTTAGGATACGGCGTAGCCAATACACGCAAAAAAGATGGTAAATTAGACTCCTTATCCGCTTTTATCATGATAAAGGATTATTTTGCTCTCTAGAATAGAAAAACTTTATACCAAAGATGAAATGCAAAATATTTTATCTTCTTTTACTCAAGAAAAAAATGTTTGTGTATTTGCAAATACTTTAAAAATTAGCATTGAAGAATTAGAAAAAGAATTTTTAAAACAAAAATTAAAATTTAAAAAGATCAATGCTTATTGTTATTTGTTTGATGCCAAAGATAAGGCTATCTTAAGTTCTATGAAAGCTTTTAATGAGGCGCACTTTTATATACAAAATTATTCTTCTTATTTGTGTGCTTTAAATTTAGAAGTCAAAGCAGGGCAAAGGGTTCTTGATATGTGTGCAGCTCCGGGTGGTAAAAGTATCAATCTTGCAAATTTTATGCAAAATACAGGTTATTTAGCTTGCAATGAGATGAGTAGGGATAGATTTTTTATTTTGCAAAAAAATCTTAAAAATTACGGCGTGAATGCTAAAGTTTTTATGAAAGATGGTAAAAATATAGGCAATTTATGTCCTTTAAAATTTGATAAAATCTTACTTGATGCACCTTGTTCGACTTTTGCTAAAATAGGTTTTGATTTGGAAAAAAGTTATAAAGAAATCAAAAATATTGCAAAAACTCAAAAAAAACTTCTACATTCTGCTTTAAAGGCATTAAAAATAGGTGGAGAGCTTGTATATAGTACTTGCACCTTTACCAAAGAAGAAAATGAAGAAGTGATAGAGAATGCTTTAAAAAGTGAGTTTAAATTAGAGCTTTTAGATATTGATTTGGAAAATGTTGAGGCTAAAGCAGGGCAAAGTGAAGAATTTGCTGAAATTTCAAAATGCAGACGGATTTTACCAAGCTTAGACTATGATGGATTTTTCATAGCTAAACTTAGGAAATTATGTTAATTAATAAAATTATTCACATTTAAATACAAATTCATAAAAAAACTTAAAAAACAATAAATAATTTTTTCTTTATTTTAAAGCTTAAAGTTCTATTTTTAAGTACTTTGAAAAGAAAATCACAGCGTGAAAAGGCTGTGAATAAAGTTGAATTTTTTTAACCTTAAAAAGATGAAATTAGTCTGATTGTATTTTTTGCAGTTTTGGAGCTATTACAGCTTGACAATATCCTTGATCGGGATTATTTATAAAATAATGTTGATGATAGTTTTCAGCTTTATAGTAAGTTTGCAATCTTGAAATTTTAGTAACTATTTTTTTACTAAATATTTTTTGCTGTTCTTCAATGAAATTTTGAGCTAAAATTTTATCTTCTTCATTTTCGTAAAATATTATTGAGCGATATTGTATGCCAATATCTTCACCTTGTTTATCTATACTTGTTGGATCATGAATTTTAAAAAAGAGTATTAGGATTTCAAGAAGAGAGATTTGTTTTTCATCGTAATTTATTTTGACAACTTCTATGTTACCATCACCATTACACACGCTTTCATAGCTAGGATTTGGTTTTCCTCCGCTATATCCAACTTCAGTATTGATTACACCTTTTAGACGTTCAAATACGGCTTCAATACACCAAAAACAACCACCACCTAAAATGATATTTTTCATTGCGAGTTTTCCTTAATCTTAGCCCTTTGAAAGGGCTAAGATTATTTATAGTTTTTGATTGCTTTTTCTAAAATTTCAATTGCGGCTTTTTCATCTTTGAAGTCTTGCACTTTAACCCATTTATTTGGTTCTAAAATTTTATAAGTTTCAAAGAAGTTTTTGATTTTATTCAAAGTTGCCTGTGGTAAGTCTGTATAAGTTTTTATATTATCATATCTCGCATCTATTTTTGAATTTGGAACTGCAAGAAGTTTTTCGTCCATTCCACTTTCATCTTCCATGATTAAAACACCGATTAAGCGACAAGGAATCACAGCTCCAGCTTGGATAGGATATTCATTAAGCACTAAAATATCTACAGGATCACCATCATCAGCCAAAGTATTAGCAATAAAACCATAGTTTGCTGGGTAAAACATCGCGCTAGCCATAACGCGATCTACCATGATAGCACCGCTATCTTTATCGATTTCGTATTTTATATTTGAGCCATATGGAATTTCAATTACGGCATTGATTTTATTTGGAATATCTCCGATTTTGATTTTGTTTAAATTCATTTTTTCTCCTTATATACTTTGAATTTTTTTAATCAGTTCTTTCATGTCTGCAACGATAGGTTCGATAGCGCGCTCTCCATCGATAATAAAATGAAGTTTTTTCTTTTGATAAAAATCTAAAATTTCATTTAAAGGTTCTGTATAAACTTTCATTCTATTGTAAAACACTTCTTCATTATCATCTGCGCCGCGATTTCTGCCTAAAACTCTTTCTTTGGCAACTTCTTCGCTTACTCTTACTTCTATGACGCCTTTAAGACAAATTTCATTTTGCTCACTTAAAACCTTATCAAATTCCATCATTTGCTCTACGCTTCTTGGATAGCCATCGATGAAGATAGTTTTAGTTGGAGCAGCTTTTAGAGCACAAACTATAGTATTTATAACAACATCTAAAGGAACAAGATTGCCTTTGGAGATAAAACTATCTATAGTTTTTCCAAGCTCGCTCCCACTTGCTACTTCAGCTCTTAAAAGATCTCCTGTTGAATAGTGTGTAATATTTGTCGCATCTGCTTGTGCGATTAAACTAGCATCGGTAGTTTTTCCACTACCTGGTGCACCTATGATTAAAAACAATTCTTTCATTTTATATTCTCCCTTAATTTGATTCCTAATTCTCTCATTGCTTCATTGCTAGCAGGCGATGGTGCATCTGTCATTAAGCATTGCGCTCTTTGGGTTTTTGGAAAGGCTATAACCTCTCTTATGTTGTTTGCTCCTGTAACTAGCATGATGAGTCTATCAAGTCCTATAGCGATACCTCCATGTGGTGGAGCACCAAAACTTAAAGCATCAAGCAAGAAGCCAAATTTTTCTTTTTGTTGTTCTTCATCGATATTTAAAAGTTTAAATACTTTTTGTTGAATATCATTTTTATGGATTCTTATACTACCTCCACCTAGCTCAACGCCATTTAACACTACATCATAAGCAATAGATGAAATTTCTTCTAAATCAGTCTCATCAATATTTTTTGGCATGGTAAAAGGATGGTGCATCGCAGAATAACTTCCGTCATCATTTTGCTCAAACATAGGAAAATCAACAACCCATAAGAATTCCAAGGCATTTGGATCTATAAGTTTTAACTCGTTGGCTAAGAAAATTCTAAATCTTCCCATATAATCAAGCACGGTTTTTTTAACTCCTGCACCGAAAAATACCACATCTCCTACTTCAAGCTCACAGCGTTTGCTTAGCTCATTTAAATCTTCTTCGCTAAAGAATTTACAAAGTGGACCTTTAAGCCCATCTTTTTTAACTTGTATGAAAGCTAAGCCTTGGGCGCCAAATTTACGCACAAATTCTTCAAATCTTTGCATTTGTCTTTTTGAAAAAATAGTATCGCCTTTTGGAACGCGTATGGCTTTGATGCGATTTTTCTTTGTATCTTTGGCAATATTTGCAAAAATTTCATTATTTGACTTAGTGAAAATATCAATCACATCAATAAATTTAAGATCAAATCTTAAATCCGGCTTATCAGAGCCATAATTTTCCATAGCGTCTTTGTATTGCATTTGTCTAAAAGGGGTTTGAATTTCTTTGCCGCAAGCTTTGAAAATATCTTTTAAAAAAGTTTCAGCTACCTCGATCACATCTTTTTGTTCGCAAAAGCTCATTTCAACATCAATTTGTGTGAATTCAGGTTGGCGATCAGCTCTTAAATCTTCATCTCTAAAACATTTTGCAATTTGAAAATAACGATCAAAACCGCTACACATTAAAAGTTGTTTGAAAAGCTGAGGGCTTTGTGGAAGAGCATAAAATTCACCCTGATGCACACGAGAAGGCACGAGATAATCTCTTGCGCCTTCGGGAGTAGCTTTGGTAAGAATAGGGGTTTCAACTTCTAAAAATCCCATATTTGCCAAAGAATTTCTAGCTGCTATACAAGCTTTAGAACGCAAGGCAAAATTTTCATAAAGTTTAGGATTTCTTAAATCTAAAAAGCGATATTTTAAGCGTAATTCTTCATTTACGCTTTCATCAGCGATAGCAAAAGGAGGTACAGCACTTTCATTTTCTATGGTAAGTTTAGAAACAACTACTTCGATTTCTCCTGTTTTTAACTTAGGATTTACAAGTCCTTCGCCACGCGGACGAATAGTACCTTCTGTAATAAGTACAAATTCATTTCTTGCATTGGAAGCGATTTCATGAGCTTCTTTACTATCATTTGGATCGCAAACAAGTTGGATAATACCGCTTCTATCTCTTAAATCTATAAAAATAACTCCACCATGATCGCGGTAGCTATTTACCCAACCGCAAAGTTTAACGCTTTGACCAACATGGGAAATTCCCAAGTCTGTATTATAATGACTTCGCAAATTTATTCCTTGAAAAAGATTTTTTAAGATAATGAGCAAAATTATAGTATTTTTATTCTTTTGCTTTGCTAAGATTTGATATAATTTTTTATGCAAAATAAAATAGATTATAAAAATATTAAAAAAATTGGACTTGTTACGCGACCCAATGTGAGTTTAGATAAGGAAATTTTAAAACTTCAATCGATTTTATCTATATATAAAGTTGAACTTGTATTGCTTAAAGAAAGTTCTGAAATTTTAGATTTGCCAAAGTATGGATTGGATGATTTGTTTAAAATATCCGATTTTGTTATTTCTTTAGGTGGAGATGGAACTTTGATTTCTTTATGCCGTAAAGCTTGTGAATATGATAAAGCAGTTTTAGGAATTCATGCTGGACATTTAGGTTTTTTAACAGATTTTAAAGTTGATGAAGCTGAAAATTTTTTTCAAGCTTTTTTTCAAGGAGAATTTAGAATAGAAAAGCCTTATTTGTTAAGTATTTTTTTAGAAGATAGGCAAGGAAAAATTTTAGAAAAATTGGCTTTTAATGATGTGGTTATCAGTAAAAACAATCAAGCTTCTATGGCTCATATAGAAGTTTTTAGAAAAGAAAAGAAATTTAATGAATATTTTGGAGATGGGCTTATTGTTGCAACTCCTGCGGGTTCAACAGCTTATAATTTAAGTGCAAATGGACCCATAGTTTATACTTTAGCTCAAGCTTTTATCTTAACTCCTGTTTGTTCTCATTCTTTAACACAACGCCCTATTGTCTTGCCAAAAGGTTTTGAAATAGAGATTATGGCAAAGGATTGCATGCTTTGCATTGATGGGCAAGAAAATTATAAAATGAATGATTTTAAAAGTATAAAAGTGGGTTTAAGTGATAAAAATGTGGCTTTAATTCACCCAAAAAATAGGGATTATTTTCAAATTTTAAAAGAAAAATTACACTGGGGAAATTGATGATAAATAGAATTTTTATGAAAGAAAATCTTGGTTTTAAAAAGGCTGAGCTTGAAATTTCTAAAGGGCTTACGGTTTTTACAGGCCTAAGCGGAGCTGGAAAATCGGTCTTGTTTAAAGGAATTTTATCCGCATTTTCTTTGAGTGAAAGTGAGGCTAAAATTGTCGAAATAGAAGTAGATGATAAGTTGGATTTAGAAAGTTTTGGTATAGAAAGTGAAGAGGAGAATGTTTTTAAGCTCTTAAAAGAAAAAAACACAAAATATTTTATTAACAATCAAAGCATAGCGAAAAAAAGTTTGCAAAATTTAAGTAAAACTTTTATTAAGTATTTAAGCGCAAAGGAAAATAACGAATTTGGAAATGAAAAATTTTTAAATCTCTTAGATGCCTTGGAGATGCAAGAAAATACAAATTTTGTTTCCTTTTTAGAAGATTTTAAAAAAGATTTTAATGCTTATAGTCAAATTTCTAATGAGCTTAATGCAATTTTAGAAGAAGAAAAAAAAGTAGAAGAATTAAAAGAACTAGCTAGAGCACAAATTGAAAAAATTTCAAGCATTAATCCTAAAATAGGTGAGTATGAAGAGCTTTTAATACTTAAAAAAAAGCTTTCTAAAAAAGATAAATTAGAAGAAGCTTGGAGTAAGGCAGAGCGTATTTTTGAGCTTGAAAAAGTTGTTATTGAAGCTTTAAATTTAAGCGAAGTTGATGCGAGTTTTTTTAGTGAATGTTTAAATGAATTGCGTGTGATTTGCGAAAATCAAAAAATGGAAGATTTGGATTTTGATGTGGAGGCGCTTTTAGATCGCATTGAAAATTTATCCTATCTTATCAAGCGTTATGAAAGCATAGAAAATGCTTTAGAAGTTTTAAAACAAAAAAAATATGAGCTAGAGCATTATGAAAATTTAAGTTTTGAAAAAAAAGAACTTGAAAAAAAATTTCAAGAATTAAAACAAAAATTAGAAGAAAAAGCACAAATTTTAACTCAAACAAGAAAGAAAAACCTTAAAAAATTAGAAAAATGTTTAAATAATTATCTTAAAGATCTTTATATGAAAGATGCAAGTTTGACGCTTAAAGAAAATGAAAAAATTTCAATTTTAGGCAAAGATGAGATAATGCTAGATATTAATTTAGCTCATTTAAAAAATTTAAGTTCGGGTGAATTAAATCGCTTAAGACTTGCTTTTATAGCCACAGAATGTAATATTTTAAATGCAGGCAAAGGGATATTATTTTTAGATGAAATTGATGCAAATTTAAGCGGAAAAGAGGCTATGAGTATAGCTAAGGTTTTAGAGGAACTTTCTAAGTTTTATCAAATTTTTGCTATTTCTCATTTGCCTCAACTTTCCTCTAAGGCACATAATCATTTTTTAGTTGAAAAAAATGGTGAAGAAAGTAAGGTAAAAAAGCTTGATCAAGAAGAAAGAATTAAAGAACTTGCTAGGATGGTAAGTGGAGAGCTTGTTAGTGATGAAGCGATCGAATTTGCTAAGACCTTATTTAAGAATTAAGCGGATTTTTTATTTTGCTATGTTAAAATATATAACTATAAAAATTTCCTTTCTTTTGAAACAAATATAATAAAAAATTTTAGATATAAAGGTATTTTACACACTATGAATAAGAAAATTTTAATTATTGATGACAATAAAATGCTCGGCAAACTTTTGGCTAAAAAAATTCAAATGACTTTAGATTATGAGGTAGATATTGCTTTTGGTTTTGCTGAAGCTAAGGAGTTAATGAATAATGATTATTTTTTAGCTTTTGTGGATTTATGCTTGCCAGATGCCCCAAATGGTGAAGTTGTGGATTATGTTATAGAAAAGAAAATTCCTGCTATTGTTCTTACGGCTAGCGGTGATAAGGCTACTAAAGAAAAATTTATGGATAAAGATATATTAGATTATATTTTTAAAGAAAGTGAAACTTGCATTGATGAGATTATTAGTTCTATTGTAAAACTTAATCAATATGCAAAAACTAAAGTGATTGTAGCTATGAGCAAGCTACCTGAACGTAATGAAATTAAAAAAATACTTACTCAAAGACAATTTAATGTTTTAGCTGCGGCTCATGGTGAAGAAGCAATGAGTTATTTAAATGATAATAATGATGTTAAGCTTATTATAGCAGATGTCAATATGCCAGTAATTAGCGGTTTTGAGCTTTTGACTCAAGTAAGAGAACGTTTTAGTGATGATGAATTAGGTGTGATTCTTTTGGGGGATCATAATGATTCATTTGAAGCGAATTCTTTTAAAAATGGAGTTAATGAGTATTTGTTTAAGCCTTTAAGCAAGGAAAGTTTTAATTGTCGCTTAGATCGTTGTTTATCTTACATGGATGATAAAAAATTTTTAAGCACTTATAATGTTTTAGATCCTGTATCTGGGGTTAAAAATTATAATGCTTTAATCGATGGAATAGATGATTATTTTAACGAAATAGCAACAAAAGACGAGGAATTTGCTTTTGCTTTTTTAGATATAGATAATCTTCAAATGATTAACGATGAATACGGCCGTGAAGTTGGTGATGAAGTAATTAAAATCTGCGCCAATGAAATAGTCAATGAAACTAAAGGAAGAGATCTTGTAGGTAGATATAGTGCAGAAAAAATTTGTATTTTGCTTAAAAATATATCCCAAGAAAGAGCGATTAAAATCTTTTCTCGTATACGAGTAAATATAAAAAAGGCTGGTGTTTTAGTTAATTTAGATGAAGTCTTTTTTACAGCTTCTATAGGCGTGGTTTTTGGAAAAAGTGGAGATAAGATTGATTCTTTGGTTGATAAAGCAAGTAAAATATTGTCTCAAGCAAAAGATAATGGCAAGGATAGAGTTGAAGTATGTTCTTAAATCTTGATTTTCAAGATGGTTTAAGGATTGTTGATACGCATTGCCATCTAGACAGTGAAGCATTTAAAGATGATTTAGATGAAACTTTAAATCGTGCTTTTAAAAATGGTATAGAGAAAATCATCATACCTGGTGCTGATATAAAAGACTTGCCTTATGCAGCTACAATTGCTCATAAATATAAAAATATTTTTTTTGCAGCAGGGGTGCATCCTTATGAAATTGATAATTATGATGAGAAAATTTTAAGGCAGTATTTATGCGATGAAAAGTGTGTAGCTGTAGGTGAATGTGGGCTTGATTATTTCCGTTTTAAAAGTGATCTTGCTGAAGAAATTCAAAAAGAAAAAGAAAATCAAAAAAAGATTTTTATCGCACAGCTTGAACTTGCTATTGAATTTAAAAAACCTGTTATCATTCACTCAAGAGAAGCAAATCATGATACTTATGAGATTTTACATGGGTATTCTAAGGATCTTGTAGGAGGAGTTTTACACTGCTTTAATGCAAGCGAACATTTACTAACTCTTTTTGAAGATGGATTTTATTTTGGTATTGGGGGAGTTTTAACTTTTAAAAATGCTAAGAAATTAGTTGAAATTTTACCTAAAATTCCAAAAGATAGACTACTACTTGAAACTGATGCTCCATATCTTACTCCAGAGCCTTATCGCGGTAAAAGAAATGAACCTTTGTTAACTCAATTTGTAGCAAACAAAATGTGTGAAGTATTGGATTTATCAAGAAAAGAACTTCTAGAAATTTGTTTTAACAATTCTGAAAAATTATTTTTTAAAGGTTATTAATGAAAAAAATTTTATTGTGTTTTTTAATATGTTTTAATTTTCTTTTTGCACAAATTAATACTCCTGAATTTTATGAAAGACAAATGAATGTTTTAAGAAATTTAGATATTAATCCAAGTTTT
The DNA here is from genome assembly GCF_012897855.1 of Campylobacter sp. CFSAN093227. NCBI lineage: Bacteria > Pseudomonadati > Campylobacterota > Epsilonproteobacteria > Campylobacterales > Campylobacteraceae > Campylobacter > Campylobacter sp. CFSAN093227. Next base: position 652,551 of record NZ_CP040610.1, read on the forward strand.
ATCAGTGATTTGATTTTTGTGCAAACTCAACAAGATATAAAATCAAAACATGCTCAAACTTTAATAGATAGTATGCAAAATTTTTCAAAAGTTACTCCTATGATAAGAAAAATTTTAGCCCAGCAGGAAGTTCCTGATGAGATTTTGTATCTAGCTATGGTTGAATCAGGCTTGAAAACTCATAGTGTTTCTAATGCCAAGGCTGTAGGGGTTTGGCAATTTATGCAACCAACAGCTAGAAATTTGGGTTTAAGAATCGATGCTTATGTTGATGAAAGGCGTGATCCAGTCAAGTCAACTTATGCCGCTACAAATTATTTAAAAGAGTTAAAAGAAGAATTTGGCAAATGGTATTTGGCACTTTTAGCTTATAATTGCGGAAATGGCAAGCTAAGACAAGCTATCAAGCAAGCAGGAAGTGATGATTTAAGTGTTTTATTGAACCCTGATAAGAAATATCTTTCTTTAGAAACTAGAAATTTTATAAGAAAGATTTTAACGCTTGCTTTTTTAGCTAATGATAGGGATTTTTTACTAGATAAAGATGCGTCTTTAATGAATTATGCTTTAAGCAATGAATTTGCAAAAGTTGATGTGCCTTCTTCTGCATCTTTAAAAGAAATAGCTAAAAATTTAAATATGGATCTTGTAACTTTTAAGAAATATAATCCACAATTTAAACATAATTTTACGCCTCCTGGTAAAGGGTATTATATGTATATACCACTTAATAAAGTAGCATTTTTTGATAAAAATTTTAAAGCAGAAAAACTTGCAAAGGTTGATACAACTATACCTATGACAAGAACTTATACCGTTAAGTCTGGTGACTCTTTATATAAAATAGCAAAAAATTATAATATAAGTGTTGATGAAATTCGAGAATTCAATAAAATAGCAAAAAATCATCTTAGCATTAATCAAAAATTAATTATACCAATCAAGGAGAATAAAAATGCAAATAAAAACAATTACACTAAAGTTGTCAGCCGTTAGTCTAGGGGCTTTATTTTTTAGTGGTTGTTTAGGCACTAGTTTTTTTTCTAGCTTGGATAATGCTCAAGTGTATTATCCTTCAAATGATTTTAAAAGCAGTCCTAGTTCTTCAGGGACTAAAGGAACGATGAAGCCTTATACTATCAACGGTAAAACTTATTATCCTACTGTTGTAGCAGTAGGCGAAACTGCTGATGGTATTGCGAGTTGGTATGGGCCAGGCTTTCACGGCAAGAAAACCTCTAATGGCGAAACCTATAATCAAAATGCTTTAACCGCGGCTCATAAAACTTTACCTATGAATACCATCTTAAAAGTAACCAATCTAAATAACAATCGTCAAGTTACCGTTCGTGTGAATGATAGAGGTCCTTTTGTAAATAATCGTATTATAGATTTATCAAAAGGAGCTGCTAGTCAAATTGATATGATTGCTTCAGGAACAGCTCCAGTAAGGCTTGAGGTTATAGGGTTTGGATCAAGTAATTCGGGTAATAATATTGTACATTCTAATGTAAACTATGGAAATAGTGGAGAGATTGCAAATAATGGACAAATTTATGAAGGTGGAAATTTCATGGTTCAAATTGGAGCCTTTAAAAACCCAGCTGGAGCACAAACGATAGCAGCAAGATATAAAACTTATAGAACTTATAGCTCTACTATACGCACAAGCTCAGTAGATGGCTTAAATCGCGTTTTCTTAACAGGCTTTAGAAGTGAAGATGAAGCAAGGGATTTTGCTGCAAGTGGTGCATTTGCAGGTGCATTTGTTGTAAGAGAGTAAAAATTATGACAGAATTGATTTTTTTGGATGTAGATGGCTGTTTAACTGATGGAAAAATTATTTATACTTCTAATGGAGAATTTATTAAAGAATTTGATGTAAAAGATGGAGCGGCTATCGAGGCTTGGCTAAAGCTTGGTAAAAAAATTGCTATTATTACAGGTAGAAATTGTCCTTGTGTTGAAAAAAGAGCTAAAGATTTAAAAATAGAAATTTTATATCAAGGTATTAAGGATAAGTTAGCTTGCGCAAAAGAAATTTTACAAAAACTTAATTTAGATTTTTCTCAGTGTGCGGCTATTGGGGATTATTTTAACGATAAGGCTTTGCTTGAAAGTGTAGGACTTAGTTTTAAGCCAAAAGATGGTCATAAAGATTTAAATGTAGACATAATGCTTAGCAAAAAAGGTGGTAAGGCTGCTGTAGCACAGATGATAGAAATTTTAGTAGAAAAAAATCATCTAGAAGAAGAATGGAATAAGCTTTGGCTATAAAAATTTTTGGAATTTTAATTGCTCTTTTTACAATTACTTTTACGATTTTAAGTTTGCAAGATCCGTATTCTTTAAATTTGCAAACTAATGCTTTAAATTTTAAAAATATTGAGGCTAAAAATTTGAAAGCTTATGAGAGTAATGCTAGTACAATTAAGGCATATTATAAGGCAAATTCTTGGGTGAGATATGCAGATAGAGATGAATTTAATGATTTTATTACTTTAAATTTAGATTTTAATCTTAGCGCGAATCGTTTAGAGTTTTTCAATAAAGATATGAGCAAGGTTTTGTTTGAAGGAAATGTTACTTATATAGGTTCTAATAATGTCAAAATTATTTCTCAAGAGGTAGAATACCAACCTAAGGATAAAATTTTACACACAAATACTAATTTTAAAGCTCTGATCAATGGAAGTATTATTAACGGAAATACTTTAAACTATGATGTAAAAAACAAAATTTTAAATATCCAAGGAGTAAACGCGTGGTTGCAAGACAAATAATTTTATTGTTAGTTTGTGTAAGTGTAACTTGGGCAACTCAAATTGAAGTAAAAGCTTTAAATTTTTACTCAGATGAAAATAAGGGTGAAAGTATTCTTAGTGGAAATGTAGAAGTAATTAGGGGTGATGATATTTTAAATTCTGAAAAATTGATTATTTATACGGATAAAAATCGCAAACCTATTCGTTATGAAGCAATGCAAAATGCTAGGTTTAAGATTGTTTTAAAAGGTAAAACTTATAAAGGTAGTGGAGATAAATTTATTTATAATGTTATTAAAGATACTTACGAGATTAATGGTCATGCTTATATAAATGAGCTTGGAAGCAATCAAAAACTTTTTGGTGATAAAATAATAGTCGATAGAAAAGCTAATATTTATCGAGTAGAGAGCAAGGATCAAAAACCTGCTCGTTTTGTATTTGACCTTAAAGACAAATGATAATTAGTGCTAAATTTATCACTTCTTTAGTGAAATTTGATGAGAATTTGAGCTCAAATTTTAGTGAAGTAGCATTTTTGGGGCGTTCTAATGTCGGAAAAAGTTCTTTAATCAATTCTTTGTGTAAACAAAAAAATTTAGCCAAAAGTTCGGCAACTCCTGGAAAAACTCAGCTTATAAATTTTTTCGAAGTAATTTGCAAAAGAAATGAAGAAAAATTTAATATCAATTTTATCGATTTGCCAGGGTTTGGTTATGCAAAGGTTTCTAAAAATTTAAAAGAAATATGGAATCAAAACTTAGATGAATTTTTAAAATTAAGAACCTCGATAAAGTTATTTATACATTTAATCGACTCAAGACATACTCATTTAGAGATCGATGTAAATTTAAATGACTATTTGAAAAGATTTTTACGACCTGATCAAAAAATTTTAAAAGTTTTTACCAAATGCGATAAATTAAATCAAAGTGAAAAAGCTAAGTTAAAAAATGAATTTAAAGACTCTATTTTAGTTTCAAATTTGAATAAATTTGGCCTTGATTCTTTAGAAGATATTATTATCAATCAAACTTTAGGTCTTGATAAATGAGAAGAAATTTAAGTGCTTATAAAGCAAAATTTAATGGAGCTTATGTCTTTTTAGGATTTTTTTTTCTAATTTATCAGATTCTTGGTTCGACTTTTGTATATACCCCGTTACTTTATGGGATTTTTTTCTGTTATATGTTTTGCTTACTAGAAGAGAGAGAAAGAACTTTTTCAAAGCTTGATTTTAGATGGTATTTTTCTTTATTTTTTTTATTTTTTACTGATATAACTTATAATTTTTTTATTTTTTCATCTTGGTTGGCATTTTTTATTTTTTATTATCTTTGTGCAGATTGGATTAAGACAAATTTAAAAATTGGTAAATTTATCCCTGTTGTTTTTGTGCTTTGTGCTTACGGCATTATTTTGTTTTTGGATATGATATTGTCTTATATTGGAGATGAAAAAATTAAAATTTTAGGATGGGCGTATATTGTTTCAGTTTTTATAGAATGTTGTTTAGCTTATGTGTTTTTTAAAGGTAAAATTTAAATGAGAATGCGTCTAGTTGTTGGATTTATACTATTGTTTTTTATATTTTTATTAAGTCGTGTGTATTATTTGAGTATAAAATCAAATGTATATTATGAAGAGCTTGCTAAACAAAATGCCATAAAAACTGAATTTTTACCACCTGTTAGGGGTCAAATTACAGATAGAAATGGAACTTTATTGGCTATTAATGATTTGGGTTTTAGTATTTCTATTAAACCTTATTTAAGTATTAAAAAGTCAAATAAAGGAATTTTAGATAAAGAATTATCTGAACTTACAAATTTATTTCCTGATTTAAATGCTAGTAAATTAGCAGAAATTTATAAGAGAAATGATTCTTACTATAATCAAGATTTTATTAAAGTTGTAGATTTTATACCCTACGATGAGATTATTCCGCATTATTCAGAGTTAAATCTTAATAAAACAATAAAAATAGATCCTGTTGTAAAAAGAAAATATCCTTTTGGAAAATTGGCTTCGCATATTATTGGGTATGTAGGTAAGGCAAATTTGCAAGATGTTCAAGAAAATGAAATAGCAAAACTTTCTAACTATACGGGAAAAAGCGGTATAGAACGCTATTATAATGATATTTTACAAGGAGAAAAAGGAACTAGGGTTTATAAGGTTAATGCCTTAAATCAAGAAGTAGAACAGCTTTCTTACACTCCTGCTATGTCTAATGATATAGAACTTACGATAGATATAGAGCTTCAGTCTTATTTAACTTCATTGTTTGAAGGGAATGCTGGAGCTGCTATAATTATGAATGTAAATGATGGATCTATTTTAGCTGCAGGGAGTTTCCCTGAATATGATCTTAATCCTTTTGTAACAGGGATTTCTTTTAAGGATTGGGATGAGCTTTCAAATAGTCTTGATCATCCTTTTACAAATAAACTTATAAATGGATATTATCCTCCAGGTTCTGTTGTAAAAATGGGAGTAGGGCTTTCTTTTTTAAATTCTAAAAATATTAGCCCGTCGACTCAATATGTTTGCAATGGAAGCATTGAGCTTGGAGGCAGGTTTTTTAGATGTTGGAATCGATCAGGCCATGGACCTGTGGATTTAAAACATGCGATAAAATATAGTTGTGATGTTTATTTTTATAATGGCAGTTTGCAAGTTGGAATCGATCAAATAAGTGAAACTTTATCTCGCATTGGCTTTGGAGCGAAAACAGGGGTAGATTTACCTAGTGAATTTGTAGGAACTTTACCAAGCAAAGAATGGAAGATGCAAAGATATAGACAATCTTGGTTTCAAGGTGATACTTTAAATACAGCTATAGGTCAAGGTAATTTTCTTGCAACACCTATGCAAATTGCTAGATATACGGCTCAAATCGCAAAAGGTGGAGAGGTTATACCTCATTTTTTAAAAAGCATAGAAAATAATAATACAACTATAGAAAATCAAATGGATGAAAATAAAAAAGAAATTTTTACTTTATTTGAAAAGAGTCAATTGCCTTATATAAGAGATGCAATGTATGCTGTTGCTAATGAGCAAGGAGGAACCTCTTATCGTTATTTGCATAATCTTGATGTGAAAGTTGCAGCAAAAACAGGAACTGCTCAGGTTGTGGGATTTTCACAAACAGATAAAAATAGAGTTGATGAAAAACAATTTGAGTATTATACTAGATCTCATGCGTGGCTTACTTCTTATGCTCCTTATTCTAAGCCAAAATATGTAGTTACCGTTCTTTTGGAACATGGTGGGAGAAATATTACTTCAGGGGCAACTGTAGCTAAAATTTATCAAAAAATGATTGAACTTGGATATTTTAAATAATTTTTAGTTGTAAATTGAGTTTTTCAAAAAAAATTTTTTTAGCAATTGGTTTAAAAATCTTGTATTAAACAAATTATAAGTTTAATACAAGGAAAATTTATCTATGTTAACAAAAGTATCTTAAAAGATGGCTTTTGTTCTTTTTTCAAGCCAAACTAGAGCTTTTGGATAATCACCTAGCTTAGGAGAAAGTTTTTCAAATACTTCTTTGTGATAATTGTTTAACCATTCTTTTTCTTTTTCATCTAACATTTTTGTATCAATACAAGATATTTCAAAAGGACAAAGAGTAACAGGTTTAAAGTATAAAAACTCTCCAAAATCTTTATTTTTAGGATTTTCTACTTTGGTATGAATAACTAAATTTTCAAGTCTTATACCCCATTTACCTACTTTATAAATACCTGGCTCTATGGAGGTTAGCATACCTTCTTTGGCTTTTGTTTTTTCAAGCACAGGGGATAGATAAGATAAAACTTGTGGACCTTCATGGACATTTAAAAAATATCCCACGCCATGTCCTGTGCCGTGTATATAGTCAATTTGTTCTTTCCATAAAGGTGCGCGTGTGATTGCATCAAGTAAGGGCATAGCTATATCTTTTGGAAAAATTGCACTGGAAATGGCAATATGTGCTTTTAAAACCAAGGTATAGTCATGAATTTGTTCTGCATTAGCCTTTCCTATTGGTACAACGCGTGTAATATCTGTTGTGCCGTTTTTATATTGTCCACCAGAATCAATAAGTAAAAGCCCATCTTTTTTAAGATAAGCAAAACTCTCTTTTGTGGCTTTATAATGTGGATATGCTGCATTTTCGTTAAAGCCTGCTATAGTGGCAAAACTATCACTTATGTAGTACTTGCTTTGTGCTCTAAATTCGCTTGCTTTAACATCTATATCTAATTCGCTTATTAGTTCTTTATTTTCTATCGCTTCTTCAAGCCAGGCAAAAAATTTACATAAAGCCACTCCATCTTCTATCATAGCATCTTGTATATGCGCTATTTCTTTTGTATTTTTAGCTGCTTTTAAGTGAGTGCTTGGATTAATTTCTTGAATGATTTTTACGCTTTTATCTAAAGAATTTATGAGTAAAGCGGTCATTTTTGAAGGTTCAATAAGCAAATTTGTATTTGCAAGTTTTTCAAGCTCCATGATGATTTCATCATAATTTTTAAGCCAAAACCCATCTAAATTTAATTTTTTTTCAAGTTCTGAATTTACTTTTTTCTGATCAACAAAAAGCAAGGCTTTGTCTTCCAAGATTAGCAAATGACTTAAAAATACAGGATTATAATTTACATCATTCCCTCTTAAATTTGTAAGCCAAGCTATATCATCAAGGCTGGAGATTAAATGAGAGGTAACATTTAAATTTTTCATTTTTTGACGCACTAATGCTAATTTTTCTTTTCTTGAGTAAGAGCAGTATTCTAGTTCGTGTTCATAAATTTTTTCTTGTGGTAAAGTGGGACGATCTTTCCAAAGCGGACTTATCAAATCTATATGTTTTAAATTTGCCTTGCAATTAATCTTTAAATCTTTTTGCAAAGATAAAGGTAAAAGTGCAAAATCGATGCCTAAAATTTGATCTTCGCTTAAATTTTTTTCCAACCATTTGGTAAAAGTATTTTTAGCATCTTGCTTTTGTAAAAGTATGCCACTACCTTCTAATTCCTTTTGTGCTTGAAGCCAATATCTTCCATCTACCCACAAAAAGCCCTCTTCTTGTGTGATAAGAACTGTTCCAACAGAACCCTTAAAGCCACTGATAAAGACTCTGTTTTTGTAATATTCTGGTAAATATTCGCTCAAATGCGGATCCGCGCTTAAGATGAGATAGGCGTCAATATTATTTTCTTTCATTAATCTTCTAAGTTCTAATACTCTTTGTTTGTAAATACTCATATTTTCTCCTTAATATTAATTTTTTAGTATTTTATTGATAGGTTTTTTGAGTATAAGTAAAATTATAACAGCACCAAGTAATATCCACATACATTGGTAAAATAAATTTGGCAAATAAGCTATATTTTCTTCACTTGCTTTACCACCTATGAATCCAGCTAAAGCATTACCTAATGCACTTGCTACAAACCAAAGTCCCATGACTTGAGATTTAATTAAATTAGGTGCAATTTTTGTCATTATAGAAAGTCCCACAGGGGAAAGGCAAAGCTCTCCTAAAACCATAAGCAAAAAGCTACTGACAAGCCACCAAGGTGAAACTAAAATAATTTGTGATGAATTTTCTAAATTTTCTCTTAATGTATTAGCATCGCCATTTAAACTAATTGCATGATTTGAAGCTAAAGCCATTATTAAAAATGCCAAAGCTGCACCCAAAAGTCCTAATGCAAATTTAATAATAGATGAAATTTCTTTATTATTTTTGGCACATATAGTCCATATAAAAGCACTAAAAGGTGCAAAAAGTATAACAAATAAACCTCCAAGAGATTGAAACCATATTGTAGGAATTTCATAATTTAATATGGTTTTATCTGTTAATTTTTCTGCAAAAAAATTAAAAGAAGTATATTGTTGCTCATATACTGACCAAAATAACGCAGCCGCTAAAAATAAAACAATAAAAATAATTAAATTTCTTTTTTCTTCTATTTTTAAAGAAGTAAAAGCGAAAAGATATAAAAAATAAATTCCAGCACAAGCTAAGATAGTTAGAATAATATTTTTATTAATAACTTGTGCATCTAATTTTATAAAACCACCAAGGATTAAAAATATTGCTCCAAGCAAAACAATACCTGATACAATGATGATGTAAAATGCGTTTTTGCTTTTTTTGCTTGGTCTATCCCAAGTAGAGTCTATGCCAACTTTTTCATCAAATTCTTTTAAATCAGGCATAGTTTTTAGGTAGAAAATAATTACCGCTAAAAGCATACCAATCCCACCTGCACCAAAACCAAAGTGCCATCCGTATTCTTTTTGTAAAAAGCCGCAAATTAAAGGAGCTACAAAAGCACCAAAATTAAAGCACATATAAAAAAGAGTAAAACCAGAGTCACGCCTTGCATCATTTTTTTTATAAAGCATTCCAACCATTACAGAAGCACAAGTTTTAAAAAGTCCTGTACCTATAACCAAAAAAACCATACCAACAAAAATCATTTTATTGTTAAAATAAGAAAAGGCTATGCACAAATGTCCAAATGCTATAGTTAAAGCACCTAGTAAAATTGCTCTTTTTTGTCCTAAGTAATTGTCCGCAAGCCATCCACCTGGCAAAGCAGCAAGATATAAACAACTTGCAAAAATTCCCATAATTGCACTTGCTTCTTCAGGTTTTAAGTTCATTCCACTTTTTTCAAAACTTGCTATCATAAAAAGGTAAAGCAAGGGACGAATTCCGTAAAAAGAAAATCTTTCCCAAAGCTCAGTAAGTGAAAGAGATAAAAGTGGTTTTGGATGTCCAAAAAATGAAGTATCTAAATTTTTTACATTTTTACTCAATTTATATCCTTTGTGTATTTTTATTTATAAATTATAGACAAGAAATTAAAAAATATGTATAACTTTGTAATATTTTTAAATGATTTATATCATAATGTTACTTTTTTGCAAATATAAAAAAAAGAAATATTAAGATCAATTTTCAACTTTGGTGTATTTTGTATTTTAAGTTTAGTTAGATAATTGCTTATTTTTTTGTTAAGATGGTTTTTTAGCAATAAAAAGCAAAAGTGCTACAACAAAAAGCATCCACATGCATTGTCCAAAAATATTAGGAAGTTGATCGATGTTTTTAATATTGACATTTCCTCCTATAAGTCCTGCAACAAAATTTCCAAGCGCACTTGCTACAAACCAAAGTCCCATGATTTGATTTTTGATTAAATCAGGGGCAACCTTAGCCATTATAGAGAGTCCAATAGGAGACACGCATAATTCCCCAAGTGTTAAAAAGAATATACTTATGATAATCCAAGCCATGGATATTGGCAAACCATTGTTGTTTATTAGATTTTGTGAAGCAAAGGTCATCATCATAAAACCAATACCGGCAAATAATATTCCTAAAGTAAATTTTCCAATGGAAGAAAAATATATATTTTTTTCTCTAAAAATATCCAAATATAACTTGCTATAGGAGCAAGTATGATGATAAAAATTGGATTAAAAGATTGAAACCAGTTTGTTGGAATTTTCCAATCAAAAATATTTCTATTTGTAAAATCTTGCGCAAAAAGATTATAAGCAGTAGGTTTTTGTTTAAAAGCACTCCAAAAAAAAGTGGCTGCAAAGAATAAAACAATTAAAATTGTTAATTGCTGTTTTTCTCTTTTATTTAAAGCTTTAAAAACAAAAAGATATATGAAATAAATTACCAAACATAGTAAAATTACAATTAGAAGTTTTTTTGATAGTATTATATGGGATTAATATTTACAAGATTAATAAACATTAGAAAAAATCCAATAATACTTAACAAGCTTATACTTAGTATAAGAGTTAAATTTTTTACTTTTTTAAATGGTTGTTCCCAGTTTTGCTTTAAGGTACAATTTTTATGAAATTCTTCAAGCTCAAGGGCAGCTTTAAAATATAAAATAAGCAAAGAGATTAGCATACCTAAACCTCCTATGACAAATCCTAAATGATAATTCCATTTTGCTTGAACAAAACCACATATAAGAGGAGCAATGAATGCTCCAATGTTAATTCCTATATAAAAAATCGTATAGCCAGTATCGCATCTTGTATCATTTTGTTTATACAACATTCCAGCTGTTACAGAAGCGCTAGTTTTAAAAAATCCAGCACCAATAACGATAAAAGAAGTCCTAGGAAAAATATAGGTGTGCTTAAAATAGATAAGGCTATGCTAATATGTCCTAAAGCTATAATAAAAGAACCTAAAAATAAAGCCTTTTTTTGCCCTAAATAATTATCAGTAATCCAGCCTCCAGGAAGTGCTGCTAAATACAAGCATCCTGCAAAAATGCCATAAATTGCCGAGGCGTATTCAGTGCTTATTCCAAGTCCACCTTTGCTTATGGTTGTTGTCATGAAAAGCACAAGTAAAGATCGTATGCCATAAAAAGCAAATCTTTCCCAAAGTTCTACCATTGATAGAGAGAATAAAGGCTTGGGATGACCTAGTAAATTTGTATCGAGTTTTTGTATTTCTTGTTTAGTCACTTCCCAATACCTTTCTTTTTTATGCTTAAAATATTTTAACTAATAGTAATAGAAAAATAATTAAATTACAATATTTTTAAATATTTTTTTTTATAATAATATTTAAAAATATAATATTTTAATATTATTATAAATTAACAAATTTGAACATTAAATCAAGCTTTAATTTTAAACCCTGTGTATTGTATAGTTTTATTTTATCAATTTTTAAAGCTATAGGAAGATTTTCTAAATTTTGTATAAAATTGAGTAAGTCTTTAAAGTTGCCATTTAAACTTAGAGAAACATAATTATAGTGGATAAAATTTTTGTTTTCTTGGGAAAATTTTATTTCATTAATGGTTAAATTTTTGGATAAATTATTGATTTTTTTATTGAAAAAATCTTTATCATAAGAAAATAAATGCAATTTTTCTTTATAGTATTTTAATTTTTCTTCCTCTGTTTTTATCTGTTTTGTTAGCTTTGTCTCTATTTCTTTAAGATGTGAATTTTCTATTTTTGCTTCATTTAATGCAAGGTAATTATGTTCTACTAATGTTTTTTGAAAAATATCTTCCAAAAAGCGATCGTGAATTTTAAAAGCTAAAAACAAAGCACAAAGGCAGATAAAAGAAATAAAAAGAAATTTTTCCCTAGGATTTAAATTTTGCAAAAATACTTCTATTTTATTCATGTATGACTTCTAATATGATATTCAATGTTTCTTCATTTTTATCAAGGAATTTAAAAGTAGAATTTAGATTTTCTAATGCTCTTTTAAAGTGGTTTTCATCGATAAAAGAAAGAATGATTTTTGTTTGTTCAAATTCAAGATTTGTGATTTTAAGTTCATTGGAATTAAGCCATGATATGATTTGATTTAGAATGATTGCCTTATTTTTATCTAAATTGATTTCTTTTGTTATGGTGGATAAAATATGAAATTGTTGTTGTGTAGATGATATTTTATTGGAAAGAGTAAAGTTTAAATCTTGTATGTTTGTTAATAATTTTTGCTTATCTTGTTTTAGTTTAGAAATTTCTTCTTGTATGATAAAATTTTTATTTTGAATTTCCTTATTTTGTTTGTACTCTATAAAATCTTTAAATAATAAAATCATCATGCTAAGACTAAAGCTAAAAATAAATATTAATATAATTTTAAAAGAAATAGATATTTTTATTTTATTATGCTTGATAAAATTACAATTTTGATCTAGATTTTTTATACTATATGAACTTAATTTCAATAAACTATTTTTATCAAGAATATCATTTAGATTTAAACATTTTATTTGAGATGAGAAGTAATGTTTGATTGTATTCAAATCCTGATAAAGTAGCAATTTGCTTTCATAGTGTTTTAAAAGTTCTGTAAATCGATTTTGTTTAAAAAATAAATCCATATTACCTGGATTGAAATTTTCGATTTTTTTAAGATTGATAAATTTTCCTTCTTGGTAAAAATATAAATATAAAGTTTGATCATATAAATTTAAAACACAATAATCACTTTCCTCAATAAATCTTTCATCAAACAAAGCTTGAAAAATTAAAGGCTCAGGAAAGCAAAAACGACTTTTTTTCAATTTGTAAACAGGCGCTAAAAAACAATGATAAATTTCATTATGTTTAAAAAAAGCTATTTGATAGTCAAAGGGTTTGCTTAGCTTAAAATCTGCGGTTAAATTGTTAAAAAGTTCGTCTTCTTTGGATATTCCTGTTCTTTGAGCATAAAGCAAATCTGTAGATTTTATAAAATTTATTTTATTTAATGAATTAATTTTCATCATTTAAAAGTTTTTTTAAAAATTCTTCATCTTTTTGCCAGTTTTTTTTCACTGTTACGAAAAGCTTTAAAAGTACTTTTTTTTGTGCAAGTTTTGAAATTTTAAAGCGTGCATCTTTGCCTATTTTTTTTAAAGTTGCCCCTTCTTTTCCTATAAGCATACCCTTGTGAGAGTTTGTATCTGTGATGATATTGGCTTCTAGGATTAAAAGATTAGGTGTGTCTTTGGTGCGATTGATAAGCACTTCACTACTATAAGGAAGCTCATCGCTTAAATTTTCATAAATACTTTCAAGTATGAAATCTCTATAAAGTTCTTTTTCGCTACTCGCACTTAAAAATTCAGGATCATAAAAATACTCATGTTCATCAAGGTATTTTACTATCTCATCTAACAAGCCTTTTTTATAGCTTTTTTTCTTAGAAGAATAAGGAATGATAGCCTTAAAATGTTGGCTAAATTTTGCATATTCGCTAAGTTTTTTTAAAAGCGTAGCATTGTCGGTTAAATCTACTTTATTTAAAGCGATGATATGTGGTGCTTGTGGGTTTAGACTAAGGAAATTTTCATAGTCTTTTGTACTATCAAAAACACTTGCCACAAATAAAATCACATCACAATCTCCCATGGATTTAATAGCACTTTGGACAAGCAGTTGATTAAGCGTAGCACCGCTTTCGTGAAGTCCTGGGGTATCGATGAAAATGATTTGATTTTTTTCATGCATCACTATGGCTTTGATTTTACGCCTTGTGGCGTTTTGTTTGTGAGAAACTAGGGCGATTTTTTCTTCTAATAAGGAATTGATTAAAGTACTTTTTCCTGCATTAGTACGCCCTATGATACTAACAAAGCCACTTTTCACAAAATATACCTTGCAAGATCTTTATTTTCTATAATATCTCCGAGTTTTTCTTCTACCATTTTTTTATCCACTACGAATTTTTTACCCGCATACTCATCAGCTTCAAAGCTTAGATCTTCAAGTAATTTTTCTATTACAGTATGTAAGCGTCTAGCACCTATATCTTGCATTTCTTCATTGGCTCTTGAAGCTATTTTTGCTATTTCTTTAATAGCTTCATCATTAAATTCAAGTTCTAAATTTTCAGTTTTTAAAAGCTGAGAGTATTGTTTTAAAAGTGAATTTTTAGGGCGTGTTAAAATTTCATAAAGAGCTTTATCATCAAGACTATCTAATTCCACTCTTAAAGGAAAGCGTCCTTGCAGTTCAGGGATAAGATCACTTGGTTTGCTAAGGTGAAAAGCCCCTGCAGCGATAAAAAGAATATGATCGGTTTTTAAAGTACCTATTTTTGTTTGTACATTTGATCCCTCGACTATAGGAAGTAAGTCTCTTTGCACCCCTTCTTTACTTGGATCTTGGCGGTTTGAATTTCCGCTTGAAACAGCGATTTTATCGATTTCATCAATAAAAATAATACCTTCATTTTCCGCTCTTTTTAAGGCTTCGCTTTTGATGCTTTCTTGGTCTAGGATTTTTTCTCCTGCTTCATTTTTTAAAGCATTTTTAGCGTCTTTGATTTTCATTTCTTTTTTGACTTTTTTACTGCCAACGCCTATAACCTTAACTATATCTTGCATTGCACCCATTTCAGGAGGTAGGTTAGGATTGGTATCGAACATATTTTGTGAAATTTCTATCTCTATGGTGCTTTCATCAAGATCGCCATTTCTTAGTTTAGTTCTCATTTTTTCAAGACTGTTTTTATATTCTTCTTGTTTTTCATCGCTGATACCCTTTGGTAAAGGTGGCAAAAGTTTTTCTAAAATTTTATTTTCTATAAATTCATCGATTTTATCTTTGTTTTTTTCTCTTTGCTCATTTTTTACCAAATTTAAAGCTGCATTGGCAAGATCTCTTACCATGCTTTCTACATCACGACCTACAAAACCTACTTCAGTATATTTACTCGCCTCGATTTTGATGAAAGGAAAGCCCATCATTTTAGCTAAACGCCTAGCGATTTCTGTTTTTCCTACACCTGTAGAACCTATCATCAAGATATTTTTTGGCACTATATCATCTTGCAACTCAGGGCTAAGTTGCATTCTGCGGTAGCGATTTCTTAAAGCTATAGCTATGATTTTTTTAGCTTTTTTTTGTCCTATAACATAATCATCTAAAAATTTAACGATTTCTTTTGGAGTTAGATTCATTTCTCATCCTCGATTACATAAGTTTTGATATTGGTATTGGTATAAATGCAAATTTCACCTGCGATTTGAAGGCTTGATTTTACAAGTTCTTCTTCATCTAAATCGGTATGTTTTGCTAAGGCTCTAGCAGCTGAAAGTGCATAGTTTCCACCACTTCCTATAGCTGCGATTTGCCCATCTTCAGGTTCGACCACATCGCCTGTACCAGAAAGTAGAAAAATGTGATTTCTATCAAGTACGAGCATCATGGCTTCAAGTTTTCTTAGGTATTTGTCTTTTCTCCATTCTTTAGAAAAGTCAATCGCTGCTTTTAAAAGATCGCCTTTAGAACTTTGAAGGAGATTTTCAAACATATCAAAAAGATTAAAAGCATCAGCTGTTGATCCTGCAAAACCTGCTAAAACTTTGCCATTGTTGAGTTTTCTAATCTTTACAGCATTGCCTTTTAGCACCGTATTTCCAAAGCTTACTTGTCCATCTCCGCCAATTACGGATTTATTTTTACCTTTGTAAGCTAAAATCGTTGTTGCGTGAAACATTATTCTGCCTTTATATTTATGTTAAATTTAGCATGGATTGCGTGTCCAAGTTTTACGCTTACTTCGTGGATTCCTAAGCTTTTTAAGGTATCGCATTCCAAACTTTTTTTATCGATTTCTATATGGCTTTGTTCTTTTAGGGCGTGAGCGATTTCATCTTTGGTTACGCCACCAAACAAACTTCCATTTGCACCTACGGGTTTTGAAATTTCAAGAGTGATTTTGCTAAGTTCTTCTTTGAGTTTTTCTAAATTTACGATTTCAAAGCGTAAATTTTCAGCCTCTTTTTTCTTGTCGCTTTCATATTTTCTTAAAACTTCATTAGTAGCTGCTTTAGCAAAGCCTTTAGCGATTAAGAAATTTTGTCCGTAGCCGTCTTTTACTTCTTTTATTTCTCCTGCTTTTCCAAGTGCTTTTACATCTTTGATTAATAATACTTTCATTTTATTCCTTTATTAAAATTTTCTTCCATTTTTTCCTGCGATGATAAAACGCAAAGCATTAAGCTTGATAAAGCCTGCTGCGTCTTTTTGATTATACACTTCATCTTCTTCAAAAGTACAATAAGCTGCGTTAAACAAGCTATCGTTCGAACTTTCGCGTCCTATAACTATCACATTGCCTTTATAAAGCTCGAGTTTTACTCTGCCATTGGCGTGAATTTGAGACTCATCGATTAAGGCTTGAAGCATCATTCTTTCAGGCGAGAACCAATAGCCATTATAAATTAAACTCGCGTATTTTGGCATGAGTTCATCTTTTAAGTGTGCTGCTTCTCTATCAAGCGTGATGCTTTCAAGCGCTCTGTGTGCTTTTAAAAGTATGGTACCACCTGGTGTTTCGTAACAACCACGGCTTTTCATACCTACATAGCGATTTTCTACTATATCAAGGCGTCCTATACCGTGTTTGCAGCCTAGTTCGTTAAGTTTGGTTAAAAGTCCTGCAGGACTTAGTTTTTCTCCATTTATCGCTACTAAATCTCCTTTTTGGAAATCAAGTTCTATAATTTCACTTTCATTTGGAGCATCTTTTGGGCTTTTACTCCATCTCCACATATCTTCTTCAGGTGCGTGTGCAGGATCTTCTAAGACAAGTCCTTCGTAAGAAATATGAAGTAAATTTGCGTCCATAGAATAAGGAGATTTTCCTTTTTTCTTAGAAATATCAATACCGTGTTTTTGTGCATAAGCAAGGAGCTTTTCGCGACTGTTTAAATCCCACTCACGCCATGGAGCGATGATTTTTAAATCGGGATTAAAAGCAAGATAGCCAAGTTCAAAACGCACTTGATCATTTCCTTTACCTGTGGCACCATGACTTACTGCATCAGCACCTGTTTGCAGGGCGATTTGTGCTTGAGTTTTTGCTATAAGTGGTCTTGCTATACTTGTTCCTAAAAGATATTCTCCTTCATAAATCGCATTGGCTCTAAACATAGGAAATACATAATCTTTAACAAATTCATCTCTTAAATCTTTAATGAAAATATTTTCTTCTTTTATGCCTAAAGAAAGGGCTTTTTTTCTTGCAGGTTCGAGTTCTTCACCTTGACCAATATCTGCTGTAAAAGTTACAACTTCACAATTATACTCATCTTGAAGCCATTTTAAAATAATGCTCGTATCAAGCCCCCCAGAATACGCTAAAACTACTTTTTTTACTTCATTTTTCATAAGATATCCTTTGTTAAAATAGATTTGAAAATTGTAAAATTGTATCCAAATTTCATTAAAGAAAAGTTTTTACTTGCTATTTTCTTAAAAAATAAAGCAAAGGCGTAAGCAAATTTTGTTCCAAAAATTGATTTTTTTTGCTAAAATTGCTTTTATGAGAGTAGATAAATTTTTAAATGTAGTTAATATCACGAAAAGAAGAGCTATTTCTGAAGATATGTGTAAAAGTGGTGTAGTGGGGATTAATGGCGTTATTGTTAAAGCGAGTAAAGAGGTTAAGGTGGGTGATATTATCACTTTACATTTTACTGAATACACTCAAAAATATAAAGTCCTAGCTATACCTAGCACGAAAAGTATTCCTAAAAACGCACAAAATGAATATGTGGTAAAATTATGAAAGAATTTATTTTAGCAAAAGATGAGATCAAAACGATGCTTCAAATAATGCCTAAAGAAGGTGTTGTTTTACTTCAAGGAGATTTAGCTAGTGGAAAAACAAGCTTAGTGCAAGCTTGGGTTAAATTTCTTGGTCTTGATGCAAGGGTGGATTCTCCAACTTTTTCCATTATGCAAAAATATGAAAATCATGATATTTGCATTTATCATTATGATATTTATCAAGAAGGTTTAGAAGGACTTTTAGCAAATGGTTTATTTGAAAATTTTTTTGAAAAAGGTTTACATTTGGTTGAATGGGGCGGTGAAAATTTGAAAAAAACTTTAATGAAATTTGGAATTTCTACTATCCAGATTAAAATTAGCATTAAAGATGACAAAAGAAAGTATGAAATTTATGAGTAAATTAGAAATTGTAAATTTAGAAAAAATTATTAAAAAAACTAAGATTATACATGGAATTTCTTTAGAGGTTAATAGCGGAGAAGTTGTAGGACTTTTAGGGCCAAATGGTGCAGGAAAAACGACAACTTTTTATATGATATGTGGACTTATTTCCCCAAGTAGTGGAAAAGTTCTTTTAGACGGTTTAGATGTAACAAAAGATCCTTTAAACAAAAGAGCTAGATCAGGGATAGGTTATTTACCTCAAGAAAGTAGTATTTTTAAGGATTTAAGTGTAGAAGATAACCTGCTTTTAGCGGCTCAGATTTTTTATAAAGATAAAAAAATTTTACATGATAAAGTTGAGCAAATGCTTGAACTCTTAAGTATAGAGCCTATTCGTTTAAGGAAAGGTTTAAGTTTAAGTGGAGGTGAAAGAAGGCGTTGTGAGATCGCTAGAAGCTTGATGTGTGAACCTAAGTTTTTGCTTCTTGATGAGCCTTTTGCAGGTGTTGATCCTATAGCAGTGGCTGAAATTCAAACTTTAATTAAAGAGCTTAAAAGATTGGGGATTGGGGTTTTAATTACCGATCATAATGTGCGTGAGACTTTGGCTATTTGTGATAGAGCTTATGTTATAAGATCAGGTTCTTTACTTGCTAGTGGGAATGCTGATGAAATTGCAACCAATAAAGATGTGAAAAAGTATTATTTAGGAGCGGAGTTTAAACTCCTTGATTGATGTTAAAGCAAAAAATCACCCAAGCACCCAAGACTAAAATTTCTCAAACTTTACGCTCTTGGTTGCCGATTTTACAAGCAAACATAGAAGATTTAAAAGAAAATTTAGATAAATTTGCTGAGGATAATCCTTTCTTAAATGTTCAAGATTCGATACAAACTCATGATAAGGGTAAGAATTATTTTGATTCATTTTATAAACATAATGTAAATTCGGCTTTTGTGGATAGTAAAGGACTTGCCAAAAAAAGTGTTTATGAGCTTTTAAATGAACAGATTCTTCCTCCTTTGTTTCCTACAAACAAATCTCAAGAACTTGCAAAAAAAATTATAGAATGCTTAAATGAGGAAGGATATTTTGAATACGATGAAGAATTTTTAAAAGAGTATTCCTTAGAAGAAATTGAGCGAGTAAGAGCAAGATTTAAATTTTTAGATCCTGTAGGAGTGGGAGCTAAAGATTATAAAGAAGCATTTTTATTTGCTCTTGAAAATATGGAATTAGATGAAGATATTGATGAGTTTTGTAGAATGTTGATTATGGATTTTGAAAATATACAAAACTATACCAAAGAGCCTTTATATAAAGAAGCATTAGCTGTACTTAAGCGTTTTAGCACTCCTCCTTTTTTGGAATATTTTGAAGATTCTCGTATAATTGTTCCTGATATTTTTGTTTATAAAGAAAATGGTGAAATTAAAGTAAAAATCAATGATGATTATTATCCTGAAATTTCAATCCAAACTGATGGTTTAGAGCATGATTTTTTAAGTCATTACATCAAAGAAGCAAAAAATTTAGTCGATGCTCTAGCGATGAGAAAAGCTACTCTTTATAAAATAGGGCTTATGATAGTAGAATATCAATATGATTTTTTCATGGGAAAAGAGATAAAACCTATGACTTTTAAGGATTTAGCACTTGATTTAGAACGCAATGCTTCGACTATATCAAGAGCTGTGGCAAATAAATATTTAAGTTGTGAAAGAGGACTTATTCCCTTGCGTGATTTTTTTGCTTTTGCTCTTGATGAAGAGGGAGAGACTTCAAATGTAGGTGTTAAAGAATTTGTGGCAAATTTAGTAAAGAATGAAGATCGCAATAAACCTTTAAGCGATAGTAAAATTTTAGAATTAATCAAAGAAGAATTTAAAGTCGATATAGGGCGAAGAACTATTACAAAATATCGCAAACATCTTAATATAGCAAGCTCTACAGATAGAAAAAAATTATATGAACTTGAAGGATAAAATTCTATCAATCTATCAAACCCATTACACTTTTGTTTTATATTTAAATTTAATTTAAATAATATAAAAAATTATTGTTTTATTTTTAGAAATATTATTCTTTAATTTAAAAATATGATACAATAATAACTGTTTTTAAATATTAATTTTCAAAGGAGTTAAAATGGACTTTTTAACAAGCCTTAGTGAGGGAGGGCAATTTGCAATCCAAATCATTATCGTTTTAATTTGTCTTTTTTACGGTGCAAAAAAAGGCGGCATAGCGCTTGGTTTACTTGGTGGTATAGGTATTTTAATGCTTGTATTTGCTTTTCATATAAAGCCTGGAAAACCAGCCATAGATGTTATGCTTACAATTTTAGCGGTAGTGGTTGCGAGTGCAACTTTGCAAGCAAGCGGTGGTTTGGATGTTATGCTTCAAATAGCAGAAAGAATTTTAAGACGCAATCCTAAGTTTTTAACAATATTAGCGCCTTTTGTAACCTGCTTTTTGACTATACTTTGTGGAACAGGACATGTGGTTTATACTATTATGCCTATTATTTATGATATAGCGATTAAAAACGGTATTCGTCCTGAGCGTCCAATGGCGGCAGCTTCTATATCGTCACAAATGGGTATTATTGCATCTCCTGTATCTGTGGCTGTTGTGAGTTTGACTGCTTTGCTTTTAAATGCTAATCATAAATTAGCAGGTTTTGATGGTTATATTAATCTTCTTCAAATTACCATACCTAGTACATTATTTGGTGTATTGTGTATAGGAATTTTTTCTTGGTTTAGAGGAAAAGATTTGGATAAAGATGAAGTATTTCAAGAAAAACTTAAAGATCCTGAATTTAAAAAATATGTTTATGGGGATTCTAAAACACTTTTAGGCGTTAAACTTCCAAAAAGCAATTGGGTTGCAATGTGGATTTTCTTAGGAGCTATTGCTTTAGTAGCTTTATTAGGTGTATTTGATTTCTTGCGTCCAAACTGGGGGCAAGTTGTAAAAAATGGCATTCCTCAAGTAGATGCTTTAGGCAATCCTAAAATGGATGTTTTATCCATGGTTTCAGTTATTCAGATGTTTATGCTTTTAGCAGGTTCTTTGATTATCATCTTTACTAAAACAGATGCAAAGAAAATCGGCTCTAATGAAATTTTTAAATCAGGTATGATAGCACTTGTTGCGGTTTTTGGAATTTCTTGGATGGCTGATACTATGTTTGCAGTTCACACTCCTATGATGAAAGCAGCGCTTGGAGATATAGTAAAAGAACATCCTTGGACTTATGCTGTAATGCTTCTTTTAATTTCAAAATTTGTAAACTCTCAAGCAGCGGCTATTTCAGCTTTTGTTCCTTTGGCTTTAGGAATTGGTGTTGAACCTGGTGTGATTGTTGCTTTTGCGGCTGCTTGTTATGGATATTATATTTTACCAACTTATCCAAGCGATTTGGCTACTATACAATTTGACAGATCAGGTACTACTCACATCGGTAAATTTGTTATCAATCATAGTTTTATTTTACCAGGTCTTATAGGTGTAATCACTTCTTGTATAGCAGGATATTTTATCGCTATGGCAGCGGGTTATCTTTAACAATTTTTAGCAGGATTTTTCCTGCTAAATTCTTCATTTGTCTTTTTATTTAATATAGATAAAAATTATAAATAAATCATAAAATTAGTATTAATCAAAATATAAGCTTAACAAGGATAGGATAAATCCTATTTTGAATCAATGAGAAAGGGCTATCCTATGGATGTTATCTTTGCTTTGCTTCTACTTTTAGCTTTTGGTAGTTTATGGTTTTTTATCCATTTTTGTGAAATTCAAACTAGGACAAGCGGATGATATTTTTACTAGTTTTAAGCTTAATACTTGCTCTTTATTTATTTTATGCTCTATTATATCCTGAAAAATTTTAAAGGAAAAATATGCTAGAAATTTTAATAACACTGATTATAGCTTTTATATCGGCTTTAATTTTTGGAAACTATCTTTATAAAATTGCAAGCTGTAAAAAAACTATTTTTGATTTTATTTTTAATCCAATTGATAACTTAATTTATAAAATTTGTGCAATTGATAGAAAAAATATGACTTGGCAAAAATTATTCTTTGCATTTAATTGCTTTTAATGCCTTAGTGGCTATTTTTTCTTTCGTGATTTTTTATTTGCAAGATAAACTTTTTTTAAATCCCAATTCGATAAATTCTATGAAAGGGGATTTGAATTTAAATACTGTAATTAGTTTTATTACAAATACAAACCTTCAGCATTATAGTGGAGAGAGTGCTTTAAGTTTGCTTTCGCAAAATACAGGCATTTTACTTGCTATGTTTGTTTCAAGCGCAAGTGGATATTCTGCTTGTATGGCTTTTTGTCGTGCTTTATGTGGTATGCAAATGGGAATTTTATGAAGATTTTACGCGTATTATTACGCGTTTGATGTTGCCTTTAAGTTTTATTTTGGCTGTAATTTTTATCTCTGAAGGCGTGGTGCAAAATTATCACGCAAATTTTAGCGTGCTTACTTTAGAAAATAAATTTCAAAGCATTGCCACAGGTCCTGTTGCAGCTCTTGAGTCTATAAAACATTTAGGGACAAATGGGGGTGGTTTTTTTGGTGCTAATTCAAGCATGCCTTTTGAAAATCCTACTTTACTTACA
Organism: Campylobacter sp. CFSAN093227; assembly: GCF_012897855.1. Classification (NCBI taxonomy): domain Bacteria; kingdom Pseudomonadati; phylum Campylobacterota; class Epsilonproteobacteria; order Campylobacterales; family Campylobacteraceae; genus Campylobacter; species Campylobacter sp. CFSAN093227. The sequence goes on from NZ_CP040610.1 coordinate 675,442, forward strand.
AATTTTTTGCAAATTTTATCCATGATGCTTATTCCTAGTGCCTGTGTTGTAGCTTTTGGATTGATGGTTTATCATAGAAAAGAAAGACAAGGTTTTGCTCTTATGGGAAAAGAAGGGGGAGTTATTTTTGGTGCAATGGGGATTATTTTTATCATTTCTTTGCTTTTAATTTATTTTAGCGAAAAAATGTCAAATCCAAATTTGGATTTTTTGGGTTTAAATGCAAATTTGGGAAATTTGGAAGGTAAAGAAATAAGATTTGGCACAGATGGTTCGAGTTTATTTAGTGCTGTAACTACCGCTTTTACTACAGGAAGCGTCAATAATATGCACGATAGTTTAAATCCATTAAGCATCAGTGCTACTTTGCTAAATATGATGCTAAATATAGCTTTCGGTGGCGAAGGAGTAGGGCTTATGAATATGATTATTTATGTGCTTTTAACCGTGTTTATTTGTGCATTAATGATAGGTAGAACTCCAGAATTCTTGGGTAAAAAAATAGAAAGCGCACAAATGAAGCTTATAGCTTTGGTAATTCTTATCCATCCTTTATTAATCCTTGTTTTAAGTGCATTAGCTGTTGTTTTTGCAAAAGATAGTATAAGCAATCCTAGCTTTCATGGCTTGGCTCAAATTTTGTATGAATTTAGTTCTTCGGCAGCAAATAATGGTTCAGGACTTGAAGGTTTAAAAGATGATAATTTATTTTGGAATTTAAGCACAGCTTTTGCTATGTTTTGTGGGCGTTATTTGGTTTTAATAGCTCAGCTTGCTATAGCTGGATCGCTTTTGGCTAAAAATACACAAGAAAATACTGCAAATTCTTTAAAAACGGATAATTTAACTTTTATGTTTGTGCTTGTTTGTATTATATATATTTTTGCTGCACTTACTTTTTTTCCAGTGCTTACTTTATCAAGCGTTGCAGAATATTTATCTTTATGGCATTAAGGAGAGTCAATGTCTAAAAAACAAAATAAACTCATTACAAAAGAAATTTTAAATAATGCCATAAAAGGAGCATTTTTAAAATTTGATCCACGCTTTATGGTAAAAAATCCTGTTATGTTTATGGTGGAAGTTGGATCGATTCTTACTTTGATTTTAAGTATTTTTCCTACTTTGTTTAATGGAAATTCTGATGAAAGAATTTATAACATCTTAATCACTTTTATTTTATTTGTAACCTTGCTTTTTGCAAATTTTGCAGAAAGTATTGCAGAAGGAAGGGGTAAAGCCCAAGCAGCTACCTTAAGACAAAGCAAAAAGGATTCTAAAGCTAGACGCATAAAAAGTGATGGCAGTGAAGAAATGCTTAATTCTAGCGAGTTAAAAATAGGTGATATAGTTTTAGTTAAAGCAGGTGAACTTATACCTAATGATGGAGAAATTGTAGAAGGTGCTGCAAGTGTTGATGAATCAGCTATTACAGGTGAAAGTGCACCTGTTATGCGTGAAGCGGGCGGTGATTTTTCTTCTGTTACAGGTGGGACTACGGTTTTAACTGATTTTTTAAAGATTAAAATTTTAGTTGGAGCTGGGGAAAGTTTTTTAGATAAAATGATCAATCTTGTAGAAGGTGCTGCGCGTCAAAAAACTCCAAATGAAATTGCTCTTAATACTCTTTTAATTGCACTTAGTTTGAGTTTTTTGGTGGTGGTTGTAAGTTTATATCCTTTTATACAATTTTTAGGCGTGAGTTTGCCTATTTCATGGTTAGTAGCATTGCTTGTATGTCTTATTCCTACAACTATAGGGGGCTTTTATCAGTTATAGGAATAGCAGGTATGGACAGGGTAACGCGTTTTAATGTGATCGCACTTTCAGGCAAGGCTGTTGAAAGTTGTGGTGATGTTGATACTATGATTTTAGATAAAACAGGAACGATTACTTTTGGAAACCGTTTGGCAAATGAATTTTATGAAGTCCAAGGTATAAGTAAAGAAAAAATGATTAAAGCTTGTGTTTTATCCTCTTTAAAAGATGAAACTCCAGAAGGTAAAAGAATAATTGCATTGGCTTAAAAAATAGGTTATGAATTAGAAGGTAATGATATTAAAGAATTTATCGAATTTAGCGCTCAAAATAGAATGAGTGGTGTGGATTTGCAAGATAATATAAAAATTCGCAAAGGTGCTTTTGATGCTATAAGAGCTTATATAAGCGAAATGAATGGAAAAATTCCTAGCGATTTAGAAACTAAGGTAATGGAAATTTCAAATCTTGGTGGTACTCCTTTGGTAGTGTGTAAAAATGAAAAAATTTTAGGAGTGATTTATCTAAAGGATACAGTAAAACCAGGACTTAAAGAGCGCTTTGATGAGCTTAGAAAAATGGGCATAAAAACTTTAATGTGTACCGGAGATAATCCTTTAACAGCAGCTACTATAGCCAAAGAAGCAGGGCTTGATCGATTTATAGCAGAATGCAAGCCTGAAGATAAAATAGAAGCTATTAAAAAAGAACAAGCCCAAGGTAAGATAGTAGCCATGACAGGAGATGGAACCAATGATGCTCCAGCTCTTGCACAAGCTGATGTAGGTATAGCTATGAACTCAGGAACTCAAGCAGCTAAAGAAGCAGCCAATATGATAGATCTTGATTCTAATCCTACTAAAATTTTAGAAGTAGTTGAAATAGGAAAAGGTTTGCTTATTACTAGAGGCAGTCTTACAACTTTTAGTATGGCAAATGATATTGCTAAGTATTTTGCTATTTTACCTGCTATGTTTAGTGTGGTTTTACCTCAAATGCAAATTTTAAATATTATGCATTTAGCTACCCCGCAAAGCGCTATTTTATCAGCACTTATTTTTAATGCTATTATTATACCTTTGCTCATCCTATTGCTATGCGTGGAGTTAAATTTAAGCCTATGAAAAGCGAGCATTTGCTTTTAAGAAATTTAAGTATTTATGGTTTAGGTGGTATGATCGCACCTTTTATAGGGATAAAAATAATTGATATTCCTACAGCTTGGATACTTAGAATTTTAGGAGTGTGATATGCTTAGAACTTTGCTTAGTTTTTTTGTGGTAATGCTAATATTGTGTACTCTTATTTATCCTTTTGCTTTAAATACAGTTGCAAAATTTATTTTTCCTTATCAATCAAGTGGAAGTTTAGTAGATAAAGAAGGTCGTCCGACTTTGGATGTAAGCAAAGCGGTAGGTTCAAAGCTTTTGGGTCAAGATTTTAATAAACCTTATTTTCTACATTCAAGAACATCTGTGTCAAATTACAATACAAGCGATACAAATGAAAGCAGTGTAAGTTCAGGTGGATTTAATTATGCTATGTCAAATCCTGCTTTAAAAGAGCGTGTGCAAAAAGATTTGCAAAAATTTTTAGATGAAAATCCGCAAATTACAAAAGAACAAATTCCTTTGGATTTATTAAGTGCTTCAGGATCAGGTCTTGATCCTCATATCAGTCTTCAAGCAGCCCTAGTACAAATTCCTAGGATAAGTCAATCTTCAAAAATCACCAAAGAAGAACTAGAAAAAATCATTCAAGAAAATACCGAGTCTAAATTTTTAGGGATTTTTGGGGAAGAAAAGGTTAATGTTTTAGCTGTTAATATAGCTATTGCTAAAGCCATGAAAAAAGAATAAACATGCAAAGACAAAGTCCTGAACAAATTCTTAAAAAACTTGAGGTTAAAGCTAAGGAAGAAGAAAAAAACAAACTTGCAAAATTAAAAATTTTCTTAGGTTATGCTGCAGGTTCTGGAAAAACTTATGCTATGTTAAGTGAAGCCAGAACTTTAAGGGATAATGGAGTTGATGTTGTTTTAGGCTATATAGAGCCTCACGATAGACCTGAAACAATGGCTTTAACACAAGGTTTTGAAAGTATAGCTAATCTTGAAATTCCTTATAAAAATATAGTATTAAAAGAATTTGATTTAGACGCTACCCTTAAGAGAAAGCCTGCTTTGGTTTTAGTAGATGAGCTTGCACACACTAATGCTAAAGGCTTGCGTAATGAAAAGCGTTTTCAAGATATAGAAGAACTTCTAAAAGCAGGGATTGATGTTTATACTACTTTAAATATACAACATTTAGAAAGCTTAAATGATTTAGTCGCTAATATCAGTAAGATAGAAGTTAAAGAGCGTATTCCTGATCGTATTTTTGATGAGGCTGATCAGGTTGAACTTGTTGATATTGAACCTAATAAGCTTTTAAAAAGAATGCAAGATGGTAAAATTTATAAGGAAAAACAAGCTAAACTAGCACTTGAAAATTTCTTTCGCCAAGAAAGACTTATAGCTTTGCGTGAGATTGCCTTAAGAAGACTTGCTTCAAGAGTGAATTTAAGAGCAAGTGAACAAAGGCTTATTAATGATGATTTAGCTTATCATACTGGAGAGCATATTTTAGTTTGTATTAATGCTTCAAATGCAAAGGTTATTCGTGCAGCTGCAAGACTTGCTTTAGCTTTTCATGCTAAATTGAGTGCGCTTTATATAAAAAATCCCAATATTAAAGAAGAAAAAGCCTTAGAAGAAAATATAGAACTAGCTAAAAGTTTTGATGCTGAAATCATTAGCGTATATGATGATATAGCAAGACAAATTGCAGAGTATTCAAGTCTTAGCAATGTTTCTAAAATTGTTTTAGGTAAAAATAAAGATAAAAAAAGTTTAAAGAAGAGATTTTTGAAGCTGTTGCTAAAAAAGCACCCAATATTGATTTATATCTTGTTAATGAAAATCAAATTTCTACTCCCAAAATACGAAGTAAAAAAGGTTTTGATTTTTTAGGTTTTTTAAAAATCACAGGAGTTTTGCTTTTAGCAACTTTTATAGCTTTTGTATTTCATAAATTTAATACTCAGCCAAGTAATATGGTTATGATTTTTATTTTAGCAGTTTTTGCTTCTTCTTCTTTTATTTCTGATAATAAAATTTTCGCCTTTTATTCTTCTTTGGTAAGTGTTTTGATTTATAATTTTTTCTTTTTAGAACCTATTTTTAGTCTTAAAGTTCATGATAGTGGAAATATTATTACTTTTACAACCATGTTTATAGTTGGATTTTTAACAGCTGTTTTTACTAGAAGATTAAAATTGCAATCTAAAGAACTCACTAAAAGAGCTTATAGAACAGCTATTTTGCTTGAAAATAGTGAAAAGTTAGCAAGAGTGAAAAGCAAACAAGAGCTTTGGGAACAACTTGGAAATCAAGCTTTAAAATTATTAAATTTACCTATTATTATTTATCCTATAAATAAAAACAATATTTTATCAAAACCTTTGTTGTTTTTTAACGATGATAAGCAAATGTTAAAAAATTGTTTTAGTGCTGATGAGATTGCTATTGCTCAATGGGTTGCAACAAATAAAGAAAGAGCAGGTGTTTGTACAAATACCCTGCCTAATGCTAATGCTATGTATTTACCTATAGAAGATGGGAAAAAACTAAAGGGGTTATAGGTATAGTTTTAAAAGAAAAACGTCCCTTACAAGACTTTCAGTATGAAATTTTAAGTGCTTTACTTAATGAGGCAGGAGTTAGAACAAGAGATATATTTTTATTATAAATCCCTTAATTTATTAATCTCATCTCTAATAGCAGCAGCTTTTTCAAACTCAAGTGCTTTAGCTGCTTCAAGCATTTGTTTTCTTAACTCTTTGACAAGTTTAGCTCTTTCACTAGCAGGCATTTTTTCTAGTTTTTTACCTTTGCGATAAATTTCGCCTAAATCCTCTTCATTTTTCAAACTCTCTTCAATATGGCGTTTGACTGAAGTTGGCGTGATATTGTATTTTTTATTATAAGCCATTTGAAGTTTGCGGCGTTCATTGGTGGTATCCATAGCTTCTTGCATGGATTTTGTGATTTTTTTGCAAAAAAGCAAAACCTTACCATTGACATTTCTAGCTGCTCTTCCCATGGTTTGGATTAAACTTGTAGTGCTTCTTAAAAATCCTTCCTTATCTGCATCCATAATGGCAATGAGTGAAACTTCAGGTAGATCTAGTCCTTCTCTAAGTAGGTTAATGCCAATTAGCATATCAAAAGCACCGCTTCTTAAACCTCTTATGATTTCATTGCGTTCTATAGCATCGATGTCTGAGTGCATGTATTTGACTTTTATACCAAGCTCTAAATAATACCTTGTAAGTTCTTCAGCGAGTTTTTTAGTTAGCACAGTCACTAAAACACGTTCATTCCTTTGTATGACTTTTTTAGCCTCATCAAATAAAATTTCAACCTGATTATCACTATCTTTTAATTCTATTAAAGGATCAAGCAGTCCTGTAGGACGCATGATTTGATGAAAGATGTTTTCTTTACTCAGTTCAAGTTCTAAAGGTGCAGGTGTGGCTGAAACAAAAAGAAATTGACAATTTTTATGGATAAATTCATCAAACATTAAAGGACGGTTATCCAAGGCTGAAGGCAAACGAAAACCATAGTCCACCAAGGTTTGTTTTCTGCTTCTATCTCCTGCAAACATACCTCTAAATTGTGGTAAAGATACATGGCTTTCATCGACTATAACAAGAAATTTTCTATCTTTAATCGCAAAATAATCAAAAAGCGTATAAGGAGTATCACCTTCTTTAAGTCCTGTTAAATGCCTTGCATAGTTTTCAACTCCTTTACACATTCCTGTGCTTGTAAGCATTTCAAGATCAAATTCAACCCTTTGTTTAAGGCGTTGATATTCTACGAGTTTATTTTCATGTTCAAAATAAGCAAGGCGTTCGTTAAGTTCTGCTTTTATGTCTTTTATCGCTTGTTTTAGTCTTGTTTCACCTACACTAAACTGGCTTGTAGGATAGAGTATGAAGCGTTTTAAATCTTTGCCTTTTTTATTTTCTAAAACATTGTAATGATACATAGTATCAAGCTCATCGCCAAAAAATTCAAGTCTTACTACTTCATCTTCATAATAAGCTGGATAAATGTCTATAATATCTCCTTGAACTCTAAAATCTGCACGATCAAAAAAATTATCATTTCTTTTATAACCCATATCTACAAGTTTTTTTAAAAGTTCTTTTTGTGAAATTTGCATACCTAGTTCAAAGATTAAAACCATGCCTATGTATTCATTTGGATTACCAAGTCCATAATTTGCCGAAACACTAGCTATGCAAACTACATCTTCATAACTTAAAAGAGAAGCAGTAGCACTCAGTCTTAAACGCTCTAAGTCTTCATTAGTGGAGCTGTCTTTTTCTATGAAAACATCAGTGCGTGGAATATAGGCTTCAGGTTGATAATAATCATAATAAGATATAAAATATTCCACATGATTTTTAGAAAAAAAGCCTTTAAATTCGCTATAAAGTTGTGCACAAAGGCTTTTGTTGTGACTCATGATAAGAGTGGGCATATTAAGTTCTTTAATGACATTTGCCATGGTAAAGGTTTTTCCACTTCCTGTAACGCCTAGTAAGGTTTGATATTTGTTGCCTTTTTTTATACTTTTTACTATACCTTTTATGGCTTCTTGTTGATCAGGACTAGGTTTAAATTCGCTGGTAAGTTCTAACATTTTTCTACTTTATTTTTATTTTTGAAAAAATTTTAAAAGAAAATGCTTTAATTAAAAATTAATTGACAATAAAAACCTAAATTTAAATTTTTTTCTGCTACAATATCAAATAATATTTTCCATAAATTACAAATTTTTTAAGAAGGCAAAAATATGTTTGATGAAAAAATAATCAATACTATGACAGATAAAGTAAATGAATTAATTGAAAAGTATAACGAAGTTTGCGAAGCCAATGAGGCTTTAAGAAATGAGCTTGTAAGCGTTAAAGCACAAAATGAAGCAAAAAGTAATCAAATCATGCGTTTAGAAGAAGAACTTAAATCTCGCAATATAGAAAGCGAAGATATTTATAAGAAAATAGAGGCTGTTCTTGGCAGATAATCTAAAACAAGTCATTGTTAATGTTAATGCAAAAGATTTCATTGTTAAGTGCAGTGAAGAATTTGCAAATTTTTTAGAAGATGATATCGCTTTGATTTCAGGGGGTACTAAAAAAATAGAACTTAAACGCTTTGTAGATGCGTTTGTTAAAAAAAGTTATGAAAATTATATTCTAGAAAGAGAACTTAAGAAACTAATAAAAGCAATCAATGAAGAACTCCCGACAAAATGAATAAAGCTTTTACTCTGCTTGAGCTTGTTTTTGTGATTTTGATTTTGGGAATTTTGTCAAGCTTATCTTTATCTTTTATCAATACTACAAAAGATGAGGTTAAAATTTTAAAATTAAAAATGGACTATGAAATGCTAAGCTCAGCTCTTGCTTTAATGCGTAGTCAAATGAGACTTAAAAATTTAAATTTTCCAGAAATTTTAGATAATGCGCAAAACAATCAAGCCAAAGAAAAACTCTTTTATTGTTTAAATGATTGTGATTATTCTTTGCTTGATACACCTATTTATTCTGATTTTAAATCTTGGATAAAAATAGGTAAAAATCACTATAGATTTGCATTAAATGCTAAAGAGATGGTTGAATTTATTTATGATTCTAAAGAAGGTTTGTTAAAGTGTATAGGAAGTTCTAGATGCAAAGATCTGATATAAGATATTATGAACTTGCAATTTGTGGTTTGTATTTGGATAATTTAACTTTTCATAGTTTTGATGAAATCAAACCTTTAACACAGGTATTAGTGGATTTAAAATCTAAAAAAAATCTTAAAGCCATCGTACTTAAAGAATGTCAAAAACCTGATTTTAAAACTATAGAAATTAAAGAAATTACAAAGTATTTTCTAACTCCTTTGCAACTTGAATTGGCAAATTTTATTGTTTATTATTATGCTTCAAAACTTGGTTTTGTTTTGGGCTTTTTCGAAACTAGTCCTAAGTATGAATGTCAAAAAATGTTTTTTAAAGATACCCCTAAGCTAAGCAATCAACAACAAAATGCCTTAAGTTTTCTTCAAAAAGAAAATAATTCTTTGCTTTTTGCTGACACAGGTAGTGGTAAGACTGAAATTTATATTTCTTTAATAAAAGAGTGTTTAGAACAGGGTAAGCAAGCTTTGCTTTTAATGCCAGAAATCGCACTTACTCCACAAATGCAAAAGCGTTTAGAAGTGTATTTTAAGGATAATTTTTTCCTGTGGCATTCTAAAATTTCAAAGAAAAAAAAGCAAGAATATTTAGAGCGTTTTTGCAAGGGAGAAGTGCTTTTAGTAGCGGGTGCAAGATCGGCTTTGTTTTTACCCTTTAGAAATTTAGGACTTATTGTAGTAGATGAAGAACATGATAATTCTTATAAGGCTTCTAATCAGCCTTTTATCAATGCAAGAGATTTAGCACTTTTTTTGGGTCAAAAAAACAATATTAAAGTGGTTTTAGGTTCTGCAACCCCATCTTTAACGAGCTTTTATAAACAAAAAAGTTTTAGACTAAAAGGAACTTTTTTTGAGAGTAAAAAACATTTTTTATATGATGAAAATGAGCTCAGTATAACACCTATGCTTTTAAGCGAATTAGAAAAAAGTTTAAAACATCAAAAACAAGCTATAGTGTTTTTACCTACAAGGGCTAATTTTAGGCAAATCATTTGCAAGGATTGTGGAGAAACGATAAAATGTCCTTTTTGTTCTATTGCTATGAGTATGCATAAAAAGAAAAATATTTTAAAATGTCATTATTGTAATTATACTTCTTTAATAGAGCAAAATTGTCCAAGTTGCAAAGGAGAAATGTTAGAAGCTAGAAAAATTGGGACTGCTGAACTTTTAGAGCTTTTGCAAAATGCTTTGCCTTTAGCAAAAATAGCAAAATTTGATAGCGATGAAATCACAAGCGTTAAAAAGCTTAATACTATTTTAAAAGACTTTAATGAAAATAAGATCGATATACTTATTGGCACCTCTATGCTTGCTAAAGGGCATGATTATCATAGCGTGGATTTGAGTGTGATTTTAGGGCTTGATGAGTATTTGTTGCGTCCTAGTTTTAGAGCGAGTGAAGAAACTTTAGCTTTAGCTATGCAAGTTGCTGGTAGGGCAGGGCGTAAAGGCGAAGCAAGAGTGCTTTTGCAAACAAAAAATAGAGCTTTTTTTGAAAGGTATATAGAGGATTATGATGCTTTTTTAAAAGATGAGTTAGAAAATAGAAAAGATCTTTACCCCCCATTTAAACGCCTTTTAAGAGTTCTTATAGAAGATAAAGATCAAAAAAGTGCACAAAAACTTTGTGAAAAATTTGCTTCTCAATTTAGAAATATCAAACAGGTAGAATTGGTAGGCTATGGAATTTGTGGAGTTGAAATGCTGTATGGAAAATATCGTTTTTATTTGTTGCTTAGAAGTGAAAATCATAAAGCTTTAGTGGCAATTGAAAATTATATTTTGCAATTTAAAAATGCAAATGCGGATATTGATCCTATTGATTTTGTGTAAGTGATATGATTATTTATCTTTGTATATTTTTTCAAATTCTTTATAATATTTCCAAGAATCAATAATATGAGGATGTGTTTGTTTTAAATGATTTAGTTCATTTTCAAATATATTAAAAAAAGTGTAAATAAGTGATTTATTTTTTATAAAATAATCTATTACATCTTTTTCTTTCATCATTTTTGATTCTGTTTCATCTATGGTTATTTTAATTTGATATAAAAAATCATACAAATAATGTTTAATTGTTGAAAATAAAAGATTGTTTTGTTCTAATTGCTTAAAATCATTTTTATCAATATATACACCCATATCATTACATAGGTCGTTTTTTATAATTTCTTGTATTATGTCTATTTTTTCATGATTGATATGTTTTCTGTCTAAAATTATGGGAATGCTAGAAGTTCTATCAATATTGAAATTTTTATTATTTTTAGGAGTATTGAGATAAAAGGTGTTATTAATATCTTTAGAATTTGCATAAAGTGTAATAGGAAAAAGATAGCGAATATAACCTCTAAATTCTTTAATTTTAAATAAATCTAATTTATCTTTATGGGGGGGGGTAAAATTAAAATTTATAGCAAGTAAATTCATGGTATCGAAGGCCTTTGATTGGCGGATTTCTTCCATATCAAGATAGTATACATTGTCTTTGTTAAAATATTTTAATAAATAAGAGATGATAAAAACTCCTTGTTGTAGTTCATTTATATCGATTTTAATTTTATGATTTTGATGAGTAAGATAGTTGATGTAATAACGCCAATCATAAGTTAGATTAAATTCAGGGGGATAGTTTCTTAAAACTTTACTCCAATCTCTTCCCCAATTATGCTTTAAAAGTCCTATTGGATCTCGAACTCCGCAAATAATCTTAGAATTAAAATCTAATAAAGATAGATATTTATCAAAATAAGGTAGATTAATTTCTGATATATTAATAGCATATTGAGCAATTGTATTATCATTTAGACACATGTAATTAATACAATATCTCTCTTTGCTATCAGGTGGTAAAACCCAGGAGGCAAAACAAGTTACATCGCAACATTGATTAAGGTATCTTAAAAATGCTGCTGCTCCAACGCCATGTGGAGAAATATAGATAAATTTATAGTGTTTAGGTAGGGGTAAATTTAAATCCCAAGCTAATTCTGCACAATGCCTACTTGCATCTATTTCTATAAAATTAGGATTGATTAAAGGTGGATAAGGATGTTTTGTTGATAAATACCTATCCCTAAATTCGCTAGAATTGAGCCAAGTGCAAATTGTTTCAATATTTTCCAAAACAAAGGTAAAAAATTTTTCATTATTCGAATTTTTTAAAGCTTGTAAAAGAATTTGAGCTAGGGTTGGAGTTAGGTTATTTTTTATATAGAGTAAAAGATTTTGCATATAACCTCTTTTAATTGTATTTAATTTATATATAATTCATAAATATTTAAATGTCATGAAATTTAAATATATTATCAAAAATAAACTTTAATTAAAGCAATAAAAAGTTAAAATTTGATATTAAAATTTTTCAAAGAGTGAAGTTATGGAGTATAAAAGATTTAAAACCAGACAAATCAAAGTAGGAAATGTTTTAATAGGCGGTGATGCACCTATTTCAGTTCAATCTATGCTTTTTACTAAGACAAGAGACATAGAAGCTTCTTTAGAGCAAATCAATCGTCTTTATTTTGCAGGAGCAAATATAGTGCGTTTGGCGTGCTTGGATATGGCTGATGCAAGGGCTTTAAAAGAGATTAAAGCTAAAAGTCCTTTGCCTTTAATTGTAGATATTCATTTTAATCATAATTTGGCTGTATATTGTGCTGAATTTATCGATGGAGTGCGTATAAATCCTGGCAATATAGGTTCTAAAGAAAATATCAAAGAAGTGGTAAAAGCATGTAAAGAACGTAATATCCCTATACGCATCGGTGTAAATCACGGCTCCATAGAAAAACAATTTAGCAATAAATTTGGCTATGGTGTCGATGCTATGCTAGAAAGTGCGATGTATAATATCAAGCTTTTAGAGGATTTAGACTTTTTTGATATTAAAATTTCCATGAAGACTTCAGATGCTCAAAAAACTATAGAAGCTTATGAGAGATTAAGACCGCTTTGTGATTATCCTTTTCACTTAGGGGTAACTGAAGCAGGAACTAAATTTCATAGCACTGTAAAAAGTTCTATAGCTTTAGGAAATTTACTTCTTAAAGGTATAGGCGATACTATGCGTGTTTCTATGACGGGCGAACTTGAAGAAGAAATTCGTGTAGCAAGGGCGATTTTACAAGATAGCGGAGTGCAAAAAAGCGGAGTAAATATCATCTCTTGTCCAACTTGCGGTAGGATTCAAAGTGATTTGTTAAGTGCGATTAAAATCGTAGAGGAAAAAACCAAGCATATAAAAGAACCTTTAAATATCAGTGTCATGGGTTGTGTGGTAAATGCTTTAGGTGAAGCTAAGGGCGCTGATGTGGCTATAGCCTTTGGGAAAAATCAAGGACTTGTTATAAGACATGGTGAAGTTGTAGCTAAACTGAAAGAAAGTGAACTTGTAGATAGATTTTTAGCTGAAGTTGAAGATGAGGTTAAAAGTAGGGCTGTAAAAGAATAAAAGCCAAGAAGCAAGGTTTAACCTTGCTTTTAGAATGGCCATATCGCTTCTATAACTTTGCTACCCCAAGGTTTTCTTGTGCTTCTATCCACTTCACCTTCTGTTTTATAAAGAATTTTAGCATCTGCTATATATTTACTATCTATAGTATTGTCTTGACCGATGTCATAAGGACGAATAACACCGCTTAATTGTATGATTTGTTTCTCTCCGTTGATTAAAAGCTCTCTTGAGCCTTCGATAAAATAATTACCATTTGATAAAATTTTAATTACACGCGTTGAAATTGTAGTCTTGAAACTTTCATTTCTGCTTTGTGAGCCTGTTCCTGTGTAGTTGTTTGAACTATTGGTTTGAAAGCCTATATTAGAATAAGCATTGACTTTATTAAGAGCATTAGCTACCACTCCTGAACTTCCTGTTAAAGCACCTCCGCCTAAATTTGAGGTATTAGTTCTACTTGTTGCTTTATTAGCTTGTGTGCTTTGAGTGGTACTTTCTTGTATAACAACTGTAACTAAATCATTTACATTCATAGCTTTTTTATCTGAAAATAAAGGATTATCCCCTTTGCCAAAAAGCGATCCTGGTGCACTTTCTACATTATTGCTTTGTTTTGGTGCAAGTTCTTCTACATAAGCAGGTGGTTTCATTGAAATTTGCGGATCAACCGTTGCAGAACAACCAAAAAATGCAAACGGTAACACATAAAATAAAACTTTTTTCATTTTCGTCCTTTAAAATATGAATTTTTATTTTTCTTTGTTAAAATTAGAAAAAGCAAAGAGTGTTCCACATTTATAAATTCAAGGAGAAAATGATGGCAAATCTTTATTTGATGAGATCTAGAAGTGATGAGTTAAATACTATTATTAGTACAAATTTGCTTAAAAATTATAGCAAAATTTACAAAAATATCGCAATTTATTGCCCTGTAATATACATACATCGCGTCCCTGTTTTACAAGGTTGGTTGGAAGAATTTAATATCAATCAAACTGTAAAAAGCGCCTATGGTTTTACCTTTAGAGAGGCAATGGAGGAATTTAGCAAAGATCCTCATAATTTTTTTAATGTTATTTTAGAAGAATACGAAGAGTTAAAACGCAAATACGATTTTGTGCTTGTAAATAGTTTTTGCGAATTTGGAATACTTGATGGATTTGATCTTAGTATAAAATTAGCTAAAAATCTTAATACCCCTATCGCTGCTATTATTAACGATGAAGATAAACTTATAGCTCAAAAATATTTCGATCATGCCCTAGATGGTCGTAATTATGTTTTGATTAATGAAAATTTTAATTTTGAAGAAGTACAAAAGCTTGAAGAGTATGATTTTATAACTCCGCATCGTTTTAAATATGAATTGATTAAACAAAGCGTAAAAAATAAAAAAACTGTTGTTTTACCAGAAAGTAATGATGAGAGAATTTTAAAAGCCGCTGAAATTTTATTAAAAAGTAAAGTTGTTGATCTTATTTTATTGGGCGATGAAGAAAAAATCAAACAAGATGCTACTAGATTAAGTCTTGATTTAAGTGCTATGCAAATTATGAATCCACTTAATTCAGAATATAATCAAGAATTTACTTCTATTCTTTATGAAACAAGAAAATCTAAAGGCATGAGTTTAGAAGAGGCTAAGATGCTAGTTCAGGATAAAACTTATTTTGGAACTTTGCTTATACATACTGGAAAAGCTGATGCTATGGTTAGTGGAGCATCAACTACTACGGCTGAAACGATTCGCCCTGCATTACAGCTTATTAAAACTAAAGAAGGCATTAGTTCCGTTTCAGGAATTTTCTTTATGGGACTTGAAGATCAAGTTTTAGCTTTTGCTGATTGTGCTGTAAATCCAAGCCCAAGTGCTGAGCAACTTGCAACTAGTGCCTATGTAAGTGCTATGACTGCTAAATCTTTTGGACTTGAACCAAGAATAGCTTTGCTTTCTTATTCTAGTGGTGATAGCGGTAAGGGAGAAAGCGTAGATCTTGTAAAAGAAGCATTAAAGATTGCTAAAGAAAAATATCCTGAGTTAAATATAGATGGTCCTATGCAGTTTGACTGCGCTTATGATCCAAAAACTGCAGCAAAGAAAATGCCAAATTCTAAGATAGCAGGTCATGCAAATGTGTATATTTTTCCTGATCTTAACGCAGCAAATATTTGTTACAAAGCAGTTCAAAGAACTGCTAATGCTTTAGCAATCGGTCCTATTTTGCAAGGTCTTAAAAAACCTGTTAATGATTTAAGTCGTGGATGTTTGGTAGATGATATTGTAGATACTGTAATTTTAAGTGCAATACAAGCTCAATAGAAAGGAATGATAAATGAAAATTTTAGTTTTAAATTCAGGTTCTTCATCGATTAAATTTAAATTTTTTGATAATAAAATCGTTAAAGCCAGTGGATTGGTAGAAAAAATTGGAGAGCAAAATTCAAAGGTTGTATTAAAAAATACTTTAAATAATGAAAGTTTTGAAAGAGAATTAACAATAAATAATCACGAAGAAGGCCTTAGTATAGTTAATGAGCTTTTTAAAGAATCAGGAATTTTAGCAGATTTAAATGCACTTGATGGCTGCGGTCATCGTATAGTTCATGGGGGAAGAAATTTAAGCGAGCATTGTTTAGTGGATGATTATGTTCTTAAAGAGATAGATAGGGTTAGTATTTTTGCTCCTTTGCATAATCCTGCGCATTTAGCAGGTATAAAAACAATGATCAAAGCTGCACCTAGTGTTGCTAATGTGGCTATTTTTGATACAGCTTTTCATCGCACTATGCCTGATTTTGCTTATATGTATGCTTTGCCTTATGATTTTTATGATAAGCATAATATTAGAAGATATGGTTTTCATGGGACTTCTCATGCTTATGTTAGTTCTAGAGCGGCAAAATTTCTTCAAAAAGATCAAAATGAATTAAATGTCATCTCTGCTCATCTTGGAAATGGCGCAAGTGTATGTGCTATAGAAAAAGGTAAGAGTATGGATACTTCTATGGGCTTTACTCCACTTGAAGGACTTATTATGGGAACGCGTTGTGGAGATTTAGACCCTGCTATTTTACCTTTTGTTAGTCATCTTAAGGGTTTAACTATAGAAGAAATAGATACACTGATGAATAAAAAAAGTGGAGTATATGGAATTTGCGGTTATAATGATTTTAGAGATATAGAAAGAGAGATAGAACAAGGTAATGATAAAGCACGCTTGGCTCTTGATATGTTTTGTTATCGTCTTGTTAAATATATAGGATCCTACTTTGCTGTGTTGCCAAAAACCGATGCTATTATTTTTACAGGTGGTATAGGAGAAAATGATAGTTTGGTTCGACAAAAAGTATGCGAGAGATTAGTTCATCTTGGTATCGAGTTAGATTTTGAACTTAACAAACAAAGGATTTCGGGCGAAAGAATGATAAATCATGCAAATTCTAAAGTTAAAGTGCTTGTTATTCCTACAGATGAAGAATTAGAAATCGCTAGAATTACAGAAGAACTTATCGGTAAAAATTAAATTTTAAAAACTATATAAATCTTTCATTTATATAGTTTTTAGCAAGGTTATATATTCACTTTGCTTTTCATTTAAAACTTTAAAAGTGCTTATCATGTAAGAAAATTCATCATCACTTAAACCATAAAGTTCTTTAACCAATAAATCATTTTTTGCTCTTAAGATATTATAAGCCTTTTTAGTTTTTGGAATTTCTTCATTTTTTATATTAAATTCTTGTTTTAGCTCATCAAAATGACGATTTTGATCATTGTAAAGCTGTAAAAGCAAAGCATTTTTAGCGAGGGTTTTATAAATTTCATTGTTTTGAATTTCTTCATCACTTGGTTGAGGCAGGGGAATTCTTTCTAAATAAGATTTGCTTACATTGATTTGTACCATATTTCTTATGATAAAATCAACCACTAAAGAATTAAACAAAGCTAAAACAAATAAAATTCTTTCATAAGGCACTATATCCATGCAAATTACATCATCTTTTAAAACATATTGTTTTGGAATGTTACTATAAGTACTATCAGCTCCACCGCAATTTTTTGGCAATAAAGAAGCTATCAAAGTTCTCTCATTTGTATCACTTGCAATTTTTCTATATCCAAGTCTAAAAAATTCTCTATCGTATTTTATCAATTTAGGATTTAATTCTTTCCCAGTAGCTTTTTTAGCTCTATAAAGTTCTTTACTTTTTAAATGCTCATCCAATTTAGCCTTTTCTAAAAAATAAGTAGTTTGGCTAAAATTTGCATTAAATTGATGTATCATTTTACCTTCATATAAGGGTAAAAGTCCTTCCCTAAACTCTTCTATAAACAAATCTTTATCGTTTGTCATATCAAGTTCTCTTCTAAAATCTATATAATCAAAAGACAAATTTTGAAAAGCATTATAAGATTTTCTTAGAATTTCTAAAGCCTGTTTGTCTTTTAACTCCATTAAGGCTAGGTGAGTTGGGCTTAGCTTTTTGATATCTTTTAAACTTAGAGTTAAAATTTCATCTTTGTTTTTTAATGAGTTCATATCTGTTTTATAAAACATCATTTTGATTTTATGAGTGTGATTTGCTTGTGTGTTTTTTACTTGCATAAGAGCAAATTTATAGCTTCTATGAACATCTATAAAGATAGCTTTATTGTTTTCAAAACTATAAAAATATTCTAAAGTTTTATTTTCTAAAATTTCTTTTCTTAAAGTTAAGCTTCCATCTTCAAACATCAAAGCACTAGGAAGCACATAAGCTAAATTTCCATCTTGTTTTAAAAGAGAAAGATTTTTTTCTACAAAAAGACGAAACAAATTTCCATCTCCACTGCCTTTATTTAAAGGATAGGCTTTTTTATAATACTCGCTTAAATCATTTATATATGCTTTTTGTTTTTCGTAATTTTGCTTTATATAATCTTTCGCTAGCAAATTATCTTGAATTTCTTTTTTCTTGCTAGCGATTAAGCTTCTATAATCGCTTTTATATTGCGGAAAGAAATCACTATCACTAAATTTAGTTTTATCCCAAGGTGGATTACCTATGATGATATCAAAGCCTTTAAAGACTTGATTTTCTACGATTTCAGGAAATTCTAACTCATAGTTAAAGAAATTAAATTCTTTTTGATATTTGCTAATGATAGCTTTTGCTTGTTCATTTTGGCTTAAATTTTGTATATCATCTTGACTTAGGGCTTTTAGAATTTGTAATTCTTCTTTGTTGACAAAATGAAGCGTGTTGATATAGTTTAGATATAAATTTAGTTTATTAAGTTTTGGTGTGATTTCATTTTGATAGATTTGTTTAGATTGTTTGATTTGTTCTTCGTTGGTATCTTTTAGATTGTCAAGTTTTTCAAATACTTCTTGTAAAATTTCAAATTCTTGTGTTATGGAATTTGTAAAAAGGTTGCTTGAGTTTTGTTTTATCAAATCTTTAAAATCACTTAGGTTAGAATTTATCAAAGCATTGCCGCACTTTATGTGGTGTTCTATAAAAGAAAGTGGGGTTGTAAAGATAAAACTATCTATCCAAAGGCTAAGTTTAGTAAGCTCTATGCTAAAAGGGTTTAAATCCACTCCATAAATAATGCGTTTTAGTAAAAGTCGTTTTAAAATATCACTCTCATCTACTTCATAGTCTTGCACAAAATCTTTTATATGATTTAAAATATTTTCTTTTTCTTCTTCGTAAAGTTCTTTTAAATTTGTAAAATGATCAAAATCTGATAAAACAATGTGTGTAATAGCGTTTAAAACTCCAACTAAAAAATGTCCACTACCGCAAGCATTGTCTAGTATTTTAAATTTCAAAATATTTTCATTGTTTAGTTTGTCTTTTAAAGCACTTTGGATTAAAAAATTAGCTATGGATTGAGGTGTGTAAAAGCTTGCGCTTGCTTTTCTTGAGTTGCTAGTATTTTTAAGGTAAATTTGTCCTTTTTTGTAAAAGGTGTATTTTTCTACTTTTTTTGATTTTTCTAAAATTTTGAAATCATAATTATCAAAATAACATTCTATTTCTTTTGATTTTTCTTTATAGCTTACATAGTAAATATCTTCATTTGCTATTTCAAAAAAATAAGAAAGCAAGCCTTCATAAATCGTGCCTAAATGTTCTACACTTAAAGTTTTGTAATCTCTTTTAAAGCTTAGATTTTTATCTTTAAAATTTAATAATTGGTTTAAAATGAATTTTAAATCTTTATCGTTAAAGATTTTTGGCGTGCTTAAAAGAGCGGTTTTGCTCTCATCAAACAAACCGCCATTAAAAACAGGCATGTCAAAATTGCCTTTGCCTTTGTTGTAAATGTTGAAAATATTTTCAAGTTCTCCAAAGCCACCACTTGAGCTTTCATCTTCTTGTAAATTTTCAAGTAAGGTTCTAAGACTGATTTTACTTTTAAAATACTTATGTTTTTCTAGTATAATTTCAAATTTATCTTCAAAATAAGCAATAAATAAAAGCCTAAAGATAAAATATAAAGAATTTTCATAGATTAGTTTTAAATCCGCCTTTGTTTTATTGTAAATTCTAGAGCCTATGAATTCAAATAAAGATTCATTTCCATTGGTTCCGTAAATGATAGATTTTAAATCATCTTCTATTTTGATTTTTGAAAGTTTATTGTTTTGTAGAGTTATTTCTAAATGATCTTCTTTTTCTGTGAAATTAAAAGCGCTAAATACACTATAAAAATACGCAAAAGCTTCAATATTTTGATCTTCAATGATTTTTTCTAGATTGATTTCGTAAAAAACTTTGTTTGAATTCAGTATAGAATTATCATAAAAACGCCAAAATCTACCATTGGTTAAAAAACCATAATTTTTCTTAAGATTGCCTAGATATCTTAGAATTTGAAAGTGAGGGTTGTCTTTTACTTTTTTATTGTCTATTTCTATATTATAAGCTTTTGACTCTAAAATGATTGTGAAATCATTGCTTGATTTTTTTGTTTCTTTGTCTAAATTTTCGTATTTTGATTTTAATTTGTCATTGCTAAAAAGTAGAAAATCAGGTTTTTCCAATTTTCCTTGTATGATTTTTTCATCTTGTCTTACAAAGCACCACCCTAAAATTTCTAATACTTTTGATATAAATTCATCTTCAAATTGATGTTCGTTTTGTTTTATAAATTTATTTTTGTCGTAAATTTTTGTAATTTTAGTTAAAATATCTCTAAAGGCTTTTTGATTTGCGTTGAAATTATAAATCTTAGGAAAGTCAATTTCTAAAGAATAGCTTGTAAAAAGATTATTGTTGAGGTATTTTTTAAGTTCTTGATAGTAATTCATGGCTTTCTTTCTAAAGTATTTTTAAAAATTTGACATTTTAAATTATATCTAAAAAACTTTAAAGACTTGTGCTTATTTATGAAAATGATTTTTTAGTTGGAATTAATTTTCTTTGGATAAAATTTTAATTAAAAAATAAAGCGTGGATTATGAAAAAATTTAAAGAATTTAGCCTTCGTTTTTTATTTAAAGTATCAGAGCAACCTGTTCTTATAAGAGATTTATTAGAGGCAAATGCACTTTTTAACGATGGAATGCTTGTAGATCCTTCTAAGCTAAATTTTAATTTCAAAATTCTAAATTCTTATATTTATTTTGGTGTTTTTTGCGCTGTGATTTTATTGCCATTGCTTTTGATTACTCATTATTTTTTAACAAAGCTTGACTTTCATATAAGCATAGTGAGCGCTGTTATGGTTACTGCTTGTGTATTTATAGGATATGATATTTTTAAAGTTTATACTCGCAAAATAATCTCAAAAAAAATAATACAAAAAGCCTGGGCTTTACACTTTCCTTATTTTGCTTATGAAAAGTACTCTACAATGGCGGGTGAATTTTATAAAGAAGCTTTAAAAGAAGAAATTCCAAAAGCAAATTTAGAGCAGTATGTTTTAGATAAGATTATTCATTCTAAATAATCTAAAATTTGATTTTGGAATCGCATATTTTCAAGTCTTCTTTTTAAGTCTTTATTTTCCTCGTTTAAAACACTTTCTTCTGTTCTTAATGTAGCAATCTCTCTACTAAGATAATAAATTTGATTTCTAATATAAATTTGTGGGGCAAATAAAAATAATGCAAAACTAACAAGTAAAGCTGCAAAAAGAAGATGATTGAAGTTTAGGTTTCTATCTTCTTTGGTAGCATTAGAGAAGCCTTCTAGTAAAATATTTTTTGCCTTTTGAGCATCTTCATCATTTTGTTGTTTTTCTTGAGCTTGATTAGATGGTTTTGGAAGTTCTTGTTTATTTTCTTGTGGTGTTATTTTTTTTTGTAAATTTTCTAAACTTTTCTTGATATTAGGTTGATTTTTAACATCTAGTTTTTTTTCTATAATTAGAGGTTTTTGTATTTTACTTTCTGTTTTTTGAATTTTTTCTATAGAATTTGTAAGTCCCTTTTTTTCTTGTTTTGTTTGAGTGGTAGCTTGATTGCTTTTTGTTTGAATTTGTGTTTTGGTTTGGATATTTTTTATTTCGTTTGCTTTTTTTCTGCTAAATAAAAAATTTTTTTTAGTTTTTTTATTTTCTTCTTTTCTTCTTTCTTTCATTTTGGAAAAAATTTTTTTAGCAAGAGATTGCTTTTCTTCTAATTTAACATTGATTAGATCTTCTTTTAAATATATATTTGATTTTTTAGTATGTTTTGACTCATACTCTTCATCGAGTTCTTTTAAGAATTTATTAGGAGTCTTTTTTTTAAAACGACGTCTTAAAATATCATCGCTAGAAATTTCATCTCTTAAATCATCATCAAGCGGTTTGCCTTGATTTATGGCGCGAGAAAATTTCAGCATTTTTTGGCGTATGTTTTGGCGTTCTTTTATAAAATCATCTTCTAGCATTATTTATTATCCAAATTATTAAAATAAAAAGCCCGCATTTTAGCACAACTAGAGCGAGAATTTTTTAAAAGTTCTTCCTTGCTCGCACTTATAGCTTTTTTAGTTATTATTTGTCCTAGGCTATGGTTATTTCCACATTCGCAACGCATTATTTTTTCATTACAAATGCAGTTTTTTGACCATTTTTTGAAAAATTGTTTTACTATTCTATCTTCTAAAGAATGAAAGCTAATGATAGCTAAAATGCAATTTTTTGGTTTTAAATTTTCTAAATGTTCAAGAAAATCTTTAAGCACTTTAAGTTCTTGATTTACTTCTATTCTAATGGCTTGAAATGCTAAAGTAGCTTTGGAAATTTTTCTATGATTTTGTTTACCTTTTCCTATGATTTGATAAAGCTCTTTGGCACCTTTGATTGGATTTTTACTTCTTTCTAGGCAAATTTTTTTAGCAATAAAATGTGCATCATATAATTCTCCATAATCTTTAAAAATGGAAGTTAATTGCTCTTTTGTATAAGTATTAATAATCTCATAAGCCGATATTTTGGAGTTTTGATTCATTCTCATATCCAAAAAGTCAGAATTTACACTAAAACCTCTTTCGTTATTATCAAGCTGAAATGAAGAAACTCCAATGTCTGCTAAAATACCTCTTAATTCTTCTTTATGTGAAATTTTTTCTAAAACTTCACTAAAATTACTTTGCATAAAAGTTATCCTATTGCGAAAATCTTTAAGGCGTTTTTTAGAAAATTCTAAAGCTTGTTGATCTTGATCACAAGCAATGAATTTAAGATCAGGATGATTTTTAAGCAAAGCTTCACTATGTCCGCCAAATCCTAAAGTGCAGTCTAAAAAATAACCTGTTTTAAGATTTTTAAAAATCTCTTGAACTTCATTAAGCAAAACTGGGATATGAGGAATTTCCAAAATCAATCCTAATAAATTTTTATAAACTATAATTATAACTAAATTTCATTGTAAAAATCATAAAATTTAAAGAACAAATATTTTTTGGTAAAAATTTTATAATTAAACTCCACTTAAACACTTCTACGATACAATATCTGGTTTAAATTTAATCAAGGAATGATATGCTTACTTGGATGCAACATCACAAAAAATATCTTGTTGTTACTATATGGGTTAGTACTATAGCTTTTGTTGGCGCTGGCTTTTTAGGTTGGGGTGCTTATGATTTTAATCTCAATAGAAGTTCGAGTGTTGCAACTGTAGGAAATGAAAAGATAGGTTTTAGCGAATTTGATACTAGATATAGACAAATTTTAAGTTATTATAATCAAATTAGCAATGGTGCTTTAACTCCAGAAAATGCTGAGCAACTAGGCATTAAAAATATAGCTTTAAGCTCTCTTGTTGAAGATAAGCTTTTGTTAAATTTTGCCAAAGATTTGGGTATTGGCGTAAACGAGAATGAAATTTTACAAAAACTTGCAAATACTAGAGAATTTCAAGATCCTACAGGGGATTTTAACAAAACAATTTATTATGAACTTTTAAATGCCAATAATTTAACTCCAAAAGATTATGAAACACAACTTGCAAATGAAGTAATTACCGATAAACTTAATCAAATTTTTAATATTCCTAGCAAAGATGAGGAATTAAAAATGTTAGCTTCTAGTTATTTTATGCAAGATGCTTTAAGTATTGCAAAAATTGATTATGACAAAAAAAATATTAAGATTAACGAAGAGGATTTAAAAAAGCTTTGGAATGAACATAAAGAAGATTATAAAACTAAAAAAATATATGAAATTTCAACTTATTTTTTGCCAGTTAGCAATGAGAAAATTGACGACAAAGAATTAGAAAAATTTTATAATCAAGATGAAAATAAACTAAAATATAAAGATTTTGCAGGTAAAGTGATGGATTTTCAGTCTGCTAAAAATGAAGTTGCTAAAGATTACGCCTTAATGCAACTAAAGAATGTGGCTAATGCTAAATTTTTAGATTTAAAAAATGGGAAAGATAATTTTCAAAAAGATCAAAATATTAGTGAATCTGATGTTTATTATCCAATTGATCTTTTGAGTAAAGCTAAAAATGGAGATGTTTTACGGCCAGCACCTTATAATAACGGATATATCATAGTTAAACTAAATAAAGTAGATCCTATAAGAAATAAAACTTTTGAAGAAGCTAGAGAAGAAGTTTTACCTATGTATTTAAGCGAACAAACTAGAAAAAATTTAGAAGAAAAAGCTAAAAATAGTTTAGTAAATTTTAAAGGCGATGATATAGGCTTTGTAAGTCGAGATAGTTCTCGCGAGAGTGTAAAGGTTAGCGATAAAATATTAAACGATTCTGAATTTGCTTATTTTTTAATGAATGTATTTAATACTGATCAAAATAGTTCTTATGTGGTCATTAATGACAATAAAGCAATATTATATAAAATAAATAAACAAAAATTAGATATGAACTCCGATAAATTTGAACAATACAAAACTATGCTTGAACAAAATTTGCAAAATTTAAAAGCAAATGAGCTTAAGCAAGAACTTGTTGATGAACTTAAAAAGATATATCCGATAAAAATTTATTATAAAGGGAATTGATTTTGAATATATTAGGAATTGACTTAGGCTCAACCCAGACTTGTGCCATTATTGCTCAAAAAGATGAAGATGGATTAAAAATTATTGGTTTTTCCAAGTCGAAAACCAACGGGGTTAAAAAAGGTGCCATTACCAATATAGAGCTTGCTTCTAAATCTATTGAAGAGGCTGTTAGAAGTGCTGAGATGATGAGCGGAGTTCATTATGATAGGGTTGTGGTGTCTATATCAGGTGCTTATACTAAAAGCGTTGATAGCATAGGTGTTGTTAATATTCCAAATCATGAAATAGGCATTAAAGAAATTCATCGTGCTGTAAGTACAGCTAAGCATACTGCCAATCTACCAAGTGGTTATGAAATTATCCATGTTTTGCCTTATAATTTTAAGGTTAATGATCTTGAACATGTTGATGATCCTTTGGGAATGAGTGGTAATCGTTTAGAAGTTTCAACCCATATAGTGATTTCACAAGAATCTCATATTAAAAATCTTAAGAAAGCAGTTGAATTAGCTGATTTAAGAGTGGATAATATAGTTCTTTCAGGATATGCTTCAGCTATAGCTTGTTTAGATGATAGCGAAAAGGAATTAGGTGCTGTTTTGATTGATATGGGTGGAGCGATTTGTGATATGGTTGTTCATACTGGAAATTCAATTAGATATAATGATTGTTTGCAAATTGGCTCGATTAATATCACCCAAGATTTATCAATGGCATTGCATACACCTTTAAAAGAAGCAGAAAAAATCAAGCTTAATTATGCAGCTCTTTCACAACAGCCTAATACCCTTATACAAATTCCTTCAATGGGTGATGAAAGAAAAGTTAATGAAGTTTCTTTGGATATTATTTCAAACGTAATTTATGCAAGAGCGGAAGAAACTTTGATGATTTTGGCAAAAATCTTAAGTGATAATCGTTATGCCAATGCTATAGGTGGCGGAGTTGTTTTAACAGGTGGAATGACTAAGTTAGCAGGTATTGATGAGCTAGCTCCTGCAACATTTGATAATCGCTCAGTTAGACTGGCTACTGCAAGAAAAGATTTGATTACTGGTTTTAGTGAAATTTTTAATGATCCTGAAAATACTTGTGCTATAGGACTTTGTTTATATGGAGCGGGATATTTTACGCCTTATGAACTTGATTCTAATGAGAAATTAAGATATAAAGGGGAAATTGAAAATTTTAATCGTCAAATTAAACAAGATATTGTTTTGCAAAAAGATACAGAAAGTGAAATAAAATCTGATTTTTTTGATGAAAATTTGCAAGAAAATGATACAATTGCAATACAAGAACAATTAGATTTTAAAGAGCCAAAAGAAAAAAAACCTAGTATTTTTTCAAATATCTGGCATAAAATTATGAATCAATTTTAACAAGGAGAAATTTTTATGAGTGAATTTTTAGTAGAAGAAATGCAACATAATAAAGGTGCAAAAATTAAGGTTATAGGCTGCGGTGGCGGTGGCGGTAATATGATTAACCATATGGTTAAAATGGGATTAAATGATCTTGATTTAATTGCAGCGAATACTGATGCACAAGCTATTTCAATTTCATTAGCAAAAACTAAAATTCAACTTGGCGAGAAAAAAACTAAAGGTTTGGGCGCTGGTATGCTTCCTGAAGTAGGTGCAGAAAGTGCTAGAGAAAGTTTTGAAGAAATAAAAGCAAGTCTTAGTCAAAGTGATATTGTATTTATTGCTTCAGGTTTTGGTGGAGGTACTGGAACGGGTGCCACTCCAGTTATTGCACAAGCAGCTAAAGAGATTGGAGCTTTAACTGTTTCTGTTGTAACTATGCCTTTTGCATTCGAAGGAAAGCAAAGAAAAAAACTTGCTGAAAGCGGTCTCCTTGAGCTTAAAAAAGAAAGTGATTCTATTCTTGTAATTCAAAATGAAAAATTATTGAGCATTATTGATAAAAAAGCAGGCATTAAAGATGCTTTTAGATTGGTTGATGATATTTTAGCTCGTGCTGTAAAAGGTATGGTGTCTATCTTACTTGATAATGGAGATATTAATGTTGACTTTGCGGATGTAAGAACCATCATGAGTCATCGCGGACTCGCGCTTATGGGTGTTGGTAGTGCTAGCGGTGAAAATGCTATAGAAGAGGCTCTTTCAAACGCTATAGAATCTCCTTTGCTTGATGGAATGGATATTAAAGGTGCCAAGGGAGTTATTTTACATTTTAAAACAAGTTCTAATTGCTCTTTGTTTGAAATTTCGGCAGCAGCAAATAGTATACAAGAAATTGTTGATGAAAATGCTAAGATTATTTTTGGTTCTACCACAGATGATAGCATGGAAGATAGAGTTGAAGTAACTATTATTGCGACAGGGTTTGAAGATAAAGATACAGTAGCTAAAAAATCTACCGAAGAAGCTCAAGCTTCTAAGAAAAATCCTTATTTAAGTCTTAAAAAGGTAAGCGGTGGTTACGATGAAGAGATAATGGCGCAAATTGAAACACCAACTTTCTTGCGTCGTCAAATGGATTAAAATTGATTTTTAAAGCAAGATTGAGTCAAATCTTGCTTTTTATAGTTTAAAATTCTCTCCTAATAATCTTTCAAATATTTATTTTTCTTTGTTTTTAAAAGTTGGAACACTCTTTGCTTTTATAGTTATAAAATCTTAAATTTATAGGTGAAAATATGCAAAATGGATATTATCAAGCAACTGGCGGAATGGTAACTCAGTTTAATAAACTTGATGTGATTACTAATAATCTTGCCAATATCAATACAAGTGGATATAAAAGAGATGATGTGGTTATTGCAGATTTTAAAAGGATTTTTAAAGAAACTCAGGATGAGTTGCCTATAGAAAATCACACAAGAGATGCATCTCGTTTTGTAAATACTACAATAGATAGAATCCCACAAGTTTCTCAAGAATATACGGATTTTAGCCTAGGTTCTTTAAAGGCCACAAACAATCCTTTGGATTTGGCAATGACTAGAGAAGATGCTTTTTATTTGGTTCAGACCAAAGATGGAGAAGTAAGATTAACCAAAGATGGAAATTTTCAACTTGATGATAAGGGTTATTTGGTAAATAAGCAAGGATACAAGGTATTAAGTAGTGATTATTTTAATAATCCTCAGAATGCTGGCATACGCATTCCTAATGGTGCTGTTCAAATTAGCGTTGATAAAAACGGAAGCATTGAAGTTGATGGAGATCAAAATGCAAGATTATTTGTAGCACAAGTAGATGATATAAGAGCTTTGCAAAAAGATGGGGATAATGTCTATAAAATAGATGATCTAACCCGTATTAGAGATTTGAAAAACTCCAATGCTATTCGCCAAGGTTTTTCTCAGGGATCAAATGTTAATCCAGTTACTGAAATGGTAGGACTGATTGAAGCAAACAGAATGGTAGAAATGTATCAAAAAGTTATGACAGCTCATATGGATGACTTAAATCAAGAAGCTATCAATAAGCTTGCAGCTGTTAAATAATTTAAAATAAAATAAAAAAGGATTAAAAATGATGAGATCACTTCATACTGCTGCTACAGGAATGGTAGCGCAGCAAACACAAATTGATGTTACTTCAAATAACATCGCCAATGTTAATACAGCAGGTTTTAAGAAAAGTCGCGCAGAATTTGCTGATCTTATGTATCAAGTTATGAAGTATGCAGGAACTTCAACTTCAGCTACTACTCTTTCTCCTTCGGGTATAGAAGTGGGTGTGGGTGTGCGTCCAACAGCGGTAACTAAAGTTTTTACTGAAGGAAATTTAAAATCAACAAGTACTGATGGTCTTGATATGGCTATTGCAGGTAATGGGTTTTTTCAAATACAACTTCCTGATGGCACTATAGGATATACTAGAAATGGGCAATTTACAAAAGATAATGAAGGTAATATTGTAAATTCAGATGGTTATAGACTTTTACCTGAAATGACAATACCTGAAGGCGCAACAGCAATTAATGTTGCTACAGATGGAACCGTTTCTGTAATGCTACCAGGGGAGCAACAAGAAACTCAAATTGGCCAAGTGGAGCTAGTTCAGTTTATAAATCCAGCGGGTCTTCATTCTATGGGTGATAATCTTTATCTTGAAACAGGAGCAAGTGGTGCACCTGTTGCGGGTATAGCAGGACAAGATGGGCTTGGAACAATAAGACATGGATTTATAGAACTTAGTAATGTTCAGCTTGTTGAAGAAATGACAGATCTTATCACAGGACAAAGAGCTTATGAAGCGGGTTCCAAGGCCATTACAACAAGTGATGATATGCTAGGAATTGTAAATCAGCTTAAGCGATAGTTGATATAAAATAAATAATTTTTAATTCTTTTTTGTTTAATGGCGTGTTAAACGCCATTAAATTTTTTAGCAAGAGTAGCAAGTTTTAAATTCATAAGCAGTTGGACGAGCTTCTACTGGCCAAACTTGTGTTTCAAATTTTAAATGCTGATAGTCATCGATAAAAATATCGCTCATTGCAGGTTTTAAATAAGAATTATGTCGGATTAAAGCTTCTAAACTTCCTCTTAGAGTATGTGGTAATTGCTCTATCCCTTTTTCACGTATTTCATCCAAAGTAAGATCAAATAAATTTTCATCCATAGGACCCACAGGAATGGTTTTATTTTTGATTCCATCAAGACCTGCCATTAAAAGACTAACAAAAGCTAAATAAGGATTAGCAGTGCTATCAGGGAAGCGAATTTCTATACGAGCTGAATTTTTACCTATGCCATAAGGAACGCGACAACTTGCTGATCTGTTTTGACAAGAATAAGTTAAAATACAAGGAGCTTCAAAGCCAGGAACTATTCTTTTGTAAGAGTTGGAACTTGGATTTGTAAAAGCTGCAACACTTCTAGCATTTTTTAAAATTCCACCTATATAATTTATAGCAGTTTGACTAAGTCCACTGTATCCATCTTTATCGTAAAATAAATTTACTCCATCTTTCCATAAGCTCATATGAACATGCATACCATTGCCATTATCTCCGTATAAAGGTTTTGGCATAAAAGTGGCAGTTTTGCCATTTAAATGAGCTACCATTTTTACAACATATTTATAAATTTGAACATTGTCAGCTGCTTCTACAAGCGTGCCAAAATTTACTCCTATTTCAGCTTGTCCTTGTGCAACTTCATGATGATGAACAAAAGTTTTAAGACCTACTTTTTCAAGGGTTTGAACCATTTCAGAACGAATATCTACTAAAGAATCAATTGGCTGAACTGGAAAATATCCACCTTTGTTTCTTGGCCTGTGTCCAGTATTGTAGCTATCGGTAAATTCTCTATCATCATTCCACTCTCCTTCTTCGGTATCAACTTCATACTTAGAACAATGAGTAGTATCAACTATTTTTACACTATCAAAAACAAAGAATTCATTTTCTGGTCCAAAGTAAGCAGTATCAGCTATGCCACTATTTTTAAGGTGTTCCATTGCTTTTTTTGCTATGCTTCTTGGACATTTTTCATACATTTGTCCTTTGTAAATATCATACACATCACAAAATACTATGATAGTAGGATCAGCCGTAAAAGGATCTAAAAAAGCACTTTGAGCATCAGGTTTTAAAATCATATCTGATTTTTCTATAGGTTGCCATCCATGAATTGAGCTTCCATCAAATGGAATGCCAGTTTGAAATGTTTCTTCATTGATTGCATGAAGATTATAGGTAATATGATGCCAAGTTCCTATCATATCTGTAAAACGAAAATCAACAAAAAGCACTTCATTTTGTTTGCAAAATTTGAAAAAATCATCTATATTATTAACAAATTTTCCCATATTTTTACTCCTTTATGTAATTAAATTTATAAAATTATATCATAAAATTTTTAATTAAGATTTAATTAATATATTTTTTTTAATAAATTTAAAAATTTAATTTAAAAAGATTAAAAAATAAAAATTTATATTTTTGTTTTAGATAAAATTGATTATAATTTTGAGCAATTATTGAAAATCTAGATTTAAAAAAGGGAAAAAAATGACTCAAGAAGAGCTTGATGCTTTGATGAATGGTGATGTTGATCTTGATTCAGAGACAGAAGCAGAGGTAAAAACCGAAGAATCGAATACCGAAGAAGATGCTTTGATGTTAGAAGATGTCAAAATAGCTGATTACAAACCTAATCCTAGTGTAGTATGGCCACCACCCCCACCAAATCAGGAGCATAAAGTTGTACATCAGTTAGATGATGTTACAAAAGATAGCGAGCTTAAAGCAACGGAAATGATGGATAAGCTTGAAAGTATTAATAATTTTTTTGCGGATTCTGAAAGTTTACTCAAAGAAATAAATAAAGCAATAGAAAAAAATATTGATATTTTTTCTAAACTTAATGAAAAATTTCCTAATGTGGAAAGTTTCAGTGAAGCTTTAGAATTAAACAATCAAGCTAAAAAAAGTTCTAAGGAGATTGTCGGAAATCTTCAAAGCGGACAAGATGAAGTGATGATGGCAATGGATGCAATGCAGTATCAAGATATACATCGTCAAAAAATCGAACGTGTTATTAATGTAATGCGTGCTTTAAGCCGTTATATGAGTTCTTTATTTGAAGGTAAAATTGATGATAAAAAACGTGTAAGTTCTGCAGTGCATATTGAAGGTGATAGTACTGCTGATGTTGTAAGTAATGATGATATAGAAGCTTTGATTGCAAGTTTAGGGCAAAAATGATCATTCCTGAAATAGTAGCTCCTGCAGGAAATTTCGCAAAATTAAAAATTGCTTTAGCTTATGGCGCAGATGCGGTTTATGCGGGTGTGAATAATTTTTCTTTAAGATCACGCACTGCAAGAGAATTTAATTATGAAAGTTTTGAAGAAGCTATCAAATATACTCATGAGCGTGGTAAGAAAATTTATGTTACTTTAAATGGTTTTCATTTGAGTTCTCAAATTGAAGGTTTAAAAAGACATATTTTAAAATTGCGTGAGATGAAACCTGATGCTTTTATTGTAGCTTCTGTTGGAGCTATGCGTCTTGTTAAAGAACTTGCACCTGAAATTTCTTTACATGTTTCTACTCAGGCAAATATTTTAAATTATTTAGATGCTCAAGTTTATAAAGATATGGGTGCTAAAAGGGTTGTAATTGCCAGAGAATTAGGGCTTAAAGACGCTAAAGCTTTAAAGGAAAATTGCGATATTGAACTTGAAGCTTTTGTGCATGGTTCTATGTGTTTTGCTTATTCTGGGCGTTGTTTAATAAGCTCTGTGCAAAGTGGAAGAATGAGCAATCGTGGATCTTGTGCAAATGATTGTAGATTTAATTATGAGCTTTATGCTAAAAATCCAGAAAATGGCACTTTATTTCGTTTAGAAGAAGATGAAAATGGTACTCATATTTTTAATTCTAAAGATTTAAATCTTTGTTCTTATATAGAAAAAATCATGCAAGAAAATTGTATCAGTGCTTTTAAAATAGAAGGGCGTACTAAAAGCGAATATTATGTTGCGCTTACAACAAGGACTTATAAAATGGCTATACAAGATGCTTTAGAGGGTAAATTTGAGTCAAGTAAGTATGAAAAAGAGATTGCTACACTTAAAAATCGTGGTTTTACAGATGGCTATCTTGTTTCGCGTCCTTTAGAAAAAACCGACACACAAAATCATAATACAAGCATAGAAGAAGGTTCTCATCAAGTGCATGCTATAAGCGAAGATGGAAGATTTTTTAAATGTAAAGGGAAAATCGTTTTAAACACGCCTTATGAAATTTTAACCCCTTTAGGCGATGTGATTCAAACTTGCGATAATGAACTAGGTAAAATTTATCAAAAAGAGGGTAAATATTTTATAGAGTTTAAAAAACTTATTGCTAAAAACAATAAAGAATTTAGCGAAATTCATAGCGGTAATGAACATGAAATCCAATTACCAAATAAAATCAGTGCATTAAGTTTTTTAAGAAAGGAAATATAGATGAATTTTGTTTCTATTTTAATGGGAAGCAAGAGTGATTATGAGACTATGAAAGAGGCTGCTAAAACTTTAGAAAGTTTTGGTGTAAAGTATGAACTTATCATCTCATCAGCTCATCGTAGTCCAAAAAGAACAAAAGAGTATATTGCAAATGCTGAAGAAAAAGGTGTGAAGGTTTTTATAGCAGCAGCTGGAATGGCAGCGCATTTAGCTGGAGCTGTTGCAGCTTATACAACAAAACCTGTTTTAGGAGTGCCTATGCCAGGAAGTAATCTTGCAAGTATGGATTCTTTGTTTTCTACGGTGCAAATGCCTAGTGGAATTCCTGTAGGAACTTTAGCTATTGGTAAGGCTGGAGCAATCAATGCTGCTTATTTGGCTATGCAAATTTTAGCTATTTATGATGTTGATTTAGCACAAAAGCTTAAAGAAGATCGTCTTGAAAAAGAAAAAAAACTTGTATCTGATTCAAAAGAAGTAGAAGTTTTATTATAAGGGATAAAAATGCAAACCTATCTTGAACTTGAAGAATTTTGTAAACTTGTGCATTTAAATGAAGATGTGGTTAAGGGTATGATGGCCAATGGGGCTTTAAATTTTAAAGAAGAAGAGGGTAAAATTTACATCGAAGCTCATCAAGGTACTTTTAGTGTAGTGCCTAGTTCTGCAAAATCTCAAACTGCAATGATAAATTCAATGACTTTAGCAGGAGAAAGTTTTGTTGAAAAAACAATAGGAACTATTTTAAATTTACATGAAAAAGTTTTAGATGCTAAAGATGAAACACTTGAAGCATTAAAAAATGAAAATAAATTTTTAAAAGATGCCCTTTATTCTATGCAAGAGCTTTATGATGAAGATAGAAAAACTATAGAAACCTTAAACAATGAGTTAAAACATGCGCGTGAAGAGATAGAATTTCTCAAGCGTAAATATAAATTAATGTGGAGTAAAACTGCAGAAATTTTTGGAGCTAAGACAGAGCCTGAT
Source organism: Campylobacter sp. CFSAN093227 (assembly GCF_012897855.1). Lineage (NCBI taxonomy): Bacteria > Pseudomonadati > Campylobacterota > Epsilonproteobacteria > Campylobacterales > Campylobacteraceae > Campylobacter > Campylobacter sp. CFSAN093227. Next base: position 708,864 of record NZ_CP040610.1, read on the forward strand.
TTGGAAATGAATAAAAATTTAGAAAAACCTATTGAAAATATGGAACAATAAAGAGAGATACAATGACTTTTTCACAAATGATACTTAATTTACAAAATTATTGGCAAGAGCAAGGTTGTGCGATTATGCAACCTTATGATATGCCAGCAGGTGCAGGAACCTTTCATCCAGCAACTTTTTTAAGAAGTTTAGGAAAAAAACCTTGGGCAGCTGCTTATGTGGCTCCAAGTAGAAGGCCTACTGATGGACGTTATGGTGAAAATCCTAATCGCTTAGGTGCTTATTATCAATTTCAAGTTTTGATTAAACCTAGTCCTGATAATATCCAAGAATTATATCTTAAAAGTCTTGAAAATTTGGGTTTTGATTTAAAAAGTCATGATATTCGTTTTGTTGAAGATAATTGGGAGAGTCCAAGTTTGGGTGCTTGGGGTTTAGGCTGGGAAGTATGGCTTGATGGTATGGAAGTTACTCAATTTACTTATTTTCAGCAAGTTGGCGGTATAGCAGTAGATTTAGTAAGTGTTGAAATTACCTATGGTCTTGAAAGAATAGCCATGTATCTTCAAAATGTTGATAATGTTTATGATATAGTTTGGAGTGAATTTAATGGAGAAAAAATTAAATACGCAGATGTGCATAAGCAAAGTGAATATGAATTTAGTAAATACAATTTTGAAGTAAGTGATGTTAAAATCTTAAATGAGCAGTTTGAAAATTCTTACAAAGAATGTAAAAATATTTTAGAACAAGGACTAGCTTTACCTGCTTATGATTATTGTATGCTTGCTGCGCATACTTTTAATCTTTTAGATGCAAGAGGAGCAATTTCTGTAGCACAAAGACAAGATTATATGTTAAAAATTCGTGAACTTTCAAAAAATTGTGCTGAAATTTATAAGAAAAATTTAAATGAAGCTGAGTGAAATTTATAATTTTTTAGATCAATTAAGTCCCTTTGATATCCAAGAATCATGGGATAATAGCGGAATTTTACTTGGAGATAGGGATAGTGAAATTTCAACTGTTTATTTAAGCTTAGATATTGATGAAAATATCATTAAAGAAGCGAGTGAAAATTCTTTAATTATCACACATCACCCTTTGATATTTAAAGGTTTAAAAGATTTATATGACAAGACTTATCCTAGGGCTTTTATCAAAGAAATGATTTGTAAAAATATTTCTTTAATCAGCATGCATACAAATTACGATTTAAGTCATTTAAATACTTATTTTACGGAAGAAATTTTAGGTTTTAAAATTTCTTTTAAAGACGAATTTTTAATTTATGTAGAAAATTCTATATCTTTTGAAGCTTTGTGTGACTGGGTGAAAAAAAAGTTAAATTTACAAATTTTACGTGTAAGTGATTGTGGTAAAAAAGACATTAAGCGTATTGCTATATGTACTGGAAGCGGCGGGGATTTAATTTCTAAAGTAGATGCAGATTGTTTTTTAAGTGGAGATTTTAAATATCATCAAGCTTTAGAGGCGCTTAGCAATCAAATCAGTCTTATTGATTTAGGTCATTTTGAAAGTGAGAGATATTTTTCTCAATGTTTAGCAAAAGACTTGAAAAATTTGCCACTACAAGTTATAATAACAGTTTCAAAAAATCCATTTCAATATTTTTAAGGAAAATAAATGAATAAATATCTCAAACAATTAGTGCTTTTATCAAAAATAGATCAAGAAATTGATAGTTATGAACCAAAAATAGACAGTATTAATAGGACTTTAAAAGATGCTGAGTTAAAAATAGGAAAAATCAACACAGATTTAGAAAAAATCGATGAAGAAATCAAAGATATAGAAAATCAAAAAGTGCAAAATAATGCTCATATTTCTGAGTTTTCAGCAAAAATTAAAGAGCTTTCTAAAAAAAGTGGCGCAGTAAAAACAGAAAAAGAAGCTAATGCTTTAAAAATTGAAGAAGATATTGCAAAAGAGCAATTAGACGCTGCAAATGATGAGATTGTAAGACTGGATAAAATTTTAGAGAATAAAGAAACTTATAAAAAAGAACTCGAAGAAGAAAAAATCAAACAAGAGCAAAATATTAATGAGATTAGAGTAAGTATTAAATCTGAAATGGAAGTTCTTGAAAAAGATAGAATGAGTGTTTATGATAAAAAAACCAAACTTGTGGGCGAGATGAATCAAAAAGTTCTAAGTTTTTATGAGAAAATTCGCAAATGGGCGAAAAATACTGCTGTAGTACCCGTTAAGAAACAAGCATGCTATGGATGTTTTATGAAAATTTACGATAAGACTTATCTGTCCGTTGTAAAAGGCGAAGAGATTGTAACTTGTCCTCATTGTGGAAGAATTCTTTATAAAGAGCAAGAAGAACAAAATTGATCTTTTTTTATTATTTTTTAACTTGGACGGCATTTTTATTTTGTGCTGTCTTTATTCTTTTGCTTTCTTTTTTAAAATCCAAATACAAAACTAGTTTAAAATCCCGATTTTTTCTTTATAAAAATTTACATCAAGAAAAAGCTGATGTACATTTTCATGCTTGTTCTTACGGGGAGGTAAGAAGTATTAAAACTTTGGTTTTGAAATTTGATTCAAGAATAACTACTATTACTCAAACAGGTTTTGAATGTGCAAAAGAATTTTGTAAAAAGGTAAATTATCTTGCTTTTGAAAATTTTTTGCCTTTTTGGTTTAAACCTTGTAAGGTTTTGGTAATTTTTGAAGCAGAATATTGGCTTATGCTTGTTTTCATGGCGCACATTTATAAAACTAAGATTATTTTGCTTAATGCAAGAATATCTGATAAATCTTATCATTCTTATCAAAGATTTTCTTTTTTTTATAAAAAAATTTTTTCTTATATTGATGAAGTTTTTGCTCAAAGTGAATTAGATAAAGTAAGACTTGAAAGTTTGGGAGCTAAAAATGTTAAAATTTTTAAAAATATTAAGGCAAATTTAGAAATTAAAAATAATAAAATTTATACCAAACCTAAGGAAAAGCTTATCATTTTTGCTAGTACGCATAAAGATGAAGAAGAGCTTTTGCTTGATCATTTTAAACTAGAAGAAAATGAAAAACTCATTATCGCCCCACGACACCCTGAACGTTTTAAAGAAGTTGAAAATTTGCTTTTAAACAAAGGTTTAGAATTTGAAAAATTTAGTTCTTTAAAAGATGAAAATAAGAAATTTTCTAAAAAAATTTTGCTTTTAGATGCTTTAGGGGAGCTTGTAAATTTTTATGCAATTTCTGATGTTGTTGTGCTTGGAGGTTCTTTCATAGAAGGCATAGGAGGACACAATCCTATAGAAGCGGCATATTTTGATAATGTATTAATCAGCGGGAAATTTATTTACAATCAAAAGGTTTTGTTTGAAGAAGTGGAAAATGTATATTTTTGTGAAAAATTAAAAGATTTAAATGATAAAATTCATTATTTAAAATTAAAAGCTAAAATTTCCAAAAAAGAAAATTTAGATCTTATCATACAAACTATACAAAAGGGAATTGATGCAAGAAAAAGCTTATAAACTCTTAGCTTTGCAAGAAAAAATTTCAAATCGTGAAGCTAAAGATTTGATTGATAAGGGTTGTGTTTTTTCACATGGAAAAAAAGTTGTGGTTGCTAGAGCTTTGATGAGCGATAAGGCAAGATTTAATGTGATAAAAGCTAAAAATCCTCAAATTATTTTTGAAGATGATAAGATTATTGCTATTAATAAACCTTATGCTTATGTGAGTGAAGATTTAGAGAAAAAATTTAATGCCAAGCTTTTAAATCGTTTAGACAAAGAAACAAGTGGTGTGATTTTGCTTTGTAAAGATGAAGATTTTAGAAAGCTTTGTATAGAAGAATTTAAAAAACACAGGGTTTATAAAAGTTATATTGCGGTTTTAGATGGGGTTTTGGCTGAAGAAGTTGAAGTGAATGAACCTATTTTTACTATAAAAGTAAAAGGTGGGGCATTAAGTAAAGTTTCAAAAGATGGTTTAAGTGCCTTAAGTATCATTACTCCTATCATGATGCAGTCAAAAAAAACCTTAGCAAAAATAGTCATTCAAACAGGTAGAACTCATCAAATCAGAGTGCATGCTAAATTTATAAAACATGGCGTTGTAGGTGATGAAAAATATGCTAAAATTTCAAGCGATAGAATGTATTTGCATAGCTATGAAATTAAAATTTTTAATTATCATTTTAGGGCTAATTTAGATAGTGGTTTTGCAAAATTTGGCTTTGATATAAAAAATTTAGATTTTTAAAGCCATTTAAGAAAAAATTTTGTATAATGCAAGGTTTAATTTAAAAATTTTATAGAAAGGTGATAAAGTGTTTGAGTTAGTCAGCGAATCTTTTAAATCAGCGATTAATAAATTACGTTTTGTTGATGATGAAAAAGCACTTAAGAACGCTTTAGAAACCTTAAAAAAAGCTCTTTTAAAAGCAGATGTTCACCATAAGGTAACTAAAGAGCTTTTGACTTTGATAGAAGAAGATGCAAAGCAAAACGGAATAGGTCAAAAACAATTTTTAAATGCCATTAAAATAAATTTAGAAAATATTTTAAGTGTCAATGGCAAAAATCAAGGTTTTGTTTTTGCTTCTAAACCCCCAACAGTAGTTCTAATGGCAGGTTTGCAAGGGGGCGGTAAGACTACAAGCACTATCAAACTTGCAAATTATTTAAAATTACGCAATAAAAAAGTTTTAGTTGCAGCTTGTGATTTACAGCGTTTAGCGGCAGTGGAGCAGCTAAGACAACTTTGTGAAGCTAATGAAATTGAACTTTTCTTCATAGAAAATGAAAAAGATCCTATTAGGGTTGCTAAAGAGGCTTTAAAAAAGGCTGAAAGTTCTATGGTGGATGTTTTGCTTGTGGATACTGCTGGACGTTTGGCTATAGATGAAGCTTTGATGGATGAGTTAAGAGCAGTTAAGGATGTCTTAAATCCTGATGAGATTTTTTATGTTGCTGATGCAATGAGTGGTCAAGATGGGGTTAAGACTGCTGCTAGTTTTAATGAAGTTTTAGGTATCAGTGGGGTAATTTTATCAAAATTTGATGCAGATACTAAAGGTGGAGTAGCCTTAGGTATAGCAAAACAAATCGGTATTCCTTTAAGATTTATTGGTGTGGGTGAAAAAGTAGCAGATTTAGAAGTTTTTATACCAGATCGTATAGTAAGTCGTATTATGGGTGAGGGTGATTTGGCAACTTTAGCTGAAAAAACTGCTGCGATTATTGATGAAAAAGAGGCTAAAAAACTCAATCAAAAAATTAAAAAAGGTGAATTTAATTTTAATGATTTTCTTAACCAAATGGAAAGTATTAAAAAATTAGGAAGTATGAAGTCTTTAATCGGTATGATACCAGGACTTGGTGGAATGGCAAATGCGGTAAAAGATATAGATTTGGATAATTCTAAAGAAATCATACGCATTAAAGCAATGATTTCTTCAATGACTCCAAAAGAAAGAGAAAATCCTGATTTATTAAATAATGCTAGAAAGCGTCGTATAGCAGAGGGAGCAGGTCTTTCTCAGGTAGAAGTCAATCGTTTTTTAAAACAATTTAGCAATGCAGCAAAACTTGCAAAAAGATTTTCAGGTAAAAAAGGAATGGAGAGTTTGACACAAATGATGAGTCAAGCTAGAAGACAGTTTTAAATTTTATTTATAAATACTTTTTATAGTATCTATAAATAAAATTTTTAATTTTTAAGGAGTGTAAATGACAGTTATTAGACTTACAAGAATGGGTAGAACCAAAAGACCATTTTATCGTATTGTAGTTACGGACAGTAGAAAACGTCGTGATGGTGGTTGGATAGAAAGTATTGGGTATTATAATCCTATGGTAGAACCTGAAGTAATTAAAGTTGATGCAGAGCGTTTAGCTTATTGGAAAAGCGTTGGTGCAAAACTTAGCGATAAAGTTGCTTCTATCACTAGCAAATAATCATGGTAGAGAATTTTCTTAGAGAATACGCAAAATTAATTGCAGATTATCCTGAACAGATTGATACTCAAAAAATTGAATTAAGTGAAAATTTTTTTGAGATTGTTCTTTTTGCACATAAGGTTGATACAGGTAAGCTTATAGGTAAAAATGGAAAAATGATCAATGCTATAAAAACCGTAATCTCTGCTTATAAGAGCAAGGATGCAAGTTCTTATAGAGTAACGGTAAAAGCACTTGAGTGAAAAAGATTTTGTTCAAGTTGCAAAACTTGGTAAAACTGTGGGTCTTAAGGGTTATGTAAAATTGCATAACCTGAGCGACTTTTCTTCTCAATTTAAAAAAGATGCTACTTTTTTTATAAAAAACACCAAAGAAATGTTAAAGATTAAGCATTATAATGCAAACAATTCTACTGTTTTATTTGAAAATTATGAAGATATAGAAAAGGCCAAAGAATTAACTAATCTTATTCTTTTTCAGAGTATCGAGAAAAGCAGACAAACTTGTAAATTAAAAAAAGATGAGTTTTTTTATTTTGATATTTTAGAGTGTGAAGTTTTTGAAGAAGATAAAAGATTAGGTAAAGTGGTTGATATCTTGGAAACTGGAGCTTCTTACTTATTTGAAATTCAAAGTGATGAAAAATGGGTTGAAAAAAAATATCCTAAAATATTTTTTATTCCATATTTAGATAAATTTGTTAAAAATATAGATATAGAAAAACGACAGATTTTTTGCACGCAAGATGCTTTTTTAATTTTAGAAAATTCATGAAATTTAGCTTCGTTTCTTTGTTCCCTAATCTTATGGAATTTTACTTTCAAGATTCTATACTTGCAAGAGCAAAAGAAAAAAAACTTTTCAAACTTAATTTTTATAATCCAAGAGATTTTTCTAAAAATTCCTATCATAAAGTCGATGATTATAAAATAGGTGGTGGAGCTGGACTTTTGATGCAAGCTGAACCTATGTATGAGGTGCTAAGAAGTATTCAAGAAAAAAAAGAAAATCCCTATTTTATTTTTTTAAATCCAAGTGGTAAAACCTTTAATCAAAAAGACGCCAAACGCTTAAGTAAAAAAGAACATATAGTTTTTGTATGTGGGCGCTATGAAGGTATAGATGAAAGAGTGCTTGAAATTTTTGCGAATGAAATTTTTAGTATAGGGGATTTTATTTTAACAGGAGGAGAATTACCTGCGCTTGTAATGTGTGATGCGATTTTAAGAAATGTTAACGGGGTTTTAGGAAATATGGAAAGTTTGAAAGAAGAAAGCTTTGAAAATAATTTACTCGAAGCGCCTGCTTTTTCAAAACCTTTTATTTTTGAGAAAAAAAATAAAAAATTTTATACTCCTTCAGAGTTTTTAAAGGGTAATCACGCTAGAATTGCAAGTTTAAAAACTACTTTGGCGTCTTGCAAAACGAAATTTTTTCGTCCAGATTTATTTTTAGAGCATGAACGCAAAAAATAAGGGATTTTTTATGAAAAATAAATATATAGAACAATTTGAAGCAAAACAAATTGAAGGTAAAAATGTTCCAGATTTTCGTGCTGGTGATACTTTAAAGCTTGCAATTCGCATTAAAGAAGGGGATAAAACAAGAATCCAAAATTTTGAGGGTATTTGTATTGCTAGAAGAGGTAATGGCGTAAGTGAAACTTTTATCGTGCGTAAAATTGGCGCTAATAATGTTGGCGTTGAGAGAATTTTCCCTATTTATAGTGAAAGTTTAGAAAGTATTACTGTTTTGCGTCGTGGTCGTGTACGCCGTGCAAGATTATTCTACTTAAGAGATAGACGTGGTAAAGCAGCGCGTATTAAAGAGCTTAAAAAATAATTTATAATTATTTTCTATTATAAGTCTAACAATTAAATAATTATAATTAATTTATAATTATTATTTATTTGATTTTAATTATTAATAATACTCTTGTATAATATTTCTTGTAAATATTATACAAGGAGAGAAAATGTTTTCTATTAAAAAAACTTTATTAATACTAGCAAGCGTGCCAATGTTTTTGAGTGCTACTGAATATCAATTAAGTACTCATGTCTTGGATATTACTTCTGGACAACCTGCTCCTAAAGTAAAAGTTGAGCTTTATAAGTTGGAAGCAAATCAACAGTGGAAAAAAGTAAGTGAAGAATTTACGGAAGAAAATGGTAGAATAGGAGATTTATTACCATATGAAAAAGCTGAAAATAGGGCTTTTGGAATTTATAAGCTTAAATTTTTTACAAAAGACTATTACACATCACACAAAATAAATACTTTTTATCCTTTTGTAGAGGTAAGTTTTGAGCTTTCTAAAGATCAGAAACATTATCATGTTCCAATAACCCTTTCTCCTTTTGGTTATTCAACTTATAGAGGAAGCTGATAAATAAAACGAAAGAAAAAACCATGTGGGCTAAGAATTCTTGGAAAAACTATCCTATAAAACAGCAACCTATCTATCCAGATCAAGAGGAAATGAATAGAGTTTTAGCAAGACTTGAGAAGCTTCCTCCTTTGGTTTTTGCTGGAGAAGTGAGAAATCTTCAAAAGTCTTTAGCAAGAGTTTGTAAAAAAGAAGCTTTTTTACTTCAAGGTGGAGATTGTGCTGAAAGTTTTGAAAATTTTGGCGCTGTAAATATCCGTGATATGTTTAAAATTTTACTTCAAATGGCTATAGTACTTACATTTGCTGGTGGATGTCCTGTTATAAAAATTGGTCGTATTGCAGGGCAGTTTGCCAAGCCAAGAAGTAGTGATTTTGAAGAGTTAGATGGTATAAGTCTTCCTAGTTATCGTGGTGATATTATTAATGGTTTTGAATTTAGTGAACAAGCACGCATTCCTGATCCACATAGAATGCTTGAAGCTTATTATCAAAGCGCAACAACGCTAAATTTGTTGCGTGGATTTGCTAAGGGTGGTTTAGCAGATTTACATGAAGTACATCGTTGGAATTTGGGCTTTTTAAAAAAGAGTGAACTCCATAAGCAATATACTGATATCAGTGAAAAAATTTCACAAGCTTTAGCTTTTATGGAAGCTTGTGGAATTAATACAAGTAATACTCCAAGTCTAAGAGAAGTTAGTGTTTATACTTCACATGAAGCTTTACTTTTGCCTTATGAAGAAGCTTTAACTAGAGTGGATAGTTTAAGTGGAGAAATTTACGATTGTTCAGCTCACATGCTTTGGATAGGTGAAAGAACAAGGGCGCTTGATGAAGCTCATGTGCATTTTTTAAGTGGAGTAAAAAATCCTTTAGGGGTTAAAATAGGACCTAGTGCAAGTGCTGATGATATCATAGCTTTAGCAAATGTTTTAAATCCAAATAATGAAGAAGGAAGATTAAATATTATTATCCGCATGGGTGCAGATAAAATTATCAATAATTTGCCAAAAATTTTCTCTAAACTTAAAAGTGAAGGTTTAAATTTAGTATATAGCATAGATCCTATGCATGGAAATACGGTAAAAGCAGGCAATTTTAAAACACGTGAGTTTGATAAAATTATGCAAGAAGTGAGATCTTTTTTTGAGATTGCAATAAGCGAAGGGGTTTATCCAGGTGGAGTGCATCTTGAAATGACTGGGAAAGATGTAACAGAATGCACAGGTGGTGCAAGCAATGTTACTGCTCAAAGCTTGGAAGATCGTTATGAGACTCAATGCGATCCAAGACTTAATGCGGATCAAGCATTAGAACTTGCTTTTTTAATCGCAGATTTGGTAAAAAAGGCTAGAAAATGAAACTTTATGGTATTAAAAATTGCAATTCTGTAAAGAAAGCTATGGATGCTTTAACACAAAAAGGTATTGTGTTTGATTTTATGGATATTAAAAAGATTAATCAAGATATTTTATACACATGGTTAAAACAAAAATCTTTTGAAGAACTTATCAATACTGCTGGATTAACTTCTAAAAAACTTGGCTTAAACAAAGAAAAAGTTAAAAATTTAAATGAAAAAGAACTTGAAAAAATTGTATTGGAAAATCCAAGTTGTATTAAGCGTCCTATTATCGAGTATGAGCAAAACATATATATTGGTAAGGAATATGAGAAAATGTTATGATAGAGTGTTTGATTACACTCTATTTTTTATTAATTGATTAATTTCATTTTGATATGGAAATCTTTCACTTTCGCAATTAATAAGTTGTGTTTTAGAGAAGATAACTTTTCCGTCTACTTCAACGATAAAATCACCTCTGCCGCCAATTTCAAATTCTACTTCAACATCTGTAAGGGGTATTTTAAAAAGAACATGTAACTATCCCTAAATAATTTTAGCAAAAATCCCAAATAATAGGATTTTAAAGCTTACAAAAATAACTTTTTATCTTTCCTAATCTAAAGCGTAAAATATCCCAAATATCCCAAAATGTCCGCTTTGTCCCAAAAAAGTGATTAAATGCTGTTTAAAAGATGGATAAACACGAGCTTTGATTTTAAATTTTATATCCCAAAAGTGTTTTTTACCCTCTAGGATAGTTACATTTTTACTTAAAGTATTTTTATATTTTCTTATTGATGTAACTATCCCCATAAAACACTATATAATCATAGTTTAACCACTTTTTATATAAAAATAGCATGTAACTATCTATGGCATTAAGCTTTGGAAGATAGTTACATAGAAAACTTAAAAAGTAATGAAGCAATTTTTTATGAAATCTTGTTAAAAAAATAGCTTAGTAAGATGTTTTTAAATATCAATTTAGAGAGCTTGAAGTTAGATTTTTCAAGCTCTTATATTAAAAATCTTTCAAATCAAAAGTTTTTAATTGCTTTTTGAAATTTTATGTTTAAATTCTTTGAAGTTAAAATCAAAGGATTTAAAATGCAAATGCAAGAAGTGATTGAAAAGTTAAAGGATATACTTGCGAGTGAAGGCAAAAGAGATTTAAAAACAAAAGATATAGCTAAAGAATTAGGTATCCACCCAGATACTTTTAATTCTATGAAATTTAGAAACTCCATTCCATATCCACAAATCCTAAACTTTTTAAATGAGAGGAATATAAGCATTAATTATTTCTTCTATGGAAGTTCCCCAAAAGATCAATTAGAATGTGAGAATAAATATAAAATTTTAAAGCTTTATAAAACAAATGCGAGTTTGGGTGGTGGCGGAATAAATGATTTAATAGATTGCTCTGAGCTTATTATGGATGAAAAACTATTAAACTTTTTTGGTAGTAAAGAATGTGAGTTTATCACTTGCTATGGAGAAAGCATGGAGCCACTTATAAAAGATGGAAGTATTTGTGTAATAGATAGAAATAAAACTTTTAAGAATAAAAGCATTTGTGTGATTAATACTAGAGATGGACTTTTTATAAAACAAGTTTTAAAACAAGATGATGGAGTGATTTTACACTCTTTAAATCCTTTATATGAAGATATATTTTATAAAAATGGAGATTTTTTGCTAATTGGTGTGGTAATTGGAGAACTTTCAAGACTATGACAGCACACAATAAGCTAAGCCAAGCTAATCTCACAGAGAGTGTAAAACACAAGGTTGTTCTATCAAAAAAGGAGATAAACATGAAAGATATCAAAAATTACACCGATAAAGAATTAAAAGAAAAAATCATACAAGATTTAGAGAGTGAATTTAGGATTTTGTACAAAAAGCTTTTAAAAGAAAAAGATTATCTTGCTAGAGATAATATATTAGAGCTTATGACTATTTATAATATGGGCATAAACTCTTATTCAATCGCTAAAAGATTTGAGATGAATGAAGATAAAAGTCTTATACAAGTTCCTTTGTTTGAAAGATATATTATAGGTAGAAAATTTGTAGTTAAATATAATGATGAAAAACAAAGATACGAATTAAAAAGTACCTTTTGTGAATTTTAAGGAGAAAAGATGAAATATCCTAATGTTTATGTGAAATTAGTTGGCGAAGATGGCAATGCTTTTAGTATTCTAGCAAGAGTAAGCAAGGCTTTAAAAAAAGCAGGTGTAAGCAAAGAAGAAATAAGTAAATTTCAAAAAGAAGCCATGAGTAGTGATTATAATCATTTATTAAATGTGGTGCAAGATTGGGTTAATACAAATTGATTTCAAAAAGATGTCAAACAACAGCACACATTCAGCCAAGCGAAGCTAATCTTGTCTTATCAAAACAAAAGGAGATAAGATGAGTAAAGTAATAGTAGATATCAAAAAAGGTTTTAGCAAGACTTTTATAAACGCAATTTGCAACCATAACAATGAACTTGTTTTAGAATATCTTAAAAATGGTATGAGTGCAACTAAAGAATGCATGGGCGAAGAACCTATGTTTTATGCAATAACTCATAATAATTTTGGAGCGATTTTACTTTTATTAAAATACGGTGCTATTTTAGATAAAGAGTATCTAGAAGAAAGCAATAAAGATTTTAGCAAAGAAGCTCTAAAGTTTTTAAGCTCTTTACTAAAATAAAAGAGAGTATTTTTACTCTCTTAGCTTTTAAAAATTCATAATCAAAAGCTCTTTACTTTCTTTTCTTTTTAAAACATTATTATTTAAAGAATACCTTACTTTTAATTCCTTAATATTAAAATCTTTATAAAGCTCTCTTATAAGCTCACAATCATTATAAGAAAGCATAAATTTACCCTTGATATTTTTAAGCAAATTACATAAAAGTTCATGTTCTTTTAGCCCAAAACCTCCTGTGTTTTTATAATAATTCTCAGTCCCTACATAAGGTGGATCTAAATAAAATAAAGCTTCATTGTAATCATATTCTTTTAAAATATATTCAAAGCTTTTATTTTCAATACTGGCATTTTTAAGTCTTTTTGTATGTAAGCTAAAATCCCTACATAATCTCTTTGGTGCTCTTTGTTTACTCATAGCAAATTGTCCCATACTTGATCCAAAAGAAGTACTGATAAGATAAAAATAAAAAGCAGCCCTTTCTAAGTCATTTCTTGGCTTAATTTCTTTATTTTTAAGCATATGAAAGATTTTTCTACTTATTATCATAGAATTAAGCACATTTGCTAGGCTTTGGGGTTTGTTTCTTATACAAAGATGTAAATTAATAAGCTCGTCGTTAATGTCGTTAATGACTTCTATTTTTGAAGCGCTTTTTTGATAAAAAACACTTAAAGCTCCTCCAAAAACTTCAATATAGCTTTTATGCTCAGGCATTAAAGCGATGATTTCTTTAGCTAAATAGTTTTTACCACCCACCCAAGCAAACGGAGCTTTTAGTGTAGTTCTTGTAGGTTTAGTAAGTGCACTAGTTTTTAGAAATTTGTCTGTATTATTTTTCATACAAACTCCTTTCAAAATAAAATTTAAAAAGCTAGTCTTTAAAAATAAAGCTATAATGCTTTTGCTAGTTTTTAGAAAAAGGAAGGCTTTAGTCTTCCTTGCCATTCTTGCTAACACTTTTTGAAAAATTGCGATTTTCCAAAAAGTCGCATCACTAAAGGCCACGCCCGACCATTCCTTGCTATGCAATGCCCCATATTGTCACTTCTTAACAATTTTTTCAATAAAATCCTTAGTATCTTTATAAATCACACTTCTTATACTTGGGTGCAAGACTTTGTTATTATCTATGGGTAAAAAAGCTCTTTGAGGAATTTTTCTTTTTCTGTTTCCCCATTGATGAACATAACCATATTTAAAGCCATTTTCAGTCTGTATATTATTAAAGACTTTTACGCCACTTTTAGTAGGTTCGCTTTGCCAATTTAAAGCATTGCTTAATTCTCCATCTCTTTTTAAAATTCCTTTATTCTTACCATCTTTTATCTTTTGTTTTATGGTAGCTGGTTTTAAGCTTTTCCATTTTCCATTAAAAATACTGCGTTCGTTTTTAAAAGAGTCTATAATGCTATTTCTTATACTCTCTCCAGCACCCGCCATAATGCTTTGCCCGTGTTTATCCATATCTATTAATTTATCACAAGCTTTAAAAAAGTTTTCAAGCCCTTTTATTTCTATATATTCACTCATATTTTATCCATAAATTGTAGTGTTAATTTTGTTTTGTTCTTGCTTTCTTAAAGCGTCGAATACACTTTTTTGTATAGCATTTGCAAATTCTTGCATATTAAAATTGCCATCTTTAGTCGCTATGTTAAAAGTGCCATTAACACTTATATTGATATTGCCATTATTAAAGCTTGGAGTATGATTTATACTTTTTGTCTTAGCTAATTCATCTTTATAAGTGTTTGTAGTAAAGACTTTTTCTTTGTTTTGTTCACTTTGGCTTATCTTAACTTCTTCATCATCTCCAAGCCCTACAAAATCAAGAGCATCTTTTATAAAGCCACTTATAGATGAGATCATATCTCCTACCCAAGAAAGCTTAGAAGCAAACCAATCAAATAAAGAACCAAAAATACTATAAAAGAAATCGCCAACATCTTGCCAAATAGAATTTAAAAACTCAGCTAATGGAGAAGCAACACTCATAATAATATCTTTAAAACTTGTAAATACAAGGGCACATTTATCAAATACTGCTTTAATGACATTGTATATAGGCTCCCAAACAGGTTTAAGCCATTCTATAAAAGATTTAAACCAAGACTTAACCTTATCCCAATTTGCAATAATAAGCCCAGCCACTATTGCAATGCCCCCTAAAATAAGACCAATGGGATTACTCATCATAGCCATGCTTAACACTCTAATACCAATAGCTACGGCTTTAAAAACTTTATTAAGCCCACCTAAAACAAAAGATAAGGCTTTAAGGGAGGTTGTGTAAATAGTAGTTGTGACGGTTTTTGCTTTTAAAGTAATATTAGATAATATACAAGAATTACGAAAAGCTAAAAGATGTATTCTTGTTTTAATCAAAGCACTTTTAAGTAAAATGGTGCAATCTTTAAGATAGTTTTTAGCAATAGCATAAGCCAAGACTGCAGGTTTGGCGAGCAAAAAAGTGGCTATAAGTCCTCCTAAAACCCCATTAAGACCAGGGACAAGTCCTGTAATATAAGTGATACTATTAACAAGATAAGAAATTCCAGCACTCACCCATGATATTGCAGGTAAAAAAACCGAACCTAAATTAACAGCTAAGGAATTAAAAGCATTTTTCATTAATATAATAGAATTTTCAGTGGTAGCAGCCCTTGTATCAAATTCCCTTTGTAAAGAGCCTTTTTTTGCTTCATCACCAGCATTTTTTAAAGCTTCTTTATAAGTGTCAAGCCCTCCAACAAGAGTTGCCATATCATCTGCAAATTCACGACCAAAAATATCAACTAAAACGCCCATTTGTTCTTTTTGGTCTAGTTTTGAAATTCTTTGTAAAAACATATCTAAAGCTTTTTGAGGATCATCAAAACTGGCTTGTTTTAAAAATGCTCCACTTATACCAAGCTTTGCAAAAGCAGATTCAGTTTTAGTTCCCATATTATCAGCTGTGGCTAAAACGCGGTAAAGACTATTAATAGCTGTTCCTGCTACTTCAGGTCCCTTACCTAAAGATATAAAAGAAGAGCTTAAAGCCGCAATTTGTTCTTTAGTAAATCCTATTTGCTTTCCAGCAGCTGCAGTTCTTTTCATAACATCAATAATCTCTCTAGCCTTAGATGCACTATTATCTGAAAGATTATTAATACTATCGCCTAAATCCTCCATGTCTTTTAAAGAAATGCCTAAAATATTTTTAATTTTCGCAACACTATCTCCCACATCTTCAGCGCTCATATCAAATGCCACTTTCATTTTAGTTACAAGATTTGTAAATTCTCTTACATCTTTTGAACCAAGTCCAATCTGTCCTCCAGCAGCAGCTATAGCTGCTAACTCATTGGCAGTAACAGGTAAAGTTTGAGACATCTTAAGGATATCAGCACTCATTTTTTTAATATCATCGCCTTCATCAAAATTCACAACCTTTCTCACATCAGCCATAGCAGATTCAAAGCTGATAGCTTCTCCTAAACCCTTACCAATAATTCCACCTCGAATAACATTACCTAAACTTAAAAACTCATCTTGCAAACCTTTTCTTTGAGCTTTTAATTCCGCTCTTAAATTGGCATTGAGTTTAAGAGTGTTTAATTCTTTTTGCAATCCACTAATGCCGAGTTTAGTTTTTGCTGCTATTTTTTCTAAATTGCTAAAATCTTTAACTACCTTGCCAACCGCACTTGCGTTTTTAATCGCTAGTCCTAAAATAACACCAATTCCAATACTTCCAGCATTTTCCATATTCAACCCTTTTTAAGCGATTGTATTTTAAAATCTTTACTATGAAAGTTTTAAAATTTATTAACGATGATATAATTTCACATATTGCCTTATTATTAACAACGCTCATACCTGCTTTTTACATAAGCTATCAAAGTGCAAGTGATGGTTTTTTTAATACAATGGCTATTTTTATTTTTTCTTATTTTGCAAGCATTATCATAACTGCTATTTTAGTGATGATTATGCCACCCATTGCTTTATTGCTTATTTTACCCACTTGGCTAATTGTAATAAGTTTAGATTTTATTCTTTTTGCTATTTTAAAAATTTATTTTTTGAAAAATAAAACAATCAAAAACTCTTAGCCTTTAAAAATTCTTTTGAAATTTCCAAAGCTTCTTCAAACTCATCTAAGCTTAAATCTAAAACTTCATTTAATCCCCAATGCAAAGTATGACTTATAAGAGCTATAGCCTCTAAGCTATAACTCCTGCTTCTACCAAAAAATCTTTAAGAGCGTCCTGTAAAGCTTTAAAATCTTTAAGATTCAAATCTTCAATTTCACTTTCTTGCTTATTGGTAAGTGCAGCTATCATACAAATAGTTTGCTCCATTTCTTTTTCACCTTTATTAGTGGCGTTTTTTAGCACACGCACATTTGGCTCTCTCATTTTTAATTCTTCGCCATTTTCAAGTTTGATTATTTTTTCTTTCATTTTTCTTTCCTTTTTATCCTTCTTTATGGCGGAAGTAATTCCGCCTAAGAAGCAACTAAAGGCTTCCCCACCCATTGCTACGCAATGCCCAAGAAGCCAAACTTTAATCCTAAAATCCCAGTATTGTTAATTAAACTCCGATTAATCAGTGTTTAAAGGGTTAAATTGCTTCTTACATCACTCATCATATCCACCCCATTTATCATTAAAATAGTGTTTTTATGATCGTAGGTAATGATTGGAATGTTATTGCGGCGTTGCATGTAAAAATGAACTGCCATTTTAATTTCAGCTTCCACCTCTTTTCCACTTTCATGATCACTTTCACTTATGCTTATAAACTCTCCTAAAAACTCAGCACTAATACCATAGTTTTTTCCACCTTTGTGAACACTTTCTCTAAAAAGCAAAGGAGCTTTAATCTCGCTAAAAGTAGTATGAAAGAAAGCCGCATAAAGCACTGGATCAACAACGGCTAATTTAAAGCTAATTTCTAAAGGCTTTAAAACCCCGCTACTATAATTTGCTCCTAAAACTCCTTTGGTTTCAATCATCTCTTGTTCTATATCAGGCAATTTTAAATTTCTAACCACTCCAAGATAACCTTGACCATCTATATAAATATTACCTTCCTGTATAACTTCGCCAATTATTCTTTTCATTTTTATTTTCTCCTTGTAAAAATTTATTAACTATCCGCACTAATAGTTTTAATCAAATCACTCGCCCATTTATCAGAGTAGATGAACTCTAAAGTGATTTGTTTAACGATTGGATTATTCATCATTTTTATATTTAGATAAAACTTACCAGCACTCACATTGGCATCTGTGTTTCTTTCTTCATCCCAGCTTACCTCATAGCCAATTAAAACCTTAGCTCCTTTTAAATCTCTTAGCAATTCTTCAATGCTGATTTTTATAAAATATAATTCACTTGCTTTTTTATCAATAGCCTTAAAAGCTGCTTTTTGTCCTGCTAGGGCTATACGATCAAAAGTTCTTACACGAGCTAAATCTTGCCAAATCGTATCTTCATGGCTAGTTTCCCCACCCCAAGAGCGATAACCTTCACCTAAAATACAAGTTGAAATATGAGCATTTCTTAATCTTTCTGCATCACAATCAAAGCCATTGATAAACTCTATAAAATGCTCTGTGCCAGTAACCCCATTCATCACTCTATTTGAGTAAGAATCACTGAAACCATATTCTTTATCCCCATCTGTATGGGCTATTAAACCTGCGATGATAGGAGATTGTGGAACATAAGCGTATTTTCCTTGTGTGTTTAAGATTTGAACCTGTGGCCAAGTGGCAATTAATCTTTTAGAGCTAAAAGCCTCCATTGTATTAATAGCTTCGCCAACATTTGTAGCGTAAAGATCCACAATAGCTGTGATATTCATAGAACTTGCCACACTTTCAAGCTTAGCCTTTACTCCTGCTTCATGTGAGTAATAAGGAGTAATGATTAAATCAGGACTAAAGCCTGTTTTATGTTTGGCTTTTTTAAAGGCTTCTATGGCATTAACAATATTGGTTAAAGTGTTTTCACTTTCCTCGCTTTCTTCAAAAAAGCTGACGATTATAACATTGCTTACATTTTGTAAGTTGATACATTCTAAAGTATCTAAAAGTCTAAAATCTTGTAAGTTATTTTCTTTGATTAAATCGTTTACAAATTCTTTTGCTTTATTTACATTTGAAAAGGCAAAGATTGGCATAGCTTCCACGCTTTCATAACCAGCCTTTGTGTAAATCATTTCTTTACTTGCACCTTTTAAGCTAGCCGCAATACCAATAGGCGTATCACTTTGCACTTTAATAGGACTTGCCGCACCATTGCTAATATTAAAATTAACTCCATAATTTGCTGCCATTATTCACTCCTTATTTCTTTACATTTTTTTGTATTTTTTGTTTTTTTTAGGATTTAAATTAAGCTCTTTTTTCATAACAATTTGATCTTGTTTAGAAATTTCAAATAAAAAGGCATAATCTCCATAAGTATCAGAACTAGCTTCTAACTTTTCAACATTAAAATCTTCACTTTGAATTTCTTGCTCACCTATAAAAATGGATTTTTTTACTCTTACATTGGTAATTTCTGTTTGACCATAATATCCATTACCTCTAGCAAAAAGCTTATTAGGCATTGGTGTATTTTCAAGTTCTATGCTTACCTCTCTCGTTCCTGAACTAGACCATAAGCAACACTCATCAGCGCCACCATTATATTTTTTAAACACATGGGCGATTTTGTGATAGGTTTCTTGATAAATACCACTTGTCTTAATCGTTCCTAAAATTTGGTTTTCTCCTGCAATAGGATTAGAATCTATAGTAAAATCGCTTCTATTAAGCCCATTGCCATCTTTAGTCATAGTGAATTTTGCGTTTTCATATTCATCTTGAACTTTATTTGGAGTAGCAAAACCATTTTCAAAACCAAGTCTTAAATCACTCATACAACCCCCATATTGTCCACCTGTGGTAGTGTTATCAAATGTGATAATGATTTTTTCTTTAGGGATAATATCATTGCTACCATCTCCTAGTAAATCAACCCAGCTTGTAAAATCATTATCATTAGCAGTGCAAATAAATAATTGCTTTTTACTTTCTACAACCGCCCAAATTTCTCCCACTTTAGCTTGTGTATTGTAGTTAGGTGGAGTTTTTGATATTTTTATGTTTGTATTTTGGAAATTTTGATCTTGTAAAATTTCCTCAATGAGACTTTTAAGCTCCTCTTTATTAACAAGCTCTTCTTTAAAAAGCTTTAGTTTTTTATCTATAAGCTCATTAACTTTTTGAGCATTAAGCTTATCACTAACTATAGGTTCACTTGGCTCTTTTGAGCCTTGATTAATATCTGGAATAAAAGAAATTCCATAATCTTTCATTTTAACTCCTTTTTATGCTTTCACTTTGTGCGAATAAAATCCGCCCAAAGTCGCTTTTACTAAAGCCCCCGTCCCACTGCGTGGGTAGCTCACCTTTTTTTTATTTTCCTTTTATCAAGCATTTTATTGCATGATAAAGATTGCAAGAATGATAAAATACAAAGATTTTAAACTTAGAACATCCAAGCAAAGTCATAGCTTCTTTTAATGCTAAATCAGCTGTCCTATAATCAGTTCTTGAATTTGCTTTTTCGCATAAAAAATCATGCACCACACAAGCGCTAAAATACTCACTTTTAAAAGGTGGAAACAAAGACCAAAAAAGGCGTGGGATACTTGCACTATCAGTTTTAAAGCCTTGTGGTACAATGCCTTTATAATTTGGCAAAGAAAAAGCATAATCACTAATCACTTCAAACCTGTCCTTATCGTATGGCTTTACACAAACCCTTTTTAATTCTGTTTTAGTCATTTTTCACTCTCCCAAACAATTAAATCAAGTTCTTCTTTGCTTTGTGCATTTCTAGCTTTTTCTTTTAAAGCACTTGCTTTAAAAATAGTTTCTTGCACAAAATAAGCCATGCTACTTGCAAAGAGTTTAAACTCTTCCACACTAAATCTTGTAGTTGAATTATCAAGTGCAATCCAATCAATATAAGGAATTAAATTAGGATTAACAAGAGCATTGGTTACTGCTCCATTAATTCTTAACTGATCTTCATTAGAACTTTGATAGATTTTACCTTTAAAAGAAAATCCACCATTTAGAATATTTTCTTTTTTTGCATTAATCTCGTTGATTTTTAACTCTTTTGCCTCGTTTAAAAGTTCTTCTTCGCTTTTAGGAGGATTTATTAAAGAGTTAAATTCTTCTTCGCTAATAGGTGTTAAGCCTGTTTTAATTTGCTCATCGCTCACTTCATCCTCATAAGCATAAATTTGATTATTATCGTTTTTGTCTATAAAATATTTCATTTTTTCTCCTTATTTGCTTGATGCTTATCTAAGCTCCATAAAAGATACAATGCTTTTGCTTGGGTAAAATCCGCTGTGTTCTGGTGTATTTAATCTGTATTGCCCATTTGGTGGAATGATTCCAAAACCAAAATAAGTTCGACTTACTCCACCATTGGATAATGAAGTTTGAAACATAGAAACTACAAATTGCTCACTACAAGAAAAACTGACACCCCCACTTGCACTAGCATTAACTTGAAATTTGGCTGCTATGGGTTTTCCTGTATTATTTGTATAAGCTACATCAAAGGCTCTCGAAACATTTTGCCAAGCTTGATTTACTCCCAATCCTCCTATTAAGCTAGGAGCTTGTTCTTTTAAGGTAGCTAAATTTACAAATTGATTGTCATTTGTAGCTTTTATAGAGCTTGTAGGTAGTTTGGTAAAGTTTTTAGCTCCTGTAATGGTTTGATTAGTAGCTAAAGTAACATATTTGGCAATTTCTGTATTAAATTTATTTTCTAAAAGATATTTAGCAAACTCACCCCATACTTTTTTAAACTCTGCATCATATTTTTGCGTTAAAGCATCAATTTTAAGATTGAGTTCCACTTTAATAGCATCCACATAATCACGACTTGCCATAATCACACTAGGATCTAGTTTTAAAATAACTTCCTCTGCATTAGAAAGCTCCATGACAATTTTTATCATAAGCTCTTTAGCACTGCCTTCTTTTAAGATAGGTTTATAAGTGCGTGGGACATTTCCAACTGCAAGCAAATCTCCTGCTTCATCATAAATGCCTACTGCATTAACCTCAAACCCGCCCACATCGCTTGGCACATGACACATTAAATTCACATAGTTTGGATTGCTTTCATCCATGCTTTTGCTACTAATATTAGCTTCATATACAATCTCTTCTAAGCTTTGCATTTCTTCACTGGGCAAAATAACTTTTGAACTTAATTTAAAGCTTTTTAAATTGATACCATTTCCACTTGCTCTTGCGGCAATAAATTTAGCAATGCCAATTTTTGTTAGTATGGTATAGTATTCACTTTTTGCCATTAATACACTCCTTTAAAATCAATATTAGTTCTTGTTATTTCACACATAAAAACACCCATTGCATTTAAACTTGGTTTCTGATTGTTTTCAATTTGCGTGGTTTGAAAAGGTAAGATTTCTATAGTTTCTCCACTTATTTGTGCATTAGCATTAAAACTATCATTTTTACTTTCAATCTCTATTTCAATTGCTTCTAAAACGCTTCTAACATTTTTAAAATCATAAATTAGTCTTTCTAAAGTATTAAGCGTTCTTTCATCAAAGCTAACATTAGTTGTGCTTACTTTAACTTTAAAAAAATAAGGCTTTCCACCATAATTAAACCACTCTTTAACCACTGCAGTAGGAAATACGGCTCTTAAAGCTTCTTTTATAGCCCAAGTTGTGCCGTTGTATCTATCTAAAAGCAAGGCTTTAGATATAAGCTTTCTTGATTCTTTTTCATTTAAACCATCAATACTTACATCATAAGCATTAGCTAAAATTGACAATAATCTTTCATCGCAATTTAGAGCTAGATTTGTGATACTAGCTAAATTTAAATCTTCAAATCTTGTTTTAGCACTTAAATCAATGGCTTTGCTTTGTTTTGGATGGTGGTTTAGTATTAGTGTATTCATAGTACTGCCTTTTTTATGCTATCACTTTGTGCAAACGAAATTCGCCCAAAGTCGCTTTTACTGAAGGCTTCCCGACCCATTGCTACGCAATGCCCCTTCATAGTACTGCCTTTTCATAACTAAGTGAAAAGCTAAGGGTTGCAAACTCATCATCAGCTATTATTATATTTTCTAAGGGCAAGTCTTTTAATTCTTGCTCTTCTTCATTTATGATTTTTTCTTTAATGCTTAAAATTTCGCTTTTATAAACTCCGTCCTGATGAAGGCATTTATAAATAAATCCCAGTGCTAAATCCACACTTAAATCAAAGTCCTTTTGCAAAGCATTAATCTTCTGGCTTATTTCATTAGCCCTAGAAAGCTCTAAAAGCAAAAGTTTG
The DNA here is from genome assembly GCF_012897855.1 of Campylobacter sp. CFSAN093227. NCBI lineage: Bacteria > Pseudomonadati > Campylobacterota > Epsilonproteobacteria > Campylobacterales > Campylobacteraceae > Campylobacter > Campylobacter sp. CFSAN093227. Next base: position 731,654 of record NZ_CP040610.1, read on the forward strand.
GCATCTACGATAAACTCTCTTTTTTTAGCTAATTCTACATTTACTTCATCAGTTAAAGGTCTTCGCTCATCCGCACTTAAATACTCTTTAACCACATCAACGCTTAATTCATCTTCACTTTTAATGATAACTCTTACTTTTCCTGCTCCATTGTTTAAAGCTTTTATGGAAGCTACTTTTGCACTTGCGCTTAAAGCGTGATAGATATAGCCTTTTTCACTTCCTGCGGTTGAAAAACGATGTACACTCATTATGGCTCTTTCTCTTAAAGCCTCATCGCTTTCTTCACTGGCTCCACCTTTGAAAAATTCTAGTTGTTTAATCTTAGCCACAAAAGGCAGTGGGGTTTGTAAAAACTCGGTTTTACTTTCTTTGCTTTGAATAAATTCATCAAGTTCTAAAATACCTTGTGCTTTACTTTGCCCTTTTTTAATCACCACTTCTTCTTTTAAAGTGGCAAGGTCTGCTTTTTCATTTGAAAAAATTGCACCTTTTGGGATGATGACATCATAAGTAAGTAAAGTATTTAATTCAAACTCTACTTTAGCTGTGGGCTTAACCCCTTTAAGCCTTTGTATCAAATAGCCATTAGCTACTACATTATCTAAATCACTTCCCTTTGCATAATGAAGATAAGTTGCTTTTATACTCTCATTAATTCTTGCTCTAATTATCATTTCTCTATAAGCTAAAGCTTCTAAAATGGCTTTAAAAGGGTCAGATTCTAAAAGCTCTACATTATCTTTTAAAAAGCTTTTAAAAAGTTCTTCATAGGCTTTTAAAAGCTTTTCATAATCAAGCTCTTCTATGATTTGTGGATAAGGGATATCCTTTAAAAAGCTTTGTTTAAAATAGCTATCATTTGCACTTAAAAGCTCACTCATTTGCCTAGCTCCATGGTTAAATCCCCATAATTTTCAAAAAGCAAGGTAATGCTTAATTTATTGTCTTTACACTCATTAAGTCTCACACCTTTTAGCTTTACTCTTTTTTCCCACTTTGAAATTGCTTCTGCAGTGTATCTAGTAAGTTTGATTTTAAAATCATCATCGATTTTTCTATCTATGAGTGTATAAAGTAAAGAACCATATTCAGGTCTCATTACTCTTGAGCCTAAAGGAGTGATTAAAATGTCTTTGATACTTTCTTCGATGCTTACCATGTAATTCATTTTAAACCTTTGTAAAATTCAAAAATGTTTTCTAGCATTTGCGAAAATCCTAAAAACATAAAAGCTATAAAAAAGCCTATAAAAATGCTTTTAATAAAGAAGTTTAGGTTTAAAAAAGCATAAAATGCCCCCATGCAAAAGAGCATAAAAAAGACTAATGAAAATAAAAGCAAAAATAATTCTTTCATAGTTTTTCCTATCTTGGCGAAGCTGTGGCACCACAAGTACAAGAATGGATATGATTTGTTAAATCACCTTTGCTATCGCTTATATTTCCACTAACTTGTAAATTGCCTATTAAGTTTAAATTTCCTTTTATGCTAAAAGTACCACTTGCCCCACCTTCGCCACTTGTAGAAATTGCTCCTGCAATTTGAGTATTACCATTTAAATTAATACTTGGAGCGTTAAGCGTTATGGTATTAGCGTTTGTAGTATGATTTTTAGTATTTAAGGTGTTGTTTTGGTTATGGGTGGTTTTATCTACACAAGTGATATTTATATCTTTAACCACATCAAGTTTTAAAGTACTACTCTTAGAGTTGTATTCTAAATGCGTTCCATCTTCAAAATCTATATTAAAAGTATTTTCATCTGTGTTTTTTGCTCTATGTTTTTCTTGGTAAAGCCCACGCAAAATAACTCCACTATTTAAATCCCCACGCACAGGTATGACTAATACTTGCTCTCCTATTCTTAAAGGAGAAAAGCTCACTGCATAAGAATTAGCTAGACTTTGAAAAACACTTAAAAAATCCGTTACCATATCTCCAATAGCAACCTTAGCTTTACCTTCTTTAATGTCGCAAATGATGCCAAGTTCGTTCATTATAGTTTTTCCATTTTTTTATTAATTAACTTTTCTACAAGTTGCTCAATTTTAAGCAATGCATCTGTCCCCATATAAGCTGCAAAACCACCCACTGCAACGCTAAGCTTTATGCCAAAATTAAGATAATTTACAATTTCAAAAACTAGATATGCCACAAACATAGAGCCTAGCATACCTTTTAAAAAGAGTGTAAATTTACCTTTTAAATTAAGAGCTTTGCTTAATTTATTTTTTGTTACAATTCCTACAAGTCCAGCTATAAAGCTTACTATCATTAAAACCATATATACAAATATATCTTCTAATTTCATTGCTAGTTCCTTGTAAAAATTTCAAATAAATATAATAAAGCTAATGCAAAAGTTGAAAACAAAAGAGCTATAAGAAGATCTTTTGCAATGCTTTTTTGATTTATCATTTTATTATTTTCTTTCATCTTTCTCTCCTGTGCAAAGCTTGGCTATATTTTCAACTTCTAAGTAATATTTAGAGATTTCTTTAGCACTTTCTAAGTCTTTTTTGTCTAAAGGCTTTAAAGGAAGTTTTAAAGGGCATTTAATAGGAACTTTAACTTCTTTGATTTCAGTTTTAATCAAAATATCTTTAGAAGCACAAGCGCTTAAAAAAACAAAAGGTATAATTAATAGGAAAATTCTCATTTTATCATTCACTTTTCTGCTCCTAAAATATTAAATAATTCTTTATAAGCTTTAAGTTCACTCTCACAGCTTTTATCTTTAATAAAAACCTTATCCACTTTTAAAACTTCTTTTAAAGTCTCTTTGGGCTTTAAATCAAGTTTTAATTTATCAATAGCTTTATTTTGCTGGGCTAATTTATCTTTAAAAACATTGATTTCATTGCTAAAATGCAAAGCTTTAAGTTTTAGATTTTCATTTTCTAAAGCTAAAGCATTGTTTTTTAAATATAAAAAACCACAAAGAGCAATTAGAACAAAAAAAGCTATTTTTAAAGGACTTAAAAACCTTGATAAAATAAAACTAAACACAATCTTTTCCTTATGGATAAGTCCATCTTGCTTTTTTGCCTCTAGTGTCTAAATGTACAAACCCAGCATAAGGATCATTAAAATTATGCTTTATGGCAATTCCCAAGCTCCTTTCGCCATAGGTGTTTAAAACATATTGATGAACTTCTTCTGTTTTAACTCCTTTAACCACAAAGTCTGCTGCACTTCCTATAGTGTGTTGGCTTTTAGGGGCTCCACCAACCTCTGCATTATGCTCTTTGCAGCGATATCCACTATTTATAATAACAGGAGCATTGTAATGTTCTCTGATTTCACAAAGAATGTCTATAAGCTCATCACTTGGCACATTTTGAGGCAATTCACATTTGCCGCATTTACATTTAAATTCGCTTTCTTTAAAATAAGGGTTATTTTTCATTTTCACTCCTTTAAATGTCGTAAGTTTAGTTAAAAAGCTGACCCAAAAACTAGAAAAATTTTGTGCTAAAACTCTTTGAAAAAATAATTTGCTTGATTAAAAAAAGAACTCATTTTAAAATTGCCGCTAATTTTTAAAGGATGAAAATGCTTAAAAGTTTTGAAAATGAGCTTTTAGAACTATTAAAAGATTTTAAAGCAAAAATGTATTTAGGCGAGTTTGAAGACACCCAAAATATAGCAAGTTGTATTAATAATTTAGATGCTTCGCTTTTGCTTGATTTTGAAGGAGAAAGTTATAAAGATTTAGAAAATAAAGTGGGAACTTGGAAACTTTATATTTTAACCCATACAAAATCAAAAGCTCCTAAACACAGAATTGATGCTAAGCATAAATTATTTGATGCAATAGAAGCTGTTGATAAAGTGCTTTTAAATGCAGAACCTAGCAATGGTTTTAGAATAGAGCTTAAAGATCTTAAAAAGGTTTACGAAGGAATAAGCGATCATGGCTATTTAAGCATTTATGCAAGAACTTTGCAAAGTAGCTTTTTATCAAAAGATGATTTTTTAAGGATTTAAAATGCTTTTTATCAATAAAGAAAATTTAGTCGAAGTTAGCAATGATAAGCCCATAAAAGTGGCAATTAAGGGTGAGTGGAAAGGGCATAATAATGGCAGGTTTAAGGTTGATGATAAAGATTTAAACTCAATGATTGATAATTTTAATCAAAAAAAGATTGATTTGGTTATTGACTATGAGCATCAAAGCTTAAAAAATGAAAAAGCACCTGCTGCAGGTTGGATTAAAGAGCTTTATTTGGAAAATGATGCCTTAATGGCTAAGGCTGAGTTTAACGAAGAGGCTAAAAAATATATAACAAATAAGCAATACCGCTATTTATCCCCTGTGTTTGAATTTAATTCAAAAGACAATAAAAGTGGAGAACTAGTAAGAGCTAAGCTTCACTCAGTCGCACTAACTAATACGCCATTTATTGATGAGCTAGGCGAACTTATTGCTAACAAAAATAATATTCATCAAAACAAAGGAGAGAAAATGGATGAAAAAATCAAAGAGCTAGAATCTCAGATTATAGCTTTAAAAAATGAAAATAGCTCACTCGCTTTACAAAATGAAGCTTTAAAAAAACAAAACGAAGAAAGCGTTAAAAACTTAGCAAGCTCTTTAGTTGATAATGCTTTAAATAGCGGAAAAATTGCTAATTCCCAAAAAGAATGGGCGCTAATGTATGCTTGTAAGGATTTAGAAGGCTTTAAAAGCTTTTTAGATACCGAGAATGATCAAGTGCAAGTTCCAAAAAATAATGTTTTTGCAAATAAAAACACAGCAAAAACTAATGAGTTTGATGTTGTGAAAATGATGTTAGGGGATTAAAAATGGCTAAAGCTAAAAAAGAAACCCAAAACCTAGAAAATGAAGACTTGGAAACTGGAGACTTACCTAAAGCTTTGTCTTTAGAAGATGAGAACCTAGTCAATGAAGAAGCTGTGAGTGAAAATGAAACCACTAAGGAATTTATAAATGAAAAAGGAGAAGAAATGCCATCAAAGGTCACACCAAAAAGCTTAAGCAATGATCCTTTAATTGCTATGCCAAAAAGCCTTGAAAGTTTTATCAATAAAGATTTGTTTTCAATTAATGCGAAAATAGATCTTGAAACTAATGGAAGCTTAGCTCTTGGAACGCTTTTAATCAGCGAAGATTTTGGAGAAAGCTTTAAAAAATGTCCAAATGAAGATATTAGTGCAAAAGAAAATGTTAAATTAGCAATGCTTAAAGATCACGCTCTTAGTTCTGGAGTTTATGGGGTTTTATTAGCAGGAGAAATCAATTTAAAAGGCGTTCATGTAAGTGCGGTTAAAAAGGCTTTTATGCAAAATTTAATTATTAATACTAAGGAGTAAAAATGGATTTAGAGCAACTTTTGGAACTTTTTTCAAGTACAAAAATAACTGAAGTTATTAATCAAACCAAAGCTTCACCTCGCTTTGTAAGTGATACTTTTTTTAAGGATAAAATCCCAAGTTTAGAGAGCACCGTAAGGGTTGAAATTATAAAAGGTGCTGGAATTGTTTTAAATAGCATTTCAGATAATGGGGAACATTCTTTAGAAAATACTAAAGACGCTTATATTTTAAATATACCTTTACCACGCTTTGCATTAGCAAAAAGAATCAGTGCGAGTGAGATTAATTCTTTAAGGTCTTTAGCATTACAAGAAGCTCAGGCTAAAAGCTTAAGTGGAGCTCTTGGGGTTTTGGTTAAAGAAATGAAAGAAAGCTTTAACACTACACTTGAATATATGGCAAATGGTGCTTTATTTGGCAAGATTTTAGATGGCAAAGGAAATGTGCTTTTTGATTTTGGAAGTGCAAGTAAGAAAGCTGTTAGTGTTAAAAAAGATGGGAGTGTGACTTTAGCCAGCATTTGTGATGCGATTGATTCAGCAATTATTGATGAATTTGGAACAAGTGCTGATTATGAAGTGCTTTGTGGAAATGAACTTTTTGCGGCTATTTCTAACTTGGCATTAAGCGAAGATCTTTATAAAAATCATCTTGCAAGTAGGGATGAGAAAGATAAGTCCTTAATTTTATATGGCACCAAATATCGCCGTTATAGTGCAAAATATAAAAATACAAATGGAAAAAGCGTTGAATTTTTAAAAGGCACTGAGGGTATGGTTGTGCCAAAGGATAATTCTAATCGCATTTATTATACAAGAGCAAATCATACTGATGCTTTAGGAAAAGCACCAAGTTTAATGTTTGTTTCTAAGCCTGAGATTTTACCTCGTGGGGCTGGAATTGAAATTGTAGGCGAAATGAGAGCCATGCCAGTTTGCACCAGACCAAATGGACTTATTAAGCTTGTTTTAGAGTAAAACGCACAATTTTAGCTTTAAAGGCAAAAAATGCTTTTAAAGCTAAAAAGATATTAGAAAAAGATTTTAAACGATTTTAACCATATTTTAACCACATTAAAAAAGGTTTTTTAAATGAATTATCAAGACATTTTAGAAGAAAAGCTTATCACAGAAACTAAAACGCATTTTTTTATGATAGATGAAAAGGATTTAATCAAAGAATTAAGCGTTCATGCCATAGCAGAGCTTAGCGATTTAAATGCTGATGGGGTTTGTGATAAAGAAGTGATTGATGATGCTATTAATGATGCACAAAGTTATATTGCAAGTTTTATAAAGATACCTAAAAACCCAACTCCTCTTTTAAAAGATATCTGTGTAAAGCTTACAATTATGGAATTAAAACGCCGAAATGATTTTCCAAAAGAAAGCTTAGAAGAGATTAGAGAGTGGGCTAATGATTTACTTTTAAAAATGGCAAATAAAAAAATTCCAACTGAAATCAACGAAGATAACTTTATCCCACAAAACAAAGTTAGAGCGTTTAAAATTAAAAGAAAAAGAATGGATTTAAGGAGATTAAATGGCTAAAAATTTAACTTCCACCACAAAGCCTAAGATGGCAAAGGTCGGGTGTGGCCTTCAGGTGGGTGCAGAGAGTGAAACTCCTGCTCGTAAGGATAAATTTACTTCATCCGCGAAGTCTCAAAACAACTTAAAAGATTTAGCAAAAGAACTTTATATTGCAGGTTTTGATATATTTAAAATTGCAAAAATTTTAAACCGCAATGAAAAAACGATTAGAAACTATAAAGCCAAAGATGGCGATTGGGATAAGCAAAAAGCTAATCTTTTAACTTCAAAAATAAAAGATAAAGAAAGTGCCTCATTATATGAAAGTTTTACTGAGCAAATGTTTTGTGCGATTGAAAATATAAATACTGATGAAAAAATGAATGCAGAAAAGAAAACTGAAGCCATTGCAAGGATAGGCGATAGCTTTTCAAAAATGAGAAAGGTTGCAAGATTAGAAGATCCAAGTAGCTATCGTTTAAATGTTGCTAAAAAAGTGGTTGAAATTATCATAAGTCATTTAAAAAATGATAAAGATTGCGTAGCAAAACTTGTATCACTTTTAGAAAGTGGAGTGATAGAAAAAGAAATTTTAGCAATGGATATTTAATGCTTTTTTCCAAAGAAGAACTCGATGAGTTTTTAATCTCAAACGAACAAAAGCACGAAAACACTCCAAATGAACTAAAAGGTGCTATGCAAAGAAAAGACTTTTTAGAATGGATGGATGAGCTAAAAAATGAATTAAAAACTCAATTTTTGCATGAAAGCCATTTAGATCCTACTTTAAAAGAAGAAAGAATTAAAAGAGCGAGTGTGGATTTTGATTATTTTGCAAGAACTTATTTTCCGCATTATTTTACCATTAAAGGAGAATGCGGCTTACATTTGCACTTAAATGAAGTTTTTACAAAAATCGCACTTAAAAAAGAAAGCAAAGGTGAAAAACACGCCATAGCTGCACCAAGAGCTCATGGTAAATCCACCTACACTTCACAACTCTTTCCTTTGTGGTGCTTAGTTTTTAATTATAAAAACTTTATAGTAGAGATTTCAGATGCGGTCGAACTTATGGAAGGAATGCTTGAAGCTATTAAAGCAGAGCTTGAAGATAATCCGCATTTAAAGCTTGATTTTCCCGAAGTAGTAGGAATTGGCAAGACTTGGCGTGTGGGGGAATTTGTTAGCAATAATGGCGTAAAGATTAAAGCCTTTGGCAGTGGTAAAAGACTGCGTGGGGTTAGATATGGGGTTAAAAGACCTGATTTAGTTATTTTAGATGATTTAGAAAACGACACTAATGTCAGAAGTAAAGATCAAAGGGATAAATTAGAAGATTGGGTGGATGAAGCGGTTTTAAACTTAGGGAGTGCGGATGGAAGTTTAGATGTGCTTTATATTGGAACCATTTTACATAATGATAGCGTGTTATCTAGAAAATTAAAGCTTGGTTTTTGGAATCCTAAAGTCTTCCGTTCCATCGAAGAGTTTCCACAAAGGCTTGATTTATGGGATGAATACGCCACGCTTTATAGAAATACTGATTTTAATACCGCTCATCAATTTTATTTAAAAAATAAAGTTTTAATGGATAAAGGGGCAAAAGTTCTTTGGGATGAAGCTAAAAGCTTAGAAGATTTAATGAAGTTAAGAGCTGAAAATCTAAAAGCTTTCAATAAAGAGCAACTCAATAATCCAAGAAGTGAAAATCAAATCTTTAGTCTTGATGGTATTAATTTTTATGATGATTTACCACCCATTAATCAGTATTATATGTATATTGACCCAGCAGGAGAAAAAGCAAAAAGTGACTTTACTGCGATTACCATTATTGGCAAAGGTGCAAAGGGTTTTTATGTAGCAGAAAGCATCGTAAAAATCTTAAAAGCACAAAGCATTATAAAAACCATTTTTAATCTTCAAAAGAATTATAAATGTCGCTTGATTGAAATTGAAACTAATGGCGGTCAATTTTTCTTAAAAAAATGGTTACAAGAAAAAAGCTTAGAAAGTGGAGTTTTTTTGCCTTTGCGTGGCAAAAACAATAGCGTTAGCAAGTTTGAACGCATTGAGAGTTTAAGCCTTGCTTTTGAAAATGAAGAGCTTTTTTTACATAAAAGCCAAACTATGCTTATAAATCAACTTTTAGAATTTCCAGAAGGGAAAAATGATGATGCACCTGATAGCTTAGCAGGAGCATTTTTATTAGCAAGAACTAAAAGTAGCATTAAAAGAAGAAAGCATCATTTTAACTCTGTTTCAAGAATAAGGCGTTTTTAAAGGAAAAATATGAAAAAAGAAATCAAATCCAAAAGAGAAGTGATATTAAAAAACAATAGTCTTATAAACACTCTTATAAACTCAAGCTATTTAAATGTGCTTAAAATCAGCGAGAACGATCAAAAAATGATTTTTAAAGATCTAAGCTTTACTCAAGCTCATCAATCACGAAGGAGTGTGATTTTAGCAAAAGAGCTTCAAATCGTTTGTGAAAACGAAAAAATAAAAGAAAGCTTTGAGTATCTTTTCAATCCTGATTTATTAAGTCAAATCTTAGAAACCTATCTTTATGGGCTTAATGTATTTGAAGTTAATTACAAGTTAAAAGATGGTTTTTACTATCCAATCTTAAAACAAAGAGATTTTAGAAATTTTGGCTTTAATGAAAATGATGAGTTAGTTTATAATGGCAATGGTTGCGAAGAAATTGTGGAAGATAAAAAAGCAATTTATGGACTTTTTGGCTCTAATTTTTTATTTAAAAATGGCGATGCCTTATTAACAAAGCTTTATTTTCCAGTAAAGCTTAAAAATGCAAGTTTAAAGTTTTGGATGGAGTTTTTAGAAAGATTTGGTTCTCCTTGGGCAGTTGCAAAAACAGATAGCGATCCTGATGCACTAGCTTCTGAAATTCATCAAATGTTAAATGGCGATAGTGCGGTCATTGATAAAGAAGAAGAGCTTGATTTAATCCAGCCAAAGGCTAAGGCAAATTATAATGAAATAATAGATTACTTAGATAATCAAATAAGAAGCGTGGTTTTAGGAGCTAATTTAAGTTCTCAAGTAAGCGGAGGTTCTTTAGCAGCGGCTGAGTCACATAATCAAATAAGAAAAGATTTAGCCGCCCAAGATGGACAAATCGTTCTTTTTATTTTAAATCGTGCCATTAAGTTTTTCAAAGAAATCAATCATTTTAAAGATGAACTCTATGTGCAGTTTTTTAGCGAAGCAGAACCAAAAAGTGAGCTTTGCGAAAGGGATTTAAAACTTTTTAACATGGGCTTTTGCTTTGATGAAGAATACATTAAAAACACTTATAATGTAGAGGGTGAGCTTATAAGAGAGACTTTAGAAAAAAAAGACTTTAAAGATTTAGAAAATGATAAAAAAGTCTTTGAAAACAAAGTAAAGTTAGAGAGCTTTGAAGAAGATTTTATTGACAAAGGATTAGAACAAAAAGAATACTTAAAAGTCGATGAGAGCATGTCAAAGTTTTTTCAAGAGCAATTTGAAAGCATTGTAAAAGATTGTAAAGATTTTAACGAGGCACTCAATAAACTTAAAGAAAATTTTTCTAGTTTAGAGCAAAGCGAGTTTGAAAAACATCTTTTTATAGCTTTAAATAATTCCAGTATTTTAGGATACTTGGAGGATTAAAATGACAGGTGCAAAAATAGGATTTTTTTCAGAACCTACTAAAGCTGTTGATTTTTTAAAAAATAAAAAGCCAGAGCTTAGTTTTGATTATGATGAACTTTCATATTCAACCCATAAAAAAGTCTTTACTATTGCTAAGCTTATGGATGAAAGCTTGTTAAAAGATATGCAAGATACTTTAGTAAATGCTATTAAAAATGGGGATAAATTTAGCACTTGGAGTAAGATTGCAGAGGAGAAATTAAAAGCTAAAGGTTGGTGGGGTTCAAAGGAAGTTATAAACCCTAAAACAGGTGAAGTTAAAAAAACTCATTTTAATAGTGCAAGATTAAAAAAAATCTTTGAGGAAAACTCAAGAAAAGCTAAAGCTAAAGCTATCTATGAAAATCAAATGAAAAGCACTAAACCTTATTTTAAATACTGCACCCAAAAAGATTCTTTGGTTAGGGACAAACACAGAGCCTTTGATGGCATAGTTTTACATAAAGATGATCCTTTTTGGGATAGTCATTATCCGCATGTAACTATGCATGATTATGGTTGCAGGTGTTATGTTTTAGAAGTAGGTGAAAGTGAAGTTAAAGGCCTAAAAATACCACCATCGAATGCCAAAGAAAGCGAATTTAATGGCTTTAATGATGAAGAGCTTTTAGATGAGCTTTATAAACAAAAAAACACTGAAGTCATTCAAAACTTTATAAAGCTTGATATGTTAAGTGCAGCGGCTAAAAAAACAAAAGAAGTTAAAAGCTTCACTCATCAAAAAGAACTGTACACTTGGCAAAAAAGCTTAGATGATATGGTGGATGAAGTCATCATTAAAGATAATCAAAAATATCCTATCAATTTCATACAAGTAGGTAAAATGGATAAAAGCACCAAAGAGTTTTTAGAAAAACTTAATAAAAAAGACTTAGAAGACTTATACTTTACACTGAGCAAAAACAATCTTTTACACGCAAGTCCTAAAAGAAAGGCAAGTTATAATCAGGCTTTAAGCGCGGATGAAATCAAGCAAATTGTTAAAGTTTTAGATGAAGCAAAAGAAGTGTATTGGGATAATGCAAATAATTCTTTATTGTATTTCTTTGAAGATAAAAAAGATGCTAGTCGTATCAATAAAATTGTAATTACCCCTGATTATAAGCTAAAGAAGTTTGGTAAAACCAATGCAATGGTTACATTAGGAAAAGTAGAAGCGATTAATAAAGATAATAAGACATATATTAAGATCAGATAAGGCGGTGAGACTTGCACTCACAATACATACCCCAATTAATTTGGACTATCCTACTACTACATTTTAGGTATCAACCTTATCTAATTAAGATAATTTTAGCTTGATGAAACTAAAAAGGAGTTTAAATGGTTTTAGCTTTAGGAGAATTTGAGTTTAAAGCTTTAAATTTTGATAATTTAGAAAGAAGCTTAGAATATAACATACAAAGTCAAAATAGGCTTAATAATCATAATGCTTTATTTGCAAGTTCTAAAGAAAGCGAAAAGATTAAAATACAAGGCAAAACTTTACCTTTAAAAGGGGATAGAAATACTTATTTAGATAAGCTTGAGAATATGGCAAAAGAACAAAGATCTTTTATCTTAACAGGAGCTAATGGAAAGTATTATGGTAAATTTGTGATTTTATCCTTAAATGAAAACAGAAGTGCATTTGTAGATGGAAGTGGCTTTGTAACACAAAGCTTTAGCATGGATTTAGAAAGGGATTTTGATGAGTAAGATTTACATAGCTAAAAACAACGAGAGGCTTGATAGTATAGTCTATAAGCATTATGGGACACTTTTGTATTTTAATCAAGTTTTATTAGCCAATCCAAGATTAGAGCCTCTTTTAAAAACAGGAGATAAAGTGATTTTACCTAGTATTAAAATCAAAGAAAGCAAGGAAAAGGCTTTATGGTAAGAAAACCTAAGTTTAAACTTATTGCCAAAGGTGAGGATATCACAGAAAAACTTTCTAAAAATCTTATTAGCATTAGTTATGAAGATAAAGAAAAAGCTGAAAGTGATGAGATAAGTTTAAGTGTTTTTGGGCTTTATTCCAAGCCACTTTTTGGGGATAGTTTAGAGCTTTGGCTTGGCTTTGAAAAGCTTTATAAATGTGGAAGCTTTAGTGTGAATGTAGTGAGTAAAAACTATACTTCAAATACTACTGAAGTTAGAGCAAGTGCTATTAATTTTAGTGGAAAAGGCAGCGTTAATATAAAAGAGAAAAAGACAAGAAGCTTTGAAAACACTACTCTTTTTACCATAGCAAGAAAAATCGCAAATGAAAACAATCTAAAAATCAAAACAAGTGGCGAGGATCAAAATATAGTAAGCATTTTACAAAATAATCAAAGTAATTTAGAATTCTTGTATAGTATATGTTTTGATTATGGTTTTATTTGCTGTGTAAAAGAAAATACTTTAATCATTACTCCAAAAGATGGTAAGATTGGCGATAATGCTGCTAATATCACAAGCAAGAATGAAAATTTACCCTTATTTGAAATAGCTTTAAAAGAATGTATTTCATTAGAAATTTCAGAAAGTGCTAGAAATGAATATAGTGCCGTAATAGCAGAATGGCAAGATATAAATGAGGCAAAGATAAAAAGCATAAAAGTAGGAAGTGGGGAGAATATATATAAAATGCAAATCTCACAACCAAAAAATGATAATGAAGCTTTTAAAAAAGCACAAGCAAAACTCAATGAGCTTCAAAAAGGTGGATTAAATGGAAGATGTGAGCTTATTGGGCGTGAAATAAGAGCAGGTGGAAAACTTAAGATTAAAGATATTAATATGGATCATTATGAATTTAGTATTAAAAGCGTGAGTCATAGTTTTAATGACCAAGCTTATATAATTAGCGTGGAGTTTGAGAGCTAAAACAAACTTGGTTCTAAATTTTCTCTCAATTCTTTAGTGATTAAATACACCGCATTTAAACTTAAATCGTATTTTTTAGCACATTCCACACTTGCATTTTTAGTGCTTATTCCCTGTTTTATGAGTGTTTTAAAATCCTGTTTTAATTCTTCATCTCTAAGTAAGGTTTTGTAGCTTGGTATATAAATATTTGCACCGCCAAATTCTTTTAAGATTTCTCGTTTGTCGTTATTTTTCACAAAATCAATAAAATATTCAAAGTATTCGTTATTGCTAAGCAATGCTAGTCCTATTTGAGTGTTTTTGCAAATTATAGCAAAAAAGCTAAATTTTATTTAGTAGGGTATAATTTTAAAAAATAAAAAGGAGAATAAATGAAAAAAATAATAAGCGTTTTAATACTTGCTTTAAGCTTATTAAATGCTAAAAGTTTTGAAGAAAGCAAAAAAGAATTAGTAAAATTTTATAATGATCTAGGGAGCTCTTACTGGTATGATTTTTATTGTCAAGCACCTTTTAAGGTTAATAAAAAAGGAAAATATATTAGTTTTGAAGTGATTAAAAGTGATTTATATGCTCCTAGAAACGAATACACCAAAAAAGGAAAAATTAACCAAAGAATCAAACGCATAGAATGGGAGCATATTATGCCCGCCCAAAACTTTGGAAAGCATTTACCTTGCTGGAAAGAAGGTGGCAGAAAAGCTTGTAAAAATGATCCAACTTTTGCAAAAATGGAAGCCGATAAACAAAACCTAGTTCCAGCCATAGGAGAGATAAATGGGGATAGAAGCAATTTTAGATATGCTGAGGCTCCTACTAATTTAAAATATACTCAATATGGAAATTGTAAGGTTTATACTGATTTTAAAGCAAAAAGATTTTATCCTGCAAATTATTCTAAAGGCTGGATTGCAAGAAGCTATTTATATATGAGCAAAACTTATAATATCAGATTATCCGACCAAGAAAGAAAACTTATGGAGGCTTGGGATAAACAATACCCTATGGATGAGAAAGAAAAAAGAATTAGAGCATTACTCTAATTCTTTGCAAACTTTAGCCACAATTTCATCTATATCAATAACCAAGCTTTTATCTTCTTCCTCAAAACTCTCATCAAGTTTTTCTCTGATATTACAAACCACATTAAGCAAAATCCCAAAATCTTTATCAGTTTTAATCTGATGAGTGATTCCATTATGCATTATTTCAAGGCTTGTTCTTTTTGCAGCAAAGGCAATTTGTGAGTGTTTTTCTATGCCTAAGGTTAAAAAAAACTCTGCATCGTAAGAATGTATTTCTAAAATCATTTTAATCTCCTTTTGTTTTGATGAGACAACATTAGCTTCGTTTGGCTTAATGTGTGCTGTTGTTTTCTAAATTTTTTAGCCCTAGGATAACTTTATTAGCATCTTCTATACTTAAATACCAAAGATGCAAAGGTCGCTTTTTTACAATATTATTAATAAACTCTCTTAAAGCCCACTGAGTAGGATTTTTAGCATTTTTACTCCAAATGGCTTGTATCATATTAAGTTGCTTTTTTGTAGCCCTTCCGCTTTTAGTGTTTTCTTTTTTAAAATACCTTGCTTTTTTGGTATTTTGCTTTTTTAAAAACTTTTCATCATAGCCCAAAGTTATAGCAAAGTCCCTAAGTTCATCTATGCTTAAATCCTTACTTGAAGCTTTGCCATATCTTTGATTTAAAACCCAGCGATAGCTTTCATCATCGCTTAAATTAGCATCTTTTCTTAAAGTATGAATGATTTTAATTAAGTGCTTTTTTAAAGTGTTTTGAGTATTCATTTTTTAGCCTTTAAAATTTGCTCTAGTTTTGAAGTGAATTTATCAATATTTGCATTATAAAGCTTATTTTGATTCTTTTTGTATTCTAAATAGTTTTGCTCGTAATCTTTATTTATTTTAGTTTGGCTAGGAATTTGAGTTTTAATAACAGGGCTTATTTCAATTTTATTATCAAAAATAATTTTATCTTGGTTTTTAAACATATATTCAACTAGCTTATTATAAAACTCTCCTACATTCAGTGGTTTTCTTTGCTCATCACAAAGCTCTTTATTAGCATTAATAAAATAAAGATTATCTCCACAATCAACATGCTTTAAAACAGGCTTTCCTAACTCATCATAAACAATGTTACCATCATAATATCTAAGTACAAAAGAATATGAGAAATCTCCTTTTTTTGTTTGAAAAATAAAACGATTTGAAAATGAAATGAAAAGCCATTCTAAAAAAGACTCTATATTTTTGTACCTTAAGTTTAAATCAAGCTCTGCAAAGGCACACACAAGGGAAAGTTTCTCATAACTTGTGCCAACAAATTGTTTTTTTAGCATGGTTAAATCATAGTATTTTTTAAAGCCTAGTATATCTTTTGGTGTTTTAGCTTTAAAATAAAGTTTTTCTATGGCCACAGCTTGAACTTCGCTAATACCAAAAAGCTCTTTTAGCGCCTCTTTTGCATTATCCATTAAAACTCCTCTTCTAGCCAAGAAGCTAAAGCTTTTTGCTTATCTTTATTTTTGTATTTGTTCGCTAACTTTGGAAGCCAAGTTGAATTAAGCGCTCTTTTCCAGCATTTTAAAGGCTTTTTATTAGCCATGAGCCATCTTCCATCGTCTTGCTTATAGTAATTTATAAAACTATCTGCTATAAAATAAGGGATAGAGCAAGAGTTTTTAGCATTAAACTCATCAATGGCTTTAATTAAATCTTCTTTGCTTGGAGGGTTAAATTTCATAACTCATCCCCAAATAAGCTTAATTCTTTGTCGTTGCTGTCTTTATTGTCAGCTTTTAAACTTTTCCAAACAAAAGTGCGACCATTCTCTCCGCCAAGCTCACTTTCCCAAAAAACACCTTTAAATTTCTCTAAAGTATTCCTTGAAAAATTATCACTCCTACTGACATCAAGAGCTAATAAAATCTCACTTGTGCTTAGGCTTTTTTCGTTTAAAAGCTTTAAAACTTTATCTATAAAAGCTTCTTCTTTATCGCTGATTTTAGCGTTTTGCAAGTCGGTGTTTTTAATATTTAGAGTTTTTGTATTGATAAAAAAGGCTTGATCTTTAATTCCTGCTCTTTCTTTTTGCACACTAAGCAATACTTCAAAGCCTTGTTCTAAGTTAGCCACTTTTTGTAAAAAATACATGCAATCACTTGAGTTTCTAATATGATTTGAGCCTTTAAAAGCTCTGCCATCTTTTGTAGAATGGTGTAAAGCCATAATGGTTGCCCCACATTCTCTTAAATTCATGAGTAAAGACATTAAAGACATCATTTTAGTATCATTATCAATATCTGCAAAATTGCGTAAAGAATCAAGTACAAATAAAACCCCTTCATAGCTTCCTGCTACGCCTTTGCCTTCAATCATTTCTAAAAGCTCATAAGCTGAAGTTTTTAAGCTTGATCTGTGAATATAAGTGAATTTGCTTTCATTTAAAATAAGTTCACCAAAACCTCTTTCATTTAAAACATTTAAAGGATTATCCATGTCAACATAAACGATGCTTTTAACCCTTGTATCTTTGCAAAGTGTTTTAGAAATGGCGGCACTTAAATAACTTTTTCCACTTCCACCATTTGCATAAATAATAGTTATTGCTTTTTTAACTAAAAAATCAGGGATTAAAAACTCTAATTTCTCGTTTAAATCTTTATTTTTTAACTTAAACTCATTTAAAAAATCCAAATTCATCTTTTTTCCTTGCTAAAACTTAATCAAGCCCATTAAATCAATGGACTTTGTTAAATTTTTTGGCTTTTTTAACATATTTCATTTTTATGTTAAAATTTTTAATATTTTTTAACATTTCAAAAGTTCAGGATTTTCATGGATATTGCCAATGACACTCATATTTTTATCTGAAACAAGCATTTTTAACAAATTGATATCAGCAGGATTTTTTTTCCTATAAAGGTTTTCATTACAGTCTTTATCATAGATGATTATTTTAAACATTTTATAAGTATTATCTCTTGTAATATAATAAATTTCTTCAAGCGATTCATTTTTGATAATATCATTTTCATAGATTTTATTTCCGTTTTTATCAAAATAGCCAGTCCATAGCTCGATTTCAAATTTATTTCCATTAAGATGCGCCACTCTAGTTAATACATCAATCATTAAAAGAGAAATAAGACACTTATTTGTTTCGTGTCTCTCAGTTTCGTTGTTCCAAATCCTAAAATCAAAATCTTGTAGTTTCATTATTTATCCTTTAAAAAAACTTTTTAAAAAAGCCTTTGTTGCTTTGTTCGTTTTCATATTCTTTTACAAGTTTATTAATATTTTCAACTAATTCGCTTTTTTCTAAAATTTGTGTAATTTCATTATCTAATCTAAAAACTATGTCTTCTTTTTTTCTACTTTCTAAAAAAGCAAGTGTTTCAAGTAAATTATTACCTATAACCCCACAAAGTTTTTGCATTGAAATATCTATATCATTAAGTATTTTTATAGTTTTTGAATTTTGTTTTACACCAAAAAGATAATGGTATTCAACTTCTTTGCTTTGAAATATTTCAAAACATTGCGTATATTGTTCTCCATTAAAAATCTCAAGAACAACAAAATTTTCATCTTGAAATATTCTAAAACTCTTAATTGTTTCTGCTAAGATATAAGTATTATTAATTTTGACTGATTTCATTTGTTATCTCCATTTATGCTTTTTATAGTTTTTTGCCATTCCTCATCGCTTTTAAACTCATTATTAAGTTCTTTTAAAAGTTTAAGTGCTTCATCATTAGACAAATTAGAAACAATAGCTCTTATTCTTTCTAATGGCTTGATATCCTTATGGATAATTCCAAAGAATTCCTCTTGCTCTTTTGTGCTTAAATCTTCAAAAAGTTCAGCCAAATCATGAGCATCTATATCTTCTAAATCACTCGCATCTATGCTTACATTGACATACATTTTTTATCCTTTTGTTTTAAATTAAGTTTTAAAAACTTAATCAAATCCGCCTTAGCGGACTTGTTAAATTCTTAATTTTGAATTTCTAAGCTTTCAATCTTTGGCTCTATTCTAAAATTATCTTTTACAACTCTTTTAAGTCCTAATTTTACTAAGGTGCTATCTTCAAGCTCTGCAATGGCATCTTTATTAAGTTCTTCTTTATAAGTAATGCAATCATTGAGTCCATAGCTTTTTAAAGCTTTGATTAAATTGTCAAATTTTTCTTTCACTCTTGGTAAAGAAACGCTTTTACTTAAGCGATAGCCAATCTTGCCAAAGGTAAATTCTTTGCTTCTTTTTTCTGCAAACTCGTGTTTATTATTTTCGCAAAAAGTGGTGATACATTGCTCTATGTATTTAAGTTCATCACTTAAAACCTTAATCTCTCCTGCACGAGCTTCTTTAATCTCATTGCAAGCTAAAGTTACCTCGCCATTAATCTTTTCTATTTTTACACTAAGTTCTGCCACTTTTTTAAGTGCTAAATTAACATCTTCTAAATTATTTATTTGCATTTAAATCTCCTTTTAAATTAAATTTGTTAATTTGATAATCCCAAAGAACTACGCCATATCTTAAAAGCACTGCGTGTTTAGTTCTTTTCTTAACTATCCTTAAACCTTTTTTTTCACGCAGTGTCGCGGAGCCTTCAGGTGGGTTAAGGGAGTGTAGCTCTTTATCGCAAAAGGTGGCTTTGCCACATTGCGAAGTCAAAGAGGCAACTCCAAAACTAGCTCTTTAATGCCAAGCTTTTTAGCTAATGCTAATTCTTCTTGCATTCCCTTAGAATACTTAGCATCTTTATGATTACTCATATAAATATAATCACTTGCTTTTAAAAGCTCTAATCCCATTTGTAAAGCTTTGTCTCTGTGTTTGTTTTCATCCAAATAACTAAATTGTAGTATGGGTGAAACAGGTGTAAAGCCTTCACATTCACGCATAATTTTTAAGCATTCTTGCTGAGCTATGCTAATAGCTTGTGCTTTTCTTTGACTTTCTCTTACTACTAAAGCTTTGTAAGGAGAGGCTACATAAACTAATGCCATTGTTAATCCTTTCTAATAATTTTAGGGTTTTACCCTTTTTAAGTCTTCTTAAAAAAAGACTTAAAAAGAAAAAACTTAATCAAAACCAGCGAAGCGACGCCGTTAAGGCGAGGTTTCTATAAAGTGCTTTAATTTAAGCACTTTTGTTAAGCTTTTTACCCAAATGAAAACGAATGATTTTTTTTGCAATATAATCAGGATAAATTCCTTTTAAAACATCTACAAACACTCCACTTTCTTTATAAATAATGCTTACACCCTTTATCTCAAAAAGCGAAGCACTATAATCAGCTTTCTCACCTTTAATCATTGGTATCATTTTTTCTCTCCTTGTATTAAGTTTTCTTTCTTTGCTTTTTCTTTTTTGATTAAGTCAATCGTTTCAAAGATAGCCATCCACTTGTCTTTATTTTTAGGACTCTTTAACTTTCTAAGAGCTTCAGTATAGATTTGATGAACGCGTGTCACGCTAAGATTAAGTTCTTTAGCTATCTCTTCAAAACTCATTTTTAGCCCAGCATTAAAAATGATGCGGCAGCTTCTATGTGTTTAAGCTCAACCGCTTTTCCATCTGCAAATTCACAAGCTCTTTTTAAAAGCTTCTCACTTTTTCTAAAGTTGCCACGAGCGAGGTTAAAAACTAAATCAATAGCCTTTTTCTCCTCCACATCAAAATGATTACAAAGTGTTTTTAAGTCTTCATCTTTTAAACCTTCTTTGTTTTGGTAGCAAAGTCCTTTTAATTCCCATTTTGCACCAATTCTAGAGCTTAGTTGTCCGTACTCGTTGTAATCATTTCTGCCAATGCCTGTAAGATTGTTTTTAAGTTTTCTAGTACCTACTAAGATTAAAGCAGTATTTGAAAAATCATATATGCGTCTTAAGCACTCCAAAGCACGAAACGGCAAATGCTCACTCTCATCTATAATTAAAACCTTTGAAGTTCTTGCTAACTCGCTAGCAATGCCTCTAATCTTATCATCCAAAGAACCTTTAAAACACACATTGAGTTTATTTTCAAGCCCCACCAAAAGCATTCTTTTGCTTGTCTCAGTTGTTGCTTCAAAAAGCACCACTCTTGTTCCATTTTTAGCGGCATATTCTTTAATGGCTCTGCTTTTTCCAGTCCCCGCTTCGCCAATGATTACTCCCATTTCGCGATTGCTCATGGCACTTTCAATGGTTACATTAATCGCCTTTGCATCTTTAGTGGCAATAAAAGGTGTTTGAAGCTCTTTCACGCTTTTTTCTTCCACAAAGCTTTTAATGTATTTTTCAAGTAAAGGCTCTACTTTTAAAGCGTATTTATAGCTACTTCCTTCTTTCATATAGCCCACCATATAGCTTTTATTAATCCCTAAACGATCGGAGAGATTGTTTTGAGAGATGTTTTGGGTGCTTAAAAACTTTTTAGTAAGTTCTACTAATTGCATTTTTTATCCTTTCTCTTAACTTCACAGCGGAAGTAAATTCCGCTTTGTGAGCAGGAGCTTTGCTCCTTGCATCCACCTAAAGCCCCCGTCCCACTGAAGTGGGGGCATCTTTGTTTTAGAGCTTTATAAAAACTCTTTAAAACTTGAATTAATCAAGCTTTAAACAATTTTTAACCAGCAAAATATTTCTTTTCGACAAAAGCTTCCATGTCAAACTCGCTTTCATCGTTATTTATTTCTTTTTTAGCATTTAAAATAAGCTCATCCGCATTAGCATTGTTTTTAATCTCTTCTAATTCTCTTTGAGTTTTTAAGGCTTCTTTTGCAAGGGATTTTTGATGCACCTCTTTAGCTTCTACGAGTGAGTTTTCAAAAGCACTTTGTAAATCTTGTAAGTCTTGTTTAATATTAAGTTTAGTAAAGGCGGCAATCTCATCTTTTTTAAGCACTTCTTTAATCGCTTTAACTTCACTTTCATAACCTTTTTTAAGCATTTTATAGCTTTCTTTACTAAGTTTAGCGATACTTTCATCAAGTGCTAGACAAAGAAAGTTTCCGCTTAAATCATAAATGAAAAGTTCTTTAATATTATCGATATTTTGCACACATTTAACCCTTGTGCCAACACTTGGCATTAAAGCACTTTTATAAACTCTACTTTCAAAGTTAATGCCTTTTTTGCCCACAACCCTAAGTTCTTTATTTCCAGCGTTAAACAAAAATTCTTCATAAGATATTTTTACAATAGATCTATCGCATGAGTTCCAAAGTTCAAGTGGAGTTTTAACGCCTTTTTTGCGGCGAACTTTGCTCATGTTCCACTTGATCACTTCAGCTTCCAAAAGCTCACAAGCTTCGCTAAAGGTGTGAAGGAGTTTTTGATTAGTTTTTTTAGCAAAGCCGTATTCATCTTTAGCTTTTCTTTCTTTCTTAGGAGTTTTTTGCTCTATCATTTCTCTTTTAGCTAAGCTATTTCCAATGTGACCGTGCATTTGAGATAATCTAGCTCTTTGAAGTGTTCCAAAACGCCTTTCAACTAAAGCTTTTTGCTCTCCTGCGTAAGCAATAGCTGCATCATAGCTTATATTAAGACTATCAAGTAAGCTTTGAAAATCTTTTGAAAGATAATCTTTACCATTATCCCCTTTAATCATATCAGGCTTACCAAACTTATCTATGGCTTTCCATAAAAGTCTAGTTAGGCTTAAAGAGTTTGATTTTCCTACTAAGGTAGCTACTCCCATGCCACTAAAGACATCAACGACACTTAAGATGTGTGGGCGGAAAGGCTCTAGTGTTTCATCATCTCTTACTATAAAATCAGCTGGAGAGCTATCGATTTGCCAACACATGTTTTTCATATCATAAAGCTCTCTTTGATTGCCTTGTGCAGGGAGAAACTTAGATTTTGCACGATCTAAGCCTTGAGTGATAATACAATGCTCCAAAGGCTTGTCTTTATAATAGTTTTTAATGAAATTTTGTAAGGTTTTTACACTAAAGAGTGGCTTTACTTTTCCCAAATCAAAACCTATAAAGTCATAATTTTCTTTAGTAGCTGCTTCTTTATGGATTTGCCACCAAAGCTCAGTAAAGTTAAATCCACCTGCTCCAAAGGTGCGATACTCTCTTAAGGCATATTCTTGCATCCAAGCACTAAGTTTAGTTTTATCTTTGCGATGAAGTCCGCGAGTGTCGACTAAGCCTAGGATGCCATTTTCTTTATATGCTTTGCGAATTCTAAAAATTTCTATTTTAGAAATACCGCATAATTCCAAAGCTCTTTTCTGCTTAAGTCCTCCTTCAATATATTTTTCTACTTGCTTTAAAGACTTAAGCTTTTCTCTAGCATTGTTTTTAATTTCATCGCTTAAATTTTCAAACTTTATATTTAAAACAGCCAAATCATTGTCTATTTTTGGCTCTGTTAAATTTAAATTACTAGTTTTTAAACTATTATTTGTAGTTTTTAAATTATCGGTAGTAATAATTTCGATCAATTTAACTTTTTGCATTTTTTCATTAAAAATCAAAGTATTTTTACTGATTAATTCTTGATTAAAAGCGGTTAAAAGCTCATCTTTGCTTATTTTAAATAGTAGTTTTTTACCACCCCTGCCACCTTTTTCATTATCCACTTTTAGCCACTCATATTTATTTGAGTTTCTACTTACTGCAAGCCTCAAAGCTCCTGTGCTTACATTAAAAGTTTGTGCGGCTTCTTTGGTTTCTAAGAAGTAACTCATGAACAAGCCTTAGGCATTTCATCAATGATTTTAAGTTCTAAAAGTTTTTCATAAACTGCTCTAGTGTTTTTCTTCGCTTTGTATTTTCCTAAATATTCACCTTTTATAACGCGAATAGTACTTAAATAGTCAAGATTGTGTTTTTGTGCGAATTTTTTTATATTAATACCATTATCTTCGAAGTATTGTTTTAACATTTTTTTCCTTTAATTTGATATTTTTATATCAAATTGAGTTATTTTAAGATACAATTTGCTATTAAAATATCAAATTATAAGACAAAATGCGAATTAAGTCAAGATATTTTATCGCATTTTGTGAATTTTTTAATAAAAGAAGGCTTATAATGCATAAAACAGCAGACATTTTGAATAGAGTTTATGCTCTGTTAAATATCACCGATGATAAAGAATTTTGTGGAATTTTTAAAGTAAAACCCAATACATTAAGCACTTGGAGAACTAGAAATACCATTCCCTACGATTTATTAATGAAAATTTCAAAAGAACACAATATTTCACTTGATGCTATCTTTTTTGACAAAATGCGAATTATAGATGATATTTTGAAATTAAGATATTATACAGATGCGGCAGCCGCCGCTGGATATGGTGCTATAAATAGTCAATTAGAATATACTGAGATAGCAATAAGTAAAAAATTTGCCTGCGAAGCCTTAGGATTACCGCCTTTAGCTAAACTCGATATTATTAAAGTTATAGGAGATAGTATGGAGCCTTTTATCCATAGTGGAGATGTTATAGCTATTGATGTGAGCAAAAATAAACTTGACCTTGTTAAAAACGGAGATATTGTGGTTATCAACCTTGATGGCGAAATTTACTGTAAAAAGCTTTTAAAACAACCATTTGTAAATGAAATTGTATTAAGTTCTATGAACTCTTTTTACAAAGATATTGTTGTTAATATTGAGCATATTAACAACGCTGAAATTATAGGCGTTGTTTGTAAGGCAATATCAATTAAAACTTTTGAAAATGCTATTATAAAGTACGAGTGATGTTATATTTTATTATTATAATATTGATTGTAACAATTGGTTTATTTGTTTATTCTGGTTTTAGAATAAAATCAAAATTAATAAAAATAGCAACAAACGACACTCTTACTAAACAAGATTTAAAAGAAATAGAAGCAATATCTAAATATTATGAAATTTCTTTAATGGAAGCAGCTAAAATTCATTATGGTAAAGCCATGATTACAGAAGAAATGATTTTAAGATTAGAAAGACCTTATCGAGAATTATATGAGCAGTGTAAAAATTTTTCTACAAATAAACATGAAAAAATTTCACATTATCTCTCTTCAAATAATCAAGATAATTATTTAGAAGCAATAAATTTTATCTTAATCGCAGAAGAAAGTGTTAGCATAGCTTTAAAATCAAAAAATAAAGATACTGCAGAAAGCAGAAGAAAACTTGCATTAGAAATGGAACAAAAAATACAGGAAAGACATCCCAAAGCCTATGGCTTAATTATAGATACAATTCAACTTTTGGAAGATAATTATGATGTAAGTCTTTTTGAAAATCAATGTATTAAGTATTATGAAGAAGCTGGGAAATTAAAAACTATTAAATCCAAACAAAAAAGAATTGATTGTATAAATGATTTAATAAAAGAAGCTGAGGCAAATCCTAAAATTGATAGAAAATTTGTTGATTTTTGGAAAAACAAAGTAAAAGAAATAATATAATTACATTTTAAGTTTAAGTTTTATGGAAAGATAAAATGCAACCAAAAAGTATCATTTTATTTTTCTATGGTTACATTTTATTTTTCCGCCGACAACATCTTTGAAATCGCTTTGTAGTTCTTCTGCAACCCTTGCAGCTTGTGGGCGATAATTTCAAAGATTGCAATAAGCAATTTTTACTTTCATCATTTCATCCTTTGAGAAGTTCTTTTTATTAAGATTAAAATCTTAGATTTTATTATAGTTTATTTTGGCTGAATTTTTGCCTTTTTGTAAAATTTAAGTTGAAATTTAGGGTCAATTTCTTTCAAATTCAGCGAGAAAAATTTATAATTTTTATCAAAATTAAAATAAGCCTTAAAAAACTAAAGGAAGAAAATGAGTCAATTTACACACTTGCATTTACATACAGAATATTCTTTGCTTGATGGAGCCAATAAGCTTAAAGAATTAGCTTTGACTTTAAAAGAGCAGGGTGCTACAAGTGTGGCTATGACAGATCATGGAAATATGTTTGGGGCAATTGATTTTTATCAAACAATGAAAGCACAAGGTTTAAAACCTATCATTGGTATGGAAGCGTATTTACATAATCACGATGAATTAGATGATAAAAGTTCTCGTCAGCGTTTTCACCTTTGTTTGTATGCAAAAAATGAGATCGGATATCAAAATTTAATGTATTTAAGTTCTCAAAGTTATATTAAAGGTTTGTATTATTATCCGCGTATCAATAAAAAGCTTTTGGAAGATCATAGCGAAGGTCTTATTTGCTCTTCTGCTTGCTTGCAAGGTGAAGTAAATTGGCACTTAAATACTTATAGTGAAAGAAATGTGCGTTTTGGTGCAAAAGGCTATGAAGCAGCAAAAGAAGCGGCATTATGGTATAAAAAAGTTTTTAAAGATGATTTTTATTTTGAAATCATGCGTCATGGTATAGGCGATCAAAGAATGATAGATGATGATATTATCAGACTTTCTAAAGAATTAAATATAAAAATCATTGCTACAAATGATACGCATTATACTTTTAAAGAAAGAGCGGCTGCCCATGAGGTTTTTATGTGTATAGCCATGGGAAAAAAACTTAACGATCCTGATAGAATACGTCATAGTGTGCATGAATTTTATGTTAAAAGTCCTGAGCAGATGAGTGAGCTTTTTGCAGATATTCCAGAAGCTATAGAAAATACACAAGAAATCGCACAAAAATGTAATTTAGAGCTTAATCTTGGCAATCCCACTCCACCGAATTTTAAATTTACAAGAGAATATGCTAAAGATCATAATATTATCTTACCTGAAGAAACAAAAGAATTTAGCTTTGATAATGATGACATGGTTTTTGAAGAACTTTGTAAAAAAGGACTTGAAGAGAGATTAAAATTTATCGATGAAAGTAAGCATGAAGAATACAAACAAAGACTTGAAGTAGAAATTAACATCATTAAAAATATGAAATTTTCAGGTTATATGCTTATTGTTCATGATTTTATTAAAGTGGCTAAGGATAAAGGTATTCCAGTAGGCCCTGGAAGAGGATCAGCTGCAGGAAGTTTGGTTTCTTATTGTTTAAGGATTACGGATTTAGATCCTATTCCTTATAGTCTACTTTTTGAGCGTTTTTTAAATCCTGAGCGTGTGAGCATGCCTGATATTGATGTGGATTTTTGTCAAGACAGACGTGCTGAAGTGATTGATTATGTGATTGATAAATATGGAGCAGATAAGGTTGCACAGGTGATTACCTTTGGTAAACTTTTGGCTAAAGGGGTGATTCGTGATGTGGCTAGAGTTTGTGATATGAGTATTCAAGATGCTGATGAACTTGCTAAACTTGTGCCTGAAGAGCTTAAAATCACTCTTGATGCTGCTTATGAAAAAGAACCTAAAATCAAAGAATTTATCGATCGTCATCCTAAAGGTCCTGAAGTTTGGGAGTATGCAAGAGCTTTGGAAGGATTAAATCGCAATGCTGGTATGCACGCAGCGGGTGTTGTAATTTCTAATGAAAGTTTATGGAAGAAAACTCCGCTTTTTAGACAAAGTAAAAATGATGAAAGACATTTAGTAACGCAGTATTCTAAAGATCATTTAGAAGATGTGGATTTGATAAAATTTGACTTTTTAGGTCTTAAAACTTTAACAGTAATTAATAATGCAATCAAGCTTATTAAAAAGCGTTACAATAAAGACATTATTTGGGAAACTATAGATGTAAATGATAGCAAGGTTTATAAAACCATACAAAGTGGAAATACTTTAGGGATTTTTCAAATCGAATCAGGCGGTATGCAAAGCTTAAATGCACGCTTAAAACCAGAGCGTTTTGAAGATATCATTGCGGTTCTTGCGCTTTATCGTCCAGGCCCTATGGAATCAGGAATGCTTGATGATTTTATCGATAGAAAGCACGGTTTAAAAAACATAGAATATCCTTTTGACAGTTTAGAAAAGGTTTTAGAACCTACTTATGGGGTTATTGTTTATCAAGAACAGGTTATGCAAATTGTTCAAATTATAGGTGGCTTTTCTTTAGGAGGTGCTGATGTAGTGCGTCGTGCTATGGGTAAAAAAGATCCTGAGAAGATGAAGAAGCTTAAGACTGATTTTGCAGATGGAGCAGAAAAACAAGGATATGATAGAGTAAAAGCTGAAGATTTATGGGAGCTTATCGTAAAATTTGCAGGATATGGTTTTAATAAATCTCACTCTGCGGCTTATGCGTTGATTACTTTTCAAACAGCTTATTTAAAAACTTATTATCCTAGTGAATTTATGGCAGCGCTTTTAACAAGCGAAGAAAACAATGTGGATAAAATTGCTGTTTATATTGATGAGATGAAAAAAATGAATATTAAACTTTTACCTCCATCGATTAACAAAGCGATCCGTGAATTTAGTGCTTTAGAGCAAGATGGCAAGGATGCTATTATATACGGACTTGGGGCTATAAAAAGTGTGGGTATTCCTGCAGTTGAAAATTTACTTGAAGCAAGGCAAGATGGAGAATTTAAGGATATTAATGATTTCTTAGGTAAGATAGATCCTACCAAGATAAACCGTAGAACATTAGAAAGTCTTATTAAGGCAGGGGCTTTTGATGAGTTTGGTTTTACTAGAAAAGCTTTGTTTGATAATATGGAAAATCTTAGCGAAGCATCGCGTAAAATGGCTGAAGTAAGAAAAAATGCTGCAAGTTCTCTTTTTGGTGAAGAGGAGTTAACTTCAGGTGTTCAAGTAAATTTTACTCCCAAAAATGAAGAATTTGAAGTGATGGAAAAATTAGGATATGAAAAAGAAATTTTAGGAATTTATGTTTCAGGCCATCCTTTAGATCGATTTTATGAACAAATTAATGCCATAGATTATGTTAAAAGTTTAGATTTTGAAAGTTTAAAAAACAATGGAGAAATTTTAAGTATAGGTAAAATTGAAGATTTCAAATCCATGATGAGTAAAAATAATAAGCGTTATGGTAGAATTGAAATTTTGGATTATTATTCTTCGTTTGATGCTACTGTATTTGAAAGCAATGTAGAAGAAATAGAAAACATCATCAAAGATGAAAATTTAAAAAATAATGCCTATGGTTTTGTATTGGGATTTAAAGCTGAAGGAGGGGAGAAGCCTAGCTTTTTTTTAAAAGCAATTAAAGATTTGCAAAGTCTTGAAGATGGCGAGATTAAAGCTATAAAAAAAATTGGAGCAAAAAAAGATTTTAAAAATAAAGAAGAAAATCATTTTACCGCAGAACCTAAGGAATTTGAAAAAAATATCATAGAGCTAGATTTGACAAGATTGAATAGAGAATTAATCTATGAAATTCATGAAATTGCTAGAAATGCACATAATCCTAATGAAAAAAATAATAAAAAACTTGTTTTAAAAGTTATTAGTGCGGGATCTTGCTTGCTTTATCATACAGATTTTATTATCTCTGATAGTATAGTAGAGGAAATTTCTAATAAATATGCTTAAGTAAGATTGTTTTACTTAAGATTTTTAAATAAAATGCTTCCGAGTCTTACCAAGTTGGATCCGCATTTTATAGCAATTTCAAAATCATTACTCATCCCCATAGAGCAAATCTTAGCCCCATGTTTTTGAAGAATTTCATAAATTTTAAATGTAGTTTCAAAGCTTTTTATAATATTTTCTTTATCTTGGCTGTGTGATCCTATGCTCATTACGCCACAAAGATTTAAATTAGAACATTCTTCTTGTATTTGTAAATATTCTTCTACGGCTTGATTTGGATCTAGACCGCTTTTGCTATTTTCATTTGCACTATTGATTTCTAATAAAGTATTTAATTTATAATCAAGTCTTTTGTCCATAGCTTTAGCTATTTTAATACCATTGCAAGAGTGCCATAATATAGGTTTTTGTTTGATTAAGAGATTGATTTTGTTGCTTTGTAGCGTTCCTATAAAATGCCACTTTATGTCTAGTTTTTTTTCATCAAGATTTTCTTTTTTTTGTGCTAGAGCTTGGACTTGATTTTCTCCAAATTCTACTATACCTTGATCAAAAAGCTTTTCAATTATACTTGCATCGACATACTTGCTTGCGGCTACAAGACGAACGTTTTTGGTTTTTTCTAAAATTTGCTCTAAAGTCATTTTGATAAAAAATAAGCCCTATTTAGGGCTTATTTTATTGTAATAAATTAGCAATTTTGCTTTGAAGCTGCATGTTGGATTGCGCAGCAACAAAAGCAGCAGCATTTTCTTTTAGATAATTGGCATTAAAATCATTGACATTTTTTGCCATGTCATTATTTAGTAAATTATTTTCAGCTGCTTTTGAGTTGATGCTATTTTGAACACTTGCATTAATATTTGATGTGATGGCATTGATACCTGAGCCTATTTCACTTCTTAAACTTCCAAGTTGATCCATAAAATTTGTAATACTATCTTGATTATCTATGCTTAATCCATCTGTTGCTAATGGATTTAAATTTGTAGTTTCAGTTCCGCTACCTACTACAAAATTCATAGTTTGAAAGACATTTTTTCCATTATAAGTTGCATTATTAAAAGAATCATTGATGGATTCTTGTATGCGTGTTGCTTCTGTTCTTAGCATTCCTTTTTGAGAATCATTAAGTGCAGCATTGTTCATTTTTACTGAAAGTTCATTAAGTCTATCTGCGCTTTGAGAGATATTGGTAAGGCTAGCATCTGCAATTTGTAAAACCCCTATAGCATCATAAGCATTTGCGACACCTTGATCTATAGTGCTTGATTGAGATCTTAAAGAATCAGCAATAGCTAAATTAGCACTATCAACTCCACTTATTGCGCGAACAGCTGCAATATTTTCTAAAGCTTTATCGCTAGCTTTTTGTGCATTATTTAAATAATAATTTTGTTGCATCATAGTTGCATCAGAGATCATCATGGCCTACTCCTTCTCTTTTGGATTTATTTAATATTTTATCATTTTTTTGCTATTTTAAAGCTTAAGAAATATAAAAAAACTTGCATTATCAAGATGATTTTAATCACCACTTCACTTGCATTATGGATACTGATAAATTCTTGAGTTTTTGTAGCGTTTTCGCCTAAGTTTTGGAGTTCAATTATGGTATTAGTAAAATAAAAAACAAATATTAAGCTTAAAATCAAAATAAGCAAACTCAGCATAAATTTTGAAAATTTTATTTGAAATTTCATTTCATCTTTTACAAGAGAATAAATTTCATGTAAAAAATTAACCACTGAAACAAAAATCAGCAAATATCCCATCTTAATAAAAATTTGCGTCATCATTAAGCCACTTTGAAAATGGCTCAACACTCCTTCTCCTATAAGATTTTGAGGAAAAAAAATTGTTGGTGCAACAACTATTCCTAGTATGAGTTCAACCCCTATGATGGAGGCAAGTAAAAATAAATTAACAGCTTTCAAGAGTTTCTCCTTTTATTTTTTATCATAACGCATATTTGTAAATTTAGCTATAAAAGCACGATTATAACCTTGTTCATCTTTGAAAAAATCAACAATGAAATTATTTTGATATAAAATTTTTTCCAAAATTTCTTTTTGATCATAGCCAAATTCGCAAGCTAAAAATTTAACTTTTTTATCAAGGGAAAAATGTATGATTTCTTCTAGAATTTCATATCCTTTTTCTCCTCCAAATAAAGCCTCTTTGGGTTCTTTTTGCACCCAAATATCTATAGGATATGAATTTTTAATATAGGGTGGATTTGAAAAAATAAAATCATAATTTTCTTTAATTTGCTTAAAATTACAAAGTTTAAAGTCAATCAAGTGATCGACTTTGTGTAATTTGGCATTCTCTAAAGCTAATTCTAAGGCTTTGGGATTGATATCGCAGGCTGTGATTTTTAACCCAAGTTCTTTGGCTAAAATAATGCTTAAAATTCCACTTCCAAATCCTATTTCTAAAATCCCATTAAAAGTATTTTTTTTGCATAAATTTAAAATTTGAAAAAGTAAAATTTCACTATCGTAGCGAGGGATTAGAATGCCTTTTTTTATCTTAAATTCTAAGCCCCAAAAATCCACTTTTTCAAATATATATTCAAAAGGTTCTCCAGATTTAAAACGCCTTATAAGCTTAAAATAAGGTTCATGATCTATTTGTATATCTTGGTTTAAAAATAACCAAGCTTTATCTTTTTTTAGATATTCACAGAGTATAAATACTGCTTCATTTTCATAACCTTTTAAGCTAGATTTAGCTTCCATAAGAGCATTTTTTATAGTCAAGAAAGAGCCTTGATTCTATCACTAATACTTGGATGGCTGAGATAAAAAAATGCATATATTTTACTTGTTTTGATAAAAGCTTTATTTTCTCTTGCTAGGGCTATCAATGCATTTTTCATATCTTCTTTGCTTGTAACTTTAGCTCCGTGTTGATCAGCCGCAAATTCATTTTTTCTACTTAAGGCATTAAGCATAGGAGAGATTAAAAAGTTAAAAATATTTGCCAAGATAAATAAAAGAGCAAACACACCGCCATTTACTCCTTCTAGATGACTTTCTAAGTAAACAAATTCAGGTAAATTTGCAAAAACAAAAAAAAGTAAAAACATAGTTATAGCGCCGTTAAATAAAGCTTTGATAATATCCTTATGAACAAAATGTCCAAGCTCGTGTCCTAAAACAGCTAAAAGTTCTCTTTCATTTAAGGCTTTTAATAATGTATCAAAAAGCACCACTCTTTTGCTTTTAAAAAGTCCACCAAAATAAGCATTTAAACGCTTATCTCTTTTGCTTGCATCAATAACATAAACCCCATTTGCACTAAACCCGCATTGTTTCATTAAAGAGCTGATTTTTTTCAATAAATTTTCATCGTCTAGTTTTTTCATTTTATTAAAAATAGGTGCTATTAAGGTAGGGTAGATGAGATTTATAATCACTATAATACAAAAGGCAAAAATAAAGGCCGCAATCCACCAAAAAGTTCCAAAAAAATCATAGCAAAAAAGCAAAGCATAAAGGATTAAAAATCCAAATATTAAAGTTAAAATAAGACTTTTCATAGTGTCTTTGATAAAAAGTTTTACAGTCATATTTGAAAAACCATGGGCTTTATCTTTGATAAAACTTTCATAAATACTTAAAGGTAGATTTAAAATACTTGTGATTATTAAAAAAGATAATAAAAATAAAGTATTTTCAAAACGAGTGTTGTTTAAGATAAGCAATTCTTTAAGATATAAAAATCCAAAACCTATCCATGCAATATTGATGATTAAATTATAAAAATTGGAAAATAGTTTAAATTTTTCATTTTCGATGGCAATATCTGCTGCATTTTGATAGTCTTTTTCGCTTAAAATTTGAGCTTGTTTGTCTTTTTCTCTTTCTAAGAAACGAATTTGAGCATAGGAAATCCAAGATAAAAGTGCTGTGTAAAGACATAAAATTGCAATTAAAGTCATTATTTTTCCTTGATTGGTTTTTTGCGAATTCTAGCTTAAAATAATGAAATAAAGTTAATAGTTTAAAATCTAAAATAATATTCTTTTCAACTAAGTTGGTGTATATTTATAAAAAAAGGATTAAAGAATGTTTTTTAAGAAAAAGATTTCACAAAAACAAAAAGAAAAGCCTAAAATTCCAATCAATGATGTGATTTTAGATGACAGACTTTGTAAGTTTAAAAATAAAGTGCAAAAGATAAGCAAAGATGAAGCTTCGGCAAGTCTGCTTGCTAGACAATTAAGCAGACTTATCAGAGCTAATAAATTTTAATTTTGACATTTTTTCTTAGGGCGAAAAACCTTAATAACTTCATCATTTGCTTCTATATAAGCACCTTCTATCAAATCGATACAGTAAGGTATAGCCGGAAAAACAGGCTCTAGGCATTCTTTTATAGCCTTAGGATTTCCTGGTAAATTAATGATAAAAGATTTATTGCGAATTCCTGCACTCTGTCTTGAAAGTATAGCTGTTGGGACATATTTTAAACTTTCTAAGCGCATAAGTTCTCCAAAACCTGGCATCATTTTATCACACACGGCTTCCGTGGCTTCTGGGGTTACATCACGAAGTGCTGGACCTGTACCTCCGCTTGTAACAATCAAATCGCATTTTTTTTCATCTGCTAGATAAAGTAATTTTTTAATGATCAAATCATAATCATCGGGGATTAATTCTTTATGATAAATAATATCATTTTTTATATATGAATTTAACACTCTTTCAATTTCAGTAGTAGCTTTATCTTCATATATACCACTACTTGCTCTATCGCTTAGGGTCAAAATTCCTATGTTTATTGTATCCATTGTTTCTCCTTAATAAATTTTTATAACCATCCTTTTTTCTTGAAAACAACCAAAGGTAAAATGATAGAAACTACCATCACGCCAAGCACTATGGGATAAGCATAGTGAAGTTCAAGTTCGGGCATGAATTTAAAATTCATACCATAAACAGTTCCTATTAAAGTAGGTGGCATCATGGCAACAGTTGCAACGGTAAAAATTTTAATGATTTTGTTTTGTTCTATGTTGATTTGGCTGGCTAAAATGGTTTGGATATTATCTAAGATATTAAGTTGCGAAACACTAAATTCAACCAAAGAATTTAAGTCTTTTAAAACTATAGTGAGATTTTGTTTTATATCTTTATCGATTTTATCGCTTTTTAGCAAAGAAGTCATAGCACGACGCTTATCAAATAAAGAATCTCTTACGCGCATATTAAGCTCTTGCAAACTTGAAATATCCTTTAGCATTTCATCATAACTATATTCATCTTTTTTTTCTAAAACACTTGTTCTTAAGCGTCTTGCTTCTTTATCTATCCATTCTAGTAAATCCGCATCTTTTTCAACGCGTACTTCAAACATTTTATCAATAATATCAAAACCATCTTCAAAATTCTTCGGACTAGCTAAAATCCTTGCTTGAATTTCTTCAAAAGTGCTAAATTCGTTATATCTTATAGTAAATAAGATATTTTTAGCGGTAGCAAAAGTAACAATTTCTGTGCGAAGCTTGATTAAATTCCTATCCTCTTCATCACTTTTAAGATCTCTTACTAAAAAATGAGCATTGATGGTTATTGTCGCATTATCTTCCCAATATTTTGCGCTAAGCTCTATTTCTTCCCTTTCTTCTTTTGTAGGAAACTCAAGATTAAATTCACTTGATATAAAAGCAATTTCTGCTGCACTTGGATGAAGTAAATCAATCCATAAAATATTTTGCGGTAGTTCTTGACTATCGAGATTAAAATTGATTCTTTGAACTAAAGCATTTTGAGTTTTGATATAAATATAAAGCATGATCGCTCCTTGTTTATGACTTTAAAATTATAACCTTGTTTGCTTAAAAATTAACTTGTTTCTAAAATGTTTCTAAAACTCATTAAATTTCCAAAATATTTTTTGAAAGGAAAAAAAATGAGTAAGAAATTTTTCTTAAGTTTAGGTCTTGTTGCCTTATTGTTTTCAAATTCACAAGCTATTGATGAGAATTTGATTAAAGCTGCGCAAGCAGAAGGTAGGGTAAATTCTTTAGCTATGCCTGATACTTGGGCAAATTGGAAGGATACTTGGGCAGATCTTAAAAATCTTTATGGCATAGAACATAGTGATACAGATATGAGTTTAGCTCAAGAAATTGCTAAATTTAAAGCCGAAAAGAAAAATGCAAGCGGTGATATAGGGGATATAGGGGCTTCTTTTGGAGAGATAGCGGTTAAACAAGGAGTGGCTCAGCCTTTTAAGACAAGCTACTGGGATCAAATTCCAACTTGGGCTAAAGATAAAGATGGAAATTGGCTTTTAGCTTATACAGGAACCATAGCTTTTATAGTCAATAAAGATGTAGTAAAAGATATACCTAAAACTTGGCAAGATTTGCTTAAGGGAAATTATAAAATTACCGTAGGTGATGTAAGTGTAGCGGCTCAAGCTGTGAGTGCAGTTTTGGCAGCTAATTATGCCTTAGGTGGGGATGAAAAAGATTTAAGTCCTGCTTTAGCTTTTTTTAATACTTTAGCCAAACAAGGAAGACTTGTAAATAATGATGTAAGTATAGCCAATCTTGAAAAAGGTGAAGTTGAAGTGGGTTTAGTTTGGGATTTTAATGGTTTAGGCTATAGAGATAAAGTGGGCAAAGATCGTTATGAAGTTTTAATCCCTGCTGATGGTAGTGTTATTTCGGGTTATACAACTATTATCAATAAATACGCAAAACATCCAAATGCGGCTAAATTAGCCCGTGAGTTTATACTTTCTGATAAAGGACAAATCAATCTAGCAAAAGGTTATGCAAGGCCAATAAGAATTGATCATATTACCTTGCCAGATGATATAAAAGCCAAACTTTTACCAAGTGAGCAATACAAAAATGCAAGAGCAATCAAAGATCAAAAAGCTTGGGAAAAAAGCGCTAAAGAATTGCCACAACTTTGGCAAGAAAAAGTTATAGTGGATATGAAATAAAGGAGATTGGATGAAAAAGGTTATTTTAACAAGTGCTATGCTTTGCAGTGTTTTATTTGGAGTTCAAGAGTATGAGGCCAATTTAGCAGGGCATATTATCATAGATTCTAAAAGTACAGTAAAACCTCCTAAGGATGCTCCTGATTTTTTTAAAACTTATGGGAAATTTGCAAATATCACTAGAGAAGAAAAAATTGGAATTTTTAAATCTAAGGGAAACAGGGAAACAGATTTTTATTTACCTTTTAAAAATCAACCTATACAAGGACATAGTGGGATAAAATATATTCCAAAAAAAGATGTTTTTTGGGTAATTAGCGATAATGGCTTGGGTAAAAAGTATAATTCTTATGATGCCATGCTTTATGCTCACGAGTTTAAATTTGATTTTAAAAACTCAAAATACGAACTTTTAAAAACAGTTTTTTTTAAAGATAGTGATAAAAAATACCCCTATCCTATAACCACCGAAACAACCAAAGAAAGGTATTTAAGTGGGGTTGATTTTGATACTGAGAGTATACAGGTTATCAATGATGAATTTTATATAGGTGATGAATTTGGTCCTTATTTGCTTCATTTTGATAAGAATGGGAATTTAAAAGAAGTTTTTGATGTGTATGTGGAGGGTAAAAAACTTATTTCTCCTGATAATCCAAGTTTAAAATTTAGCGATAAGCCTGATGGAGAAAATGAGAAATTTAATATCAAACGTTCTAAAGGCTTTGAAGCTATGGCAAGCTCTAAAGATGGTTCTAAACTTTATTTGCTTTTAGAAGGAAGCATTTATAATAACAACGCTTATGAGAATGAAAAAGGCAAAGAATATCTAAGAATCATAGAATTTGATGTAAAAAATAAAAAATTCACCGGAAAAACTTATAAATATTTCTTAGAAGATAAAAGCCATTCCATAGGTGATTTTAATATGATAGATGATAAATACGGCATCATCATAGAAAGAGATCAAAAAGAAGGCACTAAAGATAAGACTTGCAAAGAAGGTGAAGATACTAAGCATTGTTTTAATAATGTAGCCCAATTTAAAAGAATTTACAAGGTTAAATTAGATGATAAAACCCATGAAGCTCAAAAAATTTCTTATATAGATCTTTTAAATATTAAAGATAGAAATAAAATTTCTAAAAAGCCTTTGGTAAATGATAAATTTGTTTTTCCTTTTGAAACCATAGAAGGTGTGGATATAGTAGATGACTCTCATATAGTCGTAGAAAATGACAATAACTTTCCTTATTCTTCAAGTAGAGAACCTAATAAAACTGATGATAATGAATTTATTTTACTTGAAGTAAAAGATTTTTTAAAGAGTAAATGATGTCCAAAGTTATTTTAGTTGTGCTTGATGGCTTAAATTGTAAAAGTGCTAGTATAAATATGGGATATTTAAATGCGCTTTGCAAAGAGAATTTAGGCAAATTTTATTCTTTAGAATGCGAACTTCCTAGTATGTCTCGTCCTTTATACGAGTGCTTATTAACAGGCGTAAAGCCTGTTTTAAGTGGGATAATTAATAATAAATTGAGTTTTTCAAAACAAACAAGCATTTTTGACCTTTGCAAAGAACAAGGCTTAAAAGCTGGAGGCGCAGCTTATCATTGGGTTTTTGAGCTTTATAATAAAAAAGAATTTATTCCTTCTTTACATCGCCACATAGAAGATGAAAATTTAACTTTGCCTTATGGATATTTTTATTATGAAGATGATTATTTAGATTCTCATTTATTTGCAGATGGGGAGCATTTAAGAAACAAATATAATCTAGATTTTACTCTTATACATTCTATGAATATAGATGATGCAGGACATAAATTTGGCTCACACTCTATTGAGTATGCTAATAAAACCAAAAAAGTTGATATTTTGATTTCTGAGTATTTGCCTACTTGGTTAGAACAAGGTATTAATGTAATCATCACAAGCGATCATGGTATGACAGAGGGTAAAAGTCATGGAGGCTTAAGTGAAGATGAAATTTTAGTGCCTTTTTTCACTTTTGGTAGTGCTTTTTCGTATGAAAATGCCAAGATAAAACAGGATGAAATTTGTGGCAGTATCTGTGAAATTTTAGGACTTAAACACGATAAGAGATATAATGATGAAATTTTAAAGGCCAAAAAATGAAAGAAAAATTTCTAGCATTTTTAAGTATTTTACCTTTTTTTATAGTTTTTACTTTTTTTATGATAGCACCTTTGATTTGGATTGTTTTTAATGCTTTTTATGTAGAAGAGGATGAAATTTATTCTTTAGCCAATTTTATACATATTTTTGAGTCCAAATTCTATCTACAAAGCATTATAAATTCTTTACAAATCAGTTTTATTTCTAGTATTTTTGGACTTTTAATAGGGCTTTTGGCGAGCTATTCTTTATTTATTTTAGCTCCATCAAAAATATGTAATTTTCTCTTTTCTTTAAATACTATGATAAGTAATTTTTCAGGAGTTCCTTTAGCTTTTGCTTTCATTATAGTTCTTGGAAGCAATGGTGTAGTTAATGTGTTTTTGAAGAATTTAGGTATAGAGCCTTTTGTTAGTGTTTATGCTAATTTCGGGGTAAATATTGTTTATGTGTATTTTCAAATTCCTTTGGCGATCTTGCTTTTGCTTCCAGCTTTTAAAAGTCTTGAAAATTCACATTTAAATGCTTGTAAAATGTTAGGTGGAGGCAATTTTTTATATTGGTTAAAAATAGCTTTGCCTTTGCTCGCTCCTACTTTGTTTGGTGTTTTTGTGATTTTATTTGCCAATGCTTTTGGAGCTTATGCGACTATTTATGCTTTAAGTTCGGGAAATTTTAATGTCGCTCCTGTAAGAATCGCTGCTTTAATCGCAGGCGATATCAATCTTGATCCTTATATGGCTAGTGCTTTAAGTATCATTATAACTATTATCATGCTTGTTGTTACCTTTATAGCCAATTTCCTTTCTAAAAAATATAATTTTAAGGTGCTTTAAATGAATGAAAATTTGAGTTTAAAAGCTAAAATTTATCATTATGTAGTTTTGTTTTTGGTTTTTTTGTTTTTAGCTTTGCCTTTAATGGCTACTTTTTTATATTCTATTTCCACTTCTTGGGGTGTAAGTGTTTTGCCTGATGATCTTACGCTTAAATGGTATCAAGAACTTTTTCATGACGAAAGATTTTTACTTGCTCTTTGGCATTCTTTGCTTGTTTGTGTGGGCAGTATTTTACTTTCTGTGATTCTTGTTTTTCCTTTGGTTTTTGTGCTAAATTATTATTTTTTAAAATTAAAAGCCTTTGTAAATATACTTATTATCATGCCTTTTGCTGTACCTCCTATAGTTAGCTGTGTGGGGCTTTTGCAACTTTATGCTGACAATATAGGAGGCACAGCTTGGATACTCATTTTTACTTATTTTACTATAGCTTTGCCTTTTATATATAGGGCTTTAGATAATGCTATGTCTAATGTCAATTTAAATGAACTCATCGCATCTAATGCTATGCTTGGAGGTTCTTTAATGGGAGCGATTTTTAAGCTTGTCTTGCCTAATTTAAGAAATGGAATTTTGGTGGCAGTTTTTTTAAGTTTTTCTTTTTTAATAGGCGAATTTTTATACGCAAATATTCTTGTAGGAAGTGCTTATGAGACTTTGCAAGTTTATCTTTATAATATCAAAAATCAAAGTGGGCATTATTCTAGTGCTTTGGTAATAGTTTATTTTGTGTTAATTTTTATAACAACTTTTATAGCTAGTTTGATTAAGGAGTAAAAAATGGCTTATTTAAAGATTAAAAATTTTAAAAAAGCTTATGGGGGTAAAATTATTTTTGAAGATATTAATTTTAGTGCTAAAAAGGGTGAGTTTATAACCCTTTTGGGCCCAAGTGGCTGTGGAAAATCCACTCTTTTAAGGTGTATAGCAGGGCTTAGCCAAATTAATGGAGGAAAAATTTCTTTAAATGATAAAGATCTTACTAAATTAAGTCCTCAAAAAAGAAATATAGGTATGGTTTTTCAAAATTACGCTCTTTTTCCAAATCTTAACGTTTTTGAAAATGTAGCTTTTGGTTTAAAGATCAAAAAAATGGATAAAAAGGACATAGAAAAAAGAGTGAAAAAAATGTTAAAACTCGTCGAGCTTGAAGAATACGCTAAAACTTATCCACATAAGCTTTCAGGCGGACAAATGCAAAGAGTGGCTTTAGCAAGATCTTTGGTGACTAAACCTGATTTACTTTTGCTTGATGAGCCTTTATCGGCACTTGATGCTAAAATTCGTAAGCATTTAAGGGTGCAAATTAAAGAAATTCAAAAAGAACTTGAACTCACCACTATTTTTGTAACGCATGATCAAGAAGAAGCTTTAGAGTTATCCGATAGGATTATTTTAATGAATGAGGGTAAAATCATACAAAATTCCAACGCAAACAATCTTTATCTTTTGCCAGAATCTCATTTTGTGGCTAGCTTTATAGGAAATTACAATATTTTAAGCCCTAAAGAGCTTGATAGCTTGGGTTTAAAACACGATTTTAAAAAAGATATAGCCTTGCGTCCTGAAACCATAGAAATTTCTAACGAAGGCTTAGAGGCTAAGATCAAAGAAAAATCATTGCTAGGTAATATCATACGCTATAGGGTTAGAGTGCAAGAAATTGAATTTAAGGTAGATACTTTAAATTTTAGCACTCATAGTACTTATGAAGTAGGTGATAAAATCGCTTTAAAATTCAATCTTTCTTTAGCAAAAGAGTTAAAATGAAGCTTGTTTTATTTGATTTAGATGATACTTTAATACAAGGCGATAGTGCTAAACTTTGGCTTAAATTTTGTGTTGAAAAAGGTTTTTTACCTCAAGAATATTTAGAAAAAATTGTTTTTTATCAAAAACAATATCAAGAAAAAAAGCTTGATATGGATGAATTTATGACTTTTTTTCTTCAAAGTGTTAAGGGTAAAAATGAAGATAGAATTTCATCTTTAGTAGATGAATTTATAAAAATTTATATAAAACCTTATGAAAAAGCTAAAGAACTTATAATCAAATATCAAGATCAAAGGTGTATTATAATTTCAGCTACGGCTGAATTTTTAGTTAGAAAAATCGCCTCTTTTTTGGGAGTGAGAGAAAGCATAGCCATAAAATGCGAGCGTGTGGGTGATAAATTTAGTGGAAAAGCTTATGGGATTTATAGCTTTAAGGAAGGCAAGGTTTTAAGACTTAAGGAATATTTGGGTAAAGATTATGAAAAATGGATGAAAGATTCTTATTTTTTTAGTGATTCTATCAATGATTTACCTTTACTAGAGTCTGTTAGCAAAGCCTTTGTATGTAATGGTGATGAAAAAATTTTAAAAATTGCAAAAGAGAGAAAATATGAAATTTTAACTTTTTAAGCTATAAGCGTGAAAATTCACGCTTATTCTAATTCATATTTTTTAATTAAAGTATTATAAAATCCATCAGTTTTTGCTTCATCTATGCCTTTGTTAAATATTTCAATAATATCTTTTTGTTTATTTTTATCAAAAGCAAAACTAAAGCCTTCTCCTCCATCTGTTTCTTGGTAGAAACTTACCAATTCTGGATTTTCAGCTAAAAAACCTTTAGCAGTATCTTGATCAGCTACAATAGCATCGATTTTGTTGTTTTTTAGTGCTAAAACAGCTATGTTTAAATCTTTATTGCTTTGTACTTGTGCATTTTTGATAGCTTTTGCAGTATTTTCTTGTAAAGTTCCTAATTGAACTCCTATTTTTTTGCCTTCTAAATCATTTTTTGTTTGAAGAGAGTCGTTGTTTTTTAGCTTAAGATAAAGATTTTTACTCATATAGTAAGGTTTGGTAAAATCAACACTTTGTCTTCTTTCATCAGTTGCGCTCATAGCTGAAGCAATCATATCAATCTTACCTGATTTGAGAGCAGGAATCAATCCATCAAAATTGGTTTCAACCCAAACAATTTCAATACCATTTTTTTTAGCAATTTCTTCAATCAAATCAGTATCAAAACCCGTAAGTTTAGAATCTTGCTTAAAATTAAAAGGTTTATAATTTGGAGCAGTTCCAACCTTTAATTCTACACTTGCATTTGATTCTTTATTTTTAGAATCACTACAAGCACCTAAAAATAAACCAACTAAAGCAACTAGGGCAATGCTTAATATTTTTTTCATTTTTTTCCTTTGATATAAAATGTTTTAAAATTATACTTATTTTAAATTTATATTTAATTAAGTCTGGATCAATTTTTAGAAAAGTTATATTAATGTTGTGCTTTTAGATAATATTTAAATAATTATAAAAGTATTTTTTTAATATTTAAAATAAAATTTTATTTAAGAATATATTAATATAAAATTTGTTAAATTTTCATTAAATTTAAATATTGAAAAATAAAATATCAAATTAATATTTTATTTTATAATCAACTCAGGACATACGGGATAGTGTTGCAAATAATCAATTTGCGATAAATCAAAAGGATCTTATTTTAGTGAGAAATGAGATGAAAAAATATTTTAATATTTTTAAAATTTTTACAAATAAGACAAATGCAAAATTTGGATTGGGCGTTTGTAGTGTGGTTTTATCTTCTTCGGTTTGTTTTGCTGCGGTTAAGGCTACAAGCAAGGATGGAAAAATTTTTTATATTTCTGAACATTCTTTTAAGGATAATCAAGTTTATGATCTTCAAGCAGAAATTTTTAAAAAAATTAATGGAAAAAATTTCTATGCTTCTAAGTCAAAATATCCTATATCAAATTTAACTATGATTTATAATAACCCTAAATCTGGAAATAAAAATTTATCCAAGCTTGAAATTTTAACTCCGGATACTTCAAAAGAAGAGATCATAACAGCTTTTAGCACTTTAGGAACCGTATCTTCAGATACTCAAGCCGTTCCTAGTTCTTTTATACCTTTTATTGTAACAGCTTATGCTCAAAATACAAATGCAACAAATAATAAACTTATATTAGAAAATGGAGAATTATCTTCTGTGTATTTTTGCAAACCAAGCATAGGGAATTGTGGAGTACCTAATAATTCTCAAAAAGGCGATCGTTTTAAGTATTTAATTACTGCGGCGTTTACTGACAGGGAGGGGGATTTAACAATCAAACCATTTTAAAAGAAAACTCCTATATCAATAATGGGTGTAGAAAATATCTACACCTTGCCCTTAAATGGAGCTCCTT
The DNA here is from genome assembly GCF_012897855.1 of Campylobacter sp. CFSAN093227. Lineage (NCBI taxonomy): Bacteria > Pseudomonadati > Campylobacterota > Epsilonproteobacteria > Campylobacterales > Campylobacteraceae > Campylobacter > Campylobacter sp. CFSAN093227. Next base: position 774,670 of record NZ_CP040610.1, read on the forward strand.
ATATTTCAGGATCTGTAGCTTTTGATGGTGAAGCTAAAGACAATAAATTAATCTTAGAGTCAAATACAAAAATTGACCTTCATAATTCCCAGTATTTTTCAGATGAAGAAGGTAAGGATATTTATGATGAAAGAATTACTCGTTTAATGGGAGCTTTTGGCATAAATTCTAATTTACAAAACAATAAAGTTCTTATCGATTCAGCCAATATCGTCCTTCATGGGCCAGATGGTGAGTATACAGCTCGTTCGACCTTTGAAATTTTAGGTGCTTTAGCTGATGTAAATAATCTTAAAAAATACAATGTAAGTAAAAATTCCGTAATAATTAAAAATTTAAATTTAGATTTAATGGTAAATTCGCAAAATAAAATAACTTTTTATGATGCTGTTTTATTTGGAGAAATTTACGGTGGAAGAACATTACAGGGTAATGCAGAGAAAAATTCTATAGAAGTTTATCATTTTAACTCATTAGATCATCTTGATAAAAACATTAAAACACATGCATCGTTAAACCTCTATGGTGGGTATTCTAACGATGGTGAAGCTAATGGAAATAAAATTGTATTTCGTCTTAAAAAACCTTTAAAAATCAGTAATAATTTTTATGGAAAAAATTATTACAATCTTTACGGAGGTTTTGCTACGGAGGGTGCGAATTTTAATATTATTGATATACAAAATGATTTAACCTATGAAAAAGTTCCACAAAATTATTCTGATAAATTTACTGTATATGCAGCTAGAACTTTAAGTGGAAAAGCAAATAATAATACCTTAAGTATAAAAAGATTCTGTTATTTCATTGCCTTTATATGCTTTTATTACAAGTGAAACTACGCTAGATGGTATAGACTATATCGCTGATGAATCAAACAATAATGAAGTAAATTTTGAAAATATTAAATCATCTAAAAATTTAAGTTTGATGATCAATGCTAAAAATGTTTCAAATAATAAAATAAATTATAATCTCATTCAGAGTTTAACCGAAGCGAGTTCTTTAGGAAAGGGCTCAAAAATTATTTTAAAAGCAACTCAAAATGCAAACAACAATCTTATAAAGCTTAAAGATTGTTCTTCGGCTGCCGTGGAAAGTTCGTGCATCATAAAAGCAGATAAAGAAAGTGCTTTTAATAAAATCATCATCAACAACACAGTTTTTAGTACTGCCTCAGATAAAAGACAAGGTTATGTGGGGTTGATAGCTGGAGTGTCTGCAAATTCTCATGATAATATCATGGAGCTTGTTAATTTAAATATAGATGAGTATAAAAATCAAGATGCTATATTTTTAGCTCCATCTGGAACTTCGGATATTTCAAATTTTAAATCTTATAACAATACTTTATATTTAGGTGGAGAGTTAAATTTCTTTAAAGATGTAAATATCGATTTGCTTTCTGGTTCTGTTTTTCATGAAGTAAATAAAAAAGGCAAAATAATCACTCAAATTCTACCGCATCAAGAAGATTTTTCTAAAAATAATCGTTTGATTATAGATACTCAAGATGTCAAATCAGAAGTGGTAAATAACTTTGAAAATTTTACTTTTATTTTACCAAATAAAATAAAAAATCCTATCTTGGCTATAGAAAAACTTATAAATCTTCCTTCAAATGGAAGTATGGAAATTCTTACTAAAAATAAACCAACAAAAGGAAAATATATTCTCATACAAAGTGATGTTGGAATTTATGATGGTGACAATAGATTGTTAAATCAACAAGAATTAGAAAATTTGTTAGAAAAAATGAAAAATAATAAAAATAAATTTAATTACAACAAGATAGAAAAGTTGGCTAAAAGTACATTGAAAAATGTAAATTTTAGCTTTGAAGTTTCAGATGATGCAAAAATAATTTATATCAACATACTTTAAAGGAGAGTAACATGAAAAAGATGAGTAAACATATAGTTTTATCATTTGCGGTGAGTTCTTTGCTCTTTTCTCAAGCTTATGCTTTGCCACAAGGAGGTAAATTCACTCATGGTTCAACAGGAAGTATAAGTTCAAGCAATGGCACGATGAATGTCATAGGAAACAATAAAAACTCTGTTATTCAATGGGGTGGTGGTTTTAATATAGGACAAAATGAAACTGTAAAATTTAACGGAAATCAACAAAACTACCTAAACATTGCTTATCAAAAAGATGCTTCTAAGATAGATGGAAAACTAGATGGCGGCACCAATAACATCTTTTTAGTTAATCCCATGGGAGTTTTGATTGGCAAAACAGGAACTATCACTGCGGGAAAATTTGTAGCTAGCACAACACCTTTAAAAGATTCAGATGTCCAAAATTTTATTTCTCAAGGGATGAATTTTTCTCCAGTATTTGATGTAAGCAAGCAAGGAAATATTATAAATCTTGGAAAGATCAATGCAGATAATATTGTTTTAATAGGAAATAAGGTTGAAATCAATAAAGGAAAAATTACTTTGGATGTATTAAAACTTGAAGGTAATAAAGTTTATGTTGATGCTGGAGTGGTAAAAGATACAAAAAATATCGTAGCCAAAGCAGAGCAAGAAGCTATCATTCAACAAAGCATAACAAGTTTTGAAGAAAATGGAGCTTTATTGGGTAATTCTAGTAGTAAATTTAGTTTTGATGATAGTAGTAAAGTTAAAAACTGGACTAAATATGGAAGTATTGCGGATGCAACAGAATGGAATAAATTTGCTGATTTTTGGAATGTAAATAAAGAAAAATTTAGAACAGCTTTTGATCATTTTCGTTTGATTGATGATATTGATTTTAGTGGCGTGAAAACATACATAGTAGGCGATAATACAAGCAATGCTTTTGCTAAATCTTTCGATGGTTCTGGTTATGCTTTAAAAAATGTTAATATTAATTCATCAAATCAATATGTAGGAATTTTTGGAGTTGTTCAAAATAGCTATATAAGAAACCTTAATATTCAAGGATTGAAAATTGCTTCAACTGGTTATGATGCTTATGTTGGAGGTATAGTAGGGCAAAATATTGCAAACAGTTATACGGGTTTTGAAAATGTGACTGTTAATGATCTCGTTATTAATACAGCTGTAAATACTAAAGTTGGCGGAATAATAGGCTGGGGAAATGGTAGTGGAGGGAATAACACTATCAATTTTACAAATGTTGCTATTAATAATATAAGTATAGTAGCAAAAAAAGGTTCTTATGTGGGTGGCATAGGCAGACAAATTGATGGTGGTAATTTTAATAATGTTGTGGTTAATGACATAGAAAAACTTATAACTTCTGGGAATGATAGTAAAACAGGAGGATTTACTGGAAAAGTTGGAAATTTAAAGATTAATAATGCTTACTTATTTTTATAAAAATGGAGCAATTTTGAGTGCTGGAAACTATAAAACACAAGCTGGAAAAGTTATTGGTGATCCTGGAATTAGTGTAAATAATAATTTTAGTAATATTTATGTTTATCATAATTTAGAAAATGGTTGCATTGATGAAGGACAGAATTTTTTTAAGTCTGTGCAATATAATAATGAAGTAACAGGAAAAAAAAGATTTTGATAGTGCTGTAAGAAAGAAATTTAACGATATAAAATATCTTGATAATAATTCTTATGCTTTTGCTGATTCTTTTACCAAGGTAACAGATGCTGTGAAATTATCCAAAGACGACTTTGACCCTAAATTGCTTCAAAGAATTTTAGATGATTTGATGAATGGAAAATACACTTATGATTTTGATACCAAAACTTGGATTTACGCAGATAGCAAGGGTGTGGCAGGGGAAAATGAAGCCAGTGAGATCACTCAAAGTTTAAATTTCTTAAATACATTTAAAGATACTGGAGTAGAACAAGAATTTTTAAAGTTATGGCAAGGTTCGCAAGAACAAAGTTATAAAAATTATACCAATCTTTATGAAAAATGGACGCAAAAGAAAACTGCTATGGATAAAATCAAAACCGGCAAAGGTTGTTTCGCTAGTTTTAAAGAAGAATTACAAAAATACCAAGAAGCCTTAGCTCAACTTGACAAAGAAAACAAAAACTATGAAAAAATCAAAGAATCAGGCTTAGTTAGCGATGAAACGCTTAGAGTTATGTATGCAAAACTTTTAGAACAAAAAGAAGCTCTTGAAAAGCAGTTTGCGGATCTTAGTGGAAATGAAGGATTTCACTATAAGCTTGAAAATGAGATTCTAAATTCTCAAGGTTTTGCTATAAATGGAAGCGATGTAGATGGTAAAGTGTACACTGGAAAATATAATTTTGAAGGAAAATTAGCCTCATTGCCAGAAAAATCAAATATATCTATCTATGAGCCAGATAAACAAAAAAAAGAGGGAGGGGGTGAAGATCCAGACAAACCTTCTGTATTGCCGCCTGAAATTCCTGAAAAGGTTGTAGAAGCTCCTATAAAAATTCAAACTAAAGTAGACACAAAAAAAAGATGATGATCAAGTGGACATAGGAAAAACAGATGCTAGAAGTAGTGGTTTGCGTTGTATTGTAAGTGATAATTTTAAGACAATGAACATTTGTGTAAATGCAAAATAGGAAATAAAAATGAGAAATTTAATCTTATTGCAAGTATTTTCACATGCTGAAGAGCTAAATAATAATAAAATAAGAGAGCTTATAGAAAGCTCTTCTGAAGCAAATGGACCACAAAATAAAAATTAAAAAATACATTAAAAAATCAAAAAAGCCCTGTAAATTTTAAAGAGCAAAATACTACAAATATTGCAAATTTATAAACTGATCAAAATGAAGCTAAGGTTTTTGTAAGAGAGTATGTTTTGCATATCGATAATAAAGATTTGACATTTAAAAAATTAAGAATTAGCGAAAAATAAATTCAAGATGCAATAGCTGAATATCGCAACCAAGAATTAAGCTTACAAAATTTAAAAGATATAACAAACATTATAGCTTATTATTGTCAATTAAGTAGCCATCCTTCGGCAACTGCTTATATACCACCGCAAGATTTAAGTTCTAACAAAGTGCAAATTAACATAGCTTTTGGAACTTTTAGGAAAAGTAATCATTAAAAACAACTCAGGTGTCAGAGATTATGCTTTAGAGAGTAAATTGAACAAAAATCTTAAAGGGAAAGTTATCACAACTAAAAATGTGGAAAATGAAATTTATAAAATCAATGAAATATACGGAATCCAAACCAATGCTAATTTACAATCAGGTGATGGTTGTGGAGAAAGCGATGTTATTATAGAAGTAAACAAAGGCGAGATAGTGTAACTTTAACTTTATATTCTAACAACTATGGGACTAAAGAAACAGGTCGTTTTAGAGCAGGAATGAGTCAAAGTTTAAACAATATAGCAAGATAAGGGGATAACTTAAATTTTTATCTTCAAGATAGTGATAAAAATCAAACAGATTATGGGATTAATTATAGTACTTTTATAGGGAATTTAAAAATTACTCCATTTGCAACTCAAGGACATTATATTCCTGGCAGAATTTATAGAAATCTTAGTTTTTATAGGGACTCTATGAATGTTGGAGTAAATTTTTCTTATCCTGTGTTTTTATATACTGAGTATTCTTTATATCTTGTTTCGGGTTTTACTCATAAAAAGATTAAAGATTATTATCTTGATGGTTTAGTAAGCAATGAAAAAGCGAGAAATAGTGTAAATTTGGGCATAGAAAGAACTTATAGAGGTTTGGAGAATAATGTCCTAAGTTATACTTTAAATTTTATATATGGTAATGTTGAAAATGATGGTGATTTTTCTGGATTTAATGGAGTAAATTTAGGAAATTTTGGAAAAATGAATTTAAATTTAAGCAACAAATATCAATTCTAAGAACGCTTAACTCACATTTTTCAACTTAATTATCAAAAAGTTATCAGCGATGCTGTTTTAGATAGTAGTGAATCCGTATCTTTAGGTAGACCTTGTGGTATATGTGTTTGTTTAGAAGGTGAGGGAAGTGCGGATAATGTTGTTTCTGGCGCCTTGGGAATAAGATTTCAAACACCTTTAGAAGGGCTTTACTCGACTCCTTTTTATGATATAGGGTATTCTTGGTATGAAAATAAAGAATATTAAAGTGAAAATCATTATCTTATGGATGCAATGGGTATACAAATACTCTATACAAGAAGTGCTAATTTTTATGTAAAAATGGATGCTGCAAGAGCTGTTCATCGGTTTAAACACGATGGAGAACATCGAGCAAGAGTTTATGCAAGCCTAGAAAAATACTTTTAACTTTGGGGTGATTGGAAAATCCCCCCCCCCATTTTTAAACCCACCAAATACTTATATAAATACTTACACAAATATTTATACTATTTAATCCTTTGTTTAATACACTTTTAAGTTTAATTGGTTATACTTTCATTTCCTTTTTTTGAAAAAAGGACTTAAAATCTTTTACAATGTCCGTGATTATACAGATGTGGAAACGCCTTGCTCCATCCCGAACCAAGAAGCTAAGCACATCGTGGGTGATGATACTACGCCTTACTGGCAGGGGGAAAGTAGCTCATTGCGGACTTGTTAATTCTGCTTTATCTTATTCTTATAGATTTAAAATCTTAGTTTTTATATGTCAATCGTTGTTTTTATATTTAATTATTTTTTTATGTTTATAGGTTTAATTAGCTTGGGTTAATTTAATGGTTGTTTGAGTTGCTTAGTTTATATGTTTTTATATCTCAATTATTCTTTTTATTTATTGAATCTTTTGTATCAATAATTAATCTTTTATGTTTACTTGTATAGGTTTATTTATTCAATCTATTTTTATGTGTCAATTGTTCTTTATATGTCTAGTTTATATTTTATTATGTAGGTTGGGTTTATTCAATAATTGGGTTGGATTTTTAATCACTCAAGTTTATTTTATAGTGTTTATTGAGGTTTTATGGGTTGGGGGTTGTTTATGATGAAATAAATATTGCTGTAAATACATGCAAGGGTTTAGTGTTGTCTAAAAAAAGATTACTTGCTTTAAATTTATCTTTTTTTATTCAATAAAACTCTCACTTCTTAAGTGGGAGATGAATTGCTTACAGTGTTAGTTGTACGGCTCTAGTTAGGTATTTGACATAATCAGTATTTTTATAGAATACCTATGCGGAATAATGCTAGAAACTCTTAAAAAATATGCAGAAAATCAAGGCATAGAAGATAATTACCCTAAGAAAAAATATATAACCAAAAAGAAAAAAAGCCCTAATGAAACAAAGCAATGCAAATAACCAAAGGTTTTAAATATAGAATTCTACCTAAACAAAGAACAACAAAAGCTTATTAATCATCAATGTTTCATCTATATCAAGCCTATAATATTTGTTTAAATTTACAGCAAGAGCAGTGGGATAAAAATAAGAATTTAGATAAAAAAGATAGGAGTTATTTAAAGGCAAGTAAGATAGATAATCAATAAAACTAGCCTTATAAAAGCAAGAGAATTAAGCTATAAAAGTGTTGTAACCCAACAAGCAAGGATTAATCTTCTCGTGCCTTAGAGCAAGCAATTAGAGATAAAAAAAAGGCTTTCCCAAATTTAAAAACTCTAAATTTGCAAAGCAAAGCTTTAATTGGAATAATCAAGCCTACAAAATCAAAGATAGTGATACTACTAAGTTTAAGATATTTAGACTTATGAATACATTTTTTAAAATGCGTTATCACAGAGATTTACCAAATACTTATAAGTTTAATCAAATCACTATTATCAAAAATCACAATAAATACTATTTAGCTTTTAGTATCATTTATGATGAATCAAATGTTTCTTTAATATCTAGCAAAGATTTTGATATTAAAAAAGCAGTTGACATTGATTTAAATATCAATGAGATTACCTTAAGCAGTGGAGAGTTAATAGCTACTAACTTAAAGCTACTTAGTAGAGCTGAATATTAAAAGATTGCAAAGAAAACAAAGCAGGAGAATATTAAAAACAAAAAAGGAGAAAACAAAGTTAAGCCATAATTTCAAAAAAACACAATTAAAATTAAATAAAATCTATGAAAAAAGTTCAAATATCAAAAAGGATAGTTATCACAAGATAACTTCAAAACTCATACAAGAATTTGACTTGCTAGCAGTTGAAGATTTGCAAATTAAGAATATGTGTAAAAGAGCTAAATTAAAGAATATAAAAGCTAAAAGTGGTTTAAATAAATCTATTCTTAATACTTCATTCTATCAATTCTCTCAATATCTAGAGTATAAAGCAAAGCATAATGGCAAATTCTTTATAAAAGTCAATCCACAATATACAAGCAAAACTTGTAGTGTATGTGGAAATATCAAAAAAAATCTTATGTTTAAAGATAGAGTGTATCTTTGTGAAAAATGTGGCAATACTTTACATAGAGATATTAATGCTGCAAATAATATCTTAAAGCGTGGATTAAAGTCGTTTGGGTTAGGAATTAGCCTTGAGGACTATAAACTCAAAGCCTTTCGAATTAGCTAATACTAGTTAGCTTTAGCTAGGAAGCTTCTACTTCTAAGCGTTAGCAAAGCTGGAGTGATTTGCATTAAAAATAGAGTATATTGTGAAAGATTTAGCTTAATTTATATACCAATGGTATTTTTATATGAAAAGTTTTTTCATATTGTGGAAATTTTTTAGAAGCTATGCGTATAGTTTCTAAAGCACTTTTATTTAGAAAATCATATTTTGAAGGTTTAAGTATTTTTAAATTTTCTAATTTCTTTTCTTTTGTCCAGGTAAATTCTACAAGAACCTCCCCACTCATACGCATTTTTCTAGCTTGTCTAGGGTAGATTAGGGCTTCATCGATTGCTGATTTTATTTCTTTTAAAAATTCACTATTGCTAGTTAAAGATACGCTTTGGTAAGAGCTGGCTTGTGGAGTTTGTTGCTGCATGATTGGTTGTTGCATGTTTGTATCTTTTTTGGGTTGACTTATTGCTTTTGCATTTGCTGGAGGGATTATTTTTTTAGGTTTAGCAATAGGTTTTTCCTTTCTCGGTTTTATTTTTTTTATTTCTTGCACAGGTTCTTTGGGCTGCACATTCGAAGGCTCTTGTATAGTTTGTGTGGGTTGTGTCGGTTTCATATCGGAGGAATTCTGTACAAAATGTTTGATTGCCATATTAAATTTATTTTCTTTAATAGTTTCATTGGGTTGTATGTGTAAAAAATCTTTAGAATAAAGAAAAACAAAAAATAAAGGTGTAAAAACAAATAAAGTGATAAAAGAAGATTGGTTTTTATGATTGCTTATAAATGTTTTCATCTTTTACTCCGTTATGATTTTATTTTTTGATTTAAATATCTTTATTTCTTAAACACATTCTATGGTAAATTGTTTAAAAAGATAAATTTTGAAACAAATTTCACAGAGAAAAATAACAATCAAATAATCAAGCTTGTATCTAAAAGATATTTAATTTTTGCTATTTACTTCTCTAAAAAAAACTTATATTTTTAAGAATTATAGCAAGAAAAAATAAATTTTTAATTAATACTAATTATCACAATTGATACAAAATTTATCTTAAATTAATAATTATTATCATAATATTTTGATTTCTAAATCAATATTTAACAAAAGGAGAAAAATGAAAAAAATATGTCTATCAGTTTGCGCCATTGGTCTCTTAAGCTCCAATGCCATATCGCAAAATGTAGAACTAGATAGCTCAATCGTTAGTGCTTCTGGCTTTACTCAAGATATTAAAGAAGCTCCTGCTACTATCAATGTTATCAGTAAAAAAGAATTACAAAGTAAGCCTTATAGAGATGTTGCAGAGGCTATCGCAGATATCCCAGGCGTTGATTTATATGCTAGCAAGGGAAAAACAGGTTCTTATAATATTACCATGAGAGGTATTACGGGATATACTTTGGTTTTGATTGATGGACGCCGTCAGGGTATTGGCGGGGAAGTTGGTCCTAATGGCTTTAATGAAATTTCAAATTCTTTATTACCTCCAATTTCTAGCATAGAAAGAATAGAAGTTATAAAAGGTCCTATGAGTACTTTATATGGCTCTGAAGCTTTAGGCGGGGTGGTAAATATCATTACCAAAAAAGTAAGTGATAAATGGGAAACTTCTGTAAGTTTGGATGCTCTTTTAAATGAAAATAAAGATTGGGGTAATACTTATGGAACAAGTATTTATTCTAGTGGTCCTTTGATGAATGACAAATTGGGTCTAACACTTCGATTTAGAGAATTTTACAGACAACAATCTAATGTTGAATTTACAAATGGAAGTGGACAAAGAGTTCAAGGAGATCAAGCTCAAAGTCCTACAAAGGCAAATAATTTTAACATAGGAACAAGAATTAGTTATTTGGCTAATGATTATAATACCTTTATATTTGATATAGATTTTTCAAGAAATCATTATGATAATAAACAAGGTCAATTAGGAACCATCACAAGTCCAGGTAGTACACAAGGTAGCTTAACGGGTGGCTATGCGGATATTATGGAAGTTGATAAATTTGTGACTTACTTAAGTCATGAGGGTATTTATGAAAATTTTTCTATTACCTCGACTTTGCAATACAATAGAGTAAGCAATAATGGTCGCGAAGTTGTAGGACAAGCAACGCAGCCATTTTTGGGAGAAAATAGAGATATAGTCGCAGAAGATATTATCTTAGATACAAAATCTGTCATTCCTTTAGGACAGAATCATATTTTGAGCGCAGGTGGTGAATATAGGCTTGAAAAAATGCAAGATAAAATAGCTAATCCGACCAATTTTGATCAGTATTTATTGGCAATATTTGCAGAGGATGAGTACAGCATAAAAGATAACTTAAGATTGACTTTTGGAGCAAGATACAATCATCATGAAATTTTTGGAAATAATATTTCGCCAAGAGCTTATCTGGTTTATAATCCTACTGATGAACTTACTTTAAAAGGCGGTGTATCTACGGGTTTTAGGACTCCTTATGCAAATCGTTTGATAAATGGAGCTTATAATTATAGTGGTCAAGGTAGATTCCCTATATATGGAAATCCTGATTTAAAAGAAGAGACATCTTTAAATTATGAAATAGCAGCTATTTACAATAATGATTTGTTTTATGTTTCTGCGACAGGTTTTTTAACAAATTTTAAAGATAAAATTTCAACCCAAAGATATAATAAAGACGATATGATTCCAGGAATTGGTGCTTGTGGTGCTAATAGATGTTTTAAGGCAATCAACCATGGCAAGGTTGAATATAAAGGTATAGAGCTTGGAGCAGGGATAAGCCCTCTTGATAATTTAAATGTAAATTTTGCTTATACTTATCTTGATAGTGAGGTTAAAGAAGCACAAGATAAAAGTGTGATAGGTAAACCTGAGCAGGATAGTTTAAAACATAATATTATGTTGAAAACTGAATACAGCTTCTATAATAAAATTACCCCTTGGATAAAAGGCGAATGGCAAATAGATCGCTATATGGGTGATACTAATATAAATAGGGAATATTATAAGGATATCTTTTTAGCTTCTATGGGTGTGCGTTATGATATCAATAAGCAATGGAGTATCAACGCAGCTATTTATAATCTTTTTAACAAAAGTTTTACAGATGGTTGGGAATCTTATCAAAATAGCGGTACTACTACTTGGGTCAATACTTACAATCGCATAGAAGAAGGAAGAAGAATATATATTTCCATTAATGGTAGTTTTTAAGCTTTGATAGAAAAGCCAAAGAGCTTGTAAAGGCTTCTTTGGTTTTTTGTTTATAGCATCTTGTGCTTTTAAAAAAGTTAAATTATCGAATCTATTTAAAATTTCTTATCTAATTATCACCCTGTTTACCAATATTGAAATATATCCTATCCTTATAAAAAAGTAACTAATAAAACTTTAGTTATATAGACTAAATAAAATTAAGTATATTTTTTTATATTTATACTTGACAAAATAACACTCAATGTTGTATAATATATCTAGCAATCAAAAAATAGAGTGCTAGATATAAAGGAAAACATGATGAAAAGTCGAGATAAAAAGGATTTGATTTTAGAGTCTATTATCCAAACTTATCTTTTGGATAATGCACCTATTGGTTCTAATGAATTAAATTCAAACCTTTGTATACCTGCTTCGACTATACGCGTTTATCTTAAAAGACTTAGCGATGAGGGTTTGATCACTCAGCTTCATATAAGTAGTGGTAGAATTCCTACTATTTTAACGATGCAAAATTATTGGCAAAGTTTTTGGGAAAAAGAACAAGATAAAAATATCCATATCAAAAACGAAAGCTTTTTGAAAGAGTTAAGTAAAGAATTTGAAATTTATTGTCTTGTTTATGGAGGTAGAAGTTTAGTACTTAAAGAAGTACTAGATCTTAATACTAAATTTATAGTGCTTGATTTTGAAGATGAAGAGCTGGTTTTAAAATACGAAAAAGAAGCGTGGAATTTTTTACAAAGTCTTATAGGGCTTGATCTTTCTAGTATAGAAAAAATAGCTTTGAGAGTTCATTTTATAGATCTTGTAGAAAAAATAGCTAGCTTAAGACAAAATTTGATTTGCTATAGAAGTAATGAAGAAAGAGCTTATCAAATTTATCAAAATGATGAATTTGTTAAGCTCTTAGATTGTCAAATTCACCGTCATTTTAAAGAAAGTCTTGAATTTGAACCTTTATTTAAAGAAGGTTTTATGGGGCTTAAGGTAGATGCGCAGTTTTTGGGCGAAGATGTAAATATTATCTTAGCAGGTAGTGTTTATACGGATTATAAAAAGATATTACAATACATAAAGGAGGCGGCATGAGCGAACAAAAGCAAGAAATTGAAAATGAAAATGCACAAAATTCTGAAAATTTGCAGGATGATTTGCAAGATAATGAAAAAAACGAAACAAATGAATTACAAAAAGAATTAGAGGAATTAAAAGATAAATATATGCGTGCAAACGCTGAATTTGAAAATATTAAAAAAAGAATAGAAAAAGAAAAGCTAAGTGCTATGGCTTATGCAAATGAAAGCTTTGCAAAGGATTTGCTTGATGTTTTAGATGCTTTAGAAGCAGCTGTTAATGTCGAATGCCAAGATGAAATTAGCTTAAAAATCAAAGAAGGAGTGCAAAATACTTTAGATTTATTTCTTAAGAAACTTGAAAAACATGGGGTGGCTCTTATCAAAGATGAAAAAGAGTTTGATCCTAATTTACACGAAGCAATGTTTCATGTAGATAGTGAAAACCATCAAAGTGGTGAAGTGGTTCAAGTGCTTCAAAAAGGTTATAAAATAGCCGATCGCGTGATCCGCCCAACCAAAGTTAGTGTAGCAAAATAAATTTTAATAAAAGGATAAAAAATGAGTAAAGTTATAGGTATAGATTTAGGAACAACCAATTCTTGTGTTGCTGTGTATGAACGCGGCGAGAGCAAAGTAATCCCAAACAAAGAAGGAAAAAACACAACTCCTTCAGTGGTAGCTTTTACAGATAAAGGCGAAGTTTTAGTAGGCGATAGTGCAAAACGCCAAGCGGTAACCAACCCTGAAAAAACCATTTATTCTATCAAAAGAATTATGGGTTTAATGATCAATGAAGATGCGGCTAAAGAAGCTAAAAATAGACTTCCTTACCACATCACCGAAAGAAATGGTGCGTGCGCAATAGAAATCGCAGGTAAAATTTATACTCCGCAAGAAATTTCAGCGAAAGTTTTAATGAAACTAAAAGAAGATGCTGAAGCTTTTTTGGGCGAGAGTGTTGTAGATGCGGTTATTACTGTGCCTGCGTATTTTAACGATGCACAAAGAAAAGCAACAAAAGAAGCAGGAACTATCGCAGGACTTAATGTATTAAGAATTATCAATGAGCCTACTTCAGCAGCTCTAGCTTACGGACTTGATAAAAAAGATAGTGAAAAAATTGTGGTTTATGATCTAGGTGGGGGAACTTTTGACGTTACTGTGCTTGAAACTGGCGATAATGTAGTAGAAGTTTTAGCAACAGGTGGTAACGCTTTCTTAGGTGGTGATGATTTTGATAATAAACTTATCGATTTTCTAGCAAGTGAATTTAAAGATGAAACAGGCATAGATCTTAAAAATGATGTTATGGCTTTGCAACGCTTGAAAGAAGCAGCAGAAAATGCTAAAAAAGAATTAAGCTCAGCTAATGAAACTGAAATTAATTTACCATTTATCACAGCTGATGCGAGTGGCCCAAAACACTTGGTTAAAAAACTTACTAGAGCTAAATTTGAAGGTATGATTGATTCTTTAGTGGCTGAAACCATCACTAAAATCAATGAAGTAGTAAGCGATGCAGGGCTTAAAAAAGATGAGATCAAAGAAATCGTTATGGTAGGGGGCTCTACTCGTGTTCCTTTAGTGCAAGAAGAAGTGAAAAAAGCCTTTAATAAAGATCTTAATAAGTCTGTAAATCCTGATGAAGTTGTGGCTATCGGTGCGGCGATTCAAGGTGCGGTTATAAAAGGTGATGTAAAAGATGTGCTTTTACTTGATGTTACACCGCTCTCTTTGGGTATAGAAACTCTAGGCGGGGTAATGACTAAGATTATCGAAAAAGGTACAACTATTCCAACTAAAAAAGAGCAAGTTTTCTCAACCGCTGAAGATAATCAAAGTGCTGTAACTATCAATGTTTTACAAGGGGAAAGAGAATTTAGTCGTGATAATAAATCTTTAGGAAATTTTAATCTTGAAGGAATTCCACCAGCACCACGCGGTATGCCACAAATCGAAGTTACTTTTGATATCGATGCAAATGGTATTTTAACTGTTAGTGCAAAAGATAAAGCAACAGGTAAGGCTCAAGAGATCAAAATCACAGGTTCAAGCGGACTTAGCGAGGAAGAGATTAATAACATGGTAAAAGATGCTGAACTTCACAAAGAAGAAGACAAAAAACGCAAAGAAGCTGTAGATGCTAGAAATGCAGCTGATAGCTTGGCGCATCAAGTAGAAAAATCTTTAAGTGAGTTGGGTGAAAAAGTTGTCGCTGCTGATAAAGAAAATATTCAAAAAGCTCTTGATGATTTGCGTGAGACTTTGAAAAATCAAAATGCAAGCAAAGAAGAGATTGAAAGCAAAATGAAAGCTTTAAGTGAAGTTTCTCACAAACTAGCTGAAAATATGTATAAAAAAGATGAGCCAAACACAGCAAATGATAAAAAGAAAAAAGATGACGATGTAATCGACGCTGAAGTTGAGTAATCTTAAAATCTCTATTCAAGCCTTTTTAAAAGGCTTGAAAATTTTTTAAAATTTTAAAAAAATGACAAAATCTGTAAAATATAATTTTTTTATTAGCTTGCTACCTAATTTTTCATTGATTTTTTAACCAATTCTTTTTGAAGTTCTAATTTAAATCAGACAATTCATTTTAGTGTAAGCAAACTAAAAAATTAGCAATAAAATAAAATTAATCTAAAAACTTTTTAGATATAATCTTAATAAACATAAAAGGAAAAATTTGAATTTATCATTTAAAACCTTTGATATTTCCAATACACAACGATCAAAAGCTAAAAAAGTGCAGGGTAAAAAATATGAAATTTTTCTTAATGAAAATGAGCACAGTCTTATAACTCCTAAAGTGTCTTTTAAAGAAATTTTGAGGTATTATTATCTTTATCCAAAAAATGCCATCCCTTCTTTTAAGTTACCTTTTTTCAAGCCTGATTTGAGTGGTTTTAGCACTCCGCATATTACTTGGCTTGGACATTCTTCGCTTTTTATAAGTTTTAAAGAATATAAAATTTTGATCGATCCTGTTTTTAACACTCATGCTTCGCCTATTTCTTTTATTAACAAGGCTTTTAAAAATGCTCCTGTTTATAATGTAAATGATTTTAATGAAATTTTTGCTGTGATTATCACGCATTCACATTTTGATCATTTAGATGCTAAGAGTGTCAAAGCTTTAAAAGAAAAAGCACGATTTTTTATCACACCTTTAAAAGTGGGAAATTATCTAAAAAGCTATGGGGTGAGTGAGAAAAAAATCATAGAGCTTGATTGGTGGAGCGGCATAGAATTTGGTGATTTAAAAATCATTGCAACACCTGCACAACACAGTTCAAGCAGGGGAGATGGTAAAAACAAAACCCTTTGGGCTTCTTTTGTGATGGAATTTTTAAGTGTAGATAAGAGAGTGTTTTTTAGCGCAGATGGAGGGTATTTTACACATTTTAAAAAAATAGGTGAGTATTTTGGAGATTTTGACTTAGCTTGTCTTGAAAGCGGACAATTTAATATCGCCTGGCCATATTCACACTCTTTTCCTGAGCAAATTTTAAAAGAAGCAAAAGATCTTAATGCAAAAGCTGTCATGCCTATACATTGGGGGAGATTTTTAGCAGGAACTCATGCATGGAATGAGGTGGTAAAATTTCTTTATGAAAATTTAGATTTACCCCTTATCACACCAAAAATGGGCGAGGCTTATGAAGTAGGAGCTAAATTTAAACAGGATTTTTGGTGGAAAGAAGAATAAATTAACACAAGTTTATAATTTATATTTTGGCTTTTGCTATAGTTTTATAAAACTAAAAAAGGAGATTTTGTGAAAATCATTCAATGGAATGGAGCGGAATTTAGCCCAAAAGAAGTGAAAATCAATGTTTTAATTGATAATGAAAAAGGTAAAGAAATTCAAATTTTATTAGCTAAAGATAGCGTGATGAAAGAGCATAAAGCTCCTTTTGCTATACATGTTCAAGTTTTAAGCGGTAAAATTTGGTTTGAAGTGGAAAAGGAAAAATTTGAATTAAATGTTTTAGATATGATAGGCCTAGAGGCAAATGTAGCGCATTCTTTAGGTGGATTGGAAAATTCTATAATAAGATTGAGTTTAAATAAATCAGATAGTATTCAAAGGGTAAATGCTGTGCTTAAAAAGCCTTGATTTTATTTTGATTTTATAAGGTTTTAATTTGCTTAAATAATTCTAGGCTTTAACCTAGAATTATTTATAGTTTTTAATGAAATTTGCTATTCTTTCTAAACCTTTTTTGATAAGCTTATCGCTCGTAGCATAAGAAAGCCTAAAATATCCATCCATTCCAAAACCTATACCTGGAACAACGGCAACTTTTTCTTGTTCAAGTAATTTTTGGCAAAATTTCATAGAATCTTTTTCTATTTTTTGTATATTTACAAAAAGATAAAAAGCACCTTCTGGTTTATAAATACTGATCTTTGGGATTTGTTTAAGCATATCTAAGGCTAAGTTACGGCGTTTTTCAAAAGCTTGACGCATTTTTTCTATATCTTCATCACATTCTCCATTTAAAGCAGGAATGGCTGCATGTTGAGTGATGGAGCAAATATTTGAAGTGCTTTGTCCTTGAAGTCTTTTAACAGCTGAAATTAGGGCTTTATTTTTGCTTGCCATATAGCCAAAACGCCATCCTGGCATAGCTCCACATTTGCTAAGTCCGTTAATGGTCACAGTGCGTTTTAAAGCATCTTCGCTTACACTTGCAAAAGCTACAAAATCAAAACCATCATAGCGAAGTTTTTCATACATTTCATCACTTAAAACAGTAATTTGCGTTCCTTCTAAAACTTTAGCAATTTGAGTTAATTCTTCTTTAGAATAAATCGATCCCACAGGATTTGAAGGAGAATTTAGCATCAAAACTTTGGTTTTAGCTGTGATAGCTTTTTTTAATTGTTCAGCGGTAATTTTAAAGCCATTTTCTTCTAAGCCTTCTATAAATACAGGTTTTCCACCTGCAAATTTTACCATTTCAGGATAGCTTACCCAGTAAGGACTAGGGATAATCACTTCATCATCTTTTTCTACTAAGCATTCTATACATTCAAAAAGAGAGTGTTTTGCGCCTACATTGGTGATGATTTCATTTGTTTCATAATCAAGATTATTATCTTTTTTAAATTTGGTTTGAATAGCTTTTAATACTTCAGGAATTCCTGCAACAGCAGTGTATTTTCCACATCCTTTTTCAATAGCACTTATAGCGGCATTTTTGATGGTTTGTGGTGTATCAAAATCAGGTTCACCCGCTGAAAAACTAATGATATCCTCGCCTTTGGCTTTAAGTTCATTGGCAAGTGCAGTGATAGCTAAAGTGATAGATTCTTCTAAAACTTGAGATCTTTTTGTAAGCATTTTTCAATCCTTGATAATTTTTGTTTAATTTTAGCAGAAAATTGCATTTTTACAATAAATTTAATTTAAAAATGAGTTGTAAATTTCAATAAATGTGAAAATTTGTATTAATTTTTAGGAAAAATTAATACGCATAATAATACATATAATTTTATGTATTATAAAAAATTATTATTTTTGTGATTCAGGTTGTTTTAATATAAGATTTTCAAGTTCTAAAATTTTCTTTTCTAACTTTTCTAGTTTGTCATCGCAATTTGCATCTATGGCTCTAATGTTTTTATTTTTACGCTCTTCGATAATATAAGCAGGAATTCCAACGGCAGTTAAATTTGCACCTACATCTTTAACCACTACAGCATTTGAGCCTATTTTGGTATTTTCTCCTATGGTGATATTGCCAAGCACTTTTGCGCCTGAGCCTATGATCACTCCTTTTTTTATGGTTGGATGGCGTTTAGTACCTTTTTCAAGGCTTGTTCCACCTAAAGTAACGCCTTGATAAATTAAAACATCATCTTCTATAATTGCTGTTTGACCTATAACCACTCCATTGGCATGATCTATAAAAATACGCCTTCCAAGTTCTGCTCCAGGGTGCAAATCTACCCCAGTTAAGAATTGTGAAATTCCGCTAATCATTCTAGCAATGCGTTTAAAATTTCTTATGTAAAAAAAATGTGCAAAGCGGTAATTTACTACAGCCCATACTCCAGGGTAATTAAAAAAAAGTTCTATACAAGAATTAAAAGCTGGATCTTGTGCCTTTGGCTGAGAAAAATCTTCTTTTATAATACCCCAAAAATTCATCTAAACTCCTATGCTTTTTAAATAACCATTATCATTTAAGAAAAGATAAAGTTCGCCTAAAATATGCTTTTTTTGCTTATCATTTACAAGCTTAGAATTACTTATGCGTTCATTAAGTATATCCATGATAGCGTGTATATCATAGTCTAAATCTTCTAAGGTATCAAGTATGGATTGCGCTTCTATAATCCCCTCGACTTCATAGCCTTTTTCATTGATGCTTATAATAGCTTCAGTAGGATGAGTAAAAAGATTGTGTTTCATTCCAAGTACTTCTTGATAGGCACCTACAAGAAAAAACCCTAGAAAATAATTTTCTTTTTCTACATCTACATCGTGCAAAAATAAAGGTTTATCTTTAGAGTATGAAATTTCTCCATCGCTATCGCAGGTTATATCCCAAATACTTGCACTTCGTGTCGGTTCTTCATCTAAGCGATCAAGTGGCATGATGGGGAAATTCTGTTCTAAACCCCAAAAATCAGGCATGCTTTGAAAGAGCGAAAAATTTACCAAATACCTTTCTTGCACTTCATCTTGTATGGCAAGTAAATCCGCAGGATTTTGCTTATCGCCTAAAAGCAAGATGGCTTTTTTTGTAATCAAATGAGTTAAAATTTCAGCATTGGAACGATCTTGTAAATCCACATAGCCCAAATCAAAAAGAGTTAAAATACTCTCTAAATGATCTATGCTATCGTGCAAGTATTCTAAAGCATTGGAAGGTTTTATACTTTTATAAAGATCATAAAGCTCATCGATAAGTTTTGGATTTTGTTTTTTAAGTATGAGTTTGTTTTCTGCGTATTCTTGAGAAAAAAGTTCTAATACAGGAGCGATTAAAACAGCGTGATTAGCTGCTACAAAACGTCCACTTTCTATGAAAATATCAGGCTCTAAATCTTTTTTTTGTTCGGCTATGTTTTTTAGGATAAAAACTACATCGTTAGCGTATTCTCTTAGGGTGTAATTTCTACTTTTTTCATTTTTAAATTGTGAGTATTCCACAGCTAAACCGCCACCAAGATTGATAGCTTTTAGATTTTTAGCTCCCATTTTTCTAAGTTCTGTATAGATATTTCCTGCTTCATTTAAGGCTTTTTTCAAGGGGTGAATTTCGGTAATTTGTGAGCCTAGATGAAAGTGAATCATGGTAAATTGTTCTAAAAGTTTGTTTTCTTTGAGTAAATTTACCGCTTCTATGAGTTCAGTGGATGTAAGTCCAAATTTAGAATTAATCCCACCGCTTTTTGCCCAAATTCCAACTCCAGCAGAATGCAAACGTACACGTAAGCCTATATTTGGTTTAGGTTTAAAGCGTTCTTTAGCTATGTCTATGATAGCTTCAAGTTCATTAAGTCCTTCTATGGTTAAAGTGATATTATGTCCCATTTCAGCTGCGATAAAGCCTATGTTGATAAGTTCTCTATCTTTAAAGCCATTTACGGTAATAGGTGCGCCTTCGTTATTATAAGCCATAGCGAGTAAAAGCTCTGCCTTAGAACCTGCTTCAAGTCCATAGTTATAGTCTTTTCCAAGTTTTACAAGATTTTTTACAAAACCAGGGTATTGATTGACCTTTAAAGGATAAACAGCGTTAAATCCTCCTTTATAGCCAAATTCCTTTCTTGCTTTATTGAAATTTCCGTAAATATTTTCAATTTGTTTTTGGATAAGATGAGGAAATCTTAAAAGTAAAGGCCCCTTGTATCCATCATCTCTTAATTCTTTAACTATATCAATAATAGCAGGTTTTTTCTCGTAATTGATACAAACTTTACCATTTTTGATAATGAAATTTTCATTTCCCCAAATATCAATACCATAATCCATCATAAAACCTTCTTTAAGTCTGAAATTTTAATCATTTTTTCTTCTTTTTTTGCTAAATTTTTATAAAACAAACTTTCATTTTGTGCTTCATTTTCTCCCATGCAAAGAAAAATTTCAGTATTATTTTTATCCGCGTTTTCAAGATGTTTGGCTAGTTTTCTTGCTTCATAGCTTAAAAGTACTTTATATTCTTTTCTTAAATTTGTAGCGATATGCAAAAGTTTTTGGATATAAATTTCATCCATAGCACAAAGATAAATTCCTTCTCTTTGAATCTTTTCTTCTTTTTGTTCTAAAATAGTTATAATTCTTTCTATACCCATGGCAAAACCTATACCATAGCCACTTTTTCCACCTAAATACTCTATAAGTCTATCGTAGCGTCCTCCACCTGCGATAGCAGCCTTTGCTCCTATTTCATCGCTTATAAATTCAAAAGCCGTTTTAGAATAATAATCCAAACCCCTCACAAGTTTTGAATCTAACTCAAATTTAACTCCATTATCCTTTAAAATTTGTTGCAGTGTTTCAAAGTCTTTTTGGCAAGAGGTGCATAAATTATTGATCAAAAGCGGAGCATTTTCAAGCAAATTTTGACAATGCTCATTTTTACAATCTAAGACACGAATAGGATTTAAATTTTTTCTACGCAAACAATCTTCACAAAAACCTTCTTTGAAATCTAAGAATTCAACGAGCCTATCGCGGTATTTTGGCAAGCATTGTGAGCAGCCTAAAGAATTAAGTTGAAGTTTAAAATCAATACCAAGGCGTGAGAAAATTTCTACTAGCATTAAAATAATGCTTGCATCTTCATAAACATTAGGTATGCCAAGGCTTTCAACTCCAAATTGATGAAATTCTCTTAAGCGACCCTTTTGAGGTTTTTCATAACGAAACATAGAACCATGATAAAACCATCTTTTCACACTAGTGTTTTTATCGAGTTTTTTTTCTATATAGGCACGCACCACCCCAGCAGTTCCTTCAGGACGCATGCAAACATGATTTTCACCTTTATCGATAAATTCATACATTTCTTTACCTACTATATCAGAACTTTCTCCTACGCTTCTTTTAAAAAGGGTGTAAAGTTCTAAATGCGGTGTATTGATAAAAGTAAAGCCATAGTTTTTAGCTACTTCTTCGCAGGTTTTAATCACTTTTTCATAATAATATGCATCTTTATCTAATAAATCTTTCATTCCTTTTAAAGCGTTAATCATTGTAAAAATTCCTTTATTTGTTGGTGTAATTTTTCTTTACTTTCTTTTGCGTCAAGTGTTAAAATTTCTACAGAAATTTTTTCTTTTAAAAAATGAAGCACTTTTTCGAGTTTGTCCTGTACACTTAAAAAATACTCAATGCCACGTTTTTCTATACTATCTAGTTCTTTTTGACTGAGGCGTTCTTGGATAAGGTTTGCATCTCCTTTTAAAAAGATAATTTTTTGTGGAAAAAAATTTTCTAAAGCAAAACTATTTAAAGCAAAAAGCAAATCGTTTTCAAAATCTTTGGCATAAGCCATGCCTGAAATAAAACTTCTATCGCTAATAATGAGTTTGTTTTGATGGGTTTTTAAGATTTCTTCAAAATGTTGAGCACGATCAGCTAAAAAAAGCAAGAGTTCAGCTCTTTTGTTAATAGGATGAGTTTTATTAAGTAAAATTTCTCTTAAATGTTTTCCAAGTTCTGTTCCGCCAGGTTCGAGTGTGAAAATGGCATCTTTGTAAATTTCTTTTAAAAGTGAAATTTGCGTACTTTTTCCTACGCAGTCAATACCTTCAAAAACTACATACAAGATTGATCCTTTAAAAAAGGTAGAATTTCTTTTGGAACAAGAGAACTTACATCACCCCCATGTGCTACTATAGAACGCACAATAGAACTTGAAATAAAAGCATGTTTTAGACTTGGCATAAGATAAATGGTTTCCATATCTTCCCAAAGTGCGTGATTTGCATAGCCAATTTGCAATTCGTATTCAAAATCACTCACTGCTCTAAGTCCACGGATTATAGTATTAACTTTTAATTCTTTGGCTAAATCTACAAGTAAATTATCAAAAGCAATGATTTTAACATTTTTTAAATTTTGTGTTGCGAGCAGGGCTAGTTCTTTGCGTTTTTCTAAATCATAGCAAGGTTTTTTATGTTCACTTTTTGCTATGGCAACGATGACTTCATCAAAAATTTTTAAAGCCCGTTTTATAACATCTAAATGCCCGTTGGTAATAGGATCAAAAGTCCCAGGATATAAACAAGTCATTTTTGCTCCAATTTTTTTTTAAAAATATAACAAATTTAAACTAAAAATTTTGCCATTTTTCATATAAATTGTGTTTTATTTCTAAAAGATCTAACCATTTACCTGCGATAAAATTTTCCATTTGCTCTAGATTGTTTGCTTTAGAATAGCTTGCGATAATAGGAGGGGCGATAATAACTCCCATTTGGCTAAGTTTTAACATATGTTCTAAATTTAAAGTAGAAAAAGGCATTTCGCGTACGCCTAAGATAAGTTTTTTTCTTTCTTTTAAGGCCACTGCTGCAGCACGCATTAAAAGAGTGTCTGCAAAACCAGCGTGAATTTTTGCTAAACTTGAAATTGAACAAGGAGCAATGATGGTTTTTTCTATTCCAAAAGATCCACTTGCTACACTTAGACTTAAATTTTTATCATCTAAAAAATAAGTGTATTTAAAATTTTCTTGACAAATTTCTTCTAAATTTGCTTGATTTTCAGTTTTGAAGCTAAGTTTTGCACCTTGGGTTAAAATGCAATAAAGTTCGCATTGGTTTTCTAGATTTTTTAATAATTTTAAGCCTAAATTGACACTGCTTGAACCAGAAATTCCTAATAAAACCTTCATTGTATAATCATCCTATTTTTACCCACTACGATGCCTTGCATAACTTTACCTTCTTTGTTTTTTGCACGAATCCTTTCGCCCATATTTGCACTTTGCAAAGCCACAAGTTCGATTAAAACATCAACATTTGCTTCGCTTAAAATCCCGATTATAGGATCATTTCGGCGTATTAAAGCTGTGGTTTTAAACATATTTGCTCTTAAAATGGCGTTTTTGTTAATATTGCTTTTAGCTACAAGATTATCTACATCATCTAAGGTTAAGGCATTTAAAGGAACTTTATCAAAATCAATCAATACGCTTTTATAGTCAAAAGCTCCAAGTTTATCTCCTCTTTTTATAGCGCGTTCGCTTTTTAAAACTTCTAAATTTGCTTGAATGAAATATCTAAAAAATACATTTTTTTGTATATTTTGCGGAGTTTTAAATTCAGCCCTTAAAAAGCCTTGTGCTTGATTAAAACGCCCATTAGCGATTCTTAGAAATTCATATTGATCAAAATCTTTAGGCAATGATGTTATTTTTAAATCAATTTGAGAAATTATAATTTTAGGAAAATTATTTCTAAATTCTTTAGCTAGCGCTGTTTTGATTTCTTCTAAACTAGCTGCTTGGATATAATTTATCACAATAAAAAAAGTTAAAAAAATAATTTTCATTTTTATCCTAAGAATTATAATGCAATAAATAGTATTTTAGCTTTTATAAGTTTAACAAAGCCTTTAGAAGGCTTTGTATAGAGTTAAAAAGTAGGGATAACAGAGCCTTTGTATTTTTCTATGATAAAATTTTTAATTTTATCGCTTGTTAAAATTTCTTTAATAACAAGACTTTTTTGACTTGTTTCTTCACCTTTTCTTGTAGCTAAAACAATAGCATATAAACTATCTTTATCTTCCATAAAAATACCATCTTTTAAAGGGTTTAAGCCTGCTCCAAGAGCATAGTTTGTGGTAATAATAGCCAAATCAGTATCATTTAGGGCTCTTGGAAGTTGTGCGGCTTTAAGCTCTATAAATTTAAGTTTTTTTGGATTTTTACTTATGTCAATAGGGGTTTTAAGGGTGCTTTGACTTTTAAACTCTATTAAATTTGCTTTAGCTAGTAAATCAAGAGCTCTGCTTTCATTGGTAGCATCATTAGGTATAGCGATTTTAGCACCATTAGGAATGTCTTTTATATCTTTTATGGAGTTAGAATATATAGCCATAGGAACTAAAACAATAGCACCTAAAGAACTTAATTTTGTTCCTTTGTGGGTATTAAAATCATCTAAAAAAGGTTTATGCTGATATAAATTTGCATCTAAATCTTTTTCATTTAAAGCGATGTTAGGTATATTATAGTCATTAAATTCCTTAACTATTAACTTCCAACCTTTTTCTTGAAATAAGGGTTTAGAGAAATTTAAAATTTCAGCATAAGGCGTTGGTGTTGCACCTATGATTATGGTTTTATCCGCCCCAAAACTAAGGCTAATTGTAAATAAAACACTTAAAAATATTTTTTTAATATTCATATTATACTCCTAAAAAGCTGGGATTAATATATCTTTATAATGTTCATTAATGATGGCTTTAAATTTATCGCTTCTTAAAATTTCATCAATTACTTTGGTTTTTTCGCTATTTTTATCTTCTGAGTGTACCACAACATAATTTACATAAGGGCTATTTTTATCTTCCCTAAAAATAGTATCTTTACTTGGATTCAGACCGGCTCCAAGTGCGAAATTAGAATTAATTATAGCAATATCAACATCATCTAAAGCTCTTGGAAGTTGTGCGGCTTTAAGTTCTATAAATTTAAGTTTTTTTGGATTTTTGTTTATGTCCAATGGGGTTTTTAGAGTATTTTTGTTAAGCTCTATTAATTTTGCTTTCTCTAAAAGCTCTAAAGCTCTGCTTTCATTGGTCGCATCATTAGGTATAGCAACTCTAGCACCTTCTTTAAGATTTTCTAAATTTTTGATTTTTTTACTATAAACTCCTACTGGAGCTATAAGTACAGGCGTTGTTGCAATTAAATTTGAACCTTTTTTTAGGTTGTATTCTTCTAAAAAAGGTTTGTGTTGATATAAATTTGCATCAAGTTCTTTTTCCTCTAATGCACGATTGGGCAAAATATAGTCTGAAAATTCTACTATTTTAAGCTCATACCCTTTGTTTTTAAAATCATCTTTCATTAGTTCTAGTAAGCTACCAAAAGGATTTGGAGTGGCTCCTATAGTAATGTTTTGTGCAAATAGGCTAGATAAATTTAGAATGTAAGCGAGTATAATAATTTTAAATAAATTCATAAAAACTCCTTTGTATTTAAGAAAAAAGTCCCTAGGTAAGGGACAAAATTAAAAAGCAGGTAAAACAGATCCGTTGTATTTTTCTATGATAAATTGTTTGATTTTATCACTTTGTAGAGCTTGGATTAAGGCTTTGATTTTTGGATCGTTTTCATGTCCCACTCTTACAACAAGAATGTTTGCATACGGGCTTTCTTTATTTTCGATAAATACGCTATCTTTTGCAGGATTTAGATTTGCAGAGAGAGCGTAGTTGGAATTAATTACAGCAAAATCAACATCATCCAAAGCTCTTGGAAGTTGTGCGGGCTTTAATTCTACAAATTTAATTTTTTTAGGATTGTCTATAATATCAAGAGGTGTTTTTAAAGCCTTATCTTTAAATTTTACCAAACCTTTTTTTGCAATAATATCTAAAGCTCTACTTTCATTGGTTGGATCATTTGGAATGGCGATTTTAACCCCTTCTTTAATATCATCTAGACTTTTGTATTTTTTGGAGTAAACAGCCATAGGTTCTATGTGTATGGCAGCTACTTTGATAAGTTTGGTGCCTTTGTTTTTATTAAATTCTTCCAAATAAGGAGTATGTTGGAAAAAATTTGCATCGGCTTCTCCGTTATCAACAGCTAGATTAGGTAAAACATAATCTGTAAATTCTTTGATTTCAAGTTTATAGCCTTGTTTTTCTAAATCAGGTTTTACTTGTTCTAGGATTTCAGCATGAGGGACGGGAGTTGCTGCAACTGTGATGGTTTCTAATGCATTTGCATTAAGACTTAATGTTAAAATACTTGCTATAAATAAAGATTTGATTTTCATTTTTTTCCTTTTTAGTCATTTTGTGCTTGCTTTAATCTTAATAAATTCACTCTGACTATCAGGAAGAAGCATATAAAAACTTGTTGATAGTCAGATTAACGCATCTGATACATCATTTTAATTCCTTTAATTTTTTTTAAATTTTACTTAAAAAAACTTATATTTATCTTAAAAGGAGATATAATCTCCTTATTTTTTGAAACCTTTATAAAGCAAACTTCCTAAAAATAAGATAAAAACAATTACTTGCCAAAAGAAATTTTCATCATTGTTTATATTGATAACTATACTAACTCCAAGTAAAATCAATAGAGTGGCAATGATATATGTAGTTTTACTATTTTTAGCCCAAGTATAAAATAAATTACCTAGAATTTGAACTAATTGAACTAATATAAGTAAAATAACTACAGTTTGAATCATAACTTCTTTGTTAAATCTTTCATAACCATAGCGAATAGCTACATCTCCTAATCCTCCACCACCGACAGTTCCAGCAAGAGCAGAAAAACCAATGGTAAAGATCAAAGTTAGGGTAATTCCGCTAATTATAGCAGGAAGGGCTTCACTAAAGATAACCTTGAAGATAATTTGAATATTGCTAGCACCATAACTTTTTGCTGCTTCTATAATTCCTTTGTCTATTTCTTTAAAAGCGCTTTCAAGCATCTTTGCCAAATAAGGAGCTATTCCGATAGCTAAAGGAACTATGGCAGCATTTGTACCTATGCTTGTGCCTACTATGATTTTAGAAAGTGGTAAAAGAACAACTATAAGAATTAAAAATGGAAAGGCGCGTAATATATTGGTAATAAAATCTAAAATACTATAAGCGATTTTATTTTCTTTAATTCCATTTTTATCCCAAATAGCAAGTAAAATTCCAGGAATGATAGCCAATAAAAATCCAAATAGTACAGCCATTAAACTCATATAAATTGTTTCATTAAGCGCAGGTTTTAAAATGTTTTCATAATTTTCACTGAAACTTGTAATAGAACTTAAACTCACTTCTTTAATATCCTGCCAAGAAAATTCATTAAAAAATTGAGAAATTCTACTAAAAAAAGCACTGATGATAGAGATGTTTTCTTCATTCATGATGCCACCTCCCATAATACTCCACTTTTTTCTATGTAATCAAGAACCTTGTCTTTATCCTTTTCATTTATATTTATAACTAAATTTCCCAAGGCTTTTCCATTCAGTTTTTCTATTTTACCCCAAACTATGTTAAAGTCTATATTTAGAGTTCTTGCCATATGAGTGATGACGCTATTTTGGGCAACTTCTTTTGGAAAGTAAAGTTTGATATTAAGTCCGTGCTCAGGCAAGAAGTCGCTTTCTCCTAAAAATTCTTTCATTTTGGCATTAGGCCTTAAAAAAAGCTCATCAATTGCTCCACTTCCTATGATTTGTCCATGTTCAAGTAATAAAGCTTTTTGAGCTATGTCTTTTACCACATCCATTTCGTGAGTTACTAAAACAACAGTAATCCCAAATTCAGCATTGATTTTAGATATAAGCTCTAAAATATTTTTTGTAGTGTTTGGATCAAGAGCCGAAGTAGCTTCGTCACTAAGTAAAATTTTTGGGTTTAAAGCTAAGGCTCTAGCAATAGCAACGCGTTGTTTTTGCCCTCCGCTCAGTTCTCTTGGGTAGGATTTGTTTTTATGATCAAGCCCTACGATTTCAAGTAAGGAATTGACTTTTTGGACAATTTCTTTTTCGCTCATGTATTCTTTATTAAAAAGCTTGGCATGAAATTTACACTGAATATAGTGTGTTCTTAAAGGCATAGCAACATTTTCAAATACATTTTTGCGCTCCATTAGGGCAAAATTTTGAAAAATCATCCCTATATCTTTTCTAAGCATTCTTAACTCTTTTGATTTTTTTTGACTTAAATCTTTAATTTCTTGATCAAAGACTTTTAAACTTCCTTCTTGATAATTCTCAAGTCCATTAATACATCTTAAAAGAGTGGATTTTCCAGCTCCACTATGACCTACTATGGCGTAAATTTCACCCTTTTTAATCTCCAAAGAAACATCGTTTATCACGAGTTCCTTGCCATAATATTTTTTTAAATTTTTTATTTTTATCAAATTTTTAACCTCTTAGATTTTGAAGTTCAACTGATATTTTTTCAAGTTGAATTTTTAAATTTTCTAGAGCTTCTTTATTTTGCTCTACCACCTCTTTAGGTGCGTTAGCGATGAATTTTTCATTTGAAAGCATGGAGTTAAGCTTGAAACTTTCTTTTTCAAGCTTATTTTTTTGATTTTCAAGTCTTGTTAAAATACCACTTAAATCAACATTTTCAAGCGTAATAAAAATTTCTAAATTCTCGCTAACATCACATATTGCCTTTGGTAATTTTTCTTCACTAAATTCTATTTGCTCGCACTTTGCGAGCATTATGATAAAATTCATATAAGCTTTGATTTCATCTTTGATTTTTTTATCGTTAAATTTGATATAAGCTTTTTCTATTTTAGAATTTCCAAGATCGATTAAACTTTTAGCACGGCGGATACTAACTATGCTTTCTATGAGCAAAGAAAAGATTTTTTCTATATTTTTATCTTGTTCTTTAAATTTTGGATATTTGCTTATCATAATAGAAGGGCTTGTTTTAAGTTCTGTATCGCTTAGTTTGTGGTATAAATACTCGCTGATAAAAGGCATGAAAGGATTTAAAAGTTTTAAAGCTTCTTTGAAAATACTACCAAGTTCTTTAACGCTCGATTTTTCGGCTTTGCTAAGCTCTATACCCCAATCGCAAAAATCATCCCAAAAGAATTTATATAGAGTATTGGCTGCATCATTAAAGCGATAATTGTCTAAATTTTCTCTTACATCCTTAACACAAGTTTGAAATTTGGCATAAATATATTTTGCTAATTCTGAATGAAGTGTGATATTTTCCAAATCTTCAAATTTACTTTCATTTAAAAGCAGATAATTTGTAGCATTATAAATTTTATTTGTAAAATTTCTAACTTGTAAAAGTTTATCATTGCTAAGTTTAATATCGCGTCCTTGTATAGCAAGAAGTGCTAAAGTAAAGCGTAAAATATCAGCACTATATTCTTTAATGCTTTCATTTGGATCGATGACATTTCCAAGGCTTTTACTCATTTTTCTACCTTGCTCATCTTTCACAAGAGCATGTAAATAAATATCTTTAAAAGGAAGTTGATGTAAGGCATTAGTGCTTTGAAACATCATTCTAGCCACCCAGAAAAATAAAATATCAAAACCTGTAATGAGTAAAGAATTAGGGTAAAAATCTTTTAAATCCTTTTCAGACCAAATTTTATCTTTACCCCAATTTTCATTTCCCCAGCCTAGAGTACTCATAGCCCAAAGTCCTGAAGAAAACCAAGTATCAAGTACATCTTCATCTTGTTTGAAATTTTGACTTTGACATTTTGGACAAGTTTTAGGCGTATGTTGGCTTGCCCATTCATGAGAGCATTCGCAATAATACACAGGAATTTGATGCCCCCACCAAAGTTGTCTTGAAATACACCAATCTCTTAAATCTTTCATCCAAGCATTAAAGCTATTTATCCAGTGATTTGGGTAAAATTTGTTTTCTCCAAGCGCAACTTTTTCTATACTTTCTTGGGCGATTTCTTTTTTTACAAACCATTGTTTGGAGATATAAGGTTCAACTATATTGTTGCAACGATAACAATATCCTATTTGATTGTTATGCTCTTCTATTTTTTCTATAAAACCAAGACTTTTAAGTTTGGCTACGATTCTTTCTCTTGCTTCTAAGCGTTCTAAACCTTGAAACTCTAAACAATGCTCGTTTAAAATTCCTTTTTCATCAAAAACACTTATAAAATCTAAATTATGTCTAAGTCCTACTTCATAATCGTTCATGTCATGAGCGGGAGTAACTTTTACAACTCCTGTTCCAAAATCTTTTTCTACATGTTTATCGGCTATGATTTTAATGGCTTTTTTGCTTATAGGCAAAATCACTTCTTTGTCCACAAATTTAGTATAGCGTTCATCATCAGGATGCACCATAACTGCAGTATCGCCAAAAAAAGTTTCAGGACGCGTTGTGGCTACTACTAAAAATTCATCGCTATCTTTTAAAAAGTATTTAATATGATAAAGTTTTCCTTTGTTTTCTTTGTATTCAACTTCTATATCACTTAAAGCGCCATCATGGGTACACCAATTTATCATGTAGTTTCCACGTACAATAAGTCTTTTATCATAAAGTTCTACAAAGGCTTTTTTTACGGCATTAACCAAACCTTCATCCATAGTAAAACGCAAGCGACTCCATGCAGGAGTGATGCCTAGTGTTCTCATTTGGTCTAAAATTTTTCCACCGCTTTGCTCTTTCCACTCCCAGACTTTTTCTATAAATTTCTCTCTACCTAGTTCTTCTTTTTTAATGCCTTGAGCAAGGAGTTGTTTTTCTACAACATTTTGAGTGGCAATACCTGCGTGATCAAGCCCTGGTTGATAAAGAACCTTATAGCCATCCATTCTTTTGTAACGCGTCATAATATCTTGCAGAGTAAAAGTTAAAGCATGTCCTATGTGTAAAACTCCAGTGACATTAGGAGGAGGCATCATAATGCAGAAATTTTTATCTTTTTCTTGTATGGTTTTATTGCCATCGATTTCAAAATATCCGCGTTCTTCGCAAATTTGATAATACTCTTTTTCTAAATTTTTATCATACATTATTTGCCTTTATTGTTTTAGCTTATTTAATAGAGCTAATTTCTATAATTTCACAAAACGGGAAGAAATATTGTGCTGTATTAAGTCCAGTTTTCAAACTTTTGATATGTTTAGAAAAATCACTTCCTTTGCCGTCTTTTTTAATTTGAAGTTTAAGTCTTTCTAAAATTTCTTCACGTGCTACATGTTCATTTAATTCTTTTGGATTGTTTAAATATGGGCTTAATCTATCTAAACTAATATATTTATAAGCTTTTTTCATATCTGAAAAGATAATTTCTTTGTTATAGATAGTTAATTTCATTTCCCCTTTTGGTAGCATTTTAACAAAAATACTTAGATAATAATCTTTTGCATTATCTTGTATAACGCTTAGCATATCTTTTAACAGATTGATTCTGTATTGGCTTAAAAATTTTCCATCTAAAATGTAAACTTTCATATTTTCTGTGCTAAGCTCAGGTTCTAAACGACTGTTTTTTCCTATGCTTAGATACTCTCTAGCGGTATTTAGATATTTATTTTTGTTTGATTTGTTTGATTGAAGTTCTTTTTTTACAGCTCTTTCTCTTTCTAAGATCTTTTGTTGTTTGCTGATTTCTTTTTTAAGAGCTTCTATTTTGGCTTGTTTATTTTCTTGTTTTAATTTTTCTTTATCCGTATCTAAAATTTGCTTATTTTCATTTGTATTAATATTATTACTTGTATTGGTGTTATTATTTAAGCTTTGATTGTTTTCGCTTATTGATGTATTAAATGTATTGTTATTTAAGCTTTGATTTTCATCTAATAGGTTTGTTTCTTGCTTTTGGATGGTATTGTTATTAATATTTATATCTGATGAACTATTGTTGGTTTGGATCGAGGGTGAATAGGAATTATCGTAGTTATTGGTATATGATTTTTGTTCGGTGTAAGTGTTGGTATTTAAGGTGTAATTCTTTGGTTTTGAATATTCAAAAAGATAATAATATGTTCCACCTAATATCACAATAACAGCAATTAATATGCCAACAATAATAGAAAAAATTTTCAAATTCATTTGCTATCCCTTAAAAACAGAAAGTTAAATAATTTTAGCATTGTACTATAATCTAATATAAAGTAATTTTAAATTTTTATATTTTTAAGTAATTTTTTTTTATAATTTTAACTTTTATAAGGAAAATAATGCCACTTTCAAAATTAAATAATGAACAATATCTTGCTGCTACTGCTGATTTTGGACACAATCTTGTTATTGCAAGTGCAGGGACGGGAAAAACTTCTACTATTGTTGCAAGAATTTCTTATCTTTTAAGCAAGGGAGTGGCACCTCAAAAAATTATGCTTTTGACTTTCACAAATAAAGCCAGTAAAGAAATGATAGGGCGTTTAGGGAAATTTTTTGATAAAAATATTACCAGTAAAATACTTGCAGGAACTTTTCATAGTACGGCTTATACCTTACTTAGAAATGCGGATAAAAATATAGCCTTAAAGCAAGCAAGCGAGTTAAAAACTCTACTTAAAAGTGTCTATGAAAAAAGAACTTTTAGGCATTTAAGTGATATAAAACCTTATCAATCAAGTTATTTATATGATCTTTATTCTTTGTTTCAAAACAAAGCGCACAATCAAGATTTTTATACTTGGTTTTGCCAAAACTACGAAGATCAAAGTATTTATGCTGAAATTTATGAAGATATTTTAAAAGAATATGATAATGAAAAAAAGCGTTTTAATTATGTAGATTTTAATGACTTGCTTATCAATCTAAAAGATCTTTTAAAAGAAGAAAAATATGAATTTGATGAAATTTTAGTAGATGAATATCAAGACACAAATACTTTGCAAAGTTCCTTAATAGAGGCTTTTCATAGTAAAAGTTTGTTTTGCGTAGGGGATTATGATCAAAGTATTTATGCTTTTAATGGAGCGGATATTAATATCATAGGTGGGTTTAAAGATCGTTTTAAAGATGCAAAAATTTTTTCTTTAAATAAAAACTACCGTTCATCAAGAAGTATTTTAGCTTTGGCTAATAAAGTGATTTTAAATAACGAAAGATTATACCCAAAAGAACTTATTGTTACAAGAAATGATGAGTTTAAAGCCCCATCTTTGCTTACTTTTGAAGAATTATTTGATCAGTATCAAAATATAGCCAAAATGATACTTACAAGCGGAGTAAGTTTGGAAGAAATTGCCGTGATTTTTCGCAACAACTCAAGTGCTGATGGGGTTGAAGTAGCTTTAAGGGAGCAGGGCATTGCAAGTGTGAGAAAGGGAAGTGGAAGTTTTTTTGAAAGTTTAGAAGTTAAAGCTTTTAGCTCTATGCTTGCTCTTGTGGTAAATCCTAAGGATATTATGGCTTTTATTCATTTGGTTCAATACACCAAAGGTGTGGGTGGAGTTTTAGCAAAAGAAATTTTTGACGCACTTTTAAAATTAGGGCATGGAAATTTAATAAAAGGTTTTTTAGATCCTGATAAAAATGTAAATTTGCAAAATCATCAAAAAAGAAATTATCAACTTGGGCTTTTTGCGGATTTAGAAGAATTAGCCAGCGAAACTCGTTTTAAATTTGAGAGTGAATTTGATGCACATCCTATTTTAAAACTTTCAAAAATCAATGATTTATGTGCTAGAAATTTAGAAAAAATTTATCTTTTTTTAAAAAAAGCTATGGAAATAAAACATTCTTTGACTTTGGTAAATTTAATTTGTGAAAATTCTTTTTATAGAGAAATTTGTGAAGAACTTGCAACCAAAAGAGCAACAAATAAAGCAGGACAGGTGGATTTATTAAGAAAGAGTGAAAATTTAGAAAAAATAGAAACAAAATTCAATGTCTTAAAAGAGCTTACAAAAAATTATAGCGATATTTATAAGTATTATAATTTTCTAACTTTAGGTGCAAGTGAAATGAGTAGTGGCAAAGGAGTTAATTTGCTTAGCGTACATGCAAGTAAGGGCTTGGAATTTGATCTTGTTTTTGTGATTGATCTTGCGCAAGGTCGCTTTCCTAATCAAAAGCTTATGGGAATGGGTGGAAGCTTAGAAGAAGAAAGAAGGCTTTTTTATGTTGCAGTAACTAGGGCAAAAAATATACTTTATTTAAGCTATGCTAAATATGATAAAAATAAAAAAACTTCTTTCGCCCCTTCTCGTTTTCTTATAGAAGCAGGGCTTTGCAAGGGAGAGTTAACTATAGATTGATAAAATTTCCTTTATATTATTATAAAGAAAGGTTTATTTTATGAAAAAAATATTAATTTTAAGTTTAGCAGCAGCAAGTTTTTTAAATGCTGAAATTTTAGTTTATGGTCCAGGCGGTCCCGCTCCTGTGCTAAAAGAGCTTGCTTTAAAATTTGAAGAAAAAACAAAAGAAAAGGTGATTGTAACCGCAGGTCCAACTCCAGCTTGGATAGACAAAGCAAAAGAAAATGCAGATTTGATTTTTTCAGGCAATACTTCAATGATGGATGATTTTGCTAAAAAAATTCCAAGTTTAAGTTTGGAAAATTTAAGCGTTTTAAATGTGCGTCCATCAGGTATTATCGTGCGTCCAAATAATCCAAAAAATATTAAAAATTTTGAAGACATTTTAAAAGATGACATAAATGTTATGGTGGTTGATGGCGCAGGACAAGTTGGACTTTATGAAGATATGGCTTTAAAAAGTGCAAAAAGAGAAAATTTGGTAAAATTACGTAAAAATATAAAAATTTATGCTAAAAATTCCAAAGCTGCTGTAGATGAGTGGAATAACAATCCAAATATTGATGCTTTAATCATTTGGTCTCATTGGGCAAAGGCTTTAGGCGATGATAAAGCTTTATTTATCAAAGATAAAAATGCAGTGATTTATCGTGCAGCTGAAATTGCTCCTACAAAAAAAGGTTTAGAAAATAAAAAAGCTTTAGAATTTGTAGATTTTATTAAGAGTAAGGAAGCTCAAAAAGTGTGGAAAAAATATACTTGGAAAGAAGTAAAATAATTTTGAGTGAAATTAAAAAATAATTAATATTTATAGGATATAATCACTCCTAAAACATTAATTGCAATAATGTTTAAAATATCAAAAAAGGAAATTAAATGAGTACAGTAAATTTTAAAGGAAATCCTGTAAAACTTAAAGGAAATTCAGTAGAAGTTGGAGCAGATGCTCCTAAGGTAAATCTTAAAGCTAAAGATTTAAGCGTGATTGAAATCGGTGCAGCGGGTAAAACTCAAATCATTTTAAGTGTTCCAAGCTTAGATACACCAGTTTGTGCTACAGAGGCTAGAGAATTTAATAAAAAAGTAGCCAGTTACAATGGTGCTGAAGTGATTGTAGTAAGTATGGACTTACCTTTTGCTATGGGAAGATTTTGCAGTACAGAAGGTATTGAAAATTTAAGTGTTGCAAGTGATTTTGTGGCAAAAGAATTTGGTGAAAAATATGGTGTTTTGATAAATGAAGGTGCTTTAGAAGGGCTTTTAGCTCGTGCCGTATTTGTGATTAAAGAGGGTAAAGTGGCATATAAAGAACTTGTAAATGAAATCACAGAAATGCCAGATATTGCAAAACTTGATGCATTTTTTGGTGGTTCTAGCTGCTGCGGTGGTTGTGGTTGCCATTAATTTTGATTAAGCCCATTCTTAGGGCTTAATTTTTATATCTTCATTTTTTTATTATTTTAAGTTGATTATATTTTAATTGTTAAGTTGATTATTTTTAATATTTATTTTGTGTAAGAATAATATAAAAAGGACAATAAAACTCCTATAAAATAGAGCTTTAAAATTATTATTTTTATTAAAATTTCAAGAGATTTTTATACTTCATTTTTTATAATAAGATGATTTTTTTATTTTGGAGGAATAAGGATGAATAGAAGGGATTTTATTAAAAATACCGCTATTGCAAGTGCTGCTAGTGTTGCAGGGCTTAGTGTTCCAAGCTCTATGCTTGGCGCGCAAGAAGAAGATTGGAAATGGGATAAAGCTGTTTGTAGATTTTGTGGAACTGGCTGTGGAATTATGATAGCTAGAAAAGATGGCAAAATCGTAGCAACAAAAGGTGATCCTGCAGCACCCGTAAATCGCGGACTTAATTGTATCAAAGGTTATTTTAATGCTAAGATCATGTATGGTGAAGATCGTCTTGTTATGCCTTTGCTTCGCATGAATGAAAAAGGCGAATTTGATAAAAAAGGCAAATTTCAACAAGTTTCTTGGCAAAGAGCCTTTGATGAAATGGAAAAACAATTTAAAAAAGCCTACAATGAACTCGGCGTTACAGGTATAGGGATTTTTGGTAGTGGGCAATACACTATCCAAGAAGGTTATGCTGCTTTAAAGCTTGCAAAAGCGGGTTTTAGAACAAATAATATCGATCCAAATGCAAGACATTGTATGGCCTCTGCAGTGGTTGGTTTTATGCAAACTTTTGGTGTAGATGAGCCATCAGGCTGTTATGATGATATAGAGCTTACAGATACTATTATCACTTGGGGAGCTAATATGGCTGAAATGCACCCAATCCTTTGGTCAAGAGTAAGTGATAGAAAACTAAGCAATCTTGATAAGGTTAAAGTTGTGAATCTAAGCACTTTTTCTAACCGTACTTCAAATATTGCTGATATTGAAATTATTTTTAAACCAAATACAGATTTGGCTATTTGGAACTACATAGCAAGAGAGATTGTTTATAATCATCCAGAGGCTCTGGATATGAAATTTATCAAAGATCACTGCGTATTTGCAACTGGTTATGCTGATATTGGTTATGGTATGAGAAATAATCCAAATCATCCAAAATTTAAAGAAAGTGAAAAAGATACGGTTGAAAAAGAAAATGTAATCACTTTAGACGATGAAGAGGCTACTTCTTTATCTTATCTTGGCGTTAAAGCGGGTGATAAATTTGAAATGAAACATCAAGGTGTGGCTGATAAAAACTGGGAAATTTCTTTTGACGAATTTAAAAAAGGTTTAGCCCCTTATACTTTAGAATACACTGCAAGAGTAGCCAAAGGTGATGATAATGAGTCTTTGGAAGATTTTAAGAAAAAACTTCAAGAATTAGCTAATCTTTACATAGAGAAAAATCGCAAAGTCGTAAGTTTTTGGACTATGGGCTTTAATCAACACACAAGAGGTTCTTGGGTAAATGAACAAGCTTATATGGTACATTTTTTGCTAGGAAAGCAAGCTAAACCAGGTAGTGGAGCCTTTTCTTTAACAGGACAGCCAAGTGCCTGTGGAACAGCTAGGGAAGTAGGAACTTTCTCACATCGTTTGCCTGCAGATATGGTTGTAGCCAATCCAAAACACAGAGAAATTTCTGAAAAAATTTGGAAAGTTCCTGCAAAGACTATCAACCCAAAACCAGGTTCTCCTTATCTTAATATCATGAGAGATTTAGAAGATGGAAAAATTAAATTTGCATGGGTGCAAGTGAATAATCCATGGCAAAACACTGCAAATGCAAATCACTGGATTGCAGCAGCAAGAGAAATGGATAATTTTATTGTTGTAAGTGATTGTTATCCTGGAATTTCAGCAAAAGTAGCTGATCTTATTTTA
Source organism: Campylobacter sp. CFSAN093227 (assembly GCF_012897855.1). Taxonomy (NCBI): domain Bacteria; kingdom Pseudomonadati; phylum Campylobacterota; class Epsilonproteobacteria; order Campylobacterales; family Campylobacteraceae; genus Campylobacter; species Campylobacter sp. CFSAN093227. The sequence goes on from NZ_CP040610.1 coordinate 812,671, forward strand.
CCAAGCGCTATGATTTATGAAAAATGGGGTGCTTATGGTAATGCTGAAAGAAGAACTCAACATTGGAAACAACAAGTCTTACCTGTAGGTGCTGCCATGAGTGATACTTGGCAAATTTTAGAATTTGCAAAACGCTTTAAGCTTAAAGAAGTTTGGAAAGAGCAAAAAGTGGATAATAAGCTTACCTTGCCAAGTGTTTTAGAAGAGGCAAAAGCTATGGGTTATAGCGAAGATGATACACTTTTTGATGTACTATTTGCCAATAAAGAAGCAAAAAGCTTTAATCCAAACGATGCCATCGCAAAAGGCTTTGATAATACCGATGTTAAAGGTGATGAGAGAAAAATTCAAGGCAGTGATGGAAAAGAATTTACAGGCTATGGCTTTTTCGTTCAAAAATATCTTTGGGAAGAATATCGTAAATTTGGCTTAGGACACGGACATGATTTAGCGGATTTTGATACCTATCATAAAGTAAGGGGTTTAAGATGGCCTGTGGTTAATGGCAAGGAAACACAGTGGAGATTTAATACTAAATTTGATTATTATGCTAAAAAAGCGGCTCCAAATTCAGATTTTGCTTTTTATGGTGATTTTAACAAAATGCTTACAAATGGGGATTTAATAGCTCCTAAAGATGAAAAAGAGCACAGTATTAAAAATAAGGCTAAAATTTTCTTTAGGCCATTTATGAAAGCACCTGAAAGACCAAGTAAAGAGTATTCATTCTGGCTTGCAACAGGAAGGGTTTTAGAGCATTGGCATAGTGGAACTATGACTATGCGTGTGCCTGAGCTTTATCGCGCTGTGCCTGAAGCACTTTGCTATATGAGTGAGAAAGATGGAGAGAAATTAGGCTTAAATCAAGGTGATTTGGTTTGGGTGGAATCTCGTCGCGGTAAAGTAAAAGCAAGAGTAGATATGCGCGGAAGAAACAAACCGCCTGTAGGACTTGTGTATGTGCCGTGGTTTGATGAGAATGTATATATCAATAAGGTTACTTTGGATGCGACTTGTCCGCTTTCAAAACAAACTGACTTTAAAAAATGTGCTGTAAAAATTTATAAGGCTTAATTTAGGGTTTTGATTAAATGAAAGGTAGAAGAGAATTTTTCGTTAGTGCCTTTAAGGCTGCATGTTTATGTACAGGAGGTGGATTTTTGGCTAATTTGGCTTTAAAAGCCGATGATAATTATGCTTTGCGTCCTCCTGGGGCTGAAGATGAAGCTAGATTTTTAAGCAAATGTATTCGTTGTGGGCTTTGTGTAAAAGCCTGTCCTTATGATACTTTAAAGCTTGCTAGCTTGTTAGATAGTCCAAAAAATGGCACGCCTTTTTTTAAGGCAAGAGAAATTCCTTGCTATCTTTGTAAGGATATTCCTTGCATTAGAGAATGTCCAACTGATGCTTTAGATAAAAAGCATTTAGAGCAGGGTATAGAATCTTTGAAAATGGGTATTGCTATTGTTGATAGTGCTTCTTGTGTGGCACACTGGGGAATTCAATGTGATGCTTGTTATAGAGCTTGTCCTTTGATAGATAGGGCTTTAAAACTTGAGCTTAAACGCAATGAACGCACCGCCAAACATGCTTTTTTACTACCTAGTGTGGATCATGAAGTGTGTGTAGGTTGTGGGCTTTGTGAACTGGCTTGTATTACTGAAAAACCGGCCATTCGTGTTTTGCCAAGGGAGTATGTATTGGGAAAAGCAGGATCTCATTATGTAAAAGGCTGGGATGAAAAAGATGAAGGTCGTATAAAAAATGCAGATACTTCAAAACATTTTGATGCTAAAAAAGCAACCAATTATTTAAATGATGGAGAACTGTGATGAAGTATTTAATTGCTAGACGCATCGTTCAGCTTGGAATTTTAGCGCTTTTTAGTTTTAAAGCTACAGATTTTATCTTGCAGGGAAATTTAAGTTCTTCTAGACTTTTTAATACCATACCTTTAAGCGATCCTTTTGCGGTTTTGCAAATCATTCTAGCAAGCTGGAGTATAGATTTAGTGGCTTTAATAGGAGCTTTGATTATATTTTTTATCTATGGTTTGCTTTTAGGAAGGGTTTTTTGCTCTTGGGTTTGTCCTGTTAATTTAATCACAGATTTTGCTGCTTTTGTGCGAAATAAATTAACCCTTAATAATAAATTTTTAATTTTGCCTAAAAATTTACGCTATTTTGTATTGGTCTTGGTTTTAGTCCTTTCTTTTGTATTTTCATTGCCTGTGTTTGAAAGTTTTTCTTATATAGGAATGATACATAGAGGGATTATTTTTGCTACAAGTTCTTGGATTTTTGTAGCCTTTATACTTTTTTGTATCGATACTTTTTTAAGTCCTAGGGCAATTTGTTCACATTTTTGTCCACTAGGAGCTTTTTATGCTTTTATTTCTCGTTTTGCTTTGCTTAAAATAAAGCATGATAGTGATAAATGCACTAAATGTTATGAATGTATCCGTATTTGTCCTGAAAAACAGGTTTTGTGGATGGTTGGAAAAGAAAGTACTAGCGTGAAATCAGGAGAGTGTATAAGGTGTGCAAGATGTATAGAAGTTTGTAATGATGATGCTTTGAATTTTAATATTTTTGATTTAAGGAATAAATAATGAAGAAGAAATTGGTTTTATTAGGAAGTGCTGCAGTGGTATTTTTTGCCGCTTGTGCAATGAATAGTGGGGTAAGTTCGGAACAAATTGGACTTAGAAAAGCAAGTTTAGAAAATGAAAATAAAGTAAATTTAGTGGAAGCAAATTTCACAACTTTACAACCTGGGGAATCTACTCGTTTTGAGCGTTCTTATGAAAATGCACCACCATTAATTCCGCATGCTATTGAAGATTTGTTACCTATAACTAAAGATAACAATATGTGCTTAAGCTGCCATGATAAGGCTATAGCAGCAGATGCTGGTGCAACTCCACTTCCTGCTAGTCATTATTATGATTTTAGACACAATAAAACCACAGGAGATATGATTAGTGATAGTCGTTTTAATTGCACTCAGTGTCATGTTCCACAAAGTGATGCAAAACCTTTAGTGGGAAATAGCTTTAAACCTGAATTTAAAAATGAACAATTAAAAAGTCGTTCAAATTTAATTGATGTGATTAATGAGGGTGTAAAGTAAATAAATGAAAAAATTTCTTTTTATTTTGAGTCTTTTTTGTGTTTTGTCTTATGCTTATGAGCTGAAATTAAATGCTAATATAACAGCTTTAAAGCTTGATAAGCAAAACTTATATATAGGCACTGATAAAGGTGAAATTTTACAATATAACATTAAAGATAAAAGTTTAAAAGAACTTTTATCTTTACCAAAGATTAAAAATTATTATGGTGATGATTTTGCTAAGATTTATAACATTGATGTTTTTAAACATACACTTTTAATACTTAGCGAGGGTGATTTTGGTGCTAAAAATTTAAGTTTTTATAAGGAAAATTTACAAATCAAAAAGCTCGAAGAAAATAGCATAATAAAAGCATTTTTTATCAATGAAAACACTTATCTTTTGATTTCTATTGGTTCTGAAATAGAATTAATTGATAAAAGTTTAAAAAATATAAAAAAATTTAATTTTTCCCATTCTAGTCTTAATGATGCAGTTTTAAATGAAGATAAGAGTAGACTAGTTGCAGGTTTTGAGAGTGGCGAAGTAGAACTTTTTGATTTGAAAAATTGGAAGATGTTAAAAAACTATGATAAAATGCATAAAGATAATATCTATCAAGTAGATTTTAAAAATAATGTTATTTTAAGTTGTGGAACGGATAGGCGTATAGGAGTTGTAAAAAATGAAGAGCAAAATTTTTTGCAAAAAGATTTTTTGATATATACTTGTGCTTTAAGTCCTAGTGGAGAATTCGCTGTTTATAGCGATAATGAAGCTGGAGTTAGTGAAGTTTTTAGCACAAGTGATTTTAAGCCTGTTAAAACTTTTAATAATGAAAATTTGATGAGTGAGTTTATTATTTTTTTAAACAATAAAGATTTTATCGTTTCAGGCTTTGGTGATAGTATAATGTTTAGGAGTATTGATGAATAATCTTTCTAGTGTTTTGATTTTAGCAAAAGAAGAATATATAAATGATTTAAAAAAGGCTATATCTGAAATTCCTTTTTGTTCTGTAGAACTTTGTGAAAATGAAAAGATTATAGTTGTGATTGAAAGTGAAAATTTAGAAGATGAGTTAAACTCTTATAAAATGCTTGAGAAATTGCCAAATATTATCAGTATTAATATGGTTTTTTCTTATCAAGATTTAAATGATGATATCCAAAAAGCAATCAATAGCGGCGCAATAGAAACGATAGAAAAAAATGAAAATGCTGAGAATATTCGCTACTATGGTAGTGTATTTAATCAATTTTCTTAAAGTGTAAAGATGGTATTTTTAATCCCATTGCTTATTATAATTGGTGTTATTTTTGGAATTGATTATGTGTATTTTAAAAATCAAGATTTAAAAGCGCAAGTTAAAAAAGAACAAAAAGAATTAAATTCTAGTTTAGAGAAAGAAAAAAAAGAATATATAGAAAAACTGTTTAAAACAAAATAGACATTAAAAAACATCTTATTTTCTTAAAGATAAATTAAAAAGCTTTTTGCTAGAATTAAAGAAAAATTTTAGGAAACAGTGATGAAAAATACAGTCACTGAAGCTTCTATCTATGAGGCTCAAGGGTTAAAAGACGAAGCTTTAGAAATTTATAAAAATATCTTAAAAGAAGATCCGGATAATCAAAACGCTATCGATGCGGTTCGTCGTCTTAGTGGTTTTAGATCCAAGCATAAAGACTTAAACACTCAAATGTTGGATTTTTTTATTAATATGAAAAGCGATGAAGAAATTAATGAATTTAAAAGGTGGTTGATAAAAATATGAATTTGGAAGATTTAGCTAAAAAAACCATTAGCGAAGTTAGCTCTATCATGGAAGAGCAAAGAAGACAAAATGAAATTTTAAAAGAACAAGAATTAAATAGAAAAACTGAAATAAAAGATGAATTACCACCTATGGAGTTTGTATGCGAAGAGCTTGATACTCCGCAAGACTTAGAAGATAAAATTTCTATGGCAAAATTTGAAGAAGAGCAAAAAATACAAAATAATATTGAAATTTCTACTCAGGAAAATAAAGAGTTTAAAAAAGAAGAGCCTTTTTTACAAAGTGAAATTTTAAATCCTAGTGTTATGACAGAGGTTCAAACGCTTAATGAGGATATTTTTTTAAAACATCTTAGAGAGAGAATTTTAGTTCTTTTTGAAGGTTTAAATAGCATAAAAAAAGATGATCTTGAAAATAGGTTAAACTTGACCATAAATTTTTTAGAGTTTTTACTTGCAAATATCGAAGATAAGCTTAAAAAATAATCCCGATTTACAGTTTATTGCTGAGTTTTTAAAGCCTTATACCAAACGAGCGTATTTGGTTGGAGGTAGCGTTAGGGATTTGTTTTTAGGCTTAAAAATTTGTGACTATGATATAGAGCTTTATGATATAAAACCTAAAGATTTTGAAAAGATTATGCAAAAATTGGGCGCACAAGGCTTTGGAAAAAGTTTTTTTGTGTATAAGTTTAAAAATTATGATTTAGCTCTTGCTAGAACCGAAAATAAAATAAGCTATGGACATAAAGGTTTTGAAGTTCAAATTTGTAATGATGAAAAACTTGGCGCCAAAAGACGCGATTTTACCATAAATTCTATGATGATTAATCTTTTTAACGATGAGTTTTTAGATTTTTATGGAGGATTAAAAGATCTAGGAGCAGGCTTTTTAAGGCATATTAATAAACAAAGCTTTCAAGAGGATAGTTTAAGAGTATTAAGAGCAGTAGTATTTGCTTCAAGGTTTAACTTTAAGATAACTAGCGAAAGCTTGAAATTGATGCAAAGTATGGATATAACTGATCTTAGCAAAGATAGAATCAATGCGGAGCTTTATAAATTCTTTAAAAGTCCTAGACTTGATGTCGGCTATAGATATTTGCAAGAACTTGACTTAGAAAAACAGATTTTCGGCTTTGAGAGTATTTTTAAGAGTTTGGAATTTCAAAATTTGCTCAGACAAAGTAGAGAATTTGTAAAAAGCGATGCTTTATTCTTGTATTTGTATTTGAATTTTTTTAATTTAGAAAAAGATATATTTTTTAAAAGAACCAAACTTAAAAAAGAATACCTAAAATACGCAAATCAAGCTTTTTATCTTGATGATATAAGTGATTTTGAGCTAGTAAAAATTGCTTTTGAAATGCCTTTGAAGGAATGGCTTGGACTTTGGAGTAAAAAGCGTATTGAGCAAGCTAAAAGATTAGGGCTTTATGAGAATAAGTTTGAAAGTAAAATTTTAGCAAAAGATTTCATAAATGCTGGATTTTGTGGTAAAATTCTTGGTTTAAAGCTTCAAGAAGCAAGAGAGAATGAATTAAAAGAATATATAAAAGGTTTAGCTAAATGATTTCTGTATTAAAAATTTGCACCAAAGATCAAAAAGGTTTAATCTATAGAATTTCTGATGTTATTTTTAAATATCATATCAATATAGTAAAAAACGATGAATTTGTAGGCGAAGGAATGTTTTTTTTTCGTGCTCTTTTAGAAGGTGAGTTTGATAAAGAAGCTTTTATAGGAACGCTTGAGGCTATGCTTGGACAAGAAGCCTTGATAGAGCTTTGCGAGAAGAGAAAAAAAGATATTGTTGTTTTTGCTACTAAAGAAAGTCATTGTTTGGGAGATTTGCTAATAAAGCATTATAGTAACGAACTTGAAGCAAATATCAAAGCTGTGATTTCAAATCACAACTCTTTAAAGGATTTAGTTGAGAAATTTGAAATTCCTTATCATTTTATCAGCGCTGAAAATTTAGATCGTAAAGAGCAAGAAAATCAGATTTTAAAATGTCTTGAACAATATAAATTTGATTATTTGGTTTTAGCAAAATATATGCGAATTTTATCTCCTGATTTTGTTAGGCATTTTGAAGGCAAGATTATAAATATTCACCATTCTTTTTTACCTGCATTTATAGGAGCAAATCCTTATAAACAAGCCTTTGAAAGAGGGGTTAAAATAATTGGAGCTACGGCACATTTTGTAAATAATAATCTTGATGAAGGTCCTATTATCACTCAAGCTGTTTCGCCTGTAAACCATGAATTTACTTGGCAAGATATGCAGCAAGCAGGTAGAAATATAGAAAAAGATGTTCTTTCAAAAGCACTTGATTTGGCTTTTGAAGATAGAATTTTTATATATAATAATAAAACTATAATATTTTAATGTGATAATTTTATTATAGTTTTATTTAAAGCATTAAAAAAATAATCAATATCCTCTTTTTCATGCGTATAATGCAAGCTTATTCTTAACCAACCTGGTTTTGTTTTAAGTTTTTGATTATCTTTTAAGCCTAGCAAATCATGACCATAAGGCCCAGCACAAGCACATCCAGCGCGTGTTTCTATGTGGTATTTTTTACTAAGTTCGTAAGCGATATCAAAAGGAGAAATTCCTTTGATATTGAAAGCAAAAATAGGCAATCGGGTTTTTAAATTCTTTGCGTATAAAATTAAATTAGGTATAGTTTTTAGTTTTTCAAAAAAATAATCTTTTAAAATTTCTTCTTTTTTTTCTATATTTTTAACCCCTATAGAATCTTTGATTTTAAAAGCTAAGCTAGCGCGAATGAGTTGTAAAATTCCAGGTGTTCCTCCTTCTTCTAAAGCTTCTTCATTGCAAAGGTAGCATTGTGAAGTGCGAGAAACATAGCCCACAGTTCCACCTGCTGCAAAGCTAGGCTTGTTTCCGCAAAGATCTTTTTTGATGGCTAAAAGTCCAGAACCACCAATACCACCGATTAATTTATGAGAACTTATAAACAACGCATCATAGTATTGACAAGATATGTTTTTATAGGGAATGAAACTAGATGCATCAAAAGCAACTATCCCTTTAAATTTACGAACCATTTCAGAAATGCGTTTATAATCACTTAATATCCCAGTAACATTTGAAGCTAAAGAAAAGCTAGCGATTATTTTTCTTTTTTTGTTTTTTTGTAAAGTTTTTTCTAGAAAATCAAAATCAATTTCTCCATTTTTATCCAAGGGAATTCTAATACATTCACACAAGCCTTCTCGAAATGAAAGTTCATTAGAATGATGCTCATAAGGCCCTACGATAACTAAAGGTAAGGTATTTTTATCAATTTGCGTAAAATATCTTTCTTTTACAAGAGGAGGAATGTAAATGCCGATCAATTCTTGAAATTTTTTAATAGCACTACTTGATCCTGTTCCGCAAGCTATAAGGGCAAAATTTTCATCTAATGATAAACTTTTTTTTATATCTTTTCTTGCTTGTTCGTAAATTTGTTGAGTTTTAAAAGAATTCAAAGAGCTATCAGAATGTGTGTTTGCATAGGTTGGGAGAATTTTTGAAATTTCTTTTTCTACACATTTTAGAGCTAAAGCACTTGCTGTGAAGTCAAAATGCAAAATACCTTTTTTTAAGATCAATTCTTTTTTTAAATCTGAAATTTGCAAATACAATCCTTATAAAAATTTGCTAAAATTATACTATAAAAATGCTTTATAAAAGGAAAAATATAAAATTTAAGAACTTTGTAGATTTGCATAAGAATTTGTCTTTAAGTAAGCTTTTTGATTTTTATAGTGCGTTTGAAGGTTTTGAAAAATTAAACATTTTAAATTTTGAAGACGATGTGTTTACAAATATAGAGCGAATTTTGCTTGATGATTATCTAAAAATTAAAAGTTATTTCGCCTTGGATGAAACAAGTTCTTACGCTCTTACTTTACTAGCTAAAAACAATCGCAAGCGTTTTTCTATCAATAGAAAAATTCAGCATTTTAAAGCTTTATCTACACTTAAATATCTTTTAGAAACAGGTATAATAAAACTTGAGTATAGTAAGGAAGCTAAAAAAATAAAAGATAAAAGACAAAAAATCAAAAAAGAACTAAGATCTTATGTTGTCCAAGATAAGATTATATTTAGCAACCAATTTACTCGTTTCTTTTTTTATTTTTTAAAGCCCAATGAAAAGCTTATTTTGCAAAATCGTTATAAAGAAGTTTTAGAATGCATTAAAGAAAAATTTGAACTTTATCAAAGTTTTTGTTTTGAACAGCTTTCTAGAGAATTGCTTGAGAAAAAATTCAATATCAATGGAGTGCAAAGTTACTGGGATAAGAATTTAGAACTTGATCTTTATTATCGAGATGAAAATTTGTGTTTTGTCGGAGAAGTTAAATTTAAAAATAAAAAAATTTGTAAAAATATTTTAAATCTTTTAAAATCAAAAGCAAAGTCTTTAAATTTGGCTCCAAATTATTACATTATAATCTCAAAAAATGGTTTTAGCAAGGAATTTGATAAAATATGCGAACAGAATTTGCTTTTACTTGATTTGAATGATTTTAAGATTTTATTAGAGGAATGATAAATGAATGAAAGTATTTTAAAAAGTTTAGACTCAAATGAAAAAGAAACCCTACAAAAAGGCTTAGAAAGTCTTATAGAACAAACTTATGTAATAGAAAATGAATACAAAACTTTAAATGAAAACTATAACTCCTTACGCGCAATGGTTGATGAGATTATAGAGGTGTTGCCTAGTGCGCTTTGGATTTTAGATAAAGAAAAAAATATTATTTTACAAAATCAAGAAGCCTTGAAAAATCCAAAATTACTTAGTATCATTAGTCTTGATAAAATTCGCGATGAGCTTGAATTTGAAGGTAGGTTTTATGCGGTAAAAATCATAGCACATAATGAAAAAACTATAGTTTCAGCTACAGATATTAGCGATGAAAAACGCAATGAAAGGCTTGCAAGCATGGGTAGTGTAGCGGCTCATTTGGCACATGAGATAAGAAATCCTATTGGATCTATATCTTTGCTTGCTTCAACCCTTTTTGCTCGTAGTGAGCTTAAAAATAAGCATATAGTTCTTGAAATCCAAAAGGCTATTGCTAGAGTGGAGCGTATTGTAAATTCAACTCTACTTTTTACTAAGGGTGTACACATCAATGCTTTAAATTTTAATCTTTTAGAGTTAAAAGAAGAGTGTGAAAGTGCCATTAACTCTTATAATTTCACTTCTCAAATAGACTTTGAAATATCTTTTTTGGATAAGCAGATTTGTGCTGATAAAGCTCTTCTTGGTTTGGTTTTGCAAAATTTGATTTATAATGCTATTGATGCGATAGAAGAAAGCGAATGTGAAAAGCCTATGATTAAAATTTTAGCAAGTTGTGATAATGAAAAAATATGTATCAGAGTGTATGATAATGGTTGTGAAATAAAAGATGAGAAATTGGTTTTTGAAGCTTTTAAAACAACAAAACTTAAAGGCAATGGGCTTGGCTTGTCTCTTTCTAAAGAAATCATAAACGCTCATAAGGGAGAGTTAAGTTTTCAAAGTGATCCTAAGAATTTTTATTTTACCTTACCTTTGGTGTGATAAATATTTTCTTTTCACCCCAAAATGGAACACATTTTGCTTATATTTCTTTGAGTTTGGATTGAAGGCAAAAGAATTTAAATCAAGGAATTAATATGAGTATCTTTAGTATCAATGATAACTCAAGCTATAGTTCTATACTTTCACAAGCAAAATCTAGTAAAGAAAGTAAAGAGAATTCTAAAATAAGTTTTGCTAATGCTTTTTTAAAACAAAATGCTAGTAAATTAAATGAAATTCAAAGTGCTAATTCACAAACTTTAATAAAAAGTGAAGTTTTAAATAGTAGCTCAAATTCCACTCTTGACACAAACTATGGCTTATTTAGCGAATTTCAAAATACCGTTCATACTCTAAAATATAAACAGGCGGATTTAAGCAACTCTACTAAAATGGCTTATGGTTACAGCGTAGATAAAAATGGCTATATGGGAAGTGATTTTAACAAAGCTGCAGGATTACCTGAAGATTTTAAAATACATAAATCTACTTTAGATGAGATATATAATTTTAATGAAGCACAATATCAAGACATAAAAGAACAACTAGGAATTTCTCGTTATTTTACCAATATCGATATGGCTGATACCATAAAACAATACTATAATCAATTCAATCAAATTGTTAATCATACTTTTAATGATACCAATAAAACAAGTTTCACTGAAGCAGATATAAATTCTATGCCTAAAGGTTATATTTTTGTTGGCTATAAAGGTTTAGATTTTTCAGTTCAATCTAATCCTTATAATACATTGGGACTAGTTAATCATTCTAATGCAAAAGTAACTAATGTTTTTAAAACAGATGATGAATTTCATGAAGCTCAAGCAATACAAATGGGAATGATGGGTATTGATTTTTATCCACAAAAATTAAATATATCAACTCAAAGTTTATCACAAGGAGCTTTAATGGAAGGTGGATTTAATCCCGATATGTCAGTTTTTCCGCAAAATGAAGATGGAAGCTATTCTAAAGAAGCTTTGTTTATGAGTTTTTTAAAATCAGAAGGTGGTTATATGGTTGCAGGAAAAAATACAACTATTGCACCGCAAGCAATGAGTTATAATCTCAATGTTGCTAAACAAAGTATTCCAAAATACTCTAATGTAGATTTCGACGACATTATGACAGGCAAAGTTGATTTTGCAAGTTTGTTAAAAGGTTATGCACAAGATGGCTGGCTTGATGCAGATATATATGCAATGGAAAAAGGAGTTGCTTGGCAAAATATAAGCATAGGTTATGGTGGACCTTTGTTTGATAATCAGTTTAATCAAGCAAAAGCTAATGGTTGGAAAGCAAGCAGTGAAAGTATCAATTCTTATGTTGGATCTATAATGGATAGACTTAATAATCTTATAGGGCAGACTAGGGTTTAGGAAGTATTTGCACGAAGTCAAATTAAAAATGATGACATTTGCAAATACTTATGCAAATCACATAAAGCTAGGTGCATCGTTTGAAAAGAGTATCAAATCTCCATGTTTTGTTTCTTTAGCTAGAGTTTGAACTAGCTGACTCTTTTCTTTAAGTATAATGGTTTTTATTTTTAACTCTTTTTTGAAAATTTCAGCATTGATTTGTGCACTAATGATAGCAAGATCAAAACACTCATTGATGATTTTAGCAAGTTTTATATTTTCTTCTTCGCTTACTTCTACTATACCAGGACTTACTAAAACTTTGCGTCCTTTATAGCTTTTACAAAGTTTATAGCTTGTGCTCATACCTTTAAAATTTCCATTAAAACCATCATCTATGATAAATTTAGGCTCTCTTGAAAGCACTTGCAAGCGATGTTCTACGGAATTTATATTTAAAACTTGCTTTTGAATTTTTTCTAGTTTTATGCCAAGATAATGAGCACAAAGTATACAAACACAAAGATTTTGCGCATTAAAATCCCCTAAAATTTGACTTTTAAAATCATAGGATTTATTTTCTATATCGACTTTAAATTCTAAACCTTCAAGACTTGAATGAATAAGACTTAATTTCTCATCATAAAGGCTGATGAGTTTATCTTCTTCTTTTTGGGTGCTAGAGTGTAAAAAAGCCTTTTCTAGTCTTTTGGAATTTAAGGCTTCAAGTTTGGTTGAGCGGATATTTTCAACACTTTTAAAATACTCTAAATGTGCATTGCCTATCTCTCCTACTATGCTGATGTGAGGTTGTAAAAAACGAGTGATTTCATCAATATCGCCTTTAAGTCTAGCACCTGCTTCAGCTATGTAAATTTGAGTATCTTGGCTTAAATTGTTATTGATATCAGCAACTATACCTAGCAAGGTATTGACAGATCGTGGTGTTTTGTAGCTTTTAAAGTCATCTTTTAAAAGTTCGTATAAAAAATTTTTAATACTTGTTTTTCCAAAACTTGCGGTAATGAGTATGATTTTTAAATTTTCATTGGCTCTTAGTTTGGCTTTGGCTTGTTTTTTATAATATAAATTTGTAAAAAACTCATAAATTTTAAGACTCAATAAAGCAAAAGGAAGGCTAAAAAGATTAAAAAGAAAAGAAAAACGCAAAGCAAGGATAGCAAAAATAGCATTATAAACAAAAACAAAAACAAAAAACCATTTAACCTTACTTGTAAAAACAAGCTTTTTATCTATGCCTTTATTCCAAAAATACAAAATCGGAGTATGGATCAATGCAAAATATGCCAAAGAGTATAAAGGAAAAGCTAAGAATAAAAAATAAGGGATAAATAAAAAATACAAATGCCATAAAGGTTTATGATAATGAAAAAACACGCGTTTAAATTTATAAGAATACCATTGTAAAGCACTCATAAGATAAAAAGCTATACAAAAATTAAAAAATAAAGAATTGATAAAATAAAGAGTATTGATAAGCATTTAAATTTCCTTAATTTTTTGAGCTATGAAAGCAGAATATTTTAAAAAGAAAAAATGATCCCCCTCTAAAGGATAAAAAGTGCTATTTTTTAAAAGTTGATGCATTTTCTCGCCACAATATAAAGGCGTGGCTTCATCGCTTTTTCCCCAAAAAACCAAGCTTTTAGCCTTTTGCTTGGCAAAAATTTCACCAAAATCCTCATCAACAACATTTTTAAAGGTTTCATACATCATAGGGCTAAGATTTGCTCCATCTTTACTAGCAAAATAGCGATAAAATTTTCCCAAACCAAAGAGTTTTAAAATTTTAAAAATACGGATTTTAAAACGCACTTTTAGGGATTTTTTAGCTAAAATTCCTGCACTTGAAAGTAAGATTAGGGTGTCTTTTTCTTTTGCGAGTAGGGTGCTTACTTTTCCACCAAAAGAATGCCCCATGAAAAAACAGACATTGAGTTTTTTTTGTTTTAAAAAAAGTTCTGTGATATTGGCATAATCTTGAGTGTTTAAAATTTCTTCCACACTTGAATTTCCAAAACCCGCCAAATCCATATAAATTTGACAAAAGTCTTTCAAAAAAGGATAAAAACTTTGCTTCATAAGTTCTTTATTGGCTCCCCAGCCGTGTAAGATAAGTATTTGCGGTAAGGAAAGATCGCCTAAAATTTCATAAGAAATTTGATAAGTTTTGTTTTTATAAGAAAGTTGAGTTTGAGCCATTTTAAGCCTTTTGATTTTTGTAGATATTTTCTAAAAGTTGCATGGCGTTTTGTAAGCGTTCAAATTCTTTCATATTAAGCATTACAGCTTCAAATTTGTTATTTTTTAAAATAACTATTTTTCCACTTTCACTTTTTTTAAGTTTTTCCATAATGGGGCTAAAATTTCTTACCACCTCAGTGGCAGTGTAAATTTCATCTTGTTTAAAAGAGAGCATTTTTCTTCCTAAAATACGCTAAATTTTATGTATAATTTAGCGTATTTTGACTTAAAAGCTTATAATTTTCCTTTTTGTCCGTTGATAGAGTGAAGGAAGTTGTAGTTGATTTTTATCATTTTTTCAAGTGAAATTTGATCAGCTAAAGCGTTTAAAGTGGTATTAAAATCTTTAAAAAGATAATTAGCCAAAGAACCAGGATTTGGGTTGATTTCATTTAAATATACTTCATTATCCAGTATAAAAAAATCGCAGCGTATTAAAGCACCTTTAAACAAAGGATTGTAAATCTTTTTAAAGCTATCTTTGAGTTTTTCTTTTAATTCTTCGCTTAAATCTGCTTCTATAAGCTCATTGTGTCCTGAAAAACTAAGATATTTTTGTTCAAAGTCTAAAAATTCTTTTTTCTTTGGCTCTTCTATGATAGAAAAAACAAACTCATCATTGATCATGCACCCTGCAAGATTGTATTCTTTGATATTGTTTTTAAATTCTTCCACTACAAGATCATTATCAAATTCAAAACCTACATCTTTGGCATATTCTAAATCTTTTTCATCTTTTACTATGCTAATGCCTATACTACTTCCAAGTCTTGCAGGTTTGATAATGCAAGGAAAATTAAGCTTTTCTTTAGAGTTTTGATTTTTTCTTAGCATGGTATAATCAAGTGTTTTTACTCCAACGCTTTTGGCATAAAGTTTGGTAAGTTCTTTGTTGAAAGATAATACACTAGCTTCAAGCCTAGGTCCTATAAATTTAATAGAATAAAACTCAAATAAAGCCGCAATTTTTCCATCTTCTCCATCTCTACCATGGATAAGATTGATCACGCATTCGCACTCTAGTTTATTTTCTTTTAAAAAGCCTTTGCTAAAAAAACCTCCTTGTTTGATGAAAAGTTCTTTTTCTTTTTTATAAGCTTTGGTACTAAAAGTTTTAGAATTCATTTTTTCACTTGGGATATGATAAAATCTTCTTTCTTCATCACAAAAAATAAATTCTAAATTTTGATTAATAACTTTTTTAAGTACTACAGCACTTACTATACTGATCTCATGTTCATAAGAATTTCCGCCAAAAAGTATTGCAAATTTCATTTTATTCCTTTATCCTAGTTTTTTGAGAGCTTCTTTGATGAGTTCGCTTGTGCCTGTTGCTTGAGCACTTGCTAAAACACTTATGATTTTTTCTTGTTTAAAGCCTAGAGTAAGAAGTGCGGCTAAGGCTTCGCTTTTATCATCGCTTACATTTTCAAGTTTGGTTTTTGTGTCAGAAAGTTCTACTATAATGCGTTTTGCACTTTTTGGACCTATGCCAGGTACTTTTTTAAGCACGCTTTCATCGCCCAAACTTAACGCTTTGTAAAAAGAATTTACATCAAGACTAGAGCATACCGCCATAGCAGTATTTGCACCCACTCCATTGACTTTTAAAAGCATTTCAAACATTTTTTGTTCATCTTTATCCAAAAAGCCATAAAATTTATTAGAATCTTCTTTGATGATTTGAGTGATAAAAAACTCATGCTTTTCTTGAGTTTGAATTTTAGCAGAACAAAAAAGCGAAATAAATATCCCATAGCTTAAACCACTAGTGCATTTAACAATGATAAAAGTAGGTTCTTTTTTTGTGATTATTCCTTCGATGCCGACAACCATGCTATATCCTTTTCTTCATAATCTAATTTTTTATGTATTTCTATACTTTCTTGGTTGTTTTGTATGACTTTTTTAATGCCTATAAATTTAGCACTTTCATTAACAAATGAAGAGTAAAAAATATCTTCTTTAGGCTCTAGAAGTGAAAATTTGATTTCATTCATATCAGTCCATTTGCCGCTTTTATTTATAAAAGTTGCTTCAAAAAGCATTTTTTGCAAATTGATTAATTCTAATTGTAAAGATTTTTTGCGTTCAAGAAGTTCTTTTTCTTCATTTTGTAGTTTATTTAATTCAAGATTTTGTAAAGAGAAATCTTTTAGGGCTTTTTCGTATTGTACAGGAACATTTTGACCTTGATTTTTAAGTTCTGTTATCTTTTTTTCAACGCTTAAAATTCCATTTTTGCTTGATAAAATGTATTGTCTTATTTTATTTATTTTATGATTTAACTTAGAAATTTGCTCTCCTAAAATCGCAAATTCTTCATCATAATTTTTATCAAGAGTTTTAATTTTAGCATGAAATTTATTGTTATCCCCGTTAATGCGTTCTATTGTGGTGTTTTCAAAAAACACACAAGAATTATTACTTTCTAAATTTTCTATATAGATTTTATCAGCTTGTATATTTCCGCCTAAACTTTTTTTAATTCTCACTTCTTTGGCTTTGATTGTTCCACCTTCGAGCAAATCTATATTTAAAATTTCGGCTTCTGCAAATCCTCTATGAGTTTTTATATAGGCTTGTTTGGCTTGAATTTTGGCTTTAGAGTGTGTAGTGCCTTCAATTTTCATTTTGGTGGCATTAAGTTGAGTGTTGCTTCCTACGCTTCCGACTACATTTAATTCTTCACATTCTATCCCAACGCCAGAATTTACAGCATCTTTTACTTCTGAAAGAAATTTTATATTGATTTTGACATTTTTGTCTAGTCCAGCTCTTATAATCCCTATATTTTTAAAATCTACCCCATTAAAATCTAGTTCATTTGCAATATCAAATTTTTCACCATCTTGTACTACATAACCTTTTTTTAAGGCTATATATTCTGTGTATCCATCTTGCTCTACTTGTTTAAAAGCTGAAGAACAAGAAAATTTAACTTTATTTTCATTTGCGGCTAAAACTTTTAAGGTGTGCAAATTTAAGTCTTTTCCTTCTTTACCTTGTTTAAATTTGGCGTGTTTTAAAACAACTTCATTTTCATCAACAACAATAATACCTGAGCGTTTTTCATCGATAGTGTAGTTTTTGGTTTTTTCTTTATAAGTCAAGATCAGGGACTCATCTTGACTTTCTATAGGATCAATACCTTGTGCAACGGTGATTTGTATAGTTTTATTTAAAGGGGTGTTTTTATGTTGGTTGCAAAAAGACATTAAATTTTTCTTAAAATCAAAAATGCGGATACCTATTAAAAATTTAAGTTTCAACATCTTTTTATAAATATTTTGCAAAAGTTCTAGTGCTAGTTTTTCATGAAAGTCTAAATTTGTAAAATCAATTTGAGCAACTATTTTGGTTAAATTTTTATTTGCAACTAGTTTGACTGCTTGAGATGCTTTGCTTTGGTTTATACCGTGGAAAATTTCTATTTTGTATTCTTGCTTGATTTGAAGATCATTTTTTAAAAAAATTTCATCTTTATCAAAAAGAATTAATTCTTTTTCAGAGATTTTTTCCCATTCTAAATCTCCAAAACGATATTGTGTAGAAAATGCCAATAAACTAAAATCAAGCTCATTTAAGCTAAGGTTTGTTCGTGAAGCTACGCTTAAAAGCTCTCGAGCTGGATTTTCTGTATAGGCAATAATTTTTTCATCCAAAGCCAAAACTTTCCCCTTGTAAAAAATTAAGAATGTAATTATAGTCAATTTTTAATCAATTTTAGTTAAAATAGTTCTCTTTATATTTTGAAGTTTATGAAAAAATTTAATGAAGAGTTTAGTATTTAAAAATTTTATTATCAATGCTTTAGGAATTTTATTTTCAAGAATTTTAGGGCTTGCTAGAGATGTTTTAATAGCGCTTTTTTTAGGAGCAGGGCTTTATAGTGATATTTTTTTTGTGGCTTTAAAAATGCCTGCTTTTTTTAGAAGAATTTTTGCAGAAGGGGCTTTTGGACAAAGTTTTTTGCCTAATTTTGTAAAAGCGAAAAAAAAAGGAGCTTTTTGTGTTAGTGTAATGATGCAATTTAGCCTTATAGTTTTTTTATTTTGTCTTTTGGTAAGTTTTTTCTCCTCTTTTTTTACTAAGCTTTTTGCTTTTGGGTTTAACGCAGATACTATAGCTTTAGCGGCTCCTTTGGTGGCGATTAATTTTTGGTATTTGTTTTTTATTTTTTTAGTTACTTTTTTAGGAGCTATTTTAAATTATAGACAAAAATTTTTCATTACCTCTTTTTCTGCGGCATTATTTAACTTAAGTATTGTTATAGCTGCTTTTTTTGTGGATAAAAATGCACCGCAAAATACACTTTATTATTTTTCTTATGCAACGGTTTTAAGTGGGGTGGCACAGCTTATTTTACATTTGCTTGTTTTAAAAAACAATCCTGTAATCCGTGCTATGGCTTTAAGTATAAAATTTAAAAAAGCCAAGGCGAAATTACAAGGTTTTTATGGCAATTTTTTTCATGGAGTTTTAGGTTCTTCTGCGACTCAATTTAGCTCATTGCTTGATACAACTATAGCTAGTTTTTTAATGAGCGGGAGTATTTCTTATCTTTATTATGCAAATCGTGTCTTCCAACTCCCCCTGGCACTTTTTGCTATTGCTTTAACTCAAGTTTCTTTTCCAAAAATTTTAAAACATTTAAAAAGTGATCAAGAAAATTTAGCCTTAAAATTTATGCAAAGAGCATTAGCACTTTTAAGCATTTTGCTTATTGCTTCTAGTATTGTAGGTTCTGTGTTTGCTTTGGAAATTTCAAAGCTTTTATTTGAAAGAGGAAATTTCACTCACGAAGATAGTGTGATTACGGCTTATGTTTTGATTGCTTATCTTATAGGGCTTTTACCTTTTGGTTTGCAAAAGCTTTTTTCTTTGTGGCTTTATGCAAAATTTAAACAAAAAACAGCAGCTTGGATCGCGGTAAAATCTTTAATTATCAGTGCTTTATGTTCTATGGCTTTTATATTTTTGATTAAAGATGAAAGTTTAAAGGTTATTGCAGTGGCACTTTCAAGCTCTATTAGTGCTTTTTATTTGCTTGGAGCTAATATCAAAGAATTTGGTTTTAAGAAATTTTTTGCTTTAATATCTATTAAAATTTGCTTATTGGTTATAGTTGCTTTGATTGTTTTTACGATCTTACTTATTTTGATTAAACCTTATATTTTAAGTTTTTTTATAGGAATTTTTACAAGTTTTAAAGGAGTTTTTTAATGAGATTATTAGATAGTGTAACAAAAGAGAAAATAAAACTTGATAAAAAAGATATTAGTATTTACTTATGCGGGCCTACGGTTTATGATGATGCACATTTAGGACATGCAAGAAGTAGTGTTTGTTTTGATCTTTTGCGTAGAGTTTTACTTGTTCAGGGCAATAGGGTAAAATTTGCTAGAAATTATACAGATATTGATGATAAGATTTTGAAAAAAATGACACAAAGTGGTCAAACTTTAGAGGAAATTACGGAATTTTATATCAAAAGTTATGAAGAGGATATGAGGGCTTTAAATGTATTAGATCCTGATTTTAAGCCTCGTGCAACGCATTATATAACAGCTATGCTTGATTTGATTAAAAAGCTTGCTAAGGATGGGTTTGTTTATACTCTAGAAGATGGAATTTATTTTGATACAAGTAAAGATGAAAAATATTTAAGCCTATCAAATCGCAATTTAGAAGAAAATATTTCTCGTCTAAGTAATGAAGTGCAAAAAAGAAATGAAAGCGATTTTGTGCTTTGGAAATTTGATGAAAATTTTTACGAAAGTGAATTTGGCAAAGGGCGTCCAGGTTGGCATACTGAATGTGTTGCTATGATTGATTCTATTTTTGAAAATACTCTTGATATACATGCTGGAGGGATAGATTTGCTTTTTCCTCATCATGAAAATGAAGCTGCGCAATGTCGTTGTGGATGTAAGAGAAAATTAGCAAATATTTGGCTTCACAATGGTTTTGTAAAAATCGATGGCGAAAAAATGAGTAAAAGTTTAAATAATAGTTTTTTTATAAAAGATGCTTTAAAAGAATTTATGGGCGAAGCTTTAAGATTTTATCTTTTGAGTTCTCATTATAGATCTCATTTTAATTATTCTTTATCGGATTTAGAAAATGCTAAAAAACGTTTAGATAAATTTTATCGCCTTAAAAAAAGATTGGATTTAGGTGAAATTTCTGATTTTGATGTTTTAAATGATATTGAAATAAAAAGCGAAATTGCTAAGCAAATTTTAGAGATTTTAAATGATGATTTAAATGTTTCTAAAGCCTTGGCTCTTTTGGATGATTTTATCAGTAGTGCAAATTTAGAGTTGGATAAAGAAAGCAAAAATAAAATTTTAAAACAAAATATCAAAGAAGCTTTAAGTGAGCTAGCTAAAATTTTTGGCTTTGGTTTTATGGATACAACTTTATATTTTCAATGGGGTGTAAGCAAAGAAGAACGAGAAGAGATTGAAAAGTTAATTTTAGAAAGAACTGAGGCTAAGAAAAACAAAGATTTTAACACAGCTGATGCAATAAGAGAGCAATTAAATAGTAAAAAAATCACTCTTTTAGATACTCCAAATGGAACAATTTGGGAGAAAATAAATGCATAATGAGATGAATTTAAAAGAGGTTTTAATACGCTTTAAGCCCTTTTATAAAAGATATTGGAAGCAATTTGCTATAGCTATTTTTGGTATGATTTTAGCAAGCGGAGGAACTGCTGGAAGTTTTTATGCTTTAGAGCCTATTTTAAATTATATTTTCGTTGAAAAAAATGAAGCTTTACTTTATACAGTGCCTTTTTTGCTAGTATTGATGTATTTTTTTAAAAATCTTGGAACTTATTTACAAAGTTTTTATGTTTCTTTTATAGGAACAGATATGTTAAGAGTATTGCGTGCTAGGGTTTTAAAAAATGTTTTACGCTTGGATATGGATTTTTTTAAACGCTATAGAAGCGGAGAGCTTGTAAGTCGTTGTACTAATGATATTAATGCGCTTCAAAGCATAGTATCAAACATTATTCCTGATTTTTTTAGAGAGCTTTTAACTGCTATAGGACTGCTTGCGGTAGTCTTGTATCAAAGTCCTACTTTGGCTTTTTTTGCTTTAGTGATTTTGCCTTTAGCTATTTTTCCTTTGGTATGGTTTGCTAAAAAACTTAAAAAATATGCAAGAAATATACAAGAAACAAATTCGGATTTACTTTCTTATTTGGGTGAAATTTTTTCAAATATTGAATTGATCAAAGCTAATGATAATGAAAAAAAAGAAAGTGATAAATTTGCTAAGCATAATGATACTTTATGTAAATTAAACCTAAAATCCGCACGTATTGATGCACTTACAAGTCCTTTAATGGATATGATGGGTTCTGTTGGGGTTGCTGTGGTGATTATTGTAGGAGGTAGAGAGGTTATCAATGGTTCTATGAGTGTGGGAAGTTTTATCAGTTTTGTTTCAGCACTTTTTGCGATATATACTCCTTTAAAGCGTCTTTCGTCTTTATATGGAAAACTTCAAGGTGCTGTTGCGGCAAGTGAAAGAACTTTTTATTTATTGGATTTAGAACCTCAAATTAAAGGTGGAAGCAAAGAATTAAAAAACATTGAAAAAATTAGCTTTGAAAATGTTGAATTTGCTTATGAAAACCCGCATAAAAGTGTTTTAAAAGGCGTAAATTTTGATTTTGTTAAAGGGCAAATGCTTGCTCTTGTAGGGACAAGTGGGGGTGGCAAATCTTCTATTATTAATCTTTTGATGTATTTTTATGAAAAGCAAAAAGGTAAAATTTTACTCAATCAAGAAGATATTAGCACTTTTACCATAGAAAGCTTACATGCTAAAATAGGACTTGTAACGCAAAATATTTATCTTTTTAATGATAGTTTTGCTGCAAATATTGCTTATAGCGAAGAGTTAGAAGAAGAAAAAGTCATCCAAGCTTTAAAATTGGCCAATGCTTGTGAATTTGTTAAAGAAATGGGCGGGATTTGGGCTGAAGTGAAAGAACATGGTAAAAACTTAAGTGGAGGACAAAAACAAAGAATAGCAATCGCTAGAGCTTTATATAAAAATCCTGATGTGCTTATTTTTGATGAAGCAACTTCAGCTTTGGATAATGAAAGTGAAAAAGCAATAGTTAAAACTATAGAAAATTTAAAACAAGATAGATTGATTTTAGTGGTTGCACATCGTTTAAGCACTATAGAAAATGCAGATAAAATAGTAGTATTGGATAAGGGCAAGGTATTGGCAATAGGTAAAGATGAAGAGCTTTTGCAAACTTGTTCTTTGTATCAAAAATTTAAAAGCAAAGAAAAAACAAAGCCTAGCTTTAGTTAATTTTAGTTAGAATTTTAAAAAGGATTAAAAAATGGCTTATGAAATGATAAAACCTTTACTTTTTAAGTTAAACCCTGAGCATGCACATGCTTTGGTTGAATATAGCTTAAGGGCTTTAAGTGCTAGTTTTCCAGGGGCTTTAAGTTTTTTAGCGTATAAATATATAGTTGATGATGAGAGTTTAAGGCAAAATTTACTTGGACTTGATTTTAATAACCCTGTGGGTTTAGCAGGAGGCTTTGATAAAAATGCCACTATGATAAGACCTTTGAGTGCTTTAGGATTTGGTTTTTTAGAAGTGGGAACTTTTACTCCAAAACCTCAAGAAGGCAATGAAAAGCCACGCCTATTTAGACTTGTAAAACAAGAAAGTATACAAAATGCTATGGGTTTTAACAACGAAGGTGCTGAAAAGATTGCTTTAAGGCTTGCAAAAACTTATCCTTTTGTTTTACCCTTAGGAGTAAATATAGGGAAAAATAAAATCACTCCAAATGATAAAGCCTTGGAGGATTATTTTACTTTGTTTAGAGATTTTAAGAATTTATGTGATTATTTTATCGTTAATATCTCATCTCCTAATACTAAAAATTTAAGAGAGTTACAAAATGATGATTTTTTAAATACCTTGCTTGAAGAAGCCAAAAAAATTACTTCTAAGCCTATTTTGATAAAAATTGCTCCTGATATGAAAATAGATGATGCTTTAAATTTATGTGAAAATGCTATTAAAAAAGGTGCAGATGGGTTTATATTAGCCAATACTAGTGTTGATTATAGCTTACTAGATAATAATCGTACTTTTGGTGGTATTAGTGGAAGGTTGATTACAGAAAAAAGTGGTATTTTTTTCAAAGAAGTAGCTAAAATTCTTTTTGGCAAAACCTTGCTTATTGCAAGTGGAGGGATTGATAGTGCTGATATTGCTTATGAGCGTATTAAAAATGGGGCTAATTTGGTGCAAGTTTATACAGCTTTGATTTTTAAAGGTCCTTCTTTGGTAAAAAATATCAATCAAAATCTTATAGAGCTTTTAAGAAAAGATGGTTTTTTACACATTAGCGAAGCTGTTGGGGTAAATTTAAAATGATTGCTTATGAAAAAATTCAATTAAAAAACAAGCTTGAAGTTTATGCTTTGCCTGTAAATAAAAATAGCGATGTGATTAGCGTTGATATTTTTTATAAAGTGGGTTCAAGAAATGAGATCATGGGAAAAAGCGGCATAGCTCATATGCTAGAACATTTAAATTTTAAAAGTACTAAAAATTTAAAAGCTGGCGAATTTGATGAGATTGTTAAGGGTTTTGGTGGTGTGGATAATGCAAGCACAGGTTTTGACTATACTCATTATTATATTAAATGTGCGAAGAAAAATTTAGATAAAGCTTTGGAACTTTTTGCAGAACTTATGGAGAATTTAAATTTAAAAGATGAAGAATTTCAGCCTGAAAGAGCAGTGGTTTTAGAAGAGCGTAGATGGAGAACAGATAATAATCCTTTGGGATATCTTTATTTTAGGCTTTTTAATCACGCATTTATGTATCATCCTTATCATTGGACTCCTATAGGTTTTTTTAAAGATATAGAAAATTGGAGCATTGAAGATATTAAAGAATTTCATAGTATTTATTATCAACCTAAAAATGCGATTTTACTTGTAAGTGGCGATATAGAAAGTAAAGAAGTTTTTGAGCTTTCAAAAAAACATTTTGAAAAGATTAAAAATACTAAGACTATACCTAAAATTCACACAAAAGAGCCTAAGCAAGATGGAGCAAAAAGAATATATTTGCATAAAAACTCAGATACTGAACTATTAGCCCTTGCTTATAAAATTCCAAATTTCAAGCACAAAGATATACCTGCTTTAAATGCTTTATCCGAGCTTTTAGGAAGTGGGAAAAGTTCTTTAATGAGTGAAATTTTGATTGATAAATTAAATTTAATCAATGATTATTATGCTTATGTTAATGATTGTATAGATGACAATTTATTTATTTTTATTTGTAATTGTAATCCCAATGTTAATGCAGAAAAAGTAGAAAAAGAACTTTTAAAAATCATTGATAAACTTAAAATGGGTAAAATTTCTCAAAAAGATTTGCAAAGAGTGAAAAATAATGTCAAAAGTGATTTTATTTTCTCACTTAACAATGCTAGTGCAGTGGCAAATATTTATGGTTCATATCTAGCAAGAGGAGATATCAATCCTTTGTTAAATTATGAGAAAGATATACAAAATTTGGAATTAAAAGATTTGATTTCTTGTGCTAAAAAATATTTTATTCAAGAAAATTCAACTACGGTAATTCTAAGAAAGGATTCAAATGGATAAAAATATTATCATTGGGGCGATGACGGCTCTTATTACACCATTTAAAAATGGAAAAGTTGATGAGCAAAGTTATGCAAGATTGATTAAAAGACAAATAGAAAATGGCATCGATGCAGTAGTTCCAGTAGGAACAACAGGAGAAAGTGCAACTTTAACCCATGAAGAACATAGAACTTGCATAGAAATAGCCGTTGAGACTTGTAAAGGAACTAAAGTTAAGGTTTTAGCAGGTGCGGGAAGTAATGCAACTCATGAGGCAGTGGGTTTGGCTAAATTTGCTAAAGAGCATGGTGCTGATGGGATTTTAAGTGTGGCACCGTATTATAATAAACCTACGCAACAAGGACTTTACGAGCATTATAAGGCTATTGCGCAAAGTGTAGATATTCCTGTGCTTTTATATAATGTTCCAGGAAGAACAGGTTGTGAAATTTCAACGGATACTATTATCAAGCTTTTTAGAGATTGTGAAAATATTTATGGAGTAAAAGAAGCGAGTGGAAATATCGATAAGTGTGTGGATTTGCTTGCACACGAACCTAGAATGATGCTTATTTCAGGGGAAGATGCGATCAATTATCCTATACTTTCAAATGGTGGAAAGGGAGTGATTTCAGTAACTTCAAATTTATTACCCGATATGATTAGCGCTTTAACTCATTTTGCTTTAGATGAAAATTATAAAGAAGCTAAAAAAATCAATGATGAGCTTTATAATATCAATAAAATTTTATTTTGCGAAAGCAATCCTATTCCTATTAAAACGGCTATGTATTTAGCTGGATTGATAGAAAGTTTGGAATTTAGACTTCCTCTTTGTTCTCCAAGTAAGGAAAATTTTGCTAAAATTGAAGAAGTGATGAAAAAATATAAGATCAAAGGATTTTAATGAATACAGAATTTCAAGGAAAAACTTTAGTGATTAGCGGTGGAACTCGCGGGATAGGCAAAGCTATAGTTTATGAATTTGCTAAAGTGGGTGCAAATATAGCTTTTACTTATAATTCTAATGCGCAAATTGCTGATGAAATGGTTCAAGATTTGGAGAAAAATTATAAAATCAAAGCTAGAGCTTATGAGTTTAATATCTTAGAACCTGAAACCTATAAAGAACTTTTTGAAAAAATTGATGTGGATTTTGATAGAGTGGATTATTTTATCTCAAATGCTATCATTTCAGGACGTGCGGTTGTAGGTGGCTATACTAAATTTATGAAGTTAAAACCAAAGGGAATTAATAACATTTTTACAGCCACAGTAAATGCTTTTGTTGTGGGCGCACAAGAAGCAGCTAAAAGGATGGAAAAAGTAGGGGGTGGAAGCATTATTTCTATCTCATCTACAGGAAATTTAGTGTATATAGAAAATTATTCAGGTCATGGTACAGCAAAAGCCGCTGTAGAAGCTATGGCAAGATATGCGGCTACTGAACTTGGAGAAAAAAATATCCGTGTAAATGTCGTAAGTGGTGGGCCTATTGAAACTGATGCTTTAAGAGCTTTTACAAATTATGAAGAAGTAAAACAGGCTACTATAAATTTAAGCCCTTTAAATCGCATGGGGCAGCCTGAAGATTTGGCTGGAGCATGTCTTTTTCTTTGTTCAAGTAAGGCAAGTTGGGTGACAGGACATACTTTCATCGTTGATGGTGGTACAACTTTTAAATAAAAATTAAGAAAAATCAATGGATTTTTCTTAAAAATATTTTTCAATCAAGTTTTAATTTCCACCCTAAAAAAACACTTAATAATGCAAGTAAAAAAATAAAATTTAAAGTCCAATTACCAAAACCTATAAAACCTATAGATAATACGCTGTAAAAAAATCCTCCTACAGCTGAATAAATACAAATCGTACTTAAAGATCCATTTTCTGCCATTTTTTTACATGGGCAGATTTTATAAAATTTTTTATCATTAAATTGATTTTTCTTTTTATTTCCCAAAAATAAACCAAAAAGGGCAAAAAGATTTAAAAAAATAAAAGCATATAATAAAATTTGATCTAATTCCATTTTAATATACCTTAAAAATATCTAAGCCAAGAGGGTAGATGGACTTGCTCTTCTTTTAAAGTAGTTTCTTGTCCATGTCCTGGCAAAAGTTTAAAATCTTCTTTGTAAGTCATAACTTTTTCTAAGCTTTGTTTCATTAAATTTGCATCTGAATAAGGAAAATCCCATCTTCCTATGCTTCTATAAAATAAAAAATCTCCACTAAACATGATATTTTTACCTACAATTTCTATCATAGTGCAACCTGGTGTATGTCCTGGTAAAAAGTGAAATTTAAAGTCAAGTCCGCCTATAGAAATGATATTTTCATCATCAATCAAATAATCCGCTTTGCTAGGCATAAAACCTTGATTAAAAGGATCTTCAAGCATAAAAGTATCATTTTTATGAATATAAATGGGGATTTGATAGGCTTGTTTTACTTTTTCATTATCCCAAACATGATCGTAATGTCCGTGAGTGTTTAAAATCGCTAAAGGATTTTTTACATGTTTTTTGATGAAATTTAGCGCATCAAAACCAGGATCAATTATAATTTCTCCATGCTCACCAAATAAAATATAACAATTTGTCTCATAAGCTCCACAAGCTTGTTTGATAATTTGCATTTTTTGCCTCTTTAATAAAAAATTTGCCTTAAATAAATATAATTATACATTAAATTTTTAAAAGGCAAGCTTTATGGATTGGCAAAAGATTACGGAAAAAATGTGTGATTTTATACAAGAAAAAGTGAAAAATTCTCAAAGTCAAGGTGTGGTTTTGGGGCTTAGTGGCGGGATTGATTCTGCTTTGGTAGCAACGCTTTGTAAAAGAGCTTTAAAAGAGAATGTTTTTGCTCTTTTAATGCCAACTCAAATTTCAAACAAAGCCAATCTTGAAGATGCTTTAAGGCTTTGTGCGGATTTAAATCTTGAATATAAAATCATAGAAATTCAAAGCATTTTAGATGCTTTTATAAAGCAAAGTGAAAATACCACTCTAGTATCTTTGGGAAATTTTGCAGCTCGTATTAGAATGAGTTTGCTTTATGATTATTCTGCTTTGAAAAATTCTTTAGTCATAGGCACTTCTAATAAAAGCGAATTGCTTTTAGGTTATGGTACGATTTATGGGGATTTAGCTTGTGCTTTTAATCCTATAGGATCGCTTTATAAAAGTGAAATTTATGCCTTAGCAAAATACCTTAACTTGCATGAAAATTTCATCAAAAAAGCTCCAAGTGCGGATCTTTGGGAAAATCAAAGTGATGAGGCGGATTTAGGTTTTTCTTATGCAAAAATCGATGAAGGTTTAAAAGCTTTAGAAACTAATGATGAAAAACTTTTAAGAACGCTTGATCCTTCTTTGATTGCTATGTTAAAAAATCGCATGCAAAAAAATGCTTTTAAGGGAAAAATGCCTGAAATTTTGGAAATTTAAACAATGAATGAAGAAAAAAATTATGAACTTTGGCTTGATAATTATTTTTTTAAGCCCAATTTTTGGCAAAAATGCCTTGCTTTTATACTTTTACCTTTAAGTGTGCTTTATGCTTTTTTTGCGATTTTAAATACTTTTTTTCGTAAAAAAATAGTTTTTAAAAAGCCTGTTATTAGCGTTGGTAATTTAAGTTTTGGAGGTAATGGAAAAACCCCGCTTTGTAAAGCTATAGCAAGGGAATTTGATGGCGTTTTTATAGTACTTAGGGGCTATAAAAGAAAGTCTAAAGGTTTGTTTGTTGTTAAAAATCAAAATGAAATTTTATGCACCTTAGCACAAAGTGGCGATGAAGCTATGGAGTATGCTTTTGAAGAAAATATCAAAGGTGTGATTGTGAGTGAAGATAGAGTAAAAGGTATTGAAAAAGCCTTTGAATTGGGAGCTAAAATCGTTGTACTCGATGATGCTTTTTCTAAATTTCATATTAAAAAATTTGATATTTTGCTTGAAAGCAAAATCAAACCTTATTTTGATTTTACTTTACCAAGTGGAGCTTATCGTTTGCCAAAATTTTATGAAAAAAGGGCTGATTTTATTGCATTAGAAGGCAGGGATTTTGTGCGTTATTCTTTTGTAAAAGAAAATCCAAAGGCTGTTTTGGCAACTGCTATTGCTAAACCTTTTAGATTGTATGAGCATTTTATCAAAGCAAGGGCTTGTTATTTTTTTAAAGATCATTATGAGTTTAAAAAAGAAGAATTAGAAAATTTGCTAAAAAAACATAATTGCGATACACTAATGCTTACTTTTAAGGATTTTGTTAAAGTTAAAGATTTTGGTTTTAAATGTCAAATTATAGAATTAAATATAGAATTAAAAGATTCATTAAGGGAAAAAATAAAAACTTATATCAAGGAGTTTGAGCAATGAAATTAGTCGAGAGTAGAAATGTAAATAATGTATCAAGTTTTAAGGAAGCTTTGATTAACCCAAACGCCCCAGAAGGAGGGCTTTACTCGCCTTTAAATTTGCCTATTTTTGAAGGAGAAAAATATGCCAATTTGTCTTATAAAGATTTTGCTTTAAAGCTTATAGAAAGTTTTGGTTTTGGTGAAGAAGAGCTTTTTAAAAAGGTTTTGAAAAGTTACGAAAGCTTTGATGATAAAAATACACCTATTTCTTTGCAAAAAATCTCTGAAAAAACCTATATTAACGAGCTTTGGCATGGGCCTACAAGAGCTTTTAAAGATATGGCTTTACAGCCTTTTGGCGTGCTTTTAAGCGAATTTTCAAAGGATAAAAATATTTTAATTATTTGTGCTACGAGCGGCGATACAGGACCTGCAACCCTAAAAAGCTTTGAAAATGCAAAAAATGTTAAAGTAGCTTGTATGTATCCAAAAGGTGGCACAAGTGGAGTTCAAGAGTTGCAAATGCGAGCTTTAGATAAGGATAATTTGAAAGTTTTTGCTATAGATGAGGATTTTGACGCAGCGCAACGCACTTTAAAAGAATTGCTTTTTTCAAAAGATTTTCAAAACAAAATTAAAGCTTTAAATTATGAGCTTTGCGCAGCGAATTCTGTAAATTTTGGGCGTATTTTATTTCAGATTATTTATCATTATTATGCGAGTTTAAAACTTTTTAATGAGTTTTTAGAAGAAGTACAAATCATTGTTCCAAGTGGAAATTTTGGCAATGCTTTAGGAGCTTTTTATGCTAAAAAAATGGGAGCTAAAATTTCAAAAATCAAAATCGCTTCAAATGTGAATAATATTTTGAGTGAATTTTTTAATCATGGCGTTTATGATTTGCGTGAAAAAAGTCTTAAGAAGACTATTTCTCCAGCTATGGATATACTTATTTCATCTAATATCGAAAGACTTTTGTTTGCGAAATTTAAAGATAAAAGAACCAAAGAACTGATGAATTTGTTGAAAAATGAGAGATATTTTAAACTTGAAAAAGAAGAATTGCAAAGTTTACAAGAAGATTTTGAGGCGGATTTTTGCACCGATGAAGAATGTATGCAATTTATCAAACAAAGCAAGATTTTAATCGATCCGCACACCGCAACTTGTTTTAAAATGCTTGATCCTTTAAAACCTAGCATTATTACCTCTACAGCAGAATGGACAAAATTTACTCCAAGTATGATAAAAGCTTTATACGATAGGGATTCTAAGAATGAAAAAGAAGATTTAAAATTTATAGCTAAAGAGTTTAATGTCCAAGTTAAAGATGAAATTTTGGCTTTATTTGACTTGAAAAATAGCGATGAAAAGGTATTTGAAGCCAAAAGTATAAAAAAAGAAATTTTAGATTGGATGCAAAAATGATTATTATTCCTGCAAGATTAAAATCAAGTCGTTTTCATGAGAAAATTTTATGTGATGTAGGTGGAGTGCCTATGTTTGTGGCTACTGCAAGAAGGGTAAGTAGTGTGGATGAAGTTTGTATAGCTTTAGATGATGAAAAGGTTTTAAGTATCGCTAAAGAATATGGTTTAAATGCAGTTTTAACAAGCAAAAATCATGAAAGCGGTACGGATAGGATTAATGAAGCTTGTAAGAAACTATCTTTAAAAGATGATGAGATTATTATCAATGTCCAAGCTGATGAGCCTTTTATAGAATGTGAAAATTTATTAAAATTTAAAGAATTTGCAAGTTCTTGCTTGGATAAAAAAGCTTTTATGGCGAGTTGTTATAAAAAAATCACTCAAGAAGAAGCTATGGATCCTAATTTGGTTAAAGTGCTTTGCGATAAAGAAGGATATGCTTTGTATTTTTCAAGAGCTAAAATCCCTTATGAAAGAGAAAATTACGAGGAAAGTTTTAAAGGGCATTTAGGCATTTATGCTTATAGTGTAAAAGCTTTAAGAGAGTTTTGTTCTTTATTAAGTTCTGCACTTGAAAGAGCGGAAAAATTAGAGCAATTAAGAGCTATAGAAAATGGTAAAAAAATCAAAATGCTTGAAATTTCAACAACAAGCATGGGGATTGATACCAAAGAAGACTATGAAAAGGCTTTAAAAATTTATTTAGAAAAATAACTCCACCCCAAAACGGAACAGATCTTGCTTATATTATTTTAATATATTTAGATTGAAGGCAGAAAAATCTAAATTAAGGAATTAATATGAGTATCTTTAGTATCAATGATAATTCAAACTATGGTTCTATACTTTCACAAAGTAAAGCCAATAAAGAAAGTAAAGAAAATTCTAAAATAAGTTTTGCTAATGCTTTTTTAAAACAAAATGCTAGTAAATTAAATGAAATTCAAAATGCAAATTCACAAACTCTAGCAAGAAGTGAAGCATTAAATTCTACTAATACAACAAATACTAGCAATAATACTAATTTTAGTATAAGTAGTAAGACAAGTTCTCCTAATTATGATATATCAAGTGAATTTAAAAACTCTATTTATACTCTAAAATATAAACAAGTAGATTTAAGCACTGATACAGCCTATGGTTATAGTGTAGATAAAGATGGTTATATGGGAAGTGATTTTAACAAAGCTGCAGGACTTCCTGAAGATTTTAAGATACATAAATCTACTTTGGATGAGATAGAGAGGAAGGCTGAAAATAACTCTTATACTTCAGATATAAAAAAATATTTAGGTATAGATAAATATTATACAAACATAGATATGGCTGAAACCATAAAACAATACTATAATCAATTTAATCAAATTATTAATCATGCTTTTAATGATACCAATAAAACAAGTTTCACTGAAGCAGATATAAATTCTATGCCTAAGGGAATTAGTGAATTATCATCTGATAAAACTATAGGTATTATGCCGAAAAATTATGATAAGCTAACAATAACAAACTATTATAATACACAAGAGCAATATAATGAAGCAGAACAATTAGGAATGTTTGGGCATATTAATATAGGCTTACAACCATTAAATTTCACTCCGCAAAGTATGCAAACTCAAAATTTAGATAAAGACACTGCAATAGATACTTTTAATCCTGATATGTCAGTTTATCCACAAAATGAAGATGGAAGCTACTCTAAAGAAGCTTTGTTTATGAGTTTTTTAAAATCAACGGGTGTATCGCCAAGAGAAGGTAGTGCAACATTAAATCCTATAGCTAAGTCTTATGCTGAAGCTATGACTAAAGAAAGCTTTGATGGATCATTAACTTCCTTAGATGACATCATGACAGGCAAAGTGGATTTTGCAAGTTTGTTAAAAGGCTATGCACAAGAGGGTTGGCTTGATGCAGATATATATGCAATGGAAAAAGGAGTTAAATGGCAAAATACAAGTATAGGTTATGGTGGAGCTTGGTTTGATAATCAGTTTAATCAAGCAAAAGCTAATGGTTGGAAAGCAAGTAACCAAAGTATCAATTCTTATGTTGGATCTATAATGGATAGATTAAATAATCTTATAGGACAAACTAGGGTTTAGGAAGTATTAATTTTTTAAGTTTGAAATAAATTGCTAATAATAAAATAAGATAAAATTAGTATAATTTTTTTACAAAAAAATTTGAAAGGAAATTATGAAAAAAATTATTTTGATTTTTATCTCTTTTTTTGCTTTAAATTTGAGTGCAAAAGATTTGGTTGTAGGAATGGAGCTTGGATATCCGCCTTTTGAAATGAGCGATAAAACAGGCAAAGCAAGTGGAATTAGCGTGGATTTTTTAGAAGCTTTTGCAAAGAAAAACGGCTATAAACTTGTAGTAAAAAATATCGCTTGGGATGGTTTAATACCTGCTTTAAAAACAGCCAAGATAGATCTTATTATGTCCTCTATGACAATTACCGATGAGAGAAAGAAAGTGGTGGATTTTAGCATTCCTTATGCTAAGGCAAATTTGGCTATTTTAACTCCTTTGAACTCTGATATTACAAATATCAAAGATTTAGATAAAAAGGGCAAAGTTTTGGCTTTAAAGCGTGGTTCTACAGGGCATTTATATGCGGTTAAAAATTTAAAAAATGCAACTATTAATTTATTTGATAAAGAAAATGCTGCTATTTTGGAAGTGATTCAAGGCAAGGCTGATGGATTTTTTTATGATCAACTTACGATTTATCGGACTTGGCAAAAACATCAAGATACAACCAGAGCCATTTTAGCGCCTTTTCAAGAAAATCCTGAGTTTTGGGGTATAGCAGTAAGAAAAGGCAATGCAGAACTTAAAAAAGAGCTTGATGAATTTATTGCAGAAAGCAAAAAAGATGGGCTTTTTGATTCTTTAGGAGAGAAATATCTTAAAGATGTTAAAGATACTTTTAAAAAGAATAATTTAGAATTCTTTTTCTAAGAAGGATTTTCCTTCTTAGGTTACAAAGCTTTCCACAAGCCTTTGCACTAGCAAATTCCATCCATCCACTAATACAAAAATTAAGAGTTTAAAAGGTAGAGAGATCATAGTAGGAGGTAGCATCATCATACCCATAGCCATTAAAACTGAGCTTACAACCATATCTATGACTAAAAAGGGTAGGTAGATTAAAAACCCTATTTCAAAAGCGGTTTTAAGCTCTGAAATCATAAAAGCAGGAACTAAAACCGTAAGGGGAACATCATCTATGGTTTTGGGATTGGGTAGATTGCGTATGCGATAAAAAAGGGCTAAATCTTTTTCGCGAGTATTTTTAAGCATAAAATCTTTAAAAGGCTTTGCTCCTTTTATAAAAGCCTCTTCATAGCCTATTTTTTCTGCTAAATAAGGTTTTATACCTTCATTATAGGATTTTGTAGCTACAGGTTCCATGATAAAAAAAGTTAAAATTAAAGCCAAGGTTACCAAAATAGTGTTAGGTGGCATACTTTGCGTCCCCATAGCTTGTCGTAAAAATGAAAATACTACAATAAGACGCAAGAAAGAAGTCATAACAAAAACTATACTTGGAGCGAGCGCAAGTATGGTTAAAACAATCACTATATTTAAAGTAGTAACAAGCTGATTAGGTGTATTGGGTGCACTTAAGCTTAAATTTACTGTAGGGATAGTTACTTCAGCAGCAAATAAGCTCATGCTTAAAAGTAAAAATAATAATATTTTTTTCAAAATTTAAAAACCTTTTTTTGTTTTTTATTAAAGAAATTTAAATTTTATCTTTTGATGACTAAAAACTAGTTTAAGGGTATTAGGATTTTAACTTTAAACTGCTAAAATAGTCTTTTAGACTTCTTAATAACAAAGGTGAAAAATGAAAACTTCTATTTTGATTTTAGCGGCAGGATTAGGCACTAGAATGAAATCACAAAAGCCAAAGGTTTTGCAAGAGCTTTGTCAAAAAAGTATGATTTTACACATTTTAAAAAAGGCTTTTGCTTTAAGTGATGATGTAAGTGTAGTTTTATCGCATCAAAAAGAACGCGTTGAAAAAGAAATTTTAGAATATTTTCCAAAAACACAAATTTTAGAGCAAGATTTGCAAAATTATCCAGGAACTGCGGGAGCTTTAAGTGGGTTTGAGCCTAAAAATGAAAGAGTGTTGATTCTTTGTGGTGATATGCCTTTGGTTGAGCAAACAAGTTTGGAAGCTTTGTTGGGTAATAATGCAAAATTAAATCTAGCAGTTTTTAAAGCAAGAGATCCTAAAAGTTATGGTAGGGTGGTGATAAAAAACGATAGCGTTGAAAAAATTGTTGAATTTAAAGATGCAAATACGCAAGAAAAAGAGATAAATACTTGCAATGCTGGGGTTTATGTGATTGACTCGAGGCTTTTAAAAGAGCTTTTACCTTTGATTGATAACAATAATGCGGCAAAAGAGTATTATTTAACCGACATTGTAAAACTAGCAAAAGAAAAAGATGTGATGATTAAAGCAGTTTTTGTAGATGAAGATGAATTTATGGGGATTAATGATAAATTTGAACTCAGTATAGCTGAAAATTTCATGCAAAAAAAAATTAAAAAATACTGGATGCAACAGGGTGTGATTTTTCATTTACCGCAAAGCACTTTTATAGGTGCAGATGTTGAATTTGTAGGTGAATGTGAAGTATATGAAAATGTAAGGATAGAGGGCAAAAGTAAGATTATAAACTCTATCATTAAAAGTTCAAGCGTGATAGAAAATTCCATCGTAGAAAATAGCGATGTAGGGCCTTTGGCACATTTGCGTCCAAATTGTGAGTTAAAAAACACTCATATAGGAAATTTTGTAGAATGCAAAAATGCAAAGTTAAATACCGTAAAAGCAGGGCATTTGAGCTATTTAGGAGATTGTGAGATAGATAGTGGAACCAATATAGGCTGTGGGACTATCACTTGTAATTATGATGGGGTAAAAAAGCATAAAACCATCATAGGAAAAAATGTTTTTGTAGGTTCTGATACGCAATTTATCGCACCTGTAAAAATCGAAGATGAAGTGATCATAGCAGCAGGAAGCACAGTAAGTGTCAATGTAGAAAAGGGTGCTTTGTTTATCAATAGAGCAGGGCATAAAATGATAAAAGATTATTATTATAAGAAATTTCAAAAATGAAAACCATACTTTTAGCCATTAGCGGTAGTATAGCTTTTTATAAATCTTATGAGCTTATTTCCTTGTTTAAAAAAGAAGGCTTTAGGGTAAAAGTTTTGCTTTCTAATGGTTTGTTAAAATTTGCTAGCAAAATGAGTTTTGAAGCCTTGGTTGATGAAGTTTTATGTGAGGAAAATGAAAGTTGGCAAAATTCAAACAATCACATAGCTTTTAGCAAGGATGTAGACCTTGTTTTGTTTGCCCCTGCAAGTGTTAATTCTATCAATAAACTTGCTTTTGGTATAGCGGATAATCTTTTTATCCAAACCTTAATCGCAGCAAATAAATCTCTTATCATAGCTCCTGCGGCAAATACAAATATGTTTCATCATTTTAGCACGCAAAATTCTTTAAAGATGCTTAAAGAAAATAAAGCTTTGATTATAGAGCCTATTTGTAAAGTTTTAGCTTGTAAAGATGAAGGCGTAGGAGCCTTAGCTGAAGTTAAGAATATTTTTAATATCGTCAAAAGAGAACTTTTAAAAGAAAAGTTTTGGTGCGATAAAAGTGTAGTTATCACAGGTGGCGGCACAAAAGAAAAGATCGATGATGTGCGTTGTGTGAGTAATTTTTCAAGTGGAAAAATGGCAAAGGCCATAGCTGATGCTTTTTATTTTTTAGGAGCTAGGGTAAAACTTTTAAGCTCTGTGGAATTTGATACGCCTTATGAGCTTTGCAAATTTGAAAGTTCTAAGGATCTAAAGGAGCTTTTGGATAAAAATTTAAATCATGACTTTTTGATTATGACGGCTGCGGTGAGTGATTTTATCCCTCAAAGTGTAAAAGGGAAAATTAAAAAAAATGAGCATTTACAGGGTTTAAATTTGCATCTATCTTTAAATGAAGATTTGCTTAAAACTTGCAAATTTCAAGGCAAAAAGATAGGTTTTAAGATGGAATTTGATTCTCAAAATGCCTTAGAAAATGCGAAAAAATCTTTAAAAGATAAGCAACTTGATATGGTTTGTCTTAATATCATTGATCAAAAAAATTATTTTGGAAGCGATCAAAATGAGCTTTATTTTATCACTTTAAACAATGAAAATAAAAGCACTTTGCAAAGCAAAGAAAAATTGGCATTTGAATTAGTAAAATGGTGTGAAAAATTATGAGTATGATTAATTCTACCTTACCTATACAAATGAAAGTTTTAGCTAAATCAGGTTATGGACATTATACGCTTTTATTAAATCATAAAAAGATTCAAACCAAAAGCATGATAGAGCTTGAAATTGGTGCTGAATATTTAGCTGAACTTTATATGCAAAATGGTGGAGTTATACAATTTAAACATCTTTCAAAGCGTCCTAATTTCAAACCTTTTGAAGAGGGATTGGCTTTGATAATCGCTATTTTAGAGGATAAAATTTCTTATAAAAAATTCATTATACAAAATCTTTTAGATTGTAAAGATATAGAGCGTTATCAGATATTAAAAGAAATGCTTTTTGCAAGTTTTGAAAATATTTATCATATTCCTTTTAACTTTGAAAATAAATCTTGCTTGTTTCAAATGCGTAAAAGAGCAAAATATTTAGAAATTTACTTATATTTTAGCGTTTTTGGAGCTTTGAAAATTTTAATAGATTCACAAGATGTTAGTATTTTTACACCTTTTGCTAAGGTGCAAAAATTTTTAAACGAACATTTAGATTTTAATGTATCGCAAGAAAGCAAGATTGAACCTTTGTTTGTTTTCAAAAGGCTTTTTGATTTTAAAGGATGAAAAATGAATGAATTAAAACACCTTGCTGTTGTTATGGATGGCAATAGGCGGTGGGCTAGAGCTAAGGGTTTTTTGGCAAAGCTTGGATATTCCCAAGGAGTCAAAACTATGCAAAAATTGATGGAAGTTTGCATGGAAGAAAATATTTCAAATTTAAGCCTTTTTGCTTTTAGTACGGAAAATTGGAAGCGTCCTAAAGATGAAATTGATTTTATCTTTGAACTTTTAGATCGTTGTTTAGATGAAGCTTTAGAAAAATTTGAAAAAAATAATGTGCGTTTAAGAGCTATAGGTGATTTATCGCGCTTGGAAGATAAAGTAAGAGAAAAAATTACCTTAGTTGAAGAAAAAACAAAGCATTGTGACGCACTTTGTGTTAATTTGGCTATAAGTTATGGTGCAAGAGATGAAATTATAAGAGCTGCTAAGCGTGTGATTGAAAAAAAACTTGAGCTAAATGAAGAAAATTTAACGCAAAATTTAGATTTACCTTTAGATGTGGATTTGATGCTTCGCGTTGGAAATGCTAAAAGACTTTCAAATTTCTTACTTTGGCAGTGTTCATATGCTGAAATTTATTTTAGTGAAACTTTATTTCCATCTCTTACCAAGAGAGAATTTAAAAGGATTATTAAAGAATTTAGAAATAGAGAAAGAACTTTTGGAAAATGATATTTTTCATAATAATTCTAGGGGCTTGTTTGGGTTCTTTTTGCACAAGTTTGGCAAGTAGGATAATTGAAAAAAAACCCTTTTTTATCTCACGCTCTTTTTGTTTTTCTTGTGATACAAAATTAAAATACTATGAAATTATTCCTATTTTTTCTTATGTTTTTTTAAAGGCAAAATGTCAAACTTGCAAATGTCATTTGCCTATTTCTTTGTTAATCAATGAAATTTTAGGCATAATTTTGCTTATTTTGGTTTATTCTTTAAGTCAAAATTTTTATGATTTTTTATTTTTATCTCTATTTTTATTTAATCTTTTCTTGCTTTCTTTAATTGATATTAAACTCAAAGCCGTACCACAAATTTTACTTTGGAGTGCTTTTTTATTTGCTTTTTTTTACGCCTTTAGGGAAAGTGAAATTTTACATTTTTTGATTTTTAAAGAGTTTAGCGGAGGTTTTTTACTAAATGCTTTTAGTTTTGGAGGATTTGTTTTTTTATTAAAAAGTTTGGTTTTTTTTCTAATGAATTTCCACAAAAAAGATGAAATTTTAGAAAATTTGGGCGATGCTGATATTATCATTATGTCTTGTATAGGTGGAATTTTAGGTTTTGAGTATGGATTTTTAGTATTACTTATAGCTTCTATTTTAACTTTGCCTTTTTTTATTTTTTTTAAAATTAAAGCAATAAAAGAGCAAGAACTTGCTATGATACCCTTTTTAAATATCGCTTTTGTGGTAGTTTTATTTTATAAAAACTTAGGATTATTCTAATGAAGCTTAGTTTAAGATATGTTTTAAATCAATTTTTAAGTACGAATTTGTCTATATTTTTCGTACTTTTTGCTATTGTATCTATGGTATTTTTTATTCAACTTGCAAAACTTACTTCAAGCATAGAGATTAGTTTTTTGGATCTTTTAAAGCTTTATGGATTTATGTTGCCCAGAATTTTAATTTTTACCTTGCCTATATCTTTTTTTATTTCTTTAACTTTGGCTTTGTTTAGGCTTTCTAAGGAAAATGAAAGCATAGTACTTTTTACTTTGGGATTTTCACCAATGATTTTGGCAAAATTTTTCCTTAAAATTGCAAGCTTGATTAGTGCTTTTATGCTTGTTGTGGCTTTGGTAATGATACCTATAGTATTTGAACTTCAGGATAACTTTGTAAACTATAAAAGCACTCAAGTGAAATTTAACTACAAAACAGGAGAATTTGGACAAAAATTTTTAGACTGGATGATTTTTATAGAAAAACAAGATAGCGATAAGTATGAAAACATAATTATGTATCGTCCTAAACATAAAGCAGATGATAAAGAACAACTTATCATAGCCAAAGAAGCGCATGTGCAAAGAAAAGATGATAGCTTTGCTTTTAGCTTGAATCAAGGCAAAATGTATAATTTTGAGCAAGGTCAAAGTATTTTTAGTGGAGAATTTGACACTTTAGTAGTAAATACTCAGTTTAATACAGACAATCTTCAAACAAAGAAATTTTATGAATACTGGAATGATTTAAACGAAAATCCACAAAGAGCAAGAGAATTTGTGATTTATACAACTATAGCCTTGTTTCCACTTACTAGTACGCTTTTTGCGCTTTGTTTTGGTTTGGTTACTTATCGTTATGAAAAAGGCTATGTGTATTTAGGTATGTTTGGAGTGATTGCTATATATTTTGGACTTTTAAGTTCTTTTTCTCAACCTCCAATTTTGGCTTGTCTTGGAATTTTTTCTTTAAGTTTATTTGTTTCGGCTTATTGTTTTAAGAAAATGATTTTGAGTCGTTATTGATGAAAATAAAAATTATATTTTCTTATGATGGCTCTGCTTTTTTAGGTTCTGCTACTCAGCCTCATAAAAAAGGTGTTCAAGATGCTTTAAGTGGGGTCTTATCGCATTTGGGTATTTTTTCACCTCTTTTAATGGCTTCACGCACGGATAAAGGAGTGCATGCAAGCTATGCTGTAGCTAGTGTGGAGTGTGGAGATCATTTTACAAATTTAGAATATCTTCAAAAACAACTTAATAAATTTTCCCATCCTTTTATCCATGTCAAAAAAATTGAAAAAGTAAAAGATGATTTTGAAGTAAGATTTGATGTAAAAAGTAGAGAATACCGCTATATATTTTCTCACGCTTCTTATAGTCCTTTTATGGCTTCTTATGTACATTTTTATCCTAAATTTGACCTAGGTAAAGCTAATGAGCTTTTGGGTTTTTTTGTAGGAAAAAAGGATTTAAAGTTTTTTTGCAAAAGTGGAGGGGATAATAAAACGACTTTAAGAGAAATTTTTATTGCTAGAGCTTATGCTTATAAAGATTTTAGCATTTTTCATTTTAAAGCTAATGGTTTTTTAAGAGGGCAAATTAGATTAAGCGTAGCAAGCGTTTTAAAAGTTTTAGAAGGAAAAATGAGTGAAAAAGAACTCAAAGAACAGATTGAGGCTAAAAAGCAATACAATCACTTTTTAGCACCGCCAAATGGGCTTTATTTAAGCCGTATATGTTATTAAAAACTTTCATAGAAATTAAAAGCCTTTTGGGTTAAAATTTTTCTTATTTCTTCTTGATGTTCTTTACCTTTGGTTTCTAGGGTAATTGAAATCATCGCATCGCCATAATCAAGCTTGGTAGAAAATCTATCATAGTCGATTTTTACTATATTTGCATTGGCTATTTTTAAGCTGTCTGTAAGGTGTAATAATGCCCCAGGTTTATCTACTAAAGTAACATGAATTTGCATTTTTCTGTAAGATTTAAATAAACCTTTTTCTATGATGATATTTAGCATTTGTGCATCGATATTGCCTCCGCTTAAAACTACGCCAATTTTTTTATGATTTTGTGTATTTATTTTTTGATGAAGTAGGGTGGCTACACTCGCAGCTCCTGCGCCTTCAACTATGATTTTATGTTTTTCAAGTAAAAACAATACCGCATTAGCGATTTCTTCATCATCAACTTGGATAAAATCATCTACGCATTCTAAAATAATATTAAAATTAATAGGATTTGCATCACGCACAGCAATACCATCGGCTATAGTGCGTACGCTTTTTGCATTTTTGATTTTTTTGGCATGAAAACTTTCATACATTGCAGGAGCTCCTTTGGCTCCAACTCCGATGATTTTAATGTTTGGATTGATTTGTTTAGCTGCACTTGCGATACCACTTATAAGTCCTCCACCTCCAACAGGTGCGATAATCATATCAAGATCGCTTATTTCATCAAGCATTTCAAGCATCAAAGTTCCTTGTCCTGCCATTACAAATTCATCTTCAAAAGGATGGATAAAACTAAGATTATTTTCTTTAGCATAAGAGGTTGCAAAGACATAAGCTTCATCAAAATTGTCCCCTTTGAGTATCACCTCTGCTCCTAAGGCTTTTGTAGCAGAAACTTTTAAGAGCGGAGTGGATTCTGGCATTACAATAACTGCTTTAATGCCAAATTTTTTTGCACTAATGGCCACGCCTTGAGCATGGTTTCCTGCACTTGCCGCAATGACTCCGTGTTGTTTTTGTTCAGCGCTAAGATTGGCTATTTTATTATAAGCTCCACGAATTTTATAAGCACCTGTAATTTGTAAATTTTCATTTTTAAGATAAATCTCACTTTGACAAATATCACTTAAAAAAGAAGAGTATATGAAAGGAGTTTTGTTTACAAACCCTGAAATTTGTTGTTTTGCTTTGTAAATTTTATTAAGCTCTAACACTATTTTTCCTTTGTTTTAAAATACGGATATTCTAGCATAATGCAACGATTTTGTATAAAATTTATATCTAATTTTTTACATTCTTCTTTGGCTGTTTCATTGCTAATACCAAGTTGAAGCCATAGGTTTTTAATATTTTTTTCAACAAGCTTAGGAAGAATTTCTAGTGCCACTTCGCCTTTTCTAAAAAGTATAAGTGTATCGATTTTTTCTTCTATTTGATCTAAATTTCTATAAACTTTTTCATTTAAAATAAACTCTTCTTTAGGATAAATAGGAAAAATTTTATAATTTTTTCTTTGTAAAAATTCTGCTACCCTATAAGAAGCTTTTGTCTTATCTGGACTTAAAGCAAATATGGCAATATTTTTACTTGTATTTATAATATAAGAGATAGTTTCTTTTTCATTCATTGTTAACCTTTGTTTTGGTATTTTATCTTAAATGATTAAAAAATTAACTAAAGTGAATTTAAAAAATGAAAAAAGTGTTATAATATAGCAAATTCCGAAGTTTAATAAGGAGGGAAAAATGGAAGAATTTTATCCATATACTTTAACAATCCATCTTCTTTGTGCTATTTTGTTTATAGGTTATTTGTTTGTTGATGTATTTGTTTTGGGTGTAGTTAAAAAGAAAAATCCTAATTTTGACAAAAGTCTTTTTAGTGCTACCGGGGTTAAAATA
The DNA here is from genome assembly GCF_012897855.1 of Campylobacter sp. CFSAN093227. NCBI lineage: Bacteria > Pseudomonadati > Campylobacterota > Epsilonproteobacteria > Campylobacterales > Campylobacteraceae > Campylobacter > Campylobacter sp. CFSAN093227. The sequence goes on from NZ_CP040610.1 coordinate 855,266, forward strand.
ATGCCTTTTGTGGTTCTTTTGCTTTTTTTAAGCGGAGGTGCTTTGGCAGGTTTTCATTTTAAACCTTTAAATTTACTTTTTGCTGTAAAAATTATTTTGGCTTTTGGAATTTTATCTTTAGTTGTTTTTTCTTTATTTTGTCATTTTATATTAAAGAAGAAAAATCCACTCGGTGTTTTTATCCACCCTTTTGTATTTGTGCTTTGTATTGCAATAGTAATACTGGCTAAATTAATGAATTATTTTTTTATACCTTACTAAGAAATACTCCACATTCAAGATGTGGAGTATTGACAAATTGATCAAACAGAGCAAACTCTTCCGCTCTATGTGTTAGGCTTAATTCTTTTAAATTTTCTTTTAAAGTGATAGGATTGCAAGAAATATAAATAATATTTTCATATTTTTTTATTAAGTCAATTACGCTTTTATCAAGTCCTGCACGGGGTGGATCAACTAAAACATGAGAGAAATTAAAATCATCTAATCGAATATCTTTTAAACGAAAAAATTCTCTTTCTTTTTTGATAGCAAGACTTAATTCTTCGCTTGAAAGTCTTGCAAAGTGGATATTTGTTGTATTGTTAAGCTCGCAATTTTTTAAAGCAAAATTAATATTGCTTTTTGAAATTTCAGTGGCTAAAATTTTAAAAAAGAATGGCGCTAAAGCTAAAGTAAAATTTCCATATCCACAGTAAAGCTCAAGCAAATCCATTCTTTTTTGAGTGTTTAAAATTTCACACACCCAAGTAATCATTTTTTCATTTATAGTAGTGTTAGGTTGAATAAAACAATCGTTGTTAAATTCATAAAATATTTTTCTACCTTGAATATTTAAAGTTTGTCTTAGATTTTCTGTTTTAAAAATAAGCTTTTTGCCTTTACTTCTTGCTATGAGGTTGATATGAAGATTATTGCTTAAATTTTCTAAATTTGACTTTATATCTTCTATATTTTTATGATAGAGTAAAGTTATGCTAAGTTCTTGCTTTGTGGTTAAAAATTCTACACCAAAAAGTTTTTCTTTTAGTTTATTATCTTGACGCAAGTATTCTAGAAGTTTTGGCATAAAAGCACAAATTTTTTCATCGGCAAAATCTAAATATTCTATAATGTACTTTTTTTTGTTTTTTGGATCAAACATCGCATAAAAAAGCGTATCGTTTTCATGATAAAATGAAAGTTCAGCTCTTGTACGATAATGTTTATCTTTTGAAGCAAAAAGTTTAAAATCCTTTGTATAAAATTCTTTAAAATATTTTTTTATGAAAGAATGTTTTTCATCTAAAGTGAGAAAATTTCCAAAATTTTCAAGACTCATGGAACTTTCTTTCCGATGAGTCTTAGTAAAAGTGCAATAAGTATGAAATTTAAAGGCAAGACAAACCAAACGCTAAGTCCTAAAGATACAGGAATATATCCAGCGATTAAAGAAATGCCACAGATAAATAAAGCATAAGGAATTTGTGTTCTTACATGCTCCATATGATCGCATTTTGCACTCATAGATGAAAGGATTACATTATCTGAAATTGGTGAGCAATGGTTTCCAAAAATCGCACCTGTTAAAACGCAGCTTATATTAATAACCATATAATGATGCATAGCGTTTGCATCCATACCATTGATTTTGGCGATTTCATGAGCCAAAGGCACAGCCAAAGGCATTAAAATCCCCATAGTTCCATAGCTTGTTCCTATGGCAAAAGAAATGGCTGAAGCAAAAGCAAAAATAGTAGCAGGCAAAATAAACTCAGGCAATTTGTCTGCAAGCAAACTAGTGATAAATAAAGAAGTTCCTAGATCTTTTACTATGCTTGAAAGTGACCAAGCAAATAAAAGCAATACTATGGTAAAAATCATGGTTTTCCAGCCATATATCCAAGTTTCTACCGCTTCTTTAAGATTGAAAATTTTACGACGCACCCCGATAAAAATCGCTACAATAGCAGCAAACAAAGCAGCTTGGAATAACACCACAGAAGAATCAGCATTTCCAAAAGCAGCTCTAAAAGTTTCAAAAGACAAAGGATTGACACTTGCTTTTGCAAGTTCTTCGCCTTCTAAAGTGCTAAGTCCATTAAAATAAAATCCTAATATAGCTAAAATGATTAAAGTAAAAATAGGCACAATAGCATCAAAAGCACGAATTTTAATACCTTCTTTTGGTGCTAAAAACTGATCTTCTAATTCAGTAGTATCTAGTGTGCCTGATTTAGGTAGAGGAGCAATTTGTCCTGTGGTTCTTGCACGCACTTCAGCCTTGTACATAGAACCAAACTCACGCCCCATGATTGCAGTCATGACTACAAAAAAAAGCATGAAGATATTATAAAAACGATAAGGTATGGTTTCAACAAAAATTCCAAAAGCACTAATATTGCTAATGCCTATGTGTTCATAAGCGGTTTTAATTAAAGAAACTTCTAAGCCTATCCAAGTAGAAATTACAGCTATTCCTGCTACAGGAGCTGCGGTAGAGTCGATAATAAAGGCAAATTTTTCACGAGAAATTTTAAATTTATCTGCCAAAGGACGCATAATTGGACCTACGATCAGTAAATTAGCATAATCATCAAAAAATATTAAAAGCCCTAAAAACCAAGTGTTAACTTGAGCTGATACAGCTGATTTGGCTCTTTTGGCAAATTTTAATGCTACAGCTTTTGCACCACCCATTTTTGTGATGAGTGCCACAAGACCACCTATGCAAAGAATTTGTAAAATGATTCCTGCATTTACTGGATCTGAAGTTGAACCTAAGATATAGGAAATAATTTTTGAAAAAGATTCTACTGTAGTATTGTAATAATTTACAAAAGCTAAATGTTGTGCTTTAAAAATATTTGCAGAAAGACTGAGCAGAAAAGTTCCACTTAAAACTCCAGCAAAGAGTGACAAAATAACATCTTTTGTGATAAAGGCTAAAGCAATAGCAACTAAAGGCGGTATAAGTGTAAAAGCTCCAAATAAATTAGCATTTGCAGCTGCTTCTGAGGAGTTTGCAAATGCAACTAAAGGTAAAAACAATAAAACTAAAAATTTATTCATTCATCTCTTTCTATATAAAATCCATTCCAAGTTTGTGTGACAGGCATAAGCTCGATTTCATTAACATTAATATGACTTGGTAGGTTAATGATAGACATTACCACTTTGGCAATATCATTAGCACTGATAAATTGCGTATTTTCATACACTGCATCAGCTTTTTGGATATCTCCTTTAAAACGCACTTCACTAAATTCAGTTTTGCAAAGTCCTGGAGCAATGTTTGTTACTTTGATATTGCTTCCTCTAAGATCATTTCTTAAGGCCAATGAAAATTGTCCTACAAAGGCTTTGGTTCCACAATACACATTGCCTCCAAAATAAGGATTGCGTCCCGCAACCGAACCTAAGTTAAAAATATAAGCATTTTTTTGTTTACGAAGTATAGGAATAACAGCTTTTGCAACATATAAAAATCCTTTGATGTTTGTATCTACCATAGTGTTAATATCTTCAAGGTTTAATTTATCAAATTCATCTACCCCTAAAGCTAAACCTGCATTATTAAAAAGCACATCAATTTCTTGAAATTCTTTAGGTAAATTTTCAATAGCTTCAAAGATTTCTTTTTGATTTCTTACATCTATGCAAAGGGTGTAAATCTTATCTTTGTAAGCATTTTTTAGCTCTTCTAGACGCTCTTTGCGTCTAGCAAGGGCGATTACTTTGTAGCCTTCTTGTATAAAAGCTTCAACACAAGCTCTACCAAAACCTGAACTCGCTCCTGTAATAAATGCGGTTTTCATTCTAAACTACCTCCGTAAAATAGATTTTCGTTTGCTTTTAAACCCAAGCTTTTTAGATAATCAGCATTTTCTTTTTTACCTGCTGCTAGCGCAAAGTCAAGTGCATTAAAACCAAGATCATCAACAGCGTTAAAATTTGCTCCTTTTGAAATAAGAAGTTTTAAAATTTCAACATTTCCATAGGCTGCAGCATGCATTAAAACATTTTTTGAAGTGTGCTCTAGAGCGCAAAATGTAATAAAATAAGGCGTATTTGAACCTATGTTCGCACTTAATGCTAATTTTTCATTGTTATTAATATATTTTTGATTAACATTTGCTCCATTATCAAGAAGTAGTTTTATGATATCAAGACGATTAAACTCTATGGCATAAAAAAGTGGGGTTTTACCAAAGGCATTGGCTTGATTAACATTCGCTCCATTTTGGATTAAAAAATTTGTATTTTCATAATTTTCCAATGCGTAAAAAATAGCACTTTCATAACCTTCGTCAATCCTAGCACCAAAACGAATCAAAAGTTCTAAAATTTCTTTTTCTCTTTGATTTAAAAGCGCTGCTTGCAAGGCTATAGTAAGATCATCTTGGCTTGGATTATTTGAAAAAATAAAATCTTGTATATAAGATACTGAATAATTTTTATTTGACATGATTTTTGCTAAAGGACTAATGTCTTTGTAAATTTTTGTTTCACCAACAGCCCAATTTAAAAATTCGTTTAAGGCATTGCTAGTATAGTAAATATTACTACCTTTGTCAAAATTAAAATTACTTTCAAAATACTTTTCTAAAGGTTCTATAGCATTGTTATATTCTTTCCAAAAAGCTTTGTAAAGTCTAAAATTTCCTATACTTTGATATGCCCAATATCTAAAATAAGATTTTAAAATATCATATTTTTTTTCTAAATTTTCGGGTGTATCTAAAGTTTTTTGATAAGCGATGGGATCGATAGCTATTTTTAATAATAAAAAATCAAATTGTTGTAATTTTGGCAAATAAGCCACACCATTACAAGAGCTATTGCTTCCGCGAATTTCATTGGAAATTGCATAGAGTTTTTTTGTAAAATCTTGATTTTTTAAAGATTCTTTACAGCTTGAAGTTATATTTAAATAATCTAAATTTGAACTTTCATTTAGCAATGTTTTATTATTTTTAATGTTGTCGCAGTTAATGGCATCGCTAGCCATTAAACTTGCAAAACAACAAAAGGAAGTGAATAATAACTTCAATATTTTTCCTTTGAAAATTTTAATTTTGTTATTTAATCCAAATAAGTATTAAATTTGAGTTAATTTTCAAGTTTGAAATTTTCAATCTCATTAAAATTTAAATATCTATAGATATTTGCCTTATGCTCATCACTTAGTTTTTCGCTGACAATTTGTAAGTATTCTTCCTTGCTTGGAATTTTACCTAAAATCGCACAAACTGCCGCAAGTTCTGCACTGCCTAAATATACTTTAGCACCCATTCCCATACGGTTGTCAAAATTTCTTGTAGAAGTTGAGAAAACTACAGCTCCATCATTTACTCTAGCTTGATTACCCATACACAAAGAACAACCAGGAACTTCTATTCTAGCACCTGCTGCGCCAAAGATGCTGTAATAACCTTCATTAGTAAGTTGTGCTTTATCCATTTTTGTTGGAGGCACTACCCAAAGTCTGGTTTTAAGTATGCCTTTATCTTTTAAAATTTCTCCTAAAGCTCTATAATGTCCTATATTTGTCATACAAGAGCCTACAAAAACTTCATCTATATTTTTTGGACGCTTATCATCGGCTAAAATTTCACTCAAAGTCGCCACATCATCAGGGTCATTTGGACAAGCTAGGATTGGCTCTTTAATGTCATTAAGATTAATATCTATAATATAAGCGTATTTTGCATCTTTATCTGCTCTTAAAAGAGTAGGGTTTTTAAGCCATTCTCTCATTTTTTCAGCCCTTCTAGCAAGGGTAGCTTTATTCTCATATCCTGCTTCTATCATAGCTTCAATTAAAGAAATATTGGATTTGATATATTCGCTTACACTTTCTATGCTTAAATCCACACTGCAAGCAGCTGCAGATCTTTCAGCACTTGCATCACTAAGTTCAAAAGCTTGTTCGACTTTTAAGTTTGGCAAGCCTTCTATTTCTAAAATTTTTCCTGCAAAAATATTTTTCTTATTTTTCTTTTCAACGGTAAGTTGTCCTTGTTTGATTGCATAATAAGGTATAGCATTAACCAAATCTCTTAAGGTAACTCCAGCTTGTAATTCCCCGCTAAAACGCACTAAAACACTTTCAGGGATATTTAAAGGCATAGAACCAGTAACCGCAGCAAAAGCCACAAGTCCACTTCCTGCAGGGAAAGAAATTCCTATAGGAAAGCGTGTGTGAGAATCCCCACCCGTTCCTACGGTATCTGGCAATACAAAACGATTAAGCCAAGAGTGAATAACCCCATCACCTGGTTTTAAACTCACCCCACCACGACTTGTCATGAAATTGGGCAAGGTTTTATGTAAATTTGAATCGCTTACTTTTGGATAAGCAGCTGTATGGCAAAAGCTTTGCATCACAAAGTCTGCATTAAAACCTAGGCTTGCAAGTTCTTTAATTTCATCTCTAGTCATAGGACCTGTAGTATCTTGAGAGCCTACGGTTAAAGTCATAGGTTCTATATACATACCTGGACGCACACCTTCAACTCCACAGGCACGACCTAGCATTTTTTGAGCTAAGGTATAACCACCGCTTGAAGATTTAGGTTGTTCAGGTTTGGTAAAGATATTTTCACTTTCCATGCCTAAAAATTCTCTAGCCTTAGCACAAAGCCCACGACCTATGATAAGTGGGATTCTTCCTCCTGCTCTAACTTCATCTAAGAGAGTGTTTGGACTGAGTGTAAATTCTGCAATTGTAGAGCCATTTTTTATGATTTTTCCATCATAAGGATGAATTTCAAACTCATCGCCCATTTCTAAGTTTGTTACATCACAGATGATAGGTAAAGCCCCGCTATCTTGAGCAGTGTTAAAGAAAATCGGTGCTATGGTTGAACCCATTACTATACCACCGCTGTGCTTGTTTGGCACACCTTCTATTTCTTTTCCTAAGTGCCATTGTATGGAATTTATTGCCGATTTTCTACTTGAACCTGTTCCTACAACATCACCTACATAAACCACTTCGCGACCGCTTTTTTTAAGCTCTTTGATTTTTTCTAAGGATCCTGTTTGTCTTACCTTTAGCATGGCATTTGCATGTAAAGGAATATCGCTTCTTGTAAAAGCATCTCCTGCAGGGCTTAGATCATCGGTATTTGTTTCCCCTGCTACTTTAAAAACTATACATTTAATCACTTGTGGTAGTTTTTCTTTTTTATTAAACCAGTCCGCATTTGCCCAGCTTTGTAAAACTTCCTTAGCGTGTGGATTGTTTTTGCTAAGTTCAGCTATGGTATGGAAATTATCATGTACAAAAATAATATTTTTCAACACTTCTGCAGCATCTTTGGCTATGTTTTCATCTTTTAAGGCATCGATTAAAACTTTAACATTATATCCGCCTAGCATAGTTCCAAGCATTCTTAAGGCTCTTTTTTTGTCTATATTTGGAGCACTGATTTTGCCTTTAAGTATGGAATCTAAAAATTCACATTTTACTAAAGCTGCATCATCAACACCAGGATTTACTCTATTTTCTAAAAGATTTGCAAGCTCTTCATTATTTTCATTTTCAAGTAATTTACAAAGTTCTCTAGTTTGATTTGCATTTAAAGGAAGGGGTGGTATACCCAAAGCGGCTCTTTCTTCAACAAGTTTATTGTATTCTTGCATAAAAGACATTTTCTACTCCTTAAATATTTTTTATTATAATTGTAGCTCTTTGAAGGATAAAAAATGTTTAAAGTTTATTATAAAATGCCTTTATGTTACCTATCTTTACATAGTGATGGAAAATTTTTAACTAGAGTTGATTTTTGTGATAATAAAAGATCAGAAAAAAATTGTAGTTTGCTTGACTTAGCAAAATATGAACTTGATTTATATTTTACTCATAAGCTTAGAAAATTTAGCATTCCTGTTTTGATACAAGGTACAGATTTTGAATCAAAGGTTTATAAGGCTTTAATGAAAATTCCTTATGGTAAAATGGTTACCTATAAAGATATAGCCCAAAAAATCAATCATCCTAAAGCTTTTAGAGCTGTCGGAAATGCAAATTCTAAAAATCAAATTCCTATTTTTATACCTTGTCATAGAGTTATTGCAAGCAATGGCATAGGAGGATATAATGGAGGGCTTGAAATAAAAAGATTTTTGCTTGAAAATGAAGGAGTGAATTTAAAATAAGCTTGGGGTTTGATTTTCTTTGTTTTCAAATTCTTGTTCAAAAATATCATAATTTTCAAGAATTAAACAATATTTAAAATTTTTTAATTTTCTTAAATCTGAAAGCTGATTATAGGAAAAATCGCAAAATAAAGAATTTTTAGAAGCAATTTTAAAGTCTTTTATGTTTTTAAATTTTTCTTTCCAGAATTCAAAGGTATTTTGGTTGTTGCTTACAATAAACGCTTGAGAGCTTGAACCAAAAGGAGTGATTTCAAATTTATCATCAATAAAATAAATTTTAAAATCATCAATCTTATTAAAGTCAAATATTATTTTTTGATTTTTTTCTTTTAAAAAAGAAATAATTTTTGCAAAACTATTTGCGTAAAAAAAAGGCAAATTAAGATTTTTAAAATATAAATTTTCACAAATCAAAGTTGTAAAAAAGAAGCTAGATCGCGATAATAAGGTAAAATTAGCATCTTTTAGACTATGAGAATAGGCACAAAGTTTATTTAAGTAATTTTCTTCACAGTAGCAAAAAATTTCACCCTTTTTTGCTTTGATTAGTTTTTCAAAATCAGCAAAAATATTTCCTTTTAAAATGTTAAAATAAAAAGCCTTACAAAGACTTAGTTCGTAAGATTTAAAAAGCAAAAATTCACATTCTTTATCTTCGCAAAAAAAGCGTAAAAATCTTACAAGAGCTTGTTCTAGATTTTCTACTCTAAAGTAAAAAATGTCTTTATCTTCAATAGTAATGTCATTTTCTGTAATTATAGCATAAGCGCCTTTTTTTACAGCTTGGGTAATTTCTTTTTTATCGTTATTAAAGAAGGCAAAGCCTGCTTTAAGTTCATTTAAATTTATGGCAAAACCTTCCACGCTTAAAACGCTACCTTCATGAATGAGTGTCGCGTTTAAAAGTTCGCCTAAATTGCTAATTTGCATATTTTAACCCACTAAAGAACCGTTTTGTACAAGTTGTTCAGGGGTGATTAAAACAAGTTTATCTCCGCTTTTTGCAGAAAGTATCATACCATCGCTTTCATGTCCAAAAATTTTAGCTTTTTTAAGATTGCTTATAATGCAAACTTGTTTACCGATTAAATCACTGGCTTTATAGTATTTTGCTATGCCTGAGAGTACTTGACGGATTTCTTTATCGTCAAGTTCGAGTTGAAATTTCAAAAGTTTTTCACTCCCTTCTATATTTTGACAATCAAGCACTTTAGCGACTTTGATTTCAATTTTCGCAAAATCATCGATTTTTATTTTAGGACTTTCTTCTTTTTTAGGTTCTTCTTTAATTTCTTGTTTTAAAAGAGCTTTTTCTACTTTTGGAAATAAAGCTTCGCAAGGATTTGCTTTAAAATCTAAAAGTTTATTATCAAGTATCATTTTTGCATAATTTGTAGATGAAATTTCAAAATTTAAAGCTAAGGCCACCTTTTGACAAGACTTTGGTAGAGTAGGGCTTAATAAAAGGCTTGTTTTGGCTAAAATATTTGCACAAAGTGCAACTAAAGCGTTAGCTTGTTCGTGTTTGTTTTCTTTGATTAAATTCCAAGGTTCGTATTTACTAATAGCTAAATTTGCTACACTTAAGGCTTTAAAAAGTTCTTCTAAATAACGATTACACTGTAAGTTTTCTAAAAATTCTACTGCTAAATTTAAGTGTTCTTTTGCTTGATTTAATTCAACATTGTGAAATTTTAAAACACCTTCTTTTGAAATATTTCCTTGAGAATATTTTGTACTCATACCTATAATGCGATTAAGTAAATTTCCAAATTCATTGCTAAGCTCTGCATTGATACGATTTATCAGCATATTTTCGCTAAAATCCCCATCGTTACCAAAAGGCACTTCTCTAAGTAAAAAATATCTAAAAGCTTCGCTTCCATAGATATCAACCACTTCTTTAGGTTTTACAACATTGCCTTTAGATTTGCTCATTTTTTCACCTTCTTTAGTCCACCAGCCATGTGCACCTATAAATTTTGGCAAAGGCAAATCCACGCTCATTAAAAAAGCTGGCCAATAAATGGCATGAAAACGCAAGATATCTTTTCCTACTAAATGCACATGCGCAGGCCAAAATTTAGCATTTTCCCCCTTGTTTTGAAAGTCAAGTGAGCTTACATAGATAAAAAGTGCATCAAGCCATACATAAATAATATGTTTATCATCATTAATTTCTTGAGGCAGTTTAATCCCCCAATCAAAACTTGTTCTTGTAATGGAAAGATCTTTAAGGCCGTTTTGGACAAAATTTATAAGTTCGTTTTTTTTGTTTTTTGGCAAGATGGGATCTTTTTCTTCATACCATTGTAAAATTTTATCTTGATATTTTGAAAGTTTGAAAAAATAGCTTTCTTCTTTTAAAATTCTAGTTTGTTTGCCACAATCTGGGCAAGAACAATCGTTAATAAGCTGACTTTGAGTAAAAAAGCTTTCACAAGAAATACAATAGTGTCCTTCGTATTCATCTTTATAAATATCACCTTTTTGCCACATTTTTAAAAACATAGCTTTAACAAATTCAATATGCCTTGTATCAGTTGTTCTTGCGTAAATATCATAGGTGATTTCAAATTCATCCCATAATTTTTTAAATTCAAAACTGATTTTATCAGCGTATTCTTGAGGAGTGGAATTTCTTAGTTTGGCAGCTTCTTCGATTTTTTGTCCATGCTCATCTGTTCCTGTTAGAAATCTTGTTTCATGTCCTTGCAAACGATAAAATCTTGCTAAAGTATCGGCTATGATGGTAGTATAAGCATGACCTAAATGAGGCACATCATTTACATAATAAATTGGTGTTGTAATATAACGCATTTTTTTCCTTTAAAAGTCAAATCCGCCTTCGGTTTTACCCTTAGACATACTGTTATAGACTGCATCAACATAATTTTTTCTAGTTTGGCAGTTAAAAATTTCATCGCAATTATAACAAGAGTTTAGGTTTTTTGAGTTTTGACATGAAAGTAAAATTTCTTTTTTTTTATCCATATCTTGCTCAAATTCATCTCTAACTTCATTCATTGTAAGCCTTTAAAAGTTTTGAAATTTCATATTCTGAGCCAAAAAAACAAGGAGTTGTCGCATGGATTTTATCAAATTCAAGTTCAAGTAAAGAGCGGTTTTTTCCATTTGTAGTTTTTCCGCCTGCTTTTTCTATGATAAAGGCTAGAGGAAAGACTTCAAAAAAGGCACGAAGTTTGCCATTAGGCGCATCTTGTGTTGCAGGATAGCTAAAAATGCCACCCCCTTTTAATAAAATTTGATTGATATCGCTTACCATGGCTCCAGAATATCTTAAGCGATAGCCTTCATCAAAAAGACTTTTGATAAATTTAGCGTGTTTTTCTTCCCAAAATTTTTGCGTTCCGCCTGTAGCATTAATCTTGCCTTTTTCATTCATTTTAAGATCTTTTATAAAAATAAATTCATTATTTGCATTTAAGCGATAAAGTTTTGGCTGATCTTTGCAAATCACAAGTTCTAATCGCGCTCCATACATACTATAAAGCGCAGCTCTTAAATTTTTAGCACTTGCTTTTTCTTCATAGATAGCAAAAATAGAACCTATGGCAAAATTAACATCCATTAAGCTAGAACCGTCTAAAGGATCATAAGCTACGATAAAATTTGCCCTCTCGTTAAGCGTTAAAATTTCGTCTTTTTCTTCACTTATGATGGCTTTAATACTTGAACATTGACTTAGAGTTTTTGTGATGATTTCATCGCTTAAAACATCAAATTTGAGTTGGGTATCGCCTGTAAAATTTTGATTTTGACTGTAGCTTGTATCGGGAAATTTTAAAGCGTTAGAAATTTCTAAAACCGCTTTTTGTATATAAGAAATCACTTCTTGCATTTTATAATTCTCCTTGTAAATTTTTAGCATTTTTAAGTATGTATTGGCAAATAGCTTGTATATCGTTTAAATCAAGCCAAGTAAGATAAGGGTGGGAAATTTTTTCATAGCTTGCAATGGCGTTTGAAAAAATAAAATAACTTTCATCAATTTCTTTGCAAAATACGCTAATGCGTGGTAAATCAAGAGTTTTTAATCCTTCAACCAAACAAATGTCAAAATCAGGGCTTAATTTTAAAGCTTTTAAAATATCTCTATTTTCATGAGAAAAAAAAGTTGTTCTTGTAGGGCTTAAAACCATGACTTCAGCTCCACTTTGAAAAAATTTAAAACTATCTTTACCGTTAAAATCAAATTGAGCTTTATCGGCAGGATCATGTTTAATGATTAAAACTTTTAAATTTTGTTGCAAAAAATTATCAGCTATTTTGGTTATGAGTGTAGTTTTTCCTGAATTTGAAGGCCCGCTAAAAGCTATAATAAGTTGTTTCATAAAATATACTCTTAATTTTTTTGCAAAATTATATCTTTTTAAACCAAAAAATAGGGTTAAAAGGCTACAATAATACTAAAAAATATGGAAAAAGAATGAAAATTTATAGTGTAATTTTAGGTGCTTTTTTGCTTGGAGCTTGTTCTTTAAAAGATCAGGCGATTGTGGATACAAATTTAAAATCTCAAACTTTAATGTTTACTCAAAAATACAAAATCACACAAGATAAGATTAATGCCATTATAACTATGTCTTATTTAAACCCAATTCTAGACAAGACAAGTAAAGATGATGTATTAGCTTTATCTTTTACTCCAAATACATTAAAAATTCAAAATTTAGAAGTTTTTATCAATAATAAAAAAGCCAATATTGAAAAATTGGATGATGAGTATTTAAAATATATAATACAAAACAACTATACTGATTATTTTAAAGCATCTCTTCCTAGTGTCAAGGAAGAGATTAGGCTTGTAGCTAAGATTTGCTTAGATCATTTGCCTTGTTTTGAATTAAATTTTCAAAAATATCCGAAATCTTTATACTATCGTTCAGAAGATGTCGATACACAATATAATTAGCTAGAACTTTTTTTCCGTAAATTCGGCTTTCTTGATAAGGAACTAGTTCCATAGACAAGAAAGGTTCAAATTTGCCTGTCTTAAACATATCATTTCTTGCAAGCATACGGTTAGTAAATCCTATACCGCCATTATAAGCATAAGCGACAAAAAGTGGAGATTTTAAACGTGATTCAAGGTAATTTAGATGATAGTTTCCAAAGTAATATGCTATTTCAGGTTTAAACATAAAATCTTGATCGAAATTTGGAATTTTTAATTCTTTTTCCCCTATGTGATTGGCCAAAAATGGCATAAATTGCATCATGCCTAAAGCATAAGAAACTGAAATAGCAGTTGGAATAAAACGACTTTCTTGTCTGGCAATAGCCAAAATTAAAGCTTGTCTCGTTTTGTTATAGTCTTTTATATTGTCATAATAAGGCATTATAAAATAATGTTTTTTAAAATTATTTTTGCGTTCTAATATGTAAGCATAAATAGGCAAGGTTTCTTGTGTGTCAAATTCTTTTGCCAAGACATCTAGTTGACTTGCGTTAGCATCGCGAATTTGTTTGTTTATTTTTTGCCAAGCAAAAGGATCTTGCATATTAAAATTATTTTTTTTCTTGCTTGGATTAAGGCTTTCTATCTTTGGAAAAGGTGTGTTGGTAAGTTCTTTTGCGTAAAGACTATAAATATTTAAAGAAGAACTTTGCGATAAAGTTTTTAAATCTTCTTCATTGTTTTTAATCAACCACATCCAAAATATAGCATTGTCTTTATTACTTTGCGATTTAAAACTTTGTGCCGCCTTTTTAAAAAAGTCATAAGCAAGCTCTGTTTTATCATAAGTTAAGGCATTGACTCCTAAATAGAAAGCAGAATCTTCACTTACATTTTCAGGATTTATTTCTAGCATAGAATATCTAAATTTTGGATTTTCTTTTTTAATAATAATATTTTGTGCAAAATCTTTAAAACCAATGTGGTTTGGTAGTTTATTGACTAAACTTGTATTTAAATCTAAGTCGTATTTTTTAGAATAATTATAAAGTTTAAAAAAACCATTAATATCTTCTTTTTGTACTATATAGCTCATAGGATCAGAAGTATTAAAAGCTAGCAATAAATTTGTCAAATCAGGTCTTTGATTTTTAAAGGTTTGAACTAAAGTAGTTCGGTCTTTGGAATTTAGACTCGCTATAAAAACTAATGAATTTAAGCGCACACTTTGACAAGTTAAATTTGCATCTAAGATAGTATTTGCTGTATAGGTATAGCATTTAGCATATTTTGGGTTGATATAAGGCTTTAAAGGGATGATTTTTTCAAGTTCAGATTTAATTTTTCCTATATAGCGAAAAATATGAGAATTTAAATCCTGTGCATCTTTTTTACTGATTTTATTTTTTTCTAAAAGCCTATAAATATAATAATCCTTAGCAAGTGAATTTTCTTCCTTTTTGAGTTTTTCTATACTATATTGTGTAGCATTTAAACTTGAAAAAATAAATAAAAAAACGAGTATTTTTTTTATCACAATATACTCCTTAAGATATTCCCAAGAAAAATGCCAAGAAACTGCAATGCTAAGACTATAATCAAAGGCGCAAGATCAATATTACCAATGCGTGTTGGAATTTTTCTAACTAAGGCGTAAGCAGGGTAGCTTAGTTTATATAAAATTTGCACTATAGGATTATAAGGATCAGGGTTTACCCAGCTTAGAAGTGCTGTGATGATAATAATCCAAGTATAAATGTTAATGACAATTTGTAGTACTTGAAAAATAGAAATAATAAAAGAGTCTATAACCATAGTTAAATCCTTGCTAATTCGTGAATAAAATTTTTAATATAAGGATAAAGATCGCTAAGCTCAGGTCCGTGGATATTTCCTGTTAAAATTATCCTTAAAGGCATGAAAAATTTTTTACCTTTTAAGTTGCTTTTGTTTAAAAGTTCATTTTTAAAATCTTCATAATTTTCAAAAAGTTCAATATCTTTTAAGAGTTCTTTTAAAATTTTACATTCTGTTTCAAACTCGCCAAAATTTTTTGCGTTAAAAATAGCTTGCATTTTTTCTTTAAGTTCTTTTATAGTACTTGCTTCTTGAGTGTAAAATTTAGCAAGTGGTGCAAGATCTTTGTTTAAATCTAAAATTTTATTAAGCTCATCATCTTTTATCATTTTGATATGTTCGCGATTAATTTGCAAAAGTTTTTTAAGATCAAATCTTGCGGGAGCTTTTGAAACTTTAGAAATATCAAACCATTTTATAGCCTCTTCTAAGGTAAAAATTTCACAAGGAGTTTTATTGCCTAGTATGACAAGATAATTTGCGATTGCGCTAGGTAAAATTCCACTTTCAAGTAGCCATTTTACAGAAGAATGTGCTTCTCTTTTACTCATTTTAACACCTTCTTCGTTTAAAATGATAGGCAAGTGTGCATAAGTCATGGCTTTATTATAACCTAAGCTTGCGCGGATATGTTCTTGTTTTGGAGTGTTTGAAACATGATCTTCTCCGCGTATAATACAAGTGACATTTTCAAGCATATCATCAACCGCACAAGCAAAATTATAAGTTGGAGTTTTATCCGTTCTCATAATCACAAAAGAGTCTATGTTTTCAGGCTCAAAACTAAGCTCGCCTTTGATAAAATCAGTAAATTTCATAGTATGAGTAGGTTTTTTAAGACGGATAACAAAGGGTTTTTCACATTCTAAAACATCAATATCGGCTAGTTTTTCACAAGTGCCATCGTAGCGATAAGCTTTACCTTGTTTTTTAGCCAGCTCTTTTTTTGCTTCAAGTTCTTCTTCGCTGCAAAAACAAGCAAAAGCTTTTTTTTCGCTTACAAGTTTTAAAGCCATTTGGCGATGGAATTTTAAATTTTCACTTTGTATATAGTAATGCTGCCATGAAATACTAAAAAGATTTAAAATTTCTTTGATTTCTTCTTCTTTTCCTGCTATATTTCTAGCCTTATCAGTATCTTCAATACGTAAGATAAAATCCATATTTTTTTGTCTTGCACAGATATAATTAAAAATTGCTGCGCGTAAATTTCCTATGTGCATATCACCTGTGGGAGAAGGTGCAAAACGGTACATCTTATAGCCTTTAAAATTATTTAAAAGCTTATTATAACAGAAAAATTTATACGGATATTTAATTTTACTTGGTTATAATACTTTGTATGATATTTTTAATTTTTTCTTTCATTGTGTTATTAATTTTTGGCTTAGCAAATGTTTATATTTATAAAAGATTAATCAAGAAAATTACTCTTTTTAAGTATTTTTATAAAATTTTTTCCTTTATTTTTATTGTGCTTTTTTTAGCTCAAGCTGTGTTTTTAATATTTCGTAGAGATGAATATTTAAGTGATACTTGGTATGAAATTTTAGCCATGTTTTATACGCCGACTTATTGTTTGTTTTTTATGACTTTAGCATGGGATTTTGTTAAATTGATTTTAGCTCTTATGGGTAAAAGAGATAAAACATATAATCTTATTTTGCGTTTGATTTTTGAACTTTCTCTTATAGTTTTAAGTGTGTTTTTAATTTATGTAAGTATAAATAATGCTCTAAAAACACCTGAAGTAAAGAGTGTTGATGTTGAAATACCAAATCTTAAAAAAGATTTAAAAATTGTCATGCTTACTGATATACATTTGGGTAAAAATTTGCATGAAAATTTTTTAGACAAGCTCATCACTAAAGTGAATTTGCAAAGTCCTGATATGGTTGTAATAGTAGGGGATCTGATTGATACTAATCCTAAAGATTTAAAAAATTACATCTCAAAACTTAATGATTTTAACTCCACTTACGGAACTTTTTATGCTTTGGGAAATCATGAGTATTATCATGGTATCAATGAAGTTTTGGATTTGCTTAGAAAACATACTAATATGAAAATTTTAGTCAATCAAAATTTAGATTTGGATTTTATAAATATTGCTGGACTTGGAGATTTAGCCGGACTTGATAGGGGTTTATATGCTCCTGATTTAGCAAGAATAAAAGTGGATTTAAATACAAGTAAAGCTAGTATTTTACTCACACATCAACCTAAAACAGCTTTGCTTTATGATTTAAGTGATTTTGATCTTGTTTTAAGTGGGCATACACATGGAGGGCAAATTTTCCCTTTTATGTTTTTAGTTAAACTTCAGCAAGGTTTTGTTCATGGGCTTTATGATTTAGGAGAAAAAACTAAGCTTTATGTGAGTAGTGGAGCAGGATTTTGGGGGCCAAGTCTTAGAGTTTTTGCTCCGAGTGAAATAGTGATTTTAAATTTAAAAGGAAAAAAATGAGTTTTTCAAAAGAAAGTTCGAGACTTTTTGGTTTTGTAGCGGGGATTAAATTTCCTAAAATGATACAAAAAGTTATTAATGAAAATTATGTTAAGTATTTTAATATCGATATGAGTGAATTTAAAAGCCCTTGTGAATACGAGAGTTTAAATGCTCTTTTTACAAGAACTTTGCAAATTCCAAGAAAGCTTGAAGAAGGTTTTATCAGTCCAAGTGATGGTAAAATTTTAGAGTGTGGAAGTACTTTTTTGGCAAATGAAGAACATTTTGCTTTTTCTATAAAAGGACATACTTATAGCATTGAGGAGCTTTTAAAAGATAGCTTTGAAAAAGATGAGCTTAAAAATGGGCTTGATTATGTCAATATTTATCTTTCTCCAAAAGATTATCATCGTTATCACAGCCCTTGTGATATGCAAATTTTAAGTGCAACTTACACAAGTGGAGTGCTTTATAGCGTAAATGAAAAACATTTAGAACGCATTAGTAATTTATATGTAAAAAATGAAAGAGTGAGCTTGAAATGTCAAAATGAAAAAGGTATTTTTTGGCTTGTTTTTGTAGGAGCGCAAAATGTAGGAAAAATGCGTTTTAATTTTGATGCAAGCATACAAACCAATGCTAAAATTTCTCATAATTTTACTAGAAAATATGAAAATTTAAATTTCAAAAAAGGCGAAGAACTAGGAAATTTTGAGCTAGGTTCTACTATAGTTTTAATCTCTCAAAAAGGACTTTTAACTTTTAATTTAAAAGTAGGGCAGGGTATTAAATTTGGAGAAAAAATAGCGGATTAGTTTTTAGGAGTTTTATTTGCCATTTGATAGATAAAGGCAAAAACTTCAGCTACAGCTTTATACATATTAGGTGGAATTTCATCACCTAAGTCAAGCTTGCTTAAAATTTCTATTAAATCTTCATCTTCTTTAATAGGAACTCCGTGTTCCTTGGCTAAAGAAATAATTTTAGCAGCACTTTCGCCTTTGCCACTTGCAAGCACTTTTGGTGCAGAGTTTTTTTCTTTTTGATAGCCTAGAGCTACAGCTTTTTTAATCGATCTTTTGATTTTGCTCATACTTTTTTATCCATACCCATTTCAAGATCTAAATTTTTCATATTTCTAGTATCAAATTTACTTCTTATGATATCACCTACAAAGAAATTTGCACTTAAAAGTCCTGCTTTATTGATATTTCTTTTAAGCTCATGGGCATTTTCATAGATGGTTTTTCTAAATTCAATATTTTCTGCCATAATATTAATATCTATATATTTTTCATTATTTAAAGAAATAAGAATTTCTAAATCCCCAAGTTTTGCAAATTCGAGTTTAATCTGAGCAAAAAATTTGTCCTTTTTTCCGCGTCTAAACATAATTTTAGAATCATTTAAATCATCCCAAGAAAAAGGCAGATAAGTATTGATAGAATCATTAGCTAAAGACATAAGCTGATTGATTTCAATTTGCGCTAAAAGACGATTAGCTTGATTGTATACAGCTTCATTGCCTTCATTTTTAGCCAAATTTGAAATTTGCAAAAGTGTTGATTTTACATCATGATGTAAAGATTCAGCTATATCTTGTTCTGTTTTTGGTTTAATTTGCACTAGATCTTTGATAGAAAGATTGAGTTTGTGTTCGAGATTTTTAAGTTCTGCTTGATTAAGCTTGGCATTTTGAGTATAGGGTTCAAGTTCTTTTAAGCTTTCATTAAGTCTACGAGAAAGATTGCTTAAATTTTTACTTAAATCTTGCACTTGTTCTAGATCTAAATTTTCTACATTAAATGCTAAATTTTTTACAATATTTTGTTTTATAAATTCCTGATTTTTAAAAATATTTTGCATAGTTTGGTTATTGTTAGATTGAATATTTTGAGAATTATTTAAATTTTGCGTGTTGTTTGTGTTAGTATTTGTATTGATTGAAGTTTTGCTTTCTGTTTTTGTTTCATAAAATTTTGGATTTTCTTTGATATTTTCTTCGTGAGTTTTTGTGCTAGAATCTAAATTTGCATTAACTTCTTTTTTAGGTAAATTTTCTTCGTTTTTTACATCTTGCTTAATATTGGTTTTAGCATCATCTGCGAGAGTTTCTTCTTTTGATACTTTTATATATTTTTCTTCATCTTGGTTTTTTGTGTTATGATTAAGTTTTTCTTCTTTGATATTTTCTTTGTTACTTAAAAGATTTTCTAAAATATTTTCTTTATCTTGTATTTTAGAAGCTTGATTGCCTAGTATATTTTTTAAAGTATTTTCAAGTTTTTCAAAGGCGGTAGCAGTTTGCTTAAGGATGTTTGGATCTTTTATCATTAAATTTTCTGGCTTATTAAGAGCTTTGAAAAAATCATTTTTGATGGAATTTAATTCTTTTAAAATTTTATTAGCTATAGGGGTGATTTTTTCTTGAGCATGACTGGGATTTTTACTTATATAATTTTTAAAATTTTCCAATTTAGAACTTAAATTTAAAAGTGCTTTAAAAGAACTTTGATTTAAAATTTGCTTATTTTCATTTTTGCTAGAATTAATAATATTTTTTAATTCTTTTAAAGTGTCTTTTGGGCTTAAATTTGTATTTGCAAGCTGGGCTATCTGAACGCTTAGTTTTTCGCTACTAAGACCTTTGATTGTACTTAAAAGAGAGTGAAAACTTTTGGGTAGTAATTCTTCGTTTAGGGCATCTTTTAATTTAGCTTCTAAAAATACGCCTGAATTTTTAAACAAAGGAGCTAAGTTATTGTTTTTTATTTCACTGGCAGGTTTTAAAATTTGATTTAATCTGTCTAAAACTTGTGTAAAAGTATCACTTTTTGCAAGTTCTGTACTTAAGATTTTTAATTCATTAGCAAAATTAGGAGCTAAATTTAAATTTTTTCCTTGTTTAAGTACAGGGGAATCGGGATTTTTTTGAGCATTGATTTGATCTAAAAGTTTATTAACAAGTTCTTTTAATTTGGTACCTGTTTCATTTTGAACAAATTTTGCTAGTATTTCCTCACTACTAGCGTCCTTGCTTAAACCTAAATTTTGCTTTAAAGCTTGTGCAAGTGCTTCTTTTGGATTGTCTTTTAAATTTGTTTTATCTTTTGAAGCAGAGTTATCTACTTTTAAATCATTTTTTTGCGTATTGGCAATTTGACTTGCTAGTTGAGTATTAATCATCAAATATCACCATATTTCCAGGCTTTTTCTTAAATTTTTTATTTAAAATATTTGGTTTATTGATAGCAAAAAGAATTAAAAATGCTAAAGAAACTATATAAAACCATATAAAACCTTTGATTTCAAAATATTGCATTAAAAAACCTAAAATTAAAGGGCTAAACAAAGAGCCCAAAGAATAACAAAAAAGAACCCCACGACCTAACTCTACACCTTTATTTTTGCTTACTAAAACATCATTTGCTCTAGCAAGTGCTAAAGCATATAAGCAAAATATTCCTATACCAAGAGTAATTCCTAAAAAATATTGCATATATAAATGAAGTTTAAAAAAGATAAATATAAGCATAGTGATAAATCCTATACTTGCACAAGTGATAATGGCAAATTTGCGACCAAGTTTGTCTGAAATAGTTCCTATGATGGTTTGTGCAATAAAACCACCTAAAACCCCACAAAATATAAAATAAGAAACCGCTTTTGTATCAAAACCTTGCAAAAGTATAAATAAAGATGCCATAGAAAAAAAGCCATTTATAAGCATTCCGGCTATAAAGCTTGTGACGATAGCTAAAGGAGCTATATCAAAAATTTTAGGTATAGAAATAGGACTTGATGCGGGTAAAACAGGTTCTTTGATTTTAATTAGATTTAAAGGTAAAGATGAAAGTAAAATTAAAGTTGCACTGAGGATAAATACACTATGTTTGCTTAAATTTAACGCTATGATTAAAACTCCAATGCCAAACGCAAGATAAAAAACAATTTCATAAAAACCTAAAATTCTAGATCGAATGGCATTTTTGCTTTTTTCATTAAGCCATGATTCTATGACCATTAAAAGTCCATAGTAGCAAATTCCTATGAAAAATCTTAAAACAGCCCAAAAAATAAGATTTTCGCTTACTGTATGAAGCATAGCTGAAATTCCAAAAATAGCACCAAATAGCCCAAAAGAGCGTATATGACCTATACGAGAAATAATTTTATGAGCACTGATGGTTCCAATAAGAGCGCCTACAAAAAAACAAGAACTTACTACTCCAACAGCTAAAGAACTTTCTCCGTTTTCTTTTAATATAACACCTATAGAGCTTACTATCAAGGCATTACCTGCAAATAAAAATGCCATACCAGCAAAAAGTGCTGTCATTGATTTAATAATTTTTTTTGGACTCATACTTTTTTATATATAAAATAAAAATAAACACACAAACTAGCAAGGATGAAATTCCACAAATATAAGCAAAGATATCTAATTTATCTTGGCGATGTAAAAATAAAAATCCAGCAACCAATACTACATAAGCCATCAATTTAAAGAGAGTAAAAAACATAGCAAAAAAATGGATTTTCTCTTTAACATTTGGCTTTAAATCGTCTTTTAGAACTTTAAAATGAATAATTTTTGATAAATTTTGTTTTTTTTTGATAAAAAGTGATGAAATGAAATTAAAATCTTTTTCATAATTTTTTGATTTTTTTATAATGACTTTTTTATAATTTAAATAAGAAGCAAAAATAATCAATAAAACACTAAAAAAAGCTATTTCATAGCTTAAAAATGTATCTAATTTAAAATGATTTAACGATGAAAATATGATCCAAAAAAATAAATGAATAATGGCAAAAATACAAAATAGAGCTTTTTTATGTTCCATTATTTGTTCTTTTCTTTTTGAATTTTTTCTTTGATCAACTCATCTCTTTCTTTAAATTCTTCATAGCTTTTTACTTGAACTTTATAAGCTTTGTAAACATTAAGTATAGCAGCACTGATCCCCCAAAAAACTCCAAGCCAAAAAAGCCAAGGATAAGGAGTAAATTTTTTAAGTAAATATCCTATTCCCACACCTATAAATACAGCAACAACCATAGAGATACCAAGACTTAAACCATCCGCAGCTTCAAGAGTTTTGCGAATGATTTTTTGTCTTTTGCTGTTGGAATTTTCTAAGTGATTTTTTTCTTCTTTTAAAATATTGCTCATATTCTTTTAAAGCTTTCCCTAACAGCCTCTAGTGTTGTATCTATAATTTTATCATCCATTTTTGAACATATAAAGCCTGTTTCAAATTGAGAAGGTGCTAAATAAATTCCATTTTCAAGCATATTTTTGTGAAATTTTGAAAATAATGCTAGATCGGATTTTAATGCATCTTGGTAGTTTGATACAGGATCTTTGGTGAAAAAGTATCCAAACATAGAACCTACATGACAAACTTGCAGTGGAAGTCCTTTTTCATCTGCTAATTTTTTCATTCCTTGGGTAAGTTTTTTTGCTAATTTTCCAAGTTTGTCATAAAGCTTGGTTTTCTTTTTGGCTTTTGTAAGACTTGCTATACCTGCAGCCATTGCTAAAGGATTTCCACTTAAAGTTCCTGCTTGATAAACTCCACCCAAAGGACTTAAAATATCCATAATTTCAGCTCTAGAAGCAAATGCTGCTGCAGGTAGACCGCCTCCTATTACCTTACCAAAAGTAATTATATCTGCTTGGATATGATTGATTCCATAGGAACCAAGGTAAGATGCTCTATATCCACTCATTACTTCATCAAAAATCAGCAGAGTTTGATTGTTTTTACAGATCTTAGCAAGTTCTTCTAAAAAATCTTGTTTAGCTGGAACTAACCCCATATTTCCAGCAATAGGCTCAATGATAACACATGCAATATCTTTATTTTTTTCAAAAAGCTCTTTAACGCTATTTATATCATTATATTTAGCTACTAAAGTGTGTTTAGCTACATCTTCTAAAACACCCAAAGAACTAGGAGAGTTAAAAGTAGCAGCACCACTTCCTGCACTCACTAATAATGAATCAGAATGCCCGTGATAACATCCTTCAAATTTTAAAATTTTATCTTTTTTAGTAAAACCACGGGCAAGACGAATAGCACTCATGGTTGCTTCTGTTCCACTGCTTACAAAGCGGATCTTTTCTAAATGAGGAAAATCAGATAAAACAAGCTTGGCAAGTTCAGTTTCTAATAAAGTTGGAGCTCCAAAACTTGAACCTTTATGAAGTGCTTTTTGACAAGCTTTTTGTATATCTTTATCGCAATGTCCAAAAAGTAAAGGCCCCCAGCTTTGAACATAGTCTATATAAGAATTTCCATCTATATCGAAAATATAAGCACCTTTTCCATGAGAAATAAATTTTGGCTCACTTTGAACATTTGCAAAAGCACGAACTGGAGAATTTACACCACCTGCGATGAATTTACACGCTTCTTTAAAAGCTTTTTTGTTTGTCATTTTTCTTCCTTGCTAAATTGCTTGATGTAATTATATAAAGTTACAATTTCATCATTTGTTAAAGAGTAATTTGGCATGATTGATTTTGCGTCTTTACTCTGATTAAGAGAATTTTTAAAATTCTCAAAACTAAGATTTTGTATACTTGGAACTTTATAAGCTGTTTTAATACCATTTTTCATATAATATCCTAAAATTTGTTCGCTTCCATCTGTTCCATGACATTCTTTACAACTAATGCCCCTTGGATTTTCATAAAGCATTTTAGAGTATTCTTTAAGAGTGATAAAATCAGCACCAAAAAGACTGATACTAAATAAAAAAAACATTAAAACAATTTTCAAAGTTTCACCTTGTTAATGAAGTTTTAATATGATACAATTTTTACTTTAAAAAAGTGATTAAATTTATAGAAGGAAAATAATGACTTTGCTTGATGGTAAAGCTTTAAGCGCAAAAATCAAAGAAGAATTAAAAGAAAAAAATCAATTTTTGAAAAGCAAAGGGATTGAAAGCTGTTTAGCTGTTATCTTGGTTGGAGATAATCCTGCAAGTCAAACTTATGTAAAATCTAAGGCTAAAGCCTGTGAAGAATGTGGAATTAAATCTTTAGTTTATCATCTTAATGAAAATACTACACAAAATGAACTTTTGGCATTGATTAATACCTTAAATCACGATGATAGTGTTCATGGAATTTTGGTTCAGCTTCCCTTACCTGATCATATTTGTAAAGATTTAATACTTGAAAGTATTATAAGTAGTAAAGATGTTGATGGTTTTCATCCTATTAATGTAGGATATTTAAATTTAGGCTTAGAAAGCGGGTTTTTGCCTTGTACTCCACTTGGAGTTATGAAGCTTTTGAAGGCTTATGAAATTGATTTAGAAGGAAAAGACGCTGTTATTATAGGTGCTTCAAATATAGTAGGTCGTCCTATGGCTACTATGCTTTTAAACGCTGGAGCTACAGTAAGCGTTTGTCATATTAAAACCAAAGATTTGAGCCTTTATACTAGGCAAGCTGATTTGATTATAGTAGCAGCAGGTTGTGTGAATTTACTTCGATCGGATATGGTAAAAGAAGGAGTGATTGTTGTTGATGTTGGAATCAATCGTCTTGAAAGTGGAAAGATAGTAGGAGATGTAGATTTTGAAGAGGTATCTAAAAAATCTAGTTATATAACTCCTGTTCCAGGTGGAGTAGGTCCTATGACTATAGCCATGCTTTTAGAAAACACAGTTAAATCTGCTAAAAATAGACTTAATTAGGGAAAATCTATGGAAATTTTAAAGAAATTATATAAATTTTCACAGTCTTGGACTGGAACTGTAGTTATTGTTCTTTTGGTGATTTTTTTCTTTATACAAGCTTTTGTTATTCCTTCTGGTTCTATGAAAAACACCTTATTGGTAGGGGATTTTTTATTTGTTAAAAAATTTAGCTATGGTATCCCAACTCCTCATATTCCTTGGTTGGAAATTCCTGTTTTGCCGGATTTTAATAAAGATGGGCATTTGATAAAAGCACAAGGGTCACAAAGAGGAGATATAGTTGTTTTTAGAAATCCTAGAAATGAAAAAGAACACTTTGTAAAGCGTTGTGTAGGCACAGGAGGAGATAGGATAGTTTATGCAAATAAAACACTTTATGTAAGAATGCATGAGGGTGATGATTTTATGAGAGAACATTATCCGAATGATCTTGTTACTCTTGGAGGGCAAATTTATGTAAAAGAACCTTATAAACAAAAAGGTATTCATTATGATCCAAAAAAAGATATAGAAAGTGATATTTTACGCTTTCTTAGCATAGGTGATTTTGCTATGTCTCCAACTTATATTAAAGAACTTGGAAATCATATAGGTTTTAGTGGCGGAAATGCTTATGTTTTTGATGTGCCTGAAAATGAGTATTTCATGATGGGTGATAATCGTGATTATTCTTATGATAGTCGTTTTTGGGGTTCTGTTCCTTATAAGTTGATAGTAGGCAAACCTTGGTTTGTATATTTCTCTTGGGATAAAGATAAAAATGTTCGCTGGGAAAGGATAGGGCGTTTTGTTGATACCTTGGAAAATGATGAACAATATATCCATGATCATGATGATGAGGATAAATTAAGCTAATGTTTGTGAAAAACACAAACATTATATTTTTAAAAGCGTGATTTCATCACCTTTTTTTAATTCGCTTATATTTTCTTCACTTATAAGTAAAAATTCACTTTTAATAAGTGGAAGTATCATACCAGAGCCAAATTTATTTTCATTAAATGGTGTAAAAATATCTTTTTCTAAATTTCCTAAGATGAGATTATTTCTTCCGCTTTTAAGCTTTAAATCCATACCCATTTTGCCATAAAATGTTAAAGGATTGTCTAGGTTTCCACTTAATAAATTAATGATTTTTTTAGCAAAAATAAAACAAGAAAGATAAGCTGCCATAGGATTTCCTGGTAAAATCAATACGAAATTTTCACCTTTTCTATAAAGCTTAGTAGGTCTTGCAGGGCGTGCTTTTAGTCCTTTAAAAAGCGGAGTAAAGCCTAATTCATCTAAAGCTTTTTCCATAAAATCAGCCTCACCAACACTTGCACCTCCTGAAGTGATTAAAAGATCAAAATTTGTATTTTTTAAAGCCTCTTTAGTACTTTTAAAATTATCTTTAATAATACCTAAATAAGAAGCATTTTGAAGCATGGTTAGTAAAGGCAAAGCATTGGCATTATAAATACTTTCTTCATCACATTCTTGCCAAGGTTCTTTAAGTTCATTTCCACTTGAAAAAATACCTATGCGAATTTTTCTTATGACTTCTATTTTATAAAGCCCTTGAGAAGCAAGTAGGGCGATATGTTTATCATTAAGTTTAGTGCCTTTTTGAAGTAAAAGCTTACCTTTTTTTAATTCTTCGCCTTTATAACGATAGGCATTGTATTGTTTAGGAGCTTTTTTAATGATGAGTTTATTTTCTTCTATATACTCATCTTCTAGCATTAAGATAGTATCAGCATTTTTGGGCATTTTAGCCCCTGTCATGATTTTATAGCATTCATTCTTAGCAACTGTATAAAAATTTTTATCTCCTGCGAAAATAGTCCCTTTAATCTCCAAAGCTTCATTGATATCAGTATAATTAAAAGCATAGCCATCAAGAGCAGCATTATCAAAACTAGGTAGATTTTTTCTAGCGTATAAATCTTTAGCTAAAATTCTATCTTTTGCTTTTTCAAGGCTAATAAGCTCACTTTCATCTAAGCATGAAATTTGATTTTCTAAGTCTTTTAAGGTTTCAAAGATATTTTTCATTCTTCAAGCCTTGTGATTTTTACACCTAAACCTTTAAATTTTTCTTCTAAATTTTCATAACCCCTATCAAGATGGTAAATTCTATGGACTTTGCTTGTACCTTTAGCTGCAAGAGCTGCTAAGATAAGGGCTGAAGAAGCGCGCAAATCTGTAGCCATGACATCAGCAGCGTTAAGTTCTTTTCCGCCTACTATGGTAGCAATATGACCATTGAGTTTAATATCCGCACCCATTCTTAAAAGTTCACTTACATGCATGAAACGATTTTCAAATAGTCTTTCATCAATAATACTAGTTCCATTAGCTTTTAAAGCTAGTGCCATAAACTGCGCTTGCATATCGGTTGGAAAGCCCGGATATTCACTTGTCATGATTTCTACAGGTTTAATTTCTTTAGCAGGAAGTAGGGTGATACTATCTTCTGTAATCAAAGTTTCAAAACCCATTTGATGAAGTTTTGCTAAAACTGCACTAAGATGAGTGGCGTTAACTTTATCTAAAGTAATTTTAGAATTTGTAATAGCCCCTGCACAAAGATAAGTTCCTGCCTCAATTCTATCAGGTATAACGCTAAATTCTTTAAATTCTAAAAGTTCTCCATCACTACCATAAATTTCAAGTTCATCTGTACCTATGCCTTTGATTTCAAGTCCTGCGTCTTTTAAAACTTCGCAAAGTTGAACTACTTCGGGTTCTTTTGCAACATTTAAGAGCTTGGTTTTACCTTTGGCTAAAGCTGCTGCCATGATGATGTTTTCACTACCTGTAACCGTGATTTTATCAAAAAGAATTTCATTGCCTTTTAAATTTCCGCTAGCTACGACATAGCCTTGTTTAATTTGTATATTTGCCCCCATTTTTTCCAAGGCTAAAAGATGTAAATCAATAGGTCTTTGTCCTATGGCACATCCACCAGGCAAAGATACTTCACAATGCCCAAAACGAGCAAGTAAAGGTCCTAGAGTAAGTATGGAAGCACGCATTTTACGCACAATGTCATATTTAGCTATGGTTTGATTAAGAGTGTTTGTGTTTAATAAAGCACTATTGTTTTGAAAATTGACCTTAGCTCCTAAATTTTCTAGCAAAGATATAAGAGTTTTTATATCAGCAACATTAGGAACATTGTTGATTTTTACTTCATTTTTAGCAAGTATGCTTGAAACGATCAAGGGTAGGGCAGCATTTTTTGCTCCGCTTATTGTAATATTTCCGCTTAGATGATTTGTGCCTTCGATTTCTAGATAAGTCATATTTTTCCTTGAAAAAGTTTAAAAATGCATCATTATAGCATTCTTAAACTTTTGAAAAAATATAATCAAGCTTGTTGGCTTTGGAGTTCTTGAATTTGAGCTTGAATTACATCTGCTTGAGATTTTAGCACATCAATTTGTTTTTGAAATGTCGTTTTCATTTGTTCGTTAGCGTTTGTCATTTTTTGAGTAAGTTCTGCAATTTTAGCTAAAATTTCAGCTAATTTTGCTATTAAAGCCTCTAATGCGGGATTTACGCCACCTTTGCTATTTTGAATGGAATTTTGGTCTTTGTGGTTTTCTATTTTTTCTTGACTTACTTTGATTTCATATTCTTTTTCATTTTTTGAATTTGTTTGACTTAAACTTCTTGCTTCATCTGAAATTTGAATTTTAACCACATTGTCGCTATGAACATTACTTACCAAATCATTGTCTTTGTTTATTTGTGTTTGATAATTGCTAAAATTTTTTGTCAAAGTATCTATTTTCATCTTAAATCTTTTTAAATTAATTTATATTGTTATCGGTTTTTTTATTTATAAATTTATATTAATGATAATTATTTTAAGGATATTTTATTTTAGATTTTCATATTTATATTTTAAATGCAAAAAAGACTAAAGTTTCATAAAGTTTTTAAGTATTTTTTTGCCTTTTTGAGTTAAAACCGCTTCGGGGTGAAATTGCAATCCATAAATAGGATACTTTTTATGTTTAATTGCCATAATGATATTTTCTGAATTATGAGCTAAAATTTTGCATTTTTTAGGCATAGAACTGATGTGTAAAGAATGATATAAGCAAATTTCAATTTCTTTTTTAATACCCTTAAAAATAGGATCTTTTTTAAAATAAAGTTTAGAAATTTTACCATGCATGGGATTTTGCATTTTAGAAACCCTACCGCTAAAAATTTCAGCTATACACTGATGTCCTAAACATATACCTAAAATTTTTTTATTTTTTTTAAAATATTTGATTGCTTTTAAGCTTAATTTAGATTCCTTAGGAGAATGAGGGCCAGGAGAGATGATAAGATGAGTGAAATCAAATTTTTCTAATTCTTTAGCTTTTTTAAAGGAATCATTTTTTATCACTTTACATTCAAAACCAAGTTCTTTAAGATAATAGATGATGGTATAACTAAAAGAATCATAATTATCTATAAATAAAATTTTCTTCATTGTAATTTTACCTTTTTTAAACCACGCACGGAATTAATGCAATAAATATTTTCTGCTTCAAATAAATCTTGTTTAAATAATGCTTTTTCTTTTATCAAACCAAGATTGATTAAGAAATTTCTATATACGCCATTTAACATACCACTTTGAATTTGTGGAGTATAAAATTGAGCGTTTTTTTCTAAGATGAGATTGGTTCTTGAGCCTTCGCAAAGTTCATCTTTTTCGTTAAAAAAAGCTATGTCATAACACAAGTTTTGCTGCCATTTGTATGAGTGTTGATTATAAAGAGTACGCAAAGAGCTTTTGTGATAGAGATTGTCACTTTTTGAGTTAATTTTATCATCACTTAAAAGCAAAATATCGTTTGAATTTTGCTTTAAGTCACTTTGTTGAAATTCGTATCTTCCGTCTTTGTATAAAATAAGCTTTAAAATTCCTTCTTTATGTGGATTTTTAAAGGGTAGGGGAAAATTATAAAATAAAGAGTGTTTTTTGTGGAAAATTTTTTCATCAAGTTTAAAAAGTGTAAAATTTTGATATTCTTTATAAGAACTTTTTTGATTTAAAACATTATAAAAATCTTTAAAGAGCTTGTGAGTATTAAAATTAAATTTAAGAGCTGAATTTATAAGCCTTAATAAATGTTCTTTTAAAAATAAAATTTGAGAATTTTTAAAATACATGGTTTCAAAAAGATGAAAATCACAAGGATTTAAGATCGCGCTTTTAAGTTTTAATTCTTCAAATTCATCTTTAAATTTTGAGTCCCAAACCAAGCCGCTACCCGTGCTATAAGTATAAATTTCATCTTGTTTTTCTAAGGTGCGTATGGCTACGCTAAATTTATTTTTATTTTTGTGTATTAAACCTATAGTTCCGCAGTAAATACCACGATCTCTTTGTTCTAATTCTTCAATAAATTTAATGCTTTCAAGCTTTGGAGCACCTGTAATAGAACCACAAGGAAAGAGAGCTTTAAAAATTTGATATAAAGAAATATTTTTTTTAAGTTTTCCTTGTACGCTTGAAGTCATTTGATGTAAAGTAGGGTGACTTTGAATTTCAAAAAGTTTGGTTTTTAAGCTTTTTTTTGTGATGATTTTTGAAAGATCGTTGCGTAAAAGATCACAAATCATAACATTTTCACTCAGATTTTTTGTATCATTTTGCAAGAAAATTTTATTTTCTTCATCTTTTATAGGATCTTTATCACGCTTAATTGTGCCTTTCATAGGTTTTGTAAATATTTTTCTTTTTTTGGTTTTGAAGAAAAGTTCAGGAGAAAAGGATAAAATTTCTCTTGTTTCATCTTTTATAAAAGCTTTAAATTCAGTATCTTGTCTAGAAAGCAAAAGTTTAAAAAGTTCAAAAGAATCCATTTTGCTATGAAATTTAAAATTTTGAGTAAGGTTGATTTGATAAACTCTTCCTTTAGAGATTGCCTCTTTAACCTTGATGAAATTTTCTTTGTAATTATCTTGATCTAAAAAATTTATAAATTCAGGAATAAATTTTTCTTCATCGATATCTTCTTTTTGAAATTTTTTTCTTTTTTTAAAAGCAAATATAGACAAATAAGCTTTTTTGCTTGTGAAATTTTTATCTTGAAAATATCTATATAGCTCATAATCAGCAAGCATTAAAATATAAAAATCATTTTTATATTTTTCTATAAATTTAAAGCACTTTTTACTTTCTTTGTGGTTAAAGGCTTTTAAAGTGTGTTTTAAATCATGGTAAAAATATTTACCAAAAACAGCATAGTTTTCAAGAGTCACTTAATTCCTTTGCAACCTGTGCGGCAAGTTTTAATTTATCATTATCAAAATGAGTGTAAATTCTTGAGGTATTTAAACTTGCATGCCCTAAAGCTTCTTGAACTAAAACTAAATCTTTTTGCTTTTTATAAAGCAGGGTGGCAAAAGTATGACGCAACATATGAGCACCATTTTTTTGTTTGCGAATTCCTGCACGAAATAAAAGCTGTTCTACTATGCGACTGACATAAGATTGAGTCAGTGGAGTGCCTTTTTTATTGACAAAAAGTAGGGCGTCTTTACTCATATAATTAATACTTACATTTTTAAGCAAATCGTAAATAAGTTCTTTTTTTATCATTACAACACGATATTTATTGCCTTTAGCTCTTATTCTTATGATATAAAGATCGTTTTCTTCGCTAATATCACCCATTTTGATATTGATAGCTTCACTTACCCGTATGCCTGTAAAAATGATGATTTTAATAATAAGTTTATTGCGTATGGTATTGTTTTTAAAATCTGCATTTTCAATAGCATCAAGAAATTTTTTAAGCTCTTCTTCACTCATAAATTCAGGTAATTTTACCCCTTTAGAACCTGCTATACCTGCCCAGTTTTTAAGATTGATATCGAAAATATGTGCTTTTTCATCTTCTTCATTTTGCTTGTCTAAAAAATCAAAAAAATTAATCACAGCAATACGGTAATTTTTTTTGCTTGCATCTGATAAAGCACCTGTTATACTTGCTAAAACTTCTACAATGAGTTCTTCATCAATCTGTTTTAAAGAGTAAAGCTTATAAAAATTTAAATATTCAAATACTTTTTTTAAAGGATTAAAATAAGTATTAACTCCACTTAAACCAGCATTTCTTGCTTTTTTTGCTAGAGCGTCAAGTTCATCAATATTTTTTACACCTTTTGTAAGAGCAAAATTAACTTCTGCTAAAGCTTGTGGATTTTTTAACTCTTTGTTAGATAGTGAGTTGAGTTTAAATTTTACATATTTTGCTAACCAAAATAAGAATGATTTTTCAAAATTTTCTTCACAATCTAAAGGGTATTTCATAAAAACTTTTCCTAAATCTAAAATTTTAGCTTTTTAACTAGAAAAGGTATTTTAGTATTAACTTAGTAAAAAAAAGCTTTTTTAGGAAAAAGTTTGTTTTTATATGCAAGGCAAAAAGATTGAAATATTTTTATTAAATAAATCTTATATCAATCATAAAAAGATATGATAAAAGGTAAAAATATATAAAATTTATAATTTTGTATTGAAAACTGTAATTTTCAAACTTTTTTATATACACCTAGATTATTCTACTTTGATATAGATTAAGCTACTATTTTTACATACTTTTATGATTTTACCTTTTGAGTGAAATAAACTTATCCATAAAATATAATGTAAAAAATTGATAATTTTATTTCGTAAATTAAAATTATATTTTACTTTTCTTGAAAACTATAAAGAATATTTAAAAATTAAATTATTTTATATTATTATCAAAATATACATAAAAATGATAACTTGTGCATTAAATTTTTTAATCCCCTATTCTTGATTTTTAGTTAAAGTAAATATTCTTAGTTATAACATTTTTTAAGAATATTTTTATTTTAATAGTTTTATAATAGTTATTACATAAAAACTTAATAAAAAGTTTTATCAAAACCAAATTTCAAGGAGAGGGTAATGAAATTTCCAGTAAAATTAGCAAGATCTATTGTTGTATGTGCTTTTTTAGCAGGTATAAGTGCTAGCGCATTAAGTGAAGGTAAAGAATATGTAATTCTTAAAAATCCTATTGCTAACGCTGATAATTCATTGATTGAAATTTTTTCTTATCACTGTACTCATTGTTATGATCATCGCAAATTTAATACCATGGGTAAAGTTAAAGAAAAATTACCTAATTTAACTTATAAATTTTATCCTGTAAGTTCTATGGGAGATTATGGAAGGCAAGCTAATGAAATTTTTGCTTTTGCGACATTTAAGGATGGTGTAAATAAAATTGATCCTACGGATAAAAATAGCTTAACTCATAAAGTTGCTGAAGCTTATTTTAATGCATATTTTAAGAAAAAACAAAGATGGGAAAATGGTAAAAATCCTGAAGCTTTTTATAGTGTCGGTTTAAAAGCAATGAATGTAAGTAAAGCTGATTTTGAAAATTTCTTAAAAACTCCAGAGGCTGCAGAGCTTTTAAAAAGTTATGAAATTGCCAATCCTATTTCGCAAAATTATGGCACCCCTGCTTTTGTTGTTAATGGAAAATATCAAATCGTTCCAAGTGCAATCAACTCTCCAGAGGCTTTGATTGAAATTACTAAAGAACTTAGCAAGCAAAAATGAGTTGTATAAAAATGAAAGATAAATGCAGAAATTTTTCACTTTCTAAATGGCAAGATACGCGTAAACCTTGGTTAATTTTGATTATAGTTACTATAGGACTTACTTGTATAGCACATTTTTTATTTCAAGAATATCTTTTTATGGAACCTTGCGAACAATGTGTATATATAAGATTTGATATGCTTGTTATGGCTATAAGCGGTATGATTGCATTAATCAACCCTACAAATAATATTATAAAAATTTTTTCTTATAGCTTAGCTTTTTATGGAATTTGGCTTGGCTTGGAGCATTGTCTAACTTTAAATCATATTCATGAAGTGGTTCATTCTGAAAATCCTTTTGCAGGTGTAGATGGATGTCGTGAAATTCCTATTTATCCATTTAATTTACCTTTGCATGAGTGGGCTCCTAGTTGGTTTTTGCCAACAGGAGAATGTGGGATGGATACCCCTGTAGTTCCAAAAAATACTTATAATCATCTCAATGCTTTTCAAAAATTTTTTATAGGAACTCTACCTGATTTTGAAAATGGGCTTTATAGCAATGGTTGGTATTTGATTCCTAGTTTAAAGTTTATGAATATGGCAATTTGCTGTCTTATAGCATTTTTATGTTGTTTTATTGTGCTTTTTGCAATGTTTATAGCCTATGTTTTAGATAAAAATAAACCTAATGCTAAAATTTTTGCATTGGTGATTGTTATTTTGGTTTTAGTGCTTAAATTTATAGGCGAACCAAAAAATCCAAATCAAAATATAGTTAGTTTAATTTATTTGAATCAAGTCGTTTTAAGATGCTCTTAAAATACGCAACAAATTATTTTTGTTGCGTATTATTAAAATTTTATTAAGCTATTTTAGGATGGCTTAAATAATTTTAAAGGATTTATCATGAGACTTAGCAAAACTCTTTGCATGGCACTTTTGGCGTGTTCTACCCTGCTTGCGCCTAATGCTTTAATGGCCATGGGTGATCCTAGTGGAGTGAAAATAGATTAGCAAATTCAAGGACAAATGGGTATGATTAAAATGAATCCTTATGGATTATCTCCTTTGACCGCTATTATCATGAATAATGCCTATGTTTTAAGTGATATAAAAGTAACCATTGTTCCTAAACCAAATGGCCAAACTATTTCTTAATAATGTGAATTCTAAAATGGCTAAGACGTATGGTGGAATTCCTATTTTTGGACTTTATCCTTCTTATAGTAAAGGTAAGTTATACTAAAACCGCAAATGGTAAAAGTCAAAAAGTCATTGATGAGATTTATAAAATTACAACTCCATGGGCTAGCATAGAACCAAGCGGAAGGCACTGATCAAAGAGGAACTCTTTTTGAAAATGTGAAAGTATTAAAAATGGATCCAAAATTTTCAGATAGGCTATATTTAGTAAATAATGCTCCTGGAAAATAATCTGGCAAAGACTCATAATCTGTATGGAATAATCTTGTAGGTGGTGCTATGGAATGGGATGAAAATTCAAATGTCTTTATTATAAGATACCAAGGGTGAAATCAGATGGTATTATGATAACAATAAACTAATGAACTGGGGTAATATTTACAATCGTGGAATTATGATAAGTTTTCGTCAAAACAAAGATGGAGCTTTAACTTGGGGATTTGGTCAAAGATATGTAAAATACGATGTCTGGGAAGAGAAATTTTCAATCGCAAATTACCTGCTGCCTATATAGATTTTTTCTCATGCTATGGACAATATGTAAAAAATGGGCATTATTTCTTCAACAAATACTTTGCGTCCAAGATAGTAAGCATGTACGCACAGTGTGTGATACTATTATAGAAGTAGATGAGGATGGTAATGTTGTTGATGATTGGAGATTGTATGAGATTTTAGATCCTTATAGAAGTACTATTATCAAAACTTTAGATCAAAGTGCAGTGTGTTTAAATATAGATGCAAGTAAAGTGGGTAAAACTTTAAGCGATGAAGAGCTTGCCAAAATGGATGAAAGCGACAAATTTGGAGATATAGCAGGTATAGGTAGGAATTGGGCGCATATAAAGGGTGGAATAAAGAATTTCAAAAATATTTATTGCAACCTGTAGATAAAAATGACAATGAATGGTTTTATCCTGTAACTTCTTTAACTCAATATGAACCAGATAAAGATTCTATTATGGTTTATAGTGCAACGCTGGAATGGCTTTTAATCTTAGTAAAGGTGTAAGTCTTGGAGAACCAAAACCTAAAATTGATGAATTTAACTGGGGCGCTAAGGAGCCTTCGGTTCAAATTCAATTCAGCGGTTCAGGCACGGGTTATCAAGCAATGCCTTTTAGTGTTGATCAAGCATTCAATCCTAAAAAATAAATAAGCCCAAATTTATTTTTGGGTTTATTTATTTTTTTTAAATAAAATTATCTTTGAAAATTTTATTTAACCAAGGATATAATATGCGTAAATTTTTTTGCAAATTTGTTTTAACGCTTGTATTTTGTTCAAGTTTTGCATTAGCAAATAATAGTTTTATTACTCTTAATCCAAGTTTACCTAGCTCTGAAAATAGTGTAATAGAAGCATTTTCTTATAAATGTATACATTGTTACAATCATCATAAATTTGGAACCCTTGAAAAACTGAGAGAAGCTTTTCCAAATTTACATTTTAAACTCTATCCTGTAAGTTTAATGAATGGGGAATTTTCCAAAGAAATGAATGAGCTTTTTGCCTTTGCTCAATACAAAGATGAACAAAATGGTAAAGACGCGAGTTATTCTGATAGTTTATCTTATAAACTTGCTGATGTTTATTTTGTTTCTTATTTTTTAAACAAGCAAAGAAATTTTTCAAATTTAAATGAATTTTACGACATAGGTTTAAAGGCTATGAATGTAAATAAAAATGAAGTATTAAATTTTTTAAATACCCCAAAAGCTAAAGAAATTTTAAGCGAGTTTCAAAGAGCTAATGATATAGCTAAAACCTATGGCACCCCTGCTTTTGTTGTTAATGGAAAATATCAAATTAACCCAAGTGCAATCAATTCGATGCAAGATTTAGAAGATCTAGTTAAAAAATTAAGTAATATGAAATAATAAATTTTTAAGGCAATAAAAATTGCCTTAAAAATTATTTTTTGATCATATTTGTATAAGGTCCATAGCGATGTTGGGTTGTAGAAAAGCTATCATCATAAGGTCCTACATCCATATCTAAAGGCTTAACCTTTCTATCTGGAAAGTCTTTATTTCTATTTGCTTTAATAGGACGAGCTTGTGAATTCATGTAAGCTGCTACATCATAAGCATCTTCAAGACTTAAGTCAGGCGCACCTTGAGGCATATTTTCTTTAATATAAGAAGCAGCTTTGATAAGACGATACATTCCAGTTCCTGTATTATAACTATCATCACCCCAAAGTGGTGGATAAAGATAATACGCCCCTGTGCTATCCTCATTTTTAAGCCCTAAGCCATTTTCTTGATGACAAACGGCACATTTATCCATATAAATTGCCTTACCTTTTTTTAGGATCAGCTGCTCTTAAGATGAAATCTATCTTCTTAAGTCCCTATCCTTCTATCTTAGCTCCTACTGGAACTCCTTGAGATAACCATTGCATATAAGTTAGCATGGCTTTCATTTCAGGTGTATCACTAGGCATTCTTTTGCCATTCATAGAGCGTTCAAACAGCCATTGATCCTATCTGCTAAGGTAATTACTTTATCTCCTCTTGCATTATATTGTGGAAATCTTGCCCAAATTCCTACAAAACCCGATTGATTTTGCACACTTCCACCATTAGCATGACAGCTTGAACAAGAAAGATTATTTCCCGCAAATCTTTTTTTTAGGATCTTTGGCTTGTGGACCCACATATTTGCTTGTTTCATTAAGAATTTTATTTCCCAAAATAACCATTTTGCCATATTCTGAATTTTTTTTGGCATTTTAGTTTCATCTATAGTGCCATCTTCATTTAATTCCTTAGGTAAATTCCATTTGGCAGTAGGCAGATCAATACCTGTTGCACTCTTAGTTTTTTCCAAATTTGGATCTAAGGCTAAAGCACAACTTCCACATAACAACAAAGTTAAAACTATAGAAAATTTATTCATCAATTTCCCTCCTTATTTTGCGTAATTTAAATTCAGTATAAGACTTTATTTAGAAAAAGTCAATAAAACCTAATTACATTTTAAGAAAAAAGCTTTAAACCTTAAAATAATATTCGTTTATATTTAAAATAGAACTTATATATTTAAAGCAAAAATAAAGTTTTTTCGCTATAATAAAATCTTGCAATATTTTTAAAGGTTAGGTTAATGAAAAATTTAAGCATTCAAGAAAAAAAAGACTTAGACAACTGCGTTTTTCAAAATCTTGGAAGGCAAGATACTTTTACTTTAAGTGTGGTTTTTAAAAATTTTTATTTAAAAATTAAAGCATTTATTTATTCTAAATAATACCACTTAAAATCCTTTTTTGTGTAGGAAAGATCTTTAAAAGAAGGTGATTGGATAAATAGTTTACACTCTTTATCCAAATTTTCTATTCCGTATATTTTCATAGCCATTCTTGAGTCATATCTTGTAAGTTCTATTCCAACGCAAGCTTGATTGTTGATTTTGTAAAGTAAAGTGCCACCGTCTTTTTCATCTATATTTAAAATATCCAAATTCTTATTTTTACTCATATCTTTTACATCTTTACTAAAAGAATATCGGAGTTTATAATATATCATAATATCCTGCATGGTATTTTTCAAATTTTGTAAATTTTCATTAATCAAATATCCATTATTTTTATAAAGTTTTAAAAAATCTTCATTAAGAAATTTTTGAAAACTTTCATCTTTAGATAATTTTTGACAAGAATTATAGCTATTTAAAATTCTAACTTGACTGGCTTCTATTAAAAGTTCAAGGCAATCTTTATTTTCTTGTGAAAATTGCACTAATTTAACTTCTTGAATCTTAAAATCTTTATTCGGTTTTTTTTCATAAGCAAAATCATTTAATTTTTCATAAATATTAGCAAAACTTAAAGAATATAAACTAAAAAAAATTAAAATATACTTTTTCATTGAAAAAATCTTTGTATTTATTTTTTAGAAATTCCACCACTTCTAAAATTTCATCAACCCCTTCTTTGTTGGAATTTTCGAGTACATTATCTATATTATCAATATAAGCTTCTATTGCATTTTCTAATTTTTCTCTTTTAACTCCAGCGTATAAAAGCATAGCTTCTAAAACTATGCTAAGCTCATATTGTAAATCTTCTAATTCATTTTTTAAGGTTTTATTATTGTTTTGATTCATTGTTTTCCTTTTTAAGTTCTTTGCTTTTAATTAAATCAATAATTTGAGCCTTAATATAATTATAATTTGCTCCATCTTTAAATGTCGCAAAAAGTCCACCACTAGCATTTTTATGTCCGCCACCACCTACTAAATTTTTAGCCATTAAACTTACATCTATTTTTCCATTTGCACGAAAACTTAAGGTTTTTCTAGAACTAACATCAATAAAAAAGTCATAATCAGGATTTTTTACTAAAAAATCATTTCCAATAACAGAAGTATTGCCTATATTTGAAGTTAAGATGCCTTTATGGCCTTCATATTCTATGCTGAAATTTTCTTTTAGCTCACTTAGTTTTTCAACTACAAAATAAGAAATTAAATTAGAAAGAGTATCATCATTTTTTCTGGCAAAATAATCCTTTTTTATAAAATGAGTAGCATTATCGAGTAAAATATTTGCATTTTCTTTTCCTATAAATTTCCAAGCCTTATCAAGTAAGAAAAACATATAATCAATTTGAGATTCTTTAAACATTACACGATTTATTTCTTTTGCATTGGCAATCAAGCCTAAAAAAACCTTTCCAAGTTCAAAATTTTCATCCTCGCTTAGCCAAATATCAACAGCATTAACCACATCAACAAATTTTGAAAGTTCTAAAACAGGAGTACAGATTTTAGAGAAAAAATCATAAACGATTTTAGTTGCACATCTTTTAGAATCAAGTAAATACCAAGAATATTTTTGAGCACATTCTTCGCCACTTTGATGATGATCAAGAAGAAAAATTTTAGTATTTTTCTCTTTGCAAATTTTTTCAAATTCTTCGCATTGATTTAAATTTAAATTTAAATCTGTTATTAGAATAATAGCTTTTCCGAAATTTTCATCTTTTTCTATATCGCCTATAATAGAGTTAAAATTTTCATTAATTTCTTTGCCATAATTAGAATTATAAAATTTCACATTTTTAAAATAAAAATTTACTATAAATTGACAAGCATAGCCATCAAGATCTGTATGTGAAAGATGATAAATTTTCATTATATTCCTTAAAGTTCTATCCTAATAATACCCTCGGTATTAAAATTTGTATTTTCTGCAATTTCTGCAAAACTTAACACTACTATATTAATGCTAAAATTATAACAAATATCAGCAATGAATTTTCTAAGCTGCGGTTCAACGCAAAGTATAAAAGGCTTGATACGACCATTTGCTACTGCGGCAACTTCAGCCCTTAGAGTATCTACTAAAGTACCTGTTTGAGCTACACTTAAAGGCAAGTGATAACTTCCATCTCTAAATTGTACATTTTCCATTAAAACCGCAGAACTAGCAGAGTCTAAGATAAAAATATCCAAATTTCCTTTATCATCTAAATACATATTTGTAATCATCCTAGCTAAGGACGCCCTTACATGTTCAATAATCATATCAAAACTCTTGCTTACTTCTGCTATATCGCTTACAGATTCTAAAATAGTAAGCATATCTTTAATTGGTATGTGATGCTTAAGCAAGTCTTTGAGAATTTTTTGAATAAGACTTACAGGTGCAACACCTAAAGCACCTTCTACGATGATTGGATAATCATTTTTAACCTTATCAAGAAGATTTTGTACCTCTTGGCGTGTGAGAAGTTCGCTTGCGTGCGCTTTGATAAGTTCGCTCATATGTGTTGAAATAACACTTGCAGGATCTATTACTATATAGCCATTTAATGTTGCTTCATCTTTTAAATTCGCATCAATCCAAAGTGCATCAGAGTTAAAAGCGGGTTCTTTTGTAGCAATCCCTTCTATCTCTTCTGTGATAAAACCACTATCCATGGCTAAATATTTATCCGGATAAATTTCAGCACTTGCTATAGACACGCCCTTGAGTTTAAAACTATACTCATTTGGTTTAAGTCTTAAATTATCTCTTATTCTTATTTTTGGCATTAAAAATCCTAAACTTTCAGCAATACTTCTTCTCATTGAGCGAATTCTTTCTGTAAGTTCGTTTTCAGCAAGCTTAATAAGTCCGTATCCAAGTTCAAGTTCTAAAATTTCAACTTTGAGTATATCGTTAATCTTGTGCTCTTCTTCTTTGAGAATTTCTTCTTCGCTTTTCTTAGCAGGCGTTGCCGTTGTCCCACCTGCTCCACTTTGAGATGCAGCTGCGGCACTTGGTTTGCTTTTTTTAACTGTAGTTATATCAATTTTACCTTCCTTAACCTGCTTGGTAAGATAGCCAAGGCTTAAAAATACTAAAGCCATAAAGCCCAAGGATAAAGTTGGCAAACCAGGCACTAACGCAAAGATAAAAAGTACAAAACCTACTATTAAAAGCGTGCGATATTCGCTTAAAAGTTGAGTTAAAGTTCCTTCTGCAAAATTTTCCTCATCTTTGCTTGCACGAGTGATAATTATAGCGGTTGCAGTAGAAGTAATAAGCCCTGGAATTTGAGATACAAGCCCATCACCTATGGTTAAAATAGTATAGGTAGAAGCAGCATCGCTTAAAGCCATATCGTGCTGAAAAGATCCTATTAAAAAACCACCTATGATATTTATAATAGTTATGATAATTCCTGCAACAGCATCTCCTTTGATAAATTTAGAAGAACCATCCATTGCACCATAGAAGTTTGCCTCAGCAATAACTTCTTGACGTCTTGCTCTAGCGGTTTGTTCATCAATAAGTCCTGCATTTAAATCCGCATCAATAGCCATTTGTTTACCCGGCATCGCATCAAGTGTAAATCTTGCTTGTACTTCAGAAACCCTTGTACTACCTTTTGTTACAACCATGAAATTAATCAATACTAAAATACAAAATACAATCACGCCAATGACCATATTTCCACCAACAACAAATTCTCCAAATGCTGCTATAATCTCACTCACAGCTTCAGGGCCGTTTTGCCCTTCGCTTAAAATCATCCTTGTGGTAGCTATATTTAATGAAAGCCTAAATAAAGTGATAATCAAGATTAAAGTTGGAAAAGTTGTTAAATCTGTCGGTTTGGGTATATAAATAGAAATTAAAATAATTAATACCGATAAAGCTATACTTAAAGCCAAGAAAAAGTCCAAAATAGGACTTGGTAAAGGAACTATAATAATAGCTAAAATACAAACTAAAAAACCAACAATAGTCAAGCTTTTAGCTTTTAAAACAGGAGCGATTAAAGGCCCCAAGAAAGGAAAAACTAAATCGACTATTTTATTTTTTGCCATTATTTTTCATAATATCTTCTAAAGTAATAGAATCTAAAAATTCATCTATTTTATTTTGTAAATTTACTAACATAGGCATTAAGGTGCAATTTTCTTCTTTATTATTTGGACAAGTGCCACCACTGCATTCAAATACACTGATATCCTTTTTTTCAGCACTATTAACAATTTCTTTTATAGTATATTGACTTGGTTCTTTGATTAAAACAAAACCACCTTTTGCCCCTTTAAAGGATTTTAACAAGCCATCTTTAGCTAAAGTTTGTAAAATTTTAGCTAAAAAACTTTTAGGAATATCAAGCTCTAAAGCTAAAGAATCTACATCTTGAGGTGTTTCTTTTTGGGAAATATAAATTAAAGAAAGTAAAGCGTATTCGCTAGCTTTGGTAAATAGCACAGATTCTCCTTGTTATAACTACAGAAATAGCTGTAATTATAATAAATAATTCTTAGAAAAAGACTTAAATTTTGACAAAACCTTCTAAAAAAGATAAATTCAGTTTATTTTTTGCTTTTTAAGATAAAATTACAGTTCTTTAATTTTATTATTTTACCAATCAGGAGGTCTATCATGGCTTTGGATTCGGCCAAAAAAGCAGAAATAGTTGCGAAATTCGCTAAAAAACCAGGTGATACTGGTTCAACAGAAGTTCAAGTAGCTCTTTTAACTGCAAGAATTGCAGAACTTACAGAACATTTAAAAATCTACAAAAAAGACTTTTCATCAAGATTAGGACTTCTAAAACTTGTAGGTCAAAGAAAAAGACTTTTATCTTATCTTAAAAGAAAAGATTATAATTCTTATAGTAAGTTAATTACTGAATTAAATCTTAGAGATAAATAATTTTTAAGCCCTTTTTACGGGGCTTTTGCCTTTTAAATTTCTTCTTTTGTAATCAGTTTTATATATCAAAAACACAAGAAAAATCTTACAAGATTTCCCTTTGTCCTTTGGCATCAGGTTCGCTTAAAATCCCGTTTTGCGTAAGTTGTTCAATAATATTTGCAGAGCGGTTATAGCCGATTTTTAAACGGCGTTGTAAATAAGAAATGCTTGTTTTTCCATCTTCTAAGATTACTCTTTTAGCTTCTTCGTAAAGCTCATCTACTTCCCCATCAAAGCTTTCATTTGTTGTAACACCTACGCTTTGTTGATCCTTTAAAAAGCTTTCATCATATTCTACGCTTTGTTGATCCTTTAGAAAATCCACGATTTTTTCTATTTCAAATTCGCTTGCAAAAGGCGCATGCAAACGCACTATAGAGCTTGTTCCAGGAGGAGTAAATAAACAATCCCCTCTTCCAAGTAAACTTTCAGCACCCATAGCATCTAAAATAACTTTAGAGTCAATTTTTTGCCCTACTTTATAAGAAATTCTACTTGGTAAATTCGCTTTAATTAGTCCTGTTACAACATCAACAGAAGGTCGTTGTGTAGCTACAATCAAGTGGATTCCACTTGCTCTTGCCATTTGCGCAAGTCTTCCTATATAAAATTCTACATCTTTACCCGCAGTCATCATCAAATCAGCAAGTTCATCGATAATTACTACAATAAAAGGAAGTTCTTCTCCGCCTAATTCTTTCATTTTTTCATTGTAATTTTCTATATTTTTGGTTTTTGCATCAGCCATTAAGCGATAGCGTCTTTCCATTTCAGCTACCATATTTGAAAGCGCATTGACTGCTTTTTTTGGATCTGTGATAACAGGAGTTAAAAGATGAGGAATGTCATTATAAATGCTAAATTCAAGCATCTTAGGATCTATCATCATCAAACGCAAGGTTTTTGGAGAGTTGCGATATAAAAGACTTAAAAGCATAGAATTTATCCCCACACTTTTACCACTACCTGTCGTTCCTGCGATGAGTAAATGCGGAAGTTTTTTAAGATCGGTTACAAAAGCATTGCCTACTATATCTTTACCTAAAGCTATGGTTAAAGGACTTTTAGCGTTTTTAAAAACTTCACTTTGTAAAATTTCTCTTAAATAAATGGTTTGAATTTCATCATTTGGAACTTCTATACCTACAACATCTTTTCCTGGTATTGGAGCTTGAATACGGATTGATTTTGCCATTAAAGCCATAGTTAAATCATCTTGTAAATTTAAAATACGACTTACTTTCACATCTGCACTAGGACGAAATTCAAAAGTAGTTACCACAGGACCAACATAAGTGCTTATAACATCGCCGCCTATTTTAAAACGACGCAATTTTTCAAGAAGATTATAAATTTTTTTATCTATTTCACTTTCATTGATTTCTTGTCTATGCTCTTTTGGATTAGCTAAAAAATCTAATGGCGGCAAGGTGAAATCTTTTGGTTTTTCTACTTCGCCCTGCTCTATTTCACGCAATAAAGCTTGGTTAATAG
This sequence comes from Campylobacter sp. CFSAN093227, assembly GCF_012897855.1. Lineage (NCBI taxonomy): Bacteria > Pseudomonadati > Campylobacterota > Epsilonproteobacteria > Campylobacterales > Campylobacteraceae > Campylobacter > Campylobacter sp. CFSAN093227. Next base: position 899,858 of record NZ_CP040610.1, read on the forward strand.
CAATTTCTTTGGCTAAAACTGCTTTTTGAAGTTTAATTTCTTGATCATTTGTTTTTTCATTATCGATTTTAGTTTCTGTATTTTGGATAAAATCGAGTGTATTTTTTTCTTCTATAACTATTTCATTTATATTTTTTATAGGAGTAGGTTCTATATAAGGATGATTTAACTCTTCTACAATGGGAGCAAATTCAAAGATATTGTCTGCTTTATCTAGATTTTTATTTTCATTTATTTTGTCTGATTCTTCTGTTTCTGTTTTAATTGTTTTTGGGCTATTAAAACTATATTTATTCCCTTCTATAATATCGCTTGAATTTATCGCATCATATTCTTCTAATTTTTTAATTTCTTGTTTTACTTTATTTTCTAAAATTTCATTTTGATAGGCTTTGTATTCTTGTTCTAGTTTTTCTTTTTTTATCAAATTCTCTCTAAGTTCAAGCTCTTTTGTAAAAATTTTTGGTTTAACTTCTTGATTAGAAACTGGAATTTCAATATTTTTACGTTTATAACTTGGCTCATCTAAATTTTTATTTGTATCTATTTGCTTTATATCTTCAAGTTTTTTAGGTTTTAAAAAACGTTCAGGAATCATATCTACCTCTTCTTCTGAAATAAAATTAAAATCTTCATCAAGACTAATGCTCATTTTACTAGCCTTTTGTGCGAAATTTCGCACTTGTTGAGAATGCTCATAAACAAAACTTCTTGATTCTTTTAAACTTTGTTTATCAATCTCTATGGTTTCATCTAAAATTTGATTTTTTAGTTTTTCAAAATTTTCCTTGGCCGTGGTAATTGAATTTTTACTTGCATTGATATTGCTATCTTTAATTATCTGTTCTAAGTTATTGGTTTCCCCTTTTTTGTTTATTTGTAAATTTCCATAAATACTATCTTGCAAAATATTTAATTTTGGAGCTATAGGTTCTGATTTACCTACATCTTCTTTCTCGTTTTCTCCACCAAATACACGCATAAGTAAAGATTTAAAAGCTTGCTCTATTTTTAATAAATAAGTAAAATCTAATTCTATTTTTAAAATTTCTTTTGCAAATTTTGGAAACAATAAAACCAAAGAAAATAGTAGAAGTAAAAGAGCAAAAATTCCACTCCCTGTACGCCCTAAGATTATAGAAAAAAATCCATATACAATTTCTAAAATATACCCAAACTCTCTATAAAAGACAGAAAATAAAAGCAAGGCAGAAAAAAAGGCCAAAGAAAAACCAAAAAGCTCCCTACGCTTAAAATTTTCTATTTTATATTTTTTTTTATAGTAGAGATAATTTAATATAAGCAAAGAAAATGGATAATAATACCCAAATTCTCCAAATAAAAATAAATTAGCCTTGTAAACCCATTCTCCCATGCCAGGTGCTAGCATACAAAGACAAAGATAAAAAATAACAAGCGTAGAGCTGGTAAAAATGGCTTCTTTTTTAATATTCTTTCCTTGAAAATAAAATCAAAGCCAAATTATACCATAAAAAATTTTACATATAATTTAATAAGCTAAGTTGAGAAATTGTTGTACTAGCTTTAAGAGAAGCTTGATATGCAAGTTGAACTTGCATTAAATTCATCATTGCCTCACCATAATCTACATCAATCACATTTGATTTTATACTTTGGACATTAACGCTTAAAAAGGATGTGCGTGTATTAACACCTTCGATAGTATTATGATATGCTCCCATAGTTGTATTAAGCTTGCTAACATGATCTGCTAAATGATCAAGTCTTTCTAAAGCTCCTTGCATACCTGTATTTCTAGGGTTTTCACTTTCGGAGTCTGCTCTCATATTGCCTTTTAAAACAGCATCAATCATTGAATCTAAATCTTTAATAATATCCACATTTGGCTCATCTATAGTTAAAGAATTATTCGCGCTAAAACTAAAATTTGGACCATTTTGTACAGTAGAAGTTGTGGTAAAAGGAGGTGCTGGAAATTGGCCACTTTGAGAATCACTAAGAGAAATTTCTATATTAGTGCCTGAAGAAAGTTTATCAGTAACACTAATACGACCTTTATAATCCATACTTACATCAACAGTAGCTTGTGAATCTTTCATGAGTTGTTGTATTTGGGTATAATCTGCATTATTAATTTGACCATTATTGGCTTGTATGGTTGTTGTAGGAATTTTATCTGCAGCAAACATACCTATAATATCATTAATTTGACCATAAGTAATATCATTTGATCCTGTAACAACCCCACTATTTCCAGTTGCAGGATTAGTATGCATAATAGGAAAGCTTATGGTTTGACCTGGATTATTAGGATCAGGATAGCTTACAGTTGAAGTTTGTAAATTTATAGTAACATCGTAAGAATTTCCACCTTTGGAATTGACTTTTAAATTTAAAGTAGTACCATTTAGGCTATCTCCTGCCATTACCTCGCTAAGTTTGGTTGAATCAGTGGCATAAGCATTGCTTCCTTTGATAACTTGAGAAACATTACCATAAACAGTATTGCCATTTTTTTCAAAATACACATTATCGTAATCAGCTCCATTAGCAGCATTTCCATCTGTATCTGTCATTTTACTTTTGATAAAATCAGTTTGTTTTAAATCGATTGTGAATTGTTGATTGTTGATTGTTACAGTTACAGGGTTGTTTAATTTTGTTATATCTCCATTACTAGGAGCAGCCGTAGCAGCTTGCATAACCCTATTTGTAACTTCATTCATTGAAATACCCTCTTGATTAGCAGCTTCAATAATATTTTTAAGTTCATCTTTGGTATCAGCTTGTGGTGTGAAAGCTACAGCATGAAAATCGAGTTTATTATTACCTTGCTTTAGATCTGTAATTTGAATTTGACCACTATCATTCATACTTACTTCTACTACTTTATTATTTGGAGTATTACCATAAAGAGCTCCAATATTTTCCATTACATCTTCTAAAGTATCTTCGGGTTTGACGAGTACAGCACTTTTAAAACTTGTTCCATCAGGCTTGGTTCCTTGAACATAAAGAGTTGTTGGAGGAAAATCTAGTTTGCTATCATTATACTCAAAGTCTTTGTCAGCATCTAAGCTATTATCTTTTACATAACCTTGTCCGATAAGTTGTTGCCATTTAGAATCTCCTGTGAGATATTTAGTTTTATCAGGGTCTTTATTTAAATCCCAACGATTATCTGTAAAACTAACATTAGTGCTTATTTGTTTTTTATAGTCTCCATCTGCTTTAAAAAATAAATCCCAACCTGGTATATTGTATGGGCTTTCAGTTCCAGCTCCAGTTACTACATTAATATTATTTTTATCTCCATAATAATTTCCATTAGAATCAAAAGGTTTGTTTGCAACTTGAGAACCTGCAAAAAGATACTGACCATTAACACTGGTATTTGCAAGCTGAACTATGCTTTCTTTTATACGTTCTAGTTCTTTTGCTATAGCTTCTCTTGAGGTTTGAGAATTGCTATCGCTTGCAGCTTGGGTTACTTTAACTTTAAAATCTTCAAGAAGTTTAACCATATCTTGTAAAGCTTTCATACTATTTTGAGTCATTTCTTGAGCTCTACTTGTTGATTCTTTTACTTGTTCTAACGTTTTAATTTCATATTCAAGACGCGTATTATCTATATAAGTGCTTGCATCTTCATATGAATTTTGTATTTTCAAACCTGAAGCAAGTTGTTGAGATATCTGATATAAAGCACTTTGACCGCCCATAGAATTATTCACACTATTTGTGAAGTTAAGTTTATTTGTAATTCTCATTTTTTTCCTCTAAAGTATTAAAGTTAAAATCTTTTCAAACATTGCTAATAAACAAAAGCAATAACTGTTCCAAAAATTTAAATTATATAATTTTATATTGTCTTTTTGAAAATACTTTTTATTTTTAAAGTATTTTTTAGCCTAAAAAAGTATAATTTTAGCTTTAAATCTTAAAAATGAGCCCGAGTGGTGAAACTGGTAGACGCGCCAGACTCAAAATCTGGTAAGGGCAACCTTGTGTCGGTTCGAGTCCGACCTCGGGCACCACTTATTTTTTGCGGGAATAGCTCAGGGGTAGAGCACAACCTTGCCAAGGTTGGGGTCGCGGGTTCGAATCTCGTTTCCCGCTCCATAGAATAAAAAATATAAAATCTCTTTAATTATAAATTCTCGCTTTTCTCTAATACTAAAAAATACTCATTTTCTAGAATTTCAAGTTCTTTTTGCATTACTTCAAGCTCTTGATAAAGCTTGTTAATACCTATTTCTTGATATACATTTGGATCGGATAAATCTTGATTTAATTTAGCTATCTTTTGCTCTAAAAAATCTATTTTTTCAGGATGGTTTTTTAATATCTCATTTTCTTTGTAGCTCAATTTTTTGGAGCTTTTTTCTTTTTGGTTATTATTTTGCTCTTGGGTTTGAAGCTCTAAAGCAAAATTATCCAATTCTTCAATTTCTTTTTCATTTTCAAGATATTCAGTATAAAGAGTGTGTAAAATATTTATATATCCATTTCCCTCAAAAGCATAAAGTTTTGTTGCGATTTTATCAACAAAATATCTATCGTGTGATACTAGCAAAATAGCCCCTTCAAAACTAAGTAAGTATTCTTCTAATATATTAATCGTAGCTATATCAAGATCATTAGTTGGCTCATCTAAAATCAAAACATCATATTCTTTAATAAAAAGCAAGGCTAAAGCAACGCGATTTTTCTCTCCGCCACTTAAAAGAGCCACGCTTTTATCTAAAAATTCCTTAGGAAATAGAAAATTTTTCAAATATCCATAAACATGCATATTTTTACCACGAACTTCAACCCTATCTCCACCATTGGGACAAAAAATTTCAAGCAAGCTTTTATCAGAATTTACCAAGCTTCTAGCCTGATCAAAATATCCTATCTTAAGCTCTCCGCGTTTTATTTCACCGCTATCTTGTTTTATTTGCCCTAGAAGAATTTTTAACAATGTTGATTTTCCACAACCATTTCTTCCTACGATAGCTATGTGTTCACCTTGTAAAATACGCGTTGAAAAATCTTTAAAAAGATTTTTATTGTTTATATTTTTGCTTATATTTTTAAGCTCAAAAAGCATTTTTTTACGATTGATCGTTTTTTCTCCATTAAAATTTAAAGCCGCTCTTGAAATTTCAAGTTTTAAGCGTTTGATTGCCCCAGGATTTTTTTTCGCTTCTTCACGCATTTTAAAAATGCGTTCTTTTCGTCCTTCATTTCTTTTAAGTCTTGCTTTAACCCCTCTTCTAAGCCATTCTTCTTCGCTTTTTAATTGCTTTAAAAGAGTTTCATGGCTCTTAGCAAGGCTTTGTAAAATTTGTGTTTTTTTCTCTAAATAGTTTGCATATCCGCCTTTAAAAATACTAAGCTTACCCTGCTCTACTTCTACACACTTGTGTGCTATAGCGTCAATAAAATATCTATCATGGGAAATAAAAATCACACACATCTTTGAATTTTTTAGCAATTCTTCCAAAAAGCTTGTCATATATACATCTAAATGATTAGTTGGTTCATCAAGCAATAAAATATCAGGATTTTTTAGTAAAAGTATGCAAAGCCCAACGCGGCGTATTTCTCCACCACTTAAAGTAGATATAATGCGATTTTCATACTCAAGTAAACTAAATTCTTTTAAAACGCGTATTATTTTAGATTCTATACTCCAAGCATCTTTACTATCAATCAAAGTCATAAGCGTATCTATTTTTTGAAGATAATCTTTATTACTAGGATCTTCTTCTAATTTTTTATGCAGTATTTCATATTCTTCTAAGGTATTGTAAATTTCTACAAGCTCTTGCTTGATGGCTTCTTTTACGCTTAAATTTGCATTAAAATCAACGGTTTGTGAAAGCATGGCTATGCTTTTTCCATTTTGTCTTATTATTCTACCGCTATCTAAAGGAAGTGTGCCTAAAAGCGTTTTTAAAAAAGTAGATTTTCCTTCTCCATTTTTGCCTATAATAGCAATCTTTTCTCCCTCGTTTGCGCTAAAATTTACTTCATTTAAAACTATTTTGTCTCCAAATTTTTTTGAAGCTTCAATTAAATCTATAAGAGCCATTTTTTATCCTTGACTGAGTTTAAAGCTAAAACTAGAACCATAACCTAAAGTGCTAGAAATTTCAAGATAACTTTTATGTATATTTAAAATTTTCTTTACTAAAAAAAGTCCCAAACCAAAAGAATTATCACTTTTTACATCAATTTTATAAAATTTTTTTGTAATCAATTTTATTTTATCTTCTTCTATGCCTTTTCCAAAATCTTGCACTATTATCTTTTGATCTCTTGCCGTTAAAATGACTTCTTTTTGACTATATTTTAAAGCATTAGAAAGCAAATTTATAATCACTTGCTCGATTAAAAATTCATCAGCCTTAACTTTCGTGCTTTTACCTTGCAATGCAACTCTTTCAAAGCCTGGGTTTTTAGTGATTTTTCCACATAGAGAAAAAAGATCAAATTCTTGCATCTGCAAGGCTTCACTATTAAGATTAAAAACAAAATTAAGCTTATGGGTTAAAGCATTAAGTTTAACGCTTTGACGTGAAATTTTTTCTAGTAATTCCTTTTTTAATTTTTTATCTTCCAATTTCTCATCTTTTAGCATCTCTAAGCTAAGATCAATCACGCTTAATGGATTTTTAAGCTCATGAGAAATAGCAGAAATCACGCTAGCAAGCTGAGTATTTTTTAAAGTGATTTTATTGCTTTGTTTTTTATTTTTTTGGGTATTCTTTAGAATTTTATCCTTAGTTTTTAAAAGTTTCTCATTTAGTAAATTAAATTCTTTAAACATTCCTTTTTCTAATATAACAACTTTATGATCCCCTATAGAATCCAAAAAATCCAAAATTTTATTAAAATTTTTCTCTATTCTTCTACCTAACAACAACATTAAAATAAAAACAAACAGCAAGCATACTCCAAAACCGATTGCCATTTTTGTCCAAAAAAGTTCTAAATCTAAAAAACGAGGATAAACAATAATAATATATTTATATCCTTTGTAAATAAAGCTTTTAGTGAGAATTTTTTTTGAATTGAAATTTAAAATTTCTCCTTCTTTAAGATTAGAAAAAAAATCAGGATTTTTTACAGAACTTATTTTCATATCATTGTTTAGGATAATAAAATCAGCCCTAGTATCTTTAGCAAAATCCTTGATATTAGCATCATTTAAATGCTCTAAGAGAGAAAATTTTAAAACATCATCAAGGCTTTTGATTTTTTGTTCATATTGTTTTATAAGCAAGAAATTAAGATAAGAATTAGTAAAAGTATAAAAAATAAACCCAAAAATCAAAGCCAATACAACAAAAAAAACTATAAAAATATTTTTAGTTTTTAGCATAATTTATAGCCAATACCCCTAACACTTATAATATGATCTTTTAGTTTTGGAAATTTATTTCTAAGTCTTGTTAGAGCTATATTGATTGTTTTATCACTTGTAGTATCATCTTTCCAAACACTTTCGCTTAAAAATTGTCTAGTAAGCAAGGTATTTGGATTTTCAAAAAAACATTTTAAAAGCTCATAGTCAAGATTTGAGATTTCTAATTTTTGATTTTTGTAAAAGAATTCATAACTAACCAAATCTAAAATAAAATCACCAAAAGATAGTTTTTCTTCTTCTTTTTTATGGCGTTTTAAAATTGCTTTAATGCGAAGCAAAAGCTCATTGAAATCAAAAGGTTTACAAACATAATCATCACAACCACTTTCAAAGCCTTCGAGTAAATCTTGATGTAAAGCCTTGGCTGTAAGAAAAATAACTGCTTCTTTATATCCTTGCTCTCTTAAATCTTGAATTTTTTCTAAAGAATCTCCACTGGGCAAATTTCTATCGACTATTAAAAGATCAATTTGCTCATTATCGAGCAAATCTTCAACTCCAAAAAAATCCGCTAAAGATATAACTTCATAACCACTAGATTTTAACTTTAAAACAAGCAGTTCGTTTAAATCTATATCATCTTCTATAATTAAAATTTTAAATTTCAACATATTGGACAAATACACACGTCTCTAATTGTTTTAGTTCATCTAATACTTCTTTTTGAACTTTTTCATCAATCAAAACAACAGCCAAAGCATACCCAAAACCATCTCTACCAAGCCTAAAATCAGCTATGTTGATATTTTTAGCTGCCAAAACGGAACTGATTTTAGCTATAACTCCTGGTATGTCTTTGTTTTTAAAAATAATCATTTTTCCCTTTGGCTTAAAATCAGTTTTAAAGCCATTTAATCCAACTATGCGTTGTTCATTTTCATTAAACACTGTTCCCGAAACACTGATATTTGAATTTTCGGTGATAATTTTAACGCTAAGTTTATTATTATAACCACTATTTGGAAGAGTTTCGCAAGATAATTCAACTCCTTTTTCTTTGGCAACAAATTCTGCATTAACATAATTAATTTTCTCTCCTAAAATTCCACCCAAAGCACCAACAGCTGCAAAAGTTAGCATAGAATTTGCATACTCACCAATAATTCCTTCAGCCTCTAATTTAATACTTTTTATAGGATTTTTATCAATTTGAACAGCTAAAAAAGCTATTTTAGAAACAAGTTCTATATAAGGAGCTACAAAAGGTGGTAAGTCTTCAGTTTTAATTGGTAAATTTAAGGCATTAGGATAAGCCACGCCTCGTGCTGCACTTAATGCTTGCTCACAAGCTTCTCTTGCGATATTGTCTTGACTTTCTAAAGTATTTGCTCCTAGGTGAGAAGTAACTGAAATATTTTCAAAGTCTAAAAGAGGATGATTGGTTGCGGGTTCTTTATCGAACACATCTATACCAAGCCATGCTATTTTACCACTTTTTAAACCTTCATATAAAGCCTCTTCTGTGTATAATCCTCCGCGAGCACAATTTATTAATCTTATTCCATCTTTCATTTTTGCAATTTCTTGCTTTCCTATCATACCATTGGTTTCTTTGGTTTTTGGTGTGTGAATGGTAATAAAATCACTTTTTTCTAAAATTTCATCCAAATTTTTTGCTTGTTCCATATCTAAATCTGTAATCTTAGAAGCAGAAATATACGGATCATAGGCTAAAATTTTCATACCAAATGCTTTAGCACGGATAGCTACTCTTGAACCTATATTTCCAAAACCTATAACCCCTAGCGTTTTATTCATCAATTCAATGCCATACCATTTTTCTCTTTCCCATTTTCTTTCAATTTTTAAAAAATTATGAGCATTGACAAAGCTTCTAGCTGATGTTAAAAGATGTGCCATTGTTAGTTCAACTGCGGCAATAGTATTTGCAGTTGGGACATTCATCACAATCACTCCTCGTTTAGAACACTCTGGAATATCAACATTATCTACACCCACCCCAGCACGCACAAGCGCTTTTAATTTTTTGGCATGATTTAAAAAATTTACATCTACATCCGTAGAACTTCTAGTAATTGCAACTTCAATATCGCTTAGCATTTGCATAAGTTCATCTTTTGGAAATTTTGCAGCTTCTATAAGCTCAATATCTTCAGCTTTTCTTAGAATATCGACACCTTTATCCAAAATAGCATCACACACTATAATCTTTTTTTTCATAACCAAATTTCCTTTACTTCTGTATTTATTTTATATTTTTTTAATTCTTTGATAATATCATCTATAAGTTTTTCATTGCCTGTATCCAAAAAGATTTCTGGACTATCGCCAGATTTAAGAAGAAAATACTTCACATTAAAAGAATTTAAAGTCTGCCTTAAGCAAAACATAGAATAAATATCATATTTTCCAACTATAAGCTGATAATATTTATTTTTCTCCTTAAGCTCGCTAGTATCTGCATCAAAATATAAGGTAAATTTTTCTGCTGCTGGGGTAAAATCTCTTGTAGGCCATTTTGCTAATTCTTCTTGCCATGAAAGATCTTGATTTTGGGTTTGAATGCTTGGCTGCGTATTTGTATCTTTAGCAAATTGTGGAATGAAATTTACATTAGCTTTAAATTGCCAAAGCAATGTAAAAACAACAGCAAGCAAAATGAGTAATAAAATACTCAAAATGCTTATTGTAATGTATTTTTTCATTAAGCTAGCTGATCTTTAATGATATCACCTAAAGTTACTTTATCATCATTATTGATTTCATTAAGAACTTCTCTTTCTTTCATTCTAACAAGATTTTTGACACTTAGGCGAATTCTATTTTTCTTTTCATCAATAAAAACTATAGCAGCTTCAATATCGTCGCCAATTTTTAAATTTTCAAGCATAGAAGTGCTTATATCTTCTTTATGAATTAAAGCATCAACATTTTTACTTAGCTCTACAAAAACACCAAAATCTTTAATATCACGGATAGTGCCTTTTACAATATCGCCGACTTTATGAATTTTGGCATATTCTTGCACTGGAGAACTGTTTAATTCTTTTGTGCTTAATGATATTTTTTGGTTTTCTTCATCTATTTTGATAATTTTTACCTTGATTTTATCCCCTTGAGAGAATTTGTCTTTACATTTATCGTTTCTATCCCAAGAAGCATCTTCATTATGCAATAGACCTTCAATACCGCCAAGTTTAACAAACGCACCAAAAGAAGTTACTGAGGTAATTTCTCCTTCAACCACATCCGCAATTTTGTAAGATTTCATAAATTCATCAAAAGGTCTAGAAAGTAAATTTCTTAAAGAAACTCTTAAGCGTCTTTCATTTGGATTGATTTCAATTACTTCAACATCAATTTCTTGACCTTTGTTGATATAATCTTTTGGATTTTTAATATTTTTATCCCAAGAAATTTCACTGATATGTAAAAATCCTTCTATATCATTTCCTAAATCCACAAAAGCACCATAAGGCTCTATATTTGATACTATTACTTTAATGGTATCACCTATATCAAGAGTATCTTTTATCTCGCTCCATGGATCGGGTAAAGCCGCTTTTATAGACAAGGATAAATGTTTGCGTTCTTTATCATACTTTATAACTTTAACTGGAACCTTATCACCCTCTTTATAAAGTGTTCCAGGATTTACAGGTCCTTTGTAAGAAATTTCGCTGTAATGAACAAGACCATCAACACCTCCTACATCCACAAACATACCATAAGTAGTAATTTTTTTCACAATACCTTCAATTAAATCTTCTTGTTGTGCTACATTATTGATCAATTCTTTGCGTTTTCTTCTCTCGTCATCTAAAGTTTTTTTACGAGAAACAATGATACTTTGCTCATCTTTGTCGATTTTAATAATTTTAACTTTAAACGTTTTGCCTATAATATTATTTGTTTCTTTGAAGCCATATTGAGATTTTGGTAAGAAAAATTCAACATCATTTTCATCAACAACTATCAATCCGCCTTTATTTTTTCCAACTACTTTTACGGTAAAAATATCATCTTGATTTTCTTGATAGTTTTTAATAAATTCGATAACTTTTTCTTTTCTCAAAGCTTTTTTATGAGAAAGTAAAGATCTGCCACCACGAGAACCCATAACAGCAACTTTAATACCATCGCCTACATTAAATAATAGCTTAGAATTGTCATCTTGTATTTCACTAAGAGCTAAAATACCTTCAGATTTTTTACCTATATCTACATAAACTTCATCATTTTTGATCTCTACAATCACACCCTCTGTTGTAGCCTCTTCTCTTGATTTATCAAAAGCTTCTAAAAGCTGTCCAAAATCTTCTTCCTCAAGATAATCATCTACGCCGCCTTGAACTTTTTTGTTCACCTCGCTCATTATGGTCCTTTAAAATAATTTTTAGAAATTGATTGATTTTACCTTATTTTTCTTTAATTAGTGTTAAGTTTTTTTATTTTTGTTAATTTTTTTTAAATTTTTGACTTTTTTATTCTATTTGAAAACATTTTTTAATTAATTTTAAAATTTTTTATTTTGGCGATAACTTTTTGTATGATCCAATCAGGAGTACTAGCACCTGCACTAATGCCGCAATGTTTTTTATCCAAAAACCATTCTTTTTTTAACTCTTCTTCGGTTTCAATTAGATAGCTATCTTTACAATTGGTTTTTGCAATTAAAAAAAGTTGTTTTGTATTGGCTGAGTTTTTACCCCCTACAACAACCATAACATCACTTTTAAGCGAGAGTTCTTTAATGGCATCTTGATTTTTAAAGGTTGCATCACATATAGTGTTAAAAACTCTTACTTCTTTGGTTTTAAGTATTAAAAAATTTACTATCTCCATAAAATGCTCAGGCTTCTTAGTTGTTTGGCTTACTACAGCTATTTTATTAGGAAGTTTTATATTTTGAAGTTCTTTTTTATCCAAAACTACATAAGCTTTTGTACTTACATAACTTTTGACTCCTTTAACTTCGGGATGATTTTCATCTCCAAAAATAACAACTTCATAACCCTCCTTACTCATTTGCTCGCAAATTTGTTGTGGTTTTGTAACAAAAGGACAAGTGGCATCAAAAATTTCTATATCTTTTTTTCTCAATTCTTCTAAATCTTGCTTTGTAATACCATGAGTTCTTATAATAGCCTTTTTTTCATTACTTAAAGCTTGTATATTTTCCAAAGTTTTGACATTAAATTTTTTTTGCAAACGAGAAATTTCTTCGTTATTGTGAATAAGAGGGCCTATAGTTGCAGCATCTTTTATTTGTTCTGCTTTTTTAATAGCTCTTTTAACACCAAAACAAAAACCATAGTTTTTTGCTAATTCAATAATCAATCCTAGCTCCTAAATTTGATAAAATCTCTATAAAATTTGGAAAAGAAGTTTTTATACAATCACTATCATCAATCTCGATTCCACAAAGCAAACCTAAAATAGCAAAACTCATAGCAATACGGTGATCTCCATAGCTTTTAATTTTTGAAGATTTTAGTTCGCATCCACCTTCTATTTCAAAACCATCATCAAGTTCTCTAGCTTCAACACCACAAAGCTTTAGATTTTCAACCATCACAGCAATCCTATCGCTTTCTTTAACGCGTAATTCTTTAGCATTTATTAAACTAGATTTACCCTTAGCCAAAGCAAAAGCTATAGCCAAAGCAGGCGCTTCATCTATTAACCAAGCGATATTATCTTTAACTTCTATGCCATTAAGCTTGCTAGACTCCACCCTGATCTCACCAATAGTTTCAAAATCATTTTGAGTTATTGTCATTTCAAGTTTGGCACCCATTTTTTGCAAAATTTTATACGCCTCTATACGAGTAGGATTAAGCAAAATATTTTTTAAAATAATTTGAGATTTAGGTAAAATAATAGCTGCTAAAACAAAATAAAAAGCCGAAGAAGGATCATTAGGAATGATTATATTTTGAGCTTTTAAAGGTTTTTTTAAAGGATTTATTTCAAGACTTAAGCCATCATTACTAACCCTTATTGGAGCTTTCATAGCCTTTAGCATGTTTTCACTATGATTTCGACTAAGAGAAATTTCACTAAAAGTGCATACATTATCAGCTCTAAAAGCAGATAAAATCATAGCTGTTTTAACTTGAGCCGAAGAAATTTCGCTTTTAAAATTAAAAGCTTTTAATTTTTGACCTTCTATACAAAGTGGAGCTAAATTTGCCTCATTTCTTCCATAAATTCTAGCGCCTATTTGAGTAAGTGGTTTGCTTATCCTTCTCATAGGACGATTGTTTAAATACTTATCTCCACTTAAAACAAAAAAACCAGAAATTCCTGCTAAAAATCCTATCATCAAACGCATAGCAGTTCCTGAATTTCCACAGTCTAAAATACAATTTGGAGATAAAATTTCTTTAGGGGGTATAATTTTGACACAAGAATCTTTTTGTTCAATTTTAGCTCCAAGATTTTTTATAATTTCAAGAGTGTTTAAAGTATCTTGAGCTAAGAGATAATTTTGAGCCTTATTTTCTTCTTGTGTTAAAAGCGAAAATATAGCAAAACGATGAGATATGCTTTTATCTGCTGCTATATTTTCAAGTATAGCATTTACAGGGGTTTGCAATTTGTAAATTTTCATCTTAAATCAAGACCCAAATTTTTAAGAGTATTTAAAATTTTATCCATACATTCATTCACTTGATTATCTTCTAGAGTTTTATTTATATCCCTAAAAGAAAAACTTATAGTAATGCTATAAAATTCTTTAAGGTTTTCATCACTATAAATATCAACTAAACGAAAATTTTCAAGTATTTCTAAATTCAATTCTTCGATACAATTTTTAATCTGATTGTATTCAAAACCTTTAGGTATTAACACGCTAAGATCTCTAGTGATAGCTGGGAATTTGGAGTAAGGCTTAGCTATTTTAAAATCTTGCCTGATTAAATCTAAATCAAGTTCGCAAATATATGTTTTTGGCAAATCTCTCTCATTTTCTATTTTTAAATGCAAACGGCCTATAAAACCTACTTTAATATCCGATAGATAAATATCTGCTTGTTCATAAGGGCTTAAAATATTATATTTTGATGATTTTAGTTTAAAATCACCTATAATATTTTTAATATCTAAAAGAAAATCATAAAATTGCACCGATTCAGGTTTGGCCTTGTTGGAAATTTTAGCTTCTTCTTTTAAGCCAGAATGGATAAATGCAATACGATTTAATTCTTGATTATTAACATTGAAAACAGCCCCTAATTCAAAAAGTTTAATAATTTTTTTAGAATTTTTTGCATTTAAACTTGCTGCATTTAACAAATGATTTAAAAGGGTTGTTCTTAAAGTATTAAGTTCTGCTGTAATTGGATTGATTAGTTTTAATTTAACAGAGTCAAAACCTAATCTTTTAAGTTCTTCTCCATTATCCAAAACATAATGTAAGCTTTCAAAATAACCACTAGCTACTGCTCTTTTTCTTAAATTTAAAAACTCAATATAATTTTTATATGCAGAATTTAAACGATTTTTTTCTATAAATTCTAAACCCTTGGAAGCAATATTATCAATACCTATAATTCTTACAACTTCCTCGCAAATATCTGATAAATTTTTAATATCAGGACGATGTAAAGGTGCTTTAACATTTATAAGTCCTTCACCTGAAAGTATGAGCTCAAAACCTAATTTCTTTAATATTTTTAATACTTCATCTTTATCAACATTTTGTCCTATTATATCGCTAATACCTTCAATACTTATTGGTATGATTGGTAATTCTTTGTCGGTTAAAATTTGTTGAGAAGAACTATAAATAACAAGATTTGGAATCTGCTCAAAAATACCAAGCAAAAAATCCATTCCTAAATTTAATTTAGGTTCACTTCCCCTAAAACTTCTATAAAGCATTTTTTCATCTTGATCTTTATGATATATTTTAGCATCTGCAATTACCAATGGATCGGTATAATTAGCCTCAATAATAATTATTTTAGAATCATCTTTACATCTACTTTCATTATTTTGGAAAATTCCGCTAAAGCTTAAAAGTTTATCTTTGTAAGATACTTTTGTTTCTCCATGCACTTGCTTGCTTAAATTAATGGTAAATTCTTCATCTTTTTCAGAAAAACTACTTAAATCATAAGCATTAAAAAGAACACCAGTTGAATGCGTTGCATAATTTAATAAATTTTCTATGGAATTTTTTCCCAAACCTTCAATTTGAGCAAGTCTTAAACTAAGCAATAAATTTGTTTGAATTTCTTCTTTTAGCCCTATGGCTCGATAATTATAAAGTCCATTAAGTTCTTTCTCAGCTGCTAAGCGCAAAATTCTACCGATACCTAAAACATTTTCACTTTCTTTAAATGGTTTTGGTTCTTTTAAATTTAAATTTAAAGCTGCGGCTAAATCACGAGCTATACCATAAATACTTAAACAATCACCCCTATTAGGAGTAAGTTCCACTTCTATTAGCTCATCATTAAAAATTTCATAAGTATTTAAAGGTCTCCCAAGTTCTAATTTCCCTATACTCTCATCTAAAAGCATAATTCCTTCATTGATTTTTTCAAAACCCAGTTCTAAACTAGAACAAAGCATACCACAAGAATCCACTCCTCGCAATTTTGCTTCTTTTATTTCCATACCGTTTGGCATGATAGCACCTTTAGTTGCAACAGCTACAAATTGTCCTGCATCAACATTCGCAGCACCGCAGACAATTTGCAAGGTTTCACTTCCGATATCAACTTGACAAATGCTTAATTTATCTGAATTTTCATGTTTAATTTTTTCCTTAACATAGCCTACAACAACTTTATCTGGAGCCTTTAAAGCGCCAACCCTATCAACTTCTATACCTATAGAGTTTAAAGTTTTAGCTATTTTATCTGAACTTATTTCTTCAAGTTCTAACCAATCATTCAACCAACTTTTAGTAATTATCATCTAAACTGCTCCAATAATCTCAAATCACCTTCAAATAAAGATCTTAAATCTGGAATTTGATGCAAAAGCATTGCAAAACGTTCTACTCCCAATCCAAAAGCATAACCACTTACATTTTCATAACCAACAAAATTATAAACATTAGGATCAACTATTCCACATCCTAAAACTTCAAGCCAACCTGTATGTTTGCAAACTCTACAACCCTTTCCTTTGCAAAATACACAAGAAATATCAACTTCAGCAGAAGGTTCTGTAAATGGGAAAAAACTTGGACGAAAACGAACTTTCACATCTCCAAACATATAACGCAAAAAATCTTCCAATACACTTTTTAAATTTGCAAAGCTAACCTTTTGCCCTTCTTCCACCACAAGGCCTTCAACTTGATGAAACATAGGAGTATGCGTAATATCAAAATCTCTTCTAAATACAGCACCAGGGGCTATCATCCTAATAGGAGGTTTTTGTGCAAGCATTGTCCGTATTTGCACTGGCGAAGTTTGTGTTCTTAAAAGCCTTTTATCATCAAAATAAAAGGTATCTTGCATATCTCTTGCGGGGTGAGATTTAGGTAAATTTAACGCTTCAAAATTATGAAAGTCATCTTCTATTAAAGGCCCTTTTTCTATGCTAAAATTCAAAGCTATAAAATATTCTATGATTTTATCCATGGTGCTCATAACAGGATGCAAGGCACCTGTTGTAATACTTTCATCAAAATAGTTAAAATTTAAAGCATCTTGTTTCATTCTTTCTTCTAAAGCAAGATTTTCCAAATCTTTAAATTTGGCTAAATAAGCCTCATTAAATATTTCTTTTTGTGCATTTAATTTAGCAGCAAATTCTTTTTTCGCCTCATCTTCTAACTCTTTAAGCTTTGTAAAGCCTTCTGTTAAAATACCTTTTTTTCCAAGAACGGAAATCCTAATGGCTTCCAAATCATTTAAATTCTCACATTTTTGAATCTGTTCTATAAAATTTTGCAATTTTCTTACCTTAAATAAAATATTTCAAGTTCTAATTCTATTAAAAACTATTTTAAATTCAGCATAAAAACCAAACTTTAAAGATATAATTGTATCAAACCAACAATAAAAAAGGATAAATAATGCAAGAAAAAACAATTTTTGAACTCATAGTTGAAGGTAAACTTCCATGCAATAAAGTGCTTGAAAGTGACGATTTTCTAGCATTTCATGATATTGCACCCAAAGCACCCATACATATACTTATAATCCCTAAAAAATATTTTAAAGACTTTCAAGAATTTGATCCTGAACTTATGGCCAAAATGACAAGTTTCATACAAGAATTAGCTGTTCTTTTAGGTGTAGATAAAAGTGGATATCGCTTGGTAACAAACTGTGGAAAAAATAGTGGACAAGAAGTTTTTCATTTGCATTTTCATATGCTTGGAGGTTTTGAACTGCCTAAGGAAAAAACAAAAAAAGAAAATCCTCAAGCTTTATTTTAGTTTAAATGGTAGAAAAACTACCATTTAAACTATTTTGTCAAAGGTAGCAACATTCTCTCATATAATTTTTGATAAATTTCATCACCGCATAACTTTTTAGCTAGTTCTAAACCAAAAAGAATTGCCGTAGCTGGACCTGCTGAAGTTATAACATTTTTATTTACAACTACAGCCTTGTTAACACGATTTCCATTAAGTCCAACTTCACAACTAGGATAACAAGCAAACTCGCCCTCTAAAACACCTGCTTCATTTAAAACTATAGGAGAAGCACAGATTGCGGCAACAATTTTATTTTTGCTATGAAGTTGTTTAATGATATTTAAAATAACATTTGAATTCTTAAGATTCATCATACCTTCAAAGCCACCCGCCAAAGCAATAGCATCTAAATTTTCTATATCAACATCCTCTATAGAACAATCTGCTTTTATACTAATGCTATTAGCACCTTTTACCAATAACTCACTGTTTAACGAAGCTATAACAACTTCCAAATCTGGATTTAATTCTTTTGCTCGTTTTAAAACATCCGCAATTCCTATAAATTCAGCTTCTTCAAAACCTTGAGCCAATGGAATTAATACTTTTTTACTCATTTTGTTCTCCTTTTTTATATTTTTTAAATCTTTCTTCTCTTTCTTTGTTTTTTTGCATCATTTGATGATTGAAACCTATAACCAAAACAATCATTAAAAACACAAAAATAACTATTAGAATGAAATCTAAAATTTCCATAAATACAACCTTATTTTTGGGAAATTCTAACACATTTTTTTAAATCTTTAGAGAAAATTCAAAGATATTTCTATAAAATCTTTTTTTAAATAATTTCTCTGAAAAGGTTTACAAATTGAATCAGAAAAATATAAGAATTTTTGTTTTTTTTGTTATTATTATTTTATGGGGCTATTTTTCTTTCCCAATAGAAATATTAAAAATTCAAGATCCTAGTGGAGTTGTAAGCTATGGCTATACAGAAAATGCAAAAGCTTATTTAAAAAGTTATCTTATTACACTTTTATTAACTGCTTGCGCTGTTATTATCGGAGTGATTATTGGTTTTAGTTTAACTATTTTACACTTCTCTAAATTTAAAACGCTTAATTTTATTATAGATGAATATATAGACATTATACGAGGAACACCAGTAATTTTACAATTGATGATTTTTGCTTTTGTAATTTTTACTTTTATAGATAACCTTTATGCAGCCATTCTTGCACTAGGACTTAATAGCTCAGCTTATATAGCAGAAATTGTAAGAAGTGGCATTAATAGTGTAGATAAGGGACAAATGGAAGCTGCAAGAGCAATGGGACTTGATTACAAAACTTCAATGAAAGAAATTATTCTTCCACAGGCTACTAAAAACATTCTACCTGCATTAGCTAATGAATTTATTTCTTTATTTAAGGAAACTTCTGTTGTAGGATTTATTAGTGTTATTGATATTACCATGCAAAGTCAAAGCTTGCAAGCCGTACTTTACAATCCAAAACCTATTATTTTCACTGGACTTGTTTATTATGTAAGTGTAAAAATTTTTAGCTATTTTGCAAAAAAACTTGAACTTAGGATGAATAAAAATGATTGAAGTTAAAAATTTACAAAAAAAATATGGAGAATTAGAAGTTTTAAAAAATATTAACACTACAATCTCAAAAGGCGATGTAATAGCTATCATAGGTCCAAGTGGAGGCGGAAAAAGTACATTTTTACGCTGCATCAATCGCTTAGAACTAGCTGATAGTGGGGAAATTTTAATCAATAAGCAAAACATACTTGATAAAGAAATTGATATTAATAAGATCAGGCAAAAAGTTAGCATGGTATTTCAGCATTTTAATCTTTTTGCTAATAAAAATGTTATGGAAAATTTATGTTTAACGCCCATTAAAACAGGAATTTTAAGTCAAGAAGAAGCCATAAAAAAAGCAAAATTACTTCTTGCTAAGGTGGGTTTAGCAGACAAAGAAAATATAATGCCCCATAAGCTTTCTGGCGGACAAAAACAACGCATAGCTATTGCTAGAAGCTTGATGATGAATCCTGATGTTATTTTATTTGATGAACCTACTTCAGCTCTAGATCCTGAAATGATAGGCGAGGTTCTAAGCATTATGAAAGATGTTGCAAAAGAAGGTTTAACTATGCTTGTAGTAACTCATGAAATGGGCTTTGCTAGAAATGTTGCCAATCGTATATTTTTTATGGATAAAGGAAAAATTGCTGTTGATGCAAGCCCTAAAGAAGTATTTGAAAATCCTAGCAATGAAAGATTGAGAGAATTTTTAAACAAGGTTTTAAATCATTAATTCATAAGCCACTAAGGCTTATGAATTTTAATCCCAACATTCAGCGTTTTTAATTCCAAGTTTGCTAGCATTAAATTTAGGATCTATACCAGATTTTTGTTGCGTATTAAAATCTTTTAAAACTTTATTTACTATACCACCTAAAAGCAATAAAGATATAATATTTGTCGTTGCCATGAAAGCCATAGTCAAATCAGCCAAATTCCAAGCAAGTTTTAAATTCATTTGCGAGCCTATAAAAATCATAGCCACAGCTGTAATTCTAAACAAATTCATTACAAATTTGGAATTTGTTAAATATTTAACATTAGCTTGAGCATAATAATAATTTCCTATTAAAGAAGTTATTGCAAAAAGAACAATAGCTATAGTAATAAAATGGATTCCAAAGCTACCGTAATACTCACGCATAGCTTCTTGAACTAAAGGCATTCCACCATCAATTTTACTTTCTCCAAGTCCTAAATATGCCATAGAAAAAAGAACTAAAAATCCAGAACTTGTACAAACAACAACATCAATTAAAACTGAAAAGGCTTGTATAACACCTTGTTTAGCTGGATGACTTGTCAAAGCTGCTGCAGCTGCATTAGGTGCCGAGCCCATACCCGCTTCATTTGAAAAAAGTCCTCTTTTAATCCCTATAACCAAAGCAGAACCAGCAAAACCACCAAAAATCGCTTTAAAATCAAAAGCACTTTGTAAAATCATATGAATCACAGAAGGAATTTTATCAAAATTCATTAAAACAGCAATCACGGCAAGTAAAACATAAGCTAAAGCCATAAAAGGAACAATTAAAGAACTAATTTTACCTATTTTAGTATGGTGAGAAAAAAACATCCATGCACCAAAAATAGTTAAAACAATACCAATAATCATTGGCCAAGAACTTGATGCAAAATCTACAGCAGCATTTGGATTAAACATATCATAATAAACTTTAAAAGACGAAGTCATTGTTTGACTTTGAAGTCCATTAAATCCATAAGCATAAGTAATAATAAGAATAAAAGCAAAAAAAGCTCCAAAAAAATGTGAGCCTAAGGCTTTTTTTATATAATAAGCTGGACCACCTTTAAACCCGCCTGTATCATCTTTTGATTTGTAAACTTGAGCTAAGGTACTTTCAGCAAATGCTGAGGCACCACCAAAAAATGCCATAACCCACATCCAAAATAAAGCACCAGCTCCACCTGTAGCCAATGCCAAAGAAATTCCAGCAATATTTCCTATACCAACTCTAGAAGCAGTTGAGATCATTAATGCTTGAAAAGGTGAAATATGTTCTTTAGCGTGTCCTTCGTTTTTTTCTGTAAGAATTTTAAATACAGAACTCAACATACGAAACTGAACAAAGCGAGTTAAAAAACTATAATAAAGCCCACAAACAATAAGTAAAACTACCATAATAATGTCTGTATTTGGGACAATCTTATTAGCTATAATATCAGACGCTTTATTGGCAAAATCTAGCATAATATCTAAATTCATCTAAACTCCTCAAAAAATAATCTAAATTTTACTTTAACATAATTTTTATAAAAAGGACTTTATGATTTTATTTGTTTTAAGCTATTGTGTAAATTTGAAACTTTTAAGAAGCAAAATTTCTAAAATTTTGTCTTAAAGCTTCATAAGAGATTATACCAACGCTTGTGGCTAAATTTAAACTTCTTCCATAAGATTTCATAGGTATAGTTATAGCATTTTCCCAATTTAATTGCATTAATTCCATAGGCAAACCATAACTCTCACTTCCAAAGAATAAGAAATCATTTTTTTGAAATTCTGCATCAAAATAAGCTTTTTGACTCTTAGTTGTTGCGAAAAAAAAGCGATTTTTATAAATCATATTTTCATTCAAAAATTCTTCAAGATTCTCCCAAATAATAGGCTCTAATTTATCCCAGTAATCAAGTCCTGCCCTTCTAACAGCCTTTTGTGAAATATCAAAAACAATTGGTTTAACAATATGAAGTTTAAAACCAGCATTAAAGCACATTCTACCTATACTACCTGTATTTTGCGGTATTCTAGGGTGAACTAAAACTATATTAAACATATTTATACTAGAACTCTTTGAATATTAGGATTTAATTTTACTAAAATTTCATAGTTAATAGTATGAAAAAAATCAGCCCAAATATCAGCATCTTTAAACACGCAAATTTCCTCACCAGAATTTTCACAAGAAAAACTATCCATTGACATCTTTCCAAGCATTGTTTTTCCATTTCCAAGCACCAACTCCCCTTTTCCATTGTAGCGGAAAAGACCATCAGCATAACCCAAATCATAAGTTGCTACTTCCATATCCTTTGCAGCAGTAAAAATGCCTCCATATCCTATGCTCTGTCCTTTTTGCAAAATCCTTTGACTTAATCTATGAGCATACAAACTTAAAACTCTTTTTAAATTTGAATCCCCATATCCAAATTGAACAAGCCCAACTCTACAATATTCATCTTCAGGAATTTTCCCTCTAAATAATGCTGCAGAATTATACGAATGAAATAATAAATTTGAAAAATATTTTTTTACTATCTTTTTGGCTTTTTGAAAATTTTCTTTTTGAACAAAAAAACTTCCATCCATTTCATCTGCACTAGCAAAATGTGTAAACATTCCAGTAAGTTTTAAATCACTACCTTGAATAAGATTTATAGCATACTCTAAATTTTCTACACAAATTCCATTGCGATGCATGCCTGTATCTATTTTTAGATGTATTTTTATATCTTGCTTGTAATTTTTTACTTGAGAAATGTCATTTAAAGCATAAATAAATCGAGAATTTTCATTACCATGAGGACGATGTGATAGTATTAATATATTCTCAAAAAATTCTTCGATTTCTCGAGCTTCTTCTTCACTCTTAACAGCAACAAAAGAAACTCCTAAATTTTTAGCTAATGGAGCTAAAAGCTTAGCTCCATGTCCATATGCATTATCTTTAAAAACACAAATTAATCTTTGAAAACTCCCTATTTTTTTAGCAATATGTCTTAAATTGTATTCATAAGCTTTTTGATCAATTTTTATTAAAGACATTTATTGCTCTGCTAAAATTTTCATTTTACCTTTACTATCTATCTTAACGTATAAAATTTTATCGCCTCTAAACTGATAGTTTTTAGTGTAATAATCCTCATAAAATGAAATTCTATATATAGTTTCATTTTCTAAATTCGGATAAGGGCTGATATTAATATCTGAAAATTTAATCTTTTTATCTTCTTTACGAGAAAAAATAGATTTTTTCATGGAAGCAAACTGTTCAAATTTCATTTTATCAAAACGTTTAAATTCTTGCTCATCATAAAAACTTAAATAGGCATTAGTGTCACTATTTGTCCAAGCTAGTTTCCATGTAAAAAGATCAGCCAATAAACTAGCGATTTGATCCTTTTTAGCTCTAATTTTTTCTTTTTCTTCTGTCATAACAAAAACTTTTTTATCTTGCACAACTTTTGCAAATTTCTCCAAATTATTATTAAATAAAGCAATACACCCTCTTGTTTTAAATTCATCAAGTCTAGAACCATCTAAAGGATAGCCATGGATCCAAATACCACCACCTGTTTTTCCTTGTACTTTATCAAGTAAATTTGGATAAGTTGTGGCAAAAGCAAAGGGACCATAATAAGGATCACCTGGATTAAACTTACGGCCTAACTCATAAAAACCTACTGGCGTTTTCAAATCTCCTTCTATTTTTTTATCACCCATTAATCCAGTTATTATTTCTTTTTGTTCAAAATCTTTTCTTATTTTTCCGTCCTCGTAAGAATAAACACGGAGAATTTTATCTGTTTTATTTGTAAGCACGATAGCAACATTATCATCATAGTATCCAAGTGAAATATTTTTATCTCCTATTTCACTTAACCAAAAATCCTTTTGAGTTAATTCTTTTTCAATCGCTACACCAACAGCATCTAATCCTTGATTAAGATAAATTTTAACAAGATCTGAGGCATGCAACATCAATGAAGAAAGTGCAATTAATAAAGCAAGTCGTTTTAACAATGTTTTTCCTTAGGTATTTCAAATTTTTTAAGTCAAAAATGTTTGTGATTATAATATTTTTTTTCTTAAAAAATATTAATTATATTAACAATGCAGCCTTATTTATGATATAATTTTTACAAATCATAAAGGCTTGTTTTAAA
Source organism: Campylobacter sp. CFSAN093227 (assembly GCF_012897855.1). Taxonomy (NCBI): domain Bacteria; kingdom Pseudomonadati; phylum Campylobacterota; class Epsilonproteobacteria; order Campylobacterales; family Campylobacteraceae; genus Campylobacter; species Campylobacter sp. CFSAN093227. The sequence goes on from NZ_CP040610.1 coordinate 924,125, forward strand.
AGGTTGTCTATAATGATAAGAAATTTTTTTATAGGAATGTCTTTTTTAGGCATTTTGTTTTTAGCTTTTTATACATTATATGATAAAAAGAAAGAAAGTATATTTAGCTTAAATACATGCCAACCTCTAACTTGTGACTTAAATTTACAAGATTGTGTTTTTTCTTTTAATAAAAAAAATATTGAAGTTTCAGCCTACCCAAAACCTATAAAAATTTTCAATAAAACTACTATAAAAATTAAGAATTTTCCTCATTATTCTAATTTAAAGATTAAAATTTATAGTTTAAATTCCTATATAGGCGATATCATTCCTAAATTTAATATAGTTAATGGTGATATTCTTATAAATTTTATAGGTAGAAGCATTACCGATGATTCTAGATTTAGGGTTGAATTTTTAAACAATAATACTCCAACTGGTTTTTTCTTTGATTTTGATGTTACTATGCAAAAAATTTTCAAACAGGTAACACACATTGAAAAATTTTCAAAATTTTATATTCAAATAAAAATATTTTTTGATATAATGAACAAATATTTAATATTATAAAAATAAGGATACAATATGAAAAAAATTCTTCTCTTAGGTGCTCTTTTTGCTGTAAATCTTTGGGCTGTTAATGATATAGAGGTAAAAAATGCCTTTGTAAAACAAACTCCACCTCATGCGCAAAATAGTGCTATTTTTCTTACTATTTTTAATAATACTAATAAGGATATTGCTCTAATAAGTGCCAAAAGTGATATCAGTGAAGTCAGTGAACTGCATACACATATACATAAAGATGGAAAAATAATGATGCAAAAAATTCCTGAAATTATTATAAAAGCTCATTCAAGCACAGAGCTTAAATCTGGAGGTTACCATATAATGCTTTTAAAACTAAAAAAACCTATTATTAAAGACACGAAGGTAAATTTAGATTTAAAATTTAATAATCACAAAACCATAGAGTTAAAAAATATTGATTCTAAAGAATTTTAATTAATGAGAAAAATTATTTTTATCCTAGCTTTTGCTTTTGTTATTGCTATTTTATATATTATTTTTGATTTTTATGCAATAAAAGATTCTCAAAAAATAACAAAAACTGATTTTTCTACCCCATTGACTTGCGATCTTAATGTTAAAGACTGCACATATAGTTTTAACAATAAAAAAGTCTTAATTTCCCTAAATCCCAAACCCTTACAATCTTTAGATGTTACAAATCTAAAGATTGTAAATCTAGGAAATTATAACAACTTAGGAATTAAAATTTATGGATTAAATATGTATATGGGCGAAATTAAACCTAAAATACATCGATTAAATTCAACAGACTATGAAAGTAAAATAGTTCTTGCTGCTTGCGTTTTAGATACTATGCGTTTCAGGGTAGAATTTATGGATAATAATAAACCCATAGGGTTTTATTTTGATTTTGAGCTAAAAAAATGAAAAAAAATATTATTTTGTTTATAGTTATAGTTGCCATTATTTTAGGTGTAATATTTTTTATTAAAAATCATCAAAATTCTTATGATTTTATCTTGAAATCAGACTTAAAAGAGGAAACCACCCTAAAAGATTTTAAAGGAGATAAGCTTATTATCTATTTTGGATATACTTATTGCCCTGATGTTTGTCCGGCAACTCTTAGTTTAGTAGGCAAAGTCTTAAAGCAAATCAATAATCCTAAGGCTCACATTCTTTTTATTTCTTTAGATCCAAATAGAGATAATAACTTAAGCAATACAAACGAATGGTTACGATACTTTTACCCAAAAGCAGATGCCTTAATTGCAAAAGATGAAAAAACTCTTCAAAAAATAACAAAACAATATAATGTTCAATATCAAAAAATAGATCTAAATGATTCTTTTATGGGTTATTCTATAGCACATAGCAATATGCTTTATCTTATTGATGAAAAAGGTCATTTTTATAAAGAAATTAGCGATTTAAATCCACAAGAAATTTTAAGAGAACTTAGAATTTTTCTAAATTCTCAATAATTATACTTAAGCAAAAAGATCAGTTGAGAGGTATCTTTCAGCCGTATCGTTTAGCATAGTTAAAATTCTTTTATCTGGAAATTTCTTTGCTAGCATATTTGCAGCAAATACATTTGCTCCACTTGATATACCTACCATTAAGCCACTTTTGGCAAGTTCTTTGGCTGTATTTATAGCATCTTCATTACTTACTGTGATCACTTCATCTATAACTTCTTTATTTAAAATAGCAGGTATAAAATTCGCCCCTATTCCTTGTATTTTATGGCTTCCCGCTTCACCTTTGCTAAGCAATGGAGAATTTAGAGGCTCGACTCCAGCAATATACACTTTTTCTAATGTTTCTTTTAGTATTTCCCCAACTCCACTAATAGTACCGCCAGTTCCAAAACCAGCTACAAAAATATCAAGTTCATTATCCAAATCTCTTAAAATTTCTAAAGCCGTATTCTTACGATGCGCATTTTTATTTGAAATATTTTCAAATTGAGAAACCATAAAAGAATTTGGAGTATTTAATAATATTTCATTTGCTTTATCAACCGCTCCTTTCATTCCTAAATTTGCAGGAGTTAATTCTAACCTAGCGCCAAAGAGTGTTATCATTTTTCTTCTTTCTAAACTCATAGATTCGGGCATTACAGCAATAAATTTAAGTCCCAAATCTGCACAAATCATAGCCAAAGAAATTCCAGTATTTCCACTAGTTGCTTCAACTATTGTAGTATCTTGATTAATTTTTTTACTATCTAAAGCATCTTTAATCATTTCAAAAGCTGCTCTATCTTTTATAGAATGACTAGGATTTAAAAATTCACATTTAGCAAAAACATTGATACCAAATTTTTTCAAATGTATAATAGGAGTATTTCCTATAAGCTCACTTACTTTTTCATGTACTTTCATAATTTTAATATCCTTTTTTGTTTAATAATGATAGTTTTATAAAAGTTTAAAAAAATAAAGTAAATAAAAGATACAAAATATCTGAATTAATTAAGAAAGAAGGCTAGAATTTATCTAGCCGAAGTCTTATTTTTTCTTTTTGCTGCTTGCTTTTGCAACAGCTTCTTTAAGGTTTTTACCTACCTTAAATTTTGCAACTCTTGTAGCAGGAACTTTGATTGTTTTTCCTGTGCTTGGTACTCTAGCTTCTCTAGCAGCTCTTTCTTGAGTTGAAAAAGTACCAAAACCAATAAAACTGATGCTATCACCTTTAGCTAAAACATCAGTAATAGTAGAAATAACTGCATCAGTAGCAGTAGTAGCGTCTTTTTTTGTTAGCCCAGCTGTTTGAGCAACTAATGAAATGAAATCTGCTTTAGTCATAAAAGCTCCTTTGTTTTAATTGAAACGCCTAATTTTAGCATATTTAAAAAACAATATCAAGTAAAAAACAGCTTTTTTTAAGTTTTTTTCAAAAAACTTTATTATTTTTTCTTATATCTTTCAAATTCTCCACTATTATCAATTTCATTACCAATTTTCTCGTATAAATCATAATAAAATTTAACAAATTCTTTACACTTAGGCATAATAGGAAGAAAAATATTATCTTCAATTTCACAAAATCTACTTAAAAACTCTTTTGCATCAAGTCTTAAAGCATAGTGTTTTGCCAATTCATGATAATTTTTTAAAGTTAGCTCTTTAAATTTTTCATAATGCCCTAAATCAAAATTTATCTTCAAATTATTATTTTCAAAAATCAATACTTCGCTTTCAAAAAGCAAGCTAAGATGAATAAGTCCTTCTGTATAATAAGGTCTAACTTCATCAACCCTTTGCCAAGAAATAAGTCCAATAGCTCTTTTTATAAGTTCATGAAAAACAGGCATTATCAAGTCATCTTGTTCATGATAAAAGAAATTTATAAGTCCACCTGTAGTAGCTTTATATTCTTCTATATTTTTAAAAAAACCACTCTGATTCATTGTTTTTTCGGTATCATTAGCAATAAAAAATATATGACCAAATTCATGGCCTATAGTTGATACTTCATAAACCCTTTTCCAAATTTTTTCCTGATAAAATAAAATATTTCTTCCAAAATCCAAAAATTCTTTATCAAAAACCTCGCTAGAAATTTTCATAAAAGGCTTTGTTTTAGCATTTTCATATACAAAATTTATAAAGGCAAATATTTTTTTGCCCGCCTTAGAACTTACAAACTCATCATTTGGAACGACTTGAGCTGAGAATAAACCTTTAAGTTCAGCACCATAAAATATCATCGGAGTGCAAATATAAAGTTGAGTTTTTTCTATATTAGATAAAACTTCTTTTTCTAATTCACAATCTTCAAGTCCTATATTTTTATAAACATGTTCAAAACTTTCCTTAATTTCATTACCAAATTTCAAAACATCAAAATCATTTTCATCTTCTATTCTTATATCCCATTCTAATGCCACCGCATGAGTATAATTATCTTCATAATATTCTAAAGGATGTCCCACTTGTAAAGGTGATTTTACTTTCATCCAAGCAAATTCAGCTTCTTGCCAAGCTTTTATAACCCTATCTTCATCTTTTTCACAAAACGCTAATTTTAATTTTTCAAAATATTCTATATAAGCTTTTTCCTCTTCGCTGCTAGCAAATATTTTAAGCTGATCAATCATATTTTCAAAAGCAAATTCTAATTTTAAAATTTCATTCTCGAAAAATCTCGCATAAGGAACAAATTTCCATAAATTTCCTATTCTAACTAAAACACCATAGCTTCGCTCACAAATTTCTCCTTCTGGAGTTTTTTGATATAAATGATTTTTACGTAAAAATTCCATTGCATCATCTAAATTTGGAAATTGAGTAGATAAAATTTTATTATTTTTTTCTATAATTTCTTTAGTCCAAGAAATTTCAAAAATATTCATAATTAAACCTATATTATGCACTCCTTGTATTAAGGACTGATAAAAATTATTTAAAAGTTTTTTCTCTTTTATTTCATTAATTAAATTTTGATGTTCTTTTTCATAAAACTTTCTAACCTCTTCATAGAACTTATGTTTTAACTCTATAATCTTATCTTCCTTAAAGTTGTTTTTTTTCCACTCTTGAACTAAATTTTCTTCTTTTAAATCAATCAAACGCCTAAGTATGGCTAGCATAGTTGTTTTATCTTGTTTTAACTCACTTAAAGAAATCAAAGATCTAAAATACTCGCCCACATCTTCTTTGTCTAAAAACTCATATAACGCATTATTTCTTTCTTTGTATTTTCTAACCAATTTAGCTATTTCTTTAAAATTATTCATACTTTTATTCTCCTTTTTAACTTTTTTAATTATAATTCATTTTTTAAAATAAGGAGTAAAAATGAGAGATATGGGAGAACCAAAATTAAAAATTGTAGCTATGCCAAGTGACACAAATCCAGCGGGAAATATTTTTGGCGGATGGATACTTTCACAAATCGATTTAGCAGGAGCTATCGCAGCAAGAGAACTTTCTCCTGAACGCGTTGTAACCATCTCTATGGATAAAGTAGTTTTTAAAGAACCTGTTTTTATAGGCGATATAATTTCTTGTTACTCTAAAGTTGTAAATGTGGGCAACACTTCAATCAGCGTTGAAGTAGAAGTCACAGCTCAAAGAGTGGATTCTCAAGGTTGTACTTCTTGCATTAATGTAACTTCGGCTTTAGTAACTTATGTAAGTGTTACAAGAGATGGAAAGAAAAAGCCTATTAGTGAAGAACTTAAAAGAATTCATGGCTTTTTAAATGCTTAAAGCTTATTTTGTATGATAAAACTTTATCCTTTAAGCTTATCAGCATTTATTTAAACCGCCACTATTATATTTTTTATCTAGACATTCTTTGAAAAATTCCCCTCTGGTTTTTGGAATTTTTCCTGGATGTTTTTGTTTCATGTGTTCTAAATACTTATCATAACTAGAAAGTCCCACCAAGGGATGAAAAAACCTTTCGGCTTTTTCATAATAATACTTAAATTTTTTGAATTTCATCAATCTTAATATACTTAGTTTCTTTAAGAGGAAATTTAATTTTACCTAAGCAAATTCCTATACAAGAAATTATAACAAGCAAGGTAGCTATCATAAAGAACACACAAAGAATTGCATTAAGTAAATTTCCAACTTTATTTTGAGTGGCTATTGAAATTTCTTTTTTAATTGTAGAAATTTCTTTTTCATCTTTAGTATTATTTAATTTAAATTCTAAATCTTTAATTTTTTGACTTTGTATGCTAACGGCGGCTACATGACTTACCGCATTTGCTATTTTATTGCCTTCTTCATAAGGCATAATTTTTTGAATTCCTCCATACAGAGTTGCCACTAAGACAAATACCGCAGGTACTAAAGTAACCCAAGTATATCTTGCCTTGCCCATTTTTACAAGTATAGTTGTAGCAAGAAGCAAAGCCATACCCGCAAGCATTTGATTGCTCACGCCAAAAAGAGGCCAAAGCGTATAAATTCCTCCCTTAGGATCAATGGCACCTTGATAAAGAAAATATCCCCAACCTGCAACACTTAAAGCCGTAGCCAAAAGTCCAGCTGGATAATTATGAATATCTCCTAAAGGTTTATAAACATTACCCAATATATCTTGCACCATAAAACGACAAGCCCTTGTCCCAGCATCCACCGCTGTTAAAATAAATAAAGCTTCAAACAATATAGCAAAATGATACCAAAAAGCCATCAAATCCACGCCGCCAAAAAGTTCATGCAAGATCAAAGCTACACCTATAGCAAAAGTCGGGGCTCCCCCTGTTCTTGAAAGTATAGTATGCTCTCCTATATTTGTGGTTAAAGTAGTAATTTCTTCAGGAGTAATACTAAATCCCCAACTTGAAATAGTTTGTGCTACATTTACAACATCTGTTCCTATCAAAGCAGAGCTTGAATTTATAGCAAAATAAAGACCTGGATGTAAAATACAAGCACAAATTAAAGCCATAATCGCCACAGCACTCTCAGCAAGCATAGAGCCATATCCAACAGCCAAAGCATGAGTTTCGTTTTCAAGCATTTTAGGAGTAGTTCCACTAGAAATCAAAGCATGAAAACCACTGATCGCACCACAAGCAATGGTAATAAATAAAAATGGAAACACTCCACCTGCAAATACTGGACCTGTTCCATCAAAATACTGAGTATTTACTTTTGGCATTTGTAAATCAGGAGCAACCAAAACAATAGCTACAGCCATTACCACAATAACACCGATTTTCAAAAAAGTTGAAAGATAATCTCTTGGAGCAAGTAAAAACCACACAGGTAAAACAGAAGCAATAAAACCATAAGCCATCATAACAATTGCCAAAGTTGGAGCTTCTAAAGTAAATATTTTAGCCCAATAAGGATCAGCAGCTATAACGCTACCATAATGAATAGCCAAAATTAAAAGCACAAAACCTATTATAGAAGCCTCCCCTACTCTACCTGGACGGATAAAACGCATATAAATGCCCATAAATATTGCTATAGGAATAGTCATTGCGATAGTAAATAAACCCCATGGAGATTCTGCTAAAGCTTTTACAACCACCATAGCTAAAATGGCAATAATAATAAGCATAATGCCAAAAATCGCCACCATAGCAACTCCACCTGTAAATTTACCCATCTCATCCTTAATCATCTCGCCAAGACTTCTACCTTTTCTACGAGTAGATATAAAAAGAACAACAAAATCATGCACAGCACCCGCTAAAACTCCTCCTACTAAAATCCAAAGCATAGAAGGCAAATATCCCATTTGAGCGGCCAAGATAGGTCCTACTAATGGACCTGCTCCTGCAATAGCAGCAAAATGATGTCCAAATAATACAGCTTTATTTGTAGGCACAAAATCACGCCCATCATTTTCTACAAGTGCTGGTGTTGCACGATTTTTATCAAGTTCTAAAACCTTATAAGCTACAAAACGCCCATAAAATCTATATCCTATCATATAAATACATACAGCAGCAACCACCAAATAAATCGCTGATACACTTTCGCCATTTTGTAAAGCTAAATAACCAAAACAAATAGCGCCTAAAGTTGCAACAAACAACCATAAAATTTTAGTACTTAACTGAGTCATATTTCTCCTAAGAAAATAAAATATTTTCAAAGAATAGCAGATTTATAGATTAAATTGTATAGAAAGATGTTTAGTTTTTTCACATTTTTAAAAAAATATATGTTTTTTGTTTCTTTAAGTAGCATAAAAATGAAAAGCTTAAAAATAATCTTTAAGCTTTTTTAATCTAAATAAAGAGAGAATTTACACTTTCGTTATGATAAACACGACGTATTACTTCAGCAAAAACAGGTGTAACGCTTAATACTTTAATATTTGGTAATTGCTCTTTTAAAGGTATAGTATCTGTTACCACAAGCTCATCTAAAACTCCGCTTGCTATTCTCTCATAGGCTTTTCCACTTAAAACTGCATGAGTACAGCAAGCCATAACAGATTTTGCACCTTTTTCTTTTAAAGCTTCCGCGGCTTTAACTATAGTGCCAGCAGTATCAATAATATCATCCACTAAGATAACTTCTTTATCTTTTACATCTCCAATAATATTCATTACTTCACTTTCATTGGCTTTTTCACGACGCTTATCAACTATAACTATATCAAGTCCTAAATGCTTTGCAACACTCCTAGCTCTTGCAACACCCCCTATATCTGGACTTCCTATAATAGCATTTTTAAAATGTTTGGCTTTAATGTAATCATTAAAAACTATACTTCCATAAAGATTATCTACTGGAATATCAAAAAAACCCTGAATTTGTCCTGCATGCAAATCTATCGTAGCTACGCGATCAATCCCAGCTGCTTGAATCAAATTAGCCACAAGTTTAGCAGTAATTGGCACTCTAGGATTTGCTTTTCTATCTTGTCTCGCATAGCCAAAATATGGGATAATAGCCGTAATTGAATTTGCACTTGAGCGACGCAAAGCATCTGTAAGAATTAAAAGTTCCATTAAATTATCGTTTGTAGGAGCGCAAGTACTTTGAATAATAAAAACATCCTTTCCGCGTACACTCTCATCAATTTGAACGCTAATCTCTCCATCACTAAACCGCTTTACTCCAGCATCACTTAAAGGCAGGGAGAGATATTTAGAAACTTGTCTTGCAAATTCGACATTAGCTGAGCCTGAAAAAATTTTATAACCTCGCATAAAAAACCTTAATCAATAAAATTATGAATTAATACAAAAGATTTTAATAAAAAAAATGTTAAAAACTGCTGTAAATTTAAAAAGCTTATATAAAAATATAAGCTTTTTTAAGAAATGTAAGCTGTCTTTTTGGCATAATATCTTACCAACATAGAAAGTGAAAAACATATTATAAAATAAATTCCCGCAACAACACCTATCATCGCTAAAATTTCTTCAAAACTTGTTAGTTTTGCCAATATAGTTTTTGAATTATAAGTAAGTTCAGCTATACCTAAACCCGCTAAATAAGCTGTATCCTTTACAGTGGTTACAATTTGAGATAATAAAGCAGGTATTATTTTTCTAAAAGTTTGTGGTAAAATAATATAAAAAAGAGTAAAAAATTTACCAAAACCTTGAGAATAAGCTGCTTCAAACTGACCTTTTGGTATAGAATTTAATCCACCTCTAATAATTTCAGCCATAACCGAACTCGTATAAAGTGAAAATCCTATAGTACCCCAAAAAGCTTGAGGAAATTGTCCAAAAAATACAGGTAGAACAAAACAAGCTGCAAGCATCCATAATAATAAAGGAGTATTTCTAAAAATATCTATATAGCAAGCTGCTAAAAATTTACTTAATCTATCCCCATAATTTTTAGTTATAGCTAAAAAAGTTCCAAAAACAATCGAAATAATACAAGTTGCCAAGGCTATTTTTAATGTCAGAAATAAACCTTGCATTAAAAATTCAATATTTTGCGCATTAAAAACATTTTCCATTAACAACCCTTTATCTCGTTAAATGTGCTTTTTTTAATTTATTTTCATAAGCTTTTGCAAAATAAGCCAAAGGATAGCAAATTATAAAATATAAAACCGCTGCAAATATATAAGCTGGCGCATAATTTCCATAATCAGCTGCATAACTATCAGCAGAATGCATTAACTCAGCTCCACCTACAATAAGCAATACAGAGGTATTTTTAATTAAATTTACCATTTGATTTGTCATCGGTGGTAAAATAATTCTAATGGTTTGAGGTACTATAATATAACGCATTTGTTGAATATAAGTAAACCCTTGAGACGCAGAAGCTTCAAACTGACCTCTTGGCACAGCCAAAATTCCACTTCTAACCACCTCGCTTACATAAGCTCCGTGATACACCCCAACACCCAATACACCAATAGTAAATATATCAAGCCTTATACCTAAAACAGGCAAGGCATAAAACAAAAAGAAAATTTGTATTACCAAAGGAACATTTTGAAAAAGCTCTACGTAAATTCTAGTGTAGGCTCTGATAATTTTAAATCTACTTGTAGCCATAACTCCGCCTATAGTTCCAAAAATTGTAGCTATAAGCAAAGCAAGAATGCTTACTTCTAAAGTATAAATAAAACCATTAATAAAAGCATCTTTATTATCCAAAGCATCTAAAAATTTCCATACCGCAAAAGGGCTTATACTATTTTCATCATATAAACCCCAAGAAGTAAGAATTTGTCTTAAATGTTCAACAAAACCTACACTTTCATTCATATTATAAACCCCATTTTTTCGCTAAAGCATCAATTTCATTTTTATGTTCTTTTACAAAATCATCAACATATTTTGCAAAAGCTGGATCATCTTTTTTGATTACAATACCATAACTTTGTGGTTCAAAACTATCTGGCAAAATTTCACTTTTATCATCCACATAACCTAACAATATTGATTTGTCTACAGAAAACGCATCAACTCTTTTAGCATCTAAAGCAGCTTTTATACTTGGATAATCAGGAAATTCACTAAATTTAACATCAATGCCAATTTTTTTAGCAGCTTCACCTATAGCTTTTTTTGTAGTTGCAGCTTGAGCCACTCCAATATTTGCACCTTTCATATCAGCTAGAGATTTATAATTTTTTTCTTTTAAAACCAAAAGCCCTATAGCATCTTGATAATAAGGCTCTGAGAAATTATAAATTCTTTTTCTCTCTGGAGTAATAGTAAAAGTTGCTATCACTGCATCTACACTACCATTATCAAGCAAAGGGCCTCTTGTTTTAGCATTAACTGCAACTAGTTTTATTTTTTTATCATCACCTAATATACTTTTAGCTAGCAATTTGGCAACATCTACTTCGAAACCTTTAATTTCACCTGTTGCTTGATCAAGTAAAGCATAATGTGGAACATCATTTTTAACACCAACTATTAATTGTCCTTTAGATTTAATAGACTCAAGTTTACCTTCTGCTGCATTAGCATTACTAAATGCAACACAAGCACCTAGAGCAAAAACTGCCAACTTTAACAAAGATTTTCTAAAAACCATTTTTTCTCCTTTCAATTTTGGTTAATTTTTAAGAATTTTCCCTAAAAAGAGTCGCGCTCTTTCAGTTTTTGGATTTGAGAAAAATTCGCTAGGAATATTTTCTTCCACAATAGCACCATCTTCCATAAAAATAATCCTATCTGCTACTTCTTTTGCAAAACCCATTTCGTGTGTAACAACTACCATGGTAGTATTGCTTTGATGTGAAATTTCTTTCATTACATCTAAAACCTCTTGTATGGTTTCTGGATCAAGGGCTGAAGTAGGTTCATCAAATAAAATATAGGGTTTTTTAGTACAAAGTGATCTTGCTATAGCAACGCGTTGTTGTTGTCCACCTGAAAGGGTTGCTGGATAAACATTTGCTTTATCCAGCAAACCTACAACTTTTAAATACTTAAAAGCTGTTTCTTCAGCTTCTTTTTTAGATTTTTTTTGAAGTTTCATTGGAGCTAAGGTCAAATTTTGCAAAACCGTCATATGTGGATATAAATTAAAATGCTGAAAAACCATTGCACAATATTTTCGGCAAATTTCAATTTTATTTTTATGATTTAAAACAAGATTGTTAACTACGACCTCTCCTGAACTAACTTCTTCAAGCCCATTCATGCAACGGATAGTTGTACTTTTTCCACTTCCACTTGGACCTATAATAACAAGCTTCTCACCTTCTTTAACAGAAAGATTAATATTCTTTAGAACATGATGAGTTCCGTAGTATTTGTTTACATTTTTTAATTCAATCAAGTTTTTTCCTTTATTTTTAGCTAAATATAAAATTAATTGAAATTATTTTATCATTAAATAAAGAAAACTACTTCAAAATGTAACTTATTTTTACTAATAAATTTCCAAAGTGTAACTTTTAGTAATTTTTAGAATTTATACTTTTTCATAGTAAACACCTCTTGGAGAGAAAATCTTTTTAAAATAAATAGTCTCTGGAATTAAATCAGCATTGCCAACATAAAGCCTTCCTTTATCATTTAAAATTCTATGAAATCTCTCCATAAGTTTTAGTTTTGATTCATGATCAAAATAAATAATCATATTTCTAGAAGCTATAATATCAAATTTTCCCAATCTTGAAAATTTTTCTTCAAAAACATTGCAAAGTTCAAATTTACAAGTACAAAGCTCATTTTTATTAATAGTATAAAATTTATCTTCGCTTTCTAAAAAAAACCTTCTTTTTTCACTCTCGCTCAATCGCTGTAAAGTTCTTCCTTGATATTTTCCAAGTTTTGCTTTTTCAATCACACTTGAATTAATATCAACGCCTAAAATATACATATCTTTAATAAAATTCTGTGCAGCCAATAATGCCAAAGAATATACTTCTTCTCCACTTGAACAAGGGGCGCTTAGGATATTTACTCTCTTTTCTAAGCTTTTGGCATAATAAATTATTTCTTTCAATTGAGCCAATTCTCTTAAAAAATAAGTTTCACCTATGGTTACAAAATCTAAAGTTTCTTGTTTAAGTTGTCTATTGCTTTTTAATTTTCCCAAAAATTCGGAAAAATTTTTAGTATTAGTTCCTTCAAGAAATTTATTCAACTTTAAAGCTAGTATATTTTTTTTATCGGTTAAATCAATACCACTCATTTCGTTGATAATTTTTATAAATTCATTAAGTTCCAATTCGCTAGGAGTTATTTTTTTTTTCATGCAATTTTCCTTTTATTAATCCTGATCAATAAAATTTACAATTTCTTTTTTAATTTCTTTTAAGCTCATAGGTTTTAAATGCGGATTCATATCTTTTGCTCTTTTTGGCATACCATAAACGACGCTATCTGCTTCATTCTCACATAAACATCTAACTCCTGTTTTATAAAGCTCAAATAAACCTTTTGCGCCATCATCTCCCATGCCCGTTAAAATAATAGCAAGTATTTTATTTGTTTTTGCCAAAGAAACAGCGGAATGAAAAAGTAAATCCACACTCGGTTTAAAGCTTGAAGCCACATCTTGCCAAGCGGCTACAATATTTAAATTTCCAGATAAAATAGTATTTTTAGGGCAAATATAAATTTTATTGCTTAATATCTCTTTATCGTTCAATAAGCACACTTCACTAAAAGCTTCTTTATTAAATTGCCCCACAAAAGATGGAATAAAACTGGCACTCATGTGCTGAGCTATAATTACACAAGTATTTTTTACATCAATATCCTTTAAAAGAAATTTAAGCTGATTAGGACCACCTGTTGAAGATCCTATGAGTATGAGCTTCACTTTCTTCTCCTCTTAATTTATTGAAATTTTATTTTTCTTGTCACATGATTCTAACATATATAAAGAAAAATAAAGCTTATTTTTAAAACAAAGAAAAGCTGTTTTTATGATTTAATATGATAAGATTAGATTTTTATCTTATTTTATATAGTAATTTAGGAAACCAATGCTTAGGGAAAAAATTTATATTGCTAGTGATCATGCTGGTTTTGAATTAAAAGAAAAAATTTGCGTATTTTTAAAAGAAAAAAATATAATTTTTAACGATTTAGGAACAAACACTTGCGCAAGCTGCGATTATCCTGATTATGCGCATTTACTTGCCGAAAAAATAAACAAACGGAGCTTTGGCATTCTTATTTGTGGAAGTGGAATTGGAATTTCTATTGCAGCAAATCGTCATAAAAACATTCGTTGTGCATTATGCCACGAAAGCTTAAGTGCAGAACTTGCAAGAAGGCATAATGATGCCAATGTTTTGGCATTAGGCGGAAGATTAATTGGGGTTGAATTAGCTATAGATATTATAGAAAAATTCATTCAAACTCCTTTTGAAGAAGGGAGACATATGCAAAGAATTCAAAAAATTGAGGTAAAAATATAATGTTTACAAACTGGCTTGTTTTAACTATATTGATTTGTGCAACTATCTATCTTATTGTAATGTTGTTTTACTATAAAACTCTACTTAATAAAGAAAAAACATCAAAAGATTTTATCAAAAACAATCTTGATGATACTGAGATTGTCATTAGAAAACTACAAATTCAACTTCAAAGAAGCCTTGGAAATATAGATATACTCACAGAAGAGCTTAATAAAATCAAAGCAGACCTTACATCTTTAAGAACCAGAAATTCTCAATATCGCTTGGAAAATGACAAACTAAGACAAAGAATTAAAGAATTAGAAGCAAAAATCGAGGCATTATTATGATAAAACTAACACAAGAAGAAAAAAAATATCTGCTTGATAGCATTAGGATTATTCCTGATTTTCCAAAAAAAGGAATTATTTTTAGAGATATCACCACTCTACTAAATAACAAAGAAGCTTTAAATTTTCTACTTAGACATTTAAAAGAACGCTACAAAGATTACAATCTAGACTTCATAGCAGGAACAGAAAGCAGAGGATTTATCTTTGCATCTATGATTTGTGCAAAACTTAATCTTCCTTTTGTGCCTATTAGAAAACCTGGAAAACTCCCTTTTGAAACCTTTAGCTGCGAATACGATCTTGAATATGGCAGCGATAAAGTAGAACTTCATAAAGATGCATTTAAAAATATTCAAAATGCAAGAGTTTTACTTGTAGATGATTTAATAGCAACTGGCGGAACAGCTATAGCTTCATATGAACTCATTCAAAAAGCTGGAGCTAAATGTGTTGAAGCTTGTTTTTTAATGAATCTTAAAGATTTAAATGGAGCAAATAAACTTGAAAAACTTACTTCAGTTTATAGTGTTTTAGAAATTTAAAACTATAGAAAGGTACAAATGGAAGAATTTTTAAAAAATTTACTTTACCAATACAAAGATCTAGCTTATATTATTATTTTTTTATGGTGCATTTTAGAAGGAGAGTTAGCTTTAATTTTAGCAGGTATTTTTGCTCATCAAGGACATGTAAATTTAGGTTTTGTTATATTTATAGCAGGACTTGGTGGTTTTGTAGGCGATCAAATTTATTTCTATATAGGAAGATATAATAAACGCTACATACAAAAAAAATTAAAAACTCAAAGGCGTAAATTTGCAGTAGCACACCTACTTTTACAACGTTTTGGTTGGCCTATTATTTTTATACAACGCTATATGTATGGTTTTAGAACCATTATACCTATGAGTATAGGAATCACGCGTTATAGTGCAAAAAAATTTGCTATTATCAATCTTTTTAGTGCTTGGGTTTGGGCATCAATCACTATACTTTTAGCTTGGTATTTTGGAGAACAAATTTGGAAGATGGTGATTTGGGCTGAAGAACATTGGTATTATGCAGCCATTATTATTATAGCTTTTTTATCCCTTTTATTATTTGGTTTTAAACAAATGGAAAAAGCTATACTTAAAGATAAAAGGAAAAAATCATGAAATTTGAATTAAACGATAAAAAACTAGATGCTATAAAAGCAGACTTTGAACTTGTTTTTATACAGGATAAAAATTTAAAAATTTTTAACAAAGAAAAAGATTTTTTTAAACTTAATAATTACAAAGGCGAAGGTGCATTATTAGACTTAAACAATAAAAAGCTTTATTTAGAGCTTAAAAGTCTTGCTTATGAGGATATAAGATTAAGTCTTTGCACAGCATATAAAACTCTTGAGAAACTTAATATTAAAAGCGTAAAACTTCCTAGCATAATAGGAGATTGTGTAGTTAGAAGTTTTGCATCTTTAGTTGAAGGCGTACTTTTTGGAGCTTATAAATTTGACAAATATAAAAGCGAGAAAAAAACAAGTACTTTGGAAAAATTTATTATTTCAAGCGAAGAATTAAATGGTAAGAAATTTAATAAAGATGAAGCTAAGATAGGTTTAGAGCGTGGAGAAATTTTAGCTAATGCTACAAATTTTACTAAAAATATAGTCAATGAAATTCCTGAAATTTACACCCCTTTAAAAATGGCAGAAGATGCGCAAAATTTAGCTAAAGAAAATAAAAACATTATTTGTAAAATTTATGATGAAAAATTCTTAGCCAAAGAAAAAATGAATGCCTTTTTAGCGGTAAATCGCGCCTCGATACACCCACCACGCCTCATTCATCTAAGCTATAAAGCCAAAAATGCAAAAAAACGTGTTGTATTTGTTGGAAAAGGCTTAACTTACGATAGCGGTGGATTAAGCTTAAAACCAGCTGATTTTATGCTTACAATGAAAGCTGATAAAAGCGGTGCAGCAGCAGTAATGGGAATCATAAAAGCCGTAGCTAAACTTGCTTTAGATTTAGAAGTGCATTGCATTTTGGGCGCAACTGAAAATATGATAGGCGGCAATGCTTATAAGCCTGATGATGTGTTAATCAGTCGTGAAGGTGTAAGCATAGAGGTAAGAAATACAGATGCAGAAGGACGCTTGGTTTTAGCTGATTGTCTTTCTTTTGCACAGGATTTAAAACCTGATTTACTTATCGATATGGCAACTCTTACTGGAGCTTGTGTTGTAGGACTTGGAGAATTTACAAGTGCTATTATGGGAAATAATGAGGAATTGCAAAATGATTTTTATCTAAGCTCTAAAAAAAGCGGAGAATATACCACAATCTTACATTTCAACCCTTACTTAAGAGAACTTATAAAATCAAATATTGCCGATGTTAGTAATACTGCCTCTAGTCGCTACGGAGGTGCAATTACCGCAGGGTTATTTTTAGATAAATTTATTCGTAAAGAATATAAAGATAAATGGCTACATCTTGACATAGCAGGACCTGCTTATACAGAAAAATCTTGGGGATATTCTAGTTTTGGCGCAGGTGGAGCTGGAGTTAGAATGTGTGTTAATTATTTAATTCAAATTTTAAGGAAAGCTAAATGAGTTTAAGCGTAGGTATAGTAGGACTTCCAAATGTTGGCAAATCAACAACTTTTAATGCTTTAACTAAAGCACAAAATGCCCAAAGTGCAAACTATCCTTTCTGCACCATAGAGCCTAATAAAGCCATGGTTGAAGTTCCTGATTTAAGACTTAATGAACTTGCTAAAATAGTAAAACCTGAAAGAATTATGCATTCTTTAATAGAATTTGTAGATATCGCTGGACTTGTTAAAGGCGCAAGTAAAGGCGAAGGCTTGGGAAATAAATTTCTTTCAAATATACGTGAAACTGAGGTTATTTTGCATATAGTACGTTGTTTTGATGAAGAAAATATTACCCATGTTGAAGGTGGAGTTGATCCTTTACGTGATGTAGAAATTATCAATACAGAGCTTATTTTAGCAGATATTGAGCAACTGAGTAAAAAAATAGAAAAACTCACCAAAGAAGCCAAAGCCAATCAAAAGGGCGCCAAAGAAAGTCTCGAACTTGCAAATTCCTTACTTGATCATTTAAACAAAGGCTTAGCTGCAAGTTCTTATCCTGAAAAGGAAAGTGAAATTTATCAAGCCCTAATCAAGGAATTAAGACTGCTTTCTGCTAAAGAGGTGATTTATGGTGCAAATGTTGATGAAAATGGTATTAGTGAAGATAATGATTATGTAAAAGCTTTAAAAGAATATGCTAAAAAAAATGATCATGAAGTTATCAAGCTTTGTGCAAAAATCGAAGAAGAATTAGTAGGATTAAGCGATGAAGAAAGTCATGAATTTTTAAGCTCTCTAGGAGTTAACGAAAGCGGTCTTGATCAAATCATACGCACTGCTTTTGCTAAGCTTGGACTGATCAGTTATTTTACCGCTGGTGTAGTTGAAGTGCGTTCTTGGACAATCAAAAAAGGCTGGAAAGCACCAAAAGCAGCAAGCGTGATTCATAATGACTTTGAAAAAGGCTTTATAAAAGCTGAAGTTATTTCCTATGAAGACTATATCCAATACAAAGGCGAAAATGGCGCCAAAGAAGCAGGAAAGCTACGCCTTGAAGGAAAAGACTATATCGTTTTAGACGGCGATGTAATGCACTTTAGATTCAATGTTTAGGCAAAATAGCCTAAACAATATTTATAAATTTTGAATAAAACCTTCCAAAATTTGAATTTGCTTTTCTACGCTTGCAATAGAACTTGAGCCTTCACTTTGCTTAGAATTTAAAGAAAATTCAAAATTTAAAAGTTCCATAGCTTTTTCATCAAATACAGGATCTATTTTTGAAAGATCTTTAATTTCACTTATATCAATACCTTGTGCTTCAGCTTGTGCAACAACATTTCCCACTATAAAATGTGCTTTTCTAAAAGGAATATTTTTTTCACGCACCAAATAATCTGCCAAATCGGTAGCCAATAAATGACCTTTTTTACAAGCATTAAGCATATTTTCTTTATTAATTTGTATTTCTTTTAGCATTGCATTTAAGATGATTAAGCTATCTTTAGCGGTTTTTACACTATCAAAAATCCCTTCTTTATCTTCTTGCATATCTTTATTATAGGCTAAAGGTAAAGCTTTCATTATAGTTAAAAGAGAAATCAAATTTCCATAAACACGCCCTGTTTTTCCACGTATAAGCTCACAAACATCAGGATTTTTTTTCTGAGGCATAATAGAACTTCCTGTTGAAAAGCTATCACTTATAGTTATAAAAGAAAACTCCGAACTTGAAAATAAGATCATTTCTTCGCAAAGTCTTGATGTGTGTGTAAAAATAACTGCTATATCATAAAGCAAATCAAGAGCAAAATCCCTATCACTCACTCCATCCATAGCATTTAGCATAATATCTTTAAATCCTAAAATTTCAGCACTCAACTCACGATTGGTTCTATAGCTTGTTCCTGCACATGCACAAGATCCAAGTGGCGAAAAGTCTGCGAGTTCTAGGCTATTTTGCAAACGCTTAATATCTCGCATTAACATAAAAGCATAAGCTAAAATATAAAAAGAAAAACTCACAGGCTGAGCGTGCTGTAAATGTGTAAAACTTGGCATAATAGTTTTTTTATGCACTTTAGCATGTTCGAGCATGGTTTGAATCAATTCTTTTAAAAGCTTTATAAGTTCAATATGAGATTTTTTGACAAAAAGTTTAAAATCAGTAGCCACTTGATCATTTCTACTTCTTGCAGTATGAAGTCTTCCACCAATTTCACTACCTATAATCTCGCTTAAACGCTTTTCTACGGCCATATGAATATCTTCATCTTTGATATCAAAAACAAATTTACCTTGCTCTATTTCACTTCTAACCTGCTCTAAACCTTTTATAATAGCATCTAATTCTTCTTTTTTTAAAATACCACAACTTTCAAGCATTGTAGCGTGTGCTATAGAACCTTGTATATCTTCATTGAACAAAGTTTTATCTACATTTAAACTTGCATTAAATTCTTTTAAAAGCTCATCACTTGCATCACTAAAACGTCCTGACCACATTTCATTTTTCATTTAAATGCCTTAAATTTTTGGTCCAAATTTGCTAAATTCAATGCCTTCTTTGACATCTTCATAACGTTTAAAATTTTGTATAAACATATGTGCTAATTTATCTCTTGTTGCAATATAAGCATTTTTATCTAACCAAGTATTTATAGGATTTAAAAGTACACTTTCTACACCTTCTAAAGCTTTTGGAATAGCTAAATCAAACACTTCAAAATTTTCAAATTCGCATTTTGTAATACTTCCATCTAGAATAGCATTAATGCAAGCCCTAGTAGCCTTAATGCTCATTCTTTTACCCACACCGTAGCTTCCGCCACTCCAACCCGTATTAACAAGATAAACATTAACTTCATGTTTTTCAATCTTTTCACCAAGCAATCTCGCATAAACCGTTGGATGTAAAGGCATAAAAGGTTCTCCAAAACAAGCTGAAAAAGTTGCTTGAGGCTCTGTTATACCGCGCTCAGTTCCAGCTACTTTTGCTGTATAGCCACTTAAAAAATAATACATAGCCTGCTCTTTGCTTAGTTTGCTCACCGGGGGTAAAATTCCAAAAGCATCTGCACTTAAAAATATAATATTTTTTGGATGCCCTGCTTTTAGACTAGGCTCATGATTTTCAATATGCTCTATAGGATAAGAAACTCTCGTGTTTTCTGTTTTTGAGGCATCAGCATAATCAACACTCTTATCAGCTCTTAAAACTACATTTTCTAAAAGTGCATTTCTTTTAATAGCTCCATAAATTTCAGGCTCATGTTCAGGATCAAGATTGATTGTTTTTGCATAGCAACCGCCCTCAAAATTAAACACACCTTCATCATCCCACCCATGCTCATCATCACCTATGAGTCTTCTTTTTGGATCGGTTGAAAGCGTAGTTTTTCCTGTACCGCTAAGTCCAAAGAAAAGTGCCACATCGTCTTTTTCTCCGACATTTGCACTACAATGCATAGAAAGTTTATTTTCTAGTGGTAACCAATAATTCATCATAGAAAAAATACCTTTTTTCATTTCTCCACCATACCAAGTTCCACCAATAACCGCTATATTTTCTTCAACATTAAAGATCACAAAAACCTCTGAATTTAAACCATCTTGTTTGTAATCTTCATTGATGCATTTGCAAGCATTATAAACAATAAAATCTGCTTTAAAATTCTCAAGTTCCTCTTGACTTGGGCGAATAAACATATTTTTAACAAAATGCGCTTGCCATGCAATTTCAGTAACAAATCTTACTGCTTTGCGACTTTGCAAAGAAGCACCGCAAAAAACATCTTGAACATAAATTTTCTTTCCGCTTAATTCTTGCTTTGCTTTAGTTAAAAGTTTATCAAATAATTCTTTTGTAATAGGCTGATTTACCTTTCCCCAAGCTATATATTTACTAGATGGATCTTGTTTTACAAAATATTTATCTTTAGGACTTCTACCTGTAAAAATCCCTGTATCTACACAAAAAGTATCATTATCCGTGCTTAAACCTTCATTATTTGCTTTTTCATGAGCATTTAATTCATCATAACTTAAATTATGAAAAATTTCCTTTATATTATCCAAACCTAACTTATCAAATTTTTTCATTTTTCCCTCACTTTAATTCTTGTAAATAGCTAATACTTCGCCTTCATTAACAGTATCACCTATTTTAATACAAAGCTCTAAAATAATTCCATCTTTTGGGGCATTAACCTCAATCTCCATCTTCATTGCTTCTAAAACCATGATAGCTTGACCTGATTTTACTTCTTCGCCTTCGTTAACATAAATTTTAAAGACATTACCTGAAATACCTGCTAAAACTTCATTTTCAGCATCTACAGAACTTGTTGAATTTGAAGAAATAATATTTTTATTTTCTTCTACTTTTTTCACACTTTTAACATTAACATCTTTATCAAAGCCATAGCTTACTTCTACATGATATTTATTACCATTTACAGCTACGGTAAATTTGTTTTCATCTGCACTCATAGGTTTTGGCATACTGGCTAATTTGCGTATATTTACCTTTGCCTCTCCTTTTAAAAATGCTATACCTTTTTCTTTGCAAGCTGCTGCAACAAATATATTTTCTTCACTCGTTTCTATACCCTCTTTTTCAAGCAAGGTTTTGGTATAAGCTATACTTTTACTCTCATCTTTATCAGCTATATTTATAGCAAGCTCTGTAGTAGGTTCTAAATTAAGTTGTTTTGAAGCAAGCTCAATAATGTTTGCATCGGGTGCAACTGGAGTTTTTCCAAAATAACCAAGCACCATTTTTCCATAACCTTCTGCGATTTTTTTCCAAGACCCAAACATAACATTATTAAATGCTTGTTGAAAATAAAATTGAGAAACTGGAGTAACCGAAGTACCAAATCCACCTTTTTCTACAACTTCTCTCATAGCATGAATGACCTGTGGAAATTTATCTAAAATATTATTATCCCTCATCATTTGTGTATTTGCCGTTAAAGCTCCTCCTGGCATAGGAGAAAAAGGAATAAGTGGATTTACCATAGTAGCTTCAGGGGGTAAAAAATACTCTTTTAAACAATCTTTTAAAACTTCTTCGTATTTTAGAATTTTTTCTTCTTCAAGTCCACCTAAATCATAATCTTTACCTTTTAAGGCATGCATCATGGTTAAAATATCAGGCTGAGAAGTTCCACCACTTACAGGAGCTGCAGCCAAATCGATACCATCAACACCTGCTTCAAGTGCTGCAAGATAGCAGGCTATACTCACCCCTGCAGTTTCATGCGTATGAAGTCTAATATGCATATCTTGAGGTAAAATTTTTCTTGCCATTTTAATGGTTTCATAAATTTTATTTGGATTTGAAGTTCCACTTGCATCTTTAAAACAAATGCTGTGAAAAGGAATTTCTGCTGCTAAAATTTCTTTCAAAATTTTTTCATAAAAAGGCACATCATGAGCACCTTTGCAATTTGGCGGTAGATCCATTAAGGTAATAGCGATTTCATGTTTTAATCTATGTTTTGCTATACATTCACCACTAAATTTTAAATTATTTATATCATTAAGAGCATCAAAATTTCTTATCGTTGTGGTACCGTGTTTTGCAAAAAGTTTTGCATGCAAATCAATAAGCTCACTACTTCCAGTATCTAAAGTAACAGTATTAACCCCTCTTGCTAAAGTTTGAAGATTAGCATCTTTTCCTACAATAGCCCTAAATCTATCCATCATGGTAAAAGCATCTTCATTAAGATAAAAATACAAGCTTTGAAATCTAGCACCACCACCAAATTCAAAATGAGTAATACCCGCTTCTTTTGCTGCTTCTACTGCAGGAAAAAAATCATCCATTAAAACCCTAGCTCCATAAACAGACTGAAAACCGTCCCTAAAGCTTGTATCCATTACATCGATGAATTTTTTAGCCATTATTTTTCCTTAAAAAAATATTTTTTCATTATTATACAAAAATTTGATAACACATTACCAAAATTATTGCTATAGGCGATATAAAACGAATAAAAAACAACCAAATTAAGAAAATTTTTCGACTTATAAATTTAGAAAAAATTTTATAAATTTGTTTTTTATTCATAAAAAAACCTACAAATATAGAGCATACTATAGCACCAAGTGGAAGTAAAAAATTTGAAGTTAATTTATCTAATAAAGTAAAAAAATCTTTACCAAAAAAACTAAACATAGAAAAAAAATTTAAATTTAATGACAAGATACAACAAATTCCAAAAACAAAAACAAATAAACCTATTAAAAATAGAGCTTTAACACGAGAAATTTGATAGTTATTAATCATATAAAAAGTTAAAGGCTCTATCATTGAAACAGCTGAAGTAATACCAGCAAAAAAAAGTGCTAAGAAAAAACAAAATGCAAAAATATAGCCTAAAGCTCCAAGTTGATTAAACAAACTCATCAAGGATATAAAAACAATTCCTACTCCTTGAGTATGCGGATCGGCTCCAAATTCAAAGATAAAAGTAAAAACAATAAGTCCCATGATAAAAGAAATCAATAAATTAATCAAAACAATATACACTGAACTTTTTATAAAATTTGTTT
The DNA here is from genome assembly GCF_012897855.1 of Campylobacter sp. CFSAN093227. Lineage (NCBI taxonomy): Bacteria > Pseudomonadati > Campylobacterota > Epsilonproteobacteria > Campylobacterales > Campylobacteraceae > Campylobacter > Campylobacter sp. CFSAN093227. Next base: position 947,938 of record NZ_CP040610.1, read on the forward strand.
TTTTATCCAAGGCCGATGAATATGTAACTATACAACCTATTCCCAAGCATAAGGTAAAAAATGCAAGCCCTAAAGCTTCGGCAATAGAGCTGAATTTAAAATGTAAAAAATCGGGATAAAATAAATAAGAAAAAGCATTTGCAAAACCTTGCTTAAATCCCATGCAATAAAACAACATAAAAACAAGCATTAAAAATAAGCTAGGCATTATAACAACGTTTAATTTTTCAATCCCTTTGATTAAACCTTTAGATACTATCAATAAAGTAAGAAAAAAAGATAAAGTGAAGAAAAAAACAGAACTTGTCAAATTTGTAGTAATTAAATTCTGAAAATTACTTGCTGCTTCATCTAAAGTTTTAGGAAGATAATAAAGACTCACTACAGTATATTTTAAAACCCATCCCATGATAACTAGATAAAAAGAGAGGACAAAAATACCACCTAACATAAAAACGCCGCCATATCGCCATCTATTGCCATATTTTATGGCAAGATTTGAATAAGCATTTGCAAGATCACTTTTACTTAAACGTCCCATAGCCACTTCAGCCAAAAAAATACTAAATCCTATAGTTAAAGTAAAAAACAAATATAAAAGCACAAAAACAAAACCACCATTTTCTGCGCTTAAAGTTGGAAATTTCCAAGCATTACCTAAACCAACGGCTCCACCAGCAACAGTCAATACAAAACCGATTTTTGAAAAATATGTTCTCATTATTTTTCAAACTCACTTTAAAAAAGCGGCTATCATAACTATAACAACAGCCAAAGGGGAAATAAATCTCAAAAACACATACCAAAGTTCAAAAAATATACCCCTCATATAAGGTTTAAATAAAATTTTTAAAGCTTCTTTTTTCATCACAAATCCCACAAAAATAGCTGCCAAAATTCCACCTAAAGGCATAATAACCTTGCTTGAAACACTATCAAGCAAATCAAAAAAACTCATTCCAAAAAATCCAAACTGAGTACTTTTTAAAGAAGATAAAATACACAACATTCCTAAAATATAAACAACAATTCCTATTAAAATCAAAGCTTTTTTACGGCTCATACCAAAAGTATTAATAAGGTAAAAAGTGAAAGGCTCTATCATTGAAACAGCTGAAGTAATACCAGCAAAGATTAAAGAAATAAAAAACGCTGCTCCAAAAATACAACCAATCACTCCAATTTTTTCAAATAAAGTAGCTAAGGAAATAAAAACAAGTCCTGGTCCTTGTTGATTAGGATTGTAACCAAATTCAAAGATAAAAGTAAAAACAACCAAACCCATTAATAAACCAACTAAAAGATTGATAAAAATAATATTTAAAGTACTGGTAATAAAATTAGTTTTATCAGGCAGACTAGCAGAATAAGTAATAATCGTTCCAACGCCCAAAGAAAGACTAAAAAAAGCAAGTCCTAAGGCTTCAAGAACATTTGAAGTGTTGATTTTGGAAAAATCAGGTACAAAAAGAAATTTAACCGCCATTATAAAACCATCTTTGCTAATAGCATAAACAAGCATCAAAATAAGTAAAATAAACAATGAAGGCATCATCCAAACATTTAACTTTTCAATCCCATTCTTAACACCTTTAGAAACAATATAAAAAACACATAAAAAAACCAAAGTAAAACAAATAAACTGACTTAAAAAATCCTCACTTATAAAAAATCCAAACTGTGCTTTACTTACTTCTAGATCCATAGGCAAATTTCCAGTGATACTTAAAAACACATATTTAACTATCCAGCCAATCACCAAGGTATAAAAAGAAACTATTAAAATCGCCCCCACCATAGTAAAACCAACATAAGACCAAGCTTTTTTATTTGAAGGTGCTAACTTTTCATAGGCATTAACCGGATCTTTTTCACTAATTTTTCCTATGCTAAGCTCAGCTAAAAATATCACAAAACCTACACCTAAAGTAAGAATTATATAAAGCAAGATAAAAGCAGATCCACCACTTTGACCTACTAGTGTTGGAAATTTCCAAGCATTACCCAAGCCCACCGCTGAACCTGCTACCGCTAAAATGAAACCTATTTTTGAAAATTTAGAACTCAATGTTGCAACCTTAACTTAAAAATTATTTTAAAATATTATTAAAGCAAAAAAACTTTTAAGCTTTATTGAAAACAATCAAATTTAAATCAAAAATGTGAATTTTTGTAAATTTCAATAAAAATAAAGATACCTTTGGTTATAATTCGGCTTTATTTTTAAGTCTTAAGTAGGGATACGCAAGCCGAACTGATTTAAAAATTGAAAAAAATTTTTTTATAGAAAGGTTAAGATAATGAAAAAAGTTCTTTTTTTATTATTAGCATGTGCAGCAGTAGCTTTTGCAGCTGAAATTAATGCTCCAGTAGAGCAAGAAGCTATTAATGTATGGATTAAAGCATTTTCAGTTCTTGCAGCAGGCCTAGGTCTTGGTGTTGCAGCACTTGGTGGTGCTATCGGTATGGGTAATACTGCAGCGGCAACAATTGCAGGAACAGCTAGAAACCCTGGTCTTGGGCCAAAATTAATGACAACTATGTTTATCGCTTTAGCGATGATCGAAGCACAAGTTATCTATGCTCTTGTTATCGCGCTAATAGCACTTTACGCAAATCCTTTTATAGTTTTACAATAAAACTTATTAAAGCCCTTTTTTGGGCTTTTTTCTATGCGGTTATGGTGGAATTGGTAGACACGCCATCTTGAGGGGGTGGTGCGCTCCGCGTGTGCGAGTTCAAATCTCGCTAACCGCACCATTATTTAAAATTATAATCATTCAACTTAAAATACTAACTATTCAAAATCAAATTTCAACTTACAATTTCTTAAAGTTACAAAAAATAAAAAATATTGGTTTTTTTAAAAAACTTAAAAAATATTAAGATTTTTTTTAAGTATAAAGAATATAATTCTATCCGTTTTCAAAAACCATCCCTTAAAAAGGATTACTCAATGTTTGTTTTTATACCATTATTTACAATTTTTATTTTACTTGCAGGCGGATATTTTGCCAAAAGAATTGGCGTTTTGAAGCAAAAACAAGCTAGGACTTTTTTAGATTTTGCTATTATTTTTGCTTTACCTTGTTTGATTTTCGATAAAGCATATCATTTAAATTTTGATTTTTCATTGATTATTTTTATTTTTATTGGATTGTTTAGCTGTATACTAGCAGCTTTTTTTGCTATTCTTATTGGAAAAGTTTTTCATTTTTCTAAAGTAACTTTAGTCAGTATGTTTTTGCTTTCTTGTTTTGGAAATACTATATTTGTGGGTATGCCTATTGTTGCTGGTATATTTAATGACCCACAATTTAGCGCTGAAGTTATATTTTACGATGCTTTAGCCACAACTTTACCTATATCACTTTTTGGACCTTTTATACTTTCTTTGGGAAATGGAGAAAAAGTCAGTTTGCTTGCTAATGTTAAAAAAATTCTTAGTTTTCCACCTTTTTTAGCTTTGCTTTTTGGTTTTTTGTGTAAATTGATTACTTTACCTGAATTTATTTTCTCTCCTATTCGTTTATTTGGTGCCTCTGCAACCCCTGTTGCACTTTTTGCTATAGGTTTAGGACTTGGCTTTATGGCGATTAAAACCTCTTACAAACCTACAATAGTTGTCATCTTTGCTAAAATGATTTTAGCTCCTTTATTTTTTGTATTTTGTTTAAAAATATTTAATTTGGAATTAAAAGATTCTACCATCGTTGCTATTATAGAAAGTGCAGCTCCTACTATGACTTTAGCAGGAGCTATGGTAATGAAAGCTAAACTAGATAGTAATTTAGCCGTAAGTGCTGTAGCCTTTGGAGTTCTTTTTGCTTTTGTTTCTATGCCAATTTTAATTTGGACTTTGTTATAAGCTCAAATTATATGGCTAAATTTTTAGCTAATTCTTTAACTTTTTTAAGATCAACTTTTCCTGAACCTAGGAGGGGAATTTTTTCTATTTGAAAATAATATCTAGGTTTAAAAAGTGTAGGTATATTAGAATTTTTTATAGCCTCACATACTCCTTCAAAAATTTCATTATTGCATTCTATGAGTAAAACAATTTGTTCCCCTTTTTTCTCATCTTCTAAAGATGTGGCACAAAATTTAACCACTTCAGTGTCTATAAATTTGGCAATTTCTTCTTCTATTGCACCCAAAGAAATCATCTCTCCGCCAATTTTTGCAAAGCGAGAATAACGATCGACAATATATAAAAAACCATCTTCATCCAAATGTCCCTTATCTCCCGTGTTGTACCATCTTATGCCATCAATTTCTTTAACCACTTCATCGGTTTTTTCTTTGTCATTAAGATAGCCTACCATAACTTGATGACCGCCTATAAGTATGAGTCCATCTTCATTTGTTTTTAAATTTTCATAATTATTTGGATTAACAATACGTACCGCAGTTCCAGGTAGAGGCATTCCTACGCTTCCTTCTTTATTGGCACGATGTATAAGCCAATAATCCACATCAAAATGATTTGGCAAATTTACACTCGCCACAGGCGTGGTTTCCGTAGCCCCGTAACCTTCAAAAATGCTTTTTTTAAACTTCATTTCAAAAGTAGTTCTTACTTCATTTTTTAGTTTTTCAGCGCCCGATACAACTATTCTTAAACTTTCAAACATTAAAGCATCAAGCTTTTTATTTCTTGCATAAATTCCTAAAAAGGTTGAAGTTCCACACATAATAGTGACATTATTTTTAGCAACAGCTTTGGCAACCCCTAAGGCATCGGTTGGATCTGAAAAAGTGATGCTTTTAATACCTTCAAGCAAAGGCAAAAATGTAGTTACGGTAAGTCCAAAAGCATGAAAAGGTGGTAAAGATGAGAGAATGACATCATTATTTCTTGTGCAAAGCACATCAGAAATTTGTGCTATATTGCTTAAAATATTACGGTTATTGAGCATAACACCTTTTGGAGAACCTTCACTTCCACTACTAAATAAAATAGCTGCGATGGCAAGATTGTTTTTTGAAGGAGTGAAGATGCTTTTGAGTATAAAACTAGGTATAATACTAACTGCTAGCATCATGCTAAAAATTTTAGTTTTTTGCATTTTAAAATCTTCTACAATATCTTCAAAATAAATTAAATGTATATTTGTATCGAAATTTAGGTTTATACCTTTATTTGCTAATTTTTCTAAAAAAGTTTTAGAAGTATAAATTTGTGAAATTTGCGCATTTTTTATAGCTGCTTTTAGAGCTTTTTCTCCAGCAGTGAAATTAAGATTTACTGCAATTTTTTCTGCGATTAAAACAGATAGATTGGTTAAAGAACTTGCAAAAGAAGCAGGTAGTAAAATTCCTATAGCTTCCTCTTTAGGAGCGTAACTTCCACGCTGAGGGTTAATGTTTAATTCTTTGGATTTTCTTTTAATAAAAAAATTAAGAAATAAACTAAGAGTCAACATTTTTCTATAAGAAATATCTCCAGCTAGTGTATCGATAATAGCTATTTGATTTAGATTTTTTTTAGCTGTATCTATCCAAGCTCTTGCTATAGTATGCATAGCTTCGCATTGTGATTTCCAAGCCATAAAAGAAAGTTCAAAAACTTTAGCTTTAACTTCATCTTTTTTAGAATGCAAAGGCATAGCTTTACCAAAAGCTATAGCAATTTTTCTTTTATTTAAAGTGCGGTTTCTTGCTGAAAATTCTTCATCACTTCTTGAAAAAGCGCTACCCCAAAGCCCTCTTATATAAAAAGGAATAATTTTTCCATCATCTTCACTTAAACATTCACAAGCTAATTCAAATCCTGCTTTAAATTCATTTAATTGCCCATGTCGCGAAAGTGTACCTTCGGGAAATAAGCAAACTAAATTACCTTCTTTAATATGCTTTGCTATCAGTTCTAAACTCGTCTTACTTCCTGTACTTGATACAGGAATAATACCAAATTTATCAAGAAAAATTTTAATATACCATTTAGAATAAATACTTCTTTCCATAACAAAATAAATTTTTCTTGGAATTGCCATTTGTACAACAGCCCAATCAATAAAAGAAATATGATTACCCAAAAGTAAAGCTCCACCTTTTTCTGGTATATTTTCAAAACCTTCCACAAGTAAACGGTATCGTTGTAAAAAAGCTATGCTTAAAAGTATACGCACTAAAGAAAAGGGGAGTTTTAAAAGTATGTAAAAACTTCCTATAAAGGTTACCAAAGCAATAAAATAAAACAAATAAATCACATTGATTTCAAATTTTACAAATAAAGTTGCCAAGAGCAAAAATCCCAACATGGCAATATTTTGAAAAAAATTATTTCCTGCAAGAATTTGTCCTAATTCATTTTCTTTAGCATGAAATTGGATTAAAGTATTTAAAGGAATGATAAAAAGGGCTCCGCAAAATCCAAAAAAGAAAAATAAAAAACTATAACTTAATAAACTTATAAAATAAGGCATTAAAAAAGCCATTAAAAACATACCCAATGCACCAAGTGGAATAAATCCAAGTTCTATATAATTTTTTGAAAATTTACCAGCTACTAAAGAGCCTAAAATCACTCCTATACCAGAAAAAGCGAGTGAAATTTGCACATAAAAAGTATTTTCTATGAAAAGTTCATTTTTAGCAAAGACAGGAAAGCTGACAAGATAAAGTTGAGATATAGCCCAAAAAAATGAAATTCCAATTATGCAAAGCCAAATAGTTTTATTTTTAAAAACAAGCTTAAGATTATTTATTAGAAGTTTTCCACGAATATAGTCTTTTTTATTAAAAACTAAATCTTTATTTGTTTGTTTGAGCTTAGGTAAACGCCACGCAAAAAATACTTCGATACAAGAAAATAAAATTAGCACAATTCCTAAAGGCGCTACTTCTTTTAAAATTTCATCTGTTTGATTATACATAGAACTATAAAGACTTTCAAAGCTTAAAGAAAATAAAGCCATTCCCGCTAAGATTGCCACAATGCTTACCGCATTAATTACACCATTACCCATAGCAAGAAAGTCTTTTCCCACGAGTTCTTTAATAAAACCGTATTTACTTGGTGAATAAATCGCTGCTTGTGCTCCCATTATAAAAGTAAAAATAAAAGCCATCCAAAAAGCACCGCTATAGTAACAAATGCAAATTATTAAAGTGAGTATAACATTGAAAATTGCTGAAATTTTCATTACAATATTTTTTGGATATTTATCCGCTAAAAAACCCGAAGGAGAAAGCATAAGAATAAAAGGAAGTAAAATCAAAGCATTAACTATAGCATTTAAAAATAACTGCTCACTTCCTTCATAGGCCTTATAAATAGTATTTTGAATAATAATTTTATGTCCCAAATCCACAAAAGCATTGATGAATGCTATAAGTAAAAAAGGAATTAATCCGTAAATTTTCAAAAAAGATTTTTTTTGCATTATTTAAACCTCGTCAATTAGCGCTTATTTTACAAAAGAATTTATCAGTTTTTAGGAAAATTATCTATATTATCTTTTAAAATAATTCCATCGATTTTTAATTTATAAAATTTTCTAAAATTCTCTAATTTATCAACAATCATTAAAACCCTACTATCAAAAACATAAAATTCTGCAACCTTACTAGCAAATTTTGCAAGTTTTTTATCATTACAAAGCAAAAACTTAGCTCCTAAAGCATTGGCTAAAAATATCTCATCTTTATTTTGAACTAAAATAGCAAATTCAAAATCATTTTGACTTAAATAAGAAATCAATTTTTCATCATAAACAATACAATAAACTTTATTATCTTTAACTTCTTCAACACTTTCAATAAAAGAAAAATCTAAATTTTTTAATAATTTATGTCCAATAATAAGCATTTTTTTCCTTAGCTCTATTTTTTATTATTTTGTAAATTATACTTATAAAATCGTTACCAAGCAAGATGGCGCAGCGGACGGGGCTCGAACCCGCGACCTCCGCCGTGACAGGGCGGCATTCTAACCAGCTGAACTACCGCTGCATCCAAAGTAAAGAAGTAGAGATTATAAAACCTATTTATGATTTTATAAAATGGTGGTCACTATAAGACTCGAACTTATGACATCCACCTTGTAAGGGTGGCGCTCTACCAACTGAGCTAAGCGACCTATGATTGGCGACCCCTAGAGGATTTGAACCTCTGTTTCCACACAGAGAGAGTGTTGTCCTGGGCCACTAGACGAAAGGGTCATAACCCTAACAATAAAAATGGTGTCCCGTGTTGGATTCGAACCAACGGCCCCCTCCTTAAAAGGGAGATGCTCTACCGGCTGAGCTAACGAGACAATATGGCGCAGCGGACGGGGCTCGAACCCGCGACCTCCGCCGTGACAGGGCGGCATTCTAACCAGCTGAACTACCGCTGCATCCAAAGTAAAGAAGTAGAGATTATAAAACCTATTTATGATTTTATAAAATGGTGGTCACTATAAGACTCGAACTTATGACATCCACCTTGTAAGGGTGGCGCTCTACCAACTGAGCTAAGCGACCTTTATAATGGTGTCCCGTGTTGGATTCGAACCAACGGCCCCCTCCTTAAAAGGGAGATGCTCTACCGGCTGAGCTAACGAGACATTTTCTGAAATAAAAATGTGATTATGCCAAAATTAGCTCTATTTGTCAAGCTTTTTTAAATCATTTTTGGCATTTTCTCTCCAAATAACGAGAAAATATACTTATAGGTAAAGTCAAAACAAGATATGTAATAGCCAAAATTACATAAGCTTCAAGAGTAGCAAAAGTATAAGAATTTATCTCTTGCGCACTTTGGGTTAATTCATTTACAGCAATAACGCTTAATAAGGAACTATCTTTAATTAAATTTGCAAATTGTCCACTCAGCGGTGCTAAAATATTTTTTAAAGCTTGGGGAAAAATTACATACGCAAAAACCTGCATCTCTTTTAACCCTAAAACCCTAGCGCTCTCAAGCTGAGATATAGAAATACTTAAAATTCCAGCTCTAAATATTTCAGCTAAGTAAGCAGCAGAAAAACATGATAAAATAATAACTCCAGCCACATATCGATTATCAAGTCCTAAATTATTTGCAATGATATAATATATCAATAATACCTGCACTAGTAAAGGGGTTCCTCTGACAAGCTCTATGTAAAATGTAGATAAAAATCTTAAAAAAACAATCGAACTTAAAGAAAAAGCACAAAAAACTCCACCCAAAATTATACTCAACAATAAAGAAAAAAAACTGATTATTAAAGTATTTAAAAAACCTTGAAGAAATTTTTCTTTATAGGTTGCAATTGCGCTAAAATCAAAATGATAAGCACTTATACTAAAACTACAATAACAAAACAATATTAAAAATAAAATCAAAAGAATTAAATTAGTGATTATTTTTGACTTTGATAGAGGTTTTAAAGGTTTAAAATTCTTATTTTTTTGAGTAAACAAAGACAATAAAAATCTCCAAAATTACAATTTATTCATTTCTTAAAGTATCTAAAATATTAATTTGAGTTGCTTTTTTTGCAGGATAAAAAGATGATAAAGCTATGATTATTAAAGCACCCACAATGGTTAAAGAAAAATCCATTAAAGATAAATCAAGTGGTAATTTACTGGTTCCATAAACATCAACAGGTAAAGTTACAATATCAAAATTTCCCAAAAGCCATAAAGCAAAAAATGCAAGTACCACACCCACTATCATACCACCACCACCAATAAGCATACCTAAGGCAAAAAAACTCTTTTTTACCTCATTTTTGCTTGCACCTAGAGCAAGTAAAAGTGCTATTTCACTGCGACGATTCATTACTATCATCAATAAAGAACTTACTATATTTAAACTTGCAACCAAAATAATAAGCATCAACACTATAAAAAGCGCTCTTTTTTCAAGTTCTAAGGCTGAAAAAAAATTTTTATTTTGCTCCCACCAACCCACCACAGCATAATCATCTTTTAAATAAGATTTAATTTTTTCAACATCCTTAAAAGCATTATCGCTATATACATGAATTCCATCATAATTTGGATTTTTAGGTATTCCAAGTACTTTTTTCAATGCATCAACATCTGTGTACATATAAGCTTTATCATAAAATGCAAGCCCTGAAGTAAAACGCGCTTTAACATCAAAACGTTTAGTTTGCGGTACTAAAGAAAATCCACTAGGATTAAGATTTGAAAAAATAAGTGAAAGTTTGTCATTTTTATGCAAACCAAATTCATCAGTAAGTGCTGATCCTACAAGTATATCAAAACCACTTAAATTCTCATCCTTTAAAGCTTTAGCAACCACTTCGTTTATTTTTTTTTCATCATTAAAATTAACGCCAAAAAGCACACCACCTTCAAAACGATTATCTCCCTTTACAACAACTTGAGTACTTAAATAAGGGCTAAATAACAAATTTGGAAATGTTTTTCTTAACTCATCTATAAATTCATCATTTACAGGAGCGTAGAATTTAGGCAAAATAGTAATAGGATAATTCATCACAAAAAAGCGTTTTTCAAATTCTTTATCAAAACCATTCATAATTGCCATAGCTACAAGCAAAACGCAAAGTCCTACACAAACTCCTAAAAAGGCCAAAAGCATAGAAAGATTGATAAAGGGTTGCTCTTTATCAAATCTTAAATACTTAAAAAGTAAATATTTTAAAACGCTTTTATTCAAGCTAAAATTCCTTGCTTAGGACCACTTTTTCCATGGCATTCTTTAAATTTTTTTCCACTTCCGCAAGGACAAGGAGCATTGCGTGGAACTTTTTTAAATTCAGCTTCGCCAAGATTATCTTCGCTTGCGCCCATTTCTACTGAGCTTTGAAGTAGCTTTTCATTTTCTTCATTGGCTTTATTTTCTAAATTTTGCGCCTCTTCTTGATTAAATTGCACGCTAAAAAGTAGTTTAATACTATCAAATTTAATACGATTGACCAACTCCAAGAAAAGATTATAACTTTCTTTCTTATATTCCACAAGAGGATCTTTTTGATTGTATCCACGAAGTCCTATTCCTGTTTTTAAAATATCCATTTGATACAAATGCTCTCTCCAAGCATTATCCAAAACTTGCAAATATAAAATACGCTCTATATTACGCAATTCTTTAATCTCAAGTCTTAACATCTTTTCATTATAAGAATTTTCAAGAATTTGACTTAGCTTATCTTGCATTTCAATGACGCTTAAATTCTCAAAATCTTTTTCACTAATCTGAGTTGAACATTCATACAAAATTTTTGCTTTCAAATTTTCAAAATTTACATTAGAACCGCTTTCGTCAAGCATATAATCATTCATTACATTTGCGCTATATTCAGCGATATTTTGAGAAATTTTAGCTCTAATATCATAGTTTTCATCTAAAAGCTCATTACGATAACGATAAATAGTTTTTCTTTGTTCATTTGCTACATCATCGTATTCTAACAAATGCTTTCTGCTTTCAAAATGCAAGCTTTCAACTTTTTTTTGCGCATTTTCAACCGCTCTTGTAACGATTCTTGATTCTATGCTTTCGCCCTCTTCTATGCCCAAGCGATCCATAATACTTTTAATACGATCCCCACCAAAAATTCTTAAAAGATTATCTTCTAAACTTAGATAAAAACGACTTATTCCAGGATCACCCTGCCTTCCTGCACGACCACGAAGTTGATTATCAATACGGCGGCTTTCATGTCTTTCTGTACCGATGATATAAAGCCCACCCAAAGCCCTAATCTCATCATCGATTTTTATATCTACACCACGACCTGCCATATTTGTAGCGATAGTTACAGCACCTTTTTTACCTGCATCTTGGATAATCAAAGCTTCTTGCTCGTGATTTTTAGCATTTAAAACATGATGAGGGATTTTCTCTTTTACAAGCATATTGTGAAAAACTTCACTGCGCTCTATACTTGCGGTTCCTACAAGTACAGGCTGACCTTTAGCATTGGCTTTTTTAATCTCTTCAATTACAGCTTTGAATTTTTCATTTTGAGTTTTATAGATAAGATCATCTTTATCTTGTCTTTTAATAGGAATATTTGTCGGTATAGAAATAACATCTAAACTATAAATTTGAGAAAATTCAGTCGCTTCTGTTTGTGCAGTTCCTGTCATACCTGCAAGTTTATTGTACATTCTAAAATAATTTTGAAAAGTAATATCTGCTAGAGTTTGGCTTTCTTCTTGAATTTTTACATTTTCTTTAGCTTCTAAAGCTTGATGCAATCCTTCGCTAAAACGACGTCCTTCGCTTAAACGCCCTGTAAATTCGTCAACGATGATAACTTCATTATTTCTTAAAACATAATGCACATCTTTTTCAAAAAGATTATGTGCTTTTAAGGCTTGATCAAGCTGATGAGCTAAGATAGCATTATCAAGACTGTATAAATTTTCTACGCCAAAAAGTTTTTCAGCCTTAGCAATACCTGCTTCTGTAATTAAAATATTACGATTTTTCTCATCTACTACAAAATCACCCTCAGGTTTTGCAGGGGGTAAAACTGCTTCACCTTTTTGCATTTGTTTAGCTACTTCATTGGCTTTAATATAACCATCTAAAGTACGATTTGTAGGACCACTGATGATAAGCGGAGTTCTTGCCTCATCAATTAAAATACTATCTACTTCATCTACGATAACAAAATTATGCTCTCTTTGAACTTTTTCAGCTTTTGAAAATTTCATATTATCACGCAAATAATCAAAACCAAACTCATTATTGGTTCCATAAGTAATATCACAATCATAAGCTTGCTTGTGTTCTATATCACTATTTTGAGAAGAAAGCACCACGCCAACACTAAAACCTAAAAAATTATAAATCGCACTCATTTGCTCAGCATCTCTTTTGGCTAGATAATCATTTACTGTAACGACATGTACGCCTTTGCCACTCATGGCATTTAAAACAACAGGTAAGGTTGCTACAAGAGTTTTACCTTCTCCTGTTTTCATTTCTGCGATTTTTCCATCGTGCAAAACCATACCACCGATTAACTGCACATCAAAATGACGCATATTTAAAGTTCTCTTACCTGTCTCTCTGACTATAGCAAAAACATCATTTAAAACATCATTTTCGTTTTTTTCTCCGCTTAAAATTTGCTCTTTAAATTTTGCAAATTCGGCTTTTAATTCATCATCGCTTAAATTTTGATAGTTGCCTTCTAAAGCATTGATTTGTGCTACACGCTTGAAATATTTCTTAACTTCACGATCATTTTTTGTGCCAAACACGGCTTTTAAAGTATTTAAAAACATTTTTAAACCTTTATAAATTTTTCAAACTATCATTATAACGATTATTTAATTAAAATTAGCTAGAATGACATAAAAAATATATTTTTTTAAGGAAAATAAATGAAAAAAACATTCTTGATATTTTTTATTTTTATAGGACAACTTTTTGCCCTTGATCTTAATTTTAATACCTTTTCAAGCAATTTTACCCAAATAGTGAAATCCAAAAACTCTACACTTTCTTATTCTGGGCATTTTATACTGAGCAAAAATCAAGCATATTGGAGTTATGATACTCCTAGTAAAAAAGAGATTTATATCAACAAAAATCAAGTAACCATAGTAGAGCACGATCTAGAACAAGTCATTTTCTCTCATCTTGATAACATTCCAAATCTTAATGAAATTTTCAAAAAAGCAAGTCTTATAGATAAGGATAAACTTGCAGCAAAATATGATAATATAAACTATACAATTAAGCTTAATGAAGAGCAAATTCAAAGCATATCCTATAAAGATGAATTTGAAAATGATGTTATAATCAATCTAAATAATCAAATTAAAAATCCAAAAATCAACTCCGATATTTTCAAGGCAAAAATTCCGCAAAATTATGATATAGTTCGCTAATTTTGCGTTGAATTTTCATCAAGCTTTATATCATAGCCTGTTTGTGGCAAATGATAAGGCTTGCTTGCGTTATTTTCTTTGAATATTTGTGGAGGATTGGCGATTAAATCTCTTTTAATTTTTTCTTCTATATCTGGAGTCATTTTAGGTGTATTTAAATTATCTATATTGATTTCTCCATTGTCATTTTTATTTTCTTCATCTGGATCTTTGAAAAGCTGTTCAACTTGCTTGACTTCTAAATTTGGAACACTAGGAGTTGGGATCTTTTCAACACTAGGAACTTGAGTTTTAGGAACTTCTAAGTTTTCAAGTGCTTTTTTTACCTCGCTACCCATACCCTTCTCTTTAGCCTCAGTACTTTCTAAAAAGCGTTTAAACTCCTCTAAATCAAATTTTTCCACTCCGCTTAAAGATATGATATATATATCATCTAATTCAATCTTATACTTCTTATCTAAAAATTTTTCTAAAGTTTTTTTGAAATTATTTTTTCCAATTTCTGTAAAAATATCTTCGTAAAAAAACCCTGAAATTACCGTATTTACAGCATCAATTAACTTATTTTCATTTTCTTTTAAATTATTCCCATCAAATTCCAAAGAAATTTCAACTTTTTTAAGAACATTTGCTCCACTTTTAGAATACAAATCTGTTCTTATTTTATCTATTTCAAGATTTTGAGCATTTAAACTCAAAACCAAAAAAACACTTAAAAATATTTTTTTCATTTAATGCCTTTAAATGATTTGTTCTTGTATTTCGAGATCTAAAAAATTATGTTTTTTATAAAATTCAATCACATTAGAATCTATTTTTAAAATATTAGCAAAATAAAATCCAAAATTTATCTTTTTTGTAGAATAAATTTTTAAAGTATTTGGGTTTGTAGCGCGAGAAAGAGCGACATAAAGCTGTCCATTTTCAAAAATATGATCAATATCACACACTAATTTTTCAATACTCATACCTTGTGATTTGTGTATAGTAATAGCATAAGCTAATTTAATAGGAAACTGTGTAACACTTGCGAGAATATTAACAACAAAATCTTTACCTGATTGCTCAAGTTCTTCCATGAAAAAAGTATAAGGTTCAAGTAAAATTTTCATCCCATTATTTTTAATAATGCTAATATAAATTTTCTCCTCTTCATAAAGAATATCTTCTATAATGCCTTGCTCTCCATTATAATAATTCTTATCCCAATTATTTACACAAAAAATAATACGAGCGCCTATTTTAATATTTAATTCTTCCAATATATTTAAGCTTCTAATCCAAGAATCAAGCTCTTCATCTTTTATTCTCTTATCTTCTTTTTTAACCTGAGCCTTAAAGCATACAAGCGGGGTATCAAGTTTGCTTAATTTTTCTTGATTGATATTGTTTACTTTTTTATTGATACCACAAAGCAAAGTATAATCATCTTCTAAATTTTCTAATTCTTTATAATCAATTCGCAAAGATTCAAAAAAGCTTAAAATTTTTTCATCTAAAAAACCTTGTCTAATCAAAGATAAATGGTTATAAAATTCCATATTTTGCGTTCTTTTAGGTTGAGAAAGTTTAATATTCTTAAAATTTAAATCTTGCCAAAAAAATGAAGAAAAAACATAATAAGAATGGTTAAATAAAGTTTCTTTTTTTTCTTTAATTACTGGAGGCAGTTGAAAAAAATCTCCAACAACTAAAATTTTTCCATTAAATTGAGAATTTTTAAGTCTAAAGCCTATCATTTCAAAAACATTTGCGCTAACCATGGAAATTTCATCGATAATAATAAGCTCAATCGTTTTTAAAAGCTCTTTAAGTTTTGTTAATTTTTCTTTTTGTTTTTGATTGCGATCCAATGCACTTAATTTCATCATATCATCACAATACCCTAAACAAAAAAAGCTGTGTAAAGTAACACCGCCTATATTAAACGCCGATAGAGCACTAGAACCAAGAGCTATGGCTAATTTTTTTTGTTTTCTATAAGATTTGATAAGCTCATTTGTCAAAAAGCTTTTACCAACTCCAGCGCCACCACTTAAAAAAACATTATCATAAGCTAAAATTTTTTCTAGTTTATCAAGCATTATATTTCCTTAGCTTTAATTATAACTATTTTTTCTAAAAGGTTGATTATGAAATCTTGTTTATATTTTACTTTTATAGTGCTATTTTTAACAGCTTGTTCAACAAAAAATTTAACTTCACTCCATCATGAAAATTTAGAACAAAAAAATGAAAATAAACATTATGCAAAACTTGAATACGAACAAAATGTAAGCATTTTGCCACAATTTACTTACGATATTAATTTTGATGCAAAACGATATAAAAAATATTTCTTTAACCCTTGGCATGGTTCATTTAAAAACTACAAAGGACAAAATATTTTTTGGTCCTTTCCTTTATATTTAAATTCAAAAAATACTTATTATTTTTTCAATAAACAAATTATTCCGCTTTCATGGTTTAAAAATGCTATAAATAACGCAAATATCCAAGAATTTGGCAAACTTAATCAAAAAGCTTTGATTATCCAAAATACAATCATTAAAAATCTTCCAACCCAAAGAGCTATCTTAAAAAATCCTTTTTTTGAAAATGAAGGAATTCCTTTTGACTATGCAAGCGATGGCATTTTAAATACTGGATCCCCTGTCTTAATTTCACATTTTAGTAAAGATAAGCGTTATGCTTTTGTTTTAGGTGAAGCTGGATTTGGATTTGTTGAAAGTAAAAATTTGGAATTTTTCTCAAACGATAGAGCGAAAATCTATGAAAATCTCAACTTTATCACACCACTAAAAGAAAAATTTGCTATCTATAGCGAGGATGGTAAATTTTTCTTTGAAAGTAGAATTGGTGCTATCTATCCTTACTACAAAGAAGATAAAAACTATTTTTATGGAAAAATAGGTTCTAAAAAATATAAAATTTCTAAAAAAGATGTATCTAAATTTCCTTTACAATTCAATGATAAAAATTTAAAAAATCAACTTTCACAAGTTTTAAATTTGCCTTATGGCTGGGGCGGTTATAATTTTGAAAGAGATTGTTCTTTACTAACTCGTGATATCTTTTCAGCTTTTGGACTTTATCTACCAAGAAATTCAGCTGCACAAAAAAATTCTTTTAATCATTTTGATATAAGCACTCTTAGCAATTCTCAAAAAAAAGATTTTTTAAACCGCTTTGGAAAAGCTTATTTAAGCTTACTTTATTTACCTGGACATATTATGCTTTATGCAGGACAAATTACAGATAATAATATTGCCATACATAATATATGGGGCTTAAGAAAAGATGCAACCCAAAGACTTCTCATAAGTTCTAGCGTCATCACTTCTTTAGAAATAGGAAAAAATGAAATTTTAGAAGATAATTTGCTTTTATCAAGACTTAAAGAAATAAGTTTTATAAATTTAAATGAACAAGAAAAAGAGCAAATAAAAAGCTATCTTGAAAATATACAAAACAAATAAGATTTATTGATTTAATCAATAAATCTTTTAGTTAAATCTGCAAAATATTCTATGCGTCTATCTCGCAAAAAAGGCCACCAACGACGCACATTTTCACTTCTTTTTTTATCTATTTCTATGATTTTTACACATTCGTTTTGAGAATCTAAAAGACAAAGTTCTTCACCTTGAGGGCCAAAAACAAAAGAATTTCCCCAAAATCTAATGCCCTCTTCTATCCCGCTTACATCTTTTTCAAAACCTACTCTATTGATAGCTACTACATATAAACCATTAGCTATAGCATGTCCTTTTTGTACGCCAAGCCAAGCATTGAGCTGTCTTTGTTTTTCTTCATCTTTATCCTTATCAAACCAACCAATTGCCGTGGGATAAATAAGAATCTCAGCTCCTTTTAAAGCCATAATTCTTGCTGCTTCAGGATACCACTGATCCCAACAAATAAGCACTCCAAGCTTACCTAAACTTGTATTTATAGGTTCAAAACCCAAATCTCCAGGAGTAAAATAAAATTTTTCATAAAAACAAGGATCATCGGGTATGTGCATTTTGCGATATTTGCCTGCTATAGAACCATCTTTTTCAAAAACCACTGCAGTATTATGATAAAGTCCGGCACTTCGTTTTTCAAACAATGAAGCAATAAGCACTATTTGATTTTTTCTAGCTATATTTGCCCAAAATTTCACATCTTTTTCATAATCATTAGCATAGTCAAAAAAATCCACATTTTCACTTTGACAAAAATACTCACTTTGATGAAGTTCTCCCAAGCAAACAAGCTCAGCTCCTTGTTTAGAGGCTTCTTCTATAAATTCGCAAGTTTTTTTTATAGTTTGTTCTTTATTTAAATGAAATTTTTGTTGTATTAAAGCGATTTTCATTGTCTTTGCCTTTCTTGTTCTGCATCATCATAAGGATCTAAATGAATTTGTATATCCCATTTTTCATTTTCAAACATCTTACGCACGCCTTCTTCTATTTCATCTGAAATTTTATGCGCATTTAAAAGCGAAATTATAGGGCAAAAAACCAAATGCACGCTTAAATAATTACAACTTGGAGTTTTACGCGTCTTTAATTCATGATAGGAAATTATTTCAGGATTATTAGAAATCAAAGTACAAATTTTATCCACTTGTTCCTTAGGTAAAGCCTCATCCATTAAAAAAGCTAAAGCTTTTTTAATGATTTTAAAAGCAGAAAATGCCGTATAAAGACTGATCACTATCCCAAAAATAGCATCAATAATATGTAAATTTGTAAAATAAATCAAAACCAAAGCCCCTAAAGTACAAGCATTGGTTAAGCAATCTGTTTTGTAATGCAAAGCATCACTTTCTATAATCAAACTTTTGGTTTTTTTAGCTACATAATTTAAAAAAAGTACAAGAAAAAAAGTCATAATTAAAGCAAAAATCATCACATAGATGCTTGAATTTAAATCTTTAATTTCTTCTTTATAATAAATCTTTAAAATACTCTCATAAAAAATAAAAATCCCCACGCCAACTATAAAAACACCTTCTAACAAACCCATTAAAGCTTCAATTTTAGAAAAACCAAAATTATAATTTTCATTCGCCTTTTGTGAGCTTTTTTTAAGAGCCAAAAAATTAAAAGCAGAAATAGCAAAATCCATTAAAGAATCAATCGCACTTGAAAGTACTGCAACAGAACCACTTGTTAAGCCTACTATAAATTTAACCAAGGCTAAAACAATGGCACATAAACTTGCTACAAGAGTTGCTTTTTTTTGCAAACTCATCTTAAACCTTTGAAACGATTTTGACAAGAACAATGCAAAGAACCGTTTTGTCGTAAAAACACTCTTGCATCTACTCCTATAATTTTATGACTAGGTAAAGCTTTAGAAAGTCTTTTAGCTATGATTTCATCATTTTTATCCTTATAAAAAGGCACAATTAAAGCATTATTTATAAAAACAAAATTCGCATAAGTTGCGCCCAATCTTCTTCCTTCATAGTATAAAGGATTAGGTATAGGAAGTTCTACTAAATCAAAGCCTGTTTTTTTAAGCTCTTCTTTCATTTTTTGCAAAGGCAAATAATGTTCATCCTCTTCATCTTCACAAATACAATGTGCTATGGTATTTTTATCTATAAATCTTGCTAAGGTATCGATATGATGATCTGTATCATCACCTTTTATGAAACCATTTTCTAGCCAAATAATTTGCTTTAAACCAAAAATTTCTTTTAATTTTATATCAATTTGAGTTTTGTTTAGATGAGAATTTCTATTTTCATTTAAAAGACAATGAGAGCTTGTAAGCATCACACCCTCTCCATTAAAGTCAATACTTCCTCCTTCTAAAATAAAATCAACCTTTTTAAGTTCCTCTTTAAATTTTTCTTTAAAAAGCTTAGAATTTACAGCATTATCAAGCTCACTTTGAAATTTATTTCCCCAAGCATTAAAAGTAAAATCAAGAGCCTTTAAACGACCATTTTCTATTATATCTATAGCTCCAAAATCACGTATCCAAGTATCATTGGTATCACATTTAAAATACTCTACATTTTTTATATCTTTAAAATTTTCAAAATCACTCTGTTTAGGAGCTATAAGTAAAACTTTTTGAAATTCACTCACTGCTTTTACAAATTCTTTATAACTTTGCAAAATTTCCTCTAAATAGGGATTCCAATCGCTTTTTTCATGGGGTAAAGAAAGCATGAGGTATTCTTGCTCACTCCATTCAGGAATTGATTTTATCATTTAACTACCTTTTTTGATAATAAAATTATAATTGTATCATTTTTTAGACTTTTGTCAAATTTAAGAAGATTACCTCGATATTTCGAGGCTTTAGGGTATTATTTAAAAAAGATCTTCATTTCATCATTACTTAAAACAAGTTTTCCATTTTCATTTGAAATTTTAAAAATTCCTTTGAAATTTGAAAGGAAAGAATTTTCAAAATCCATTACATCCATTGGATGACAAAGCATTTGAGTTGAAGCTACGCGATCACCTTCGATTTGCAAAGTATCCGCCTTAGTTTGGTAAGAACCAAAAAAACGATTACACCCTGAATAACCATAAAATTTATTATTTTCAAAACTAATATTTGGACTTTCCTCTGCGTTTTTTGGATCAAAAGTTTTACCATTAACTATAATTTTTTCTATTTTGAAAAGCTGATTTTGTACAAGTTCATTATTACCTTTAGAAGTAGATGAAGTAACAGAAGTACTAGCACAACCTGCAAAAAAAGTTGCAGCTAAAGCAATTTGAAGCGTTTTTTTCATTTTATTCCTTTAAATTTAAAATTGGTTAAGTTCGCTTTCGAGATTATGACACACTATTTTTAACTCATCTACAACTTGAAGTAGAATTTTAGAAATTTCTTCATTCTTTTCACTTACTTCAACATTTTCTTGCATACGAGAAAGTAAATTTTATATATTCTCTTGGGAAATTTTTATTTTTAGTACATTGAGTTACCAAAGCCCTAGCATCTTCGTTACATAATTTAACCTCATTAGCATCATCAACCAATAAAGCGGTGTCATCATTTAAAGCTTGTATACTTTGAGTATTTTTCTTTAATTCTGCGTTAACCTCATTAATACTTTGCAAAAGCTCTTTTGTAATTTGAGCTACATTTCCCAAAAATTCTTCACTGTTCTGAGCCAACTGCCTATCATCCTCAGCAATTACAGAAAAACCTAGTCCAAATGCACCAGCCCTAGCTACTTCTATGTCAGCATTTAGGGATGGTAATTTTGTTTTATCTGCGATCTTATCCATCATTTGAGTTGCTTTTTGTATATTACCTGCTTGATTAACCATGTTTTCAACTTTTTTAGCCAATTCATTTTCATTTTGGGATACTATTGATACTTTATTAGCAACATTAAACAAAGATTTAAGCATTTGCTCTAATAATAAAAAGGATTTTTCATTGGCACTATTTGCCTTATTTGACAAACTAGCAAGTTCTCTAAGTTCATTGCCAACATTTGCACCAAGTTTAAAACTTTGATCTATTTGCTTATGACTTTGTGAACTGATATCACTTAAAAAATAGCATTTGAATTTAAAAGATTGCTTTGTTTTTCTACATTTTTTAAATTATGACTTGCACTGCTAACTGCCTTGTGAGTTTTTTCGATAAATTGATTGATATATCCACAAGCTAAAGCAATTTCATCTTGACCTTTAACTGAAATACGAGCTTTTAAAATTGCCGCTTCCTTGAGCTAATTCTTTAGCATGATTTAAAAGCTCTAAAACGGGCTTTCCAACAACAACTTTAAGCATTAAAAGAACCACCACAAAGGGTAAAAATCAAAGCAATAGTAAATATTATAATATAAGATTGACCGGTTTTGCTTATATCTTTTTAAACACCTTCTAAAGAATGTGATATATCCATAACCCCAATCACACTTCCTGTATTAGCATTTCATGACAAGTAACACAACTTTCATCTGCAATCAAAGGGCGTATCAATCTTAAATACACAACACCATTTATATTTTCTTCCAAAGCTTGAATTTTAGGATTTGAAAATTGTTCTATAATACGCTTATCATTTGAAATTTGAGGGGCTTTCATCTCAAAAAGATCTATAGTATCTTTTGAAGGATAAATTTTAATATCACTAATACCCTCTATACTTTTTACATCTTCAATGGCTTCTTTAATTTTTTCAGGATCTCCTAAATTCATAGCCATTCTCATTGTTTGAAAAACAGAAGTACTTACGGTATTTAAATTTGCCCTGCTCATTTTATTGGCAGTATTTTTAAAATCCAAATTTAAAATCACTTGCATTACAATGAAACTTATAAGCAACACCACAAAAATTGCAGCAGAAACCTTAAATCCTATAGTTTTAAACATCATAGTTTCCTAAAAATAAAATTTTTCGGAAATATTTTACACATAATTTATTTAATTTTTATTGAATTATGTGTAAAAAACATAACATTCCATTAAACTTAATGTAAGAAATGTCTTACTCCTGTAAAATAAAGCGCCATACCATACTCATCAGCCGCCTTTACCACTTCATCATCTCTTATACTTCCGCCTGGTTCTACTATAGCTTTAACCCCTACTTTACTTGCTTCATCTATGCTATCTCTAAAAGGAAAAAAGGCTTCACTTGCTAAAACGCAACCTTGCAAATCAAGCCCCATTTCTTTAGCTTTAGCGATTGCTACCTTTGCTGCATCGATTCTGCTTGTCATACCCATGCCTATAGCCACCATAGCGCCATTTTTTACATAAACAACATTGTTTGATTTGGTAAATGCTGCTATTTTCATGGCGATTTCAAGATCTTTTAATTCTTCCTTACTTGCCTCTCTTTGACTCATAAGCTTTGCATTTTTAAACTCATCTTCGCCAACTTCATCGCTGTTTTGATATACAAAACCCCCATCAATATGTTTAAAATCATATTTATCAAAACTGCGGATTAAAAACGAGCTTTCTTGAGTGAAAATTTTAATGCGTTTTTTACCTTCAAACACAGCTAAAGCTTTTTCATCTACATTGGCTGCGATGATTACTTCTACATAAATTTCATTGATTTTATTTGCTAAAGCCTCATCAAGAGTTCCATTGATTGCAACCACTCCTCCATAAGCACTAACGCTATCGCATTTTAAAGCATGTATATAGCTTTGTACTAAATTTTCTTTTATAGCAAAACCGCAAGGATTTCCATGTTTTACTATAGCAATAGCTGGAGCTTTATCGAAACTACTAGCCAAATTTAAAGCTGCGTTAATATCGGTTAGATTATTAAAACTTGCTTCGCCTTTAAGGGCTTTGAAATTTGCACTAAAAAAGGCATCAAACTCGTATAAAGCCCCTTTTTGATGTGGATTTTCTCCATATTTTGTATCAAATACTTTTTGTCCTACTATAAATTTACTCGCTCCAAAACCTCCGTTAAAGCGTTCATTCATATAATTTGCAATATAAGCATCATAATTTGCCGTATGCTCATAAGCTTTTATCATCAAATTTAAACGAAAATTCTCATCAATTTGACCTTTTTTTAAAGTCTCGATGACTTTTTCATAATCAAGCGGATCACAAAGTACCATCACATCTTTATAGTTCTTTGCTGCACTTCTTATCATCGCAGGCCCACCTATATCGATATTTTCTATAATTTCATCAAAATCATCACTCATGATAGTGGTTTTTTTAAAAGGATATAAATTCACACAAACTAGATCAATTCCTAAAATTTCATTTTCTTTTGCTTGTTTGATATGATTTTCATTGCTTCTTTTGTGTAAAATTCCACCATGAATCTTAGGGTGTAAAGTCTTTACACGCCCTTCAAAAAGCTCAGGACTTTTTGTAAAATCACTCACTTCCATAACTTTTATTCCATTTTCTTTTAAAAACTTAAAAGTCCCACCTGTTGAAAGAATCTCAAAGCCTAAATTTTCAAGCTCTTTGCCAAATTCTACTATACCTTCTTTATCACTCACACTAAGCAATGCTCTCATTTTTACCTTTCTAAATGTTTTTTAACTTTTTCGTAAGCTTCGTTGATTTTTTGAAATTTCCCTACACCGATTTTAAGCTCTTCTTCACTAACATTGTTTGCATTTAAAATATCAGGATGATATTTTTTTGCTAAATTGCGGTATTGTTTTTTTACCGCATTTAAATCTGCATTATTTGGAAGTTCTAAAATAGTAAAAGCTTCATCAAGACTTAATTCTTTTTTAGAACTTTTTAAATTTGAAAGACTTGCTATAAAAGCGTCTAATTCGCTTTTTGCTATATCAAAGGCTTTAGCGATTTGCTCTAAAATTTCACGCTTTTTAGCATTAAAATCTGCATCGATTAAAGCCATAAAAACAAGCACACGCAAAACATTAAAACGCTCATTTTTAGGTAAAGGTACTTCTTTTAAAAAATCTTTTGCCACGTAAAAAGCATCGCTTAAATTTTCTTTATGTTCATTAAAACTTGCTTTTAAAAAAGCTCTTTCTTTTTCATCTTTGGCATTTGCATCTAAAAGATCTTTGATCATTTCAGCTTCATTTTCACTTACTCTGCCATCGCTTTTTGCAATTTTTGCCAAAAGTGCGATAACATAGTAATTCATACGCCTTTTAAACTCATCCATTCTTTCTTCCATAACCCCACGAGCAAAACCCTTAGCAAAGCCTTTGGCTCCTCTTGTAGCTGAGTTTAAAAAATCCTGTTTTCCCCAAGTTTTATAATACCAGTAAAACACCAAAACAACGAGTATAATTAAAACTAAAGTCATTGGATTTGCTCTTTAAAACTTTCAAAATAAAGCTTATCAAGTTCAGCCTTGCTTAACTCAATGCTATCAAGTTTAAAATGTTTTTGGCTAGTACTCACACC
The DNA here is from genome assembly GCF_012897855.1 of Campylobacter sp. CFSAN093227. Lineage (NCBI taxonomy): Bacteria > Pseudomonadati > Campylobacterota > Epsilonproteobacteria > Campylobacterales > Campylobacteraceae > Campylobacter > Campylobacter sp. CFSAN093227. The sequence continues at coordinate 972,617 of NZ_CP040610.1, forward strand.
TAATTTATAAGCTTTTACTCCAAATTCTTTAGCTAAATTTAAAAAAGCTTCTTCATTTTCTTTACTAAGCCCTACTATAGCACGACTTGCACTCTCATCAAAAATCATTTTTTCATCATCAAAACCACTTGTTAAATTTGCACCTACACTAGAAATAGCAAACATTTTTGCCAAAGTCATAGCAATACCCCCTATTCCTACGCTATTGGCACACTCAAGTAAAGAATTTTGATTGGCTTTATAAAGCAAATCCCAAAGTGCAATTTCAGCTTTATAATCAAGCTCTTTAAGACTTCCTGATACTTTTTTATCTTGGATTTTCATTACCATAGATCCACCAAATTCCCCTAAACTTTCACCCAAAAGATAAACACTTAAATTTTCTTTTTCAAAACTAGCTTTTAAGGTTTTATTTGCATCTTCTAAAACCCCTACGCTTACTATAGTAGGACTTGGATAAATACTTACGCCTTCAGTTTCATTATAAAGTGAAACATTGCCGCTTACTACTGGGGTATTTAACTCTTTACAAGCTTCTTTAATGCCTTCGCAACCTTGTGCAAATTGCCACATCACTTCAGGATTTTGCGGATTTCCATAATTTAAACAATCACTTATTGCCAAAGGCTTAGCCCCCGTGCAAGCAACTTTTCTTCCTGCTGAAGCTACTGCTAAAGCTGCTCCTATTTTAGGATTTACATAATTTAAGCGTGAGTTACATTCTATAGCCATAGCCACACTTGCACCATTTTCTTTGATACGAATGGCACTAGCACCTAATCTTCCATCAGCTTTTATAGTATTGGTTTGCACACTTGAATCAAATTGATCATAAATAAAAGCTTTGTTGTTAATATTTTCATTTTGAAGCATTTGTATAAAAAGCTCTTGAATGCTTAATTTTAACTCAAATTTATAATCTTTAATTTCACTTAAATATTTTGGCTCACTTATAGGACGACTTAAAATCGGCGCTTTTTCACTTAGAGGCTCGATAGGAATAAGCCCTACAAGCTCATCATGCCAAAAAAGCTCCATTTTTCCTGTATTGGTAACTTCACCTATAACCACAGCATCTAAATCCCATTTTTTGAAAATTTCTATAACCTTATCTTCATAGCCTTTTTTCGCACAAATAAGCATTCTTTCTTGAGACTCGCTAAGCATTAACTCATAAGGAGTCATACCGCTTTCACGTATAGGAGTTTTATCTAAGTAAAGTTTCATGCCACTGCCACTTCTTCCTGCCATTTCAAAAGAACTTGAAGTAAGCCCTGCAGCACCCATATCTTGAATACCCACAATATAATCAGTTTTAAAAAGCTCTAAACAAGCTTCCATAAGAAGTTTTTCACTGAAAGGATCGCCAATTTGCACTGTAGGACGCAAAGATTTGCTTTCTTCATTGAAGCTATCACTTGCCATAACCGCTCCACCAAGTCCATCACGCCCTGTTTTTGAACCCACATAAATCACAGGATTTCCTACACCTTCAGCCTTAGCATAAAAGATATCTTCACTTTTACAAACCCCTAAAGCAAAGGCATTAACTAAGATATTTCCATTAAAACACTCATCAAAAGCACATTCTCCACCTATAGTTGGCACACCCATGCAATTTCCATAATGAGAAATTCCATTTACCACGCCTTTAACAAGGTATTTTTGATGTTTGCCACATTTTTCATCATGAATATCGCCAAATTTTAAAGAATTTAGCCCCGCAACCACTCTTGCACCCATGGTAAAAACATCACGCAAAATTCCCCCTACTCCTGTAGCCGCACCTGCAAAAGGTTCAATAAAGCTAGGGTGATTGTGACTTTCTACTTTAAAAACCGCTGCCATACCTCGCCCAATATCAATAACCCCTGCGTTTTCTCCTGGGCCTTGAATCACCCAAGGTGCTTTAGTTGGAAAACCATTAAGATATTTTTTACTAGATTTATAAGAGCAATGCTCGCTCCACATCGCAGAAATAACCCCAAGTTCTAATAAATTTGGCTCGCGTCCTAAAATTTCTAAAATTTGTGCATATTCTTCATCACTGATTTTATGTGCTTTTATGGTTTCTTTGTCCATTTTTATCCTTTCATTTTCCTAAACAAAAATTACCAAACATTTCGTCTAAAATTTCATCTCTTTGAAAATTTTTGGTAAATCTTGCAAGTTCATTAATAGCTAAATTAAGCTCAAAAGCAAAAAGCTCTAAAGAACTTTCCCCTAAAAGCCCCTTAGCTCTAAAAATCGCTTCACTTGAAATTTTACAAGCATTAATAAGATCTAAAGAACTTACCATAATACCTTCGCTATCAAAAGAATTAAGATAATTTTGCAATTCTTCTTTTAACAAAGTGATGTCTTTTTGAGCACTAAGCTTGATAAAATTTTTATTTTGAGTATTTTTGAAAACATTTTCTAAATCACTTTTATTTAAAATCCAAAAAATTTTTTTATCAGTATTTGCTAATAAGTCAAAAATTTTCTCATCTTCTTTATCTCGCACTCTTGAAGCATCAAAGACTGCCAAAATAATATCTGCATCTTCTAAACTTTTTTTACTTAAAGCTACGCCGATTTGTTCTATAGCATCTTTACTTTCCCTAATACCCGCTGTATCTATAATGCGTAATAAATGCGTTCCTAATTTAAAGCTCTCTTCTATAGTATCACGAGTGGTGCCTGCTATATCTGAAACAATAGCTCTTTCATAAGAAAGCAAGGCATTTAAAAGCGAAGATTTGCCTACATTTGGCTTACCTACAATAGCGATTTTAAAACCTTCTATGAGTCCTTTTTTGCTTTGAGAAAGTGTATAAATTTCTTTTAAAATTTTAGAATTTTCTTCACACATAGTAGAAATTTGTTCTAATAAATCAGAAGGTAAATCATCATCAGCATAATCAATACTAGTTTCTACAAAAGCTAAAGTTTTAACCAAATCTGTGCGAATTTTTTCTAAAAGTTCTCCTAAGTTTCCTTGCATGTTGCGTGCTATAATTTTAGCTGCAAGTGCAGATTTTGAAAGTATGAGATCTTGTATATTTAAAGCTTTTAAAGGAGTCATTTTGCCATTTAAACACGCTCTTTTGCTAAATTCCCCTGCTAAAGCAAGTCTTGCTCCTAAACTCACAAGTTCTTCGAGTAAAACTTCACTCACACTAAATCCTCCATGAGTTTGAAACTCTACTATATCTTCCCCTGTAAAACTATAAGGGGCTTTAAAATATATCATTATAGCTTCATCGATAATTTCATTATTTTGATTAAAAAGTTTTGTAAAAGTAGCATGGCGGGGGGTGAGTTTGGTTTTATGGCTAAGCTTTAAGGCAAATTCTAAAGCCCTTTCACCGCTTAATCTTACAATAGAAATCGAACCCACACCATGAGCTGTGGCAATAGCCGCTATAGTATCACTCATCTTTTTTGAAAAAGTCGTTTATTACAACAAATCTTTGATCATTATTTTGCTTAATTCCTACATACTTATCTGGAAATTCAGCTCTTAACTGCTCTAAAGCGATTTTTATCAAAACCCCATCTAAAGGTTTGGTTTGTCCGCGTCCATGAATTTTAATTTTTTCAATCACGCTTTGTAAATAAAGCTGCATACCTTGAATTTGATTTTCTAAAAATTGAGCAATCTCAAGGCGCACTAAAAGATTATATTTTAAATTGATCCAATTATGCAAAAGATAAGAAATAGCCTTGTAACGATGTGCTTCTTTGCCTATCATCAAAGCAGCATCTTCCCCATCCAATCGAATCAAAACACAATCTTCATCATACATTCTAAGTTCACTAAGCTCTATTTTAAACTGGGAGCTTTCTAAAAGTTTTACAAGCTGAATACGAATCTCGTCTAAAATATCCTGAGTATTACGCACTCCTTTGCTTTCTCGATGAAAACTATCAAAAATTTCATCACTTTTTACTGTGTATTTTTCTTTTTGACTTTTATTTTTTTCATTTTTTGTTTCAATCTTGTTTTCTTGTTTTGGCTCATGTGTTTCTGGTTTGTGATTTTTTGAACTTGTAAATTCTTTTTTAGGATTTTTTTTCAAAATCCTTTTTTTTGCTTTAGCCTCTATAATTGCCTTTTTTCTTCCAAATCCAAAAAAACCTTTTCTTGGATGCTGAATAATCTCATATTCTAAGTCCATCACAGAACATTCTAAACTTCTTGAAGCTTCTGTTAAGGCACTTTGAAGATCAATGGCTTCGATTTTCATTTTTCATGCTCCGCTTGTTTTTTGTGATGTTCTTTAGCAAATATTTTATTGATAACCCATTGTTGAACCAAAGAACAAAGGTTATTTACAAACCAATAAAGCGTAAGTCCTGCTGGGAAAGTGATAAAGAAAAAAGTAAAAATCACTGGTAAAAATTTCATAATCTTAGCTTGCATAGGATCTTGTATAGTCATAGGTGTAATAAGTTGTTGTAAAAACATCGTTGCACCCATTAAAATAGGCAAAATGAAATAAGGATCCATTACCGATAAATCATGTATCCAAAACGCCCAAGGAGCTGCTTTTAGCTCAATAGCATTAAGCAAAACGCGATAAATAGCAAAGAAAATAGGAATTTGTAAAAGTATAGGCAAACAACCACTCATAGGATTTGCACCATGTTTTTTATAAAGCTCCATCATGTGCATATTCATTTTTTGTGGATCGCCTTTATAACGCTCTCTAATATCTTTCATTTTAGGAGCAAGATCTTTAAGTTTATTCATAGAAATCATAGACTTATAAGTTAGCGGGAATAAAATAATACGCACAATTAAAGTCATCACAACGATAGCCCAACCCCAATTTCCTATATACTGATGCAAGAAATTCAAAAACTCAAACATAGGCTTAGCAATAAAAGTAAACCAACCATATTCAACAACTGCTTCAAGGCGTGGATCTATACTTCTTAAAATCACATGTTCTTTAGAGCCTATATAGCCCCCTGCTTTAAATTCATTATCATTATAAGCAAAAACTATAGGGTTTTGATTAGCATCCTTGCTGATTGCCACATTTAAAGGTTTATCAAAATTATAAAAGAAAGTTGCATAGTATCTATCAAAAGCCGAAGTCATTACGACATTATTAGCACTTTCATCCTTTTCTACATCTCCATCTTTATAAGTTTCGATGGTTTCTTTATTATCCATTACCAAAGCACCATGAACTGTATAACTATCTACGGCAATATTTGGACGATATCCTGGACTTATAAAATAATTTGCATTCTTGCTGAGTTTAACTTCTATCTCATAATTTCCTTTTGGATAAAAAGTAATATCTTTTTCGATTTTCAATCCAGAAAGATTTTGAGTGAGTTTTAAAACTTGACTTCCATTTTCATCAACAAAAAGATTGCTAGCGTTAGCAACATAAGGAATTTTAAAAGCCTCTGAGTTAATACTTGGATCACTAAAACGCATTTCTAAAGGATAAGGACTATTTTCCTTGCTAACAAGATTTATAAATTCTCCTTTCTCATTTTGGTATTTTTTATCTTTTAAATAAAAAGCAGAAATTCTACCAAAAGAGTCAATTTGTGCTTCAAAATGCTTGCTTTGAACCTTAGATATCACACTATCTTGTGAAACTAAAGCTGCACTTGGAGTATTTGTGGTGGTATTTTGTATATTAGGAGTGTTATTTATGCTTGTGTTTTGTTGATTTTGTTGTGTAATGTTTTGTTCTATTTTTAAAGGTTGTTTTGGAATGAAAAAATAATCGTAAACAACAAAAAATAAAAAAGAGATCACAACAGCTAAAAGTATACGCTTTTGCTGAAAAATATTATTTGAATTATTCACTGATTTGTCCTTTTAAAGATGATTTTTATAAGATAAAAACTTTTATTTTTATAAGGTATATATAAAAAACAAAGTTGTTTTTTTGCTAAAAATATAGGCTTAAAACATAAATTTATAGGATAAAAATTTTTAGAAACTCTAGGATAATCAAAACCCCCTTTAAAAAAAGGGTTGCATCTTAAAACTCTAAAAAAAGTAGAAAAAAAAGCTAGAAAAAAATTCTTTTTTTGAAACTGCCAAAGCGCATACTCAGAACAACTAGGATAATACCTACAAGCAGCGGGTTTTAAAGGGCTTAAGAATTTCTGATAAAAACGGAGTATTTTTAGGCATATCATTTGAAACATTCTAGTTTTTTCAATCCCCATTTTAGATTTTTTTCTAACCTAGAAAAAGAAAGTTCAGTGATTTCATTTTTAGCTACAAAAATATATTTGCCATCTTGAAGATATCTTTCAAACTTAGCAAACAAAGCCCTTAAAATTCGTTTTGAACGATTTCTAACCACTGCTTTTCCAACTTTTTTACTAGCAACAACTGCTATTTTTTTTTCATAACTATTCAGATAAAAAATAATCACACCTTCGCAATGCCATTTTTTACCTATTTTGTATACAGATGAAAATTCCTCGTTTGTGCTAAATTTATCAAAATTTTTCACACAGCAAGTCTTTTTCTACCTTTAGCGCGTCTTGCATTGATCACCTTGCGACCATTTTTAGTTTTCATACGAACACGAAAACCATGAGTACGTTTTCTTGGAGTGCCATGTGGCTGATAAGTTCTTTTCATTTGATTTTTCCTTAAAAAATTATAAAATAAACTTGTATTTTATCTTAATCTTACTTATAAATTGCTTTTGATTAAGAGTAATTTTTAAATTCTTTTGATAAATTTTGAAATTATTTTTAAAAGGTTAAAAATGTCAGAATTTAAAATTATTGATTTAAGACAAGAAGATTTAGATATTTTACAAGAAATGATCATAGAATTTGCAAAATACGAAGATATGTTAGATTTTCTTCAATGCACGAAAGAAAAACTGGAACATTCTTTACTAAAAAATAAATTTGCTCGTGCTTTTTTGTTAAAAGAAAATGAAAAAACTATAGGCTATATGATTTATTTTTATACTTTTTCGTCTTTTTGGGGCAGCGGTGGAATTTATCTTGAAGATATTTATATACGAGAAAATTTTCGTAAAAAAGGTTATGGAAAAGCTGTGTTTAAATTTTTAGGAGAAATTTGCAAAAAAGAAAATTTAAAAAGACTCGACTGGGTTTGCTTAAATGATAATATTTTAGGTATTAATTTTTATGAAAGTTTAAACGCTAAACATCTTAAACAATGGAGAAATTATCGTCTAAGTGGAGAAAATTTAGAAAAATTGTGTGATTTATGATAAGAAGTCTTTATTATTTAAAAGCTATGGGATTTAACTTTGTTGATACACATACAAACCACTTTGAACAAGTACAAAATTTTCAAGAATTAAAACAACTTGTTTCATCTTGCACCTTATGCCAATTTTCCAAAACAAGAAAATTTAGTCTTATGGAACCTAAGATAAAAAATGCCAAATTGCTAATTCTTGATGTTTTTGGGCAAAAGAGTGAAAATGAAAGCGGAATTTTACTTAATTCAAAAAAAGGTGAAAAATTAAAACACTATATTTATCAAATTTTAGGGCTTTGCGATGAAGATTTTTATTTTTCTTATTTATTTAAATGTTTTTGTAATGGAAAATTTGATGATTTTTCGCTACAATCTTGCTTACCATTTTTCTGGAACGAACTAAAACTGATTCAACCTGCTTTTTTGCTTTGTCTAGGAGAATATACATTTAAAAGCTTGGGATTTAAAGATTATCACATTTTAAAAGGTGAAGTTTTTGCTTATAAAAATTTTTTCATAATGCCAAGTTATGATTTAGATTTTATAGAAAAAAATCCAAGTTATGAAAAAAATTTTATACAAGATTTAAAAAAAATTAAAGGATTTTTATGAAAAAAATATTTTTAATATTTTTCTTATCTTGCTTTTTGCTTAATGCAAAAGAGCAAAAATTAGTCGATGTAAAACCCGTTGAAAATTTTTATCCTAAATTAAGCGTTCAAGAATGCAACACAAATTGTCTTTTTGATCTTTTAGAGTCAAGATTGTATCTCAGTTTTTTAAGTGAATTTGCAGATCAAAACGATCAATTTTTATCTAATGTTTATGCAAAATTATTAAATTCCATTACTGATTTTGAAAAAAATGTTCAAAAAATTACTTCTGTCAAACTTGCGATAATTATCCCAGAAAAAACCATAAAAAGCTACTCAAATACTATAATAAATTCAAGCATAGCCTATCTTTTAAGACAAAGAGCTGAAATCAAAGTAAAAGTTTTTTTAACCGGCACAGAAGATAGTGATAAAATTCGAGCCGCGCTTGATGCAGCACAAGCTCAAGGATATCAGTATGCCATAGCTGGATTTACCTTAAAAGGTGCTAATGAGTTGAAAAATTACTCAGGAAATATGAAAATTTTCATACCGACTATCCATAAAAACAACATACAAATTTCAAATCAAAATATTATTTTTGGAAGTATTGACTATGATGCTCAAATTGCCACACTTTTAAGCAAATCAAATGCTAATATCGCAATATTTAGCGATGGCTCTGCCTTATCAAGCAATCTAAATTCAAGAATTCTTGCTCAAAATAATAATGCTAGAATATATACCATAGAAGGCGAGAAGCTTGATTTCAGCAGGCTTTTAAGATCACAAGGTGGAGTTAATAATGCCTCAATATTTTTTAACACTCCATTGATCAAAACAGCTCTAGCAAGTTCTCAACTAAGAATTTATAACATTCATCCTTATGTGCTTTTATCCACTCAAATCAACTATAATCCAACATTTTTAAGTTTAACACAACAAGGAGATAGAGAAAATTTTATCATTGCTAATTCTATCAATAACCACGATGATAACTTAGTCTATCTTAATGAAATTTTTAATCAAAGTATAGATTATAACTGGATTGCTTATGCTACTAGCATAGGAGTTGATTACTTTTATACCGAATTCCTAAATAAAAAAAGCGAAAGTTTATTTGATGAGAAAATCAAAAATTCTCAAGTTGATTACAAAGTGCGTCTTATGCAAGGTAAGCAAGCAAGCTTTGAAGAATTAAAATAATTCTTCAAAGAGCTTTTTTAACTGCATATCCATTCTAGCTGGTTTTTCGTTTTTAATAAAAGCTAAAGTTAATTCCATTTTAAAAAACAAAATTTCATCTTTATAAATTTCTTGTAAAATTTCCACAGAAGCATTTTTGACTTCTAAAATTTTTGTTTTAATTTCTATCATATCTCCAAGTTTTGCAGGTTTTAAGAAATTGCAATTTGCTTTTGTAAGTAAAAAATGTCCCTTAGACGCATCAAAATATCTACTTTTTTATTGAAAAAAATTTCACTTCTTACTCTCTCGCAAAATTTTAAATAATTACTATGATACACCACTCCACCCGCATCAGTATCTTCATAATACACACGCATTTTCATCGCTTTACCTTAAAAAATATTTCACATTTAAAAAACATTAGATTATACAACGGAAATTCTTTGATATCGCTTTTTAGTTTATATTAAAAAATTCCGTCCAATCTTAATTTAATAAAGCTTTTTAACTTCACTGGGAGGGGGTATAGAGAAATTTTGTTTTAAACTTTCCATTGTTACCTTCTTAAGCATCAACGCTTTTGCAGCCACTCAAGCAAATACTACAGACAATCGAAATTTCAATATTCCAAAGCATTATTTTAATGATAACGAACTTTATGATAAAACCAATTCTACTTATAAAAAATTCCAAGGTATAAATTATTATGCTAAGAGTTCTAAACAATATATTAACAATATTTAACAATCATAAACTAAATATTACAAATATAAACGATTTAAATTTTAAACATTATTTACTTACTCCTGATATGAGAGAAGATGAAGTTCTTTCTTTTAAAGCAAGGCATGGTGTTAATACAGCCGATCGTAGTATAAAAAACAGTTAGAGTGCTTCCTTTTTTAATCACAGCAAAAACCGATCATGCTGATGCAAGTTATAACAAACTTATATTAGAACAAGGAGAACTTAGTTCGGTTTTTTATCTTAAACCTAAAGATACTCATATAAAAACCCTAGTAATTCCAAAAGCAATCAACGCATGAATTTCTTAATGAGTTCTACCTTTACTCATTATAGTAATGCAAGCTATAACCAAACCATACTTCAAAAAGATGCCCATATTAGTATGGGAGTTGAGAACACTTATGATTTAGCCTTAAATGGTTCTCCTTATTTAATCGGAGCTATAGCCACTTATAGAGATTCTACAAATAATAGTTTAAATATAGAAGCAGGTAGTAGTGTGGAGTTTTTTACTTCCTTGCCTAAAAAAGATAAAAATGGTAATAATACCTTTGATGAAAGAATCACTCACCTTGTAGGTGGTTTAGCTTATCAGGGCAATGTAAAAAACAATAAAATCTTTATCAAAGATGCTAATATGATTATCCATGGTCCAAGCAAAGCTTATGCTAGTTTAGCTGCTCATATTAGCGCAGGTTATATAGATAGTGGAACAGATAAAAACTTTCAAGCCAGTAAAAACCTTTTAGACATAGATGGTTTTAATCTTGATATGTATATGAACCATGATAAACAACCCCTAGCTTATAATTCTGTTTTATTTGCTGATTTTTGGGGTGGAAAAACCGAACAAAGACAAGCCTTAGATAATACTATCAATCTAAAAGATATTAAAAACCTAAAAAAAATAAAAACAATGAGAACATTTTTGCCCAAGCTTTGTTTAACTTCTACGCAGGAGCTTATAATAATGGAGAAGTAAATTATAATACCTTAAACATAGAATTAAAACATCCTTTAGAAATCGCTAATAACTTCTTAGGTTATAACCAACATTCTTTTTATGGTGACTTTGCAACTAAAGGAGTTAATCATAATACCATTAACATTAAAAACGATCTTACCACAACCGATCTTTCTCAAAGCTATAAAGATGCTTTAAATATTATAGCTGCTAGAACCTTAGAAGGCAGTGCGGATTATAATAAAGTTTATATTAATAATTCTATGTCAACCTTACCTATATACATTTATACAGCCAAGAAAAACCTTCTTAATAATCAAGACTTTTATCCTAGTAGTGCTAATAACAATAAAGTATCGATTAAAGATTTTGCTTCTTTTAGAAATCTAACTGTATTAACAGAAGCCAAAGAAGCTTCTTATAATACTATAAATTATAACAATATTCAAAGCATTACTGATGCAAGTAATATAGATAAAGGTTCTAAAATCATCATAAGAGCTTTAGATAAAGCTAATCATAATATCATAGATATAAAAAACTATTCTTCTAATGCAGCTGATAATGCTTATTTGATTATGGCTTATAATGAAGCTGCTTATAATAAAATCATTATCAATGATACTTTATTTGGTGTAGCTTCAGATAAAAGAGAAGGAATTTTAAGTATTATAGCTGGACTTTCAAACAATGGCCATGATAATACCTTAATCATAAACAATCTCAATCTTGATGAGTATAAAAATAACAATTCTGTTTTTATAGCTCCTTCAGATATCAGTTTAAGTAAAACAATAGACTGATTTTAAATACTAAAGTTGAAGCTAGAATTATTAATAACTTTGAGCATTATTATCTTATTGTATCCAATAAAATCAACACAACTCCCCTTTTGAAGTCATACGATGCTCCTATTAATATTTCTAGCGAGGGAGTATTGGCTCTTTATACCCTCAAAGAGTAATACCCCTACCTTAAAAATAAAGAAATCTTAATCTTACAAAGTGAGCAAGGTTTTATAGATGAAAACTCTAATACTTTAAATCAAGAAGAACTTCAAAGCTTTATTGAAAAAATGCAAAAAACAAAGAAGATTTTAAACTAAGTTCTATAGATAGATTAAAAAAGATGAATTTACAAAAGCTTTCTTACGAAGCAAGAATATCTCAAGATGGCAAAAGCATTTACGCAAAGATAAAGTAAATAAGGATGGACAATAAAAACAATAACAAATCAAAGTTATCAACAATTAATAATCCTAGAGAAATCTAGGATTAAGAACTTATTTTTGTTTTTAAAAAGAAAAAATAAAACAAACAGATAAAAAAAGAAAAAAAGAAAAACAAAGATAAGTTCTTAGAACCAAACCAAACCAAGAAAGGATAAACCATGAAAAACAATAAAATCGTTTTATCAATTGTTGTAAGTTCTTTACTTTTCTCCCAAAGCTATGCTTTACCAAGTGGGGGTAAGTTCACTCATGGAACAAGTGGAACTATAAATGTAAATGGTAATACCATGAATATTACAGGTAATAAAGTAAATTCTGTTATCCAATGGGGTGGTGGTTTTAATATAGCTAAGGGTGAAACTGTAAATTTTAGACAAGGAAAAACTAACCAAAACTACCTAAACATTGCTTATGGAACCAAAAGTTCTACAATAGATGGTTTACTTAATGCTACAGGTAATAATGTTTATCTTATCAATCCTAATGGTGTGGTTATAGGCAAAAGTGGAACTATCAATGCAAATAAATTTGGAGTGTCTACTTCAAGTATAGATAGCAAAGCGATGCAAGAATTTGCAGATAGAAGTACCTTTGAAAGTCCTGTGTTCTCTCCTAAATTTACAGCCAATAAAGGCAATGTGATTAATATGGGAAATATCAAGGCTAATGATGTTTTAATTATTGGGAATGAGGTGGGCAATGTAGGGGCAGATGGAGTGGGAAATTTCAATCTCCAAGATAATGGTAAAGTCCAATTTGTAGGAGATAAGGTTAAGGTTAATGTAAGAAGCATTAAAAATGCAAATAGTATTATCGTATCAGCTCAAACTGCAGCTACTTTAAGACAATCAACTACAGATGTTTATAAAAACAATACGAACAATCTTGATAGCAGAGTTCAAGCTCAAAACTACAATGGTTTAACGAACTATTTACAAACAATTCAAATGACTAAAAAAACCACTATAGCCAATGTAGAAGACTGGGCTTATTTCGCAAAGGGGATAAATGAAGGTAAAACAGGTATGAAATCTGTGGATACCTTTGATCTGATTTCTGATATTGACTTTGGGGCAAATTGTAACTCAGAAGGAGTTTGCACAGGACAAAATTATGCAAATTTCAATGTAGCAGGAAATAGTGAGCTTCAAGGTGTGAATATGATAGTAAGGAAAGATGATAGTCATGTTTTTTATGCAAATTTTAATGGCAATGGTCATACTTTAAGTAATATTAATATAGATACGACAGTAAGAAATGATATAAATAATACAGGGTTGTTTGGTTATATAGGTGACGATAATAGCAATAATAGTGTAATAAAAGATTTAACTGTAGATTATAAGGGTGGCGGTATAAAATCAAATAGTTATAATGCAGGTGGATTTACTGGGAATACCTATGGTACTTTTACAAATATTAGTTTGAATAATATAGGTAATATTGACGGTGGTGATTATATAGGTGGATTTGCTGGAGAAGTTGGAGATGATGATAAATTTATAAATATTAACTTAAATAATATAGGAAATATGAGTGGTAATAGTAAATTGGGAACCTATGTAGGGGGATTTATAGGATATCTTAGAAATATCTCAGGTTATACAACTTTCTCCAATATCTATATATTTTTAAATAAAAATACAGAAATTATTTCAGATGGTTCAGATGGTAGTGTTGGATTGTTTGTTGCTCTTAATGCAAATAAATTAAATAAACCCGATAACATCCATATATACAAATATAATACTGATTTTACAGATTCTAATAAATATGTTGATAATGGTTTTTGGAATCTAGTTTCTGGCTTTGATGATGCAGGTCAAGATGGTAAAATTAATATTCACAGTTATATCGAACAAGCTAGTGCAAATGAAAACTTTAAAAATGTAGTTTTAGACAAATTAAAAGATATGAAAAAGATAAAAATGGAAATCTTATCTTTACTACAGATTTTACAGTAGAAGTTCCTGATATCAACCCAAATGCTAACCAAGAACTGGTTACCAGTGAAACTAACAATAAAATCTCTCAAGATGATATTGATAAAGATGTCATTAATAGTATTTTAGCAGATGCTAATGTAGATTCTTGGATTAATGTCAATGACAATCCTATGAATGTGCATATAGATAGCAATGATATCAATACCCTAAATCAAAGCTTTGATTTCATGGAAGCTTTAGGAAGTGATTTTACAAATACTTATCTTCAAAATAAAGGTGTAACAGAAATTAAAAATATCCTTCAAGCAAAAACAAACATACAAGCACTCATAAGAAATGTAAACAATCTTGTAAATAACTACAATGACTTTCAAAACACCAAAGAAGATCTTGATAAAGCCATTGATGCTTACAATGCTTACGTAGCTTTAATCAATCAAGGTGCAGCAAGTTCTAAAGATGCAGAATTTATTTCACTTAAAAACAAAGTAAATGATCTTTATGCTAAAGCACAAGGATATCTTGATACTTATAAATTTGATGATACTTTAAAATCTTATAAAACACAAGCCTTATCTCAAAGTAATAATCATTTTAGCATCAAAGGAGAATTTGATACTAAACTAGCTTCTTTAGATTCTGTTTTAGATAAGCCAAATAATGAAGGTGGAGATACAAGCAATCCTGAAGCAAATGCTCCACTTCCTTTCTCTGAAGCTTTACTTACTCAAATGGATAAAAGTGTTTTAAAACAAGATGAAGATGATAAAGAACCTACAGTAGATGAAGCCAGCACTCAATTAAGTGGTAATGCTTGTATAGTATCAGATAATTTTAAAGCAGGAAATCCTTGCTCAAGATAATTAAATTCCAAAAGGTTAAAAGCCTTTTGGATCTTGTTAAAAATTAATAAAACAAAATTTAAAGATTAAAAATCAAAAAAGATTGATAATCAATCAAACAAATATAAAAAATAAAGAAAAATAAAAAGATAAAAAGAAAGAAAAAATAAAAACAGAAAAAGCAAAAAATAAAAAAGATTAAAAACTAAATCTATAAAACAAGCTCTTATGAAATCATTAAAAAGGAAAAACACAAATGAAACGCATTATCTTACTATCTAGTTTAGCTATCTTAAGCCTTTATGCTAGCGATACTAAAGAGATAATAAAAAACCATACAAATGTTAGAACAATCTCCTTATAAAGAAGATGCTAACTTAAAAAACTACAACAACACTTTAAAAGTAAAAGATGGAGTGATTATCATAGATCATTCTAATACTAGTGATAATAATAATTCAAAAACCATCAACACAAAGAAAAACACTCAAAAAGATAATAACAACACTCAAAAAAATCAACCTAATTTGTCTAATGATAATACTTTAAAAACTAAAACCCCAAATTCAAACACTCCTTCTTTAAAAAATACTTCTAAAGAAGAATCAATTCATAAAGTTAGCTTTAGCTTTCATATTACCAATAAAAACATAAACTTTAAAGATCTAGGTTTAGATGAGCAAGTTTTACAAGAAGCCTTAAACGATTACAAAAAAGAAAGTATTTCAGTTCAAGACTTACAAGATATAGCCAATATTATTTCTTATTATGTTCAAGTTAGTGGTTATCCTGCTGCTACAGCTTATATCCCACAACAAGAATTAAAAGATCAAATTCAAATCAATATCACCTTAGGTGTTTTAGGTAAATATGTGGTTCAAAACAATTCTAGTGTAAGAGATTATGCTATAGAAAGTAAATTACCTAATCATAAAAGGCGAAATCATCACTACTAAATTAGTAGAAGATGCAGTTTATAAAGTCAATGAAATGTATGGGATACAAACTCTTGCTTCTTTAAAAGCAGGAGATAATCTAGGTGACACAGATATAGTGATAGAAACTACCCCTAGTGATAGCTTTGTTTCTGTATTGTTTTATGGGGATAATTACGGTATAAAAGAATCAGGCAGATATAGGGGTGGTACTAGCATGAGTTTTAATAACATAGCTCATCAAGGAGATAGTCTAATGCTTACTTGCAAAGAAGCGATGAAGCACAAACTAACTATGGTATAAATTATACTACTTTCTTGGGGAATTTAAAAATCACTCGAAGCTATTCTAAAGGAAACTATGCTTTATGGGGAATTTGGAGAGAATTTGACTTTATAGGAATTTCTGAAAATCTAGGTATAAATTTAAAATATCCTTTGGGGATTACGACTTATAATTCTTTTTATTTAACTTCAAGTTATTATCATAAAAAGCTTCGTGATTCTAAATTTGATATTTTAACTTTTGATAAAAGCTCTGATACAATAAGCTTTGGTATAGAAGGAGTTTATAATGGTATTAGTAATGATAGTTTTTCTTATAGTGCTAATAAGCTATGGTAATGTTAAAGATGAAGGTATGACTATAGTAGGTATAGGAACAAGCAAAGTAGGTGGAGTAGAATTTGGAAAATTTGCTAAACTCAATGTCAATCTTAACAATGCTTATTTCCTTAATGATACCTTTACTCATCTTTTTAGTTTAAATTATCAACAAGTTATCAATGATCTACATTAGATAGTAGTGAAACCATATCTTTAGGAGGTCCTTATGGAGTAAGGGCTTATAATAATGGAGATGGAGAAGGAGATAATGCTGTAGTGGCCAGCTTTGGACTTAGAATGGCTACTCCTTTAAAAGATTTTTTATATTACTCCTTTTTATGATATAAGTTATTCTTGGTATGAGAATGATTCTTATACAAACTATATAGATGCTTATGGTTTACAACTGCTTTATAATAAAACAGGGAATTTTTATGTCAAGCTTGATTTAGCTAGAGCTTTAAAGAAGTATAAGCTAGATGATGATTATAGTTCTAAAGCTTATGTAATCTTTAGAAAGTATTTTTGAGTTATTTTTGATCAAATATTTAATGCATATAATTTATATTGCCATAAAAGCTTTTAATGTTATAATTTAGCATTAAAAGCAAATGTCAAGGATAAAAATGCAAGAAAATTTACTCGAAAAACAATTTCTAAGTCACCCTTTATACGCTAAAATTCAAGAACTTAAAGCTCTCAATCTTGCTTGTAATTTTTCTTTAGATGATAGTGTAAATTTATCTACAAATTCTCAAGCCAAAGATGAAATCTTAGCTATAACAAAAGAACTCAAGCCATGGAGAAAAGGTCCTTTTAAAATAGACGATCTTTTCATCGATACAGAATGGCAAAGTTTTATTAAATTCAACATTCTAAAGCCTTTCATGAACGAAATTTCTCAAAAATGCGTTGCTGATATAGGCTGTAATAATGGTTATTATATGTTTAAAATGCTTGAATTTAATCCTGCAAAACTCATAGGTTTTGATCCTTCTATCAAATACCGTTTGCAATTTGAACTCATTAACGCTTTAGCTAAAACTCCTATAAAATACGAACTTTTAGGCGTAGAAGATCTTCCAAGCTATGGCTTGAAATTTGATGTGATTTTCTGTCTTGGGGTGATTTATCATAGAAGTGATCCTATAAAAATGCTAAAAGATTTAAAAGCAGGACTTAATAAAAATGGAGTTGTTTTTTTAGATACCATGTATATAGAAGATGAGAGAGAAATCGCTCTTGTGCCTAATAAAACTTATTCTAAAATTCCAAATATTTATTTTGTACCAAGCATTAGTGCATTAAAAAACTGGTGTGAAAGAGCAGGATTTAAAGAATTTGAAGTTTTGGCTACAAAAAAAACCGATGAAAACGAACAAAGAAAAACAGAATGGATAGACTCTTTTTCGCTGGAAAATTTCTTAGATCCAAAGGATAAAAATCTTACCATTGAAGGCTATGAAGCACCCAAAAGAGTTTATATACGCATTAAAATATAAATTCTTTTTATTTTTTGCCGATATTGAATTTTAGATATTTTGAAGTAGATAAGTAGAATTTAAAGGTTAGATATGGCAAAAAAAGATAATTTTGAAGAATATGCACAACTTGAAGAATACGCATCTGCAGAAGATATATCTCGCGTTAGAGCAGAATTACTCACTTGTCCTGAATTAAACACCTCACTTGCTGGAACCATTATCGAAATTGATAAAAACTATGCCAAATCAATTTTAATAACCACAAGCGAAATGGTAGCAGATGATCAAGGATTGATTTTTGATGCCTTTATTTTCGCTGCAGCAAACTATGTAGCACAAGCCTCTATCAATAAAGAATTTTCAGTGATTATTGGATCAAAATGTTTTTTTTATGCTCCGCTTAAATTAGGCGATGTTTTAGAACTTGAAGCTCATGCACTTTTTGACGAAACCTCCAAAAAAAGAGATGTAAAAGTGGTTGGACATGTTAAAGAAATTAAAATGTTTGAAGGAACGATACAAGTTGTTAGCACTGATGAGCATATATTTAAACTCAAGCGTCCGCCACTTAACACTGTTAAACCTACAGAAAATCAAGAACAAGGCGCCAAAATCAACAATCCAGAAGCCGTAGCAGCTGCATTAATGGCCTCTGTGGGTAGAAAATAATCAAGGAGTCATTTTAATATCCACCCAATTTTTTGGGCAATCCTTATGATAAGTTCCGCTTCCATCATAATACTCTTTACAATCATCATAAAAACGATTTGAAATCCCTCTTTCATTTACAAAACATCCAGAAATTCCTAAAGCTAATAGTATCATTAAAGTATATTTTTTCATGTTTTTCCTTAGAATTTATTGTGTTTTCTCCATTTATAAGGCTCTATAGGATCACCCTCTTTCCAAAGACCTAAATGATTTTTCTTAGCATTTTCTTGTTCTTTGATATAAGCGTTACTATAGTAAGTATCAGCCCAAGCATAGCCTTTGCTTACTAAAAATCGATTAATATCAACGTCATTAAGCTTTACAATAGCAACAATTCTACCATAAGTATCTTTATTTTTATAAATAATTTCAACTTGTTTGCCGCTTAAAATTCTACTTAAAGCTTCTTTTGATTGCTTTCCAAAACTTTGTTTAAGTTCTGGTGCATCTATACCAAAAAATCTTATTCTAGCGAGTTTGTTTTCATGATTAACTTCTATAGTATCTCCATCAATAATTCTAACTACTTTTCCTTCAAAACTAGAATTTTGGGCAATATAGTTCTGGATAAAAACAACTACAAGAGTGAAGATTAATACAGAAAAAAGTTTTTTTGGATCACTTAATAATTTTCTTAGATTAAATAATTTTTTATAATTTATTCTCATTTTTTAATCATTTTGCCTTTAAATTTTAAAAAATATGCCATAATTTTATCAAAACAAAGGAGATAAAATGCAAAATGTTATAGAAAATTTTAAACAATTATGCAAAATTCCTCATTGCAGTTATGAAACAGAACAAATGAAAGAATTTTTAAGCTCTTATGCTAAAGATAAAGGCTTTAAAGTGAGTGTAGATAAAGCAGGAAATATTCATGCCATAAAAGGCAAACCAAAAATTTGTCTACAAAGCCATTATGATATGGTCTGCATGGGTGATGCACCAAACTTAGAAGTTTATGAAGAAAATGGCTTTTTAAGAGCCAAAAATTCAAGTCTTGGCGCAGATAATGGTATAGGTATAGCCATCATGATGAGCGCTATGGCTGAATTTGAAAATTTAGAGTGTCTTTTTACAAACGATGAAGAAGTAGGACTCATGGGAGTGAATTCACTCGAGCACACTTTAGAATCTAAAATGCTTTTAAATTTAGATCATGAAAGCGATGATGAGATCATGATAGGCTGTGCAGGTGGAGTAGATATAGAAGCAAGTTTGTCTTTTAATACCCTTAGAAAAAAAGGTAAAATTTATGAGCTTTGTGCACAAAATTTTAAAGGTGGACACTCAGGCATAAATATCATACGCAACGAAAAAAGTTCCATCAAAGAAATGGCTAAATTCATACAAGAAAATGAAGGAGAAATCATTTCTTTTGAAGGTGGAGAAAGAATCAATTCTATACCTAAACACGCCAAAGCTTTAGTGCATTTTAAAAATGAAGTAAAAAGCAACAACTGGATAAAATGCGAATTTAAAGAAGAAGGCGAATTTGAAATTTGCGATCAAAGCAAAAAACTTTTAAGTCTTATAAATTCTTTCACTCATGGAGTTAGAGCTTATGATGAAAATCTAGGCATGGTTCAAACAAGTATTAACCTAGCTACTTTAAGAATGGAAAACCAACAAATCAAATTTGCACTTTTTGCAAGATCTAATATACTTGATGGGCTTAAGCAAGTAGAATTTGAAACTTTAGAATTTTTCAAAGCTTTTGATTTTAAAGTAAGAAGTTTTAATTTCTATCCGCCTTGGGAAGGCAAACCAAACACACTTAGCGACATGGTTTTTAAAGCACTTAAAAAAGTATCGCCTAATGCCAAAGTTTCAGCTATCCATGCAGGACTTGAGTGTGGTATTATAGAGAAAAAACAAGAGCTTTTATGTGCTTCTATAGGCCCAAATATCCATAATCCTCATTCAACTGATGAGCATTGTGAAATCGCTTCAGTTGAAAAAATATCTAAGGTTGTTTTTGAAGTTTTAAAAGACAATGCTTAATTCTTTAATCTTGCTTCTTGCAAAAACGCGTTTTAACAAAAACACACAAAGCAAGGAGCAAAATCCCACTATAGCAAGATAAATACCTAAATACTCTTTATAAAAAGCATTAACTATAAAAGGGGTTAAAAAGCCTAAAATCGCATAAGAAATATTATAAGCAAAACTAAGCCCACTAAATTTAAGTTCGCTTTTAAAAATTTGCGTCATAAAAACAGGCGCGAAAGTAATAATACCTTGTGCAAAACAAGCCAGTAAAAAATAAAATAAAAAATTCTCATCATAAAAACTAAAAAACATACCAAAGATAATAAAAGCTATACTAAAAATAGAGCAAATTTTATAGCTTCCCCATTTGCTTGCTAAAAAACCTTGAAATAAAGCTCCAAAAATCACCGCTAAAATAGCAAAATTTTGCACCCATAAAGCAGAAGTTTTACTCATAGCTAAAAGACTTTCAAAATACTTAGGCAAAATCATCAAAGTTGCCACACCGCTTGTTAAAACCATGGTCATTAAAAAACAAACAAGCATACTCATTTTATGAGTTTTTAAAGCTTCAAACAATGGAAAATTTAAAATTTTCTTTTCATTTTGAACTTTTATAAATTCTGGAGTTTCGCTGAGTTTATTTCTTAAAAACAAAGCTAAAATTCCAAAAAATCCTCCTATGATAAAAGGAATTCTCCAAGCATAGCTTTGAACTTCTTCTGGGGTAAAATAAGATCTTATGCCTAAAGTGGCAATATTTCCTAGCAATAAACCTATGGTTAAAGTCGCTGAAATAAAACCAAGAGCTAAAGGAATTTGACGCCCTTTGACAAATTCGCTCACATAAATCCAAGCTCCGCTCACCTCAGTTCCAACGGCTAAACCTTGCAAAATACGAATAGTAAATAAAATCAAAGTAGCAAATATACCTATACTTTCATAACTTGGTAAAAAAGCTAAAGCAAAACTAGGCAAAACCATCAAAAGCATAGAAATATAAAAAATATTCTTTCTTCCATATCTATCAGCAAAATGTGCCATCACAATAGAACCAAAAGGACGCGCTAAATAAGCAGCACCAAAGGCTATATAAGCATTTATCTGCATCCAAAAAGCATCATTTTGCGGAAAGAATACCTTAGCAAAAATATCCAAAAAAAAGGCAAAAAGCACAAAATCATAAAATTCTAAAATTCCACCCAAAGAAGCATAAATAATATTTTTGTATTTTTTTTGCATATTTTATCCTAAATCAACTAAAGGGCAAAAAGCCCTTTATTAAATTTTTCCACCTTCAATCACTACATCATCAGCCTTAACATCATCTCCAAAATGAGCTTTTAAAGTTTCATCATAAGCCTTGTGAAAAAACTGCTCTTGGCCTAGTTTGATGATCAAATTATCGATAAATTCTTTAAGTTCTTTATCGCCTTTTTTAACCGCTGGTGCGATAACATCTTTGTTACCTAACTCTTTGATACCCATTTTAAAATCAGGATGATCTTTCACCCAAGCAAAAAGTAAGGTATTATCATGACTTAAAGCATCGCCTCTTTTATCCATCAAAGCGGCAAAGGTTTCGGTATTTTGATCATATTTTAAAGTTTTAATATTAGGATAATCTTGCGTAAAATAAGCATCTGCTGTTGTGCCTTTGTTTAAAAGCAAGGTTTTATCTTTTAAATCTTCTACGCTAGTTATATTACTATCCTTTGGTACAGCTACGCCTAAAGCTACCTTCATATAAGGCAAGCAAAAATCAACCTGCTCGGCTCTTTGCGGAGTTTGAGTAAAATTAGCCAAAATAATATCTACTTTATTTGATTTTAAAAACTCAACCCTATTTGCAGCTTCAACAAGAACAAATTGCACCTTATTTTCATCGCCAAAAAGTTCTTTTGCTATGCGTTTAGCTAAAGCTATATCATAGCCTTGATTGTTTCCTTTTTCATCCACATAACCAAAAGGTGGTTTATCGCCAAATACCCCAATCCTAACAACTCCATTTTGCTTGATCTTATCAAGAGAATTTAAAGTTTTAGAGTCAGAATTTCCTCCACAAGCAGCCAATACTACTGCAACAAAGGTCGTTAAAACACTTAGAAGTATTTTTTTCATACATTTCCTTTCTTTAAAAATAAGCTTAAAGCTATTGCAAAAATATATAATAATTGCAAAGTTAATTATACTTAAAATTATAAATAATGCATTTGAAACAAACTAAAAAGATTTTCCTATGTGTAAAAATGTAATTAATCTCACACTCTCTTTTAGCATTGTTTAAATTTTAAGTAAAAAAAGATATAATCTTTTTTTTAAATTTTTAAGGAGAAAACTATGAAAAAAGGTATTTTTCTCTCTATTGGAATAGCTGTTTTGTTTTCAGCTTGCGGAAATTCCATAGATGAAAAAACAGTTAAAAAATATGAAAATCAACTAAATCAAACAGTTAAACAAGAAATTGCAAGCCTTTCTCAGGATTCTGGAATAAAGATTGAATTCTCAGATTTTAAATGCAATGCAGATGGTGATTTTATAGCGTGTTTAAGTCCAAATTTCAAAACTCTTGCAAAAGATAATAACGATGAGTATCAAGAACTATTTCAAGCAAAAAATATCAAAATTCGCTCAAATGAAATTTACAAAGGCGAAACAAATACATCAATTAGCATTAAAGAATATTACAACGATCTTTTTAAAAACCAAAAAAGCATACAATCAAATTTGGTTTTTGAAGATTTTAAACTTGGAGAAAAAGTTGTTAGTGACATCAATGCAAGCTTATTTCAACAAGATCCAAAAATCAGCTCTTTTATCAATAAATTAAGCTCGGATTCTTATACTTTATCATTTGATAACTCCATAAACAAACAAGAAAACAATTATCTAGATAATCTTGATATAAAATTTTATAACGCAAAATTAAATTTCAATACAAATCTAAATATAAATCTAAAAGAAGATTTACTTAATTACCTTGATTCTAAGGGTATAAAATTTAACACTCAAACTTTAGCTATGGATGAACAAGCTATCAATGAACTTCTTAATATGGTAAACTACGAACAAGCTTCAGATTTTAGCAATACAATCCAAAAATACATCATCTTAAATAATTTTAAAATTGATTCAACTCTTAAAACCGAAGGCGTATTTAGTAGCTATATAGCAACTGCTAAGGAAAATTTACAAACCTTAAAAGCTCAAAGTCAAAATGAAGAACAAGCATTAATCTTTGATAAAGCTTTAGCTATTTTAAACAATATCACTCAAAATGATGATTATAAACTCAATCTTGATTTAAAATTTAAAAACATCCCTGTTAGTGACTATAGCACACAGGGAATCGACAGCATAGAAAAACTAAGCATCAACAATCAAGACGCCACAGAAGCGTTAAAAATTATACTTCCATTTATCATGTTTTCTATGTTAATGGGCGGAGCGTCATTTTAAATTTTAAAATGATAAAAACTTCAAAAACATTAAAAGCAAGATTAAATTCTTTGCTCTTAATGTTTTCATAATATTAACAAAAAAGGCTAAAATGAAAATTTTATTCTCCCCTAGTGAAAGCAAAAATGAAAATTGCGTAAAAAATCCTATCAATGAAAACTCATTTATATTTAAAGAATTATTTCCTTATAGAATAAAAGCTTTAAAGCATTATGAAGAATTTATCAAAAACGCAAGTTTACAGAATTTACAAGAACTTTTTGGCATTAAAAATGAAAATGAAATTGATAAATTTAAACACGACTTAAAACAAGCTCCCACTCAAGAAGCTATATTGCTTTACACTGGGGTAAGTTATGAATATCTTAATTTTAAAGCCTTAGATAAAAAAAGCCAAGCTTATATTTTAGAAAATACTCTTATATTTTCTAATCTTTTTGGCGTTGTAAGAGCTAATGATACCCTACCCTTTTATAAATTCAAGCAAGGGGCTAAAATAGGAAATTTTGCCATAGAGAAATTTTATAAAGAACATTTTAGTAAAGCCTTAGATGCATACTTAGAAAATGAGGAAATACTTGACCTTAGAGCAGGATTTTATGATAAATTCTACACCCCAAAAAAGAAATTTTATACTTATAAATTTGTAAAAAATGGTAAAGTCATCAGTCATTTTGCTAAAGCTTATAGGGGAATTTTACTCTCCATAAGTGCAAAAAACCAAGTAAAAAACAATAAAGAGCTTTTAGCAAACCTTCCTTCAAACCTAAAACTCAAAGAAATTCAAATCAAAGGTTTAAAGGAAGAAATTGTGCTTGAAATTCTAGATTAGTTTTTATTTTAAGTATTTTAAAACTAGCTTCGCATAATAACTTGCAGCCCTAGCTAAAAGCTTATCATTAAAAACATAACTAGAATTATGTAAATAAATGTCGTTTTCATTTTCTAAAAAAGCATAGGCACATTTTTTCATTTCGCAAAAAAATCCAAAATCCTCACTTGCCATTAAAGGACGATGATTAAATTCACAATTTTTTTCGCCAAATAATTCTTTTGCAACCTCACTAGCAAAATCCACAGCTTCATCGTTATTCATAGTCACTGGTGCAACAACATTTTTATTGATTTTAATCTCTATATCATTAGCCTGTGCAATACCTTTACAAATTTTATAAATTTTTTCTTCAGTTAGCTTTCTAGTTTCATTATCTAATGCTCTAACACTCATTTTAATCGTTGCAATATCTGGAATGATATTAAAAGCATGTCCTGCATTAAAAGCTCCTATGCTTACAACTGCTGAATTTTGAGGATCAACATTGCGAGATACTATACTTTGCAAAGCCACCACAAGCAAAGAAGCAGCATAAATAGGATCTTTTGCTTTTTCTGGAGCACTTCCATGACCACCTCTTCCAATAACTTCAATGCTATAACTATCCGAAGAAGCCATCATCGCACCTTTTTTAAGATAAAATTTCTTATCACTACCAAAAGGCATATTATGCCATCCAAAAACATAATCACTATCAAATTTTTCAAACAATCCATCTTCTATCATCGCCTTAGCGCCACCCAAACCCTCTTCAGCAGGTTGAAAATAAAGATTTAGAGTACCATTAAAATTCTGACTTGCTAAATACTTTGCAGCAAGCAATAAAGAAGTAGTATGTCCATCATGACCGCAAGCATGCATTACATTTTCTTTTTTGCTTTTATAAGGCAAATTTGTGCATTCTTGCAAAGGCAAAGCATCCATATCTGCACGAAGTCCTATTTTTTTATTGCTATTTCCCTTTTTTAAAACCCCCACAACGCCTGTTTTTCCTATTTCTTCATAAACCTCATAACCAAATTCTTTTAATTTTTGTGCCACTAATTTTGCAGTATATAATTCATCAAAACCAAGCTCAGGATTTTCATGAATTTGATGACGAATTTTTTCAAATTCGCCTTGTAAGTCTAGTATTTCTGGAATTAAATTCATTCTATTTTTCTCCTTGTATAAAATTTTCTCTTCTAGGCAAAACAAATTGTGCTAAGATCGCTGAAATAAAAATCAAAGCAAAAATATAAACAAAACCCAAAGTAAAACTATGGGTTTTATCAACACTCCAAGATACTACCCATAGGTTAAATGATAGTATAACAAAGGTAATACTCCAAAAAGCACTCATAATATAAGCAGTTTGATTTGGATTGGAATTTTTTAGTTCTGAAGGTAGATTAAAAAAAAATGGAAACCACATAGAATAAAAAATGCCTGATAACACAGCAAAAATCTGTATCAATACTAAATTTTGTAAAAATAACATACAAAATCCGCATATAAAAATACACGCTCCTCCAGACAATAGCATTATTTTAAAAGAAATATTTTTTCTTTTAAAAAATAATCCAAGATAAGGACCAAAAATTTTCGCAACTACTATCATACTAGTGATTAAAGTAGCTTGCTGAGTATTTAGGGCAAGATCATTTGAAATCAAAGGCATTAAAGACCCTGTCGCTGCCCAAGAGATACTAAAAACAGCATAAACACTAAAAATTATAAATTCAACTCCAATGCGTCTAAAATGAAATAAAAGTGATTTTTCCATATTAAAATCCTTTTTAGATATTTATTAAAATATAACATAAAAAAATAAGATATTTATTATCTTTAATTATTTTTTTAATTTAATTATTTTTTTATATATTTTTTTGTTACTTTTTGAAAATTTATATATAAGTTTAAAGATAAAAAAACTAAAATACAAAATAAAAAACCCGTAAAAGTTTTTTGAAGTATTTAAATGATATATTTCAAAATCTAGTTTTAAAAAGGAAAAATATGGAATTTTTAGCATTTATTTTTTTGATTATTATATTTTTATTTGTAGTCTTTATCATCGTTACTCGCTATGAAAAAAAGATAAAATTACTCAACCAAAACATACAAAATATGAAAGAAGATATAGCCGATCTTAAAGAAACAACTCAAAAAAATCGCTCTTTAATTGAAAAAAATCGCTCTAATATAGAAAATATAATAAAATAAAACTAAGAAAGATTTGCGATAAGCTTATAGTGTTTTTTCTGATTTATCATTAAAGTAAAAATTTTTTCACTTGAATTTTCGCTTTTATTTTTATAAATCATACTTTTTAAAAACGGAAAAAGCATCGTACTAGAAGTTTTACCTTGTAAAATAATATGCATAGAGCCTTTTAAAATTCCGTACTTATAGCTCATACCGCTTGGAAATATATCAAGATTAAAAATTAAACTATCTTCATTACTATCATAATTTAAAATTTCAATTTTAACAAAGCTAATTTCTTGATCTTCTTGAGATAAATTTTTAAAAATTTCAAGTTTTTCATGTTTTTTGATAGTAACAACTTCTTGCTTACTTTCTTTAAAATCAGAAAGAAAATTTTCATTTTTAAAAATTCTTGAAAAAAATTTTAAATTTTTAAATTGCATACTTGTTTGTTTTGTGTTTTCATGCATTATTTTTTCGGATTTTAAGATGTTGTGTTCTATATCATCTTCTTGGTTTTGATTATCTTTGTTTGATTTCATGTCAAAATCTTCAACGATAATCATATCTTCAGTATCACAAATATTAAAATGTTTTACAATTTCTTCAAAAGTAAAACTGTCATCACTAAATTCCAAAAGATCTACATTTGAAGTGATAAAATCAACGCCATCTCGTTCTTCAATCTTATCTTTAATCACAAAAGCATCAACACAAAAGCACGATCTTTGAATTTCGTATTCAGAACTTTTGCCTTTAAATACTATCTTCATCATCACAAAGCTTTTACTATAAGTTCTAAAGGACTAACAAAAACAACCTTGCTTGAATTTTGTTCTAATGCATTTGAAATTTGCATTCTGCAAGCTGAACACTCGGCGCTTACCACACTAGCCTTACTTTCATCGATCATTTGTGCTTTTTTAAGCCCTACACTTAAAGCTCTATCATAATAATCCGTTTGCATACTCACCCCGCCAAAACCGCAACAAGTATTAGAATTACTCATTTCTACAAAATGATAATTTGTTTTTAAAAGTTCTCTTGGCTCTTTAAAAACTCCTTGCATTTTTCTTGCATGGCAAGGATCGTGATAAGTAATACTATAATTAAATTTATTTTTTGTTTTTAAAATTTCTTCCAAAGAAGTAAATTTATAAAAATACTCGCTAGCCATATATATCTTAGATGACACACATTTTGCGCGTTTTGCCCAGTCTAAATCATTTTGCATTATAAAAAAATGTTCATAATCTATCTTTAACATAGCCGAACAAGTGGCCTCAGGAACTATAATAGCATCTAATTTTTCTAATTTTTTTTCAAAATACTCAATATTTTTTTTAGCCAAAACTTCAACACTTTTAAAATCACCCGTAAAAAATTGCGGCGCTCCACAACACACTTGTTCTTTCATCAAATCCACATTGATTTTTAATTCCTTAGCGATTTTAAGCACTGCATTAGCCGTATCTATGTAAAAATAATTTGCCAAACAACCTACAAAAAAACCTATTGTTTTTTCTCCATCATTATTGATAAATTTTGGATTAGAATTTAAGAAACTTTTTTTATTAAAACTTGTAAGCAATCTTCCCTTTTTAACAAAAGGCATGGAAAATCTTGCCTTCATACCTGTATTTTCATTCTCATTTTGAATTTTAAACGCACAACTTTGAAACACATAGCCAAGCTTAGCTACCAAATCTAAAATTTTGCGTCTTCTTAAAAAGAAAAAAATAAGTTTTTTATACCAAGCTATACCAAATTTTTTAGCTATATCATAACGAACTTCTTCTATGGCATTATCTACTCTTAATTTACTTGGACATACTTCAACACAATTGGTGCATAAAAAACAAGATTCAAAAACTTTCTTAGCTTCTTTATCAAGCTCTAGACTTCCCTCTTTATAAGCGGCTAAAAGATCTAAAAATCCTCTTGGACTAGTAATTTCATCGCGATTTTCTTCATGTATAGTACAAACAGGTATACATTTGCCACATTTAACACAAGCATCACTTATTTGACTAAATTTCATCTTACACCGTTTTTGAGAATACTTTTTTATCTTCACTAATGTTTTTCATATAAGCATCAAAACACATAGCAATATTTCTTATAAGTAAAACACCTGTTTCATTGACTTTGATAAAATTTTCATCAAAATTAATAAAATCTTTGTATTCTTCTAAAGCTTTTAAATCCTCTTTAAAATACTCCTGAAAATCAATGCAAAATTCTTTTTCTATTGACTTAATATCAAGCTTAAAATTTGCCATTAACTCCATAATCACTGCTTTTCTAAGCTCATCATCATCGCTTAAAGCTACGCCTCTTTCAAAAGGTAAAACTCCTCTATCTAATGCAGCTTCATAACTTGACATATCTTTAAAATTTTGCGCATAATGTCTTTGTCCTTCGCCTATACTTGTAAGCCCAACACCGACTAAATCAGCACCGCCTTTGGTGGTATAACCTTGGAAATTTCTATGCAAAGTTCCATTTTCTAAAGCTTTAAAAAGCTCATCATTTTCTTTTGCAAAATGATCCATTCCTATCATTTTATAACCATTTTTGCTTAAAAATTTCTCACAAAATTCTAAAATTTCAAGCTTAACATCAGGACTTGGCAAGGTATTTTCATCAAATTTTCTCATATTTTTCTTAAGCCAAGGCACATGAGCGTAATTAAAAATCGCCAAACGATCAGGGTTTAAAAGCATAACTTTTTCTAAAGTTTGTGTAAAGCTTTGTAAATTTTGATAAGGCAAACCATAAATTAAATCCATATTTACAGACTTTATGCCTTTACTTCTTACAAGATTTAAAGCATTTTGTGTTAATTCAAAAGGCTGGATGCGATGAATTTCTTTTTGAACTTTTTCATCAAAATCCTGTACTCCAAAGCTGATACGATTAAAGCCATTTTGCGTTAAAACTGTGGCTTGTTCCCCATTTAAAAAACGCGGATCGATCTCACAGCTAATCTCTGCATCTTTAGAAAAATTTCCAAAAACAGATCTGATTTTTAAAATCAAATTTTGAAGTTGTTTAGCACTAAAAAAAGTTGGAGTTCCGCCCCCAAAGTGCATTTGCACCACTTCTCTTTTAGTATCTAAAATAGTACTTAAAATATCAAGCTCTTTAAAAATATAAGTTAAATACCTTTCTTTACTCTCTTCTTTGGCTGTATAAATAACATTACAACCACAAAAATAACAGGCACTCCTACAAAATGGTAAATGAAAATAAAGCGATAAAGATCTATCTTGCTTTTTTAAAATTTCTATATATTCTTCGTATTTGAAATTTGCATTAAACTCTACTGCTGTAGGATAAGAAGTGTAGCGTGGTCCTGCTTTAGAGTATTTTACAAAAGCTTTATAATCTCTCATTTTGGTTTACCCTTTCTATCATCGCTTGCATATCTACAAATAAATTTGGATGCTCTTGTTTGATTTTAGAAATTAATTTTTCAAGATCAATACTAACTTCCATGGTGCCATTTTGCGCCTTTTGCTTGATCTCATCCATAGCAACCGTCCAAACATCGTTAAAATCTACAGGAATTTGTTGATAAATCGCCTTTTCTAAACGCAATTCAAAATTCTCTTTTTGACTTTGTTTTAAACTTTCAAGTATATTCTTAAGACTTTGCAAAGAAAGCAAAGTGTGAATTTCATCGTTTTCATCGATCACAAACCAAGGCTCAGGAGAATCAAAACTTCCATTTTCAAGAACTAAACATTTTTCGTTTTCATTCTCGCTTTGCTTCATTTTAAAAATCGTTCTATCTTTTTTCTTTATTCCTAGATTTTGACTAAATTCATCAATGCGTTTTAAGCAAGTGTTATACTTTTCTAGCTCTTTCATTCTCTTCCTCTCTGATTATCCAAAAAGCAAAGCAAGGCTTTTACCACATAAAGGCGATTTCTTGCTTCTTCAAAAATCACATCTGCATGTTTTTCAAAAATTTCTTCACTCACTTCATAACCCCTATAAGCAGGCAAACAATGAAGCAATATCGCGTCTTTATTGGCAACGCTCATAGCCTTTTCATCAATCATAAATCCTTCAAATTCTTTAATCTTGCGTTCTTTTTCATTCTCTTCACCCATAGAAACCCAAGTATCGGTAATGACTACATCTTTATCCTTTAAGGCTTCAAATTTATCATGACTTAAGGAAATTTTAGCTCCTGAAATCAAAGCCTGTTTCATAGCAAATTCCCAAATTTCAGGGCTAATTTTATAGTTTTTTGGTATAGCTATACTAAATTCAAAACCCAAAATCGCAGCCGCAATAAGCCAAGAATTGCACATATTGTTACTATCTCCGATAAAAGCAACTTTTGCTATACCATTTTGCATCTTATTCCATTCTTTGATAGTAAGCAAATCTCCTAAAACCTGAGTAGGGTGATAAAGCTCGCTTAAAGCATTGATCACAGGGGCTTTAGAATATCTTGCAAATTCGAGTAAAGTTTCATGTTTATTGACTCTCATCATCACAAAATCAACCATCGCCCCTATCACCCTAGCTGTATCCTTTACAGGCTCGCCACGACTAAGTTGTAAATCATTGCTACTTAAAAATAAAGCCTTTCCGCCAAGCTCTGTTATGGCTAATTCAAAGGCCATTCTTGTTCTTGTAGAGTTTTTCTCAAAAATCATTGCTAAAGTTTTATCTTGTAAAAGTTTTTTAGGCTCTTTTTTAAGCTCGCTAGCATGATTTACAAGGCTTAAAATTTCCTCCTTAGAAAAATCTCTTAAAGTTAAAAAATGTTTCATTTTTCTCCTTTTAACATTTTAGCTAATTCTTTAGCATGATAAGTGATGATAAGCTTTGCCCCTGCTCTTTTAAAAGCTATCATAGTTTCATACAAAACTTTTTCATAATCAATCACTCCTGCATTTTTAGCTGCCTTTAACATAGCATACTCTCCGCTTACATTATAAACACACAAAGGCAAGTTAGAATGAAGGGATATTTCTTTAACCACATCAAGATAAGCAAGAGCGGGTTTTACCATCAAAATATCAGCTCCTTGTGCTTCGTCTTCTAAGCTTTCTTCTAAAGCTTCTTTACCATTAGCAAAATCCATTTGATAGCTTTTTCTATCTCCATAACTTGGAGCTGATTCTGCTACATCTCGAAATGGCCCATAATAACTTGAAGCAAATTTAGTAGAATACGCCATTATAGGCAAATTTTCAAAACCTTCTTTATCTAAAGCTTTGCGCAAAGTAGTGATAATACCATCCATCATTCCACTAGGTGCTATCATATCTACCCCTGCTCTTGCGTGAACTAAGGCTTGTTTGGCTGAAATTTCTAAAGTGACATCATTATCCACACTTTTTGTTTTTGGATCGATAATCCCACAATGCCCGTGATCTGTGTATTCACAAAAACAAAGATCGCTGATTATAAAAAGATCTGGAAAATTTTTCTTAATCTCTCTTATACTTCTTGCAACAAGCCCTTCATCATCTAAAGCATCGCTTCCACAGCTGTCTTTTTTCTCATTTTCCAAAACGCCAAAAAGTATAATGGCTTTAATGCCTAAATTAACTACATTTTGACACTCTTTTAAAATTTCATCTAAACTCATTTGAAACACATCAGGCATAGAAGAAATTTCTTTTTTTATCCCCGTTCCATTAACCACAAAAAGCGGATAAATCAAATCATTTACACTTAAAGAATTTTCTCTTACCATGGCTCTTAAGTTTTCATTAAGCCTTAATCTTCTAAATCTTTTAAACATTTTTTTGTCCTTTTTTTGCTAAAATCTTAACATAAATTTGATTATAGAGAGTAGTAAATGAAAATAAAAATTTCAGAAATTGCGAATTTACCTAGCAAATGGGGAAATTTCCAAATACAAAGTTTCAAAGAAAATGATAAAGAACATTTATGTATATTTAAAAATACTCCAAAAGACACACTCAATCTAAGAATTCATTCAGAGTGCTTAACAGGAGATGCTTTAGGAAGTTTAAAGTGTGATTGTGGGGAACAGCTTGAATTTTCACTAAAATATATAGAAAAGAATGGCGGAATGGTGATTTATCTTAGGCAAGAAGGAAGGGGTATAGGGCTTTTTAACAAGGTTAATGCTTATGCTTTACAAGATAAAGGTTTTGATACGATTAAAGCAAATCATCAGCTTGGCTTTAAAGCCGATGAGAGAACTTATGAAATTGTAGAATTTATACTCAAACACTATGAAATTTCTAAGGTTAATTTACTCACAAATAACCCTGAAAAGCTAGATTCTATCAAAGAAAAAATCATCACACGCATACCGATTTTAATAGAACCTAATCGTTTTAATGTAGAGTATTTAAACATAAAACAAACTCAAATGGGACATCTTAAATAAATGATTTTTAAAGATTATGATTTTTTGCAAAACTACGATTTAAAAAACTTTGAAGAAAAGGTAAAAATTTATAAAGAATTATTATCTAAATTTAACCGCATTCACAATCTTACTCATTTAAAAAATATAGATGAAAATATCTTTGATAGTATTAAAATTTTAGATTTTTATGATTTTTCTAAAGCAAAAAATATTGCCGATATAGGAAGTGGCGCAGGATTTCCAGCTGTATTTTTAGCTTTTTTACTGCAAAGCAATTTTCATCTTTTCGAACCCAATCCCAAAAAAGCTGCCTTTTTGCGGACATTAAAAATAGAATGTGAACTTCCAAATTTACATATTTACAAAGAAAAAGTTCAAGAATACAAGAATACCTTTAAAGCTGATATCATCACTTCAAGAGCCTTAATGGATGTCAAGCCTTTGCTTGAAATTTGCAAAAATCTAAAAGATGAAAATACAGTTTTTATTTTATGGAAAGGTAGTGAAATTTATCAAGAACTTGAAAATATAAAAGATTATGAAATTTTTGAAAATAATTTAAGAAGATATTGTATTTTAAAGTAGCCCTAAGGCTACTTTTTATTCTGCTAAATCAGCATTAAAACTGATATCCACTAAAGGCCAAGAAATTCCACCATGTCCTGCAGCAACATCGCTTAATGCTTTTAATGCTTTAGAACCATTTTTAAAAGTATGCAAATCAAGTTGTCCTTTAGCTTCAAATTTATTATCTTTGATGGTATAAGTTAAAGGTACAATAGTACTTTTTTTATCCATAGTAATTTTTGCTGAAATAACGCCTTTATTTTCACCCGCAATCACATCTTGAAAAACAACTTTAATATCCGTATCTCCCAATAAAGCAGGGAAAAATACTTTTGTGATATTATTGGTTATAATATCATTGCCTTCACCCATAAAAGCATTGCTTGGCTTTATGGTAGCTTTAGCGCCTTTAAGATAACTTGCCAAATCCTTTATACTTTTAGAAAATTTATATTCTACATTTTTAAATTCACCTTTTGTTCCTATCATATCTTTAGTTTTATATCCTTCAAAAGAAACCTTTAAACTATCTTCTTTAAAAGATACAGCACTTAAAGCCGAAGCTAACAAGCAAGAACTTAAAACACTTACAAGAATTTTTTTCATCTTTATTCCTTTTTAATAAATTTAATTAATGAATTAAATTATATTCTTAGTTGATTAATAAAATAAAATTTTCTAAAATAAAAAATAATTTTTATTACCAAAGTATACCTTTAAAAGCTAAGGTTAAAAAATATCCTCCAAAAATCAAAACAAGCCCTAAAACAAAAGCCAAGCCAAATACCCTAGAGCCACTTTTTAAAAATTTTTTAAAGTCAATTTGCAAGCCTAAAGCTGCCATAGCAAAAACGATACATAAAGTACAAAGTGTTTTACCTAAAGAGATAATATCACTCGTAGCAATACCTAAAATACTTTCTTTGCTTGCTAAATAAGTATTTAAAACTATCATGCCTAAAAATGCAAAAGCAAAATAAGGTATAGTGATACTTTTTGCAGTTTTTCCACTGCTTGAATGTTGATTTTTAGCGAAAAAATAAGTCACTATAAGCAAAAAAGGCACAAGTAAAATCACTCTCATCATTTTTATAATCACTGCAACATTAGAAGCACCTTGCTCAAATCCTGCCATATCCTTTGCCATTTCAGCAGCACCTGCGACATTTGCCACCTCATGCAAAGTAGCTCCCATAAAAACACCCATAGCATTTTGATCAAAAAAAGGAAAAAGATTTAAAGAAAAAGCTATGGGATATAAGAACATAAATACAAGTCCAAAAATCACCACCGTACCTACAGCTAAAATTCCCTTAAAAGGATCACTTTTCAAACTTGACTCTAGTGCTAAAACCGCTGCCGCACCGCAAATCGCACTTCCAGCTCCAACAAGCATAGAAGTTTCTTTATCGAGTTTAAAAATTTTCGTTCCCACAAATAAAGCAATAATAAAAACAAAAAATATCACTATAGCAGAAAGCAAAAATCCTTTCAATCCTACGCTTAAAAGCTCAGTTAAAGTGATATTAAAACCATATAAAACAATGCCAAGTCTTAAAAGTTTTTTCGCACTAAAATGCACTCCGGCTTGAAAATGATGTTGGTATTTAAAAAACCAAGGAGAAAGCAACACTCCTATGATAATAGCAAAAGCAGTCGCTGCTAAATGAGTGGTATCTTTGATACTTTGAACACTAGAAAGATACATAGCAAAAATCACTATACAAGCAGTAAAAAGCAAACCCTTAAAATTTGATCGCACTATAGCCACGCTATGTGCTAAAAAACTTGTTTTCATTTATTTTCCTTTTTGTAAATTTTGTGTTATTATATTTTTTTTATTAAAATTATAGAAATATATTATTTTAATTTTTATAATAAATTTTTTTTATTAAATAAAGGAATCACTCATGAAAATCAAAGATATGGAAATATTTTTAGATCTTTTAAACACTCAAAGTCCAACTCATACAGCCAACAATTTTTCCATAACTCAACCTAATGTTTCAATAGTAATTAAAAATTTAGAAAATAAATTTGATGGCATTTTATTTGAAAGACTTGGAAAAAAACTCTTACCTACACCAAAAGCTTTAGAACTAGGAAAAAATTGGTTAAAAATTATACAAGCCTACTACCAAAGCTTAGAAAAATTAAACGACGAAAGTATGCTCTTAGGGGAAATAAAAATAGCCTCAACTCAAAGCATTTCTGAACATTTTTTAGCTCCTATTTTATTTGATTTTAAGGCAGAATTTAAAAACATAGAAATTCGCTCTCAAACGCAGAATTCAAAAGAATGTTTAAATTTACTAAAAAACGGAAATATAGAATTTGCAATCATTGAAGCAGAACTTGATCCAGCTTTAGTGGAGTATGAAAATTTAGAAATAAATTTTTGGCAAGATGATGAACTTATAGTAGCTACAAGTGATAAAAAACTCAATGAAAAAGAATTTTATATCGATGAACTTTTGGAACAAAAGTGGATTTTAAGAGAAGTAGGCTCAGGCTTAAGGGATAAATTTTTAAACGAAATTGGTGCAAGCTCAAAAAAACTTAATATTTTTCTTGAACTTGATAGAATGGCTGCGATTAAAGAACTTGTTTTACAAAAAAAAGCAATCTCTATTTTTTCCAAAAAAAGCATAGAAAAAGAATTAAAAAATTCAACACTTTATGAAATTAAATTAAAAAATATCGACCTAAAGCGTAAATTTTATACCTTAAAAAGAAAAAATTATAATTTTAACAGAGCTTTAGAAAAATTTGAAAAAATATTCAAATCATAAACATAATAACCGATTTATCATAGAAAGTTAAGCAATTTTTAGATAAAATCCAAAGCTTATATAAATTTCAAGGATAATCAATGAACGCCAAAACTCAAGAAGCTGAATTAGAAGAATTATTTCAAGAAAATGCAAAAGATTATATCACATATGAAAAATTGGTAAAATATCTTACAAAACAACCAAGCGCATCAACCGCTAAAAAAGTGCAAGCATTAATGAAAAAACACAAAGTGCAACTTTTTTCAGCAGCTGAAATTGCACAAATGAAAAACATAGAAGATGCAAAAAGACTTCAAGAAGAAAAACAAAAACTCCAAGATACAAGCCTTGAGAACGAATTTGATTTAGCCAATGAAAACGATTTATTAGAATGGAGCAGATCAGACTCTCCTGTTCGTATGTATTTAAGAGAAATGGGACAAATTGCTTTATTAAACAAAGATGAAGAAATTGAAATTTCCAAAAAAATAGAACTTGGCGAAGATATTATCATTGATGCTTTTTGTTCTGTACCTTATTTGATAGATTTTATTTTAGATTATAAAGAACCTTTAATAAACAGAGAAAGAAGGGTAAAAGAACTATTTAAAAGCTTTGACGATGAAGAAAAAAGTGATGATAAACTTGATGAACTTGATATAGATGAAGATGAAGAAAACGAAACAGAATTAGAATCAGATGAAGAAAATACTAAAAAAAACAGCAAAAAAGAAGATGAAAGAACTTTAAAAGTTATAGAAAAATTTAAAGCTCTAGAAAAAGCTAAAAAAGATTGGCTAAAAACATCCAAAGACAAAGAAAGCGGAGATGAACTTTTAGATAAATTAAGCATTGCGTTCAAAAAAAATATTTTAAAAGAAAAATTAATGGATCTAGGCCCTACTTCAAAACTTATTAGCGAAATCGTAAAATCAATGGAAACTGCACTAAAAAGTGATGAAGAATTTGACAAAGAACTTAAGCGTTTAGAATACCGCTTACCTATGTTTTCTGATGAACTTAAAAAACGCCATGCAGATATTTTAAAAGATATTACAAAATTGAGCAAAGAAAAAATCACAGAGCGAGCTTTAGAAACAACCATGGTAAGCACTTATATGGAAATTAAAAAACTATTTCAAACTAAAGAAGCCAGTGAAAAAAGCTTTGATCTTGAAAAATCACGCTTAAAAGAAATTTTGGAGCAAATTAAACGCGGTAAAAAAATCTCTGATGAAGCAAAAGGAAGAATGGCAAAATCAAACTTGCGCCTTGTTG
Organism: Campylobacter sp. CFSAN093227; assembly: GCF_012897855.1. Taxonomy (NCBI): domain Bacteria; kingdom Pseudomonadati; phylum Campylobacterota; class Epsilonproteobacteria; order Campylobacterales; family Campylobacteraceae; genus Campylobacter; species Campylobacter sp. CFSAN093227. The sequence continues at coordinate 1,010,548 of NZ_CP040610.1, forward strand.
TAAGCATAGCTAAACGCTACACAAATCGTGGTCTGCCTTTCTTAGACCTTATCCAAGAAGGAAATATAGGTTTGATGAAAGCTGTGGATAAATTTGAATACAAAAGGGGTTATAAATTTTCCACTTATGCAACTTGGTGGATCAGGCAAGCTATTTCAAGGGCTATAGCTGATCAAGCAAGAACCATAAGAATTCCAATCCATATGATAGAAACCATCAATCAAATTAACAAAATTATCCGCGAACATCTACAAAAAGATGGAAAAGAACCTGATGTCAGTGTTATAGCTAAAGAAGTAGGTTTAAGCGTAGATAAGGTTAAACAAGTTATTAAAATCACAAAAGAACCAATTTCTCTTGAAGCTCCAATAGGAAATGAAGATGATGGTAAATTTGGAGATTTTGTTGAAGATAGAAATTCACTTTCTCCAATGGATCATATCTTAAAGGATGATTTAAAAGAACAAATTGATGAAGTTTTAGATCAATTAAACGATAGAGAAAAAGCGGTAATTCGTATGCGTTTTGGTTTAATGGATGATGAAAGTGATAGAACTTTAGAGGAAATTGGAAAGGAACTTAATGTCACTCGAGAAAGAGTGAGACAAATAGAAAGCTCAGCTATAAAAAAACTCAAACACCCTAAAGTAGGAAGAAAACTAAAAAATTATATAGAAGGTTGGAAGTAAGAGTCAATCTCCTTACTAAAAACCCAGATCTTTTTCTTCTTTTAACTTGCGTACATGTTCAAAAAAAACTAATTTTCCGCTATGTTTTTTTAAATTTTTAAATTCCTTAATATCAAATTCTAAACACAAGATAGAAGAAGTTGGAAAAGAAGCTAAACATAGCGAACTTAATAACTCTCCAAGCTCCATTAAACTAGGATTATGACCCACTAAAAATACTTCATTAAACTCATCATCAATATCTTGCAGAATTTTTAGCAAATTTTCAACATTGCAAAGATACAATCTTTCATCAAAACAAATTCTATTTTTATCAAAATTATAAAATTTGGCTATTTTTTTCGCTGTTTTAGCGGTTCTAACAGCAGGACTTGATAGCACCAAATCAGGATGAATTTCATGCGAAGCAAGATTTTTAAAAAGTTTTTTTAAATCTTCCTTTCCACTCTTAGTAAGTTTTCTTTCAAAATCATCGATGTCTTCACTCTTACTTGCTTTTGCATGTCTTATAATATAAATTTTTTTCATTTTACCTCTTTTATTTTAGCTAAAATATAACCACACATAAACCCGAAAATATGACCATACCAAGCAACATTTACCCCCATAAGCAATGGCACAAAACTCATAAGTAAAATTGCCACTATAAGTCCTTTTGTGCTATTTTTATCAATAACAGCATAAAAGCCCATTAAAACACAAATTGCACCACTAGCGCCTATGACATTTATATTTTCTCCAAAATATTTAAAATCAAAATACACATAAAAAACACTTAAAAGTGAGCACAACAATCCGCCAATAAAATAAATAAAAATAAAACACAAAGCACCCAAATAAGTTTCTAACATACGCCCAAATTGAAACAAAACTATCATATTTAATATAAGATGAGTTAAATTTCCATGTAAAAACATTGAACTTAAAAGCTGCCAATAAGCTCCATTAAAAAATAAAATATTCAAACCAAGGATATTGTAATAATCATAAGAAATCAAAAAATAACATAAAATATTTAAAAAAATTAAAAAAATTGTAAGCAAAATATAAAACCTTTATTTTTTATAATATTGTCTTAAAATTCACATAAAATTCACATAAATTCTTTACAATTTTACTAAAAAATAATTTAGGAAAAATATTGAAAATTAAATTTTTAAATATTATTACTATTTTAAGTTTATCTTTAAATGCTGATATAATAATTTCTGCTGATAATTTACCAAATGTTTCTAAAGAATTTTTACAACATAATTTCAAAGCGCCTATAGGGATCGTGCAAAAAGACAAAAATTCCTATGAAGTCTATCTTAGCGATGGAACAGAGCTTGAATTTGATATAGATGGAGCTTGGAAGGAAATTGAAAATAAAGCCTTTCCTTTTGATCTAGATTTTTTACCTCAAAATTTAGCCAATATCATCAAAAGCGAATTTCCAAATACAAAAGCTAGAGAAATTGAAAGAAAAATCAACCATTATAAGATTAAACTTGATAACGATATAAAAATTCTTATAGATTTTAATGGAACTATCTTATATAAAGAATTTGATGATTAAACATATCATCAAACCTGCATTATATCTTTAACATCGTCATATTCTATCTTTTCTTTTTCAAGCAAAAGCTCTGATAATTTTAAAATTTTATCCTTCATAGAATTTAAAAATTCATCCATTTCTTTTTTTTGTTCACTTAAATTTGACTCTTTCAACATATCAAAACTCAACATATAATCAAGCAATTCTTTAATCTTTAAAAAATCATCTTGCGAGTTAGTATAACTTTCATTGTAAATCAATCTCATGGCTCTAGAACCAGCCAAATAAACTTTTATACGATTGATAAGCTCTGATTTTGATCTTATATTATGCTCATATTCTTTAAAACGATCTTCAATGAGAGTGATTTTTTCAAATCCTATGTCAAAATAATACGCACTCAAAGCTTTTGCAGCTTGATAAGTGGCTTGAATTTTCTTCTCTTCATCATTAAAACTTAAAATCTTTTTCTTACCTAAAAGAACTTTATTTAATACAGCATAAAAATCGCTTTCCTCAACTAAAGCACTATTTCTTCTTAAAGCATTAATTGCTGCTTCATTGACCAAAGTTTCAAGCCCTGCTCCACTAAAACCTACGCTTGCTTTAGCGATTTTATTTAAATTGATATTATTGTTTTTATCTTTCATATAAATTTCTAAAATTTTAAGTCTATCCTTAAAATCAGGCAAAGATAAAAAAATTCTCCTATCAAAACGCCCCGAACGCAATAAAGCAGGATCCATAAGTTCGATTTTATTTGTCGCAGCTATAACTATAACCCCGCTATTGTCCTCAAAACCATCCATTTGAGTTAAAAGTTGATTTAAAGTGCTATCTCTTTCAACATTTGACATTTCTCCTCTTGCCTTACCTACGGCATCTATTTCATCAATAAAAACTATGCTAGGCGCCATCATTTTAGCTTTTGAAAAAAGCTCTCTAACTCTTTTTGCACCCATACCTACATAAATTTCAACAAAACTTGAACCACTTTGATAAAAAAATGGCACCCCTGCTTCTCCTGCAACTGCTTTTGCTATCAATGTTTTTCCTACACCAGGTGGGCCTACCATTAAAACACCTTTTGGCATTTTTACACCAAATTCTTTATATTTTTTAGGATTTTGTAAAAAATCCACAAGTTCGCTTAGCTCCATTTTAACTTCATCAACACCTGCTACATCATTAAAAGTAATATTTGAAATCACAGGTTTTATATGGGAACTTTCTAAATTTATATTTGAATTTTGAGCTTGAGTGTGATTTTGATTCTTATTTGATATTGGATATTTAGCCAACTCTTTTTTACGAGCAAAATAACCAAGACTTATAAAAAGTGCGATAATAAAAATAAGTAAAACAAAAAACACCCAAAGCGTATTATCTTTTTTAACCTCTACGGGAACTTTTGATAAAAGTGTTTTTATATCTATGCCATCTTTTATAATTACGTAATTTTCACCTTCTGCCTTAAGCCAAATTTCGTCTTTATCAATCACAGCTTTTTGGATTAAATTTTGGCTTAATAGACTTTGATAAAGATTTTCATCTATATATTTAGGTTCATTTTTAAAATATAAAATTCCCAAAAGCATACATAAAACCATAAAAGATGCTAAAATTATCTTTTTATTTTTCATTATCTAGCCTTTTAAATTTGTAAAGTTAGACTTTTCTTGTACTTCATATTCAGATATAACGATCCATTCTTTAGCTATATCTTTATCACTTTTAATTTTGATCTTATTAAAAAACTGATCATAACCCTCAAAAAAACCATCTTTTTGATTTTCTACCAAAACTTCAAGTGAAACTTGATTTTTTTTCCTAAATTCATAATTATTTTTTTCTACTATGGATTTTAAAGTGTTTAGCCTTTCTTTAGCTAAAGTTCCATTTATCACATCTTTCATGGTAGCAGAATGCGTGTTGTTTCTAGGGCTAAAAATAAAAGCATGGATATGAGTGAGTGGAAATTCTTTAAAATTTCTTAAAGCTTCTTGCCATAGCTCTTCACTCTCGCCTGGATGAGCTACTATAAAATCCGTCCCTAAAGCATATCCTTTGCTTGCTATAGTATTAAAAAGCTTTAAATCATTATCCGTATGTGATCTTCTTCTCATTATACGAAGCATTTTTTCACTTGTATGTTGCAATGCAATATGTAAATGCCTTTCAAGCCAAGCTTCATCTAAGATTTCTAAAAAACTTTCATCAAGCTGTGCAGGTTCTAAACTACCTAGCCTTATGCGTTTTATACCTAAAATTTGTCCCATTTTTTGCAAAAGCTTGCCTAGGGTTGTGCCATTTTTAAGCCCATATGAACCTATATTAGTCCCTGTTAAAACAATTTCACTATAACCATTAGCTCCCAAAATTTCAACCTGTTTTAAAAGAGCTTTTTCATCCACACTTCTTGATTTTCCCCTCACGCTAGGAATAATACAATAAGAACAAGCAAAATCACAACCTTCTTGAATTTTCACAAAAGCTTTGGTATGATTTTCATACTCACAAACTATATCTTTATCAATAAAATTTAAATTTCCAAGTTCATAAAAACTTGTCTTTGCTCCTAAAAATTCATTGATTTTATCTTTATTTGACGCTCCAAGCACTCCAAAAACTTGCTTTTTATCTAAAAGCTCCTTACCTTTGCTTACAGCACCACAACCTGTAAGTATAACTTTAATGCCTTTTTTTTGCATGGTATTTACATAAGATTTTATCCCGCTATCAGCTCCATTTGTAACCGTGCAAGAATTTACAACGATAATTTGTGCTTTATTCTCATCATTTATAATCTCATAATCTTTTACATAACTTTTTAAAAGCTCTGTATCATAAATATTTGTGCGACACCCAAAGGTTTTAAAAAAAACTTTTTCTTTCAATCCTTATTCCTTGCATGAAAATACATATTTTCATGATGTTGTTCAAAATGATTTTGATTTAAATTTCCTAAATATAAATTTTGCGATGGATAAGCAATTTTTATATCTTTATGCTTATTAAATTCTTTTATAATCTCTTTGCTAATCGTACTTCTTAATACCAAAGCCGCATAAGCATTAGTCATATACCATGCAGAAATTCTCATTCCCCAATGTTCAAAAAACATAAAAAACCTTGGCTCCACTTTAGGATTTTTAATACTATATTCATGTTGTAAACGAGCTATATTTTTTCTAGCAAGCTCAGTATAACCTTTGGCATGGCGTGTAACAATATTTTCCACAATTTCTTGAGCTTTGTCAAGATTGCTATCAAAAGTAACACTTATATCAATGCCATCAAGCACGGTTTTCATACCATGATGGGTATAATTAGCAAGCAAATTTGTAAAAACATAGTTATTAGGAATAAATATAATACGCCCACTACGACGATTTTTATTATAAGTTTCAAGCGTAAGCTCTTCATAAAGAGTAATGCGTAAAAAAGAAATGTCTATAATATCTCCTATATAGGTAGTATCATTTTGAAAAACTTTTACACGATCCCCTACTCTAAAACTTCCGCCAAAAATAATCACACACCATCCAAGCATAGACATAAACATATCTTTCATAGCAATAGCTAAGCCCGCAGAGGCAAAACCAAGTATAGTTACAAGATAAGTAATATTTTCTATATAAGCAAAGAGCAAAATAAGAAAAATAATATTTATATTAATAAAATTAATAATCTTCGTAGCAGTATAATATCTTTCACTATCCTTAATGTATTTTTTAGCAATAAATTTCAACATAAAAGCTATAGCTATAACAATAACAATAGCAACAAGTATATTTACAGCCCTTAAGCTTTGAACTTTAATCTCAGCACTTACTCGAGAAAGCTCTTCATCAATTTTTTTCTCATAAACAGAATAAGAAACACTAGCAAAATTTAAAGCTTGCTCAAATTCTTCCAGCTTTTTATCCGAAGCTTTTAAAGCTTCTATATTCTCAACACTTGGTTTAAGCTCAACTAATTCCTTAAGTTCTGAGTTTTTTTCCCTGATTTTATCTACTAAATTTTTAAAATCATTAAATTTAAATATATACTCTTCCTTTTCTCCTTTTAATTTCTTAATATGAGAAAAAGCTCCTATAATAGCCAAAGGATTAGTAAGCTTAGATAAAGTTTCTATATTATCAGGGGCACTAAGACTTTGTGCAAAATTTAAATCTTTATATTCTTTAAGCAAGTTCAATTGCTCTTCTAAATTTGCTATCTTGCGTTTAAGTTCTTCTTGTTGGTGAATATCGGAAGTCTTTTTTAAATTAAGATTTAAAATGATTAATTCATCATTTATATCTTGATATTTTATAAAATTTTCATAACGTATATTCCAAATACTAGCACTGATTACAGTATTTAAAGTATTAATTTTCTCATTTATATTATTAATAATAGTCCGATTTACATCACCAAAAGCAAAAACAACAAAAAAGGTTAAAATAATAATTTTTTTCATTGGAATTCTCTTAAAGTTGCAATTATATCTTCTTTAGAAATATCACCTTTTATCAAACCCTTACCCAAAGGACTAGCAAGAACAAAATTGATTTTTTTATTAGAGCTTTTTTTATCCATGAAAAAAGCTTCATAAAATTCATCTACATTGTTGATTTTATATGATATTGGCAAACCGAATTTAAGTAAAATATCTTTTATTCTTTGACTTTGCATTTTATCCAAAAGCCCTAAATTTAAAGCCAATTGATTTGCCATAACCATACCTATAGCCACCGCTTCTCCGTGTAAATAAAGCTTATAATCTGTAAAATTTTCTATAACATGAGCAAAAGTATGACCATAATTTAAAAGCATTCTAAGCCTTGATTCTTTTTCATCTTGTTCAACAACCCTTGATTTAAGCTCTATGCTTTTTGCTATAATTTGAGTCAAAATTTCATTCTCACAAGTAGCATTTAAGAAACTTTTTTCATCAATTTTTTCTATAAAATCAAGTATACTATAATCAAACATTGCTGCCATTTTAATAAATTCAGCCATGCCTGCAGCAAGTTCTCTAGAGCTCAAAGTCTTTAAAAAAAAACTCTCACAATATACAGCTTTAGGTTGATAAAAAGTGCCAATAAGATTTTTACCAAAATTATTATTAACACCTGTTTTTCCACCTACTGCTGCATCAACACAAGCTAAAAGTGTAGTAGGAATATTTATAAAATCAATACCTCTTTGATAAATACTAGCAGCAAATCCGCCCATATCACTAATCACGCCACCACCAAAACTTATAAGTACGCTTTTTCTATCCAATTTAGAATTAAACATTTGGTTTAAAATTTCTTCCATGGTGCTTAAATTTTTATATTCTTCACCATCTTTCACAGTGGCAATAAAAATTTCTTTTGCCTTAATTTTAGAAAGTAATGTTTTCAAATGAAGACCTGAAATCTTAGGATTTGAAAGTATAAAAACCTTACTATCAAATTCTAATTCTTCAAGTTCATCAATATAAACCTTATAAGCATTTTCTTTTAACTTAACTTCTACTTGCATTGAACTACTCTTTTTGCATTTATTTTATCACATTTAATTAATTATTTATTCTACTGGTATGAAAAGTTGGTAATTTTGTCTCATTTTGTAATAATGCCTATTTAAATTTGTACTTAAATTTCTGGCAAAATCTCTATTTAGTAATTCTTTTTGAAAACTCACAAATTGTAACAAATCTTCGCGATATTGCAAATTTAAAAGAGGGTTTTCATCATTTTTATTAATAATTTGTATATTTTTATCATAAAGCTTAGATAAACTTCTAAAATACTCCTCCATATCTGTAGTATTTTGAGAATTTGGATTATAATAATATAAAATAACTCCAAAATCAAGCTGTTTACTTAAATCAGTAATGACATTTGCATTGTTTTCAAGTTCACTCTCATCAGCACTTAAAATAATCGCTTCTTTAAGCTCATCAAAAGAAGCTTCACCCACCTTCATAATAGGAATTTTTAAATCAAAAAAAGCTTGTTTTTCTTTCTCAAAATTTTTTATATCAGTTACAACTAATCCTATATCATTATTTTGCAACCACATGGAAATTTGTTTAAAATCCGTGTTGAAATAATCAAAAAACACACCTTCTTTATCCTCAGAAAGTTTTTTTAATTTTTCATACATTACCCCTAATTTAGGATTGATAACATGTATAAAAAATCTTTTTGCATTGCTTTTTTGAGTTAATTTTAAAGTAGTATCAAGCACTCTTTCTTGCATATTTTGATTCATATTTTTCATATCAATTAAAGCAAAAACATTACTTCCAAAAGGCATAGGAAATTGCCCTGCTTTGCCTCTTATATTATGAAAAATACTTTGTAAAACAACAGGATCCCCAACGATCAAAATGCTATCATTTGGCTCTAGAACAAAAGATGGTTTTACAAAATAAATTTTAGAATTTCTATAAATAAGGACTATGCGCCACCTTTTTTGTTGTATTGAACTTATGTGCCTATAAGCAAAAATAGACCCTGCTGGAATTTTTACTTCCATAATCTCTCCAACTCCAAGTCCTATATACTGAGCTGTTAAAGCAATATCTGGTAAAAAATCCATAAATCTACGGCTTAAAGTCATTCTAGCATCAGCTAAATTTGCATGAGTATCATTAACACTTAACCCCCAAAAATCCATTATTTCTATTTCTAAATTTGGATTTAAAGAACGCAAAGCCTCATAACTTTTTTTAGTTTCAAATTCATCTTGCATATAAATAAAAGCCTGTTTAAAATCCTTACTCATAATATTTTCAAGACGCGCTGTGCTTGTAGGATCAAAATAATGCAAGTCAATATACTCACTAGAAATATTTAAGTTATTTTTTTCACTATTTTGACACACTACTGTAAAAAAGTAACCTAAGCCTTTTTCAAAACAAAGCCTTTCTAAGAAATGCTTTGCTAAAATACCATCTATTATAATTAAAATATTATTCATTTTAAACTCCAAAAAGGAAATTATAACAAATGGAATTTAAATTAAAGCATAAAGATGGAATGGCAAGGGTTTGTGAAATCACTACCGCACACAGCACTTTTTTAACCCCTGTTTTTATGCCTGTTGGCACAGTAGGAGCGGTTAAAAGTCTTGATGCTAATGATATGAAAAATGAGCTTGATGCAAAAATTATTTTAGCAAATACCTATCACATGTACTTGCGTCCAACTTCCAAAGTAGTAAAAGATTTTGGAGGTTTACATGGATTTACGAAATTTGATAGAAGTTTTTTAACCGATAGTGGTGGTTTTCAAGCTTTTTCTTTAAGTAAAAATTCCAAACATTTTAATGAAGGCATAGAATTTAAAAGTCACATTGATGGAAGTCGTCATCTTTTTGCTCCAAAAAGTGTTTTAGATACTCAATATGATTTTAATTCTGATATTATGATGATTTTAGATGATTTAGTAGCCCTACCCGCAACCAAAGAAAGGGTTAAAATTTCTGTTGATCGCACTATACTTTGGGCAAAAGAGGCTATTACTTATCATAAAAATATGCAAAATAAAGGTATAGGTATAGGGCAAAATATTTTTGGTATTATCCAAGGTGGTACAGATTATGAAGAAAGAAAACGTTGCGCTTTAAGTTTAAATGAAATGCCATTTGATGGTTTAGCTATAGGTGGGCTTAGCGTGGGCGAAGAAAACGCCTTGATGTACGAAACAGTCCAAAACTTAAACCCTTATCTAGATGAAAATCGTCCAAGATATTTAATGGGCGTAGGAACGCCTGAAGATTTAGTAGAAAATGTTGAGCGAGGAGTAGATATGTTTGACTGTGTGATGCCAACTAGAAATGCAAGAAATGGAACATTTTTCACAAGTTTTGGAAAATTTAATATCAAAAAAGCAGAATTTATCAACGATCATGAAGTTATAGATTCTACTTGCTCATGTTATACTTGTCGTAATTTTTCAAGGGGTTATTTAAACCATCTTTTTAAAGCTAAAGAACTTACTTTTTTTCGTTTGGCAAGTCTGCACAATCTACATTATTATCTTGAACTTGCAAGAAAGATGCGTGAAGCAATTTTGAACAATTCTTTTACGCAATTTAAAAGAAATTTTTATCACTTAAGAGGCAAATAAAATGCTAGAGCTACACGAAAATCTAAAAAAAATCCTGCAAGCAAAGAATTTAGAAACTTTCTATAGCGAAATTTATGGACAAAAAATTTTTGTTTACGTGGGATTAAATTTAGAAACTTGGCTTTTTAATGATGAAAAAATTTATAAACTTCAAAATGAAGAATTTAAGCTTTCTAGCATAGAAGAATTTTCAAATTTTATTAAATCTATTTTAGAAGATTTTAAAGTACAAAATACTCATTTTCAAAACCTTTTAGAACACAAAGAAGGTATTATCTTAAAAGGTGGTTTTGTTAAAAATTTTTACAAAAAATCCTTTGTTTTAAGACAAAAAATTAACAAAAATCTAAAGCAAATTAATCTTCTAAGTGAAGCTTTCAATCTTTTGCTTAGCGAACAAGCACAATACAAAAAACATTTAAAAATTCTAAATTTATCCATCAGCATCTTAAATAAAAATACCAAAGAACATCTAACAAGAATTGATACTCTTTATACATTAACAAGTGCAATTAAAAATGAAAAAATGAATAAAAGTATTTATCTTTTAAGCATACTTTCTTCTATTTTCTTACCTTTAAATTTGATCGTAGGATTTTTTGGAATGAATACTAATAATCTTTTTTTCAAAGATAGCCCTTATGGTACACTTTATATTTTTTCTTTGATTTGCTGTATTTTGATTGTAGGTTTTATATTTTATCATTCAAAAAAGACTAAAGAATTTGATTTAGATGAAGGTAAAAAAGCTAAAAAACAAACAAAATAAGCAAAATTTTGCTTATTTTAAGAATATTTATATATAATTTTAACTTATTTTTGCGCTCATAGCTCAGCTGGATAGAGCATTTGATTGCGGTTCAAAAGGCCAGAGGTTCGAATCCTCTTGAGCGCACCATCACTTCTTTTCTTAAATAATCTTGAATCATCTAAAATAATCATCTAAAGCATGATATAGCAATGTTTGAAAGCTTCTAAAATAATCTCAAATAATCAATTTTGACAATTTTAAAAGTATATGTTAAATTTTAAAATTCAAAAATAACATATACTTTTTAACATAGGAATATTAAAAATGATTATTGTTAATGATAAGCAACTTAAAACTTTAATTGTAAAAAAAGAACATATATTAAAGATGCATACACAAAAAATCTCTACATCGAAGCAAAAGATTCGCTAAAAGGTATTATTATCTTTTTTTATTTTAGATATAGGTTAAACAAAAAAATACAAAGTATTAAAATAGGAAAATACCCAACAACCACACTGTCAAGCGCAAGAGAAAAAGCAAATATTTTTAATAATATGTTAACTGAAAAAATTGATCCCAAGGAACAAATTCAAAAAGAAGATATAAAAAAATCAAAAACCCTAATAATACACTTAAATTCTTATTTAGAGGCTGAAAATAATCTACAAAAAATCAAGATTTTAGTCAAAATATATCAAAATTTACAAAAATGTAGCCGAACTCCTGATCTTATTGATATAAAAGAACTTGAATTTAACAAAGAAGACATTTTCGAAGAATTATTTTATGCTTTAGGCGGTTTAGGAGGTATATATTCCGTAGAAATGATACAATCTAGAATTGCAAATTTCATCAAAATACTTCGCGGAGAACCTAAACTTTTATTAGAACAATTTTAAACACATAGACTTCTTCTTGAAGTCTATGCAAATACTCAATTTTAGAAAAATTAATTATTCAATAACGCAGCTTTTATTGTATCATTTGTTGCTTTGGCATATATAGTAGTAGTATTTAGATTTGCATGTCTTAGAATTTTTTGTATGACCACAAGGTTTGTTCCTTTGGCTGTTAATCTCATGGCTAAAGTGTGTCTAAGCAAATGAAGTCCTTTTTTGCTGATCAAAGCTTTAGCGTAAATATTATTTACAATCAAAAAAGCATTACTTCTATTTAAATGTTTTCCTGTGCTAGTTTGCATTATGTAATCACTATCTTGGATATTTTCTTTAAAATAATTCAAGCTCATCATCTACTTCTTCTTTTTTAATAAATGCAAATTGTTCTTTACCGCCCTTGCCTATTATGGATATTTTTAATATTTCATCATCAACCTCTTCAAAATCACAAAGTTTTACATTTAAAGCTTCAGAAATTCTAAGTCCTCCATAAAGCATAAGTTTTATCAGTAAAGAGTTTCTAAAACTATTATAAACTTCTTTTTTTGCTTTTTCTTTTTCTAAAACATTATCTAGCCTTATAATTTCATTTTCATTAAGATAATTTAATTTTTCTTCTGATTTTTCTGTTCTAAATCTAATTTTCTTCATATCAAAGGAAAAAATAAACAAATCATCATTATTATCGCTTATAAAAGAAAAAAAGCTAGTTAATACTCTCAAATAAGTTATTTTTGTTTTTTTTGATAGTTTATTGCCATTTTTTGAATTATTTTCTAAATAATTAAGAAAATTGACTAAAAAAGTCGTTTTTATATCGTTTATTTGCATTTCATCTTGATAATCTAAAGAATATTCTACAAATTCTAGTAAAATACGCCTATAAAGTAAAAAAGTATTATTTGAATAGGATAATGCTTGAATATGTTTCAAATAAGTTTCTATCCAACGCTCTAAATCTTCGCTTATTGTAGTATTTTTAAGTTTCATTTTATTTATATCCTTTTTTTATAACATAATTAAATATTATGTTATATATTTTAAATTATATCATAAAAATATTTATATTTTTGCATTATTTGTCTATTTATACAATTTTTTATTAATATTATGGTATAAATTAATATTATGGTATAATTTATATATTTTAACAAATAAAGGATAAAAATGGAAAAAATACAATAAATAATGAAAATATTCAAAAAAATGAAATATTAATTCCAAAAAGAGTATTATTTGATGAAAAAACATTAAAAATGATAGAAATGATGATTCCTGCTTACAAAGATGAAATTTCTAATGTAGCTAAAGAAAATGAGAAAATTAATCAAATGATTAAGCTTGCTATAGAAAAAATGTTTAAAAATGATTTTTTGAATAAAATAAATAATTTTTAATTAGGTTTTTTATGAATAATGTTTTGTTGCACAGAATAACTGAGAAAGGAAACATTCGCTATTATAGCATAGAAATTATTACCACTCTATTTGAGGAATATATGGTTGAGAGAGTTTACGGAAATGTGCGTTTTAAAAGTTGCACAGGAAGAAAAAATAATGTATTTCCAAGTTTTAATGAGGCACAAATTTTTTTGAGAAGTTAAAGAAACAAAAAATGAAAAAAGGGTATGCGTAAGTTTTTGCTCAAAAAATAAGAAAAAACATTGATAAAATAGGCTTTTGAGATAAGCTTTTAGCTAAACTCTCAAAAACAGGTAAAAAATCCTTATCAAATCCGCTAATTTCAATTTTTATAGCCATTTGTATCCTTTCTTATATAATTTTTATTTTTATTATACCATAAAGGATTTTGTTGTAAAATTGGAAAAAACTTTTTTTATATATAAAATTACATAAATAAGACAATCAAAATATAATACAAAAGATTAAAGAATATAGTAAAAACGGTTTTTTAAAAAAACTAATATAAAATATATGGCTAATTATATAATTAATCCTCCTCTAAGCCATCATTAATTCCTGCTTCTGCAAGTTCAAGCTGTTCTTTTTGATACACTTTATCATCTTTAAAGGCTTCAAAACTTTTTTCCCATAAAACCTTTCTTTGCTCTATATATTCTTGATCTTTACACATATTAATCCTTTTTATTTATCAGGTTTAAAACCACTATCTAAAATTATTTTTGTTATTGCACCTTTAAGTTTATCAAAACGATTTAAAGCTTGCATATTACTAACTCTAAGCAATCTTATTTTATCATCTTTTTTATAAAACACTTTAAAAACTTCATCACTTTGTTTGTGTTTTACTATATCATCTAAAGTAGGACTACCTATGAATTCATATTCTTTGGTAAAATCTTCATTTAAAACATCGAATAAATCTTGTTTATAAGCATTTGATGAATGGGGATCGCAAGAATGAACATCAATAATATAATCTTGTATATTTTTTTGCATAGCAAATCCTTTAAAAAATAGTATAAATTTTTATTTTTAGAATGACTTAAAATCTTTTTTAATTTTTATAAATATTAAGGATATTATTTTTTTATATTATGTTGATGATCTTTTTTATCAAAGTCATAAAATGTAACAAATATGGCTACGGCTATTGCAAAAGCTAAAATAATATATTGTCCTAATGAATGAGATAAATCCATATTGTTTCCTTTGTAATATGTTATTTTAACATATAAATTATAACAAAAAAGAAAAAAAATAAAATGAAAATAATAAGAAATTGATTTTTTATTATTTATTATGATAATCTTATTTGAGTACTTTAAAAAGCTTAGAATATAAAGTGTTGTGATGTAGCTTTTAAAAAACAAAGAAGCAGAAAACACCCTTATAAAAATTATTAATTATATTCACTAACCATAGATGTAATAAAAAATATTGAGTAAAATATAATCAAAACAAATTTCTATTTATTTTTATAAAAACTGCATTTTTAAATTTGCTATGTTATAATTAAAAAAGGTTGTATAAATATGAAAAATTATTATATTTCAGAAGGTGTAAAAGCTTTATTTTCTATCTATTTTAAAGATCAAACTGAAGAAAATTTCATTAAAGCTCTTAACGAATTTACTAAAGAAAGCCAAATAAATTCTCAAGAAATAAAAGACAAATCTTTTAGAGAATTTAAAGAAGCCATTTCTAAATTACCAACTATAGATCTTTTGAATACTAGATTTGATAAGCTTGAAGATTCAGTTGATAAGCTTGAAAATTCAGTAGGTGCTAAACTTGATAAGCTTGAAAACAAACTAGATAGTTTTAAAAGAGAAGTTAGAACATATGTAATTATTCTTGCTGCTTTAATGTTTATTTTGCAGCCTACAATTTTTGATTTAATTTTGTCTATCTTTAAATCATTTCTAAGACAATAAGGTTTTTAGTTTTCACTTTCGTTAGTGTGTTTATCATTGAGATAATGAGCTACTAAAACCAATGTGCCAAAAACGAGAGTGATAGCACCAATTAAAATAGCTATATTATAACCATCCATTTTTTCTCCTTTTTTTCAAAAAAGTTCAATCTTTAAGAAAGATTGATGATAATGCAACTACCGTTAAAATTAGCAAACTTTCAATTAAAATAATAAAAGCTCTACTATCGCCTGTATTTATAAACAATCCTATGCCAATAGATTCCATGAATCTTAAGATTGCTTTTGTGGGTATTTTTGTGAATATTACTATTTTTTTGAAAAAATCTTTCTTTTTTCTCCTTATCTTATAACAAAAAAATGCTAAAAGTCAAGGGATAAAATATCCCACCTTAGGGTTAAGTTACACTAGATTGTTTCTAGTGCGAGAGTATTATTTTTTAAGTGTTCTACCATAAAGTCCATTATTGCCCAAACACTTGAAATTATAGTGGCAATGCTAACAACACAAGCTCCTATAAGCCAATAGATTCCTTGTTGTTTTAATGAACTTTCCATTCGTTTGATTTCGGCTTCAAGTCCTTTAGTCTCAGATTGGAATAAATCCTTGCTAACCAACTCATTTCTTATTTGCTCAATGGCTTCTTGCTTTAAATTCCCAAAATTAAGCCTTTGCGTTGTTGCTCTATCATTAGCAAATTCTTCAAAAGCTTGAATGAGCTTTTTAGCTTGATCAGTATCTGAAAAAATACTTTCCAATAATGCTTTAAATTTTTTCATGTCATATCCTTGCATACTAACTCCTAAATTATAACATATTTTCATGTGCGTTCTTAGGCTACATTTCCAATTTGCTTCCACCATGTTTTTTTCTCAGGGTGAAATCTATAACCTAATTGCTTGATTTTTTCATTTAAACCATAGGTATTTCCTACAATCCAATAATAACCATCTTCATTTTTCACTTCGAGTCCCAAAGATAACAAAACTTGTCTTTCATCTTCGCTAAAAGTTGTAGCGTTTGATTGTGAAAAGTTTTGTGAGAAATCAACTTTCTTTTTGTTTTCCTGAGTATTGTTTTGTTCGGCTTCAATATCGATAATAATATCGCTACTTTCAGTCATTCCAACACCCATTTCTTCAGCAGAATATAATCCACTAAGTTGGAATTTTACCACTAGCCCAAGTATTTATTGTAGAAGCAGAGACATCTAATTGTCTTCCTAATTCAGTTTGAGTAATGTTTAACTCTTTACACACTTCTTTAATAATATTTTTTCTCTTCTGTCATGCTAATCCTTTATTTTAGATTAATATTTTTTAGTAATAATTTTTTCATTACTTTTCAGAAATGAAAGGATTTGGCTCATTTTTTGAATTTCCCTGTCTTAGTGCAGGGCTTATTATATTTTCTACTATTTTATTTTTAATCATTTCAAAATCTTCGTCATTGATTTTTCCTATGTAAGTTTTTATCCTTTTAGTATCAAAAACTCTCATTTGTCCTAAAAGTGCAACTTGTAAAGCGCCTTTATTGTCCTTAAATTTGTGAAATAAAAAGCCTTTTTTTGTTTTAGTCTTAGAACTTAAAGGTGCGCCTAAAAATGTGCCATTATAAAAACTATTTATTACCAAAACAGGACGCGTAAAAAACTCATTTTACCTTAAACTTCAGCACCGATATTTAAACCAATGCTAAGCCAATAAATCTTTTTTTACACTAACTTTTCTGATTAATTTTACTTTGTTTAAGCTCTTTTTTCGTTCGTTCCAGCTGTCAAATTGCACTTCGTTCGTTTTATTCCTTTATATCTTTTGACATAATGCTATGTAATACTGCAAGCAGAAGTTTCATCTTTAAATATTTCTTTTCTATATTTTTCTAAGTTTTTTCATTGTTTCTCCTGTCTTTTTAAAAATTAATTCTCGATTTGTTTTTCAACTAATTTTCTCTTTCTTTTTTTAATTTATTGGTATTTTGGTTTATGATTTATATAAAAAACAAGCTCATTATTATAACAGTTCCATTTTTTTAAATAGCGAAAAATGAAAGGAGTGATAAAGATTTTGAGATTTTTCGATGTATAAAATAAGGCAGATTTTTATTTTATCAATAGCAATTATTATTAAAAAAAATAGCAGAAAATTTCATTTGCCTATATTAATTGTAGCTTTTTATTACAATCAGCATTTTCAAAAAACTTTATCATTATTTCAGCTTAAATTTTATCATTTAAAATTAAACTTGATATAAATCTTTTCGTATACTTTGCTCGCTCGATTTAAATATATAAAAGCATAATATTGAGTAATACTATGTAATTTTAAACAAGGCATGGTTTTTGATAAAATTTTTAGATGAAAAAATCTACAAGCTTGATTGTTTTATTGATTAATTCCAAAACAAGAACTAAAAATTAACAATCTTAGTCTATTAAAATTCTTTTTATACAATTAAAAAATAATTATTATATACAAATGTGAAAATATGGATAATACGCAAAAATATGCAGCTATAGATCTTAAGTCATTTTATGCTTCTGTTGAATGCATTTTAAGAAAATTAGATCCTCTAAATACCAATCTTGTAGTTGCGGATGAAAGTAGAACTGAAAAAACAATATGTCTTGCGGTATCTCCCGCATTAAGATCTTATAATATATCGGGCAGATTAAGACTATTTGAACTAATACAAAAAGTAAAAACAATCAATTACGAGCGCTTAAAAATTGCTAAATATTTCAGTGCAAAATCATACAATCATCTTGAACTAATAAATAATCCTAATTTAGAACTTGATTACATTGTTGCAAAACCTAGGATGTCAACATATATAGACTATAGTTCTAAAATCTACAGTATTTATTTAAAGTATTTTGATCCAAAAGACATTCATATTTACTCCATTGATGAAGTATTTATTGATTTAACTCCTTATATCAAACATTATAAGCTATCTGCTGACAAACTCATTGAAAACATATTATTTGAAATTTTAAAAACAACTCAAATAACAGCAACTGCGGGAATAGGAACAAATCTTTACTTAGCAAAAATTGCAATGGATATATTAGCCAAAAAACAAAATATTAATAAAGATGGACTTTGCATAGGGTATTTGGATGAAATGCTTTATAGAAGAAAATTATGGCAACACACGCCCATAAATGATTTTTGGCGTATAGGCAAAGGATATGCAACAAAACTAAAAAGCATAGGCATTAACAATATGGGAGATTTAGCAAGATACTCTCTTAATAACGAGGATAAACTTTATCAAATTTTTAGAGTAAATGCTGAGTTATTAATCGATCATGCTTGGGGATTTGAAAGCTGTACAATGCAAGCTATTAAAGAATATAAAAGCAAACATATCTCTAAGGTAATGGCTAAGGTTTTGCCTAAGCCTTATAGTTTTAAAAAAGCTAGAAATATGCTTAAAGAAATCGTCGATCATATGGTTCTTGAGCTAATTGAGCAAAATTTAACATGCAATCAAATCGTTTTAGATGTACAATATGATAAAGAAAGCTTAGAAAAGGTACAAAGCTACAATGGTCCAATGAGCAAAGATTCCTATGGAAGATCTATTCCAAAAATGCACATTCAACAATCAATTTGGATTACCACAGCTCTTCCTTGGAAACTATTTGCAATAAAGGTTTAGAATTGTTTGATTTAATAGTTAATGCTGATTTTTTAATTAGAAAAATAAGTCTTACTCTTAATAATGTTGTAAAAAATGACACGATAAAAAAAATTAAAGAACCCAGTCTTTTTACTGACTTAGAACAGAAGGAAAATAAAATTTTATAAAAGAAGAGAAATTACAAAAAGCTAGACTCGCGATTGTTCACAAATATGGAAAAAAATCTATTTTTAAAGCCTCGAGTCTTGAAAATGGCTTAAAAATTAATTCGCAAATAGGAGGACACAATGCCTAATAACCACGATGATATTATTAATATTAAATACAAAAAATCTACAAAATATCCTCTTATGCCATTAGAAAAAAGAGCGGCACAGTTTGCTCCATTTTCAGTGCTTAAAGGATTTGATGAAGCAATTGAAAAAAAGAAAAAAGAAATGGAAAGAAAGCTTGAAAAGTCTATCTATATAAACGAGTAATCATGTTTTTATGAGAAAAATATTTTAGATATAAAAATCAATTAAAAACAAGTAAAAAAATAAGTATTTTTTAAATAGTGTATTTTTTATACCACTTTTATCTCTATATATTTTAGACTTAAAATAAAATTAATTAAAATTAGTATTAAAATTTTATCTTTTTTTTCTGTGAATTTTCATATAAAAAATATTGTTTTTTAAATGATTAAAAAAATAAAAAAATTATCTTGTACTTTTCACGAGCAAAAATTCAAAGAGAAAATTACAGCAAAACTATATTTATTTTGATTTATTTTTTTGTTTTTTTATCTATCTTTACTCTAAAATTTTTGTAAATTTTTCAATTAAAAAATACTCCAAATCCAAACCCACGAAAAGACAAAAAATAGTTTTAATTAAGCATTAAAAAGTCTAGCCTTTAGCAATGCCATTTTTATACCTACCCTAAAGCAAAGAATGCCTATTTTTAGGGACTTTATAGCATAACTTATTGCGATTTGTCTTTTTCAAAAAAATACATCCAAAAAATTTTTGTACCTACCATAAAGTATTTTTCACCCTTGAAATAGGAAAGTCTTCTTCTCGCCCTTTATCACCTCATTTATTCCCCCTTCTTTATCCGCTACATTTCATTGAATAATTTTCATCATTTATCACCCCCTTTATACCCCATCTCCCATTCCTCCCTATCTTGCATTCTACGCATTCAAATCTCATCTTAACGCTATCCTTAGCACAAATCCTTATAGCCTTTATACTCATTCTTTCTCTCATTTATCACCTCATTTATTCCCTCATTTATTGCCTTATTTATCACCTCATTCTTTCTCATTTACTCCCTATCTTTGCCATTTTTTAAACATATTTCTAGCATAAACTTTCCCTGATATATAAAAATACTCATTTCATACCCAAGTTAAATAAAAATACGGTATAATTTCATAAAGCACTAAAACCACAGGAGAAAACTTATGTCTAAAACTAATACACGCCCAAGCGAAAAAACAAAATGCACAAAGCCATAGAAACTTGGTTTACCAAAATATACCTAAACAAAATAATCCACAAAGAGAAAAACGACAAATTATTTGTCAATATAACCAGCTGTCTAGCATTCATACTCTCAATCTATGGCAAAACAGATGAAAACAAAAGCAAAATGACACCTGCTGTTATGTCTTATATCAAAAAAACAAAAAACACTTTTATTGCCAAACTAAAAAGATAAAAACCATGAGAACATTATCGATTTACAAGCCAAATACCCAAAGCTTGATATAGTTTCAGCCTATCAGTTTCTAACACTCAAAGACAAATTCAAAATCACCAAATCAGAAATCCAAGATTTTGAAACACTAATCGATATTCTTTCAAAAAACGCCCAAAAATCAAAAAAATAACCCTAAAACGATAAAAATCATTTTAGCCTTTTAAAGGCTAATTTTGTCATTTTAAACCCTATATCCATTCAAGATACCCACTTGCAATCAAAAAAACACAAAAAAACCTACAAAAATCGCAACACAAAACAAAAACCACAGTCCATTTCAAAACTGCAAAGCATTTTTGAAAATTCGCAAGAACTTCTAAAATAAGCCCTAGCTCTCATATTATCGCTATAAATCAAGCACAATCAAAAATACACGCCATGAAGAAAATTTTGTAGTTTTTAGCTCTAAAGTCTATTTTTGCCAAAAATCTTACACAACAACTCGATTATCAATAATGCTTAAAAACCTACAAAATAGATATTTTAAAAGCTTTTTACAAATCGCAAAATGTCGGTAAAACATTAGCATAATTTGCCTACAACAATAAGATTTAAATGCCTATATTTAGGCTATATTATTGCATTATGCCCATTGGCTCAACTTTTTACATTTTTTTCAAAAAAGCAAAAGAGCCTAAAAATAAGGATTTTAGCATAATAAGCCCTAAATATTGATATTTTATTTTTTTATTACACTTTTTAGTATATTTTTTTCAACAATAAAAATTAAATTAATATTAAAAACCCTATAAAATAGTATTTTAAACAAACTCTTTTTTGTAGTTAAGTTGTAATAAAGTTGCACTCAAGTTATAGTAAAAATAACATTAACTACATATTAACTACACTTTTACTTCAAAAAACATGCAAATTTTCACATTTTTGTAGTTAAAGTGTAGCGAAAGTGTAATAAAGTTGAACTCAAATTGTAGTTAAGTTGCAAATAATTGTAATAAAGTTGAATTCAAGTTGTAATTATGTTGTAGTTAAGTTGTAGTTAAGTTGAAAATAAAATGCAGTTTATCAAGTAGCGTTTTTTTGCACTCAAGTTGTAGTTATGTTGTAGTAAAAGTGTAGTTAAGTTGAAATAAAAATTACATAAACATAAACTATACTTGAAGTAAAGTTGTATTAATGTGTATCACATATTGAAATAAAATTACATATTGCTTGAAAACAACTTGTAATATATGTATTTTATTTAGTTGATTTGTAATTAACTCGCAACAACTTATATTTTAACTCCAACAGGAAAAGTAATAGGCACTCCTATTGAAGGAGCGGTTGATTCTGACATACTTTTGGACTATTGAAAGGTTTAGAAGATTATAAGAAAGGACAATTAGGTTTTTAGCGTGGAAAAAACATAGAAAAATTAATTTTAGAAGCCTATGAAGATAGTAAAACTAAATTTAACCATGTTACTACAGGACATATCAGTCAATATTTGAAAAGAAAATATGATTTAAAAATCAATTGTAGTAAGGCATTAATAGAAGCAGACTTTGATCTTGAAAAAGATGAAAACGAACCTTCTTTAGTTTATGTTAAAAAAGCTACCACAAGAAACAAGACTTCAAATCGTGATCAAATTCAAAACAAAGTTGAAGAGAAACCTTTGTTGTTTCAATTTGCCTATTTTCCAAATTTTCTAAATACACTCCAAGAGCTTTCTAATATAGCCCAAAAAGAATTTTGGGGAAACGGAAATAATATTTTATTTTCTTATCTATTTAAATATTTTGAGTTCATTTACGAAAATAAAAGCTATCCTGATATTATTACTTATAATAAAGACAAAACAAAGGCATGTTTCAATACAGGTTTGTATAGTACAGGTGTTTTTCCAATATTTGCATACTTTGAAATTCAAGAAAACGGAGGATATGTTTTTAGAAAATTTTGTTCTAATGGAGATAGAGTTTTAGATGATTTAGAAATACCTAAATCTTTAAGCGATTATGATACATTCAAAAATGAAATCATTTTTGACAGTAAATTGGATTTTAGGGTAAATCATTTGCATCTTTTTGAGAGAAAAGAGCGATTACCTGAAATTGTGAAAAAACTAAATGATAGGTTCATAGGACACATTATTAATGGTGAATTGAAAATCATCAAAGATAATTATAATCTTCAAAAGATGATTATTCCTGCAGCTTATAAGCAAAGGGTAGTTTTATACATTCCTTTGAAACTTCAAGAAGAATCAGTTGATACGATAGTTGTAGTTGAAAAAGAGGAAGTTAAAAACGAACAGTATTACGCTGTGAGAACTATACTAAATCCGCAAGATAATATCTACAAAACCGCAAGAGTTCTTTCGATAGTTGAATCTGAATGGGTAAAAAACACCATTTGAAAGTGAAAACATTGGTAAAATAGGCTTTTGAGATAAGTCATTTTACCATATAATTTTATTTCCAAAAAAAGAAATGGAAAGAAAGCTTGAAAAAAGTACTTACAAGTGTGAATAATAATATTTTTTGTAAAAATTTGATATGATTTAAGAATATTAATCCAATATTAGAGAAATTCATGCCAACAGAACAGACCGATCTTGAATATTTGTTTTCTAAAGAAAGATTAGAATCTTATAATAATATTTACGAACATTTTGATAATTTAAAAATGATTGCAAGCATAACAACAAAAATAGCAATACTTGAACTAGTATTAAGAAATTTACTAGATAAACATATGAAAGAAAAAGATTTAGAATGGTTAAGAAATTATAACGAAGAAAACATCAAACAAAAAATAATTAAATTGCAAAACAAAGAAATATTAGATAACAATCAACTCATTTCAAGAATTTCTTTAGGAGATGTAATATTTATAATTAAGCTAGAACACTTAGAGGCAAAAATAATTAATTCTTCTAATATAAATTTTAAAAAATATTATGCACACAACAAAGAATATTACTTTCACTATGTAAATAATAAAAAATATAAAAATAGTTTTAGCAATATAGAAAAAGCAAATACTGTTCTTAACCTTTTACTCACAATCAGAAATAGAAGTTTTCACTGGGAAAATTTATATAAAACAAAAATAACAAATCAAAAGGCTTTAGCTCCTAGAATCACCACAAAATCACATAATACCTTTATAGGCGTTATGCCAAATAAAATCAATGCTTTTTTAAGTGATTTAATAGAGAGTTTTGAAAAAGATTTGAATAGCTACTTAAAATAGTATTTAAGATGGGCGATCTCGATCCGCCCTTATAATGATTTTAAATTATATCATACAATAAAAAAATTGTCAATTTAGTTTATGAGGAACTAAAAAATAAAGAAATTTTTATAGAAGTTTTATAATAGAACATATTAACGATAAAGACTTTGCAAGAACAAATAGCCGAAAGCCACGCCTCTTTCGGTTAAGTGTTTTTTGTTACAATTGTATTAAGCTTAGACTAAGTGTGGTTTTTATAGAATTTTCAACGGTTTTTTAAGTGAGATAATCAACAAGCTTGATTATCTCGTTAATTAATTCTAAGACAAGAACTAAAAAATCAATGACTACTCATCATGTCTCCTTCTTATAACCGAAAGAGTAGCCATGCTTAATACGCTTTAATTATAGTATTTTTGAATGAATAAGTTTTAATGTTTTATATGAAAATTTGGGTGTTATCTCAATTCTTTCCTATAATTTGTTTTTTTCTTCATCATTATGAAAAATCATTGTTTCAATACAATTTTCTTTACAAAATTGTTTTATTTCATAATTATTGTTTGTTTCATAGAATTTAACAAGATGGGTAAAAAACTCATTCATATCATTCTTAGCAATTGCCAAAATACCGAATCCATTTTCAATTAAAATTTTATTAGCAATTAGCATTGAAGTTCTTTTATTTCCATCAAAAAATAATTGACTTCTCATAAGATATAACATCAAATACAATGCTACTTCTTTTTTATTTTCATTTTTTAAAATTGTTTCTATGTTTTCACTAACCTCATAATCAATAGGTAATTTTGGTTTAAAATTTGTTCCACTTATTTTAACATCAGCTGTTCTTAAAAATCCTGATTTATGAACCAAATCTCTGCCTACAATCCTATTAAAGTCCTATATCAAACTCAAACTAACTTTTTCATTAATGGTATCAAACAAATAATTCCAAGCTCTTTTGAGATTTAAAATTATTGTTAAATCTTGTATTGTTTTATCAGGAACACTAAAGCCATCTATAATCATTTGAGTTTCAGGAAAAGTAACATTTACACCTTCTAAATTCGCGGATTTCCAAATAATATCTACAAGGTTTCTTTTTGCTAAAAATATATTTTCTTCTAAAGTTAAATTTCTCATTTTAAATCTTTCCTTCATAAAAATCCGCCTTGAGTTTTAACTCTTGGCGGAAATAACCCTAAAGGCTTAACTATGAAACGACATAGTAAGCGTTTTGTGAGATTATATCTAAACTTTATTAAAAGAATTGCGTTCGGTTTATAAGTGATACTTAATAAAAAGTGTGTATAATACATACTCATAAGGATATTATAGTGAGTAAAAAAGATAAAATTATTAAAGATTTAAAAAATAATCCTAACAATATGCGCTTTGAAACGCTTAAGATTTTATTAGAAAGCGAAGGTTATGAATGTTTTAATAAAGGCGGATCACATTATCAATTCAGAAAAAAAGAATGTGATCTTATTACTATTCCATTTAAACGCCCTATAAAGGCTATATATGTCAAAATGGTTTTAAAAGCTATAACAGGAGAATGAATTATGAAAGACTTAGATTACTATCTTAATCTACCTTATGAAATTATTATAAAAAAACTTGATAAAAAAGATGGCGGAGGATATTTTGCAAGATATAAAGATTTCCCTTATATTATGGGAGATGGTGAAAATGAAATAGAAGCCTTAAAAGATCTCAAAGAAGCATTTAAAGGAGCATTAGAAGTTATGCTTGAAAAAGGTGATTATATTAAAGAACCTATTGATAATGAAGCAAAAATTAGAATTAATATTACCTTGCCTAAAAGCTTGGTAGAGGCAATAGATACAATAAGCGATAATAGAAGTAAATTCTTAGCTGATCTTGCAAATAGTGCTATAAAGTCTTATAAAATAAGCACTTAAAAATTGACATAGTTAAATAAAAAAGAAATCCGTTTCAAACCCCTAAAAATAGGCATTTTATAGCATAAATACTTGCAAAAATTATTAAAAAATGGTATTATCATGTTAATAAACTTTAAAAAGGAAATTATAATGCACACTATAACCATTACAAGTGATGATATTGATTTTATAAAAAGTTTAGAATGTTTGTCAAAAAATGCAGGAGCTATTTTTAAAATTTCTAAAAATGATTTAGAGGCTACTTTGGATAATTATGAAGATAATCGAACCATAGATGAAATAAAAAAAGAAGCTGAAGAAACTTTATTACACTATAAACAAGGAAAATTATCAGTAACTCCATTAGGTAGCGAATGGCTGTGAATGAAAATTGTGGAAAGTGATAAATTTAAAAAAGAGCTTAATAATATTTTAGCCTTTATTGCTAAAGATAGTGTGAGTGCAAAAAATTATTTTTCAAAATCTTTAAAAGATGCTATTTTGTGTATTGACAATATGCCTTATAAATTTCGAAAATCTACTCTTTTTAATGATGAAAACATAAGAGATTTTATCTTTAAGAAATATGTCATTCCATATTATATAGATTTAAAAAACGATAAAATACTTTTAATTACGATTTACAAAAATAACCTTGTCAAATAAAAAAAAGAACCCCATTTGAACCCCTAAAAAATAGGCATTTTATAGCATAAATACTTGCAAAAATTTATTAAAATATGGTATAATTTTATTAAAAATATGAATAAGTTATAATTGAAAGGAATAAAGATGGATAAAGTAGAAGTAAAACTTAAAAAATCAAAAATGACTACAACCGAAAAACTCATACTTACTCTTTGGCTTTCTTGCGGAGTTGCAGCTATTGTTTTGCTTTTGGTATATTTAAAAATTATCACTAGCTTTATAGGTATTTTAGGGCTTTTATCTGTATCTAGCCTTGTAATTGCTTTTGTATTATTCCTTGCTAAAAATATAAAAATAGTTCCCTATGATGAGAAAAAGCATGGGGGAACAAGTGAAATTGGGGGATATATAGAAAGCGATCCTCGTAAATTTGATTATATATTCGGTGCTATACGAGATCACTAAGCCTAACTAAAAAGCTAGACTTATTTTTTGCTCATAGCATCAAATAAACCTTGAGCTTCTTTTGCAAGCTCATTACCTGATTTACTTGCATCTTGTATTATATAAGAGCTAGGATTTACTCCCATTCTCCTGTTAGCATTTTGTTCTACTATGGCATCTTTAGCGCTATTATTAACCACATTAGAAGTGCTTGTTCCTTGATTTTTGAAATTACTTATAGCAGCTCCACTTTGCTGACTGAATTCATTTCTTATATTATTTCCCCCTGCTGTTCCTAAGTTATTTAGACTATTTTGATTAGCTACTGTATCATTATTATGAGCATTGTTAGCCCCTACGCTTGAAGGACTGTAATAAGATTTATTGCTAACATCATGAATTCCATCAGCATTTGGCTTAGCTGTATTCATATTAGCATAATGCAACAAGCCTTGCAAATCTCCCCTTGCGGCTAAGTTTTCTAACCCTTTAGCTGCAGCAGCAACTTGTTGTTCTCTAGTTCCGCCCAAATTATTTTCAGCAATGTAATTTTCAGCCATATTAGGTAAAATTACTTGCCTGTATAGCTTCACTGTATTGACTTGCTTCACTATAAGAATGTGCTTTTTGTTTGGCATCAGCAAATTCACTGCCTGTGCTTGTAGATAGAGCATTAGAATAAGCAGAAGCCACACTATCACTAGATTTAATGATATTGCCAAGTTTTTCAGCATACATTTTATCAAATGCAGCCTGTCCTTCTTTGCTTAAGCTTCTTGAATATTCTTGTGTTTCATTTGAACTTGTACCTATTGAAGCTGTTCCTCTAACCGTACCACCTACTTCACCGCCACTTCCAAAGACTTTAAGTCCTGCTGAGGCATTAGCATAAGCACCAATGCTTTCTTCTAAAGCTTTTTTGTCTGTTTCAGAGAAGCTAGATTTATCGCTTAATGCTTCATTCATAGTTTCTTTTAAAGCTTTCGTTTCTGCTTTCTCAATTGCTTTAGTATCTTCAACTCCTGCGCCATGATTTCTAAGGTAGTTAGAAGTAATACCTTGATTAATGCCTGTTTTGTGAGTATCGGCAATAGAATTAGCAAGAGAATCTTGTCTAGTTTGAGTTTCGCTTTGTGCGTGTTTTGCATCAAGTCCTATTCATATTAGAAATTTCACCATGATTTCCCAAAGCAAAACTTGTACCTGTATTCACATCTCTAGCTGTTGTTCCACCCCCTGTTATACTAGACATGCTAAATCTACCACCCCCTGCACTCATAGCACTTTGCAAGCTCATCACCCCTGCATTCATTGCCCAAACTTCATCTCCTCTAGGAGCAGCAATGCTAGTTTGTGTAGATAAGGCTTGCTGATTTGCAAAACTTCCCGCAGCTCTTGAAGCACCTGTTAGAGCTTGAGATAATCCAGAAGCAAAAGTTACAAATCCTTGTTCACTTGCTTTAGCTATAGCATAAGCTAAAACAGGAGTACTCATTACAAGATAATTCATGAAATTTGATCTACTTGCTACTTCTTTAAAGATAAGCATATTATCTCCTAAGCTTAAAGCTGCTTTTCCACCTGTTATTACTTGCGCAACTTTCATAAGATTATAATCATTTAGATAGTTAATAATACAAAGAATAGGAGTCCAAAGTACTATCCAAATACATAGAGTAAAAAACATCTTAATATGAGCATAAGAGCCAAACACAATAGAAAGCAAAGCAACAAGCCAAGACAAACCTATGATAATAGCTGTTAAATAAGCTTTAGCTAAAGGCAAATAAGTTTGCGCCAAGTGTCCTTGTGCTTGCATACTTGCATAAAATTGCTGATCCGCATAAGCAGTATTTGCAGCCACAGAAGCAGGATTTAAACCTACTGATTTAGCGGTATTAATGATTGCATCTTGAGAAGCAAGCATTATCATGGATTGTTGCAAATAAGATCTAGCACTTACAGCTTGTTCGTTATAGATTTGTGCAACGCCTAAGAACTTTTGCTCATAATTTGCCATATCATTCGCCATACCAAGCAAAGCAGCATGAATCTTCATAGCTTCATCTGTATCGTTTTTAATCATTTCAACGATTTGAGGACCTGCATCAGAACAGGGCACAACACTTTGTTTTTCAATATTATTGTTATTTTCAAACAAAGGAGTAAGCTGAGAGCCATTGCCTATGTTTGTGAAAAGATCTTGTATTAAATTATCAGAGTTTTGAAAAAGATTTCTACCTTGTTGATTAAGCAAGATACCTACTGAAACGCAGTTTCTAAAATAAAAATCAATATTTTTTTGCAAAGTTGCATCAATAGCCGAAAGCTTTAAGCTTGGCAAAGTACTCATCACTTGAAGTGAAAAACCTAAACCTGCGTTAGAAAAATTTGTAGATTGTGGAGTTGAAAAATGTTTTTCCATAGCTTCTAGGATAACCTTCTCAAATTGCGTCATCAATGCAAAGCTTTTTCCTATGCCTATAGGAATTTGAGAAATGACATAATCTTTGCTAGTGACTTCATCGTGAATCATGAAGCGGTGATTATTGTCATTTGGCGCCCTTAAAAATATGTACCACACTACAGCAAAAAGTACAAACATTTTTCCAAGTTCAAACACAGGGTTTGTTTGTCCATCCATTGCTTTTTTGATACTAAAAAGCAATAATGAAATAGCTAAGGCTGCATTAACGATATAGCCTGTTTCAGTGGTTATACCTTTAACAGCTTGCATGATTTCATTCATCACATCGCCATAACCCCAAGTATAAATTAAATTGCTATTAGCTATGTTTGTAGCACCAAATAAAAATGAAGGTGCAAAAAACAAAGTGCTAAGGAATAACAAGTAAAATCTTTTCATGGACTATATTAAAGAAGTTAAAGAGTTTGTTTGGTATAATTGCATTAAGGGTTTTGCCACAAGGCTGCAACCCTGTGGCATAATCACGCCCTAGAAAGGGGGTGAAACTATGTTTCGTTTCGTACTTATAATTATACTAATTTATATAATTACTGTCAAGGCTTATTAGCCTTGCCCCTTTTTTAAGGGGCGAAACTCCCTTGTGGCTTACCAAACAAACTTTTAACTAAGCTTCTCTTCTTTCTATTGAATTTCTATATTTTTTTATATTTTTATTTGAACTAAATAATAAACTTAACAAGATTTAAATTTACCAAATCTATCATTTACTTATACTTACTTCAATCTCACATTCATAATCATATTAGATAAAAAGATACTATCTTTATCAAAGTCTTTTGAGTTATATTCATTTTTTGATTGTATATTTTGCATAGTTTGCATTAAAGTTGAAAGATTATATAAACTTAAACTTTCTAATATATTTATGAGTTCTATCTTGCTTAAAGTATTAAAATCATTTAACAATCTAAGATAATTACTTATAATAGAAGAAGAATTTATATTATGAAATACAATTTTATTTTTTATATCTTTTTTAATAAAAAATTGATTATTTTTTATATAAAAATAATTTCTAAAATGATTATTGCTTATTATTTGATTATAAAAACTTAAAAGACTTTCTTTGCTGTTTAAGTCTATAAAATTAAGATAAAAATTCTTTTCTTCTAAGGCTAATTTTAAAGCATTAAGATTTGCAAAAGAAGCATTAAGATTTTCATTATTTTTTAAAGCAAAAACGATATTTTCTTGTTCTTGTTTTTGGGTAATAGCATATTGTAATAAAGGATTTTTATAATGTGTATCGCTATTGATTAAAACATTGATATAAAAAGCTTCTTTGCTTTTCTTAGTTAATTGAAGCAAAGATAAAAGTGTAGAAGGGATATAAAAAGAATCAAGCTTTAAATTTAAATACTTATCATAAGTATTTATATAAGTTAATTCTTGACTAAAATCCAAAGCTTGTTCTTTTAAATTTAAAAGCATTGTTCCACCTAATCCTAATAAAGCTAGATTTTTGAAATTCTCTAAAGCTTTTCTTTTTTCTAAATCGATTTGAAGTATTTTTTGCATTGTTTTTCCTTTCTTTTGTGGTTTACTCTTTTATATTATGCTCTTTAGCATAAGCTAGTATTTTAGCTCGAAGTTCTTGCGGAAAATTATATCTATAAATAGCAGGAATTCTTGGATCAAGAAGTTTATCAAGCTTATGTCTTTTATAAATAATTTCTAGTCTTTCAGGGCTATAGTATCTTGGAGCATTAGGATAGCCTTGAGGAGGAGTTAAGGCTGCGAGTTTGGCGCTTAATACTAGAGTATCTTTGAATAAAGTGGCTTGTCGATCACCCCAATCATTTGGAATATCAGCATCGAATCTAGTTTCCATTCCATTTACATATCCATCCATATAATGATCAAATTCTTTCCTGCTTTCAGGAGTAGAATCTATATCTCTTGGATCTTTTAATTTACCTTTTTCAATATCATCATATAAAGCCCAAATGATTCTACCTTCTTCATCAAGAGCAAATTTATATCGATTTAAATCAATCACCCAATCTACTCCTATAATCTCATCTAAAAAAGGAAGCATACCAAATTCATCTAATAAACTCTCATAATGATAATCGTGTAAATCGTAAATCATTTTTGCTCTAAGCTTATTCCAATGTTGCCCTGTAAGAAAAGAATTAGAACACAATACTGCTAAACCTAAACTTTTAAAAGCATTTTTATCTCCAAGTTGAGCTTGTAAAAACAATGCTTGTTGTTGTCTTGCTTTAAATCCTACGGCAGCTGTAGGACTAGCTTTAATATTTCCCAAAAGTAAAGCAGACAATTCCCATTCATTAAAGAAAGAATAAGATTTTAATGTTCCACGATGAGAACTTACTTCATCGTAAATATAGGCATAATCTTCATTAACCAATCTTCCTTTTTCATCTACATTAGCATAAGCATCATAGGGTATATCTATAACCACAGATCTTAATCCACTTCTTATTGCTAAATATTTATATCTTTCTCTTTTGGTTTTTAAAGATTTATAATAAGCTTTTTCTGCTTTAGTCCAAGGAGCTATAGCTCCTTTTATAGGATCTTTTAAATATATGCTTTGCCATTCTTTAAATTCAACTAGAGTGGATTTTTGCCCTGTATAAAAGTTAGGATCTAGGTATTGGGGTTTATAGTCTTTGTAGGGGGAGTTTCTTAATATACGATCAGCTTCAAACAAAGCTTTAGAATATTCTTGGGTGTATTTACCTACCTTAGCTCCCCCATCATATAATAAAATTTTATTCGTTTTTTTTCTACATCTAATATACCACCATTAGGTGTATAAATCTCGTAAGTTTCACTCATTTTTATCCTTTCATCCTATATATAAACCATCTTCCATGATTATAGTTGTAGCTAGTCTGCCTATAAACTTATTAGAATAATCTTGGGATTTATTAGTATCATCGCTTTCTTCATCCTCTTCTTTCATCTTAATTTCATTTTTTACCTTTTCATCCCCTATCCCCTTATACATCACTTCCAAATTATGTTGTCCTATGGCTTCTAAATTTTCCATCAATCTTCTTGCTTTTTGCTTATCTTCTATGAACTTACCCTTTTCATCTTGAGTGGTATTATAAATCCCATTTGCATATTCATATAAAATTTGTATAGTATCATTATAAGCTAAGATAGGGTGTTGTTTTATCACTGGGTGTTGTATTTTATACTCTTCTTTTCTTTGAAAATGCTCTAGCTTATATATATTACAATTTCTAAGTTCTATATTGTTTTTTTCAAAAAATTCCTTATCATTTAAGATATATTTGCCTTCATTGATTTTATCTTCCATAAAAGCACTTCTTTTTTCATCTAAAATAATATAAGATAAAAGTCTTTTTAAGGCAAATTCCCTAGCTTCACTTGAAGTTGTAGCACAAGCAATACTAGGATAATAATTAAGCCCACCCGTGCATAATAAAGAACCAAAAATAAACTCAGATAAATCAAAACTCATAAATCTAGAATTTATCAATAAAGGATAGGTTATATATTCTTCTTTTTTTACAGCTAAAGGAAAATCATAATTGTAAGTAAATTTTTCATACATTAGTTTTTCATATAAAATTTTCAATCTTTCATAATTTGTAGGCAAAAGTGTATCAATAAAAGATCCTGCTAAATTTTTTAATATATCCACGCTCAAGTCTTTACTCATTTTAATAGAAAAATCAATAGCTAATTGTTTTTTTACTTTTGATATCAAATGAATTTGCTTAGCTTTATCTAATCTTGAAAAACTCTTTGACTTTTTTAATTCACTTGCATATTCTAATTGATTAAAATAATAATAATTTGTTCCTATTTGATATAAAAAAAGCTTATTGAGTGATTTTTTACTTTTTGGATTAATTTTTATAAAACGCCCTTTAGGGCTAAGTGCATAAAATATCCCTAGTTCTTTAAAAAAATGTGCTTTAAAACTAGAAAATAATTTATTACCATAATGCTTTTTATCAAAGCTTGAATCTATAAAAAACAAAATCATTTTTTTAAAAAAATCAGGCTGACTCATAAAAAATTCTGTAAAAGGAAAAAGTTGCTTAATAATATTAAAAAAAGTGATATCTATGGATAATTTTGCAAGTTCATTATCAAGCATAATATCTTGAATGCTTTTATCTAAATCTTTTTTTGAAGGAAGAGTTTTGTCTGTTTGTATATTTTCTTCAAATTCAATCTCCTCATCAAAGCTTTCATTTAAGGTTTTTAAAAAATTTACATAAGTTTGATCTTCTTCTTCAAAATCATTTTCAAACATAGCTTTGGCTAATTCATCTAAATAAATAACTTCATCTTCTTTTTTATTTTTATTTAATTCTTTAGATAAAAAGATATAAATTTTTTTATCATTATCATAAAAATAAATATCATCAGGGATAAATAAGATATACTCATTAAAATAATTTGGTATTTTAATCCTTTGGTAATTAAGTGAAATTTCTTTATCGCCATAATCTGGATTTGGAATTACAATATTTTTAACACCAAGAGAATATTCTTGCGTAAAAGCTAAGTCTTTTTGTAAAACATACAAAGTTAAAGTCAATAAAACAACCGTTAAAGGTGAGTATTTCTTAAAATCTACATTTTCATATGTTTTAAACATTAATGGTTTTGAGTTAAGATTGGATTGTATTTGGTTATAGCGAGAATTGATATTGTCTAAATAATCATTAAAAAGCCTGATATATTCTTTTACTTTTTCTTTTTCGCTAATTTCTTCCAGTTCTTTAGGTAATTTAAAAAAGTTATCAATATAAGCAAAATCTTGCTTAACTTTTTCATATTCTAATCGTTCGTTTATATGTTCCAATAAATAAAGTTTCATCCAAGAATATGTTTGATTATAAAAATTAAAATATCCCTTATATTTTTGATAAATCTGTCCATCAAGTTTCACAAAAGGACAAAGTTGCAATACATAATCATCTTCTTTTTTAACATCTCTTTCTATAAAATAAGAACCATAATCTCTTTTGCTAGGAAAATCGCCTTTTAATGCAAGTTTTTCATTTTTTGTAAGAGCTTTGGGGCGATTTTTTATTATTGCTCCTAATTTTTTTTGATACAAGTCCTCACAAAGTCCTGCATTGTTAAGCTGTGGTGGATTAGTAATAAGCAAATAATTTTTACCCATTTTGGTTGTATTGATTTGATCAGTATTTTTTTTATCTAATATCATTTCTACTAGCATGGAAGAATTTAAATCAGGATATTCTGCATAAAAGAAATGATTGAGTTTAGAGATATTTAAATTGATTGCTTTTTTTAATGTTGTATCAAAATTATTTAAACTAGAATTCACTAAAAGTGTATTATCTAACTTTTCATTTTCAAATTTTAGATTATTTTCTAAAAAATTATCAAAAATACCTTGAAATTCTTCATCTAAAATAACTTTATAAAAACTATTTTTATAAAGACTAATAGAAGGTACATTAGAATAAGATGAAAAATCTAATAATACTTTATCATCTATAATTAATACATCAGATAAAATTTCTTCATTGCACAAAGCGATAATAGGATAAAGCTTACTAGTAATAAGCTCTAAAAGTGGATAAGCAAAATCATAATAATATTTTTGTTCCTTATACTCTTGATACTCAGCAGAAGAATTATAAGCTTCAAATAATGTATTTACAACAAAAACATAAGGATTTTTTTTGACTAAAGAGACAGGTTTTTTAAGATTGGTTACAGAATCTAATATATTGATAAAAAATTTTGCTATAGCTCTAATAATTTGCTTATATTCATCATCATTAGATTGAGTAATATTTTTTAAAAGTGTATTAAAAAGTGTATCTAGGGTAAGTTGTATCTTTGGTTTAATTTCTTGCTCAAAATAGTTAGATTCTTTGATATTTTTTAATAATATATTTAATTCTTTTTGAATTTCTTTTAAAAAATTTTCAATATTTTCTACATTGTTTTCATCAATAATTTTATTGAGCGTTTTATTTTCATTTTGATTAATTGCATTATTTAAAAATTTTAAATTATTAAAGATAATTTTTTTAATGCTAGATAAATTTTTATCAGAGCTAAATTTTTGTTCTTTTGTGATTTCGTCTTTATTGGCTTGATTTAAATGTATGATTTTAAAAGTTTTTGTATTATCAATTTTAAAATTATCTTCAATAGTATGTAGTGTCTTATACAAAGAATTCTTAGCTTCTTTATATCCATCAAAATCACTGCATATAAAAATAATTTTATTAGCATTTTTGGTAAGATTTTTTAACTCGATTTCTAAATTATGATTTGATGCAATTAAAGTAAAATTTTTTATTTTCATATTTTAACCCCATTTACCACCACAAATTTACAAACATAAAGCTCTTGTTTTCTATCTTCATCTTCTAAGATTTCATCTAGTCCTTGTGCGATTTGAAGTTTTAAATTTTGCATTTTAGCAGGAGTTAAAAAACTAAAATGATATTCGTTTAATTCTTTATTATCTTCTAGGGAATTTTTGATGATTTTATCATACTCATGTAGCTGTGTAAAATACCCTGCTCCTAAATCTTTATTTTTAAATTCCTTATAAGCACTTTTATAAACTTTAGCAATGTTTTTTGGGATAATAAAATAAAGTTTGATTAAATTAGTATCAAAGCTAAGATTTAGTTCTTTAAATTCATAATCTTTACTAAAGTCTTGTTTGAATTGATTAAGAATATTTATATCCTCTATATCTTTTAAATCTTTTAAATCTATATTAAATTCATTTAAAGCCTTATTTTGTTCTTTTTTTTCATTATTGATTAAAAGATTATAGATAGGTAAATTATCTTTTTGAAATCTATCACTTTTATAATGAAGTCTTATTATAGGCTCTTTTAACTCTATTTGATTTTTACTTTGTTCTCCTAAGCCCTCTTTAGGATCAAAGCTGTGATCAAATTTAAACTTAGTAGGAGTAAAGCTTACTTTTAAAGCAAAGCCTTTATCTGTTTTACAAGCTGAGATGAGTTCTTGTAAGATTACATATTCATTATTGACTTTCTTTTGAGATAAGGATCCTTTTACATTAACAACTTTAGTACAAGGAACACTTACACCTGCTATAGTATTAGGACAAGCTACTATACTAGAGTTTAATAAATCACTTTCTAGCATTATAGGCACACCATCATCTTTAAAAGTTTTTCCTTTGTTTGATTTAAGTATGACTTTACCTCCATGGATACATTCTAGGTTTTGATTTTCTAAAAGAGCATGAAGTTTAGCTATAGCTTGTTTTTTATCTACTTGTGTGGTTTTTTGTTCTTTTAAAGTGTTTGAAATTAAGTCTTTATACTCTAAGCTTTGTTTGCTTAAACATTCTAATTTGATATTTAAAGAATTTTCTATAATAGAATAATTAAGCAAGCAAAGTTCATCATTTTTATAAAAGATACTAAGTCTTCCTAAACCACTGCTTTCATCTTTAGGAGAAAAATAATAACTAGGTGTATCTTGTTTTATAGTATTATCTTGATCTAATTCTCCAAAGTAAAAAGGATTGTTAGGAAGTTCATTTGAGCCTGTAAGGAGTATACCTTGAAAATAAATTTTAGAATGAGTTAAATCAACATTTTTAGCCCTTAAGACTTCACAATCAATCACTTCTTTATCATAAGCAAAAATTGTTTCTTTTACTTTTTCAAGAGGCATGAATTTTCCTTAAATTTTTAGTCATTTTATGATAACTTAAACTCCAGTATTTATCGCTTTTTTCTCCTGCTAAAACATTAAAATAAAATTCATTTCTATCTTTTTGATATTCTTGTGAGATATTACCATAATCATATTTATGATAAAGCATTCTTGAAAGCATTTCATCTTTAGGTATAAAAATAAAAGGATAAAACTTACTCACACTAAAATTATTATATTTTTGACTCAAATCTAAATCTTGTATCGCAATAGCTTCATAATCATTATCTGCTTTTAAAAGTTTAATTTGT
The DNA here is from genome assembly GCF_012897855.1 of Campylobacter sp. CFSAN093227. Taxonomy (NCBI): domain Bacteria; kingdom Pseudomonadati; phylum Campylobacterota; class Epsilonproteobacteria; order Campylobacterales; family Campylobacteraceae; genus Campylobacter; species Campylobacter sp. CFSAN093227. Next base: position 1,047,939 of record NZ_CP040610.1, read on the forward strand.
CTATCTTTTCTATCGAAATAAATCAATTCAAAATCGCCTTTTATGCTTGTATTAAATTTTTTAGTGATAGATTCCAAACAAAAATCTAATTTATTATATATACTTTTAAGTTGGGAGGCTTTATCATAAAATTTTTTAATACTTTCATAATATCTTTGATTTTCTATATCTTTTTTACAAAAAGTTTGTATTTTCTTTTCTAAATTTTCCTGATTTACATAACATATATAATTATTATCTAGCATAGATCTAGTCCAAGTAATAAAAGCTCTTGCACCTTTTACGCTTTGTAAATTATCATCAATGTTTTGAAATTTCAAAAAGATAGAGTGAAGAGATTTGATCAAGCCAAAGATATCTATCAAATTTCCAGGCACTTTATATTCATCATCAATAAGCTCTATTCCTATATCAGAAAGTTTTTGAATAACCCAAGTAACGCAGTTGTTTTCAAGAAGCTTATAGGTAAATTCTTCATTGATTGGTTCTTTGCTATTAGGTGTAATTTCTTTTGTAGTATTAAAATCATTTTTAATATTTGCAAGTAGGATTTCATATTGTTCTTTAGAAAGTTCTAAAGTGCAACGATTAGAGGGTTTGAAAGCTTGGGGGCTTCTTAGTTTTTTAATAATATAACAATTTTTATCAATATTGCTATCTAATACATATTGGTTATTGTTAAATACTTTGCCAGGAGATCCTATAAGAGATTCTGCAACATTAGCAATTCCAGTTCCAAAACCCCAAAAACCATCATTGAATTCATTAGGTTCTTTAGCTTCATACCATTTTTGATCTATCTTGTCCCATTCTTTGTTTTTAAGATATTCTTGTCTTAATGTTTCATCTATTTTATCTAACTCATCAGGACTTTTGCCTTTGGTAAGTCCTAAGAAAGCGTGGGTGAAATCTAAGCCGTTTCCATTATAAAGACTAACTAATATTTCATATTCTAAAAACTCATCAATATAAATCGTTGCATAATATTTCATTTATAAAATCCTTTCTAATATGTTGCCAGTCCATAAAAAAAGAACAATGTGCAAGTATAACCCAAGGCGAATAGTAAAACACTAAACATAAACTTTCTTTTAAAAATGGATATTAAGAAAAATACTCCTATACCACAACAACCAACAATAAACAAGCTTAAACTAGAAAAATAAAATGCTAAAAATATAAATACCGCAGATAAAACCAAAGGAATGGCATTATAAATATATAATAAATTAAACATTATGCAAGAATATACAATAACAAATAACTCTATTGCATTTCTATCAAATATTAATAAAAATAAATTCTTATCATATTTACCATAACTAATGTAAATGTAGTGAAAAGTTAGAATAATATAAGTTACCAAAGCAAGAATCAAGCTACACACAAACCAAGCAATTTGTCCACTTGATATATTGTCTATTCCTTTGCTTTCTAGCTTTTCTTTGAGTTTAGAATAAATAGGAATTTGCAAATTTACTCCTAATATAGATAAATTGTTTTATTATAACCAATCTACTTAATACTTTTAATTAATTTAAATTCTTTGTTTTTAAGATATTCTTGTCTTAATGTTTCATCTGCTTTATCAAGCTCATCAGGACTTTTGCCTTTGGTAAGTCCTAAGAAAGCGTGGGTGAAGTCGATTTGCTTTATGCTTTCACCCAGGGTTTGAAAAAGATCATTCATTTATATTTTCTCTACTTGTTCCATAAGTTCTTTTGTACTTACTTGTGGTTTGTAATTAAATGATTTAGAATAACTTGAAGCATTTGCACATTCTTTGATTTTAGATTCTAACTCTGTAGCATTTTTTGGATCTTCATAGTATTACATACTTTTTTGGCTCTGAAGAGCAAGCAGAAAAAACACAAGCAGTAACTATACTTAATAAACTTAGTTTAATTAAATTTTGCATAAAAGTTCTTTTTTTCTATAATTTTATATATATTTATAGTAACTATAATATACTAATATTTATTAATATATAATAAAATTAATTTTATATAATAATATTATTATATAATATTTCACAAAATAATTATAAGAAATAATTATTTTTTATTTTAATATGATGAATTATCTTGTTATATCTTTTTGAGATATTGTTTTTGTAGGATTTTCAAAGGTATTAAGCTTATTATGAAAATCAATGAAATTTAATTGTTTTTTGACTTCATCAAGCCCTTTATTTAAAAAAATGTCATTGAAATCACTTATTCCTTGTTCTGCTTCTTGATTACTGATTTTTGGAATAATAACTTTAATATCTGAAAATTTTTGTTGAATTTCTTTTGCAGTTTCCACCCCGACATTAGAAAGACCTTTTAATTCTCTTTTTTTATCATTATCGGCTATTAAGGTAATAGGAGTGTTTTGAAATTTGTTTTTTAGGGTTTCAACGATTTTTGATAAGTTTCCAGCATCTATACCCATTATTACAGGCTTATTGAGTGCTTTGTATATAGTTGCAGCAGTAGCAAAGCCTTCTGCTATGATAAATTCTTTGCAATATTCTAGGTTTTTTGCACCTATTAGGTGAAAACATCCAGATTTTTTTGCAGAATATTCAATGCCTTGCTCTTTTTCTTCTTTAGTTTTAATTACACCAATAATTTTATCACCATTTGGGAATATTCTTTGCACAGACCATAATTTGCCATTTTCATCTTTTAAGGGAATAAGTAAAGAACCTTTGTTATCCTGCTTAAGATAAAAGTTTTCACTAAAACCTTTTTTCTTTAAATAAGGATGATTTGAATGAGCCCAATTAGCTTGATTATATTCTTCTTCAATTTTTAATGCTGTTTTTTGCTGAAGCTCTAAAATGTCTTGTTTCGTATTATTGCTTGTAGAATTATGTAATCTTTTTTGACTAGGAGTTTGATAACTTACAATGTTTTGTTTTGCATTTTCTGAAGGCATTTTCCAATTTTCTTTAATACCTGTTTTAAAATTTTGAATAAAACCAGCAGGGTATTCATCTAAAAATCCACTATAAGCTCCACTCATTTCTCTACCTTTATCTGTTGTTGTTTTTACTCTGTGGATTTTGCCATCCATGATAGGTGAACCATCAATAATTAAACCTTGATTTTCTAAAGCAGATTTAAAAGTAGTTAAAACTTCATTTTCATCAAATGAAAATTCTTTATTTTGGTGCGGATAAAACCATTGTGAGAAAATATTTTTATCTAAGCTTTTTGGAGCAAACCATTTTTTTTCTTTATCATCCCACATTGCCCCTAATGATTTTACTTTTTCTTTGTCTTTAAATGGAACATAAAGATAAATTCTTTTTTGTGGCATCGTATATCCTTTTAGTTTCCTTTAATATTATTATTGCTATAATTGCAATTAAATTCAAAGGGCTTCCTAGTAGCCCACTTTTTTTATATTAACAATATTCCAAAATTTCTTCGTTAAATGTTTTAATTAAATCACTTAAGAATAGATCTATTTTTTGCAGATCTACTCCTACATGAGTGTTCTCAATCTTTGTTGTTAATCTTGGATAATGTTTGCCATTTTTTTCTGTAGTTTTTAAAATATTTTCCCAATGATAACTTCTATTTCTTAGATTTTGTAATAAGCTAAGAACAATATCAACCTTATGCGTATTTCTAAAGCGTAATTTTATACCATTTTCAAAAAAGAAATTTCTATTGTGTTGATTGTAGTTTCTAAAATTGATATTTTTTAAATCCATTATAGAGTTTTGTAATTTATTTTCTTTGATAAGATGAATAATAGCTCCTAAGCTCATACGAGAAAGATATTGATGATGAGATAAATTTCTATTTTTTTCTCTATATTCAATTTCATCTTTAGCTTTTTTAATATTTTCATCATTAGAATTTTTTATCCAATTACTATCTTTCTCTGATAATTTATTATCTAGTTTATTTCTAAGAATAATTTCTAATGTAGCAATTTTTGGAGTGATTTTTCCTACAAATTTAAGGTTATCATAATGCTTTACAATATCATCATTATAAGAAGATAATCTTATCTGCGATAGCAGCTCATGAAATTTTACCTTATTTAGTGATTTTTTTGAATATATATTATTTTATCTATATAAAATAATATATATTCTACTATGTTTTTATTTTTTTTCATATTATCCTCTAATTTCTGAATATTTTAAATATCTTAACACGAGATAGATGAAATATTATTATATGTTTGTATCACCATATCTTTTTATAGGTATTTTTAAATTTGGAAAATTTTTATCCATAGTATAAATTGCACAGCAATTTTCTTTTTCTGCACAAAAGTATTGCAAATAATCTTCAAAATCACCTTTATTCTGCAAATGAAAATCACAAGCCATATTAATAACACTTGAGCCAAACGATACTATTTCAAAATATGGGTTTGTTATTGTGCTTTTAAAAAAAGACATAAGAGCTGGTAGCTTGTTTTTGTCTATTAAATAGGCAATAGTTGAAATCATATCTTCAGAAAATACGATTTTTATTTCATTTGATATTAAAAAATATATTAATTGCTTAGCTTGCTCATTATTTACCCTTGTTTCATCAAAAAAATCAATAAAAATATTTGTATCAAGAAATACTTTTTTCATATATTACCCTCTTTTAAATCATTCTCTAAAGATTCTTTTTTCATTTCTTTAACTGTTTTGCTCGGATGAAAAGCTCCATTAAACATACCTGCAAATTTATTAATAAAAGCTTTTGCATTTTGTTCATTTTTATTTTCAACAAAAAGAGCAGGTTGCTCTTCTTTGTTATCATCCACTTTAACACCAATTATTTCTTCTTTTGGATAATCTTGATCGTTGTCTTTTTCAAAAATAATAACTTGATTTTCTATTGTATTCTTATTTGAGGCTATTTGTTTGACTTCCTCAATAACATAATTATCTGGATTTTTCTTAACCTGTTCAAATCCTTCATATTCACTCTCAACTGATATTTCTTGTTTAAATTCTAAATTATCAAAATCAAAAGTTTTAACAACAGTTTGTCTTAATTTTTTAAGATCTTTAAAAGAACCTTTGCCTATGATCTGCGGATTCATAATATATGAATTTGAACCTATGATATCATATTCTTTTCTTTGTTCTTCTGTTACTTTAAAAATAACTTGCTTGTCTTCAAGTTCTTTTATTGCACGATAAACACTCGACTTCCCTAAAATCTTTTTACTTTCGAAATAATGAACAAAATCGCTATTATAGTTAAAGACATTTTGGTAATTTAAATTTTTAACCATCATCAAAACAACCCTTAAAGCAGGATTTGAAAGATTATCAGTAAGAAAACTAATGTTTTCAACAAATAATTTAATAAAATCATCTTTAGTTTTTTCTCTTTGTAAAAAAGAACTTATTACGGTAGTAACTTCTCCAGTTGTAGCATCAATTTTTTCCTGAACACTACTATATAATTTTTTAGTATCTCTATTCTCTAAATTAACTATTTTTGCCATTATTAACCTTTTCCCAAAAAATAAAATACATTATAACACATTTTTCCCAAAAAATGATAATTTCCCAAATAAAAACACAAATTATAATTCATATGATGAAATTTATTAATTATTTTGGGAAAAACTACTTTTTAATTTTTTTCCACCACGAGCAGTTTTTCTCCCACTGATGGGAAAATCAAAAACCTTTACAAACAGCTATTTTATAGATATTTAGAAGTATTTTTCATTTAATCTTTTTTTAAAAAATAGTTTTTGTCTTTTTTCTTATCTTCTAGTTTATCTATAGTTTTATTATTTTAGATATTTTGAGTTTCTTTATAAGCTTTTAAAAATTCTAAGAAGCAGTAAAAGTGTAAGAATAAATGAAAACAATTTAGAAAAATCTTTCAAAGATATTTCATTAAATGTTGAAAAATTATCTAAAGAGCTAGAAAAAATAATTATTAAAAATAATAAAAGAGTTTAATGTCAAGACTCAAAATCTAGTAAGGGCAACCTTGTGTCGGTTCGAGTCCGACCTCAGGCACCATTTGTTTTTTACTCTCAAGTGTTATTTTTTGGCAATTTATATTAAAATCAGTTTTTATATTTTCAAAAATAGCTTTCTGATTATACTATGTGAGTTTTATAATATCTTCTAAAGCTTTGAAAAATCACTAGGAACTTTGATAATCAAATTTTCATTTTTAAGTTTAATTTCTTAAATAATAGGTTTTATTATCATAGGAAAAACTTTGGTTTAAAAATACTTTTTTTTAAAAAATGCATAGTCTTTATAGAAAAAACTTCTTGATAAATTTTATTTAAATTTATATCTACTAAAATTCAGTTGCATTCAATTGCATTACCCAAATTCTTTAAATTTTCTCTCTTGTATTGCTTTTTTAAAACCTTGCTATTTTTTCAAATTAATTGAAGATGTATATTTTCATTAACAAATCACACCTGCTAAATCTACTATCTTTTTACTTCAATCTCACATTCATAATCATATTAGATAAAAAGATACTATCTTTATCAAAGTCTTTTGAGTTATATTCATTTTTTGATTGTATATTTTGCATAGTTTGCATTAAAGTTGAAAGATTATATAAACTTAAACTTTCTAATATATTTATGAGTTCTATCTTGCTTAAAGTATTAAAATCATTTAACAATCTAAGATAATTACTTATAATAGAAGAAGAATTTATATTATGAAATACAATTTTATTTTTTATATCTTTTTTAATAAAAAATTGATTATTTTTTATATAAAAATAATTTCTAAAATGATTATTGCTTATTATTTGATTATAAAAACTTAAAAGACTTTCTTTGCTGTTTAAGTCTATAAAATTAAGATAAAAATTCTTTTCTTCTAAGGCTAATTTTAAAGCATTAAGATTTGCAAAAGAAGCATTAAGATTTTCATTATTTTTTAAAGCAAAAACGATATTTTCTTGTTCTTGTTTTTGGGTAATAGCATATTGTAATAAAGGATTTTTATAATGTGTATCGCTATTGATTAAAACATTGATATAAAAAGCTTCTTTGCTTTTCTTAGTTAATTGAAGCAAAGATAAAAGTGTAGAAGGGATATAAAAAGAATCAAGCTTTAAATTTAAATACTTATCATAAGTATTTATATAAGTTAATTCTTGACTAAAATCCAAAGCTTGTTCTTTTAAATTTAAAAGCATTGTTCCACCTAATCCTAATAAAGCTAGATTTTTGAAATTCTCTAAAGCTTTTCTTTTTTCTAAATCGATTTGAAGTATTTTTTGCATTGTTTTTCCTTTCTTTTGTGGTTTACTCTTTTATATTATGCTCTTTAGCATAAGCTAGTATTTTAGCTCGAAGTTCTTGCGGAAAATTATATCTATAAATAGCAGGAATTCTTGGATCAAGAAGTTTATCAAGCTTATGTCTTTTATAAATAATTTCTAGTCTTTCAGGGCTATAGTATCTTGGAGCATTAGGATAGCCTTGAGGAGGAGTTAAGGCTGCGAGTTTGGCGCTTAATACTAGAGTATCTTTGAATAAAGTGGCTTGTCGATCACCCCAATCATTTGGAATATCAGCATCGAATCTAGTTTCCATTCCATTTACATATCCATCCATATAATGATCAAATTCTTTCCTGCTTTCAGGAGTAGAATCTATATCTCTTGGATCTTTTAATTTACCTTTTTCAATATCATCATATAAAGCCCAAATGATTCTACCTTCTTCATCAAGAGCAAATTTATATCGATTTAAATCAATCACCCAATCTACTCCTATAATCTCATCTAAAAAAGGAAGCATACCAAATTCATCTAATAAACTCTCATAATGATAATCGTGTAAATCGTAAATCATTTTTGCTCTAAGCTTATTCCAATGTTGCCCTGTAAGAAAAGAATTAGAACACAATACTGCTAAACCTAAACTTTTAAAAGCATTTTTATCTCCAAGTTGAGCTTGTAAAAACAATGCTTGTTGTTGTCTTGCTTTAAATCCTACGGCAGCTGTAGGACTAGCTTTAATATTTCCCAAAAGTAAAGCAGACAATTCCCATTCATTAAAGAAAGAATAAGATTTTAATGTTCCACGATGAGAACTTACTTCATCGTAAATATAGGCATAATCTTCATTAACCAATCTTCCTTTTTCATCTACATTAGCATAAGCATCATAGGGTATATCTATAACCACAGATCTTAATCCACTTCTTATTGCTAAATATTTATATCTTTCTCTTTTGGTTTTTAAAGATTTATAATAAGCTTTTTCTGCTTTAGTCCAAGGAGCTATAGCTCCTTTTATAGGATCTTTTAAATATATGCTTTGCCATTCTTTAAATTCAACTAGAGTGGATTTTTGCCCTGTATAAAAGTTAGGATCTAGGTATTGGGGTTTATAGTCTTTGTAGGGGGAGTTTCGTTTAATGTCGTGTGCTTCAAACAAAGCTTTGGAATATTCTTCGGTATAGTTGCCCTTTGCTGGTGGATGTGAATCTAAACTTTCTACAAAATATATTTTGTTTGTTTCTTTATCTACTTTTACAGCTATTCCATTAGGTGTATAAATTTTATAAGTCTCACTCATTATTTATCCTTTCTTAATTTATCCCATATATAAACCATCTTCTATGATTATAGTAGTAGCTAATCTGCCTATGAAGTTAGGCGGTAATTTTTGGGATTGTTTGTTTTTAGTTGCACTTTCTGTATATTCCTCATTTTTTTCCTCTTCATCACCTTCTTTTTCTTGTAAATTGTCTTGTTTCTTATTTATCCCCATATACATAGCCTTAAGATTGTTTTGTCCTATGATATTGAGTTTTTCTAGTAATCTTCTGGTTTTATTTTTATCTTCTATATATCTTCCTGTTTTATCTTTACTTGTATTGTAAAGTCCATTAGCAAAATCTTGTAAAATTTGTAAAGCTTCATTGTAAGCATGAATAGGACTATCTTCATCCTTTTTAAAAGCACTAATTTGCTTTTCTTTATTTCTAAACTCTTTAAACAAAGGATGATTACAAGGAAGTTGATATATAGTGCATTTTTTAAGTTCTAAAGATTTTAACTCTTTAAAATAAAAAGTATAATCATCTATAATATATTTTTGTTCTTTTATATCCTCTAAAGCAGTTGCATTTCTTTTCTCATCAATAATCAAATAAGATAAAAGTCTTTTTAAAAGAAATTCTTTATTTTCTTCAAGCTTTTGATCTATTTCATAATGAAAGGAAAAATGAGTGTCAAAAACTCCTGTGCAAAGATCTATGCCATAAAAAATTTTCTTTAAATCAAAGCTAATGAATTTCGAATTGATTGCAAAAGGATAAGTTATAAAATGATCTCTTATAACTGCTAAAGGAGAATCATCTTTAAAGGTGTAAAGCTGATAAACAATGCTTTCATATTGTTCTTGTAGGGCTTTAAAATTTGTTGGAAAGAGATAATTTAAAAAAATACCCACAAATTCTCCAGTCACAATAGAAGCAAGGTCAAGTTTATTTAGCTTAGCATAAGTATAAATAGTATATTTTTGAGTTTGTATATCTATGCTATGCATAAGAGCAATTTTAGATATATTGCTTTCTTGATTAGAGTATATAAATAATTGTTTCATATATTTATCACTCCAATAAATCTTAATTTGTTTTTCATTAAAGTATTCTTTTATCTTTGTGATAAATAGATTTAAACCGGATGTATTTTTTTGTATTATTAAATTGGATTTTATCTCTTGTGCTAAAATCATTTGGATTTTAGTATGAATTAATTCTTTTTCTATTTGTTGCAAGCGTGCTTTTATTATTAAATTAGATTTTATGTGTATATGATATATACTATTCTTTTTTGGAGGTGCAAAAATACCAAGCTGTTCTTTAAAAAATTCTTTAAATCCTTCTTTGTTTATTTTAATACAAGCTTGAATAACATATTCTATTGTTTTTAAAAAATTAAAATCCCACAACATTTGAGCTGTAAAGCTGATAAAAGGACTAGCGCTTAATAAAATTTTTAACATTGCATAAGTAAATATTTCACTTGTTTTTTGTTCTTTTGCCTTATTTAAATATTCTTTTCCATACATCTGTTCCAAAAGCTTTGATAAATCTGATATTTGTTTCTCTATATCCATCCATGCAACAAAAGCTCGTTGCGTTTCTTCGTCTAAATTCATAAATTCTTTAATGCATTTTTGTTCATCTAAATAATACATTTGCTTTAATTTGATTATTTTTTTATCTAATGTATTTGTTGTATCTAAATCTTTTGATAATTCATTAAAAAAATCATCTATAGTTATCGAACTATCATTTTCCACAAAAGAATAATCTTTTTTGTCAAGTATTTTTAATAATTGCGATACAACTTCATATGCTGTAATATTTGTTGGCTCATTATTTACATATATTGGACATTCATCTGTCCATAAAACATAAGTTTTATCTAAGTATTTTATATATACAAAATTACTGCCTCCATATTTTTTCAAATCCAAATTGATATTTGGAAAAATAAGCTTAGCTTGATACAAGACAAATGAAATGAATAAACATTCCATTAAAGAATAGTTCCCAAATGAAGATTTATCCGATTTTTCAAAAAACTCTTTTTTCAAAAAAGTTAAATATTGATGAGCTATCTTTTTTTCTTTTTCTATGATGGATTCTTTGGCTTCGTTTTGTTTAAAGAATTTTTTGATATAAAAATAAGGAAGCCATTTTTTATCATTTATTTTTTTATTGTAGTCAATATAAGCTAAAATGTTTATTCGTTCGCAATGTCGTAAATTTTCCGTCTTTTTTACTATTTCTATTATTGGCTCATTTTCTGATATTGCTAATTTTTCTTTAGCTGTTTTTGCGAATTCTGGTAGCTTCTGCGGTGTAGCAACAAAATTTGTTAAATATTTATAAACCTTTTGCATATCTTCATAAGCTTTTTTACTATTCTCATAAGCTTCTTTGGATATTTTCACAAAAGGGCTTAATTGTAAAATATAAGGTTCATTTTCATCTTGTGGCATTTCTATGCTATATTCGCTATAATCTCTTGTGCTGTCATAAGTTTTTTTTGAAGTATCAATATTTTTTTTAATTCTTCTGTATTTATCTTGTATATTATAGTTGGCGATTTCTTGAGTTAAACTTTCACTAAGTCCTGCATTGTATTTATTGGGGATATTTGAAATAATCAAATAATTTTTACTCATTTTAGTTGTATTTAAATCTATTTGTGCATTTTGATTTTTTTGTGCGAAAAATTCAGCTAGTTTACTTGAGTTAAAATTTGGACTTTCTATATAGGAAAAATAAATAAATTGTTTAATATCTTCTTGCAAATTCTTTAAAATAGCATTGTTTTTTAAATACAAATTAGATAATTTTTGCGTTGAAATGAAAGCGGGTAAATTGCTCGATTTTGAATCATTGGGTGTATTTTTATATCCCTTGTCTTTTTGTTCTGGGTTTAAAAAGATTTCACTAAAAATATTTTCAATGCTTTTTATTTCTTCGCTTAAAGTGATTTTATAAGCCAAATTCGAAGCGATATTGCTTTCATCACTTCCAAGATATAATCCAAAACCACTTAAATCAATAATTTCTTTTTTATTAATAATTAAAACACAAGATAACAAGCGAGAATTAATATAATGAATAAACATAGCACATCTAGTGGCTAAAAATGCGGCTAAAGGCGTTAAAAGTGTGCCATAATCTCTTTGAGCAAATTCATAATACTCGCTTGCAGAACCCATTAAAGAAAATAAACCAGCAGCCAAAATAGCTAATCCTGCCCCACCTGTAAGAACAGCTACCACTGTGGCTATTGCAACACCCGCTATAGCACTTAGTATGATTTTAATTTTTTCATATTCTTTTTCTTCGGCAAGTTTTTTAATGTGTTCTAACAACTCATTGATAAATTTTTCATAAGTATTTTTTAAAGTGGGACTTATGCTATTTTTGAAAAAATCCGATTCTATGACATTTCCAATCTTTTCTAAAACTTTTTTCTTAAAATCATCAAATTTCTCACTGCTTATATCATCAGGATCAATGTTTTCGATTAACTCGTCTAAGGTTGTTATATCTTCAGAATCTTTGGCTAGTTCTTTTAAAGTATTGATAAATTCGATACAAAGATTATTTTTATCTGTATGATAAAAAAGATTAAAATCTTTACCTTGTTTCTTGTCTTGAATTTCTTCTTCTAAGTCTTCTAAATAAACTTTAGTGCAAATTTCACTGCTTGATAAATCTTTTAAATTTACATTTTGTCCAGCATCAAGCTCATTAAGGGTATGGATATTTATTTCTATACTATTGTGATTATCACAAGTTTGTTTTAAAATTTCTAGTATTTCCATAGTCAATATTTGATTTTTAGATAGCATTTTTCTTTGATGAAAATCAATATTTTTTAATATAGCGTGTAAAATAGAAAAATTAGGATAAATAAAATCAATCTGTTTAACTTCTTTATTGTTGATTGTTAAATTTTTAATAGTTTGAATTAACTCTGTTTTAGAACTTATAAACATAAAAGATTCCTTATATAAAGCATTATTATATCATTTTTTATTTGCTAATATTTTTTGTCTCTATTAATCTCTCCTATCCATCTAAGCACATTGCCCTTATCATCAATCTCTACTTCTAAATCTTTGTATTTGTTGTAAAATTTAGGAGCTAAGATTTCATTAATTAGGATTTTTATAACTTTAAAAACTTCTTGTAATTCTTATTGTATCTTTTTAACTTTTTACATATTCTAGGTATTTGTTGTTGCTTGCTGCCTTTGTTGCGTCTATTTTTCACATAATTTCAGACGATATTCTTGTATAATCTGCTTGTTTTTAGAAATATATAAAAAATTATTAAAAATATTGTATTCATAAATACCATTTTTAAAAACATATCCTTTAAAATTCATATTTACATCACTAATAGACTTACCGTTTAAGACAATATATTTTCCATTATTTTTATTGACACCCACATATACAACCTTATCACAAGTTATATTACCCTCTGGACATAGATTTAAAATTTTTATCCAAAACTTTTCATTTTCATAGGTACATTGCTCTAGTGGAGTAAAATCCTCTTGTGCTAACAAATAAGTACTAAAAAATAAAAACAATAATATATTTTTAAAAATTACCATTTTTCATAACCTCCTTGAGTGTAAAGCTTTATTCAGCATTTCTCCTATTAATTAGTCCCTACATTACTTTATTTTGACTTTTGTTCCATGCCATCCAAGCTTCCTTTAATGTTTTGTAACCCGTTTTCTCTGCATTGATGATTTTAGCAACAAAAGAGTTTTTAAAATTATCAATCCCTATATTAAAACATAATATAACCAAGGCATCAAATTCATTCTGTACCAAGGAAGAGTTTATTGAATTTTTTACAGCATTTTCAAAGGGTAACAAATCGCTTTTAAACAATTTATCCGCTTCTTGTAAAGTAATACCATTTTTATACAAATCCCATTCATTTTGCCCTATAAGATGTCCATATCCGATAGTTGCACCTTTAACATATGAAGTAATTTCTTTTCCATTTTGATCATTATAAGGTTTGAGTCTTAGCTTCTCTATATTTTTTAAAAGATTTTGACCATCATTGCTTAGATGAGTGATTTTTTCTTGAGTATTGTTTTCACTAGAACTTATATTATTGCTTTTTGTAGTGTTTGTGTATTTTGTGCCATTATTTATATTTACATCTTTATTTTCTTTTATTTTGTTTTCACTAACCCCATTTACCACCACAAATTTACCAACATAAAGCTCTTGTTTTCTATCTTCATCTTCTAAGATTTCATCTAGTCAAGGTGATAGAATGAAAAAATATAAAAAGATTTTAGTGCTATTATCACCAATAATTTTAATTATATTATTTTATACCCCTTTTTATATCCTAGCTATTGGGAATTTAGAAGGTTATGTAAATTAAATAATTATCCAAAAAGTGAGGAAAAATATAATAGAATCTTAGCTTATTTTTGATAAGAGTTTAGATGGTAGTATAGGAAAAAATGGTTATGCAAAAATAGGTTATAGTAATAGAATAGATTTAGGTATATATATTTATTATAAGAATCCAAATAACAAAACATTAACTTTTAAAAATATTAATAAAATATATTTTAGACCAATATGGAAAAACTATGCACCAAATATTTATGGTAATGAGGGTAATATGGATTTTAGATTAAAGCTTGACGGTGAAATAGATTGCAGAAGCTTATTAGGAGAATTATATGGATAATAAACAACAAATCAATAAACTAAGGGACATGGCAGAACTTGCACAGGCAAGTTATGGATATTTTCATTATGTTGATAATAAATTTGATATAAAAGATGAAGATAAAATTGTTACCTTTGAAAATGTTTTAGATATTACCTATAAAAACTCTAAAATTATTGATGAAAGAGGATTTAAAATCGGCAAGCTCGATGGCGACTTCTCCCCACTCCAAGCTAAACAATTCTTTTCTTGCTATGATTTGTTAAAACATTGCTCTAATACGGGATCTGGCTTTAGTGCTGCTTTATTTGGAGAAAAAAGAAAACAAATTGATAGTAAAACTAAAGAAAAAAGCTATACAAGTGAATATGGCTATATCAATTATATTTTAGCCATTAGAGGAACAGAAATGAGTTCTTTCAAAGATTTGTTTGTAGCTGATGCTTCTTTAGCCATAGGCTCTATACCTAAAGCCCAATATGATGATATGCTAAACTTTTATGAAACTTGTATTAAAGATTATCCACAAATCAAAGAAAAAGATTCTCTTACTATTACAGGACACTCTCTTGGAGGCTGTCTAGCACAACTCTTTGCTTTAAGTATCTGTGATGATAGGAATAGAAACAATATCAAAGCTTTATATACTTATAATGCACCTGGAGCTAGAAAGATAGCACCTCCTTATGATTATATAGTAAAACTCTTTATATTTCACAGTAAAGAACAACAAGAAAGATTTATAAAAGAAGAAATAGAAAATATAGCAAATAGAGCAAGAGATTTAGGCAAAGATAATATTTTCTTAGAAAGTAAGATACGAGAGATATTACACAAGATAATCCAAGAAAAACAAAGTCAATACTATGGGATAACAATGAGTCTTTCTACTCATACAACAATGATGACACTTGATATTAATGCCATTCCTATCTTAGCAGATATTGCACCATATTATAGACAACTTGCTTATAATAATATAGAATCTAAAGAGAGTGTATAAATGATAAGACTTAAAAAGATTCTAAAAATATCAAGTTTTATTCTACTTTCTTTGATAATTATATGGAGTATGATATTTGGTTGGGGGTGGTTTGTGCCTTATAGCCTACAACCGAGTTATCACGAATTTAAAGAGATGTGTAAGCTAGAACCCAAAATATATCAGTCTAATGGTGGTAAGATAGACAAGGAATACTATAATAAATTATTAGCTTATTTTAACACAAATTTTGAAGAAGTTTTACAGGGAAATAAAGGAATGGCCAATGTTTCAAATAGTCAATATATCCAAAGAGAAAATATAGAATTATATAGTTTTAATGAAGATAGAGACAAAGGGCGTTTATCGTTTAGTCTAGGATTGGACATAGAAAAAAATAAAACTACTAATGAAATTTTACCATTAAAAAAAGTTTTTTTCTATGTAGAATGGTATAATAGAAGGAAGTATCTTACAACAAAGAGTGTTGCTTCTTATGAGCTTGAATGGCGTGAAAATTATGAAAATTTTGCTTATTTTAAAAAGGAAATAAAATGAACAATAAAGAACAGATTAAAAAGCTTAGAGACAATGCAGAACTAGCTTGGGCTAGTTATGGTTATTTTGACTTTATAGACAAGCAATATAGCTTTGATGAAAAGGATAAAGATAAGTTTAAAACTTTATATGCAAAAATAAATGATTTAAAGAAAAGCGATGAAAAAGTACAAAATGCCAAAGCTACCTACACCGACATTCTCAATATGGAATATAATTCCTTATTTGATGGCGAATTCTCCCCACTCCAAGCCAAACAATTCTTTGAAAGATATGATTTATTAATCCATCAAACAAATACAGAGTCAAGCTTTTCTGCTGCTTTGTTCTATGATACACACAAAGATGGTTTCGTGGTGTGGTTTAGGGAAACAGAATGCGGATTCTAAAAATACTTTATATTTGTTGGATTATATTATGTGTTGTAGGTTGGTTTATATCTCCTATTGTTGGACATAATCCAAATAGGGTTGAGGAGTTTTTTATAATGCTTGGTTGGATAGTCTTTCCACTAATGATAGCCAATCTATGGCTTTTTGGAATAACAAGAATTAAAAAATATTTAAGGAATTTTTTAATATTGTTTTTATATTACCCTTTGGCATTTGCTCTGTTTTTGGTGCTAAATTAACTTTAGGAGACTAAATGAAAGAATTAATCAACAATCTAAGAGACTATGCCGAGTTGGCCCAAGCAAGTTATTTTAACTTTATGTATATCAATAACGATGAGCGAGAAATGGATAGTTATAAAATAGGGCAAAATAGATTCCCTAAAGATAAAGACAATATAGAAAATTTAGAATATACAAAGACCTTATCTAAAAAATATAAAGATTATTTTATTTATGATGATTCCATTGCACTATATCCGACACTTAATGGAGAATTTGGGGAGATTCAAGCTAAAAACTTTGCTAAAAAATATGAGATTAAATTCCACCAACCAAATACGGCTTCTGGCTTTAGTGCTACTTTGTTTTATGATAAAGAAAAAGATAAGTTTGTAGTAGGGTTTAGGGGGACAGAGGGACTTTGGAGTATGGATACTTTGGCGGATATAGGGCTTACCTTTGGTAAGGGCGATTTTCAACTTAATGCTTTAAAGCAATTTTTATTAGACATAGCACCTATTTTAAACAAAGTAGATTCAAATAATATTATTTTTATAGGGCATTCTTTAGGCGGATATTTAGCAGTTATAGCAATGCAATTTTGCGATACTATTGATAGGAGCTTAAATACACAATTTAATGCAATCAAATTTATGGCATCGCAAGTCTATACTTTTAATTCTCCTGCTATTGATGAGATTGATAATATGCTAATGCGGGCTTTGGCAGCATTATTAGATAAAAATATTATGGAGCAAGTCTTAAATCCTCAAAAAGTATATTGTGTCTATGACAGCGGTGGTATAAATATCATCGCTTCTGCTCAATATGGCTCACACAATAGACTGCCTATCTATACGGGTAAAGATTCTCACTCCATAATCCCCCTAACTCAAACTCTTTACTTCTACTCCTATCTTTTAGAATTAGATGCTAACTATAACAAAGTCAAAGATAAAAGCCTTAGTGAGTGTATAGAGTATCTTAATCATTTTATGAAAAATATTCAAATTTATACAGAAACTTTTGTGTTAAAAAATAATGCTATTAATAATAAAAATTTCGCTCTTAAAAATGGACCTCTTGGACTTTTTAGAAGTTCTCCAGAAAAAATCAATCATTTTGAATATTTTCTTTCATTAATAGCCACCATAATGCAAGAAACAAATGGTATTTTAGAAGAGCTTGGAGATAATTATTATGCAAGCTATAAAGCTCCTACCATTAGTCAAACAAAAATCATAGATTTTATTTTAAAGGTGCAAAAAAAAGAAAAATACATTTTAATTCTTGATAAAAATGATTTTAATAAATACAGAAAAGATTGTTCCTTTATTAATAATCAAGAAAACTTAGCTCATAAAATTGCCATTGGGGAATTTAGAATTTTCATTGTGGTTTATAAAGATATAAAATGTCTTGAAAATATTAATAATATAACAAAAATATATGGATATAATTCAAAAAGTTATAAAATAAAAGATCAAATTTGGGATGAGCAATATTTAGGTGGAGTTTGTAAAATATCACAAGCTTTGTATTTTAATGGAAAAGCTAAAATAGGTATTATTTAGGAAAATTATGATAGGTAAAGACTTTTTATATTCTATTCATAAAGATAAAAAAAGTATTTATTTGTTTTGTGAAAATAAAAGCATAATTGATTGTCAAAGTATTTATGATGAACTTTATAAATTAGAAGCAACGACAGATTTTACTTTTGAAGAACTTCAAAACTATCAAGCTTATATCTTCCTAAACTCCACCCTCCTTACAGGCTCAAATGAACTTCCTAACAATCCTTTTTACTTTGGAGAATTAGATCAAGATAATGCCATAAAACAAGATACACCTAGTTATTATTTTTCTCCTAGTAATGAATTCAAATGCAAATCATAAAGGATAAAATAATATATGAAAACAAGCCAAATATATGAAACTTTATAAATATGCTAGAATGTGCTGGACTAGGTATTCTATAAATTTAAATGAGAACATGCTTAAGGAATTTCTAAAATATAAAAACAATAGGATGAAATAATGGATGAAGAACTTTTTTGGGAAAACATTGTTCCAGTAGGACATATTAATGAAGAAACTTTAAAGAGCCAAATTTATATTAATAATATAAATTTTAGCACTTTACAATATGATGAAACAGTGTTACCTACAGAATTAGAGTGTTGTTATAATGAATTTAAATACTATCAAAAAAGCAATAATGAAATAGCAACACTAGGTTGGGCTATTAGCTATCAACTTCAAGTATTGTGGCAAAATAGCCCTAAGATAGATACAATACAAAATTATCATCTCCCCGTAAAACAAAATAAGCCTAATAATCCCCAAGCAGAACAAAGACTAAAAGAAATACAAAATTTCTTACAAAGTAAAGGTATAGAACCTCTTATTTTACATTATACCCCTTATCCAAACAACACACAAACCCAAGAGATGAAAAGACTAAGGCAAAATTCAGAGCGTTTTTCGCGCCATGTAGATAATAAAACAAATGAAGTAAGAGAAGAAAGGCGTTCTATTAAATTTTACACTACGCTAGATTGGGATAAGTTTTATTCTCATTTTCCTATAATAAAAAGACTAAGTAAAAAATTTCATACAAAAGAAGACATATACACTCAAAATTTTACAAAGCAAATAGAAATAATCTTACAAAAAACTCATAATATTTTGATATTAAAAAATTTACCTCAAGGAGAATATAAATTTGATTTTGCGATCGATATAAAAGAAAATCGAAGCGATAAAAATGAAGAATCTTATTTCATCATTAAAGAAAATGATGAAATTTCAAAAGATTATAAACGCATTTTAGACTGTAAGCCCTATGAGCTTGATACTTTAAATTGTCAATATATAGGTGTGGGTGATGATGAGTTTTTCAGACAAATTTGGCAAAATTTAGGTATAAATATTGCAGAGAAATTTAAGGTAGATTTTTCTTATGCTAGACTTGATAAATTTATTTTTGCGACATCGCCATTTGGACTTACTTATAATACATATGAGACTTTAGAGCAAACTTATGATGAACTCATGCAAGATCTATCTCTTTATGCTTGTAGTGGTAAATTTTCTTTTAATTTTGTTCCTTCAAAATTAAGCATTAAAAAAGAAATTCAAGGAGATAGAGAAAAGGTATCATACCGCGTTGATGAAATGCTTGTTTATGTTTATGATAGCTTTGATTTTTTAGATCAAGGACATGAATTTGATGATGAGGGAAATTTTATCAAGCTAGGACAACCTGTTGGAGCTTGGGATTTTAATACGAAAACTTTTAGCATAGAAGGTTCTTTATATCAAATGGCAACTTATAGAGAATGGCTTGAATGGGAAATAGATGGATATAAAATTGATTGTTCAATAAGCCCTCAAAGAATTCTGCAATCTCCAAAAACCAAACAATACTATCTTTACAATCAAGATTATCAAGACTATCAAAAATTCACTCCTTATGGTTTGGATTTTAGACTTTATAGTAAAGATTTTATCACTAAACTTGATTTTAAAGATGAAGCTTATAATGTGCTTTATAATACAGGAGTTTAAATGGGAGAAGATATTATACTTTCTATTTTTTGGGGTTTATTTGGATTTATTCTTGCTTTTACTAATATAAAATTTTATCTTACAACTTTAAGTGTTCTTGTTGTCTTTTCTATTTTAAATTATTGGATTAAAATTAACATAAAAGAATTTGTAAAATCTTATTTTTTAATATCTTTTATTATCTTTTTTATGGCTATTGTTATCATATTTTATCTTAGCTATGATCTTGAATTTTATAAATCGCTTGTATTACTTGATCCTCCAGAAATTGAAAAATTATCACCGCAAGAATATAGAGTGCGTAATTATTTTAAATTTTTAACCTTTGCAACTATGTTTTTTTTAGTAATCACATTTATCATATTTCCTTGTTTATTACAAGCTTATTTATTTAAATGTTATAGCACAGGAGAAAAACGCAAAAAATTAAGTTGGCTTATAGGGTTTGTGTGTAATGTTCCTATATTGATCTCAAGTGTTTATGTGATATATGAAAATCTTTAAAGACTATCAAAAATTTAATATATTTGATATAATATTCATTTATCTTAAATATTTAGAAAAAAATGGATAGAGAATTATTTATAACAAGGCTTGCTTTTATAAACAATGATGAAATAGACACAATAGATAAAAATTCATCCATAGCATACTTAAAAGCCTTATATCAATGTGAAAATTCCATAGCTATAAATTATAATCAAGAAGAGCTTTTCACCCAAGCTACCGCTATAAACAATCTAGGCTATAATTCTACTTTCACAAAGATCTTCATCCTAGATAAAGAAAAGCTCAATGATACCTATCTTGATGCTAGAAAAAGGCTTTATAAATCTATCAATACTTTAAAAGAAAAAAGAAATGAAAAAATAAAAGATATCCAAGACTATTTAAATAAAGAAATTTCCTTACAAGATAATCTAAATAATCAAAGCTTTAATACTAAGGAAAATGATGTTAATTTAATTTTAAACGAAGTATTTAACATAGAGCAATTTTATGATAAAAATACCAATACCATAGTATTAAAGACAAATAATATAAAAATCATATTCTTAGATAAAGTAAATTTACAAGATTTGCAAGATAATTCTAACAATACTTCTTTCATCTCTATGTCAAATTTGATCCATATTTATGATAATCATTGTGATATTTTTGCAAAAGATAGAAGTGTTTTGGATATAAAGGACATAGAAGAAAAATATCAAATAGATTTTAAAAGTTTAGATATAAAAATCTTCCTAAACTCCACTCTCCTTACAGGCTCAAATGAACTTCCTAACAATCCTTTTTACTTTGGAGAATTAGATCAAGATAATACTATAAAACAAGATACACCTAGTTATTATTTTTCTCCTAAAGATGAAAGCAGTGGTTTAGGAAGACTTAGTATCTTTTATAAAAATGATGAACTTTGCTTGCTTAATTATTCTATTATAGAAAATTCTTTAAATATCAAATTAGAATGTTTAAGCAAACAAAGCTTAGAGTATAAAGACTTAATTTCAAACACTTTAAAAGAACAAAAAACCACACAAGTAGATAAAAAACAAGCTATAGCTAAACTTCATGCTCTTTTAGAAAATCAAAACCTAGAATGTATCCATGGAGGTAAAGTCATACTTAAATCAAACAAAGGAAAAACTTTTAAAGATGATGGTGTGCCTATAATGCTAGAAAGTGATTTATTAAACTCTAGTATAGTAGCTTGTCCTAATACTATAGCAGGTGTAAGTGTTCCTTGTACTAAAGTTGTTAATGTAAAAGGATCCTTATCTCAAAAGAAAGTCAATAATGAATATGTAATCTTACAAGAACTCATCTCAGCTTGTAAAACAGATAAAGGCTTTGCTTTAAAAGTAAGCTTTACTCCTACTAAGTTTAAATTTGATCACAGCTTTGATCCTAAAGAGGGCTTAGGAGAACAAAGTAAAAATCAAATAGAGTTAAAAGAGCCTATAATAAGACTTCATTATAAAAGTGATAGATTTCAAAAAGATAATTTACCTATCTATAATCTTTTAATCAATAATGAAAAAAAAGAACAAAATAAGGATTTAAATGAATTTAATATAGAGTTAAAAGATTTAAAAGATATAGAGGATATAAATATTCTTAATCAATTCAAACAAGACTTTAGTAAAGATTATGAATTTAAAGAACTAAATCTTAGCTTTGATACTAATTTAATCAAACTTTATTTTATTATCCCAAAAAACATTGCTAAAGTTTATAAAAGTGCTTATAAGGAATTTAAAAATAAAGATTTAGGAGCAGGGTATTTTACACAGCTACATGAGTATGATAAAATCATCAAAAATTCCCTAGAAGATAATAAAGAATTAAACGAATATCATTTTAGTTTTTTAACTCCTGCTAAAATGCAAAATTTAAAACTTCAAATCGCACAAGGACTAGATGAAATCTTAGAAGATGAAGATAGAAAACAAGAGCTTTATGTTTGTAAATTTGTGGTGGTAAATGGGGTTAGTGAAAACAATACTCAAGAAATTATCCCTGATAATGTTATAAGAATACAAACACAAGATGGCAGTGGGGAGTTTATTGAGATAGTATTTCCTAGTCAATTAGAACTCAATGATAAACCTTTGGAAGATGTGAGTTATACATTTGTTCCGGCTTTAAAATTTTTTAAAGATACTGAGTATTTAAAACCCAGAACATTGACTAAAGATGAAGTGTTGCAGATAGTAGATAAACTGCCAAAAAATGTTCGAGATAAACGCAGGAGAATAGTTGAAAATAAAGAGGAATTAGACAAATTATGGAAAAAGTTAACTAAAAATTCTGAAGAGTTTGAAAATAAAGTAGATAAAAAATACGGACAGCCGATTTATATGAGAAAACTAGATGATCAAACTATT
Source organism: Campylobacter sp. CFSAN093227 (assembly GCF_012897855.1). Taxonomy (NCBI): domain Bacteria; kingdom Pseudomonadati; phylum Campylobacterota; class Epsilonproteobacteria; order Campylobacterales; family Campylobacteraceae; genus Campylobacter; species Campylobacter sp. CFSAN093227. Next base: position 1,070,768 of record NZ_CP040610.1, read on the forward strand.
ATACAATATAAGAAAACTTCTAAAAGCGGGGGTGAGACCATAGAGATAAATTCCAATAAGCCAAGAGGAAATCTTAAAACAATACATATAGAAAATGGGATAAAAAATGAAATATAGGTATATAAAATGGGATGAAAACGAAAAGTGTGCTATTTTTTTTCCTGATATAGATTTTGATATATGGAAAAAAACCCAGCTTTTAGAGAATGATTATGCTAATCCAACTTTAATTATATCATCTCATTTAAAAGATAAGGTCGGTATTTTAGAACTATTTGAATATTATATTTTGCTTATTTGTGGAAAAAGCATGGGTGTCTCAAGGTGGGAATGTAATAATTTAATTTTATTAGATACTTACAGCATCGATAATATTAGCAGTCCATTTTATTTAAATACACCCAAACCTACCTATATAAGTGAATATATTAATGTCTTGGGGCAACTTTTTCTAGCAGGTTATATAGATTTTGGATCTTATTGTGATGAAGATAGAAATAAAATAGATTATCCCTCAAACTTATCTTATTATAAAGAAGATAAATATCAAGCTTGGATATATTTTAGAGATAATTTCTTTTATCAAGACAAATTTATTAGAGATTTGGACGATCCTGAAACATTAGACGAGGGTGGATATAGTCTTATTTTAAATGATGTTTCTTGGGATACACCACAATATTGGTCACAATACAATATCTGGATAGCAACAACCCCAAAAGGCACAAAATACTTCCAAGAAATCTTAGCTCCTAAATTTTACAACAAATACAAAGATTTAGAAGTAGAGATTGATGATAAGGGCAATGTGCTTAGATGGATAGGAGAGATTAATAGAGACAAAAAATATTAGCAAATAAAAAATGATATAATAATGCTTTATATAAGGAATCTTTTATGTTTATAAGTTCTAAAACAGAGTTAATTCAAACTATTAAAAATTTAACAATCAACAATAAAGAAGTTAAACAGATTGATTTTATTTATCCTAATTTTTCTATTTTACACGCTATATTAAAAAATATTGATTTTCATCAAAGAAAAATGCTATCTAAAAATCAAATATTGACTATGGAAATACTAGAAATTTTAAAACAAACTTGTGATAATCACAATAGTATAGAAATAAATATCCATACCCTTAATGAGCTTGATGCTGGACAAAATGTAAATTTAAAAGATTTATCAAGCAGTGAAATTTGCACTAAAGTTTATTTAGAAGACTTAGAAGAAGAAATTCAAGACAAGAAACAAGGTAAAGATTTTAATCTTTTTTATCATACAGATAAAAATAATCTTTGTATCGAATTTATCAATACTTTAAAAGAACTAGCCAAAGATTCTGAAGATATAACAACCTTAGACGAGTTAATCGAAAACATTGATCCTGATGATATAAGCAGTGAGAAATTTGATGATTTTAAGAAAAAAGTTTTAGAAAAGATTGGAAATGTCATAGAATCGGATTTTTTCAAAAATAGCATAAGTCCCACTTTAAAAAATACTTATGAAAAATTTATCAATGAGTTGTTAGAACACATTAAAAAACTTGCCGAAGAAAAAGAATATGAAAAAATTAAAATCATACTAAGTGCTATAGCGGGTGTTGCAATAGCCACAGTGGTAGCTGTTCTTACAGGTGGGGCAGGATTAGCTATTTTGGCTGCTGGTTTATTTTCTTTAATGGGTTCTGCAAGCGAGTATTATGAATTTGCTCAAAGAGATTATGGCACACTTTTAACGCCTTTAGCCGCATTTTTAGCCACTAGATGTGCTATGTTTATTCATTATATTAATTCTCGCTTGTTATCTTGTGTTTTAATTATTAATAAAAAAGAAATTATTGATTTAAGTGGTTTTGGATTATATCTTGGAAGTGATGAAAGCAATATCGCTTCGAATTTGGCTTATAAAATCACTTTAAGCGAAGAAATAAAAAGCATTGAAAATATTTTTAGTGAAATCTTTTTAAACCCAGAACAAAAAGACAAGGGATATAAAAATACACCCAATGATTCAAAATCGAGCAATTTACCCGCTTTCATTTCAACGCAAAAATTATCTAATTTGTATTTAAAAAACAATGCTATTTTAAAGAATTTGCAAGAAGATATTAAACAATTTATTTATTTTTCCTATATAGAAAGTCCAAATTTTAACTCAAGTAAACTAGCTGAATTTTTCGCACAAAAAAATCAAAATGCACAAATAGATTTAAATACAACTAAAATGAGTAAAAATTATTTGATTATTTCAAATATCCCCAATAAATACAATGCAGGACTTAGTGAAAGTTTAACTCAAGAAATCGCCAACTATAATATACAAGATAAATACAGAAGAATTAAAAAAAATATTGATACTTCAAAAAAAACTTATGACAGCACAAGAGATTATAGCGAATATAGCATAGAAATGCCACAAGATGAAAATGAACCTTATATTTTACAATTAAGCCCTTTTGTGAAAATATCCAAAGAAGCTTATGAGAATAGTAAAAAAGCTTATGAAGATATGCAAAAGGTTTATAAATATTTAACAAATTTTGTTGCTACACCGCAGAAGCTACCAGAATTCGCAAAAACAGCTAAAGAAAAATTAGCAATATCAGAAAATGAGCCAATAATAGAAATAGTAAAAAAGACGGAAAATTTACGACATTGCGAACGAATAAACATTTTAGCTTATATTGACTACAATAAAAAAATAAATGATAAAAAATGGCTTCCTTATTTTTATATCAAAAAATTCTTTAAACAAAACGAAGCCAAAGAATCCATCATAGAAAAAGAAAAAAAGATAGCTCATCAATATTTAACTTTTTTGAAAAAAGAGTTTTTTGAAAAATCGGATAAATCTTCATTTGGGAACTATTCTTTAATGGAATGTTTATTCATTTCATTTGTCTTGTATCAAGCTAAGCTTATTTTTCCAAATATCAATTTGGATTTGAAAAAATATGGAGGCAGTAATTTTGTATATATAAAATACTTAGATAAAACTTATGTTTTATGGACAGATGAATGTCCAATATATGTAAATAATGAGCCAACAAATATTACAGCATATGAAGTTGTATCGCAATTATTAAAAATACTTGACAAAAAAGATTATTCTTTTGTGGAAAATGATAGTTCGATAACTATAGATGATTTTTTTAATGAATTATCAAAAGATTTAGATACAACAAATACATTAGATAAAAAAATAATCAAATTAAAGCAAATGTATTATTTAGATGAACAAAAATGCATTAAAGAATTTATGAATTTAGACGAAGAAACGCAACGAGCTTTTGTTGCATGGATGGATATAGAGAAACAAATATCAGATTTATCAAAGCTTTTGGAACAGATGTATGGAAAAGAATATTTAAATAAGGCAAAAGAACAAAAAACAAGTGAAATATTTACTTATGCAATGTTAAAAATTTTATTAAGCGCTAGTCCTTTTATCAGCTTTACAGCTCAAATGTTGTGGGATTTTAATTTTTTAAAAACAATAGAATATGTTATTCAAGCTTGTATTAAAATAAACAAAGAAGGATTTAAAGAATTTTTTAAAGAACAGCTTGGTATTTTTGCACCTCCAAAAAAGAATAGTATATATCATATACACATAAAATCTAATTTAATAATAAAAGCACGCTTGCAACAAATAGAAAAAGAATTAATTCATACTAAAATCCAAATGATTTTAGCACAAGAGATAAAATCCAATTTAATAATACAAAAAAATACATCCGGTTTAAATCTATTTATCACAAAGATAAAAGAATACTTTAATGAAAAACAAATTAAGATTTATTGGAGTGATAAATATATGAAACAATTATTTATATACTCTAATCAAGAAAGCAATATATCTAAAATTGCTCTTATGCATAGCATAGATATACAAACTCAAAAATATACTATTTATACTTATGCTAAGCTAAATAAACTTGACCTTGCTTCTATTGTGACTGGAGAATTTGTGGGTATTTTTTTAAATTATCTCTTTCCAACAAATTTTAAAGCCCTACAAGAACAATATGAAAGCATTGTTTATCAGCTTTACACCTTTAAAGATGATTCTCCTTTAGCAGTTATAAGAGATCATTTTATAACTTATCCTTTTGCAATCAATTCGAAATTCATTAGCTTTGATTTAAAGAAAATTTTTTATGGCATAGATCTTTGCACAGGAGTTTTTGACACTCATTTTTCCTTTCATTATGAAATAGATCAAAAGCTTGAAGAAAATAAAGAATTTCTTTTAAAAAGACTTTTATCTTATTTGATTATAGATGAGAAAAGAAATGCAACTGCTTTAGAGGATATAAAAGAACAAAAATATATTATAGATGATTATACTTTTTATTTTAAAGAGTTAAAATCTTTAGAACTTAAAAAATGCACTATATATCAACTTCCTTGTAATCATCCTTTGTTTAAAGAGTTTAGAAATAAAGAAAAGCAAATTAGTGCTTTTAAAAAGGATGAAGATAGTCCTATTCATGCTTACAATGAAGCTTTACAAATTTTACAAGATTTTGCTAATGGACTTTACAATACAAGTAAAGATAAAACAGGAAGATATATAGAAGATAAAAATAAAACCAGAAGATTACTAGAAAAACTCAATATCATAGGACAAAACAATCTTAAGGCTATGTATATGGGGATAAATGGAAATGAAGAAAGCTTGAAAAACAAAGACAATGAAGAAGGAAACGAGGAGGATATAGAAAGTGTAACTAAAAACAAACAATCCCAAAAATTACCGCCTAATTTCATAGGCAGACTAGCCACTACCATAATCATAGAAGATGGTTTATATATGGGATAAATTAAGAAAGGATAGATAATGAGTGAAACTTATGAGATTTATACACCCAATGGATTAGCATTAGATGTGGAAAAAGATACCAATAAAATACTCTTTAAAGAAAATGTTAAGCCCACAGGCAACTATACCGAAGAATATTCCAAAGCTTTGTTTGAAGCACACAACATTAAACGAAACTCCCCCTACAAAGACTATAAACCCCAATACCTAGATCCTAACTTTTATACAGGGCAAAGTTCTACTTTACTTGAATTTAAAGAATGGCAAAGTATTTATTTAAAAGATCCTATAAAAGGAGCTATAGCTCCTTGGACTAAAGCAGAAAAAGCTTATTATAAATCTTTAAAAACCAAAAGAGAAAGATATAAATATTTAGCAATAAGAAGTGGATTAAGATCTGTGGTTATAGATATACCCTATGATGCTTATGCTAATGTAGATGAAAAAGGAAGATTGGTTAATGAAGATTATGCCTATATTTACGATGAAGTAAGTTCTCATCGTGGAACATTAAAATCTTATTCTTTCTTTAATGAATGGGAATTGTCTGCTTTACTTTTGGGAAATATTAAAGCTAGTCCTACAGCTGCCGTAGGATTTAAAGCAAGACAACAACAAGCATTGTTTTTACAAGCTCAACTTGGAGATAAAAATGCTTTTAAAAGTTTAGGTTTAGCAGTATTGTGTTCTAATTCTTTTCTTACAGGGCAACATTGGAATAAGCTTAGAGCAAAAATGATTTACGATTTACACGATTATCATTATGAGAGTTTATTAGATGAATTTGGTATGCTTCCTTTTTTAGATGAGATTATAGGAGTAGATTGGGTGATTGATTTAAATCGATATAAATTTGCTCTTGATGAAGAAGGTAGAATCATTTGGGCTTTATATGATGATATTGAAAAAGGTAAATTAAAAGATCCAAGAGATATAGATTCTACTTCTGAAAGCAGGAAAGAATTTGATCATTATATGGATGGATATAAAAATGGAATGGCAACTAGATTTGATGTAGATATTAGAAACGAAAGAGATGAAAGATCTGCTAAACTGACTATGGATACCCTAGTATTAAGCGCCAAACTAGCAGCCTTAACTCCTCCTCAAGGCTATCCTAATGCTCCAAGATACTATAGCCCTGAAAGACTAGAAATTATTTATAAAAGACATAAGCTTGATAGACTTCTTGACCCAAGAATTCCTGCTATATATAGATATAATTTTCCAGAGGATTTAAGAGTTAAGATACTAGCTTATGCTAAAGAGCATAATATAAAAGAGTGAAAATCACTCAAAATCTTTAATATACTTTTCCAATGCTTTGATGGTAAGATTTTCAAAAAGAATCTTATCTTCTTTGATATTGTTTTGTATGGCAGCTTCAATATATTTAATAAACATATTTTCTTCCATTTCTTCAAATATTGGAGTATATAATTCTTTTGCGATTAGGCTAAGGGCTAAAATATTGATCAATCTTGTGGATTTGATTAAGGGTATATTATTAATAATACTTTCAAAATCTTTGATACTAATAGAAGAATAATCTTTATTTAATTTAGAGCTTTGTTGTTTTGTTTTAATATCTTTTAAATTTTTTACCAAACTTTTTAAAACATTTTCATATTCTAATGAATTTGGATTTTTTTGAATTATTTCTTTTAAAAAGCTATCATCTGCCTTTTCTTCTTCGATAAATTTATAATCATTATTTTCTAAAATCTCTTTTAACTCTTTGTTTTTGTCAAAATTTATACTTGTTTTTCCTCTAGGTTTAATTTCAATTTCATCAAAATGATTGCGTTTTTCAATATCTTCTAAGTATTTTTTATTTTCTTTAATGCTTGCTTCAATGCTTTTTGCATCCACAAATCTAAATTCTAAATTACCGATTTTAAAAATATCGCCTATGCTGATTATTATTTCATAGCCACTTGGCATTCTAGAAAAGGACTTATTATAATAAATGTCAGAATCTTCAAAAGCCGCAATTGTAAAAGATCCTTCTTCATAAGATACTATGGCATGGGTATTTTTGATTTGTTCTAGTTTATCTTGAATACGAAAAGTGCAATCATCACCGCTTCCTATAGTTCCACCCTTTGTGTTAAATACAAATGTTTTAGAACCACTAATACATTCGTCATAATTCTCAATAGCAATTCCTATCTCTTCTTTTTCTATCATTGTTTATTTACCCCTGTAATATTTTCTACTATTTTAAGATTGTTTAAAATATAAACTATATTATTTAATTCACTAGCACCGTTAATAATTTCAAAGTCAAAATATAAGTTTTTATTATTGTTAAATATAATGCTGTATATAGAATTACTTTTATTATCTTTTATAAACTTATACCATGCCCATTCTCCTTTATATGATTTTGTATAATTTAAATTAGGATTAGAGTAGTTATAGGCTGTAAAATTTAAACTTGTTCCATTATTGAATTTTTCTGCTACAATTTGTAGGGTTTGATTAAGAGTATGATCGTATTGGATATTTTTATTATCATAGCCAAGCTTTATAAAGGAAAAATCCGCACTTAAATCAAGGCTTTGAATAGTAAAATTAACTTTTATATTATCATTACCATTTAGTATGAGACTAGAGAGATTGCCTGCATTGGTGATAAAATCTAAAAATTCTTTAGAGAAATTTAATTTTGAAGCAAATTGAGAATTGATAGAATAGTTATTTTTTCTTTTTACTAAAACATTGTTCAAGTATTTTTTATAAAAACTATTTAATGTCCCATTTCTTCCAAAAAATGTTTTAAAACTATCCATACTAAGATCTGCTACACTCTCATCATTAAAAGGATAATATGGTGCAATATCATTAACAAATGGATTATACACTTCATTAATCCAAGCAGTATTAAATAAAGAAATACCATGATTTTCTATAAAATTCCACGAATAATTAGAAAGCTGACTATAATATCTCTCTAAATCATTAGGTAATTTTTTTATGTTCATTTGAAATACAGCAAAAGGATCATTGGCATCTTTATTGCCTCCAAGAGCATATGAAATTTTTTCTTCAGCACTTTGGTTATTATTAGAACTAAAATCTATAATTTTATTGGACATATTTGTAATATTTGTATTAAGAATATCTAATATTTTTTCATCATCAGTGCCTTTGCCCACTTCTATATTACCAACACTCAAAAGTGTATTTTTGTTTACTAGCTTATGATATTGTGTGAAAGCATTGCTTACCCCAATAAAATTTGATCTAATTTCCCCAGCATTTAACCCTAAATTGTAGGCTTGAGTTAGTAAAACTGCATCATTTAAATTTGTATTAGAACTAACAATTTTTAACAAAGAATATAAAGGGTTTTCTTTTTTTGATAAGATATTAAGCTCATTAACCATTGCCTCTTTGGTATTATACCTAACAGGTTGCAATGAAGCGAGTAGATTTTGCCAAGCATTTTGGTATTCACTTAAGTATAATTTTAAAATACCCATAGTCAAAGTGTTTTTATTTTCTTTAAAATTGTTATCTAGCATCCAAGATTCAATATTGATTGCGGTGTCAACTTGTTGATTTAAATCATTTAAAAAGTCCATCATACCAACTTTTGTATATATTTTATCTATAGAAGTTATTTGAGAATTATTTGAAAATACACTATTTGCAGCAAAACCTAAATCCTCTTTTATAAGATATTTTTCTTTAGGTTTATCGCTATTTAAAAAATTAAGAAGAATGTAAATTCTTTGAGTTCTACTTATACTCTCAAGTTTTCTTTTTCCTGTATGTATACTGTTTTCATCTTCTGTAAAAGATTTAAGATTAAATTGTTTAAGCTCATCCACCCCTTCTAGAAAGTCATCTTTAGAGATTGAATACTTACTTAAAGTATTCCAATTCTCGTTAATCCAAATTTTTAGTATTTCTTTATTAAAATATTTTTGTTCAAACAAAGATCTATACATATATAATGTTTTGATTAAATTTTCTTTATTTGTATCGGTAAGTAAAGTATATTCCATTTCTTTTAATAAAGTATTTTTTAACACATCTTCATTCAGTTTATAATAAAGTTGTTTAGCTTCTTTAAATCCTTTGTATGAGAGATTTAGATTTAAATATTGAAATATATTATTATCTTGCCAAAGTTCAGGATAAGTATTTAAAATATTTCTCAATTCAATTAAGAAGTCAGCTTTTTGTTTAATATTTAAATTTTGATAATCTTGATCTTTAAGAAGCAATTGTAAAGATCTTAAGGTGTTTTGGCTTTTTTCGAATTCTTTATTATTTTTACTTATAAAATAAGAAGATATAGCATATGTTCCAAAGCTTATGATTAAAATTATAATTAAAAAAGATAATTTTTTAGAATAAGATTTCATAGTGCTTAAAGAATAATCTGTAAAAATTAAATCTTCGAGCAGTGATTTAACAAAATAGCTTTGTTTATTATGTATAATATTGGATTTTGATAATACTTTTTTGCAGTTATATTTCTCACATATGGCATCGAGTAAGAAATTTCTAGGAATATTTTCTTGATAGGCACTAACAAAATAAACTCCTCTAAGATAAGAATTATTTTTAAGCTTATTTTCTTCTTGCACTTCCAAAATAAAAGTCTTTGCTAATGCAAATAAATTATCAAGTTGTTTTAAAAATAAGTAGCTTTTATTTTTATTTTCTATATTATAAATATGGGAGTTTTTACTCATCAAGGAACATAATAATGAATCACTTAATTCTTTAAATTCATTATTTAAAAATTCTTCACTTAAGATTTTATCAAAAGATAATCCTAAAATTTTATCTGAAATTTTTTTATCGAAAATATCAAAATACTCTTTCATGCCTTCGATCAAGTCGAGTTTTGAAAAAACTATATAAATAGGCAGTTTTAAATTTAAAGTTTTTTCACATTCATTTACTCTTTTTGTTAGATATCTAATAAGATTTTTGGAATACTCCTTAGGATTATTTAAGAAAATTACAGTGTCAACAACTAAAATAATTCCATTTAGTTTGCTATGAAAAAAATTTTTATTGAGAAAAGTAAGGAATTTTTTCCATATATTTTTTTTAATTAAAAAATCTCTATTTTTATCTATATCATCTTCGGGTATTTCATCGCTACTTGTAGGCTTAAAAAATTCTTCTTGTGAAAAATAGTTTCCTTCTGTATCTAACAAAGCACCTTTTTTTGATACATAAAGTGCAAAATTTCTAGTAGACTTATGGAATTTTTTATAAGACTCTAAACTATCACTGAGTGGGTATTCGATGTCAGAATAATTAATAAAAGTGCTTTTTCCAGCTCCTTCATTTCCTATGATGATAATTAAGGGTAAATTTTTTGTTTTTAAATCATTCTTCCATGTTTCTTTGGCATCTTTAAGAGATAAAAAGAAGTTTCTTTTAGATTTGTAAATGAACTCATCAGCTTCTTTTTTTAGGACTTTAAATTTTAATCTTTTTTCACTTTTTAAAGAAGATATAAAATTTATAATAGGCTTTAATAAAAAAAACAAAAAAACAATAAGCCAAATTATCAAAATAATACTAAATCTTAAAAATGAACTACTAAAAATATATATGTCATTAAAAGCTACTAAAGAACCCCAAAACCAAAATAAAATACTCAAAAGAAAAATACAACAAAGCAAAAAAGCAGTTATAAATAATCTTGATTTCACAAAATCAAATATTTTTTTAAACATCATTATTCCTTAGTAAAGTAAAAACAAATTAATATGCAAATATTTTGCAAAAATTTAATAGATTAAGATTAAAATGATACAATTTTGAATGTTAAAAAAAATTAAAGGAGTTTTTTTATGGCTGAACCAGCGTTTATAAAAATTGAAGGTTCCACACAAGGTTTGATTTCAAGCGGTGCATCTACTGAAGCGAGTATTGGCAATAGATATAAATCGGGTCATGAAGATGAAATCATGGCTCAAGAGGTATCTCATATTGTAACCGTACCTGTTGATCAGCAAAGCGGACAACCTTCTGGACAAAGAGTTCATAAGCCTTTTTCTTTTACTTGCTCATTAAATAAATCTGTGCCTTTGCTATATAATGCACTTACCAAAGGAGAAAGACTTCCAACAGTCGAAGTTCATTGGTTTAGAACCGCAACAAGTGGCGGATCTGAACATTTTTTTACTACAAAATTGGAAGATGCAATTATTACAAATATTGAATTAATAATGCCAAATGCGCAAGAGTCAAGTAATCATGATAAAACCGAGCTTTTAAAAGTTTCAATGAGCTATAGAAAAGTAGTTTGGGAACATACTGCTGCTGGAACTAGCGGAAGTGATGATTGGAGAGAGGGCAAAGCTTAATTATAATTTATCTTAAATAATCCTGACTAAAATACATAATTATAGTTGGGATTGTATCGTGAATTATATCCATGGCATAATTATGATACGACCTTATACTTATTTGTACTAATAATTTGCATAATTAAAGTTTGTTTTTATATTATTTTTATCCTTTAGATTTGCATTTGATTTTTATTCTAGCTGTAAAATAATTTTTATTTAATTTTACTCATAACAAATAAATTGATATTTAAAAATTTAGTATATTTATTCTATATGTGTTAAATTTTTTATCAATACAGATATATTATTATCCACTTTAAGATTATTTGTTTCTAAATTGAAAATTGCATAGCTTAATACTCCTAATATAATCAATACTGGCACAACGATAATAAGTTTTTTAAAATACAATCTTATAAATTTTTGCCAAATATTTTCTTTCAAACCAGTTTTATATGCTTTATTAAAAGCTAACTCTTCTTCTATCTTATAAACCGGTTTTAAAGATGTGGCAATATTATTGCAAAAATGAATTATTTTTTCATCTCTATCCTTAGTCTCATTATATTTTCCTTTATAACCAAGAATTAAACAAGCATAGATAAATTCCAAAAAATCTTTAAACTTAAAAGGGTTATTAATCCAAGATGATGCAATATCATAAAAATTATTTCCACCTAAAGTTTCATCAAATAACCTTACAGTTAGAGTATTGTGAGCCCAAAAATTAATAAAAAGTTCATTTTTCATTAAGCTTTCATCTATAAAGACACAAAGACAATATTTGAATTTAATAATTTCTTTTTCATCATATTCTTTACACATACTTAGTTTAGCGGTTATATCTAAAATTTTATTAATCAATGTTTCTCTAAGTTGATTAATACTACTTGTATCCATAGAGCTTATTTTTGAAAGTCTATAAGAAAGCAAAAGCAACTCCAAAGAATAATCAATAATTTTATTGTTTTTTAAACCATCAAAATCTGAATCAAGAAGTAAGCTTAATGCCTTTTTTTCTTCATTTATTTCTTTCATTGAAATACCGCCCACATTATAATATCAGGGTTTTTTATATTGTTGGTCAAGTACATACTAATGATACTTTCATTTTTAAAATCTTTAAACAGTTGATCTCTTTTATCTAATTTATAATAAACATAACCATTTAAATAAGGAATGCTAGATGGAACATTAGGTACTTGATCTACATTTAAGCCCTCAAGCTGAGTTGCGACTATATTTTTAATTTTACTTTGAGTATGTATCTTGCTTTGAATTTTAAAATTATTAAGTAGATATTCTGTAGTAACATCTGCACGAATTGCGAAATAAATTTCACTTTCTTCTAAAATTCCCGAATTATCAAAAATAAAATCATAAAAACCATTGCCGTTAATACTGGTCTTAGCTATAAAATATTTAGGGCTTGTAATTTTAGAAAATAACAATCTTAGATTATTCATCATATTTAAAAAAGTATTATAAAGATTATCGTGTTTATAAGGAATAAAATCTAAAAAAGATTCTTCGTTGCTAAAAGCTGCAAGCTCTCCTTGAAATTCTAAAAATTTTTCGTATAAAAATTCAGGATGTATTTTATCTTTTTTTGATAGATGTGAAAATATTAAATACCATTTTTTTAAAAGATTAAGGGATAAAAAAGTGCTAAAATCCAATGTATTTTTTGTTTGATCGATTCCTTTAAAAACATTAGATAGAACTTTTTTATGTTGATTGATTGAAAAAATAATTTCTTCCAAAAAGGATCTTATGGTAGATATTTTGCTGATATTTAAGCAAGTGGGTATAAAATCACTTTCTAATTCAATTTTTTTATTGATATCAATATTTTTAATTTTTGCAATTGGTAATTCAAGTTCATCAGGAGTTGAATTACCTAAAATGCCAAGTTTTAATCTTAAACTAGCAAGAAGTAAATCTTTTTTCTCTTGTGTAAAAGTCAGATTTTCAAGTTCGTACTCATCTTCAATTTTGTCCATTACATTAGATTTTGAATCATCATAATTTCTTAAAGCAATACTATTTCTAAGACATATAAACTTTGAATTTGGAAAAGTATTTCTTAAAGATAAATCAGCAATATCAGTAACTCCGATAGGAATTTTTAATACCACAACTGAATCAATTAAAGATTCATAATTGATTTCAATAGGCTCAGGCAACAAATCTTGCTCAGGTGCATTAAAAATGCTTCCATCTTGTGCGATACCTGAAATTTTAGAAAGTGCAATTTTTCCTTGCAATAACATCTCTTGAGAAAATTCCAAGTCTATTATTCCATATAAATTACTATATATATTTATAGTTTTAAGATCTATATTTCTATTAAAAAATCTTTCTTGCTGCTCAAAATGGGTTTGTCCAATATTAAGTCCATCAAACCAAGCAACTTTTAATTTATTTGCCATATATTATTCCTATTTAATTCTTTTGATACCTTCTTTGGATATTTCAAATTTTAAATACTTATTCTTCCCAAACCCATTTGCATCTTCGGTCTTTGCCCATATTTTTGTTGTTTTTTTTGTATTATTTGCAAATAATACAAGAATGCCTACATAAGGAACCTCTTCTTCATCTACTTTAACCGCGATAATATTGTCTTTAGGTGCAATTTGCGTTTTAATAGAATCAAGTTTATCCTTGCCTAGTACCCCCTCTTCTCTAGTAGCCAAATCTATATCACTTGCTTCTTCAAATTTTTTAATATCCTTAAGTTGATATACAATAGCCGTAACAGGAACATCATCATGTCTATTATTAAGATTGGAATTCTCTACATTATTTATCTTAACGCTAACAACACTTGAGCAAGCGCAAAAGAATAATGGCAATAAAAAAAATAAGCTTTTTTTACAAAACATGAAACTAAAGTATCCTTTCTATCTTAGAATATATAATTTATGATTAATTGAGTAATTTTTTTAAAAAATTAACATAATATTTTTTAAAATTTAATTATAATGAGGCAAATTTTTGGAGGAATTAAATGTATTTTTGTGATCAATTGAAAAATAATTTAGATGAACTACAAGAATTTCAGTTACTTGAAGATGAGATGTCAAAATATAAGACTTTAAACCATGAAAATATTTCTTGGGATAAAGTTTATCAATATTCTCAGTTTATATTATTAAATCATTCTTTAGATTTTAAAATTTGCAACTATTTTCTTTTATCGTGTTTTAATTTAAACAATGAAGAATGCTTTGAAAAGCTTTTGCTTCTTTTTCAACATTTAAAAAAACTTATAGATGAAAATAATGCTTATATATTAGCTCAAAAGCGAAAAATTCAAATTTTTATTCAAAATTTTATTCAAGAATACAATAAAACAAAAGTGCTTATATCATCTGAGATTGTTAATCAATTTATTACTTTATTTTCCGAATTTGAAAATTTACTATCTTGCAATTTTGCAAAAATTGAAATTGCTCAAGTTGCACCACAACTTCCAAAATCTCCTGTAACTCAAGTATCTGTAAACATTAGAAGCGATAATATTAACTCTTTAAACGAGAGAGAATATAAAAATTTTTATCAAAAACTTGCATTTGAGCTTTTGGAAGAGGATGAAAATAATCTCAATATCTACGCTTTATTCACCCAAGCAATGTGGGGAAAAATCAGGTGTTTGCCTGAATGTAATAATGAAAAAATTACTAAAATAAGAAAACCTGATGCAGATATAATTCGCATATTACTTTCTGATAAAGAAAATGATATAGAACATATTAAATGTTTTATGCATGAACTTATTTTAAATCCTTTTTGGATAGAGGGTGTACAACTCTTTTGTGATTTTTTAGAAAAAAAGAAAAAAAATAAACAATTAGACATTCTTATAATATTAACAAGTGATTTTATTTCTAAATTTGATACTATTGAACTTCTCCGTTTTCAAAATGGTGATTTTATCTGCAAAGAAGAAGTTTATAAATATTTTGTTAAATCCAAAGAAAATAAAAAAAGTTTTTTTTCAAGTAAAAAAACTGACAAAGAACATACACTACAAGATTTTGAGCAAATGCTGATGAATATTGATAAAGAAAATTTTAATAATTCTATTATGAATAATATTAATTCCTTGCTAGATATGGTAAAAATTTTTGAGTCAAAAGGAATGAAAAAGAACTCTAAAATTTTAAATATATACTTAGTAGAGTTAATGGAGAAAACTCTACTAAAAGATTATCTAGCCGAAGAATACGAAAACGCAAAAAGTAAAATTAAGTGATACAAGATTAAATTTAGTAAATTTTAATATAATTATTAAACTAAAAATTTTGTTTTTAAGGATTTTAAATGTCAGATGGATCTTATGCTCCAAAAGAGCGGATTAATATTACATACAAAGCTAAAACTAATGGACAAAATGAGGATGTGGAGTTGCCGTTAAAATTAATGGTAATGGCAAATTTAAAAGGAAAAAACGAAACTCCTTTAGAGGAAAGAGAAATTTTGCAAATTAATAAGATTAATTTTGATCAAGTCATGAGAAAACTCAATATAACAACAAGTTTTAGCGTAAAAAACACTCTTGGAACAGGAGCTGAAGAGCTTGATGTTAAGCTCAATATTGCTAGTATGAAGGATTTTTCTCCAGATAGCTTAGCTAAACAAATACCCGAGCTAAACAAATTATTGCAGCTAAGAGAAGCATTAATGGCTTTAAAAGGTCCTATGGGTAATATTCCTGATTTTAGAAAAGCTGTTTTAGAAGCGTTAAAAAATGAAAAAACTAAAGAAAAATTACTTTTAGAAATTAAACAAGAAGAGCAAGGAAATTAAGATGGCAAATACTAAAGCAGTTGATATGCCAATTATTGAACAAATTATGGAGAAAAGCAAATACTCTAAAACCGATGAAAGTTATAGTATTGCTAAAAGAGGTGTTGCTGAATTTATTTCAGAAATTGTAAAAAGCGACAATGCTGAAGAAAAAATCAATAAATTTGCACTTGATGAAATGATAGCCCATATTGATTATTTACTCTCAAAACAAATGGATGAAGTTTTACATAATGAAGAATTTCAAAAACTTGAATCTACTTGGCGTGGACTTAGATTTCTAGTTGAAAGAACTGATTTTAATGAAAATATAAAAATTGACCTATTTGATATAAGAAAAGAAGAAGCTTTAGAGGATTTTGAAAACAATCCGGATATAACACAAAGCGTTGTTTATAAAAATATATATTCTTCAGAATATGGACAATTTGGAGGAGAGCCTGTAGGAGCAATCATTGGAGATTATCAACTTGGATCAGCAAGTCCTGATATGACTTTTTTAAATAAAATGGCTAGTATTGCGGCTATGAGTCATTCTCCCTTTTTAACATCTTTTGGACCAAAATTTTTTGGGCTTGATGATTATTCTGAACTTGCAAATATTCAAGATTTGCAAGGTTTGTTAGAAGGTCCTCAATATACAAGGTGGAGAACTTTTAGAGAAAATGAAGACTCTAAATATACAGGCTTACTAGTGACAAGATTTTTAGCAAGAAGCCCTTATGATCCTGAAGAAAACCCTATTAAAAGCTTTAACTATAAAGAAAATGTTCATGCTTCGCATAATCATTTATTGTGGGCTAATTCTTCGTATACTTTTTGTACAAGATTAACAGAAAGCTTTGCTAAATATAGATGGTGTGGAAATATTATAGGACCAAAAAGTGGAGGGGCTGTTAAGGATCTGCCTACTTATCTTTATGAAAATTTTGGAACTATACAATCAAAAATACCTACAGAAGTTTTGATTACAGATAGGAGAGAGTATGAACTTGCTGAAGCAGGTTTTATAACTTTAACATTAAGAAGAGATAGTAATAATGCAGCATTTTTTTCAGCAAATTCTCCGTTAAAACCAAAATTATTTCAAAATACCCCAGAAGGTAAAGAAGCTGAAACAAATTACAGATTAGGAACTCAACTTCCATATATCTTTTTAATTTCAAGATTGGCGCACTATTTAAAGGTTTTACAACGAGAAGAAATAGGGAGCTGGAAAGAAAGAAGCGATATTGAAAATGGACTTAATGAATGGATTAGACAATATATTTCCGATCAAGAAAATCCGCCTTCTGAAGTAAGAAGTCGTCGTCCATTTAGAGCAGCACAAGTGAAAGTTAGTGATATACCAGGAGAGCCAGGATGGTATAAAATAGGGCTAAGTGTCCGACCTCATTTTAAATATATGGGCGGTAATTTTGAACTTTCTTTAGTAGGAAAATTAGATAAAGAATAATAATGTCCTTGCTAGATAAACTAATCCATAATTTAGATGAGCAAAACATTCATATTCCATTCTATCAAAATGATTTTGAGGATGTAAAAAACAATATAAAGGTTTTGCTCAATGCAAAAATTAATGATTGTTATGCTGTAAAAAATTTAGGAATGCCTAATATGGCTGATATTAATCTTAACTCTAATGAATTATGCGTATCAATGGCCAAGGAAATAAGAAAACTAATTGATAACTATGAAAAAAGAATATGTGTAGTTTCTATCACTTATGATAATAATTTAAGTCCTTGGCAACTTTCTTTTATTGTAAAATGTTTTTTTCAGGATGATCGTTTTAAAGAATTTAATATAGAAATCATCTTTAAAAACAATAGATATTGCGAGGTTAAATGAAGGATAATATTTTTTATTATCAAAAAGAGCTTGAATATCTATATGAAAAAAGAGAGTATTTTATAAAAAATTATCCAAAGTTAACACCATTTTTGGCATATGATAGCAAAGATCCTGATATAGAAAGAATTATTGAAAATTTAGCTATTTTAAGCTCTAAAATCCATCAAGAGCTTGATGAAAATATACCACACATTGCAGAATCTTTGATTAATATTGTTTCTCCAAATTATACAAATCCTTTACCTTCTTTATGCATGCAAGAATTTAAATTTGAACAAAATAGTAAAGAAAATAATTTAATTATTCCCAAAGGAACTCTTATTAAATCAAAACCAATAGACAAATGTGTTTGTGAATTTAAAACAGTATATGATGTTTATCTTTATTCTATCTCCATCAGCGAAGTTTTTATATCTAGTAAAAATCAAGATTATACTTTCAATTTAACTTTGCAAGTCAATAAGGCAGAAACAAAAATATGTGATTTGGGTTTGGAAAAAATTAATTTATATCTAGGCAATGATACCTATATGTCTAGTACTTTATTATTATACATGCATTCTTATTTAAAAGAATTAAAAATTCAAAGTTTAGATACTGATGAAGAATTTTTTCTTAATACCTATAATATTGAAAAAATAGGATTGAATCCAGATGAAAGTAGTTTATCTTATAATGATTTAGGTTTTGAAGCATTTTCCTTACTAAGAGAATATTTTTTCATGCCACATAAATTTAATTTTTTAAGAATCAATGGTTTGGATATTTTAAATAATTGTCAAGGAAAGACAATTAATATTGAATTTAAATTCTCTAAACCATTTCCTGCAAATTGTATTTTTAGAAAAGAATTACTTTCTTTAAGCATGACACCTATTATCAATATCTTTACAAAAAGCGCAGAACCTCTTATAAATAATCACAAAAAAGATAGTTATAGAATTTTTGTGGATAGAAGCCAACCTAAAGCTTACGAAATCATACAGACACTACAGGTTAAAGCACATAATAGTGAAGGCGGCAAAAGGTTATTAAAAAACTATAAAAGTTTTGAACGCTTTGAATTTTTAAAAGATAATCAAAAGGATTTTTATAGCGTAAATACTAAAAAGAATTCCAAAGGAGAAGTATTTAGCGAAATTTCTTTCTTTTCCTCTTATATAATGGATGAAACTATAAGTATTGATCTTTTGTGCTCCAATGGAGATTTACCTTCAAAATTAAAAATAGGTGATATTAATACCTGCGATCTAAAAGGTGTCGATACCAAAAATGTGGAAATTCCAAGCGAAACAAGAAGATGTAGTGTTGATGGTAATTTATTATGGAAGCTTGTTTCTGTGTTATCTTTTTCATATCAAACAATATTGAGCAAAAAAGCTTTTTTTGGTGTGTTGGAAAGCTATAGCTTTTTAGATAATCAATCAAATTGGAAGATTTATAAGCTTTTGCAAGAATCTATAATCGATATTCAAAGTAAAAGCACTTATTTAATAGATGAAAATATCACAAAAAAAGGGACCTTAGCTATTTTTAGTATTAAAGATTCGAAGTTTTACACTTTAGGCGAGGTATATTTATTAGGATTGATTATATCTAAATTTTTAGCTTCTTTTGCTAGTATTAACTCCTTTTGTGAGTTAAAAATAAGATGCCTTGACTCAAAAGAAATTTTACATTACCCTGCTTCTTTTGGAAAAAAAGCTTTAATATGAATAATCTTACTTCATATAGTTTTTTTAAATTAATAAAAAAATTAGAAAAAGACTATGGAAGAAAGAATATATTTTTAAGAACAAATAAAAGTTTAAAACATCCAAATAAAGATATAGAAAAAATCATTTTTTCAGAACACGAACAATCAGTTATAGAATTGTTTATAAATTTCATGGGGCTACATGGAGTCTCTTCACAACTTCCTTCATTTATGCTAGATAAACTGTCAAGAAATGAAGATGGCGACCAAGGTTGGACTCTATTCTTTGATTTCTTTAATCATTATTTGCTTTGGATATTTTTTGATGTAATAAGCTTAAAAAATTATCCACGATCTTTTAATGAAAATTTTAAAGATTCTATTTCAAAAATTTTATTTAGCATGTTGGGAATTAAAGAATACGATATTGCAAAAAAATATTTACCATTTGCACCTTTACTACTAAGTTTAAGACGACCTAAAACACACATTGAAAGAGTTTTACAAGTCAATTTTAAACTTAAGGATAAATTATCAATTATTGAAAATTTACCCCATCAAATTTTAATTTCAAATTCGCAAAAAAATAACTTAGGAATAAAGAACAATATTTTAGGAAATAATTTTATATTGGGCGATAAATTTATCTCTTATCAAAACAAAATAGCGATCTATATAAAGGATATTTCATATCAAGAAGCGGTTAAATTTATGCCCAATGGAACCAAACACGATGATTTAAAAAATAGCATAATGTTTTTAACAAATAATGAATTTTGTGTTGATTTATATCTTAAAATCAACTATTCTTCAGAAATGAAGTTTGTGTTAGGAGAAGAAAATACTGCCAAACTTGGTTGGGCAAAAATTTTAGGTAATACGCAAAAAAAATATACAATAGTATATATGAAACTATGTGAATAAGCTAACACAAAAATATGTTTAAAAAAATCACAACCTCTCTTCGCCCATAAACCATACCCTAAAATAAACTTTATTTTACCCACTTTATGCTAAAATAAATCACATAAGCTTATAGGCTATTAATCATCAACAACCCCAAAGGATCATCAATGTCCCTTAATTCTTACATGAGTCTTAATATATCAAATTCTACTTCAAATCCCCTACCCTTTAAAATCACTAAAGCCCTCATCAAAGAAAGTCTTGAAGAGCTTTTTTCTATAGAATGTGAAGGCTTTTTTGAAAGTTTAGAACAAGATTTATTTTCTTTAAATACTTTAACCAATGCTTCATCTCATCCAAGCACCCCTACAACTTTTAATTTTCATCCTAATGTTTTAATCGATCAAGAAGCTATTTTAAGTATCCATAATCCTTATGAGAATAATACCTTAAACTTTGATAACAATGAAGTAAAAAACTATAAGGGAATTATCACTTATATAAAATATCTAGGTATTAATCATGAAAGTGCTTTAAATATTAATGATAGCACTTCAAATACTAAGCAAATAAAATACAAGCATTTTTTTTCTTTTAAGCTTCAATCAGTCTTGATAAGACTTTCTTTAAATAAAGCCAATCGTATTTATACTCATACTAATATTATAGAAGTGATTAAACAAACCCTTGGTTTTTATCAAGATATCTTACATAAAGAAATTGATTATTCTAATATATATTTTAATTATGAAGAACAAGAACTCATCTCTCAATACAATGAAAGTGATTTAGACTTTATTACAAGATTAAGCCATAATAATGGAATCTTTTTTTATGAAGATGAGAACACTATTTATTTTTGTGATGTGTATAAAAATGTAAAAAATAAAGAAATTGAGTATAATCCTAATATTAATAATATTTTAAATCAAGCTTGTATTTCTTCTATTTATAAAGAGCAAAGCTTAAGAACTAATTCTTTTACACATTCTAGTATTAATGCCAATACTCCTTTAAATCTTTTATCTTTACACTCTAGTAAAGTTCCTTATGAACAAGAACTTAATAACAAAGCTTGTTATAATGAACATTTTTATGAGAGTGAATATTCTTTTACAAAAAGCATTGATTTAAAGACTAAGCCTTCTCTTAAAGAAAAAAGAGCCTTAGTATTAAATGAAAGCTTACTAGCAAAAAGTAATATTTATCATCTTAGCTTAGGAGATTTTATCACTTTAAATTATAAGGAGTTTAATCATCAAGAAGAAATAAAAAATCAAGATGAAGAAAAACAAGATAAAGCTTCTTTGCTTAAAGACTTTATTATTATCGCTAATACTCAAATCTTAATTGATGATGCCATCTTAGCTAATTCTATTAATACTAATGATCATTTAAATTTAAAAGATTTAAATTTAAATAAATCTTATTCTAATACTTTAACTTTACTAAAAAAGAATATTATTTTTACTCCAAGTTTTAAAGCTAAACCTAAAGCTCCTAATAGCACTCAAGGTATTGTTATAGGAGAGAGTAAGGATATAGAAAGTGAGAGAAATACTATTTATACTGATGAGCATGGAAGGGTTAAGGTAAGGATTAATCTTTATGCCAATCAAGAAGAATTAGATAATGATACTTTTATTGCAAATGATATAGATATAAATTCTTCTAATTTATCAAGCAATACTTATAAATCTTATCATCACACTCCTTTTTTAAGAGTAGCTTCTCATATAGCAAGCAATCATTCAGGTTTTTTTCATACTCCAAGAATAGGAGATGAAGTGATTATTTCTTTTTTAGATGATGATATAGATAAACCTTATGTAAGTGGAAGTTTATATAATGGGGCTACAACAATGCCCCAATATAATTATCCAAGATATAAAAGAGAAATCGCTACAAATGCATTGAGTTATTTAAGCGTAGTTCCTGCTATGATTGATAAAGGTTTAGATACATTAAAACTTCAAGAAAATACTAATTATGAATTAAGCTCTATAAACAATCATTATCTTACTTTGGCTAATTCCACAGTAGGAGTGGATAACACCGATGCAAGAGTAAGGAATGAAATTACCCTAAAAAACGACAAAGACAAAGAAGAAATTTATATCCTAGCACAAAAAGATTATAAAGAAGAAATAGGTAATAATTATGAGCAAACCATAAAAAATAATAAAACTTCAGAAGTGGGAGCCTTATATACCGAATTTATTACTTTAGGACATATGCAAAATATCATAGGTTTTAAAAATGTCAATGTAGGAGCTGAATATTTAGAAAATACCCTACTTTCTAAAGATACTAATGTGGGCTTAAGTAATACTTTAAATGTAGGAATCAGCAATGAAGTCAATATCGGACAAAACCACGAAGAAAAGATAGGAAACGATAAAAGAGTAATAATCAATAACAATCTAGAGCAAGATATCAAAAATGATTTTATCCAAAGAATAGGACATAACAAAAATGAAACCATAAAAGGTTCTTATGTGCTTCAAACCAATCAAAGTATAAAATTTTATTCCAAACAAGATCTAAGCATAGAAACAAATGAGTATTTCAAAGCTGAAGCTGATGATTCTATTAGTTTTAAAGCCAAGAAAAATTGCTCTTTTACAGCTGATAATGTAAATACTATGGCAAATCAAGAAAGTGTTTTAACAGCACAAAAACAAATCGTTTCTAGGGTAGGAAATACAACTATTACACAAACAAAAGATAAAATTATACTCCAAGTAGGAACAACACAAGTGATTATAGATAGCAAAGGTTTAAGAGTAAAAGGAGGTGATTTAAGAGCGGATTAAAAGCAATTTTCTTAAAATTAAAACTAAAATCATAAAAAACCCAATTTACAAAGAAAGGAAAAACAATGAAAACCTTAGAAGATATCAAAGCTATGAGCTATCAAGAAAAAGATGAATTAGAAGATTTAGTTCTTGAAATTATAGATAATAATGATTTAGTTAAGCTAAAAGATATTTTAAAGGATTATCCTGTAAAAATATCTTGTTATGAGCTTAATATTAAAGATGAGGATGGAGACTTTCCTTTATTTGATCCTTTTAATCTAATAATAAGAGCTGCACATGCTTGTGAAGAAAATAATAATGATTTTTCTATTTTAGATTATTTATTTGATGAGTATGGTTTAAGTTTAAAAGATCCTAAATATAACTTTGCTTTTCATGATATGAAATATATCAAAGAAGCTAATGAAAAATACATCTTAATGGAAGAAGTAGAAGATACCATTATTTATCAAAACGCCCTAATCTATGATTATATACTCAATGCTGATAATCCAAATTCTCAAATCATTAAGTATCTAGTCAATCGTGGAGCTAAATTTGAAGTGCATAAAGATGGCTTTGGTTGGACTCCTATGCATTTTTGGGTTATGCAAAATAATTATGAATTATTAGAATTAGCTATTAAAGGAGGAGCTAATGTAGATATGCAAACCTTGCTTGATCCAAAAAGCGAATACAATGAAACCCTTTTATTTGAAGCTGTAAAAGAAGCAGAAACCTATAGGGTTACACAGCTTTTAATTGAACTTGGAGCTAATGTGAATTTTGCTACCCCAACATCTCCTTTAGATAATGCAAAAGGATCTAGAAATAAAAAGCTTTTAAAAGATGCAGGAGCAATGACTTCAGCTCAACTTGACAAAAAATACAATATATACTGGGATAGTGAAGAGTGCGAAAAAGATGAAAGCTATATGGAAAAATATTGTAAATTACTAAACGATGCTATAAAAAAGGCTAAAGAAAGTGAATGAGGGAATAGAAATTGACTTTGCTAAAATAAATTTTCATATCAAAGAATTCCAAAAAGTTTATATATTAGAAAATTGTAAATTATGTTTTTACAGTCCTTTTCATTTGCAAACACAAAATGGAAAAGAAGTGAAAAAAATAGAAAAAAAAGGCAAATCTAAAATTTATCTTATAGATGAGGATGGAAAAACTGTAGATATTGATAAAACTTCAGAGCAAAACAAAATAAAAGCAAAAGAAGAAACAAGAAAAAAAGAAGAAAAAAGTAAAAATGTATTATTTAGCAATGATGAAAAGGGAAATGATGCAATCAATGCTTATTTTGGTGAGAAGAATATTGATACGCTAAATAAAGCCTATGAAGAAAGAGAAGCCAAGCCTTTATCAAGAAATACAGAAAGTTTTAAAGACTATGATGTATTTTATGATGTTTATACAAGTAAAGATAACAAAGATAACAGTGTAAATAAAAAACTAGGATGCGGTGATGGCTTTGAAGTAAATAATGGCATAGCTGAAGTTGGAGCAGAATTTTTTGATAAATGCTTTGAAAAAGGAATTTATGTTTTAATACCAAGATTAGTATCTTCAGATAAAAACGAAGAATTACACTTTGATCCTGTGCCTTTAGAAGATAAGGGCTTTGTGGTTACTGATTTTAGAAAAGGAAAAAAGGGAGAAAAAAATATAGATTTAAGCTTTCAAAGAAATATAGCTAAAATAAAAAATCCTAATTTAACTTTGCAAAGCCCTAAAGAATTCCTACAAGCCTTAAATGAAAATAAAGAATTTACAGAAGATGATAAAATACAACAAGCACAAGCTATTAAAAAAGCTTGTGGAAAAAAAGCAGATGAAATAACCAAAATATTGCTTAAAGATGATAAAAGTTTAAAAGATGTTATTAGAGATAAGCAAGAATTAAAGAAGAAAATAGGTAAATTACAAGATAAACAAAACAAATCACCTAAAGAACTAAGCCTACTAGGCAGGCTTGAATTTTTACAAAGAAATCAAGATAAAGCTAAAGATTATAAAAAAACAATCAAAGATCTTCAAAACCCTCAACAAGCTAGTAATGCCAATAAAAATAACACTGATGATAACAAGAAAAAGAAACTGACTAAAAAAAATCAAAACCAAGAAGAACAAAAAAATAAAAATATCAATTCAAAAGATATAGGAGATGCAGGTGAATATGCTGCTTCTATGCTTTTTACTAAAAGATCAACTAGGTATTTATCTAATAGAAGAAAAATAGATGCTAATTTTAATACCCATAGTTTTAATCATACCATACCTGATTTTTTAGTAACGCTAAATGATTACCCTACCTTAGTAGAGGTTAAAAATGTCCAAGATCAAGCTTTAACAGAACAAATAAGCTTTGAGTTAAAACTGGCTAGAGAATATGAGCTTGATTATTTATTTATATGCAATCACTATACTAAATTGGTAGAGAATATAGCAGGAGGCAATGTAACTGTAAAAAATGAAAAAGAAATCAAATTAAAAGAAATCCAAAATCATGATGACAAAAAAAAGAAAGGCTATGAAACAAATACCAAAAATCTTACAAAATTTGATGAGCGGTATGATTGGGGATCAAGAAGAGGCTTTATCTACCACAGACATGCTCACAGAAGCATAAAAACAATATTTAAAGAAATGTATCTACATCACATAAAAGGAGCAGCACCTAATAAAATTATCATAAAAAGATTAAATTTAAATAATTCTGCTAATATAGAAGAGGAATTAAACAAAAACAAACAAATACAAAAAAATTAAAGGAAAAACAATGAAAACCTTAGAAGATATCAAAGCTATGAGCTATCAAGAAAAAGATGAATTAGAAGATTTAGTTCTTGAAATTATAGATAATAATGATTTAGTTAAGCTAAAAGATATTTTAAAGGATTATCCTGTAAAAATATCTTGTTATGAGCTTCATTTTAAAAATAAAGATAATGAATACCCTTTATTTGAACCTATGAATTTAATATTAAGAGCTGCATTTGCTTGTGAAGATAATAATAATGATTTTTCTATTTTAGATTATTTATTTGATGAGTATGGTTTAAGTTTAAAAGATCCTAAATATAATTTTTATCATAGCGATATGAAATATATCAAAGAAGCTAATGATAAATATATCTTAATGGAAGAAGTAGAAGATGATCCTTGTATTTATCAAAACGCTCTAATTTATGATTATATATTAAGTGCTGATAATCCAAATTCTCAAATCATTAAGTATCTAGTCAATCGTGGAGCTAAATTTGAAGTGCATGATGAAGGATATTCCGGTAGGACTCCTATGCATTTTTGGGCTAGACGCAATAATTATCAATTATTAGAACTAGCCATTAAAGGAGGAGCTAATGTAGATATGCAAACCCGACTTATTCAAGAGAGTGAATACAATGAAACCCTTTTATTTGAAGCTGTAAGCGAACCTGAAACCTATAGGGTTACACAGCTTTTAATTGAACTTGGAGCTAATGTGAATTTTGCTACCCCAAGAACTCCTTTAGATGATGCAAAAGGATCTAGAAATAAAAAGCTTTTAAAAGATGCAGGAGCAATGACTTCAAATGAAATTAGAAAAAAATATAATTTACCAGCATATGATGATTCTCATTGTGAAATTGATGGAAAAGATGATATGGATTTACTAGGTAAATATCGTAATGAATGTGCCAAACTTTTAAACGATGCTGTAAAAAAGGCTAAGGAAAGTGAATGAGGGAATAGAAATTCACTTTGCTAAAATAAATTATAAGGAAAGATAATGAAAAATAAAAAATTATTGGATGATGAATATATACAAGAAGTGTTTAAATACTATCTTAAAAATGATAATTATTTAAAAGATGCTTTATATGGTTTAAAAAAATACGAACGAAGAGCTTTTATAAGTAGCATTTTAAGCTATGAATATAAAAATTTAGTAGAAAATGGCAATTTAAAAGTTGATGCAAAATATAAAGTTACCTTGCCGCCTAATCTTATTGCTGTTTTAGAATATGATAAAAGTGAATTTAATGGCGTAAATCTTCGAAATTTTATAAATGATTTGGAATTTGAATTAGAACATATAGAAATGGAACTTTATGACGATCCTGCTGACTTTGAAGGGGGAGATTATTATAATGAAGATAGCGATTGTGATGAAGATTATACAGTAGAAGATTGGGTAGAAGATCAAGTAAGTGATATTAAAGACTTTTTATATGCTTTAAAAGATTTTAAATGAAACAAACATTAAGCCCTAATCGAGTAAGCTTTTATCTTTTTTCTACTAAAACTTTTAGTGATGAAAAATATCTTAATGCTTGGAGCTTAAAAGGCGATCGTTTAAATGCCAAAGATTGGTTTGAATTTAAACAAGCCAATAAAGACAAATTTTATAATAAGCATTTAGAAAATACCTTAAAAGCTATGCAAGAGTTTAAAGCTTATTTTAGTGTTGATCAATTTGAAGGCATAAATCTACATGGTGATGATGAATGGCTTGATTTTTTGCCTTCAAATTATACTCAATTTTATAATCGTTTATGTAGAGATAAAAGTAAATATATTTTACATCGATATTATCAAAAAAATGATTTGGCAGAGATTGGTATGCTTAAAAATCTTTCTCCTAATTTTCCTTTTTGGGATGAAAAAGGAGAAAATTTTTCTCAAAATCAAATTGATATTTTTATAGAAAAAGATAATTTAGCACCCTACTTTAATAAATATGATATTTATTTTAATTCTTCACTTGAGCTAAGCTTTAATTTTAGTGATGAAAGCTTAGAATATTTAATTAACAATTATAATCACAGAATCAATCATACTTTTACTCCAAAAAGTCAAGATGAGATACAAAAAGAATTAAATTTAAGCAAAGAAGATAAAATCATTTTAGAACTTGAAAATATGTTTTTAAATCTTTGTAAAGGCATCAGTGCTGATTATGCTTTTATGGATTTTTCTTATTTTTTTGTAGGATATGATCATACTTTAGATTCTAAAAATAATACTTTAAAATCTTATCCCATTAATCAAGATAAATTAATTCATAAAAGAAGTTTTAAAGAATATATAGAAGAATACGCAAATACTTACTTTTTAAATTATTATTCTAAAGAGTTTTTAAATGAACTTGACAATCAAGAATTAAACAAAGATAGACTTAATTATTATCTTATTAATTACAACAAAATTCCAAAAAACACAGAAGAAGAAAACATACAAGGCATACTTTCTAAACAAAAAGATATAGATATCAATTTTGTAAATTTTATAGATTATAAAGACTATGTTTATAAAAATAAAGATGATTTTTGGGAGTTTTCAGCAAAAGAAAATTCTATACTTTGGGAAAAATTTCTAAGTAAAAATACCCTAAAACCTTTTCCTTTAAATTTTGATTGCTCTTTAGAAGAAAAGCTTCTTTATGCTAAAGATGAACAACTAGAAAACATACTTAAAACCCACAAGACTTTTCATGGCTAAAAAAAGAACAATCCTTATTCCTAGAATAGAAGATATTAATATAAGTCCTGATACTTCTTGTATGCATCCTATCTTAGAAGATAATACTTTAGTATGCTTACATGGAGGTAGAGTTAAGTTAAAAGCAAAAAAAGCTAAAAGAATAAAATCAGACAATGTTCCTATTATGCTTGATAATGAAATACAAGGAGCTAGTATAAGTGGATGTTTAAATCCACCTATACTAGGAGGACCTTGTACTAAAGTAGCTATGGTATTTGCTTATACTTATTCAGATCATAAAGTTAATAATAAACATTCTGTATTACAAATGGGTTTGATAGGAATGAGTATAAAAGGTTATCCTATATTTGCTATACCCAAAAAGAATAAGATTAAATTTGCTTTAGCTAAAATACAAGCTAGTCCTCTTGCTAAGATTAAATTTGACAGGATAAGATGGGAAGGGATGGGAGGTAAATTAGGAGCGGCGCAAAGAAGGAGAAGAGAAAAAAGTAAAGAGAAAGCAAAAATGCTTTTATATTTGGAAAATGAAAATAAAAAAGGTAAGGTAAGTGATAAAGAAGTTCATCTTTATAAACATAATGGAATATGGCCTAAAGATACTCCAAAACCTAGAAGTTTTGATAATATTCTTGAAGATGGGGAGATTGATTGGCCTAAAAAATATGGCTATAAAATCCCACCTATACCAAAAGAAATCACTTTAAAAAAAGGGATGAAACTGGACAGATATGGAGATAATTCAGGTAGCTTTGTTTGTCCTTTTAAAGAGAAAAAAGGAGTGATGCCTTATGAAAAAAGATCATTGCCTTATGAAGATAATGAAGCCATGCAAAAAACCTATAAAAGATATGAAGTATTAGAAGATATTAACATGGAGAGTGTTGAAAGAAAGATTAAAATGAGTGGGGATGATAAATTAATAGAAAAAATTAAAGAGTTAAAAGAAAAAAACAAATTCCATTCTCCAAAAATAGGTAAAATATCTCCATATTTTGAACAAGAAGGTGGAGGAACACAGATTAAACTTCCTATTTCCATAGAAAACTTAATACAATTAGATTTTATCAAACAAATATAATAATAAAGGATAGAAAATGACAAGAGAACAAGCAGAACTAATTATAGAAGAAGAAAAGTTAATCTATATAACTTGGCGTGATTATGATAATACAGCAGGAGAATATCATTTTACAATTTGGTTTAATCCTAACAATAATAAATACGAAGCTGTTTATATTGGAGAAAGGGGCGGTGTTGAACTTGAGTATTCTTTTGATAGTGAAAAAGAAGCCATTGATAAAATGTTACAGATGAATTATAAACAAAAATATTTTAGCGTAAATGAAGACTATTCAATGCAAAATAGAAAAGAAGTGGCACTAAGAATCATCCAAGAAGAAAATCTAGAAGTGATTTGGTATGATGAAGCACTTAAACCTTTATGTGCAGGTATTAAACACGATAAACAAAGAGATAAATATATATCTTTTATCACTAATGCTAAAGCAGAGATTATAGAATGGAAAAGTATTGAGTTTGATGGAGATGAAGAATTTGAAGGAAAAATATATAATGATGAAAGTAAAGCCCTTTATGCTCTTATCAATCGTGCTAGAATGATTAAACAAAATAGAATTAGCTTTGTATAAATGTTTTATGATTTAATATAATCTTAGTGGGTTAAAAAACCCACAATAAAAAAAGAAAAATCACTCTTCCTAGAATAGAAGATATTAATATAAGTCCTGATACTTCTTGTATGCATCCTATCTTAGAAGATAATACTTTAGTATGCTTACATGGAGGTAGAGTTAAGTTAAAAGCAAAAAAAGCTAAAAGAATAAAATCAGACAATGTTCCTATTATGCTTGATAATGAAATACAAGGAGCTAGTATAAGTGGATGTTTAAATCCACCTATACTAGGAGGACCTTGTACTAAAGTAGCTATGGTATTTGCTTATACTTATTCAGATCATAAAGTTAATAATAAACATTCTGTATTACAAATGGGTTTGATAGGAATGAGTATAAAAGGTTATCCTATATTTGCTATACCCAAAAAGAATAAGATTAAATTTGCTTTAGCTAAAATACAAGCTAGTCCTCTTGCTAAGATTAAATTTGACAGGATAAGATGGGAAGGGATGGGAGATGATAACAAACAATCATCAATTCAAACCCATCATATTGCCACTGATAAGAATAAAAAATTTACTAAAGAATTTCGAAAAATAACAAAAAAATATAACATGGAATTGGATGAAGACTGGAATAAAGTTAAAATGCCACATCGCGGAAGACATCCTAATGAATATCATGAATATATTCTTGAAAAAATGAGTAAAATTGATAAAATAGCAAGAGGAGATAAGGATAAATTCTTAAAAGAATTTGAAAAACTAAAAGAAGAAGTCAAAAACAATCCTGCTATACTTCATAAAGATTACTATAAGGAGAGAAAATAATGAAATATTATAAAATGATGTATAACTATAATCATAACGATGTGGATAATTGGTACTCTTGTGATCTTGTAGATATAAAAAATAACGATGAATATGCACTTTTAGAATCCAAACCTATCACAAATTGGCAAACACCTAGTTTTGAAATCGATAAAGATGATGGTAAAATACTGACTGATCTTATACACAATGACTGTGGTTGGCGTATAGTCTCTCCTAAATTTATAAATTTAATGCAAGATTTAATTAAAGATTGTGTGCAATATTTAGATGTAGAAATTAAAAGTCAGGAAATAAATTATTATGGTTGTAAAATTATGCATGTAACAAAATCACTTGAGGCTTTAGATTATGAACATTCTGTATATACTTATATGGGTGATAATGATGAATATTTAAGTATTACTAAAGCTGTTTTAAAAAAATCAAAACTTGATGGAAGCCATATATTTAGAATTAAAGATGATGAAGTACCTGTTTTTGTATCAAGTGAATTTAGAAAAATAGTAAGAGAAAATAATTTATTAGGTTTTAGTTTTAGTGAAGTTAAGGTATATGAAAATTGAAAGACTAAAAGCTATAAAAAATTTTGCAATTTAATATAAAAAGATTTTTAGTTATAATTTCATTTTATATTTAAGGAAAAATTTATGGAAGATTTAAAACTTTTACAAAGGCGTTGGGAAGAAGCTTATGAAGCTATGCCTAAACTTTATGAAACACCAGATGGGTTAATAATAAATTTCACCCTAAGTGAAGATACAGATACTATTCTTTTTAAAAAACCTTGGGAAAATTTTGAATTAGATGATGAAGATAAAGAAACCAAATGGAGGCTGAGTTTTTTTAGCATTAGCAAAGATGAGCCTTTGGGGTATTTAGAGTATAAAGAAGCTTTAGAGAAATTGCAAGATTTTTCTTTAATTCAATCAGAAGAAAGGATTTTAATTAGAGCAATGAGTTTAGAAGAGCTTGAAAGCTTAGAGCTTAAAGGGTGGTAATGCTTCCTCAACCTATATTTTTAAATAAACTTATAGAATTTTTATCTGATGAAAATTTAGATATTGTAAATATGAAAAAAGGTGTAGATAAAATTTTTTCTAAAAAAGATTTTTACGCTATATTAGAATTAAATATTAAAATTATGAATATAGCGAAATTAATTTTTAAAAGTGATGAACAATTAAATATATTATTACCACAAGCTTCTGATTATAAGAATACAAATTATTTTCCTCAAGAATTAGAGTTAAAAAAAGAAATGGATGTTAATCTTAATGATTTAAAAAATTGTGATAATAAAAAAATAATAGAAATAATTAAGCAAGAATATCAAAATAATCTAATTAAAGAATTGGATATTAATTCTCAAAAAGAAAAAATCAAAATACTTTTTATTATTAATGAAGTGCCAAAATTTTTAAAATCAATCTATAAAGAATGTGAGTTTAAAGAATATGGATTAGCAAATTATTTGGAATTTGATGAAATTTGGGGTTTTTATGAAAATAATACTAGATATTTTACTATTTTAACTCCCATGGGTGCAAATAAAATAAAATTGCGTTTAGAAAATACACAAAACAGCGAAAAAGAACTCAATATCATAGAAGTAAATTTAGATAAAAAATAGATTTTAATAACAAAAATAAGCAATTTCTTTTTCTACTCAAATTTAGACTATTTGTGTTAAAATAATAAATATAAAAATTAAAAACATAGTGGATTTATACCAAATTATAAACACCATAAACTCAACCCCAAAGGATCATCAATGTCCCTTAATTCTTACATGAGTCTTAATATATCAAATTCTACTTCAAATCCCCTACCCTTTAAAATCACTAAAGCCCTCATCAAAGAAAGTCTTGAAGAGCTTTTTTCTATAGAATGTGAAGGCTTTTTTGAAAGTTTAGAACAAGATTTATTTTCTTTAAATACTTTAACCAATGCTTCATCTCATCCAAGCACCCCTACAACTTTTAATTTTCATCCTAATGTTTTAATCGATCAAGAAGCTATTTTAAGTATCCATAATCCTTATGAGAATAATACCTTAAACTTTGATAACAATGAAGTAAAAAACTATAAGGGAATTATCACTTATATAAAATATCTAGGTATTAATCATGAAAGTGCTTTAAATATTAATGATAGCACTTCAAATACTAAGCAAATAAAATACAAGCATTTTTTTTCTTTTAAGCTTCAATCAGTCTTGATAAGACTTTCTTTAAATAAAGCCAATCGTATTTATACTCATACTAATATTATAGAAGTGATTAAACAAACCCTTGGTTTTTATCAAGATATCTTACATAAAGAAATTGATTATTCTAATATATATTTTAATTATGAAGAACAAGAACTCATCTCTCAATACAATGAAAGTGATTTAGACTTTATTACAAGATTAAGCCATAATAATGGAATCTTTTTTTATGAAGATGAGAACACTATTTATTTTTGTGATGTGTATAAAAATGTAAAAAATAAAGAAATTGAGTATAATCCTAATATTAATAATATTTTAAATCAAGCTTGTATTTCTTCTATTTATAAAGAGCAAAGCTTAAGAACTAATTCTTTTACACATTCTAGTATTAATGCCAATACTCCTTTAAATCTTTTATCTTTACACTCTAGTAAAGTTCCTTATGAACAAGAACTTAATAACAAAGCTTGTTATAATGAACATTTTTATGAGAGTGAATATTCTTTTACAAAAAGCATTGATTTAAAGACTAAGCCTTCTCTTAAAGAAAAAAGAGCCTTAGTATTAAATGAAAGCTTACTAGCAAAAAGTAATATTTATCATCTTAGCTTAGGAGATTTTATCACTTTAAATTATAAGGAGTTTAATCATCAAGAAGAAATAAAAAATCAAGATGAAGAAAAACAAGATAAAGCTTCTTTGCTTAAAGACTTTATTATTATCGCTAATACTCAAATCTTAATTGATGATGCCATCTTAGCTAATTCTATTAATACTAATGATCATTTAAATTTAAAAGATTTAAATTTAAATAAATCTTATTCTAATACTTTAACTTTACTAAAAAAGAATATTATTTTTACTCCAAGTTTTAAAGCTAAACCTAAAGCTCCT
The DNA here is from genome assembly GCF_012897855.1 of Campylobacter sp. CFSAN093227. NCBI lineage: Bacteria > Pseudomonadati > Campylobacterota > Epsilonproteobacteria > Campylobacterales > Campylobacteraceae > Campylobacter > Campylobacter sp. CFSAN093227. Next base: position 1,105,083 of record NZ_CP040610.1, read on the forward strand.
AATAGCACTCAAGGTATTGTTATAGGAGAGAGTAAGGATATAGAAAGTGAGAGAAATACTATTTATACTGATGAGCATGGAAGGGTTAAGGTAAGGATTAATCTTTATGCCAATCAAGAAGAATTAGATAATGATACTTTTATTGCAAATGATATAGATATAAATTCTTCTAATTTATCAAGCAATACTTATAAATCTTATCATCACACTCCTTTTTTAAGAGTAGCTTCTCATATAGCAAGCAATCATTCAGGTTTTTTTCATACTCCAAGAATAGGAGATGAAGTGATTATTTCTTTTTTAGATGATGATATAGATAAACCTTATGTAAGTGGAAGTTTATATAATGGGGCTAATCCAAGTTTAGTAAATCTTCCTTTTAGTGATCACCAAACTTCTCTTTCTTCTAAAACCATAGGTGTTAATGAAGAAGGTTATAATGAACTTACCCTCTCAAATATAAAAGATAAAGAACAAATTTATTTAAAAGCGCAAAAGGATTATGATGAATTAGTACAACATAATTTCACTCAAAGAATTTTAAATGATAAAGATTCTATAGTGGATGGAATTTATAATGAAAGGATTAAAAAGGTTCATACTCAAACCATAGACTTAGCTAAAAATGTCAATGTAGGAGGAGAATACTTAACTAATGTAGGCTTATCTAAAGATACCATAGTAGGATTAAGCAATACCTTAAATGTAGGAGTAGATAATAAAGTAAGAGTATCTAAGAATTCTAGCGAATATGTAGGAGAAAACAAAGATATAGAAATAGGTGCTAATCAAAACACTATTATCCATAAGGATGAGATAAGAAATGTGAAGGGAAATAAAAAGGAGGTGGTTGAGGGGCATTATGATATTAATATAAAAGAAACATTAAAAATCCAAACAGAAAAAGAGACTTCTATAAGAAGCAAAAATAATCTACTAATCACCACCAATGCTTCAATGGGCTTTGAAACAGATAAAAATAATACCTTTGTATCTGATAATTCATTATCGCAAACAAAAACAGATTATGAAGTAAAAGCAGGCAATCAAATCCTCCACCAAGTAGGCGATACTCAAATTGTTACTAAGGGAGATTATGTGATTATTAAAGTAGGTGGAGTTGAAGTAGTGATAGATTCTAATGGGCTTGTGGTCAAAGGTGGAGAGATTAGGGCAGAGTAATGGAAGCACTTAATCAAAAAAATAGTTTAAATATTAGGCTTTTAAGTTCTAATAATATTCTTCTGCATAATCAAGAATTTAAGCTTTATGAAATAGCACAGGGCAATAAAAATGAAATCAAGACTATTTTTACAACCAATAGAATGGGGGAAGCTCATTTAAATGCTAGTGAAATTTTTAGTAAAGAAGCACAAAGCTTTGAATTAATTTTAAACCAATCTAGTGTTTATAAAAACAAACCCATCTATAATCATAGATTTTTATTAAGAAGTTATGAGTATGGGCATTGGTGTGAAATAAAATTTGAAAGAAAGGCAGATAAAGGCTCTATAAACTCTATTAGGCTAAAATCCAAAGAATTTACCTTAGAAAATAATGAAAAAATAGTGCGTAATTTCTATACTTTTGGTGATATAGTAGAATTTGAAGCTATTTATGAGGATGCAAAAATCAAAGAAGAGCAAATTAAATGGGGTTATGTTTTTATTCAGGATAAAAACACCTTAGATAAGTTAAACAAAAACCAATTAACTAATGACAAAAAGGAAAGTTCTTTATTTGATGAAGAAATTTTAAAAGATTGTTTTTATATTGAAAAAGAAGAAGATAAAGCCCTATTATCTTCTTCTATCATTTATAGACATTTAGAAAACAACAAAGCTTATTGTGGAAAACATCTTAGTTTGCAACTACCAAACCCTAAAGACACACAAGAGCAAAAAACACTATTAGTCTTTGCTTATAAAGAAATACCCAATTATAATGCCTCTTATCTTATAAGAATTAATGATTATCCACAAATTACCATTGATTGCACTCTAGCAGAAACACTAAGGGCACATACAAACAAAGATGAAATCTCAAGGCTTGGTTGGGGGGTAAGCTATATCTGTCAAAGATTATGGCATGATAATCCAAGTGATGCTAAAGAATTAAAAGATTTAACCTTTAGAAGCTCTACTTCACAAGATTTTATAGATACTATCCCTAATGAAACAATGAAAACAATAGTAAAGGAGATATTGCCTAGAGTAGAGATGCAACAATTAAAGACTGACAACACAAAATCAAGAGATAAAGCAAGATTTTATGCGGAATTAGATTGGGATAGTTTTTATATGAAGTTTCCTATAATGCAAGAGCTAAAGGGCGAGTATATGAATCTCAAAAAGCTTTTTGGAGAAGAATCTGATTTTCAAAAACAATTCGAAGATTTTCTTAATGATACTTTACTAGATATAAAAAACATTAAAAATACACAAGAATATACAATGGCACTCAATATCCAAGCAATGAAAGAGAATAAGACGAAGAATGCAGAAGTCTTTAAGCTATATAAAAAAGAGGAAACACTCCCAGAAACTCATAAAGCTATAAAAGACTTACAAAAACCATCAGATATTATCGATAATAGTTTATATTTTCAAAGGTTTGATATAAAAAATGATGTGTTTTTACCGCATTTAGGCTTAAGTAAATTTGATGCATTTTCATTGCAAAACTCCATACAACATGAAAAAGAAGTTTTAGATAAATTCCACTCTAACCCAAAATACAAGCAGAATTTTGCTCTATACTCTATCGCAGGGGCTTTTAATATCTTATATATACCAAGCCTTATACAAATCACGAGAGTTACAAGATTCTATAATTACCATTCTTTATATGCTGCGTGCAAAAAGGTGCGTGCTTTTATCATTGATACTGTGAATTTTAATAATAATGGTAGCGATCAGCCTATTGGGGCATGGGATTATGAGAAGGTAGGATTTGATTTATATAATTCGATAATGCAATACCGAAATACAAAATTTCATTTTAAATATACCTCACCAAAATCATTCTTATTTCCCTTATATAATTCAGACTTTCTAAAAACAAAACAGTATTTTAATCTAGGCTTAGATTTCTTTTTATATAGCTCTACATTTTTGGATATGGATTTTAGTCATACGCAAATGCAAGATACTGCTTTTATAGTGGGGAAGTAAGATGTTTTTTGCTGGTGGTGATTATGAGCCTTTTATATATGGGCTTAGTCTTATTGCATACTATTTTCTACCCCTTTATTGTCTGACGCTTTTATTGTATAAATATAAGCCTCAATATGTGAATCTTACTCTACATATTGGAGCTTCAGTGTTGTTATACTTAGCTATGTGGGTAATATTTGTCGATACAACTATTATCAGCCTTTTTGAAATTTTTCAAATGTTTTTAATCCCCATTATCTTGCAAATTATACATCTTACCTTTATACTCTATGCTATTATCTATACTTATTTTGATATGCAAAAGATTTCATTTACAAAGAGACTAGGCAGATATATCGTTTCATTTTTTATTGGGATTGGACTACTTATCCTTTCTTTTGTAATGATGTATGCTATTGGATATTATATCAGCTCATGGTGTGATAGATATTATCTTAAAATCGATGAGAGAAATGAGGCGATTCGCACTATAACTTTTTATGTTCTTGTTGTGGTTTTTCCCAGTATAATTACACTACTCCTTAGCTATATCCTCTATAAAAATCATAAGTCATTTTTTACTAAGATTCTATATAGAATCTTATCTATGATAGGCAAGGACAAACCATAATGCAAAAACTTATATATCAAAACCACGACTACCAACAAATACAAATCCAACAAACACAGAAACATTTCAATCTTGGTTGTGATTTTATAGTTACAAGCAAAGGTTTTAAAAATATTAAGATTCCAAATAATTTGGATACAAAGAATCTATTGAGGATTATAGTAAAAAGTGAGGCGAGATAATGACTGATGGATTTGGGTTTTTAGCATATGTCTTTACATTGCCTGTATTGATTCTTGGTGGTATATCTTATGTATGTATAGTATTTTTGATAAGATTTCAAAGCTTTTGTGGGTTTGTATGTTCAAAAAGTTTTTGGATTGCTTGGCTTTTTTCATATTATTTATTATTTTTGATTATCTGCATTACTTGTGAATGGGAGTTATTAATAATGTATATCTGTGGTATTTCTTTACCTTTGGTATATTTTTTAAGAAAATTTTTTATGCAATCACATTCAAATCTAGCTCTAAACGAATTTTCATTATGGATTATCCCAATGAGTATTTTCTCTCTTTGTATTCATAGTAGCCTGTGCGTTGCTATTGCATGGATGTTAATATTTTTTCAAACAAATTATGATACCCAAACACTTCAATCTTGGCTTAGATTTCTTTTTATATAGCTCTATATTTTTAGATATTGTGCTAGAGGAGTAGTTATTATGTTTGAAGCGACAAAAAATACAGAGTAAATTAAAGGAGTTCTTATGCAAAAGTTTTTAATAGTTTTAGGATTGTGTTTAATGTTAGCCATTAGTGCTAATGCACAATCCCCAAAAGAAGCCAAACCTAGTTTTGATTGTGCTAAAGCAAGTACAAAAGTAGAAAAGATGATTTGTAATGATAAAAGTGGGGAGTTACAAAAACTTGATAGATTGTATTCTAAACTCTATTTTTCAATACTAAAGAGTATCCCAAAAGATACAAAAGAGGGGCAAGAGACAAAAAAACAAATGCAAAAATTTGCTAAAAATTTTATAGATTATAGAGACAATATGCGTTGTTTTTTATTGGCAAAAAATGATGATGAAAAAGAAGTGGAAGAAGTATTTAACAAAGGACGCGAAAATGGAATAATGTATGAAAATCTTGACTCGGTTCATTTTGGTTTTAAACCACATCATTACAAGCCTTGTATAGCAAGGGTTTATAAAATGGGAATTTTATTGCTTAGCACCAATACTATCATAGATACAAGTTTTCTCATAGACAAAGATACTTTTTATACTTGCAAGGGCAATATGATACTCGATATTTTTTCTATTAAAGGTTTAGCAAAGTTTAGATTTTACAATAAATTGTTTCCACAAGGATATAAAGAAACCATTATAGAAGCCTCCAAAGCATTACAGGAATTAAGCTCAAATGGTCGCTATACTCAAGTATGTGTGTTTGAAGATGAGGGATTTATATGCACAAATGGAGGGTGTGAGTTTGATTTAGATGAAATGCAAACTAGAGTTATTCAGCCACTTGATAATTTTATTCAAAATATAGATTTTAGGAAACTAAATGCCAATTAAGACAACAAATTTAAGCTATGAGGAATTTTATAATAAACTTTTTAGTCTATTAAGGTTGGTTGAAGGGATTAGAACAAAGATTTATGCTGATAGTGCAGATGATCCAAAAATTACCATTGGTATAGGATTTAATATTGACGAAGATAAATGGAGAAATGTTATTTTGATGTATAAAGCAGGGATTTTGCAATACACAGACTTAGAAAATGGCGTCTATACCCTAGCTAATATACTAGGCAAACAATCACAATCTATGCAAATTCTCATTAATACAACTTCTAAAGAAATAAAAGATAAGATTAATGAATATAAGGCAAGTAATAAAATTCAAAAAAATACCTATCAAACAGGTAAAAACCCAAATCAAAATATGATTAATTTACAAAAAGATATCAATGCCATTTTGCAAAATAATATAAAAATCTACAATCAAAATCCTGAAAATATTAACCAAAAACTTGATGAAAATATAGTTTTTAAGCTTACAGATAACGAAGCAATAGAAGTTAAAAATATCATCAGTTTTAGTGAAATTAGGGCACTAAGACACAAATTAAACAAATGGAATGCAAACTATCTTACTTCTTTTAGTAAGACAGAATTAACCAATCCACAAGAGTTTATTCCCTTATTGTCTATTTATTATCAGCGTCCAGCAAGATTTAACCCAGAGAGTGGACTCATCTTGCTTCAAAAAGTCCTTAAAGATAAGAATAGATTTTTAGTGTGGTTTTCTGTGCGTTATTATGCTGATATACGACAATTCAAAAACCCTTATTATTCTCGCAGAATCCAAGAATCTAACTTTAGAGAAGCCAATACCAAGCAAGGACTGAAGCTGCCAGATAAATACACTTATCTTTCTTTTATGCAAACTTATAAGAAATGCAAAGAAGTTGATGAAAAAAACAGAGTATCTCTTAAGAGAATACAATACATATTATACTAAAGACAAACACTATTATTCTTATGTTGCTAAAGAAGAATTTCAGGGTATAGCTGATATTCTCGCTCCCTATCTTAATTACCTAAACACCCTCACTCAAAAAAATTTTAGCTTAGATAATATTTATTGTATTGCTAATTATTGTGAGAATTTAGGCGCTAATAAATTGGATAATGTTGCCTTGCTTAATAAAACTTTAAGACAAAAGTTTGAAAAACTAGAAGCAAATACACCCCATAATATTCTTATCCTCTATCCAAATCCCACTCCATCTATTATACAAATAGAACAACCTAAAAATACTTTTATTACTTTACTTATAGGAGCAAAAGCAAAAATAGATTGCACTAAATTGATAGAAGATCAATGTGAGCTAATGTATTTAAAATATGATCCAACACAAGAAGAACAACAAGCAATTAATCCACAAGCTTTTTCTTGTAGCACCCAAGAAGAACTTATTTTAAAAAAAGAAAATGAAATATACTTTAAAGCAGTAAAAAACAATATATCATATTTTATTAATAAAAACGATGGAATTTTAAAAGTTGCTCTTACTGGCAATGAAGAAAATGCTATAGAATTATACAGTTTTGCTAAAGAAAATCAATTTAAAATTTTACAAGATAAAGCTTCAAAGATGCTAAAAATCTATTTAAAACTAGAAAGATATAGTAGCGAAGAGATTTTATTACATAGAGGGGGAAATTTTGAATTAACACTTAATAATCTTAAGATTTTAGATAAAAATGGAAATAATCATGAAACCATCACTAAAATATTTCTTCATAATTGTGAGAATAGAAGGATTTATGAAAGTTTAAAGCTAGAGTATCAAGAAGGCATTTATAAGAGCAGTTTTAAAATTGATTTAATTTTAGATGAAAACTCTTCTTTTTTTAAAAGGGCTACAAAATGTATTATAGCTACAAAAACCTTAGAAGGCTTTAGCACAAGTCAAATGCATAAAATTGGAAATGTGGCAATAGTCTCTTTAAGTTCTGCAGATAAGAAAGGTGGAAGCTATACTTTTACAAATAAGGTAAGCATGCAAGATTTTGGAGAAAATCTTTATTTAGATACTGAGGCAAATGGGTATGAAAAACAAATAAAAAATTCAAGAGAGAATTTATATATCACAAATTTGAAAGCTTATAAAGAAAAAGAACAGCAAAATACTACTGATAAAATCCCTTACAATGAAACTATTTTTATTAGAGCCTACTTAAATAATGAGGAGAAATTTTTCTTCGATGAGACAATTAAATGGGCATATTGTATAAAAAAGAAGAGGAATTAGAATGTAATCAATCTAAAATTAAAATTTTAGAAAATCTTCAAGGAAATGATATAACCTTTAATACTTCTATGCTTTCACAAGATGATAGGAATAAACTTTATAATATGAATGAAAAATATCAATTAATCTTATTTGCTTATTTTAGTGCACCTGCATTTAAAACAACACAAGGAATAACGCATTTAGTGTTAAAATTTAAACTATACAAAACAAAGCCATTGAACTTACCCTCTCAAATATAAAAGATAAAGAACAAATTTATTTAAAAGCGCAAAAGGATTATGATGAATTAGTACAACATAATTTCACTCAAAGAATTTTAAATGATAAAGATTCTATAGTGGATGGAATTTATAATGAAAGGATTAAAAAGGTTCATACTCAAACCATAGACTTAGCTAAAAATGTCAATGTAGGAGGAGAATACTTAACTAATGTAGGCTTATCTAAAGATACCATAGTAGGATTAAGCAATACCTTAAATGTAGGAGTAGATAATAAAGTAAGAGTATCTAAGAATTCTAGCGAATATGTAGGAGAAAACAAAGATATAGAAATAGGTGCTAATCAAAACACTATTATCCATAAGGATGAGATAAGAAATGTGAAGGGAAATAAAAAGGAGGTGGTTGAGGGGCATTATGATATTAATATCAGCGATAAAATGCAAGTATTAAGCGAGAAAGAGATGGATTATAAAAGCAAAGACAATATTCTTTTTACAAGTAATGAATCCATAGGATTTGAAAGTGATAAAAATACAAGCATGGTAGCTGATAATATCACAACTATTCATGAGTTAAAAGCCGATAGCGAAGCGACTATACAGGTAGGAGAAACAATTATTAATGCAAAACCTGATTGTGTTATCATTAAAGCAGGTGGAGTAGAAGTAATTATAGACTCTAATGGACTTGTGGTTAAAGGTGGAGAGCTTAAAGCAGAGTAAAGGATAAACAATAAAAAAACCTTTTTACAAACTTAAAAGATTTTATATACCTTGTGGTGTGCTTATAGCTTTGATTATTTTTATAAGCTTAACTTATCATTTTTTACAACGACCTTTAGAGCTTATCTTTTGGGATAGATATTATTATGAAAAAGAATATCAAAATGCTAAAGATATGTATAAACTATTTAAAAGTAATGAAGAAGAATTTAAAAAAGTTTTTAAAGAGCAAAACTTAAATGAAGAATTAAAAACAAATCAAAAAGAATTGTTAAATTATATGCATCATTTCAAAAGAGATTCTAATTTTATGCAAATTTTAGGTTTGGATAATGCTTATCTTAAAGCTCTTAGAGATAAGACAAGTATATTTGGAAGAAAAAGTGAAAATAATCTTAATTATTTTTATCTTGCTTCTAATAGCACTACTAATTTAGATGAAATGAATAATTTTATAAGCATTATAGATAAATATATCATTTTTATCAATAAAATAGATACATTGCCTGACACTTATACACTCATGAAAATAGCCTTTAACGCTGATTATTTTCTTTTTAATCTCGTCCCATTTGCTTCAAGCCTAGATAAAAACTTTATTTGCTCTATACCGCAAAAAGAACAATTATTAGAAAATATGATAAATTCTTATGAAAAAATGGATTTATTATACAAAACAAAACTAAAAACCGAAATTCAAGAAATGATATACCCAGCGATATATGCAACAAAAAAACTTAATCATTTCATAGATATTGCCAAAGGAAGATTAAATGCATGTGGAAAATAGTTTAAATTTTAGATACAATATTATAAATTAAGGAGTAATTATGAATTTATTTTACAAAATTTATTTTTTTATTTTATACCACCCTATAAAAGCTTTTTTTATTCTTGTCCTTATTGTGAGTTCTTTTTCTTTTGTTGATAAATTTATTCTACCTAAAAAAGAAAGGGAGCTATCTCCAATTATACAAATTGTAATAAAAGATTCTGAAAGCATCCCTGATTATATAAGCAATACCAAAAGCAAAGAAGTTTTTCTTTCCCAAAACCCAAGCTTAAAAGATTTATTTGAAAAAATGGCCACAGAATATCCTTTAAAATCAGGACTTAATTTTGGAAAACCTGAATACATTGCAGGAGTTGCCACTGTAGAAAAGGATTGGGGAGAATATATGGAAAAAATTTTAAAAGAAGATAGCGAAGAGCTCTTGAAAAAAGCTAACTCTTGTAAAATTATAGATGTAAAAAGTAAAATGCAATGTTTTATAGAAAAGATAAATTATGTTTTTAAGATTATAGACTCTCAAAGTGAAAATTGCACTCTTAATCTTATTAATAATAAAGATTTTTATAATAATCTTTATGAAGTAATTTACTTTGCTTTTTATGATGATGAATACGATAAAAATTTGAAAAAAGAAGAATATTTCTTTTCAAAAGCTTACTATGCAGCAAGGGTTTATTTTTTAGCAAACAAACAATGCTTCATAATGGAGTAAAATAATGGCTAGCTTAAGCGAATTAAGAGAATCATTGACTTATGTCATACCACTACAAGAATTGTTAGAAAACGAAGATATTCTAGGAGAAGCTGTTAATAGATATATTAAAAAATCACTTAGCCATCTGGATTTAGTAACAAATTTTATAGAATCAGAAGAAGTATATCATAAGACTAAGAATTTTAGAAAAGCTGTAGTTCATTTTACAAGTAATTTAGTTAGCGGTCCAATTATTGCAGTAGGTATTGTAGGTGGCATAAGAACTGGTCAAGTAGAAGTTGCTGTAATTACAATTATTTATGCAAATGATATTCCTGTCGCAATCGAGAATGCAACCAATAAAGCTTTCGATATCTATGATAATACTTTAGATGCAATATTAGAATTTATTTTTGATGGTACAGCTTCTCGCATAATAACAAATTTTCTTAATTCTACATATGAAAAATTTCTTGCACCAAGAAATTTTAAGCAAATTTGCAATAGTCCAGAAGAATGTCAAATTTTACAACAAGATAATTTTCAAATTCTCATAAACGGTTTATCCCTCTTCACCCCACACCCCTACCCTAGCTATTCTAAAGAATACGAATTTGTCCTAGCAAAGAAAAAAGAACTTATAACTAAAACAAGCATAGCTTCTAATTCCTATAATTTTATGGATGAAGAGTATTTAAAAAACATACAAGATTTACAAGAACAAGATCAAATCATTGATCAAGAAGAACAAAAATATCAACTTGCTTTAAAACTTTACAAAGAAGATAGTAAAATCAAAAATGAGATTTTTAATTCTTTATTTAAATCCTTAAATGAAAATCTAAGCTTTCAATTAAAACAAGAAAGAAATACTTTTTTAAATCCAAATCAAAGTTTAAACATTATCGCTACTAAAAAATACTCATTAAAGACTTTAAATTTACAAGATATTGATAATATTAATATCAATTCAGAACTTTATTTGCTAAAAGCTTTATATTTTTGTGAAGATTATGTTTTATTTGACAAAGATAAGCAAGCTTTATTTGATAAAAACACAATAAAAGAATTAGAATTTGATTCTAGTTTTTATACTATCTTTGTCTCCCACAAAGACAAATTAAACAATACTTATTTAAAAGCAAGAAAAGAGCTTTATAAAAGTATTGATGAATTTAAAAAACTTGGCTTTAAAGATTTAGAAAATGCTTATCAAACTTATATTAATTCTTTGATTGTAAATAAAGAAATAAAGATGACAATTTTATAATTAATGTTATAATGCAAAATAATATTATTTTTAAGGATAAAACCTTTGTTTAAATTCTCAAAAAAATCTTGGATTATCATTTTCATCTTGGTGGTTTTATATGTAGTTATTAGCAATATTTATGAATTGTTTAATTCTATGGAAGCTGATAATAACAAAGCAAGAGAAAATCTTAGTGCTTTAATCAAGTGGAGCAAAAACGAAGGCAAGGAAGAATTAGAGTATGCTAAGAATTTAAGCAAAGAAAACTATAATCAAGAAAAAGTTACACAAATGATTATTAAAAATCTTAAGATGATACAAGCTAGTATTGAAGATATGAAAACTTTAACCTCTTACTATCCTACAGAAGAAGATGTTGAGCTTATGAGACAAGCTGGACATGTTACAACAAATTCAAATACTGATATTATACTTTATCTTTTATACAATGAAAGAAATATCACAAATCATAAAACTTATTTTTTATTTGACAAGGAAAGATTTAAAGTTTTTGAAGATTTTTTATTTTTTCTAAATACTCGTTTAGAAGAGGATTTTTTACAAAAAGATATTCATAAGTTTGATAGCTTTGATGTAGTTAGAATCGGAATGTATATTAACGACCTAATTGGCTATAATAGTGGATTTACTAGTATGTATTTGAGTGAATTTTCTCAAGATTATATTTGTGATTTAAATACCCCTAAAACTATGACAATTTTAAATGGTATGAGCAAAATTGATTTTACTTCTAATAGAATTTTATTATTTTTTAATAAAGAATTAGAAAAATATGCTTATACTGATGATAATAATTTAATAAAAAACCTTCAAAAATTGATCTATATTTTTAAAAAATTCAAACTTAACCAAAAACAAACTAATAAACTTAAATCCATACAAACCAAACTAAAAGAATGCACAAATGAATGAGATAAAACTTAACACTCAAAATAAAACCTTAAACGAAACAGAAAAAGACACAAAAACTATTTTTAAAATATCAAGGAATATAAATGAAAAAACCTTTTTACAAACTTAAAAGATTTTATATGCCCTGCGGTTTGCTTATAGCTTTGATTATTTTTATAAGCTTAGCTTATCGCCCTTTAGAGCTTATCTTTTGGGATAGATATTATCATGAAAAAGAATATCAAAATGCTAAAGATACATACAAACTATTTAAGAGCAACGAAGAAGAATTTAAAAAAGTTTTTGTAGAACAAAACTTAAATCAAGAATTAAAACTTAATCAAAAAGAACTATTAAATTATATGCATAATTTTAAAAAAGATTTTAAATTTATGCAAATTTTAGGTTTAGACAATGCTTATTTGGTAGCTCTTAAAAATAAGGATGTATTATTTGGTTTGCAAATGCAAAATAATCTTAATTATTTTTATCTTGCTTCTAATAGCACTACTAATTTAAAAGAAATTAATAATTATTTAAATGTTGCGGATGAGTTGCTTGTCTTTATGAGTGAAATTGAAAAATTACCATCTAAGTATAATTTAGGTAAAATAATGTTTGAAATTAATTTTATGACTTATAATATCTTGTTTTTTGGTTTTACTTTAGATACAAATCTTATGTGTTCTATACCTCAAAAAGAACAGTTATTAAAAAATATGATTAATTCTTATAAAAAAATAAATTTATTTCATGATGCGGATTTAAAATTTCAAGATCAAGAATTATACGAAGCAATATATGTAACAAAAAAACTTAATTATTTCATAAATTTTGCTAAAGGAAGATTAAATGCATGCGGAAAATAATTTAAGTCCTGAAGATAGACAAGGTATAGAAAATGCTGTGCTTGCTAAAAAAGATATAATACCGGATTGGATAGCAAATTTTAATAGACAAGATATAGAAGACTTACAAGATAAAACTCAATATTTGCGGGATACTGTAGATAGATTAAAAAACACCGTAAATTCCTACTCCAAGCAATATCCTACTTTAGAACCAATAGCAAGAAAAATAAGAATAATAACCAAACCAACAGAAAACACTTTAAAAATTATGGATTATTCTTTAGAATATGTCCTTAATGGCGAAAGGTCGGTAGTTATTAAAGCTATAGCTGAAGGGGTTGAAACTATTGTTTATACAGTTGGTATTTCTGCGACTGCAATTGCAGCTGGAATTGTGAGTTTGGTTGGTATATTATGTCCAGATTCAGCACCTTTGGTAGCATTTGGTGCCTTTGTAATATTCACTCAAGGAGAGGAGCTGAGTTACTATATATCACAAAAAGCTAAAGAAATAATAATAAATTTTTTAAATCCAAAAATACAATATTTTCCACAAACTATCCATCTGGGCAATGGACAATATTATAAAAATGATAAAAATATAGATGAAATATTCAACAATATATACGAAGTTCTTGGTTTATCCCTCTTCACCCCACACCCCTACCCCAGATATTCTAAAGAATACGAATTTGCCCTAGCAAAGAAAAAAGAACTTATAACTAAAACAAGCATAGCTTCTAATTCCTATAACTTTATGGATGAAGAGTATTTAAAAAACATACAAGATTTACAAGAACAAGATCAAATCATTGATCAAGAAGAACAAAAATATCAACTTGCTTTAAAACTTTACAAAGAAGATAGTAAAATCAAAAATGAGATTTTTAATTCTTTATTTAAATCCTTAAATGAAAATCTAAGCTTTCAATTAAAACAAGAAAGAAATACTTTTTTAAATCCAAATCAAAGTTTAAACATTATCGCTACTAAAAAATACTCATTAAAGACTTTAAATTTACAAGATATTGATAATATTAATATCAACTCAGAATTTGCTTATTTAAGAACTTTGTTTTTATGTGAAGCTTTTTTAGTTTTAGATAATAATGATAAAGCTTTATTAAATGAAAAAATAGCTAAAGAAATTTTAGAATATGATGAAGATGAATATATTCTTTTTATTTTCCACAAAACCAAACTAAACGATACTTATTTAAAAGCAAGAAAAGAACTTTATAAAAGTATTGATGAATTTAAAAAACTTGGCTTTAAAGATTTAGAAAATGCTTATCAAACTTATATGAATTCTTTGATTGTAAATAAAGAAATAAATAGTAAAGACGAAACAATAAATAAAAATAAAAATAAAGAAATAAATAAAAATTTAAATCAAGATGAAAATTCAAATCAAGAAAGTGATACAAAAGAAAATACAAATAGCATAAAAGAACAAGATTTTTATCTTTTATCTTCCCACTCTAAAAACCTAAACCATTTCATCTTAGAAAATAAAGACAAAAATAAAAAAATTATCTTTTTAAATAATACTTCATCGATGTCAAATTTAATCCATATTTATGATAGTCATTGCGATATTTTTATTAAAAATGAATCTTTACTTGACATTAAAAGAATAGAAAAAGAATATGATATTAAATTTAAAGAATTTAATACAAGAGTGTTTTTTTACGAAAAACTTCTTTTAGGTGCAAAAGAAAATAATGAGTTTTCATTTGAAGATAAAGAAGAAAATTTGCTTTATTATTTTAAATACGATAAAGAGGATTTAAATTCTCTAGGGGATTTGAATATAAAATATAACAATCATAATGCAAAGATTAAAAATTATTCTTTATTAGAAGAAAGTTTAAATATTAAACTAGAACCCAAAGAGCTTAAAAAAGAAATTGTTTACAACAATACAAGTTTTAACAAAATTTCAAAAGAACCCTTAAATGAATCCTCATCCAGTGCTAAAGAACCTTGCTTTATCACTTTATATTTAAAAGATGAACACAATAAACCCATTGCTAATGCTAAAATCATTATCAAAGGTTTTAAACATGATGAAGCTTTAAGAGTAGTTAATCTAAAAAGACGCAGTGATGAAAAGGGTAAAATAAAATTTGATAAAGAAAAGTATTTTAGTGATTGTTATAGCTTTAAAGTAAAGCTTGATGAAAGTGAAGCTTATTTTCCTACTCCTTTACAAAATGCTAAAAGGATATTTAATAATTATACCCATCACAAAGTTGGACTCATGCTTAAATTTAAAGCAAAAGATCATTTAGTTTATGATGGATTTAATCTCTATCATTATAAAGGAAATGAATTAATTAATTCTTATATGGCAAGAAGTGGTACTGCTAAGGCAGATAATGAAAAAAGAAGTAAAAAGCAAATTGCAAATTATTTTTACCAAGATGAAAAAGATACAAGTAAAGGTAAAAAAGCTTATTTTTATTATGATGATGAAAGTATTAAAGATAGATTTGGCACTTTGCCTGAAGGAGAATATTATTTAAAGATTAATGAAATAGCTAAAGATACTAACCCTAGCTTTTTAAAAGATTATCCCTTTGAAATAGGAAAAACTTGGGGAAAATGTTGTGTAAGATTATATACCAATAAAGAATGTTCTAAAACTTTTAAAGAAGTAAAAATAAAAGAAAGTAATGAAAAAGAAAACAAAACAAGCAAAAAAGATAAAAAAGAGCAAAGCATAATAAAAGATAATCTATATCTTTACTCTATCAATGAAAAGGGAGAATTTGGCAGTAATGGTAGCATAGGTATGGCACAAGCACAGTTATTAGAGGATTTAAGTAAGCAAGTTAAGTTTGTGCAGAGTGAGGGGGAAAATATAATCTCACTCAAAGTGGCTTACCCTGAAAAAATAGATAATAAAATTATATTTGTAGGAAAAGTTTATGAATAAAACACTAATATTTCATGAAAATTCCCATATTGATTTAAATGCTTCTTTTGCACCAGAGACTTATATAGAATTGCAATTAGAAAAAGAAAGCGATAAAACGCTAAATTGGAGTTATGTAGAGCGCAATAGTGAGAAAAAATGCGATCTTTGTTGGATGTTGATTGTCGTTCTATTGAGGCTAAAGATCTTAAATTTATAGCGAGTTTTAAAGGTAATATTTGTGGATTTCATTTACCTATAAGTAGAGATAATGAACCAATAAAAGATATAAAAGATTATAAATATTACATCATAGTCTTTGCTTATGATGAAAAAAAGGCTATACCTAGTTTAGAAGATTTTCATATAGTTATAGATATGAGCTTTAGAGTAGGAGTTGGAAGGGATGAGGATGTAAAAGAAAGCAAACTAAGGAATGATTTTAATAGTGATATAATTCAAACAAATTGTATTTTTAGTGTTCTTGAGGCTGTAGAGTTTTTAAAAGCTTGCCAAAGTTTTAAAGAAAAAGCAAAAGAAACAAATAATTATGAATTTTTTAAAAATTATCCCCAACTTACAGGAAAAATTGCTTATATTTATTATAGATTTGATTTAGCTAATGAAAAATTTATTAAAAGTGTAAGTGATGGAGATAAGTATTTAAAAGAAAGAGAGAAATTTGTTAAAAAATTTATAGATGTTTATTCTGATGAGAAATTTTTTATCATACCAAGCTATAAAGCAAAATTTAGTGAATTTTCAAACAAAAGTGATGAGGAAAAAATTATGTTTTTTCAAGAATTTCTTGAAGATTTGGTAAAAGCTTTTGACATAGAACCACCAATTCCAACTATTTATAAAGAGTTTAAACAATACAATAACGGATCTTATAATAGTGTAGGAAAAAAAGCATTATATTTGAATTTAAAAAACAAAAAAGAACAGATATTATCAACTTTTTTTCACGAATTTAGACATTTTTATATTGATAAAAATAATTCTAAAGAAATAAAAAATCAACATACAGAAAGCATTTTTAAACTCATATATTCTAATGGATATTTTAAATTTGAAAATGTTGTTATGTTTTGGGCGTATGATAAAAAATGCATAATTAGTAATAATTATACAGATTGTGTCGGAGTTAAACCTTATAAATACAGTATATTTTCAGATAAGCCTGCAATTTATTGGTTTTCTCCAAGTGAAAGAGATGCGAGAATAAGCACATTTTATTTTGAAAAATATAGGGGTTGATATGTTAGAAGTAGCCATAAAGAATATATTTAAACATAAAGATTTCTTACAAACCAGAAAAGAACCTTATGCTATTTATTTAGCCATAAATACAAACATAAAAAGTTATAATAATATTTGTCCTAGCGAGCAATATTTTTGGAAATTTAATGATATGAATGAGCTTGAATGCTATAATCCAAAATTTGGCATATATCTTGGTAAAATTGTTTTTGATAAAAAAGGCAACAAACTCATCCCAAAATACATACCCGCTAAATTTGAAAATTTAGAAGAAGAAGTTAAAAAGATAAAAAATCCTTTATGGCTTGCTAATAAAAATCCTAATTATATTAAACCTAAATTTTATGATGGTATGGGTGGGGGTTATTATTTTGAAAGTCCAAATAATTTAGAGTATCAATGTAAAATAGAAAAAGACACTCAAATTTTAAGCCAAGAACAAATCATTTCCTATGTGAAAGAACTTTATAGTAAAAACACAATGATAATAAAAAATTATATTGATGCAATCAATAAAAATCATGGCATAAAACCTTTCGTATTTAATGATGAAATTTATGATCAATTAGGAGAAGTTGGCATTCTTACAAAAGAACAAGCTAATAATTTTAAAGATAAAAGTTATATTAAAAAAAATCCAATATTGCTTGCTATGCTTGATTATTTAGCAAAACAAAATAAAAAAGATGAAGATTATTTAATCACTTTTGATGATGAGTATTTTTATGCTGATTTGGTTTGGAGTTTAAAAGATTTCTTATTAGAGCTTTCTTATGGTTTGTTTCAAGATGAAACCAAGCTTCTTTTTAATCCTGCAGCTTATATGGATGACACAAAAATAGATTATAAAAATTTAAACGAAGAAATAAATAAGCGTTATGAAAAAATATTGCTTGATATGGGATTTGAAGGAGAAAATGGTTATTTTAATGATTATTATGATTATAGCTTTGGCAATAATGGTATTTTTAAATTTAACATATATGATTATTTTGCTTATGATGAAATAGGAGTGCGCCCATATGTTTCTCCTAGAAGCCCTTTTTATAGCCCTAATTTTGTCTATTCTGATGGAAATTATCACGGAGATGCAAAGCTTATCCCTTCTGCTTTAGGAAAGTATTATTTTGAGCTTTCCTATCAGAAAGGAGTTTATATAGAACTTTTACGCCCTTATTATCCAAGCATAAAAGATTTACCAGAAGGTTGGGACAATAAAATGCTAGAAAAAGCTAATTTAAAATAAATATGAGCATCCATGAAAAAACCTTTTTACAAACTTAAAAGATTTTATATACCTTGTGGTGTGCTTGTAGTTTTGATTATTTTTATAAGCTTAACTTATCATTTTTTACAACGACCCTTAGAGCTTATCTTTTGGGATAGATATGATATATCGAAATTATCTATTAATAACGAAGAGAAAAATTTTAAAACAATGAAAACTGTGAATTACTCCTACTTTCGCTAACGCTTAGAAGTAGGAGCTTCCTAACTAAAGCCAAGTATTCTTAGCTAGCTCGAAAGGCTTCTTGTTTATAGCTTACACCTAAATTTTCATATAAAATATTAAAACTTATACAAAAATCTTTCATAAATTGTTTCAGAAGTTAAAGAGTTTGTTTGGTAAATTACATTAAGGGTTTAAGCCGCAGGCTGACCCCCTACGGCTAAATTGTGAAACCCCTGAAAGGAGGTAACTCAATGAGGCTCATAAAACTCATTCTAGTGGTTATTATACTGCTTTGTTTATTTATAGTCAAGGCATATTAACCAAGCGCCATTTTGGGGAAACTAGAGTGGGTTACCTGCGGTATCAAACAAACTTTTAACCAAGCTTATCTCCTTTATATTGAATTATTTTATTTTTTAATTTATATTTTTCTTGCTTATACTAAAAGATAAGATTCAATTATAAACAAAATGTATTAAGAAGCTAAAGAGTTTGTTTGGTATAATTATAAAAGGTAGATGCCAAAGGGCTGCAACCCTTTAGCGTTAATTTACCGCCCAGAAGGGAGGTGATTAAATTGCTAAACAAAATTATAGTAATAATTATACTACTTTGTATAATTATAGTCAAGTGTTATTAATACTTGATTTCCCATTTTTTAAAGGGGAGCTATAATTTTCCTTTGGCTTACCAAACAAACTTTTAACTAAACTTCTCTTCTTCTATTGATTTTCTATATTTGAAAAATTTTATTTTTTAAAAAGTATATGTTAAAGTATATGTTTTTTGTATTATTAATTTTTCAAGTATGTTCTTTTGGTTATTTTAACTATAAATCACAGTCCTCTTGAGCGCACCATATTATTTATCTTCTTTAATTTTTCTTTTAGCTAATCCCATATGCTCGTAAGCATCAATTTCTTTTTTGTAAGATCCAGAAATTTTCTTAAGTTCTTTATTTAAGTAACTTACTGTTTGTGCACTTGCATTAATATTTGCAGCCAAAGCAGAAACAAATTCTAGTTTCTTTTTTGCTGCTTCATCTAATTCTTTAGAAATTTTTGAACCAAGTTTATGTGTCTGCACATAAAGTTTGGCAAGTTCTTTTAATTCAATATCCGTTAGTTTAACATCGGAAGCAGCAATTATCATTTTATCTAAGTCTGTATCAAATTTTTTAGTCTTTTCAGCTACATGCTGCTTTTGGCTAGTTTTTTGCTTTTTAATTGTTTTTTTGCCATCACTTGTAATAAGATAAGCAATCATGACTAAAAACAATAAAAGCGCTAAAGCAGCACAAAAAATAACCAAAAAAATATGGCTCATTTAAAGTTTGCCCACAAAATTTCGCTTCCTTTTTGCAAAAAGAGCTAAAACCACCATCAACGCAAATCCCAAATAAACATAATTAGGAATTTGAGCCGCTTCACCTGCGGCGTAAGAATGAAGTCCTGTTAAAAAGTAATTTACTCCAAAATAAGTCATAATAATAACCCAATAAGCAAACATACTCCATAAAGCAAACACAAATTGATTACAATATTTTGGAATCATTCTAAGATGCAAAATTGCTGCATAAACCAAAATACTAACTAAAGCCCAAGTTTCCTTAGAATCCCAACTCCAATATCTCCCCCAACTTTCATTTGCCCAAATTGCACCTAAAAAATTTCCTACAGTAAGCAAACAAAGTCCAAAAATCATTGCCATTTCATTAATTCTTGTAGCCTCTGTAATATTTCTCAAAATATTAAGATTATATTTTCCATCTTTCTTAAGAAAACACATTAAGAACAATGTAAAGATACCAAGTAAGGCACAAAGTCCTAAAAATCCATAACTAGCAGTAATAACAGATACATGAATACTAAGCCAATAAGAATTAAGCACAGGAACAAGATTTGTAATTTGCGGATTCATTTCGCTTAAATGTGCAACCATTAATACAACACCAGATAAAATAGAAGTTAATGACAAGGCTATAGGACTTTTTCTAGAGAAAAATATACCCGACAAAGACAACGCCCAAGCTATATACACCATACTTTCATAGCCATTACTCCATGGAGCATGACCTGATAAATAAGCACGAAGTCCAAGACCTACTGTATGAATTACAAAAGCTAAAACATTTAAAACATATACCACTTTAAATATAAAAGAGATTTTTAAATTCGGTACGACCATTTTAGAAAAAACAAGAATCAAAAGTAAAAAACCCGCAATTAAATATACAGGAGCGAGTTTAACGAAAATTTCAGCCTTATTAGAAAAAATTTCCATTTCAACCTTGGTTTTACTAGGCATGACTTTATATCCTATTTTTTCTTGATATTCTTTGATAAATTTCAAGCCTTCATCAGCTCTAGTCCAATTACCATCTTTAAAAGCATTTTCCACGGCACTAAAATAATTCTGTATTAAAGCCAAAACAATATGCCCTTCATCCCCCTTAAGAGTAGTTACAGCAGAAAAAGGTGCAAGCCAAACATTATTTGGATTATTTTGAATAGGAATAAATTTAAATAATTCACCACTAAAAACTAAATTTACAACATTAGCTCTTTCATCTAGTTTTATAATTTCCTTATCAAAAACTCCTCTTGCATTTGGGTTTTTACGATTTGCATTTTCAACATATTTTTGAAGTTTATATCGGTTATTCTCATCAAAGAAATCTTTATAAGAAATATATTTAGCACTAGGAATTTCTAAAATATTTGCAATAGCATCACGAACTGCTTGATTTTGTGGCATTAAAATAAAAGGTTCCATTTGCCATTTATCTACATCAACGAGCATGGAAAGCATAACAGCGTTAGAATTTTGATCCTTATAGCTATCACTTTGATGAATTTTTTCTAAAATTTCTCTTGATAGCGTATCAAAAGGCACCATTCTTCCATCTGCTGATTTTTGAACTATTAAAGTGGCAAGAGCTTTAGCATGATTAGTATTTACCACAGGTAAGGTCGAATTTAAATCTTGAGCAAAAGTCTTTTCAGAACCAAAAGATAACAATAAAATAAAAATAATCACACTTGTATGTTTTAAAGTGTCTTTATTAATTAATCTTGCCAAAGTTCTAAATCTAGAATGTGGATTTAAAAAATTCATAAACATTCCAAGACAAAGCAGAAAATAACCTATATAAGTCGGTATTTTGCCCGGATCTTTATTTACAGATAAAACAGTCCCTTTTTCATCTTGATCATAAGAACTTTGATAAAATCTATAGCCATCATAATCTAAAACATTATTCATAAAAATTCTATAATCAAAATTTTCATTATTATTTTTTACGGTAATTTCACTTGCATAAGAAGCTGGAGACATAGAACCTGGATAACGATCTAATACAAAATCTCTTAAATAAATATCAAAAGGCAATTGTTCATAAGAAAGCGCCCAAGAAATAAAGAATTTTTGATCTGCAAGTTCTATCATAATAGGTTTATTATATTCAAAAATATAAAATTCTTTACTTTCATTTTTATAGCTTAATTCTAATTTTAAAGCATTAGAGCCAGTTAATTCTAAGTTTTTATTCTTATTGCTTAAGGCAAAATCTTTAAAATGCAATAATAAAGAATTTTTCCAATTTTGAGGCTCGCCAAAAGTAGAAATCAACATAGTTCTACCCACTTCTAACCAAGCAGATTTAAACCATAACCAAAAACTTTCATCTTGAGGTCTATTGGAACCTTCTAAAGCTTCTTGCGCATGCAAAGAAGCAGCTTTAACTACAAAACTAATATCATTAATTTCATAAAGTCTTCTTTCCTTAGCATTTGCCTTTTCTCCAATTTTAAGGTCTAAATTTTGTCCATCTAGCATACTTAGAAAATGTAAGTTTTCACTTGAACTTAAAGTTAAATTTTCATCAATTTTTACAAAAGGTGCTTTAACATTATCGTTCATAAAAGCAAAGTTAACCCCTTCTATATTCTTAACTTCACCTTTTTCAAATTTAACATCAACACCTTGAGATCCTTTTTGAGAAAGCATCAAAACCAATAAAGGATCAGAATTATTATTTTCTTTATAAGTATAATGAGCATTTAAGATTAAATCTTTATATTTTAATACAGCTTGATCATCACCTAAATTAAGTTTTAGTTTAAAAGAATTAGCAAAAGGCAAATTTCCTATATAACGATCATTAACCGCACTATAGCGTTCTCCATCTTTTATAGCAGAAATACGCAAAGAAGTCTTAGAACTTTCTATAAGTGAATTTTGAGTATGCTCTCTAATAGGTAAAATACCTTCAAAACCAGCATATCTTGTCATTGCAGAACCCACTAAAATAAATAAAAAAGAAATATGAAAAATCATTAAAGGTAATTTTTTAAGCCCAAACATTTTATAACGAAACATCCCGCATAGTAAATTAATACCAAGTAAAAGTTGTATATATTCAAACCAAAAAGTATCATAAACCATTGCCCAAGCCGTAGGAGTTCCATAAGCACTTTCAATAAAAGTTGCCAAAGCACAAAAAAGCGCAAAAAGCAAAAACAATACAACCGAAACTCTTAAATCCCCTATGCTTTTTATTATATTTTTCATTCTTTTTCCTTTAAATTTTAAAGCCCTAAATATTTCTTTCTAATCTCATCATCACCTATTAAATTTTTAGCCTCGTTTTCCATTACAATGCGACCATTTTCCAAAACATAAGCATAATCACTTATTTTTAATACAGAATAAGCATTTTGCTCTACCAAAAGAATAGTTATACCCTCTTCTTTTAAACGCACAATAATATCAAAAACTTCACCCACAATCTTTGGAGCAAGTCCCAAAGAAGGCTCATCCAACATCAAAAGTTTTGGTTCACTCATTAAAGCCCTTGAAATCGCAAGCATTTGCGCTTCTCCTCCACTCAATGTTCCAGCTAAAGCATGCTTTTTACTTGCAAGTCTTGGAAAAAGTTTATACATTTGCTCTCTTAAATGCTCATAATTTTCAGCATTATTAAAAGCACCTATTTTTAAATTTTCCTCTACGCTTAAATTAATAAAAACACGCCTTCCTTCAGGAACTAAAGCTATACCTTTTTGAACTAAAGTATGAGTTAAATGCCTTTTAGTATCATAACCTAAGAAATTAACCTCACCAGTTCTTTTAACTGAGTTTAAAAGCGCATTTAAAGTTGAAGTTTTACCTGCTCCATTTGAACCTATAAGAGAAACAATATGACCTGTTTCCACTTTAAAATCAATCCCTTTAACAGCTTCAATTAATCCATAATAAACATGCAAATCTTTAACTATTAGCATCAAAATCCCCTAAATACGCAGCAATTACTTCTTTATGATTTACAGCATCGCAAAGTTTACCTTCAAAAATTGTTTTTCCATAATCAAGTACCAATACGCGATCACACAATTTATTTACAAATTTCATATCATGCTCTATAAGCAAAACGCTAATTTTATAATCTTTTCGTAATTTAAAAATGAGCTCAGCAAGTTCATCACTCTCAGTGCTATTCATCCCAGCGGCTGGCTCATCAAGCAATAATAATCTTGGTTGAGTAGCCATTGCTCTTGCAATCTCAACTTTTCTTTGTTGTCCATAACTCAAGCTAGCAGCCTTTTCATAGGCAAATTCTGCAATACCAAGTTCTTCTAATATTGCATAAGCCTTCTCTTTAAATACTTGTTCTATTTTTCCAAAACGCCCTAAATGCAAAAAGGCTTCAAAAATATTATATTTCATTTGTTTATTAAAACCAATAAGAACATTTTCAAGCACATTCATGCTTGAAAAAAGCCTAATATTTTGAAATGTTCTAGCTATTCCTAAATGCACAATCTTATGAGGTTTTAAGTGATCAATTCTTTCTCCTAGAAATTCAACCGAACCTGAACTAGGTTTATAGTTACCTGTTATAATATTAAAAAGAGTTGTTTTGCCAGCCCCATTAGGTCCAATTAAAGCAAAAATTTCACCCTCGTTGATTTTAAAAGAAGTTTCATTAATAGCCTTAACACTACCAAAACTTTTTGAAATTTGTTTTAATTCCAAAATCATTTTTTGCTCCTTTTAAAACGCTTTTTAATCCCTCTAATCACATCACTCAACTCATAATAACCCATTATGCCTTTTCTTGCAAAAAGCATTACTAAAATCAGAACAATAGAAAAAACAACCATTCTAAGCCCTGGCATTGATTGGATATCAAGATTTAAAGAATCTATTTTTATATTTAACTCATCTAAAAATCTAAGCCATTCACTTCCACCAATAACCAATATCGCACCTATAATAGCACCTGTAGTAGAACCAAGTCCACCTAAAACAATAATAATCAAAAGCTGAAAAGTAAGTAAAAAATCAAATTGAGTTGGAGATACGGTAGTCAACAGACAAGCTAAAAGTCCGCCACCTACACCTTCTAAAAATGCTGAAGTGCTAAAAGCTAAAGTTTTTATCCAAAAAGTATTTATTCCCATAGCGCTTGCAGCATCTTCATCATCTCTTATAGCCTTCATTGCACGACCATATTTAGAATAAACTATATTTAAAATTAAAATAACCGCTACAATAGCAATACCACCTGTCCAATAGATCGTGGAAAATTGTGGAATATCTACCAGCCCTCTTGAGCCATTAGTAATAGAAGGAAAATTAATAGCAGCTATTTTAATAATTATTCCAAAGCCTAAAGTTACAATAGCCAAATAATCCCCTCTCACGCGAAATACAGCAAAAGCCAAAATCAGGGCAAGTAAAGATGAACAAATTCCAGCCATAATTAAAGCTAGAATAAAGGAATTTGAATGGATAGCTAAAATAAAAGAACTAGGACCATCTAAAAAAAACTGATCATTTTTTGCATCAGCACTTAAAAGAACTAAAGCAGCCACATAAGCTCCAATCGCAACAAATCCATTGGGTTCTAGTGAAAATTGTCCAGTTATACCATTAATAAGGTTGTAACTCACAGCCAAAATAATAAAAATAGCAATTTGATTAACAATGTTTAATCCATAGTCCCCAAAAATATAAGGAGAAATGAAAATAAAAATAATTGAAGCAATTAAAAAGATTAAATGTGAAACCTTAATTCTAACCATCATTAAAACCTACTCTTTTCAAAATTTATACCTAAAATTCCCGTAGGCCTAAATAACAATATAAACACCAAAAAAATAAAAGCAAATGCATCTTTAAAGCCTGATAAATCTGGAAAAAAAGCCACAACAACAACTTCAGTAAATCCTATAATAAGTCCACCCAAAACTGCACCTACTACAGAACCTATACCTCCTAAAACTGCGGCAGCAAAAGCTTTTAAACCTATTAAAGTTCCCATAGTAGGTTCAACAGAGTAATAATTTGCAGCCCAAAAAACACCCCCAACTGCTGCCAAAGCTGAACCTAGGGCAAAAACTATAGCAATAATACGATTTGCATCTATACCCATTAAATTTACTGTTTGTATATCAAATGCCAAAGCACGAATAGCTATACCATATTTGCTTTTATACAAAATCCATAACACTGCTATTAAAATAACAAATGTAAGAGCAGGAACCATTAAAGAACCATAAGTTGTTATCACTCCACCAAAATTAACACTTTCCTCAAAATAACTTGGCGGTGTAAAAGTTCTAGGTGTTGAAGTAAAAAGCATATTAAAAAGATTTTGCAAGAAAAAACTAATACCGATTGCTGTAATCAACAATGAAATTCTAGGAGCCTGTCTTAAAGGTTTATAAGCGATTCTATCTGTAGCTATTCCAACACAAGCAGCAAAAATCATTGCTAAAGACAAAGCTCCTAGAAAAGGAACATTTAGATTAGTCATGCAAAAAAGAGCCGCATAAGCACCAACCATCATAATATCGCCGTGAGCAAAATTAATAAGTCTTAACACGCCATAAACCATAGTATAGCCAACAGCAATAAGGGCATACATACTGCCTAAACTAAGTCCATTAACAAGTTGTTGTAAAAATAAAGTAGAATCCATAATCTTTCTATTTTTCCTTTAAGGATTGATAATATCTTTATAATTTTGCTTCTGATTTTTAATTTCTTTAACCACTACAGAACGAGTTGCATTTCCTGTTTGATCAATACTGATAACACCAGAAACGCCTTGATAATTTTTAGTTTGGTGAATTTTTTCATTGACACACTTACTAGTAAGATTTTCAACGCAAGCATTCATAGCATTTAGCATTACAAAATACGCATCAGCACCCATAGCTGAAAAATTTGGAACTTCTTTTGTTCCCTTAGCTTTTTCATAAACACTGATAAATTCTTTGCTTAATTTTGTAGTTGGATTATTAGCATCAAAACTATCTGTGAAAATATAACCCTCGCTTGCATCTCCAGCTAAACTAATAAAAGTTTGATCAGCAACTCCATCTGCAGAACCCATAGGAATATTTAAACCTGCGAGTTTTGATTGTCTTGCAAATAAAGAAGCTTCACTATAATAAAGCGGTAAAAAAATAAATTCTGGATTTAAACTTTTAACTTGAGCTACAATAGCTCTAAAATCTTTATCACCTGAATTAACTCTTAAAATTCTAAGAATTTGACCACCATTAGACTTGTACTGTTTTTCAAAAGCTTTTGCTAAACCTAAGGAATAGTCAGTGCTTTGATCTACTACAATAACAGCACTTTTGTAATTAAGTTTTGAAAAAACATATTTTGCTAAAGATGAACCTTGAAAACTATCCATAAAACATACTCGAGAAGAATATATTTTTTTATCAAGCAATCTATCACCAGTTGCAGCAGGAGCGATCAATGGAATTTTATTATCTTCTGCTACGCGCATAACTTGCAATGTATTAGCAGTAACCATTTCCCCTATAAGGCCTATAACTTTATCTTGAGAAACTAAACGATTTGCTCCACTCGAAGATTCTAATTTATCACCTTTAGTATCAATAATAGCAAGAGAAACCTTATCTCCATTACTTAAAGCTGATTGCATTGAATTTGCAAGTTTAATCCCTTCTAGTGCGCTTTGTCCATATGCTGCAGTAGCTCCGCTAAGCGGTAAAACAACTCCTATTTTGACTTCCGCAGCACTTAAACTTAAACTTAGAATACTTGCTAAAATTAAACTTTTTTTCATTCTCTACCTTTATTTTAGTAATTATGGATTTATAATTGTTTTATAATTTTGTTTTTGATTTTGAATTTCTTTAATCACAACAGAACGAATGGCATTACCGCTTTCATCTATGCTAATCACACCACCAACAGCTTGAAAATCTTTAGTTTGATGAATTTTGCTATTAATACATTCGCTGCTAAGATTACCAACGCAAGCATTCATAGCATTTAACATTACAAAATACGCATCAGCCCCCATAGCCGAAAATGCTGGAAGTTCTTTTGTTCCTTTAACTTTCTCATAAGCTGCAACAAAATCTTTTCCTAATTGTGTAGATGGATTGTTATAATCAAAACTATCAGTGAAAATTACTCCATTAACAGCACTTCCGCCAAGATCTATAAAAGTTTGATTGTTAACACCATCTCCTGCTGCTAAAAGTTTATCAAAACCAATTTGTCTTGCTTGTCTCGCAATTAAAGCAGCTTCAGGATGATAAATAGGCATATAAACAAAATCAGGATTTAAACTCTTAAGTTGAGAAACCACAGCTCTAAAATCTTTATCTCCTGAATTAATAACAAGTTTTTTTATAATTTTCCCACCATTATTCTTAAAAGAATTTTCAAAAGCTCTTGCCAAACCTAAAGAATAAACATTGCTTTGATCTATGATGATAACAGCATTTTTAAGTCCTAAATCCTTAGATACATAAGTAGCAAATTTATCTCCTTGAAAACTATCTTTAAAACAAACTCTACTTGCATATTTCTTTTTATCTAGCAATTTATCTCCAGATGCCACTGGAGCTATTAGGGGAATTTTTTTCTCTTCTGCTATAGAAATAGCTTGAATGGTATTTGGAGTTGTAGCTTCACCAATAATCCCAAGGACTTTATCTGTTGCTATTAAACGATTAACTCCATTTGAAGTTTCAAGCTTATCTCCTTTTGTATCTATTGTGATAAGTTTAATAACATCTCCATTTGAAAGTTTTGGCTGTAGCTTATTAGCCAGTTCAATTCCGTTAAAAACATCTTGCCCATAAGCTGCCACAGTTCCAGTTAAAGGTAAAACTACTCCTATATTAATATCCTTAGCATATAAGCAATTTACCATAGTTAAAACACTTAAAGTTAAAGTTAGTTTTTTCATAGTATTCCTTTTAATTATAGTTTTTACATTTTATTTTAGAAATATATTATGTTTTGTTTTTTGCGCAGGTTCTTCTTCAAGAAGATCTTTTACTTGCAAATCAAGCGCAAAATTTCCACCTTTAATATAAGCAATAATATTATCTATATCCTCGTGGCTTAAATTTCTAGCATAAAAAGCCATTTGAGAAGCTGTTGTAGAACTGCTACTATCAAGAGTATAACCTATCAAAGCTCCTTTAATATCCTCAGGAGACATATCTTTTAAAATTCTAGATCCTATAACACTCTTTTCAGCATTATCTCCATGGCAAGTATTGCATTTATTTTGAAAATACAAAGCCTTCGCTTTTTCCATATCATATTGCTTATTTGCATCAAAGGTATAAGTAAAAAATGATTTCAAGTTAATACCAAAAAGCGCAACAACAAATATTGAACTAATAAACAACCAGCGTGCAATCATGATTTTCCTTATTTTATTGTAATTTCTGTTTGTGTTTTATTTTGATATCTATGTGTTTTTTTGTTGTATTTTTTTTCTTTTTTAATATCATAGCGATAACGAACAGTCCCTGAAACTTCTATATCTTTAAAGACTTCATCTAACGGAGCTGCAAAAACAAAATGATTTAAAATCATACCAATTAAAAATATTTTTTTCATTTTTATTCTTTAAACACAAAAAAACGATTATATCAAAAAAAGATAATCCTTGTTAATGACCACCTTTGTGTAAAAAATAAAGTCCTACACAAAGAGCTAAAATCGATCCAGCAAGAAAAGCCATATCCACAGGAGTAGCAAATTTCATCTGTAAAACCCTTTGAAAGAAATTTACCACTAAGACCATAATGATAACTTTTGCAAGCTTGTCTTTTAATTGATCTAAGCTATGCACCTCTAAAACCTTGCTTTGTTTTGTTTGTTTAAATTCTTCTATTTCGCTGATAAAAAGCTCATAAACTCCAAAAGAAAAAATAAACAAAACTAAAGCCATAAGATAAAGATCAACAGCTCCTATAATTAAAGCCACCACATCCTCATGCAAATCCACATTAGAACCTGCATCAAAAAAATAATTATAAGTATAAAATATAACTTTTAAAACATCATAACTTGCAATAAAAAACAATACAAAAGCTCCAATTAAACCAAAAATTACGGGTAAAATTGTAACAATACGACTTCTAACAAGTAAAGATTCAAATATTTTCTCTAACATTTTTTTCCTTATTTATTTTTTAATTCTAACCATTTTTGCGCAATACGCACAGCATTTGTTGCAGCACCTACACGAATTTGATCCGCCACACACCAAAGATGGAGTATTTTTTTATCATACACATCAGCACGAATTCTTCCTACATAAGTTTCATTAGTATCGCTAGTCATTAAAGGCATAGGGTATTTTTTATTTTTAGGATCATCTATGACAATAACACTTGGTGCTTTTTCTAAAATTTCTTTAGCTTTTTTTACATCTATTTCTTTTTCAAAATGCATAGTAATGGCTTCGCTATGACTTCTTAAAACAGGCACTCTTACACAAGTTGCCGAAACTTCTAAATTTTTATGTAAAATTTTTTGAGTTTCATTGACCATTTTAAGTTCTTCTTTAGTGTAATCATTATCCACAAAAACATCAATTTGTGGAATAAGATTAAGTGCTAAAGTATAAGGAAAAGTTTGAGGTTCAAATTCATCAAGTTTAAAAGCAAAAAAACTTTGCATGGCTTCAACCAATTCTTGCATTCCTTCTTTTCCTGCTCCACTTGCAGCCTGATAGGTACTTACATCAACACGCTTTAAATTAAATGCATCATTTAAAGGTTTTAAAACTTGTACCATTTGTATGGTAGAACAATTTGGATTAGCAATAATCCCTGTTTTTTTCCAATCTTTAATATCCTCAGGATTGCATTCAGGAACCACCAAAGGAACATCTTTTTCCATTCTAAAATGACTTGTATTATCAATTACAATAGCACCTGATTCTACTGCAAATTTAGCATATTTTTCACTCACACTTCCACCTGCGCTAAAAAAAGCAATATCAATAGGATTTTCTTTAAATACATTTTCGGTAAGTTCTTTGACTTTATAAGCTTTGCCTTTAAATTCTACTTCACTACCTACACTTTTTGCACTTGCTAAAGGTAAAATACTTTCCACTGGGAAATCAAGTTCATCTAAAACATTTAAAAGCTCTTCCCCAACCGCACCAGTAGCACCCACAATGGCTATTTTTTGTTTTTTTGACATTACTTATCCTTTATTTGATATTTTTTAATTTTTTCATTTAAAATTTTTATATCCATACCTAAAATTTCAGAAGCTTGATCCTTGTCATAATCTACACTTAAAAGAACTTCACAAATCAATTCTTTTTCTAAATTCTTTACATCTTTTTTTATACTTCTAGCTTCTAAGAACAAATCTTCACTTGAAATTTCATCATTTTCACTTAAAATACAAGCTCTTTGTACAACGGATATTAATTCTCTAATATTACCAGGAAAATCATATTCAAGTAAAGCATTTTTAGCTTCTTGGCTGAGCTGTTTTTCCTTAAAATCATATTCTTTACAAGTATCTTCTAAAACCTTTTGAGCTATACCTAAAATTTCTTCTTTACGCTCTCTTAAAGGCGGGATATTAATAGGAACAGTGTTTAAACGATAATATAAATCTGAACGAAATTCGCCATTTTTTATTTTTTCATCTAAATTTGCATTAGTTGCACTAATAATTCTTACATCTATTTTGATGCTTTTTGTACTTCCAAGTCGTGTGATTTCTTTTTCTTGCAAAGCTCTTAAAAGTTTAGCTTGAATTTCATAAGGCATTTCACCAATTTCATCTAAAAACAAAGTGCCCTCATTAGCCATTTCAAAAAGCCCTATTTTAGTTGCATTAGCATCAGTAAAAGCACCTTTTTCAAAACCAAAAAGCTCACTTTCAATCAAATTTGCAGGAATGGCTGCCATATTAATAGCAACAAAAGGCTTATTAGAGCGTTTAGAATGAGTGTGAATATAACGAGAAAATACCTCTTTTCCTACTCCACTCTCTCCAAAAAACATTACAGAGGCATCAGTTTTAGCCGCTTTTTGACTTAAATTTAATGTTTTTTCTAAATTAGGAGAAGTTGAAAAAAAATCTTTATTTTCTTCTTTTTTTTCATTTTTTTTGCTTTTTTTATCGGCTGTTTTTTCTCTTATGATTTTAGCACGCTTAATAGCCTCGACTAAAGTATCAACATCAAAAGGCTTGGTTAAAAAATCTTTTACTCCCAAACGAACCGCTTCTATAGCACGGCTTAAAGTAGCATTTCCTGTCATAATAATAAAATCATATTTATTTTCACAGGCTTTAACAAATTCTATGCCATCAATTCCTGGCATATTAATATCTGTAATAATCAAATCTGTATTCTCATCTATTTTTTTTAAAGCTTCAGTAGCAGATTTATAAGATTTAATATTAAATTCTTCATACTCTGCTAATGCAATTTCTAAGGATTTGCGCATATTAATATCATCTTCTACTATGACTAAATTCATCCTAAGCCTTTTAAAAAATTTCTACTATAGTATCCAATTTGCGCTTAATTTTGAATTTACTTTTTTTTAAGATAATAAATTATCGCATTTTGTTCGCCAAATTCCACGGTAAAACGCAAGGGTAAAATTTTAACATAAGTTTCACTTTGAGCACGTAATAAGTCAGTATTAACAATATCCTTAACACTGATTCTAGCCCCTATAAAGCAATCGCTTAACTCATCTTTATGAGAATTTAAAAAATTAAATTTAATTGTTTTTGGCATATTATCATCAATCAATCCTAAAGAAGTTCGAGGTAAAACTTTTAAATCTTGATCACTATAAGAAATTTCACATACCCATTGTTCTTCAACATTTTCGCTTTG
Source organism: Campylobacter sp. CFSAN093227 (assembly GCF_012897855.1). NCBI lineage: Bacteria > Pseudomonadati > Campylobacterota > Epsilonproteobacteria > Campylobacterales > Campylobacteraceae > Campylobacter > Campylobacter sp. CFSAN093227. The sequence continues at coordinate 1,137,912 of NZ_CP040610.1, forward strand.
CGTCATTGCTAAGGATAAATTTTGATTTTGATGAAAGAGAATGAAATTTTTACTAGAAAGCTCTGCCCAAAAAATAAATTCATCTTGGGCAAAAAGCTTAAAGCTAAGAAAGATTAATAAGCAAACAATTCTTTCCACTTGTCTGCATCGATTTTAAGTTCTAAGTTTACCCTATAAAGCCCTTGATTAAAATTCTGATCAATAATACTTGCATTTTTTATCAAACCATTTACTTGCGCAGTAATAGTTGAACTTCTAAGCATTGCATCTTTTACGGTGTCTTTACCATTCACTTTCACACCATAAAGCTTACTTGCAAGCTGTCTGTAAGCATCTGTAATCGCTGCTCTTTTTGCTAAAGCTAGGGCTTGAGCAGTAGAAACTGTATTCATCGGAGCAATCCCTTCACCAACTGCTGTAAAACTAAGTTCCGTTTCGCTAGCATCTGGAGCCAACATTTTTTCTTCTCTGATAATATCACGCACATCATCTTTATCGACTTTTTGCACGATAACATCTTGAGATGGGGCAGTGCTATTTGCACTTGAATTTTTAGTTGCACTGTTTGCACTTGATACACAACCAGCGAAAATTCCTGCTATTGCTAGCATAAAATAAATTTTTTTCATTTTTACACCTTCAAAATATTGTAATTAGTAAAAAATAAAAAGCAATAAGCGTTCCAACTTTAAACTTATTACAAATCTAAACCAAAGTTTTCATCGCTTAACTCATCCTCATCATTTTCCTCTTTAGGACACTTAGCGATGCTAACCACCTCGTCATTTTCCACATTAACTACAATGACACCACTCGTATTACGCCCTGCTTTTCTAATGCTTTGCATATCAACACGTATCATCTTGCCTGAACTTGTAAGAGCCATCAAATCCATAGTTTCATCTACTATAACTACGCTAATAAGATCTTTGGTTTTTTCTGTAAGTTTCATACAAATTACACCCTTACCACCTCTGCTTTGCAATCTATATTCTCCAGCATTTGTGCGTTTTCCTATACCTTTTGCACTTATGCTTAAAATTTCTTGCTCATCATTTTCTATAACAACTGCACCTACTAATTCGTCATTTTTCTCTTTAAACTTAATAGCCGTCACCCCACGACTTACACGGCCGATTTCACGCACTTTAGCAAGTGGGAATTTGATACACATACCTTTTTTGGTTACTGCAAAGAGCATTTTACCTTGTGTGCTTACACTTTCTTCATTTTCAAGATTTTCATCATCTAAATTTTCAATTTCTTGATTTTCTAAATTTTCTTCACCACCAGTGGCAAAAATTTCATCTTCATCTCTTTGAACAATAATAGCAGTTACCAACTCATCATTTTCATCCAAGTTGATCGCTCTAACTCCTACACTTCTGATATTTTGATATTCACTCAAATTTGTACGCTTTACAATACCATTTTTAGTAAAGAAACATAAAGATTTACTCTCATCAAAATCCGTGGTTGGAATAATAGCCATGATTTTTTCTTCAGCTTGTAAATTAATAAGATTTACCACTGCTTTTCCTTTAGCCGTTCTTGAGCCTTCAGGAATTTTATAAACTTTAAGCCAATAAAGCTGTCCACGATCTGTTACAAACATAAGTGTATCATGTGTATTTGCCGTAAAGAAACTTTCTATAAAATCATCATCATAAGTCGTAACGGCTAATTTTCCTTTTCCGCCTCGTTTTTGCTTTTCATATTGTTTACTAGGCACACGCTTAATATAACCACGATGCGTAATAGTTACAACCATATTTTCATTAGGAATCAAATCTTCAATATCAATATCATCATAATCATCTTCAATTTGAGTAATACGTGGCACATCAAATTTACTTCTAATTTCTTTTAATTCATCGCGAATTAAATTTTCAAGCAAGGTTTCACTTTTTAAAATTTCTTCAAGTCTTGCAATTTCTTTCATTAATTCTGCAAGTTCATTTTCGATTTTTTCTCTTTCAAGTCCTGTTAAACGACCAAGTTTCATATCTAAAATAGCATTGGCTTGAAGCTCACTAAGACCAAATTTAGCTACCAAAGAATCTCTTGCGGTATTATTATCAGAACTATTTTTAATTAAAGCAATCACTTCATCTATATTATCAAGTGCAATTTTAAGACCTTCTAAAATATGAGCTCTTGCTCTTGCCTTTTGAAGTTCAAAAATCGTTCTTCTAATAATAACTGTTTTTCTATGGGTTAAGAAAAGATTTAAAAGTTCTAACAAAGAGAAAATTTTAGGTTCTTTATTGTGAATTGCCAACATAATCACACCAAAAGTACTTTCCATAGTAGTAGATTTAAATAGATTGTTTAAAACAATTTCACTCATAGCCTCACGTTTAAGCTCTATAACAACGCGGATTCCTTCTTTATTGCTCTCATCTCTTACTTCAGATATTCCTTCAATTTGCTTTTCTTTAACAAGCTCTGCAATCTGCTCTATAAGCCTAGCTTTATTGGTTTGATAAGGAAGCTCATCTATAACAATAACATCTTTATTTGTCTTTTTTTCAATATGAGTTTTAGCGCGCACTTTCACGCGACCACGCCCTGTGCGATAAGCTTCTATAATACCTTTTTTACCATAAATTATTCCACCTGTTGGAAAATCTGGACCTTTGATAAACTGCATAATCTCTTCTAAGCTTGCATCTTTACTATCAAGCAAATATAAAAGTCCATCTATCAACTCATTTAAACTATGAGGTGGGATGTTTGTCGCCATACCTACAGCTATACCACTTGAACCATTTAATAATAAATTTGGAACCCTAGAAGGTAAGACATCAGGTTCACTTTCTGAACCATCATAATTTGGAACAAAATCGACCGTATCTTTATCTATATCTTTTAAAAGCTCATGAGAAAGTTTACTCATTTTTGCTTCAGTATAACGCATCGCAGCAGCGCTATCACCATCTATAGATCCAAAGTTGCCTTGTCCTGTAATACTTGGATATCTCATAGAAAAATCTTGAGCCATTCTAACCAAAGCATCATAAACTGCTGTATCTCCATGTGGATGATAACGACCTATAACAGCACCCACTATACGGGCTGATTTGACAAAATCTGTTCTACTTTTTGCCTCATCATTTTGCATAGCATATAAAATTCTTCTATGAACAGGCTTTAAACCATCTCTTGCGTCAGGCAAAGCACGACCTATAATAACACTCATAGAATAGTCTAAGTAACTACCTTTTATAGAATTTTCTATATCTACAAGTTCAATATCAGAATCTTTGCTAAAAATATTCTCCATAAAAATCCTTCTATTAGTTCAAAGTTTTGATTATAGCATATTAAACTTTTGCATCAGCTAAAACAAGAGCAAAAAGTACAGAAATTTTATTTTCTTCTAAAACTTTTTTAGCTTCCAAAAGGCTAGAACCAGTCGTTACAATATCATCTACTAAAATTACAGGTTCGTGAATGGTTTTTAAGAGTTTGTAATTTCTTTTATGTTTTTGACGAAATTCTAAACTTTTTCCAGAATATTTAATATGATTTTGTGCTTTTAAAACATTAAAAACAGGTTTTACAAATTTTGTTTTAAGATATCTAGCTAAAATAGCAGAATGCGAATAAAGCATATCTTCAACCTTATCATCTAAAGCTATAACATTAATTGTCATTCTAGGATCAAAAAAATCTTTAAATTTTGCAAAACTTAATTTAGCAAGCATTTTATAAACAAAATAACCATAAAAATAATGTTTAGAGTGAAGCAAGTGTTGTATTTCATGGTATTTATAAAAAGAATAGACTTTGAAATTATTATCAAGCTTTCTTACATTTAAGGAAAATTCAGAAAGCTCTAGCTCGCATAATTCACAAAAGCAGAGCAGAGTAAAAGCTCCGCAATTTATACACCTCAAAGTTCAGAGATTAAACTAGCTGCTTTATTTGCCATTTGTTTTATTAACAAATGAGTATAAAAAGTTGTTTCTTTTAAATCATCAAAACCTTGTACATCTTGCTTGGTGCGGATTGTAAATTTCTTATTTTTATTTATATCACTAACTTGTAAAACTCCTACTAGTTTTGAATGTAATCCTATAGCATCTTGAGTTGCTCCATAAGATATAAATTCTAAATCAATCTTACTCACATAAGGTGAATTTTGATCGTTATTGTCAAGCACAACTATTCCTCTAGCTTCAAGTTCTTGTTTTAAATAAGTATAAAATACCGCATTAAAATTCACATCAACAAATAACTTTTTCCCTTTAGCATTTAAAACCTTTTGCCCTTCTTTTAAATCATAAAATCTATGTAAATAAACCTTTTTCAAAGCAATACCAGTGTCTAAAGTGCGTTTATTGGCACAACATTGAATTCCAACATCGCTAATGTATAAAAGCCCTTTAATCTTTGCTTCAAAACCACCAGGACTTTCACAAGAACTGCATTGAGAATTTTTAGAAATTTGATTAACTTGAGCAAAAGTATCTTGTTTAGTTGCACAAGCACTCAAAAATAAAATAGGCACTATAAAAATCAAAAATTTTTTAAACATTTTTTCTCCTTAGAAAATTATTTTAAAATTGTATTAAAAATACAAGCAAATTTCAAGCCAAGTTTTAAATTTATCATCAATCTATCTTTAAAACACTCAAAAAAGCCTCTTGAGGTAAATTTACCTTACCTATAGCTTTCATTCTTTTTTTACCTTCTTTTTGCTTTTCTAAAAGCTTTCTTTTTCTAGTAATATCCCCACCATAACATTTTGCTGTCACATTTTTACCCATGGATTTAACAGTTTCTCTTGCGATGATTTTATTTCCAATACTTGCTTGAATGGCCACTTCAAAAAGCTGTCTAGGAACTATTTCTTTCATAGCACTAACAAGTTCTCTTCCTTTACTTTGCGCTTTTTCATTAGGCACGATAATGCTTAGCGCATCAACATTTTCACCCGCTACCTTAATATCAAGTTTTACCAAATCCCCTACTCTAAATTCTATAGGCTCATAATCAAAACTTGCATAACCTTTTGTTAAGGACTTTAATTTATCATAAAAATCCATCACAATCTCATTTAAAGGCACATCATATTCTAGCAAAACACGCTCAGGTGTGATATAGTCCATTTTAACCTGTACTCCTCTTTTGCGATTTAAAAGAGTGATTAAATTCCCTAAAAATTCACTTGGAGTAATGATAGTAGCTTTAACATAAGGCTCTTTTATATGATCGATTTTATTAACAGGAGGAAGCTCGCTAGGATTTTGAATTTTAATAAACTCTCCATCGGTTTGATAAATTTCATAAGTCACAGTTGGAGCTGTAGCAATCAAATCAAGATTAAATTCTCTCTCAAGCCTTTCTTTGATAACTTCCATATGTAAAAGCCCTAAAAATCCTACCCTAAAACCAAAGCCTAAGGCCAAAGAAGTTTCAGGCTCATAAGTAATAGAACTATCATTAAGCTTTAATTTATCCAAAGCATCTCTTAAATCTTCAAATTTATCCGTTTCTATAGGATAAAGTCCCGCAAATACAAAAGCTTTAGCCTTTTCAAAACCACCTATGGCTTCTTTAGCTTTGTTTTTTACCAAAGTGATGGTATCGCCTACTTGTACATCACCTACGGTTTTAAGCCCTAAAACCACCACACCTACTTCGCCTGATTGTAAAGATTGAGTTTTAATTGGACTTAAAGGGTGGGGATAAAAAAGATCTTGAACTATATGTTTTTTATCCGTACTCATGACTAAAACTTCATCGTTTTTAGCAATACTTCCTTCATAAATCCTAACCAAAGCCAAAGCACCCAAATAATTATCAAACCAAGAATCATAAATTAAAGCCTTAGTAGGAGCTTCATCATCTGTTTTTGGTGCAGGGATTTTAGTAATAATTGTTTCTATAAGCTCTTTTATACCCACTCCTGTTTTTGCACTCACACAAATTGCATCTTTGCAATCTATACCTATAATATGCTCGATTTCATGCTTTACTTTCTCAACATCAGCATTAGGTAAATCGATTTTATTAATCACAGGAATGATTTCAAGATTATTTTCAAGCGCTATATAAACATTAGCTATAGTCTGTGCTTCAACACCTTGAGAAGCATCTACTACAAGCAAAGCTCCTTCACAACTTGCCAAAGAACGACTCACTTCATAAGAAAAATCCACATGGCCAGGAGTATCAATAAGATTTAAAACAAAATTTTCATTATTAAATTTATAATTTAAACGCACTGATTGTGCTTTTATGGTGATACCACGCTCTTTTTCTATATCCATAGTATCCATAACTTGTGAACTCATCTGCCTATCGCTAATAGCACCACACTCACTAATAATCCTATCTGCAAGAGTAGATTTTCCATGATCTATATGAGCTATAATAGAAAAATTTCTAATATTTTTTACCGACAAAATTTCATCCTAAATATAAAATTTTAAAGCTAGGATTTTAACAAAATTTATGTTTAAAACAAATAAATTTTATTTTATATAAAAAACTTCAATTGAAATTTATATAAAACATATTAAAATATCAAAATGTTTGAAAAATATTTAAAATCAGCTATATTTTTAGCTCTTTATCCCTTAGCAATGTTAGCTTCTAATTTGCACGAATTTATAGCACTAAGTCAAAATAATGAATCCTATCTCATTAAGCAAATGCAAAGCGAACAAGCAAATTTAGACAAAGAACAAGCTTTTAGAAATTACCTACCCTCTCTTAGTCTAAACTCAGCTTATGTAGCCAACAATAAAGATCGCTTCATTATCGATCCACAAGAAAGTTTATTTGCTAAAGTTTCTCTTAATTTTTTGCTTTTTGATGGGGGTGCTAGAGAGGCTAATTTAAGAGCTTTAGAAAGCAGAGAAAAATTAAGCCTTTTAGACAAAGAACAAAATAAAAATTACCTTGCCCTAAATGCAATCACACTTTATTTTAACACCTTAAGTCTTGAAAAAATTTTACTAGCCAATCAACAAAAAGTATCTTTTTTAAAATCAACTTTTGAAAGATTGCAAAAATTTTACGACGCAGGACTTAGCCCTAAAGATGAACTTGAAAGCATTAAGGCTAAATACCATTTAAGCTTATTAGAGCTCAGTCAAAATGAATTAAAACTTGCCAATATACAAAAAGAGATTAAAATTTTAAGCGATACGGATTTTAAAGTGCAAGGGAATGCTTTTTTAGAAAATCCGCAACAAGAGAAAAGTCAAAACTATGAAGTAATGATAGCTAAAGAACAAATCAATCTTGCTAAAGAAAGTGTAAATTTAGCAAAAGCTGAATATTTTCCAAAATTTTATATTCAAGATAATTTTAACTTTTATAAAAACAATTATAATCCAAAAGTTCCAGCTCCTTTTGCAAATTTAGCGGATCAATTCTTAGAAAAATATTCTCAAGGTAATCAATTTATTTTAGGTATGGAATGGAAAATTTTTGATTTCAATGCAAGGGCGAAAGAAGTTGAAAAAGAGCGTTTAAATGTTCAAATAGCCAATGCAAATGCAAGATTTAGCGAGAGAAAAAATAAAGAAGAATTAAATTATTTAGACAAAAGTTTAAAAGTTTTACAAGAACAAATTTTAGCTCTTAATCTTAGCTTAAATGCTGCAAATTTAGCTTTTGAAAGTGTAGATAAAAAATACCAAGCAGGACTTGTTTCTTATGTAGAATATCTTCAAGCTTTAGAGGTTAAATTTAAAGCACAAAGCGATTTAGAGCTTGCTAAAAATGAATTTGAAATTACTAAAGCAAATTATTATTTTAATGCGGGTATAGATCTTAATTCAAAGGTTAAAGAATGAAAAAAATTCTATTTTTACTTCTTGTTTTTAATTGCGCCTTTGGCGAAGAAATTTACGCAAGTTTCAATGTAGAAGCATCAAAACAAAGCAAACTTGCCCTTGAAAGCATAGGTTTGGTTCAAAAAATTCCTGTAGAAATTGGACAAAAAGTCAACAAAGGAGAACTTTTACTTGCTCTTGATCAAGAAAGTGAAAAAATAGCTCTTCAAAATGCTCAAAATTCTTATCAACTTGCCCTTGTAGAATACGAAAATACCAAAAGTAGGATGCAAAAAATCAAAGCTGTAGAAAATGTTATAGACAAACAAAGCTATGAAGATATGAAAGCTAAGTTTGATGCTGCTAATTTAAATTTAAACAAAGCAAAAATCAATATAGCTTATTATAAAAATATCATGGCAAAAAAAGAATTACGCGCACCTTATGATGCTATTATCGCAAACAAATTTATACAAGTGGGCGAAGGAGTAGGAGGAGTAGCTCAACCTTTAATAGAAATTTTTTCCTATCCACAAAGCAAACTGATTTTAAGTTTTGATGAAAAATATAAAGATAAAGTTAGATTAGGCGATGATTTCTTTTATAAAATCGATCAAAATGGTACAGAATTGAAAGGAAAAATCAGCCTTATTTATCCAAGTATAGAAGTAAAAACAAGAAAAATTTATGCTGAAGTGCAAACCACAAATCTAACACCAGGGCTTTTTGGTGAAGGTAGAATCATCACTAAAGATTAAAAATGTTTAAACTAGCTATAAACCGACCTATTACCGTGCTAATGTTTTTCTTAGCTCTTATGATTTTTGGGCTAATCTCTGCTTTTAGCATGAGTGTAAATTTATTTCCTAATGTTTCCATACCTCTTATAAAAATCACAAGCAAGATAAATGGGGATTTAAATTTCGTAGAATCAAAAGTCACTAAAGAAATAGAAAATGCTTTAAGTGAAATCGATGGAGTAAAGACCATAACCTCAGCTGCATATGATAATTTTAGTGTAAGTGTAGTCGAGTTTAAACTGGGTAAAAATCTTGAAGTAGCTGCCAATGATGTGCGTGATAAAATAGGAACTTTAAGCCTACCTTCTAAGCCTGAAATTGAAAAAATCAGTTCAGATTCTGGTTCTGCTATTTCACTTTTTCTATATTCTAAAGATAAATTACAACTCATGCGTGAAATCAATGACAAAATAAAACCTTTTTTGCAAAGAGTTGAAGGAGTAGGTAAAATCGAAGCTAAGGGGTTTTTAGAACCCCAAATTCGCATAGAATTAAAACCAAACGAACTTAGAAAATACAATCTTAACGCCCTTGATGTAGCAAATATCATCAAAAGTCAAAATTTTAAACAAGCCCTAGGCGAACTTAACAACAATCAAGATAACTATATCATCAAAGGCTATTTTGAAGCCACAAATTTAGAAGAACTTAGCAATCTTCGCATAAAAACAGGAGTATTTTTAAGTGATATTGCTAATATTTCAAGCCTTTATGAAGATGAAAAACAAAGTGCTTTATACGAAGGTAAAGAAGGGGTGCTTTTAGAACTCGGAAAAATCACAAATTATAACACCCTTGAAATGATTAAAAATATCAAAAATGCCTTGCCTATTTTAGAAAAACAAATTCCAAAAGATATAAGCATTAATATGCTTTATGATAAAAGCTTAAATATCCACAAGCACCTTTCTCAAGTGATTTTTGATATGGTTTTGGGGATTTTTCTAACCCTTGTTATCGTGTTTTTATTTTTAAGAAATTTAAGTGCAACTCTCATTGCTTGCATAGCTATACCTACTTCTATCATTTCAACTTTTTTTATTATCGATCTTTTAGGCTATGATTTAAACCGCTTAACTTTTATAGCTTTAACCTTAAGCATAGGAATTTTTATCGATGATGCTATAGTAGTGATTGAAAATATTGCTAAAAAACTAAAAACTTATCCGCCTTTACAAGCTGCTTTTTTGGGTATCAATGAAATAGGTTTTAGCGTTTTAAGCATAAGTATAGTTTTACTTTGTGTTTTTATCCCTATTTCTTATATGAACTCTATATCAGGGCTTTTTTTCAATGCCTTAGGCATAAGCGTTGCAAGTGGGATAGTTATAAGCTTTTTGGTTTCTGTATTTTTAATACCTAGTATTGGGGCAAGATTTTTAAATCCAAAAGAAAACAAGTTTTATGAAAAAACAGAAGCTTTTTTTGAAAAAATAGAGCAAAAGTATGAAAATTTACTCTATAAAATTTTACAAAATAAAGTAAAATTTATCCTAGCCACTCTTGTTTTTATAGGGCTTTCTTTTGCTTTAGCCACTCGCATAGGACTTGATTTTTTACCTATGGAAGATGATAGCGAAATTCAAGTTTTGCTTGAAAGCAAAAAGGATTTAAGTTTAGAAGCCATGAAAGAAAAAAGTTTAAATTTGCTTGAAAAAATCAAAAATGATAGCAATGTCAAATACGCTTTTTTACTTGTAGGCTATGATGATGCCAAAGATGCTACAAAGGCTAAAATTTATGTTAAACTTAAAAATTTAGACGAAAGAAATTTAAGACAAAGTGCCATAGTAAGTTTATATCGTCAAAAATTTCAAGATGAAAGTTTAAAAATCAAAATTTTAGAACTTCCAAAGATAGAGGGTGCAGGCATTGATGATCCCGTGCAATTTTTAATCTTAGGAGATGATTTAAACACTCTAAAAGAAGCTGCTTCTCAGGCAAAAGAAATTTTAGGCACTAATGCACGCATTGTAGATATAAGTGATAATGCTAATGCTACAAAGGATGAAGTAGCCTTACACATCAACAAAGAAAAAGCCAAACTTTTAGATGTCAATCCTCAATATATCGCTGGGGTTTTAGGGTATTCTTTCTCGCAACTTAGCGTAGGAAGCATGGATAGAGGCAATTCAAAAGATGATATTATCCTAAGTTTTGCTCCAGAATTTAAAAAAAACATAGAAGCTTTAAAGCGCATTAGCATTAAAAACAACCAAGGTATAAATTTAGAACTTTCAAGCGTGGTGGATTTTATATACAGTAAAGATTTAAAAACTATCAATCGTTACAATAAAAACCGCTCTGTGAAAATCACAGCTGGAGTGAATGATCTTTCCTTAGGAGCGGTGCAAAAACTTTTACTAGATAATATGGATAAAATTTTAAATAACAATCCAAGTCTTAGCTATGCTTTTTCAGGCTTTATCAATCTTTTAGGTGAAACCGTGCAAGGTTTTGCTATGGCAGTAGCACTTGCTTTTGTTTTAATTTATCTTGTTTTAGCCGCACTTTATGAAAGTTTTATTCTGCCTTTAATCATCATGATAACCATGCCTTTAGCCTTTGGCGGAGCTTCTATAGGGCTTTTTATCACAGGGCATAATTTTTCACTTTTTGTACTTATTGCCATCATCTTACTTTTTGGTATGGTGGGGAAAAATGCTATTTTACTCGTAGATGTAGCTAATAAAAAATGCCATGAAGGTTTAGATCCCGATAAAGCTCTTTTAATCGCTGGAAAATCACGCTTAAGGGCTATATTGATGACAACTTTTGCTATGATTTTTGCTATGCTCCCACTTGCTCTTTCAAGGGGTGCGGGCTATGAAGCTAATTCTCCTATGGCAATAGCCATTATCTTTGGACTTATAAGTTCGACTTTGCTTACCTTACTCGTAGTACCTGCACTTTTTAAATTTTGTTTTAAACTAGATAGCAAATTAAGAAAAATTTATGAGAGAGAAAAATTAAATTAACCAAAATGATTAATTTAATTTTTTTAAGTATTATTCTTATAAAGTGCTTTTAAGTTATCATAGGCGATTTGTATTTTTTCAAACTGTTCTCTTGCGTAAGCTTTTTCTATTGCACTTTTTCCTTGATGAAAATCAGGATGATAAAGTTTTACCAAAATCAAATATTTTTGTCTGATTTCACTAAGATCATTTTGCGGAGTGCATTCTAAAGTATTAAAATAATTACTAAAAAGCTTAGCTAAAGCATTAAATTTCCATTTCATATTTTCTTTATTGTGAATATTTTGGCGAAATTTTTTATACTCTTCGCGGTCAACTTCAAAATTCACGCAATATTTTAAATGCTCGCTCTCATCTGCAAAAGCTTCAAAAAGTTCAAGGGTATTCTCGTTTTTATATTCTAAAATTAGAATATTTGTCATTTCATTATATTCTATATTATGATTTTGAAAATAATTTCTTATATAAGTAATAAATAATTTTTCATTAGAGCTTAACTTCATCAAAATTCTACCCGCAACAAAATCAATCTTGATAAACAACATAGGCTTAAGCATATTATTTTGCTCAAAAATTAATCTAAAAGTTTTAAAATGAGCATCTTGTAAATTCTCTATACCTTCATTTGTGCTTTTACGATATTTTTGATCTAAAACTTTTAAGAAATAACGGCGCTGTGGAATTTCATTTTCTTCAAAAAAAGAAAAAATTTTATTTTTTCGTCCTATGACCTTTGTGAAATTTTTGGTAATCAAGTCTTTAAAATACTGAAATACGCTAATATCATCTGTATTAACATTGATAGTTTCTAAAGTTTGCACGATTTGCATCTATTTCTCCCATAAAACCTCATTTTCAAAAAGCTCTTTAGTGCCTTTTAAAATTTCATTAGGTGTATAATCGGCTTTATAAGATAAAGATTGACACTTTTTTACAAAATACCCAAGATAAATATAATCTAAGTTCATTTTTTTAGCTATTTGTATTTCATTGAGCAAAGAAAATTTACCCAAAGAAAAATACGAAAAATCAGGATCATAAAAACAATAAATGCTTGAAATTCCATCCTCTAAAATATCAATCAAATCAACACAAACGAGCTTATCTTCTATATAAAATGCAAGCTCATATCCAAAATTCATAAAACCATCGACATAAAGATTATAATACTGTTTAAAGCTTAAATCATAACGCTTCCAGTTCTTTTTTTCTTCCATAAAACGATGGTATTTATCATATAAAAACAAATGTTCATTGCTTAAATTGGGTGTTCTAAGTATAACTTTGGTGTTAATATTTTTATTTACAACCCTTCTTTCACTTCTTGAAAAATTATATTCATTAACTAAAATTCTAAGACTTAAACATTCATCACAATCTTTACAAATAGGGCGTGAAAAATACCTACCAAAACGACGCCAACCTCGTTTTATTAGCTCATTATTGATTTCTTTAGGGCAATTTTCAATGTATTTATACTCTATTCTTGAACGTTTATCCTTTAAGTAAGGACACTGATCTTCAAGAGTACAAAAACCAATCTCAAGCATTAAATTTTCTTAATATCTGCATTTTTGATAAATTCGGAAAATTCATCCTGTAGTTTTTCTTGCTTTAAGAAAATTTCTTGCATTTCCTTATCTATGTTTGTTTCTTGATTTTTTTCGCGAATATCTTTAGCTAGTTTTTCTAAATTTTTTACACTTGCACCACTCTTGCTTGACTTCTTCGCTAATTTTGGAGTATTGGCGTTAGCTTGCATTTCTTTTTTAATACTTTTAAGACTCTCTAAAAAATCCATCTATTATTCTCTACTTTCTCGTATTTTTTTAAGCGTAGCAGCTATTGCAACTATAACTTCTTCTTTATTTTCTTGATGACGATCTTCTGTTTTTTCTAATAATTCTTGCATATGTGTTTCTATGAAAGAGGTGTCTAAATACCCTCTTCTAAATTCTCTTGTTTTTGTAATAGCAATTAAAAATGGTATTGTTGTTCTAATATCATCAATCACAAATTCCTTCAAAGCACGCTCAAGTTTATTAACCGCTAAATCATAACTTGTTGCTTTAATAATAAGCTTTGCAAGCATGGAATCATAATAAGGCGGCACAGTATAGTCTTTATAAATATGACTATCAACCCTAACAGATGGTCCAAGAGCTGGGTAGTATTCTCCTATTTTTCCAGGACTTGGAATAAAATTTTTCCATACATTTTCAGCAGTAATTCTAGCTTCAATAGCAAAACCCCTAGGTTTAATATCGCTTTGTTCTAAGTCCAAAATTTCTCCTGCTGCAATACGAATTTGTCTTACAATAAGATCAATACCTGTAATTTCTTCAGTAATTGGATGCTCAACTTGAATTCTTGTATTCATTTCCATAAAATAAAAGCGATTATAATCATCAAGCAAAAACTCTATAGTTCCAGCATTTGTATAACCTACAGCCTTAGCAGCTGCCACAGCTGTAACACCCATAGTTTTTCTAAGATTATCTGAAATTCCAGGGCAAGGTGCTATCTCAATTACCTTTTGATGTCTTCTTTGAATAGAACAATCCCTTTCACAAAGATGGATAATATTTCCGTAGTTATCTCCTAAAATTTGAAATTCTATATGTCTGGGATTAACTACATATTTTTCCATAAATACTTCATCATTATTAAAGTATGTTAAAGCTTCTCTTTTGCAAGATTCAAAGGCATTTTCAAGATCTTGTTCTTTATGAACAACGCGAATTCCGCGTCCACCTCCACCACCTGAAGCTTTTAAAATAACAGGATAACCAATCTTCTCAGCAAAAATTTTAATTTCTTCCATGCTATAGGAATTTAATTTTTCAGTCCCTGGAACAATAGGTATGCCATTTTTAGCCATTAACTTACGAGCGATATTTTTATTTCCCATCTTATGGATTACTTCAGATTTTGGACCTATAAAAATAATTCCAGCATCTTCACAAGCCTTAGCAAATTCGTAATTCTCACTTAAAAATCCATAACCAGGATGGATCGCATCAGCACCACAAGCCTTAGCAATCTCGACAATACGAGCAACATCTAAATATCCTCTTATAGCATCCGTTCCTATGCGATAAGCCTCATCTGCGATTTTTACATGCAAACATTCACGATCAGGCTCTGTAAAAACTGCAACACTTTTAATATGTAAATCTCTACAAGCACGGATTACTCTAACAGCTATTTCAGCTCTATTTGCTATGAGAATTTTATGGATTTGATTCATAATTTGCCTTTTTTGTTATATTTTTATTGTTAATTTTAGCAAATTTTCCTTACAAAAACTTAGCAAAAAATTTAATTTATTTTAGTTATAATAAAACTTTTTAAAATTTTAATTCCAATAAAGAAAAGTTATAATTATAATGGTTGCTGATAAAAGATTATTTTATTTAAGTTGTATTTTAATCACCATAGGAATAGTATTTTCATACTCTCTTACAGCTTTTACTGTTCTTTTTCTTGACTATAGCGAGTTTCATTTTTTTATTCGTCAGCTTTTTTTTGGAATTAGTGGAATACTTATAATGTTTTTTATTTCTCGATTGGATCCTGATAAAGCACTTTCTAAAAAAATTATTTTAGCTATTTTGATTGTTTCTTTTATCTTTATCATCATTTTACCATTTTTACCTTCTGCACTAGCAACAGCTAGCGGAGGAGCTAAACGCTGGATACGCTTAGGCCCACTCTCTATCTCTCCTGTAGAATTTTTCAAAATAGGATTGATTTATTTTTTAGCATGGAGCTATACAAGGCGTATTGATGATAGCAAAAAAGCCATCAGGCACGAGGCTTTAATTCTTCTGCCTTATTGTATCTTAGCTTCTATAGTTATAGGATATATTTATATCACTCAAAACGATTTAGGACAAAGCGTAATTTCTTTCTTTTTGATTCTAGCTTTAGCTTTTTTTGCAGGAGCTAGTAAAAGACTTTTTGCTTTTGGAACTTTAATCATTATGATGATAGGTATAATGGTAATTTTTAGCAACCAAAGAAGAATTCAAAGAATCGCTTCTTGGTGGGGAAATATACAAGATGCTTTTTTACCTATGCTTCCTGATTGGCTGGCAAATGCTTTAAGAGTAAGTAGCAACAGCGAGCCTTATCAAATTTCACACTCTTTAAATGCTATAGCCCATGGAGGAATGTTTGGCGAAGGCTTAGGACTTGGAACTTTTAAATTAGGCTTTTTAAGTGAAGTGCATACTGACTTTGTTCTTTCAGGAATTACTGAAGAAATAGGACTCTTAGGTCTTGGGGTTATTTGCTATATTTATCTTTGGATGATTTTAAGAATTTTTAGAATTGCAGGAAGATGTGAAGCTAAACAAGATTTTATTTTTTGTTCAGGCATAGCCTTACTTTTACTTTTTTCTTTCTTTATGAATGCTTTTGGTATTATTTCTCTTACTCCACTAAAAGGTGTAGCGGTTCCACTTTTAAGCTATGGAGGAAGTTCAATGTGGGCAATTTGCATAGGCATAGGATATGTATTAATGATTTCAAAAAAGGTTAAATTATGACAATAGCTTTAACAGGTGGTGGAACTGGAGGACATTTGGCCATAGTGCGTTGCTTATTAGAAAGTGCGATTAAAAAAAATATAGAATGTGTATACATAGGTAGTCAAAATGGTCAAGATAAAGCTTGGTTTGAAAATGAAGTACGCTTTAAGGAAAAATTTTTTTTAAGCTCTAAAGGAGTGGTTAATCAAAGCAAATTTGACAAAATCAGTTCTTTACTCCACACCTTAAAACTCTCCAAAGATTGTAAAGAAATTTTTAAAAAATACCACATCCAAGCCGTTTTTAGTGTAGGTGGATACAGTGCAGCTCCTGCATCTTTTGCGGCTTTATTCTCACATTTGCCTCTTTTTATACATGAACAAAATTCAAAAAGCGGCTCTTTAAATATGCTTTTAAAACCTTTCGCTACAAAATTTTTTAGCGCCTTTGAAAAAGAAATTAGCCCTTATCCTGTAGCAGATAAATTTTTTGATAATGCTAGGATTCGCAAAGAATTAAAAAATATTATTTTCTTAGGAGGATCACAAGGAGCTCAATTTATCAACGAACTAGCTTTAAATTTAGCACCAAAACTTCAAGAACAAAATATCAAAATCATCCATCAATGTGGAAAAAATGATTTTGAAAAGTGCAAAAAACATTATCAAAGCTTAAATATCCAAGCTGATATTTTTGATTTTAGTTTAAATTTGGAAGAAAAAATGAAAAATGCAGATCTAGCTATATCAAGAGCAGGTGCAAGTACTCTTTTTGAACTTTGTGCTAATACTTTGCCCACTATTTTTATACCTTATCCTTATGCAGCTAAAAATCATCAATACTTTAATGCTAAATTTTTACAAGATCAAGCTTTATGTCAAATTTTTATGCAAAACTCTATTAATCTTGATGAATTTTTTAAGTCAATATTAAAACTAAATCTAGAAAATATTTCTACAAGATTGCAAAATATAACCCAAAAAAATGGCGCAGATATGCTAATCCAAAAAGCTTTATTTGATAATTTGACTTTTATAAGATAAATATCCAAAGATATTTACTAAAATTCCAACAAAAACTAACATCAAAATAGCAAATGAAAAATTTTCAAATTTGTCATGCAAAAAACCTATAATCCATTGTCCTTGTGCTGCAATTAAATATCCAAAACCCTGAGCTAAAGCAGAAAGTCTCGCTGCTATTTGAGCATTAGAGCTTTTTTGTGCAATAAAAAGCAACGCAATGCCAAAAACTCCACCCCATGGAAAACCCATGATAAAAGCACTGATAATAATAGAAATTTTACTATCAAAAATAAAGAGCATACCAAAAGCGATCACATACATACTGCACAAACCTGCTATGTAAAAAGTATGTAAATTTTGTCTTAATTTTCCTAAAAGTAAAGGGCCAAAAAGAGACACTGGAGCTGCAACAAGTTGAGCAAATAAAACCATACTTGTAGAAAATTCTTTATCAAATCCTTTTTCTACAACAATTTGAACATACCAAAAAAACAAAGAATAAGCTAAAAAACTTTGAAATCCCATAAAAAGAGTAATTTTCCAAGTTGTTAAATTTATAAAAAGATTGATTTTTTTATGAGCTTTTTTCTTAATACGAAAAAATCTACCATTTTTAGCTTGAGGATAGTAAACTACTAAAGCTACAAAAGAAAAAATAGCCCAGAAAAACATAGCTCCAGCTAAATCAAATACACTAAGCAAAGGTATAGCTAAAGCAATACCTATAATCGAAGAAATACTCAAAACAAGACTATAAATTCCCATTATACTTGCCATTTTTTTGGAAATTTTTCTTTAATAAAACTAGGAAGTAAAACATTTGCAATTGCTATACCACAGCCCATTGCTAACATTCCTAAAAATAAGCCATATACACCAAAATAAGAACGAATAATTTCGCCTAAAAAAATTAAAAAAATTCCAAAAACAATAGCACGAATAGGAGAAAAATACCCCACAATAAAAGAAATACCTCCAAAAGCTATCAAAGGAAGACTTGTAAGTATGCCTGCTACGGTTGAGTTTAAATAATACTTATCTTTAATAATATCAATAATAGGCCCCACTGCAGTAATTGGGGCTCTAAGATTAAAAGCTACAATAATAACAATAATAATATTAATCCAAAATATCTTTTTAAAAGAAGCCATAAAAGCCTTATTTGTTAAGTTCTACTTTGAATATTTTACCTTCTGCCATCTTAGGAATCCATAAAATATTACCTTCAATAAATATATCTGCAGGACCTTTCATCAAAGGAAGTTCAAGTTTTACAGATTTAACATTATCTAAATTATAAATATATCCATTTAGATTATTTCCCCAAGAACTTACCAATAAACCATCTTTATAAGGAACTATTCCATCATAAGATTCTTTTTCATTTTTAATTATACTGAGTTCTTTTGTATTTAAATCATAAGCCATTACAACACCGCCACTTACACCATCAGGATGATAACCAGTTATAAAAAGCTTATGTTTTTTTCTATCTAGATATAACCCATTTGGACCGCCAAATTTTGCTAAATCAAGTTTTAATAATTCATCATATTGCTTAGTTTTTAAATCAACCTTTAAAATAAGCCCTGTGCCAGTATCGCTAACCAAAAGCGTATTGTCGTCTAATTTTTCTATGTCATTTAAAAAGATTGCACCTTTAATAGGTAAATTAAAAATTTCTTTTTTAGTTTTAAGATCAAAACCGCGTAAAACATCGATATCTACCACATAAAGAGTTTTTCCAATCTCCATCATGCCTTTTGGTGCATTAAGATGGGTTAAAAATTTATATTCTAGCACTTTGCCATTTTTATCAAGCTTAGAAATAAATCCATCATTATCTTTCGCCAAAGGTTCAAGTTTTTCTCCTACATTAGATACATAAACATAGTTTTTATCTACAAAAATACTTTCAGGGCTTTTAAAACCATCAAATTCTTGATATTTTAATTCACTTGCACCAAGCAAACTTCCAAGAAGCGCTAAACTTAAAACATATTTTTTCATATTTTCTCCTTTATTTAAAAATATTTTCATTGAATTATATTTATTTAGATAAAAAAAATGTGCTAGTTTTTTGATAAAAAATACAAGTTTTTTGTTTTTTGATATTGCTTAGGAGTTTGCTCATATTTCTCTTTAAATCTTTCAATAAACCAAGCTACCGAAGAAAAAGCGCACTCATTAGCTATTTCATTGATATTTTTTTTAGAAAATTTAAGTAAAATCTTTGCTTTTTGCAACCTTTTTTCATCTAACCATTTTTTAGGACTTTGTCCAAAACATTTCTTAAATTCTTTAGAAAAAGTTGCTAAATCTAATTTCGCAAAATTAGACATTTCATTTACGCTTAAAAATTCTCTACCACAATACTCAAAAAGTTGGGAAAGATCAAGGCGAAATTCTTTTAAAATTCCTGATAAAAAACTAATAAAATAAATATTCTTATTTAAAAGCAAATGTAAAAAAATCTCTTCAAATTTCAAACTCACTATAGGATCTAAAATTTGCGTATTTTCTTCAAAATGCGGTGAAAAACTTTCCAAAATTCCTTGCAAAATCTTATCATTTTTTACCCAAAAAATTTCATAGTTTTGAAACTTTTGATCTAGTTTAAAAAAATCTTTATACTTATAAATAAGCTCAATTAAAAATGCATTGTCAAAAAAAAATAAATAAGCTTCATAAACTCCTTTACTAAGTCCTACATTGCTTAAAGTATAGCTCCCAGCTTTTAAAAACAAAGTTTCATAAGAGTTAATCTTATAATCTTTTGATGCAGTGTGTAAAATTTTATATCCTTTGCGAACAAAAGTTAAAAGATGACTTCCTACATTAACAAAAGTAGAATGCGAAGTATCCGTTTGTGTATATTTAGCAAAAGTGCAAGATTTAATTTTTTTATAATTGACACCTTTTAATTGCTTTAAATCTTCTGGTAAAGAAAGAATTTTATTCATCGTAAATTTTGCCTACATTCTAAAAGATACTTTTTAAGATCTTTTTCTTTCATTAAAATTTCACGCATGCAAACACCTACTACATTTATATCTTTAAAATTTTCTATATTTTGAGCATTGATACCGCCTATAGCATAAAGTGGAATTTGACTAAATTCAAGCAAGGATTTTAAAAAATCAATCCCTTTAGGTTCTAAACCCATCTTGCAAGAACTTTCAAAAATATGCCCTACAAAAGCATAATTTACCTTATAGCTCATCGCCTCTAAAAGCTCTTCTTTGCTATGGACTGAAGTACCAAGTATATGAAAATATTTTGTTAATTTAGGTTCTTTTCTTAGCAAAGAAAGCGGTGCGTGAAAATAACGATGTCCCAATTTTAAACACTCCCTATCAAAAAAATGCAAAAAACAAGTCACTTTTTGCTTTGCGCAAATGCTTAAAACTTCTTTTGCTAAGTCATAATACTCAAATTCGCTTAAATCTTTTTCTCTTAAAACTATAGCATCTACCTTAGCCTTAGCAAGTTTTTCAATCTGCTTTAAAAAGTCTATCTCTACACATTTTCTATCGCTTATGGCGATGATTTTTTTACCCCACATAGATACTATCGCTCATCACAGCTTGCAAATTTGATCTTTTAAGCATAGCTAAAATTTCATCTACGCTTCTATCATCTGAAATTTCAAACTGCTCATCACCCTTTTTCTCACCCTTATGCTCACCTATACCCACACTCACTCCTGCACTCATTTTAGTAGCACCAAGCTTGATAACCTCATCTCTAAAACCTATTCTTTCACGACTTGAAATGGTAATGCCCGCAAAAGGCAAAAAGAGTCTATAAGCACAAAGTACTTGCAAAAGGCGTTTTTCACTTACATCTTTAGGATGGATTTTGGCATTATTGATAATAGGTCTTAAACGCGGCACTGAAATAGAAATTTCAGCATGCGAATAAGCTTGTTGTAAAAAATGTGCATGAAGCGCCGTAGCAAGAGCGTCTTTTCTAAAATCATCTATACCCAAAAGTGCCGCAAAAGCCACTCCACGCATACCCGCTTTTAAAGCTCTTTCTTGAGCATTAAAGCGATAAGGAAAAATGCGTTTTTCACCAGCTAAATGAATTTTAGAATATTTTAGAGGATTGTAAGTTTCTTGAAAAACAGTCACATAATCACAACCCTTTTCATGCAAAATTTTATATTCATCTTCATTCATAGGATAAATTTCAACGCCCACAACCTTAAAATACTCTCTAGCTATTTTACAAGCATTTGCTATATATTCTACACTTGCAAACTCCCTGCCCTCGCCTGTTAGCATTAAAATTTCTTCTAAACCACTTTTAGCAATGGCTTGCATTTCTTCGTGAATTTCAGCTTCATTTAGCTTAGCTCTTGCGATTTTATTACCTTTTTGAAAACCACAATAAACACATTTAGAATTACAATAATTTGACAAATAAAGTGGGGTAAAAAGAGAGATAGAATTTCCAAAATATTTTTGCTTGACTTTAGCGGATTTAAAGGCTAATTCTTCTATGAAATCTTCTGCTGCACTTGAAAGCAAGGCTTTTAAATGCTCTATGCTTAAATGTGTTTGATTTAAAGCATTTTTAACATCTTTAGCGCTAAATTGACTCTCATCATAGCTTTGAACTTGAGTTAAAACCTTATTTAAAATTTCGCTTTTTATTTCCTGCATGTGAGGTAAATACTGCATATAATCTTGCATAATCAATCCCTTAAAAAGCCTGTTAATGGAGAACTTGCTTTAGCTTTACTCACACTTGCCAAACCTGCTAAAAAAGCCGCTCTTCCCGCATTTACTGCCAAAGAAAAAGCTTTAGCCATCAAGGCTATATCTTTAGCTTCAGCTATGGCTGTATTTACCATCACCGCACTTACCCCCATTTGCATAGCTTCACAAGCTTGTGAAGGACTTCCAATACCCGCATCTACAATAATAGGCAAATCAATTTCATTAAGCAAAATTTGTATAAATTCCTTAGCACATAAGCCTTTATTACTCCCAATAGGTGCTGCTAAAGGCATGATAGCCGCAGCTCCAGCATCACGCATAGCTCTAGCTGCGTAAAGATCAGCATGCATGTAAGGTAAGGGTGTAAAACCCTCTTTAGCTAAAAGCTCGCAAGCTTTAATCGTTTCATAATTATCAGGCAATAAATACCTACTATCGCTTATCACTTCTATCTTGATAAGTTCTCCACAACCAAGCTCTCTTGAAAGCCTTGCAATGCGTAAAGCTTCATCGGCGTTTCTTGCGCCTGAAGTGTTGGGTAAAAGTGTGATATTTTTAGGGATATAATCAAGTATATTAGCAATTTCCCCTGTATTTGCACGGCGTAAAGCTAGAGTGATAATCTGCGCTTTAGCTTCTTCTATGGCTGATTTTATAAGCTCTAGTGAATATTTTCCAGAACCTAAAATAAATCTTGAATCAAACTCGTATTTGCCTATTTTTAATTTATCATTTTTTAAATTTTCTTGCATTTTTACTCCTTATTCGCTAAAAGCTCTAAAACAAGGTTACTTTGATGTCCTGCGCAAATATTTACCCTTGGCGCCATAAGTCCATTTCCTAGCTTAGCACCATTTACCAAATCCCCACATACATAGAAATTTTTAGCAATTTTTCTTGTTTGTATGCTGTTGCTATCACCATAGCCCGCAAGCCCTGAAGCACAGATTAAAACACTATCTTTGTAAAATCTATGAAAATTTTGCGCTATCATCGCTTTTGCGATAGCACTATCAAAGGCTTCACAAACTATATCTATATCTTTAAACAAAGATTTTAAATTATCCTCATCGATTTTCAAAGTGCAAATTTCAATGCTGATATAAGGATTAATTTCGCTAATTTGCTCTTTTAAAGCTTCGGTTTTAAACTTGCCCAAATCACTTACACGATAAGCCTGACGATTCAAATTGCTAGGCTCAATCACATCAAAATCAATCAACTTTAAATACCCCACTCCACTTCTTGCCAAATTTATCGCTATATGTGATCCAAGTCCGCCTAAACCACACACCGCCACGCGCCCATTTTTAAGTTTATCGTGAAGCTTTGGTGTATGTCTTGCTCTCATCATAGCATCTAGTGCGTCTTTTGGAGGTAAAGTATTTTTTTCTATACAAAAAAGCTCATCATTTTCATTTAAAGCGATATTCTCTTTTGTTGCAAAACCATTGATAATCCATACATCATTTTCATTTTTGCTGATATTTTCAAAAAATTCCAAACTTGTTTTAAAGTCTGTATCAAGTTCTTTGCCATTGAATTTTACTCTCATCATCCACCTCCTACAAAACTTACGATTTCAGCTTTATCATTTTCTTTTAAAATCAAATTTTCAAATTCACTCTTAGGTATAATCTCTCCATTTAATTCCAAGGCGATAAGTTCTATTTTCAAGCCTTTTTCTTTGATAAAATCCATAAATTTAAGCTCTTTTAACTCAAGCTTTTGTCCATTGATAATCATTCTAAACCTTTAAAAATTTTCTATCAAGTCTTTAAAAACAAGACAAAGTTTTTCAAATTCTTCTATACTTACCCTTTCATCAATAGCGTGAATTCTATCATTACAAACCCCAAATTCTACTACCTTTACACCGTATTTTGCAAAATACCTTGCATCACTTGTACCGCCTTTGGTATTAAGCTCTGGCACTTCATGGGTGATTTTTTGAACACTTTCATTCATTTTTTGAACGATTTTATTATCGATATTTGTCAAAAAAGCTTCGCTTGATTGTTTTAGCTCTAACTCATAGTTTAAACCATGACAAATTTTTTCTACATAACTTTTTACATCTTCTAAGCTTGTATCAGGGGAATTGCGAACATTAAACATAAGTTTTAAATCATTTGGAGTAACATTGCACACCCCCATACCTCCACGAATATCAGTTATAACGATTTTTGAAGGACTAAATTCAGCACTTCCAGGATCAAGATCAAAACCCGCTAAAAGCTTTAACACTGGTGCAAAATCATGCACAGGATTGATACATTTTTCAGGATAAGCAACATGCCCTTGTTTTCCACGGATTAAAAGCTTACCATTGATAGAACCACGACGCCCTATTTTAATACTATCGCCGATTTTTTTAACGCAGGTTGGCTCGGCAACCACAGCATAATCAGGTAGCATATCTCTTTCTTGCATCCATTCTAAAACAGCCTTAGTTCCATATATAGCTTCGCCTTCTTCATCACTTGTTAAAATAAGGCTAAGCCTAGCTCCTTTAAAATCCGCATTCTTTACCGCATCTACAAAGGCTGCTACTCCGCTTTTCATATCTTGAGCACCCCTTGCATAGATAAAGCCTTCTTTTTCCACAGGCGCAAAAGCATTATTACTCCAACCCTCGCCTGCAGGCACCACATCTACATGCCCACCAAAAGCTAAATGCTCGCCTTCATCTTTAAATTTTTTAGTGAGTAAAAGGTTTTTAATGCCTTCTTTTTCTATAAAAAAAGCTTCAAAATCACTCAGTTCCATAGCGATGAAATTTAAAGCTCCATCATCATTTGGCGTAACAGATTTAAATTTTAAAAGTTCGATTAAAAATTCTTTTGCATTCATTTTTTTATCCTATAAAAGTTTTATATAATAAATTAAGAGCAAAATACTCTATAATTATAGCTGAAATTATATTGATTATAAAAACAACTTTTGCACTAAAAACATGACTATATCTTGCCACCACAAAGGCTAAAGCACTTACCCAAAAAAGTATAGCCACAACAAGCCCTAAAGTCATCAAATAAGCATGATCACTACTTAAAACCACACTTGCAGCGCTAAGCCAAAATCCTATCACAAAAGGATTTGAACCATTTAAAAAAGCTCCCTTAATATAACTTTTCAAAAGACTTTCTTTAAATTCTTTATGCTCTAAATTTAAGCTTTCTTTCTTTTTTCTTAGCATCAAATACGCCATATAAGTTAAAAAACAAAAACCAAAAATCGCCAAAGAACGCATAAAAATAACATTACCTAAAAAATTTAAAAGCCCAAATTGAAGCAAAAAAAGATAAAGCATATCTATGCTAAATGCTCCAAGTCCTACAGCTATGGAATTTTTAAAAGCTTTTAGCGCATAAGTTAAAATCAAAATATTTACAGGCCCAAAAGGCACACTCACTCCAAAACCCAAAAAAACTCCACTTAAAAAAGAATCAAACATTACCATCTTTCATAAAATTTTCTATATCAAGTGCGATTTTATCAATAGCGCTTATAATATCTTCAGTGTAGATTTTATCAAAATACCGCTCTAAATTCGCATCTTTTTCGTAGATATTTAAAATACTTTTTTCGCACATTGAAGCATAACGTCCTACAGGCAAAACCGCCCCACTTGTGCCTACGCTGATAAAAAGCGAAGTTTGATTTAGCAAAGAATAAAGCGTAGCATAAGCAGGAGCTTGCTCTTCAAACATGACTATATTGTGTCTTAAATCCTTACTTTTGCATTTTGGGCATTGTTTATCTGTGATTTTTTCATAGCCTATATTAAAAATTCCTTCACATTTTAAGCAGCGAAGTTCAGGCAAAAAGCCATGCAAATGTACTACATCTTTACACCCTGCACGCTCTAGCAAATCATCTACATTTTGCGTGATGACAAAAAGGTTTTTACCCCATTTTTCTTTTAATTGTGCGATTTTTTCATGAGCATGATTTGGCTTTACATTTTGAAGTTGTGCCCTTCTTGCATCGTAAAAATCAAGTACTTTTTTAGGATTTTTTCTAAAACCTGTTGCAGAGCAAACCTCCATAACATCGTATTCTTCCCAAAGTCCATCATTATCTCTAAAAGTTTTAAGCCCACTTGGAGCAGACAAACCCGCTCCGCTTAATATCATAATGTTTTTCATCGCTAAACCTTATAAAATTTACAAAGTTTAGCGAAAAATGCTTTAAGAAAATAAATATTTTTGCAAGATTTTTTCTTTTTCTTTTTCTAAAAATTCTAATTTAAAATTAAGAAAATCAATTTGTTGTTCTACTAATTCAATGTTTTGAACAATTTTTTCTTGAATTTCTAGCGGTGGGAGTGAGATTGTAAGATTTTTTATAAAATTAGAATTAGCCATAGCAAAATCTCCTAATTTTCTAAATTGGCCATATAAGCCCATACAAGCATAATATAAATATTTTGTATTTAAGATTTTTAGATTTTTTGGATATAAGCCAGTAATATTCTGATTTGTTGCACTTTCAAAAGTTAAAAAACCGATTTTACCTATAGTAGCACCAACTAATGCAATTAATGTTGTTTCTTTCTTTAATAATTTTGCCGATGATTTTTGTAATCCTAATTCTGTAATTTTTTCTTTAACCTGATAATCATAAACATAACAATTTTGACATACTTCAGATTTTACCCAATTGATATTTCCATTCCAATATTCTTTAACTTTTCTATCAGGTGTTCCTCCGCTTTGAATGCTAACAATTTCATTTAGTTTTTCTTTATTCCAACCTTGTTTTGGTGGTGTTGAAAAGGTACCTAAAATAGCTTTTATATTCTTGACGAATTCTTTAAATTTCTTTAAGTCTTCTTGCCTTGCATTAGTAAAATCATCTATAAATGAAAACAAGAGATTAAAATCAAGCTTAGATTCTAATTTTTGCAAATTTTCTAAAATAGAATTTAGTTCATATTCTTGATTGTCCTCTATAATACCACATTTTTGAAGCATTGCTTTGATTAGCTTTTGATACTCTTTTATACTCAAGCTTAAAGTATTATACTGCTCTTCTACCTTTTCACACTCTGCTACGATTTGTTTTTGAATTTCAAGCGGTGGAAGTGGGATTTTTAAAGATTTTAATTCAGTTTTTTGCAAATGCTTTAATCCGCTCCCTTTAAACAAAAAGCAATTAATAAAATTTTCTAGTTGTTTTAATAAAATATATAAAAAATATGTATCAATATAATTTTCATTATTACTTTTTAACGCATATGTATCAGTTGAATAAGAACTTTTGCCATTATAAAATTGCACTATTGCATTCCCGCCAGTAGATAAAAATATATTTTTTCCTTCAATAAGATATTCATCATAACGATAGATATTTGTACCGCTTGTAAAAAAAGGATATTTTCCAGTTATATTTTCTTTTGCTTCTTTAACTTTGATTTTGGACTTTAAATTATCAATAATAATATCTCCTAATCTCACCAACTCATACTTAGAATTTGCAAAAGGATTAGACATCTCACTTTGCGTTGAATTGCTAGGATTTAAACTTATAGCTTTATTAAATTCCACTTTTTCAAAATCTATCATATCAACAAGCCTTGCTTTTGTAGCATAAGTCTGTAATTCTTGCGGGATAACATCAAGCGTATTTAAAAAAGATTTGTAGATTAAAGTATTAAGCTTAGTCTCATTTTGTGGATTGCCTCTTTCAAAAAGTGGGCTCAAATAAGGCTCATGCAATTCTTTTAAACCTTCATCGCCTTTTCTATTGCTCCACTCATAACCTAAAAATTTCTTTTGTTCTTTTATATCACTTGGGGATTTTATGATTAAGACTTCTTGATTAAGACTTAAGCAAAAATAAAGCAATTTATCCTTTTCGATCGCCTGAGCATAAGCTAAAAAGGCTTTATCTTCTAAAGCTTGTTTATCCTTACTCTCTTTATAAATTTTAGATTCTTTAAGTTTTTTATAATCACTTGTTTGCCTAAATGCATTGCGATAATCTTTAAAGGCTTCTAGCTCTGCAAGTTTAGAATCTAAGTTTCCATTTAAAAAATTGCTATAAAGCTCTTTATCAAATTTTCTAAAATCACAATACGCACTTAGATAATTTTGATAAAAGTTTTCACTGTCTTTTAAATTTTCAGCTTCTATGCGTTCTTTAATCAAACTATAATCTTGAGAAATAAGATGATTTTCTTGTTTAAAAGTTTCTTTTTTGCGTAAAAATAAAATAATCGTATTTGTCCCTGTTGCTCCAAATGTTTGGCTCCCAAGCTCAACAATGGCAATAAAATCAAAATTTTGAAACAATATTTCTCTTGTATTTTTATAAATAGAATCTTTATTTAAAATAGAACTTGGTAAGATAATAGCAGCTTTAGCATTATCATTTAAAATTTGATTTGCTCGCTCACAAAAAAAGCATTCGATAGAATTATTTGTTTCTATGTTTATATCATCGTTAAAAAGTTTATAGGTATTTTTAGATTTATCACTTAAAGTTTCTAAAAATCCTTTTACAGAATAAGGCGGATTTGCTATAAGCAAATCAAAACTATTTGATTCTATTTGTGGTTTTGCTTTTTCTCCTTCTAAATTATTTGTATTTGCTAATTCAAAAGAAGCAAGTGCATCAGCGTATAAAATATTGATTTCATTTTGCCCATACATTGCACTTGATACCTTAGAAACCTTACTTAAGCGATACTCTTTTTCAATACCATAAATATTTTTATAATGCTCTTTAAGCTCATCTTCTGTTAGATAACGCTTAAGCTCATTAGCATACGTGTTTAAAAAATGTCCAGCACCACAAGCATAATCAATCACCCTTAAAGCTTTAGAGTTTTTGCTTAACATTTCTTGAAGCGGTAAAGAATACATAATAAATTCACAAATTTGAATAGGGGTAAAAAACTGCCCTTCATCTTGCTTCATACCTTTTTGCAAAAAAAGTTCAAAAAGATTGCCTAAAAATTGATTTGTAGAGTTTTGGGTAAGCTTGTAATTTGCAAAAAGCTCTACTATTTCTTTTAATACAAGTGCATTTTTTAAGAATAATTCTTTATTATGCACTTCTAAAAATGCAAAATCATTATTTGAATAAAATTTTAATTCTTTGATGTAATTTTGCATTACTTCTTTTAAAGTTTTTATCTTTAATTGCTTAAAGTCTTTTTCTATATCTTCATTAGATACAAAGGTAATTTTCTCTCCTAAGAATTCTTTCATAGCTTCTTTATAAAGCCACATTAATCTATCTTGCATATTTGCATAAGTATCTGCCATTACACCAAAATATCCAAATTTGAGATTGTTTTTATTAAAAGTTTCATCATAAATTTTGCAAAGAAAAATATTTACAAGTTTATCAAAGGCATTTTCCTTGCCTGATATATTATGCTTGCGTAAAATTTTTGCAAATTCGTGATATTTGCCTTCTTCTTTAAGTTCTTTAAGATTATCAAAAGTTGGAGTAATTTCTAAAATTTTATAGGCATTGACATTTGCTTCAAAAATACCTTGTTTAAAATATTGCAGTTCATAACTTTCTTTCCAAGTTTTAAAAAGTTCTATATTGTTATTAGATTTTTTATAAGAATTTTGTAATTCCTTTTCTTTTAGATATTCTTCGTTATCGTAAGCTTGTATGATGTAATTTTTATATTCTAACTTATCGCTAAAATCACTTGTATAAAGACAAAGATATTTTACACCTTTTTCTTGCTGAAAATAAGAAAAAAGCTGTCCGCCATCTTCTTGCATTCTATTCCATTCTTTTATAAATTCACTATTTTTAGAATCTGTGGTTTTACATTCTATAATCAAATAAGGATTGTTTTCATTATCCTTTACTAAAATATCAGCCTTACCACCTTTTTTATCCCTGCCAAGATTCCATTTTGGCTCTAACTCTAAATGTTCAGCCTTATAACCTTTTTCTAAAAGTCTATGCACACATTCAAAAACTACAAAATTTTCAGGGTGTGAAAAATTAGAAGTAGTTTTATCATGAATTTTTATTTCTTTTGGATAATTAATACTTTGGTTTTTATAATCTATTAAAAGAGTGTAATTATTGATTGTTTTTACATAATTTTCATTTTTATTTTTAAAGCCTAAGTTTTCTAAAACTTGTTTTAAATTATCTTTTGTAATCATTTATTTCCTTATAATTTTACCACCTTAGCACCAAAACCACCTTGATTGATCGGTGCATCATTAAAGCCTTTGACGCTTTTGTGAGTTTTTAAAAACTCTCTTACCGCAAAGGCAAGCTTTCCTGTGCCTATGCCATGATAGATCAAAACCTCATCAAATCCTGCAAGCAAAGCATCTGAAATAAATTTATCAAGCCTTGAAATAGCCTCATCACTCCTAAGTCCATGCAAATCCAAAGTTACACTTAGATTGCTTGGTTTGCTTATGCTTATACTTGTTTTTGCTACTTTTTTTGGCATTGCGCCACTTTTTTTAAGCAGTTTTAAAGGCACACGAAGTTTGATCCCATCGCTTTCAACCATAGCATCGTTTTTAGAAATGCTTATGATTTTACCCTTAATTTTTTCATATTTTACAAAATCCCCCACACGCAATTCTTCGTTTTGCTCCATACTTGGCAAGATGATTTCTTTTTTAAGTTCATTGGCTTTATTAAGGCTTCTTTGCTTATCTTTTGTGTCTTTAAGCTGTATGGTTTTCTTAGCTTCTTCTATGGCTTTGTGAAATTTAAATTCTAAATTTCTCAAACTCGTGCGAAATTCTTGTTCATTTTTTTCTTTTTGATCTTTTAAAGAAAGTAAAATTTCATCGACTTTTTGCTCTTTTTTCTCAACATTTTCAAGCTTAGCTTTTAGTTCTAATTCAAGATTGATATTTTTACCCACAAGCTCTTCTAAATTTTCTTTATCCTCGCCATAAAGCTTTTTAGCCTCGCTAACTAAATTCGGCGGAATCTGATAACGCAAAGCGGTTTCAAAGGCATAAGATTTTCCTATAGTACCTTTTAAAAACTCATATTTTGGGCGTGAAAGCTCTTCATCATATAAAGCAGCAATGAGTTCAACTTGCTCATTCTTTGCTAAAAGCATAGCAAGGCGTTTGTGGTGCGTGGTGATGATGATTTTAAGATTATTAGCTATGAGTTTTGAAATTAACACACTATACAAACAAGCCGCTTCTTCAAAATCTGTTCCAAGCTCTATTTCATCGATACCTAAAAGCAAATTTTTCTTAGAAAAAAGTCTAGAAAAATGCAACATTCTTCCTGCAAAAGTTGAAATGTCGTTTTTAACATTTTGCGGATCTTCTATGATGGCATCAAATTCTTTAAAAGTACCAATTTTACTTTCACTTGCTTTGATATGCATAGGCAAAAGATGTTTAGCTAAAAATGCTGCACTTAGCATGGATTTTAAAAGCATGGATTTTCCGCCTGCATTTACCCCTGTGATGATTAAAACTTGTTTTTTAAATTCCAAACTCACGCTTTTTGGATTTTTTAAGGCAGGATGAGCGAAATTTTTAAGCACTAAATCCGTACTTTGATCGCACAAAACAAATTCAAAATCCTTTTTTTTAGCAAGCAAAACCCTAGCACTATAATGATCAAAAAGATCAAAGGCTGTATTGATAAATTTTAAAAAAGGTAGGTTTTTTGCTAAAAAAGCTGAGAAATTTTTAGCGTATTCATAATAAATTTCTTCTTTTTGATTTTTGATTTTTTCTATATCATTTTGCAAATTTTCAACACTTAAAGGCACGATATAAAAGCCACCGCCACTACTTCTACCTATGATTTTTGCTTTAATAGCGTGATTAAACCCACCTCTTACAAGCAAGGCTTCAAGATTGTTTACAAGATGGATTTGTGTATCGATAAGATAAGGCATCAAAGCTTTTGTATAGCAAAATTTCTTAAACTCAGCTATTATGCTTTCATTTTTTAATCTTAGAGCGGCATTAAGATTTACAAGTCTTTCATCTAAACTTTCTTTTAACTCCCCTTTTTCATCGAAATTCAAACAAAGCTCCAAAGCCCCGCTAACAAATTCTATCTTTTGTAGCCAAGAGTCTAAATTTGTTCCTAGTTTTATTTTTTTTAACTTTTCAAAATAACGAAAAATTTTTACAAATTCAAAAATTTCATCTAAATGTAAAATTCCTTGCTTGCTTAAATGAACTAAGACTTTATCAAGATTGCTAAGCTCTGGTATAGTAGGAAATTCCACCTCGCAAAGCTCATGTATACGTTTAAAATGAAGATTAGAATCTCCTTGCAAAAAAATCTCCTTATCTCTTGCAAAAAGGGCTTTAAACTCTTCTAAATAGCTGTTTAAATCAAGCTTTGAGATCAATTCTTCTTTTGTATCATTCATCATTTAACCTACAATCTTTAATATCTATGATTAAAGAATTAAAACTTTGATTATTATCCTTTGAAATAAAACTTCCTGTACCAAATTCATAATTAAAATACGCCTTAGAAACATTGATATCTTTACATAAAATATTTTTATTTTGATTAAAAGCTACGATAATATCTGTTCTTAAATGACTTTTTTGTGTGTTTTCAAATTCAAAAAATACTGCTAAAACAATAAAAATCACAAGCAAAATACCAAAAAAAGGTTTAGTTTTTTTGCCTAATTTTTCACGCAAAGCAAAAGTGATTAAGGCTAAAATTAAAATAATTAAAAAATATAAAAAAAACCTACTCATTTTTTTGCCTTAATTTATTACTGATATCTCCTGCACCAAAACCTATAATAAGCCCTTCTTCAAAAACTTGCCCCTTAGAAGCCACCAAAAATTTACCCTCTCTTTTGATATCTTCTACAAATAAAGCCTTAGGAAAAACCGCTTTTAAATCAAGCCCTATAGGCTCTTCTCCTGCAGCATAAACAGGTAAAATTATAAGCTCGTCTACACCTTCAAAAGCCTTTGCAAATTCCTTTAAATTTGCAGCCAAACGCGTGTAGCGGTGGGGTTCAAAGATAGCTGTGATTTTCTTATATCCGCCTAATTTTGCGTATTCTTGTGCTGCACTTAAAGTCGCTTTTATTTCGGTGGGATGATGACCATAATCATCGATTAAAACCAAATTTTCATCAGCATGTAAAATATCAAAACGCTTTTTAATACCTTGATAATTTTTAAGCCTAGTTCTTATCGTTTCTATATCTAAGAAATTTAAAGCCGCCAAAATCGCCAAAGACGCATCAAGGGCTAAATGATATCCCATGCCAAAAACCTTAAATTCACCTAAATCTTTCAACTCAAAGCTTGTAAAAGGTTTGAAATTTTCTATACGCATGGTGCAGTTTTTGATATCTTTGCTCGGATAAAGCTTGGTTGACTCATTTTTATAATTTTTCAAAAACTCATCTTCAGCATTAATCACGCGAATTTTAGCCGTATCTAAAAACTCCGCATAAGCATGATGGAGTTTTGAAACTTCATTACCATAATGATCTAAATGCTCTGCTTCTGCATTAGTAACTATAGCCAAATAAGGATTTGAATTTAAAAAAGAACTATCGCTCTCATCAGCTTCAAAAACAAGGTTTTGGCTTTCTTTATAAATCATATTTGAACCAAATTCTTTTAAAATCGCTCCGATGATCACAGAAGCATCATCAAGCAAAGAAGCCAAAATACTTGAAGTTGTGCTTTTTCCATGTGCTCCTGCAACTGCAAAAACGCGCTTATCTTCTAAGATAAGAGGTAAGGCCTCCTTGCGTGAAAGGCATTTAATGCCTAATTCTTTAGCGTGTTTAAATTCAGGATTTTCTTCTTTGATAGCAGCAGAATAAATAACTAAATCTTTGTTTAAAATATTGTCTTTATGATGAGGGATACTGACCTTAACCCCTTCTTTTTCTAGTTCTTTAGTGATTTTACTCTCTTTAAGATCACTTCCGCTAATTTTAAAACCTTTTTCTTTTAAAAATCTTGCTAAAGCGGAAATTCCTATACCGCCTATGCCGATAAAATGGATATTTTGCATCATTTAAACCTTTATACTTTAAAGGCTAAATTTTAGCACTTTTTTACTAAAAAGAAAATATAAATCCTATTTTGAAATGCCTAAACGCTCGGCTAATTGATATAAATTTAACTCTCTATAAAATTTATCAAAGTCTTTAGTATAAACATCAAGATTAAAAGCTTTATTCATATCTTTTAAAGTATCATTACTTTCAAAATAGCACCCTTTACCGCCACTATAAATACCTTTTTTATCAATCCATACAGCATCGTTGATCCCAAATTCTAATTTCTCATCACTTGGTCTTGCTAACATATTTCTTCCGCCTACGCTTAAATACTTGACATTATTTAAACTTAAAGCATAAAGAGTTGGAAAAATATCTTTATGAGATCCTACACGATCTTTATCATAATAAATATTATCTTGCAAATCCTTAGGAATATAAAGATAAAAAGGTACACTATAAGCAAAAGCTTTTTGGGAATTTAAATCCATACTCATTTCGCGTACTCTATGATCTCCAGTTGCTGCTATAATAACACTATTCTTAAATGGACTTTGTTTTACTTTATCTAGAAATTTTCCAAATTCATTATTTGCATAAGTATAAGCTTTGATAATATTATCTTGTTTATCTTTTTCATAAAGAAGCATATTAAGCAAAGTTTGTGGAATGTTTTCTAATTTTGGCAAATCATTTTGTGGAATTTTATAAGGTGGATGATTGGATATGGTAAGAGCAATTATAAGGGTGTTGTGTGGATTTTTTTGAAGCAAGTCATAAACTTTTTTATATAAAAACTCATCAGCTACTCCATAACCATTTTCACTATCTTTTGCTCCATTATACTCTTTCATTAAAATATTTTCATCTATAATCTCATCTACTCCCAAAATACTGAGATAATTTTTAATATTTTGCCAAGATCCATTACCTGCACTTACAAAAATCACCTTATATCCTGCTTTCTTATAAATAGCAATAGGTGTTAAATCCAAATAAGTTTTCTGAAATTTGCTTGTAGAAATATTAGAAAATGGACTTACAAAAAATAAGTTTGCAAAACTTGGTATAGTTCCATTACTAGAACTCAAAAAACGTTTGAATAAAAAATCTTGCTTAAAATGTTTATCTAACGAACCCAAAAAATTATGTTCTGTATTTGCAAAATCAGCCAAATTAAGCCCAAAACTTTCCATTAAGTTAACAAATACACTAGGATGATTCTTTTCAGCTTTTAGATTTATAGGACTTTGATGCAAATAATCAAAAAGTTTTTCTTTAAGTTCTTGTGCTTTTAAAGGTGTGATAGCCTTCAAAGCTGCTTCTTCTTTATATTGTTTTAAAGCCCAAGAAAATGCCATAATTGGATTTAACATTGTATCATTTACAACACTATATTCGCTAAAAGAATAATTTTGCACATTTATAGCCACATGCTTAAATGGACCCCTTAAGGCTACAACATAAACAATAATTAATATTAAATTTAAAGCTATCAAAGGAAATAATCTTAAATTAACAGGTTTTAGCTTTAAATTTAATATTTTCAAATTTAAAAAAACTACAAAAACTCCAAAAATCAACATTAAAGCTAAAATTTTTAAAATTGGATAATCATGATAAATAATACTTAAAATAGTTTTTGCGTTATCATCTTTTAGAGTAAACATAAAAATATCAAATTTAGTCTTGTAAATTTCGTAATAATAGTATTTTGCATAAGAAAATCCTATACAAAGACAAGAAATAACAATTATATAAATGCTTGAAAAAATGAAATAAAAATTTTTACTATATATTACTAACTTATTATTTATTTTTATATTAGAAAAAATTAAACTTAAAAAACCACAAAGCAAGAATGGTAAAAACGCTGCGCTTAAAAATCTTATATCATGAAAAACACCTAAAAGATACATTAAAAAGATTTCATTTTTATCACTAATTAAACCAGTAGGGATAAAAGAATTTTGCATTAAAACACGATTAATGGTAAAAGTTACTACAAATAATACACTAAAAATAAAAATTTGAAGTAAAATTTTTCTCATATTCACCTTCTTTAAAAATTCTTAAGAATTTTATCAAAACCCCAAAGTTTTCTTGCTTCATCACTTTTTTTAGGCTCTATAATAAGCATTTCTTCTTCAGAACCCAATTTACTTTCTATCTCACCAAAAGCATTAATAAACAAAGTATCGCCGTAAAAATTCCACTCATCTTTTGTTTTGCCTATGCGATTTACTCTTAAAATGCTTGTAGAATTTAAAAAAGCTCTTGTTTTTAAAAGTTCTTCCCATCTTTGTTTGCTTTCAAAGGTACAAGCACTAGGAACGATAACCAAATCAATTTTTTTCGCCATAATCTGTTGCCAAAAAATATCAAAATGTGTCTCAAAACCAAAAAGCAAAGCACATTTTAATTTTTCATAATTAAAAGTAAAAATTTTTAATTCTGATGGAGTTTTGTTGCTGAAAAATTTTTCTTCATTCCAATGTTCATAAGGCATTAAAATTTGCTGTTCATAACTTTTCACACCATTTGGAGTAACTTTTAAGCAAAGTTTTTTATAACTTTTAGCTTCAACGCTTACATAAGGAGCGATGATTTCTAATTCGTATTTTTTAGCAAGTTTAATCAAGCTTTCTTTTTTAGCTTCGCTTTGTTCTTTTATCATATTTTTTGGCATATGCAAAAGTTCTGTAAAAAAACTGTTGATCACATATTCTCCCAAAACTACTAAATTTACTCCATTGTCTTTTGAAGCTTTAAGATAATAATCAAGCCTTGATTCACTTAAAGCTAAAGTTGGAAACTGTAAAGCTGCTATTTTACTCATCAATTTGCTCCACTTCTAATTTTGCTTTTTCAAGCTCAAGTCTTGCTTTTTTGATACTCTCTAAACCTTCTTTATAAATTTTTACACTTTCATCTAAGGCAAGCTCTTGATTATTTAATTTTTCCAAAGATTCATTAGCGTGTTTTAAATTTTCTTCAAAACTCATTGATGATTAACCTTGTAGTTTGGTGCTTCATGAGTGATAGTAACATCATGCACGTGACTTTCTTTAAGTCCTGCAGTGGTAATTTCAACAAATTCGGCTCTTTTTTGAAAATCTTCTATATCTTTAGCCCCAACATAACCCATAGAAGAACGCAAACCTCCTAAAAGTTGATGCACCACGCTTCTTATACTTCCCACATAAGGAACACGCCCTTCTATACCTTCAGGAACGAGTTTATCTTGAGCAGTACCTTGCTGAAAATATCTATCCGAACTTCCCTTTTGCATA
Organism: Campylobacter sp. CFSAN093227; assembly: GCF_012897855.1. Classification (NCBI taxonomy): domain Bacteria; kingdom Pseudomonadati; phylum Campylobacterota; class Epsilonproteobacteria; order Campylobacterales; family Campylobacteraceae; genus Campylobacter; species Campylobacter sp. CFSAN093227. The sequence continues at coordinate 1,175,052 of NZ_CP040610.1, forward strand.
GCACCAAGTGAGCCCATACCACGATAAGACTTATATTGTCTTCCTTGATAAGTAAAAAGCTCTCCTGGACTTTCATCTGTTCCAGCTAAAAGCGATCCTATCATAACAGAACTCGCACCCACAGCTAAAGCTTTTGCGATATCACCTGAATATTTGATCCCGCCATCGGCTATCACAGGAACGCCAAATTTATTTGCTTCTTCTACGCATTCATCAATGGCTGAAATTTGAGGCACGCCCACACCTGAAACAATACGTGTAGTACAAATACTTCCTGGCCCAATACCTACTTTAACCGCATCTACTCCTGCTTCACAAAGTGCTTTTGCTGCAGCTGCAGTGGCGATATTTCCTGCGATAAGATCTAAATTTGGATATTTAGCCTTAATTGCTTTTACTGTATCAATAATACCCTTAGAATGCCCATGCGCAGAATCAAGCACAACAACATCAACGCCTGCTTCAACTAAAGCATCCACACGATCCATTTGCCCTACTCCTATAGCCGCACCCACGCGTAATCTTCCAAAATTATCTTTATTGGCATCAGGATATTCTTTGCGTTTTTTAAGATCTTTTATAGTGATAAGTCCTTCCAAGCGTCCTTGTTCATCCACTATAGGAAGTTTTTCTACTTTGTTGGTACTGAAAATTTTTTCCGCATCATCTAAAGTACAACCCTTTGGAGCAGTGATTAAAGGCATTTTAGTCATAACATTTTCAACCAAATTTGAAAAATCACTCTCAAATCTTAAATCACGATTGGTGAGTATGCCTATTAGTTTCTTATCTTCATCTACTACAGGAACACCTGAAATTCTATACTCTGCCATAATTTCTAAAGCCTCCGCAACACTTGCCTTAGGACTTACAAAAATAGGATCGATAATCACCCCGCTTTCGCTTTTTTTCACTCTTTTTACTTCTCTAACCTGCGAGGCTATATCCATATTTTTATGAATCACTCCAAGTCCTCCAAGTCTTGCCATCATGATAGCAGCTCTGTGTTCGGTAACTGTATCCATAGCCGCAGAGATTAAAGGCATATTTAAAGTGATATTTTTTGTTAGTTTAGTGTGAATTTTTACTTCCTTAGGTAGAACTTCAGAATACCCAGGACGCAATAATACATCTTCAAAAGTTAAAGCTCTTTTTACAATTTTCATCTTTCATCCTTAATGTTTAATCATTTGTTCTAAACTTAAAGCCCCATCTAACAAGGTTTGTTCATCATAAGCTTTGCAAATCAGTTGTGCTGATATATTAAGCCCTTCTTTATCTTTTGCAACAGGCACACTAATGCCTCCAAGTCCTGCTAAATTTACAGAGATAGTATAAACATCTTCTAAATAAGTTTGCATAGGGCTTTTTTGAGTATCAAATTTAAAAGCCGTTGTAGGAGTTACAGGCATAAAAATAAGATCACAATCTTGCAAAATTTCTTCATATTTTGCCTTAATAAAAGCTCTAGCTTTTTGTGCTTTAATATAATACGCATCATAATATCCACTGCTTAAAACAAAAGTTCCTAACAAAATTCTTCTTTTTACTTCTTCTCCAAAACCTTCGCTGCGTGTATTTACATACATTTCTTTTAAATTTTGGATATTTTCAGAACGCTTGCCATAACGCACCCCATCATAACGACTTAAATTTGTACTTGCTTCAGCTGTTGCGATGATATAATACGCCGCAATATCAAACTTAGAATCAAGCAAATTTTTATATACAATCTCATGTCCATTAGCTTTTAACATATTTATGGTTTTTAAAAGTGCATTTTTTACTTCACTATCTGCATCATTGACATAATTTTCAATCACTGCAATTTTTAATTTTTTATTTGCATTTAAATTTGGAGCGGTTTTGATAAACTCGATATTTGCACTCGTGCTATCCATTTTGTCATATCCTGCGATCGCATCATATAAAATTGCCGCATCTTCTACATTTTGCGTTAAAACCCCGATTTGATCCAAACTTGAAGAATAAGAAGCTAAACCATAGCGACTCACTCTTCCATAACTCGGTTTAAATCCTACGCAACCACAAAAAGCTGCAGGCTGACGTACAGATCCTCCTGTATCAGAACCCAAACTTGCCAAAGCCAAGCCACCCGCTACCGCAGCAGCACTTCCGCCACTTGAACCACCTGGCACACGCTCAAAATTTAAAGGATTTAAAGTTTTGCCATAATAAGAACTCGCTGTTGAACTTCCCATAGCAAATTCATCCATATTACAACGCCCAAAAGGAGAAAAACCATTAGCTTTTAAATTAACAATCACACTTGCATCATAAGGGGCGATATAACCTTGTAAAATCTTACTCGCACTAGTAAGCTCCCAGCCCTTTACGCTGATATTATCTTTTATAGCTACAGGCACACCTTCACCTGAAACACTTAAGTCTTTATCTAAAAATTGTTCGATATAAGCACCTATTTTTTTTTCTTTTTTTGCTTTTTCATTGAGTTCTTTTTTTAAATTTTCAAGTTCTTCTTTGGAGTATTTTAAAGCTTCTTTTAAAGTTATCATTTATTTTCCTTTGTTTTTTTGATCAAAAATACTGCTAAAGCACTAAAAGCCAAAACCACCGCTACAGTTGTGATGATAATGCTATTTGGAATAGGATTTTCTAGCATTGAATCCCTTTTAAAACTTCTTCACATCTTAAACAAGGTGTTTCTTCATCTTTACTTTGAAGTTTCCAACATCTTGGGCATTTACAAAGCGAAGCTTTGGTGATTTTAAATTTCTCATTCTCTACTTCAAATTCAGCCAAAATTTCTTCATTTTCATTGCTGATTTGACTTACCATAAACCAATCGGCTAATTCCTCATTTGGGAATTTATTAAAACTGATGTTTAAATTTAATTCCAAAGTAGATTTGATGATTTTATCTTTTTTAAGTATATCAATTTGTTCAAAAAATTTCTCTCTAGCACTCATTAAAAATGTATCATCTATACCAAAATCATAATCAAAATCTTGAGTTAAACTTAGATCAAATACATCTTTTGCATCACCTTTGATTAAAACATTAGCATGTTCTAAAGCCTCATCTACACTATAGCTTAAATTTGAAGCAAGTAAATTTAAAAGCTCTTTTGCTATCAAAGCCATAGCCACTTGAGCGGATTTTCTTCTTTGAGCATTTTCGCTATCACAATAAAGTCTATCTTTACTGATATCAAGATAAATCCCACTTAAATCCGCACTTAAGAAATTTAAAAGCAAACTAAAACCTTTAGCAAATTCATAAGCAAAAAATGCCTCTTTGCTTGCTTTAAAAACTTTAGTTGCACGGCTTAATATCCATTTATCAATAAAGCTAAATTCTTTAACTTCTAAATCTTTTAAGTCATTTATATTGGCAAGTAAAAATCTTATAGTGTTTCTTATTTTGCGATATTGTTCACCCACTTGTTTTAAGATATTGTCTGAAATTTTTAAATCACTTGAATAATCACTTAAAAGTATCCAAAGTCTTAAAATTTCAACTCCATAGGTTTTTGCTACATATTCAGGAGCAATCACATTGCCTTTAGATTTAGACATTTTTTGCCCTTTTTCATCGGTGGTAAAACCATGAGTTAAAATGCTTTCATAAGGTGTGCTTTCATTGATCGCTGTACCTACAAGCAAAGAGCTTTGAAACCAACCACGATGTTGATCGCTTCCTTCTAAATACATACTTGCTCTTTTTTCTCCTGCGTCATAAAGTCCGCTATTTAAAACCGCATTAAAAGTACTTCCACTATCAAACCAAACATCTAAAATATCATATACTTTTTCTAAATTTTCAGCGTTGTATTTTGAATTTGTAGGAATTAAATCTTTGATTTCAAACTCCCACCACGCATCAGCGCCATGTTTTTCAAAGATAGCTGCTACAAAGTCAAAAAGCTCATCATCAAAAATCACTTCTTTAGTGTTTTTATCTCTAAAAAAGGCTATAGGCGTTCCCCAGTCTCTTTGTCTTGAAATACACCAATCTGGGCGATTTTCCACCATAGAGCCTATTCTTTTTACCCCACTTTGCGGATAAAAAGTTGTTTTTAAAAGTTGTTCTTTTGCACACTCTCTTAAAGTTTTTCCTTGAAGTTTTGGCTCATCCATTAAAATAAACCATTGTTTAGTAGCTCTATAAATCACAGGCTTATGCGTTCTCCAACAAAATGGATAAGAGTGTATAAATTTAGAAGAATGTAACAGTTTTGCGCCTAAAAGTTCTAAAATTTTTTCATTGGCCTTAAAAATATGAAGACCTATAAACTCTTCAAGCAAATGAGAAGGCAAAAGCTCTTTAGCTCTTAAAGTTTCATCATAACATCCACCATCATCAACAGGCATTAAAACTTCAATACCGTATTTCAAACAAGCATAGTAATCATCTTCGCCATGTCCTGGTGCAGTATGCACAAGTCCACTTCCACCATCCATCAATACATGCTCACCCATGATTAAAACAGATTTTCTTCCATTTAAAGGATTGATAGCTTCAAGTTTTTCAAATTCTTTTGCGTTTAATTCTTTTTGAATTTCTCCACTTGTAAGTCCTTTTTCTACCATACTTTTAAGCAAAGCACTTGCAAAAACCAAACCCTCTTTAGTGATCACATAATTTTCATTAGGATTTAAAGCTATAGCTTGATTAGCCACCAAAGTCCAAGGCGTAGTTGTCCATATCACTGCGCTTGCTTTTGAAACGCCTAATTTTTCGCAAGCTTTTACATCTAAATCAAAAGCCACAAAGATAGAATAATCTTCTTTATCTTGATACTCTACTTCAGCTTCCGCTAAAGCTGACTTTGCCGCCCAACTCCAAAAAACAGGCTTAGAACGCTCGCAAAGTAAGCCTTTTTTAGCAATCTCGCATAAAGTTCTATAAATCGCTGCTTCAAACTCAAATTTCATAGTTAAATAAGGCTTATCCCAATCTGCAATAATGCCTAAATTTTTAAATTCTTCTCTTTGGATATCTACAAATTCACTCGCATGTTGTCTGCAAAACTCACGAATTTCTTTTTTACTTAAGCTTTTTTTCTTTTCTCCAAGCTTTACTTCTACTTGTTGTTCTATAGGCAAACCATGACAATCCCACCCTGGAGTAAAACGCACACTCTCACCTTTAAAATAATGCGTTTTGATAATAGTTTCTTTTAAAATTTTATTTAAAGCATGTCCTATATGGATATGTCCGTTAGCATAAGGGGGGCCATCGTGTAAGGTAAAACTTTTTTTCGCATTTTTGCGATTTTCTTTCATTTTTTCATAAGCATAATTTTGCTCAAACCATTTTTTAAATCTTTGCGGTTCAAGTTCCGCTAAATTCGCCCGCATAGCAAAAGTAGTGCTGGGCAAAAGTAGAGTTTCTTTGTAGTCCATTTTTTCCACCTAATTTTTAATAATCTTAAATTTTACTCAAATTAGCTTTAATTTCTACTTTGTTTTTGGCTATAATTATAAGAAAAAAAGGAAAATTTATGAAACATTTGCTTTATCTTATAGGAGATGAGCTTACTATAAACGAAAAATTCAAAAATTATATTTATAGAACTTATGAAGAAAAATTTAAAGAAATCAACGAAATTCGCATACAAAATAAAACCGATAAAGATTTACCCTTTTTGCTTGAAAACCTCTTAAATCAGTATGATTTTATCACTTTATTTACAAGCCCTTTGCATTATGCGACTGTTGCTAAAATTTTAGCAACTTTAAATGATGATAATCTTATCTTAAAAGATGATACCTTGGTTCCAGATAAAGCAGAATTTAGTAAAAATAGCTTTGTGTGTAATTTTTCAAATTCAAAAATTAATGTCGTTAAAATAAATCCAAGCGAAAAATTACCCAATCTTCTTGGGCATATAAAATTAAATTTTGCATATTTTTGCATTTTTGGCATGGATGATGAAAGCGCTATATTGCTACTGCAAACCCTAACAAAATCTTATGAGATAAGTATAAAATCAACCAAGCTTTTAGATAATCTTGTGCTTATTAAGGCCACTTGCGCTAATTTTGGAAAACTTGATGGTTTTTTAAATAGCGTAAAAAATCTTTTTGGACAAAAGGTATTTTTAGGTAAAGATCCTATACATTTTATAAGCTCTAAACTTTTAGAAAAAAAATTAAAAATTTCTTTTGCTGAAAGTTGCACAGGCGGACTTTGTGCAAGCACCTTAACCAAAATTTCAGGTGTAAGTGAAATTTTTGAAGGTTCTATTGTAAGTTATTCCAACCGCATCAAACACGAATGGCTTGGAATTAGCGAAAGCGTCTTAGAAAATAATGGCGAATACAGTGAACGTTGTGTTTATTTTATGCTAAAAGGTATTTTTAAAACAGCTAATCCTGATTTTGCCTTAGCTATTAGCGGAGTAGTTGGCGAAAAAGATGAGGGAAAAATAAAATCAGGCACTATTTATATAGGTGCAATGTTTAGAGATGGAACTTTTATCCAAGAAACGCTTTATTTAGATGGAGATCGTGAATTTATGCAAGAACAAGCTGTTTTGGCAACTTTTTGCTTACTTTTAAAATTAAAACCTGAAATTTTTGAAATTTAAGGGATTTAAAAATGAAAGAAATTAAGCTAAAAGAAGACTTGGAAAAAATTTATCCCTTGATAAAACAATTAAGAAATAACCTATCTTTGAAAGATTTTTTAGACAAAATCCAACTTGCTACACAAACTCAACATTATAAACTTTTTGCCTATGAAAATAAGGGAAGCTACAAAGCAGCTTGTGGAGTCATGCCCTTTAATGTACTTTATCATAATCATTGTCTTTATATTTGTGATTTTGTCGTAGATGAAACTTTAAGAGGAAAGGGTATAGGTCAAGCTTTTTTGAAAAAAATCCAAATTTGGGCAAAAGATCGAGGATATGAAGAATTAGAACTAAGTTCAAGTTTTTTTAGAACACAAGCTCATGAATTTTATATCCAAAAAATGGGTTTTGAAAAATCCGGTTTTGTTTTTAAGAAAAATATCAAACTATAATATTTTTTGATTAAGCTTTGCATTTTATAATTAATATTATTATTTTTGATTTTAAGGAATAAAATGAATTTTAAAGAACTAATTTCAAAACGCAGAGCTTGTAAACTTTTTAATGATAAAAAAATCAATGAAAAGGATTTGCATTTTATCTTAGAAAGCGGAGTCTTAGCCCCAAGCTCACATGGATTTGAGCCTTGGAAATTTGTAGTATTAGAACAAAAAGAACATAATCTTAAGCTCTCAACTCTATGTTACAATCAACAAAATGTAGCAAGTGCGAGTCATAATATTATTTTTCTAGCAAGAAAAGATCTTCAAAGCAAAGATGAATTTGCACAAAAACAAGTGCGTCGTTTCTCAGGTTCTAGCGAAGAAAATTTTCAAAAAATTTTAGAAATTTATACTCATAAAACCAATGCAATGAATGATAATGAACTCTATCATTATGCACAACTTCAATGCTATCTTGCTATGATGCAAATGTCACTAGCTGCAATGAGCTTAGGTATTGATTCTTGTATGATAGGTGGCTTTGAAAAAGCTAAGGTTGATGATTTTCTTAATTTAACTTATCCTTTTGAAACTGCTGTAATTTTATCCTTAGGATATAAAGCCCATGAACCAAAATATTCTACTCAACGCTTAAATTTTAATGAAGTCGTCGAATTTTACAAGGAAAAATAATGAAAAAAGAACTTGAAATTTTTAGTACAAGATATTCTTGTAGAAATTTTAAAAATGAAAAACTCAAAAAAGAGGATTTAAATTCTATTTTAGAAATAGCAAGATTAAGCCCAAGCTCCTTAGGACTGGAACCTTGGAAATTTATAGTAGTGCAAGATGAGAAAAGAAAAGAAGAACTTTCTAAAATTTGCAACCAGCAAAAACATGTAAAAGATTGCGCTGCGTTAATTATCATCATTTCAAGACTTGATTTTTTGGATTATTTTGAAGAAAAACTTAGAAAAAGAGATATGAGTGAAACAGAAATTCAAAAACGCTTAGATGCTTATATGCCTTTTTTAAAATCTCTAAATCAAGAAGAAAAAATATCTTATGCAAGAGAACAAGCTCATATAGCTCTAGCTAGCATACTTTACAGTGCTAATGCTTTAAATATAGCAAGCTGCACTATAGGTGGTTTTGATAAACAAAAGCTTAATTCTTATTTATCACTTGATATTCAAAAAGAAAGATCAAGTTTGGTGGTGGCTTTAGGATATTGCAACGATGAAAAAAATCCTCAAAAAAATCGTTTTAGTTTTGATGAAGTTGTAAAATTTATTTAAATTTTGCTTTTAAGCAAAATTTAAATAAAAATAAACTGATTCTTTTTTGTATTTTTACTAAGTCTTTGCTTAAATTTTATACAATTTTGATTATAATTTTACATTTAATTTCACAAGGCTTGTTATGAATTTACCCAATATCTTGGCGATTTTTAGAATGGTTTTAGCGCCTTTGCTATTTTTTTTATTAATTCATCATTTTGAAAATATTCATCAAAGTTGGATTAACTATTTTGCTGCTTTAACTTTTTCATTAGCAGCTTTAAGTGATTTTTTTGATGGATACATCGCAAGAACTTGGAAACAAACTACAAAACTGGGTGGAATCTTAGATCCATTAGCCGATAAAATGCTTGTTTTAGCAGCTTTTTTAGGGCTTTTACTTACAGGAAAAGCTAATGAATGGGTAATTTATATTATATTAGTAAGGGAATTTTTTATCACAGGTTTTAGAGTTGTAATGATTAGCGAAAATTTAAATGTCAATGCTTCTTTTGCAGGCAAACTTAAAACCGCTTTTCAAATGACTGCGATAGGATTTTTAATCATGGAGTGGATAGGCGGTGAAATTCTACTTTACATAGCTTTGATTTTAACTCTTTATTCTGGATTTGAATACATCTATACTTATATAAAAGCTCAAAAAAAAGGAGAAAAATGAGATCTTTATTATTTTTAATTGTTATTTTGATTTTGGGAATTAAATTTTATTCTATTGAATTTTTAGCAACTGTTTTAGTCATCTCATTTTTAATTTTCTTTCACGAATTAGGACATTTTTTGGCTGCAAGATCTTTGGGTGTAAAAGTTGAAGTTTTTAGTATAGGATTTGGAAAAAGTCTTATAGAGCGTGAATTTAAAGGCACAAACTATCGCTTAAGCACTTTACCACTTGGAGGATATGTTAAACTTAAAGGACAAGATGATATGCGTCCTGGTTTTGAAAATCTAGACAAAGATAGCTATAGCATTTTAAGTCCTTTAAAAAAGATTTATATTCTTTTTGCTGGACCATTTTTTAATCTAATTTTAGCTTTTTTTCTTTATATTATCATAGGAAATTTAGGTCTAAACAAACTTGCTCCGCAAATAGGAAACATAGCGCCAAACTCTGCTGCACAAGAAATAGGACTTCAAAAAAATGATACTATCTTAGAAATTAACGGTATAAGAATTCAAACCTTTGATGAAATTTCAAAGCATTTAAGTTTAGATCCTTTGAAAATATTAATCAATAGAGAAGGAAAAAATTTAGAATTTATTTTAACTCCAAAAATAGGACAAGGATACAATGACTTTGGACAAATCGTTGAAAAACCTCAACTTGGAGTCAGTCCAAATGGGACAAGCACTCTTGTAAAACACCAAGGTTTAGAAAGTTTTAAATATGCCGCACAAGAAAGTTTTCAAGCTTCTACACTCATCATCAAGGGTATTGTAAAACTCATAAGTGGTGAAGTTGAAGCAAAAAATTTAGGCGGTATTATCACCATGACTGAAATTACCTCAAAGGCTGCACAAAATAGCTTTACTTTGCTTTTATTTATCACTGCTTTAATTTCTATAAATTTAGGCATTTTAAATCTTTTACCTATTCCTATGCTTGATGGAGGACATATACTTTTTAATCTTTATGAAATGATTTTTAGACGCAAAGTTCCACAGCGTACTTTTGAATATTTAAGCTATACAGGCATGGCAATACTTTTAAGTTTAATGCTCTTTGCAACTTATAATGATATATCAAGGATTATAGGTGAATAAAAAATTTTCCTACCCTATTCCAAATTTTACTGATAGAAGAAAAAGTATAATCTTTTGGCGCTATTTGCGTTTTCAAGCAAGAAAAATTTTATATTTTCCTCAAGTAAGACTTCTAGAAAAAACGCTTAATAAAGAAAAAAATAAACATTTAAAAGACTTTTTCTCTCAAAGACCCTATGCTTGTTACAATGCTACAAGAAGATTTTGCGATAAAAGTTTTAAAGCAAATGAACGTGTTAAAACACTTATTTATGATGTTGATAAGGGACTCGCTTGTTTTAAATTTCTTCCCGAGGAACAAATAATTTTTTCTTTTGATGAAGATTTTGAGCTTTTTTTAGGATATAACTATAATGTTTGCGAAGAAGGTTTTTGGGCTTTTTCTTTAAAATTTAAAAAATACACAATCTTACAATGTAATTTTTGCTTTACTTTAGAAAACAATCTTCTACTTTCTTGTATACAAGGACATAAATACAAAGATTTTAATATTTTAGAAATTAATAAAATTTTAACTAAAAAATGTCATGGTTTGCGCCCTGTTGCTTTACTTATAGAATGCTCTAAGATGCTTTGTGAAATTTTAAAACTTCAAACTACTTTAGGTGTACATGAAAAAAATCAAATCCGTTCTCAAAAAGGAAAAGAAAAAGGCTATTTTGTAGATTATCAAAAAATTTGGCTAGAAAATGGTGGAGAATTAATAAAAATCAATAAACACAAATACTATAAACTCCACCACTCTCAAAAAAACCTAGAAGAAATCCCTTCGCAAAAACGCTCCATGTATAAAAAACGTTTTGCTATGCTTGAAGAAATCAAAACAAATTTAGATAAAACCTTAAGTATTCAAGACTAATTAAGTATATTTTGATATAATCTAGTCTTGCTTTATGCAAAATCCTTGCTCATAAAAATGGGCTTTAATATCCATAAGGAGAAAAGATGAAACATTATGAGGTTTTATTTATCTTAAAACCAACACTTACTGAAGAGGAAGTGAATGCGAAGTTGGAATTCGTTAAAGAAGTCCTAACCAAAAATAGTGCAGAAATTGAAACTGTTGTTCCAATGGGTACTAGAAAATTAGCGTATAAAATCAAAAAATACGAAAGAGGAACTTATTTTGTGATTTATTTCAAAGCTCCTACAAACTTGATCGCTGAGCTTGAAAGGGTGTTAAGAATCACTGAAGAAGTAATAAGATTTTTAATCGTAAAATATGAAAATAAAAAAGAAATTGCAGCTTGGGAAAAACTGAGCCACGGGATTAAGCAATCTAAAAAAGAAATTAAACCTTTAGATGCTCCTGAAATTCAATAAGGAAAAAGATGTTTAACAAAGTTGTTTTGGTTGGAAATCTTACACGTGATATAGAAATGCGTTATGCACAAAGCGGTAGTGCTATTGGAGCTTCCGCTATAGCAGTAACAAGAAGATTTACCGCAAATGGAGAAAAAAGAGAAGAAACTTGCTTTATTGATATAAGCTTTTATGGTCGCACCGCAGAAGTTGCAAACCAATACCTTACAAAAGGTTCAAAAGTACTCATAGAAGGACGTTTGAGATTTGAACAATGGAGTGATCAAAATGGACAAAATCGCTCTAAACATAGCATTCAAGTTGAAAATATGGAAATGCTTGGCAATTCCAATGCTCCACAACAAGGCGGAAATTTTGGCAATAATAGCTTTTCAAACAACAATTATAGTGGAAACTATGAAAATCAAAGCTATGATCCTTATATGAGTGAAAATCAAAATTTTAATAAAGCAAAAGCAAACCCTGCTCCACAAAGAAACCAAAACCCACAACACGAAGAAAAATTAAAAGAAATTGATATCGATGCTTATGATAGCGATGATACTAATTTACCATTTTAAAGGATAAACTATGGCAGAAAAAAGAAAATACTCTCGCAAATATTGCAAATACACTGAAGCAAAAGTTGAATTTATTGATTATAAAGATACAGCAATGTTAAAACATGCTTTATCTGAAAGATTTAAAATCATGCCACGCCGTTTAACAGGCACAAGCAAAAAATACCAAGAAATGGTAGAAGTTGCAATCAAACGCGCAAGACATGTAGCCCTTATCCCTTATATAGTGGATAGAAAAGAAGTAATCAATAATCCTTTTGAAGGACTATAATCTTTTAAAGCAAACTTGTAAAAAGTTTGCTTTCTTATACATTTATTCTCAAAATAAAGTTAAACCAAAGTATATTCTAAAACATCACTGAAAGTATCAACAGCAATGATTTCCATATTGTCTCTAACCTCACTAGGAATATCTTTTAAATCTCTTTCGTAATTTTTTCTTGGAATTAAAGCTGTTTTTATATCTGCTTTATAAGCTGCAATTAATTTTTCTTTTAATCCGCCTATTGGTAAAACTTTTCCTTTTAAATCTATTTCACCCGTCATTGCAACATCTGCTTTAACCTTTTTATCACTAAAAATAGAAGCAATAGCTGTGCTTATCGTAATACCTGCACTTGGGCCATCTTTTGGAGTAGCTCCATCTGGCACATGTATATGAATATTATAACTATCATAAACATTAACTTTAGGATCAATAATTATTTTTTTAGGTATTTTTATTTTTCCTTCATCGATTAAAACTTTTATCATGCTAAAAGCAATTCTAGCTGATTCTTTCATTACATCACCCAAACTTCCTGTGAGCGTTAATTCTCCTTTACCTTTAATTTTTACAGCCTCTACTTTTAAAACATCTCCACCTACGCTTGTCCAAGCCAAACCATTGACCTGACCTACTTGATTTTCTCCATTATTTTTTTCTATTTCAAAAACTTTTTTATCTAAAAATTCATTCAAATTTTTTGTATTAATAATGACTTTTTTAATATTTTCTAAAAGTAGTTTTTTAGCACTCTTACGACACAACTCTGCCACTTTGCGACGCAAATTTCTAACTCCTGATTCACGAGTATAATCGCTAATGATTAGCTCTATAGTTTCATCATCAATAAATAATTCATTGGATTTTAAGCCATGTTTTTTAAGCTCATCTGGAATTAAATATTTTTTCATTATATGAAATTTTTCACTTGGAGTATAAGAGCTAAGTTCTATAAATTCCATTCTATCTCTTAAAGGTGCAGGAATATTGCTAATATCATTTGCCGTTGCTATAAAAATGACTTTACTTAAATCAATATTAAAATTTAAATAATAATCCCTAAATTTAGAATTTTGCTCTGGATCTAAAATTTCTAAAAGCACCGCACTTGGATCGCCTCTAAAACTGCGATTTAATTTATCAATTTCATCCAATACAATTACAGGATTAATTTGTTTTGCCTCTATGAGTCCTTGAGTAATACGTCCAGGCATAGCGCCTATGTAAGTTCTACGATGACCACGCAGCTCATTAACATCTTCAAGTCCACCTAAGGCTATACGAATAAGCTCTCTTTTTAAAGCTTTTGAAACAGAATTTGCCAGTGAAGTTTTACCCACGCCAGGAGGCCCATAAAGACAAAGTATAACTTTAGCACCATCTTTTTCTGCTATTTTTCTTTTTTCTAAAAGCTCCCTAACTGCAAAATATTCTTCTATGCGTTCTTTTGGTTTATTTAATGCATAATGATCATGGTTGAGCTGTTTTGAAACTTCCTTAATATCAAGTTTTTTCTTAGAAATTTTTTCAAAAGGAACATCTAATGCTGTTTCTATGTAAGTTTGAATCATCGATGCTTCGGAATTATCTTGATGAATGCGTTCGAATTTTTCAATTTGTTTTTTGATTTCTTTATAAGCGTCTTCGTGCATAAATTTCTTCTTTAACTCCAGACGCTTTTGATACTCTCTAACCTCATCTTCTTTTTGCGTATCAGAACCAAGCTCTTTTTGAATTTGTCTTAATTGTTCTTTTAAAAAATATTCTTTATTTACCTTATCAATACGAGAATGTACTTTATTTTTAATTTCTTTTTGAATTTTATTAGCTTCTATTTCTTGAGCAATTAAATCTATTAATTTTACTAATTTTTGCTCAAGATCTGTTAAAACAAAAAACTCATAAGCAACTTGTTTTTTAATACGCACAGTATTTAAAATCAAATCGCAAATCCTAGATGCATCAAAACCTTCTTCAATTGTTCTTAAAAGATCTGGAGAAAAATAATGACTAATATTTGCCAAATTTTTTACTTTCTCTTTTAAAACTTCAAGAAGTGCTTCTTTTTTAGTTCCTTCTAAAAAGTCTTCTTTTATAAGTTCTATCTTGGCTTCTAAAGGTTTATTAGAAATTTGCTCTATAATTTTACCCTTGGCATATCCTTGAAAAAGTATTTTCACTCTTCCATCAGGCAAAGGAACTTTTCGCATGATAGTCCCAATCACTCCGCAATTATAAATTTCATCAAAATTTCTTCCATTTTCCAACTTTGAAGGTGCAACAAAAAGCATGCTATCATTTTTAATCGCAAGATCTAAAGCTTTCATATTGGATGAATCGTTAATAAAAATAGGAGTTATCATAAAAGGATATAAAAATAATTCATCTTCAACCAATACTGGTAAATTTGCTGGATAATTTTGTATCTCTTCAATCTGCATTTATTTTCCTTGTTTATTAAAATCTTTCAAATATACTTCTATACCAAGGAAGCTCAGGTTTGATAATACTTTGCTGATAAAATTCACTTTCTTGAAGTCTTTGTTTATAAATTTGTGCACTTTCATCATGCCCTATGCGCTGGTATAGATTTTCTATAGTACTATTAAGATAAAAAACCGCTAAATTAAATTTTGTAAGCATTGTTTGAACCAAAGGTTCATATTCTGTATAAGGATAATCTTTCAAAAAAGTATCTATTTCCTTTTGGCTTTCAAGCATTAAAGCCTGATTACGATTTGGCACTGCAAATGCATCAAATTTTGCTTTAATTTTAAGATAACGAATATAATCAGCATTGCGCGAATTTCCAAATTTTTTATTATATTCATCTAAATAAAATTCAGCTAACTTATATTCCTCTTCATCCATATGAGCTTGTGCTAAAATAATTAAAGTAGTTTCCAATAAAGGATCGGCAACGTGCTCACTTGCCATACCATTATAATGATCATCAGCTTTTTCCAAATCCTTGTCCTGTAAATCTTTAATAATTTGTTTATACCACTCACTAGCACTAAGATTGTATAAACCTTCATCATTTTTCGTACTACACGCATTAAAAAAAACACTTAAAAAAACCAATAAAAAAATACCTTTTTTCATACTTCACCTTGATTTATATTCTCAAAAATATATATTTTAACGATTTTATAATTATGTTCTTCTAAAATTATAATAAAATTAATTAAATAATTTAAAATTTTGGAATGATTATTGCTTATTTTATGTTAAAATATTAAACATTATAACTTGAGGAGAAAACATGACCCTAGCTGTTAAATGCCCTATCTTAGGTTTTGAAGAAACCAAAAATATGGAATTTTCAACTATCGATGAAGTATTTGTAAGACTTAAAAGTCTTGATGGTAAAGACTTTTCTTTTGTTTTAATTAATCCTTATTTGATTAGACCTGATTATGAATTTGATATACCAACTTATTATCAAGAGCTTCTTTCTTTAACACCTGAATCTAATATGAAAATTTTTAATATAGTAGCCATAGCAAAAAGCATTGAAGAATCGACAGTGAATTTTCTAGCTCCAGTAGTCATTAATCTTGATAATAATACCATGGTACAAGTGATACTAGATACAGTTAATTATCCCGACTTTTTTCAAGCTGATCAAATTGCTAATTATATTAAAAAATAATGCTCTATATACTTGCAAATGGATCTATGGCAACAGCCTTAGCCTATGGGTTAAAAGATGATTATGAAATTTGTATAGTAGGAAGAAGTATAGAAAAACTTCAAGCCCTCGCCAAAGAAGGCTTTAAAACCTTACTTTACAAAGATTTTAACATAGAAGGTAAAGATGTTATTTTAGCATTTAAACCTTATGCTTTAGAAAATATTGCTCAAATGCTAAAAGGACAAGCACGTATCTTAATCTCTGTTTTAGCCAATGTTGATTTTGAAAAACTACAAACCATCAAAGCTCAAAATTATGTTAGAATAATACCCAATACAGCAGCTAAATACAAGGCTTCAACCACACCATATATACTTAAAAACTCTCATTTTGAAAATGAAATTTTAGACATTTTAAAAACTTTTGGCTCGGCTTATAAATTAGATAATGAAATACAAATGAATGCAGCTATGGCGATTAGCGGCTGCGCTCCTGCTTTTTTAGCACTTATAGCAGAAAGCATTGCTAATGCTGGAGTTTATGAAGGTTTGTCAAAAGAACTTAGTCTCAATCTTACGCGCTCTTTATTTAAAAGCTCTAGTGCTTTACTAGAACATGAGCATCCAGCTATTATCAAAGAAAATATTTGCTCCCCTGGAGGAGTTACAATAAAAGGCATAAAAATACTCGAACAAAAAGGAATTCGCGGAAGTTTTTTTGAAGCCATAAATGCTAGCAGCGCTAAATGAAAAAGGCTTTCATACTTATAGAAAGCATTAGTGCTATAACGATCATATCTTTAATTTTCATTGGCATTTTTTATTACTATATTCAACTTTACAAAAACTATGAAAATTTAAATATTTTTGAAAGACTCTATAAACTTCAAGAAGAATTATATGAAAAGCCTATTTTTAAAACCATCATACTTCAAACTTCAGCCTTAAAACCTATAGTTTTACAAGAACAGTTTGTTAATGATGGTATATTTCAATTTCAAAAATTATACTTTCAAGATCAAAATTATAGCGTTTATTTTAAAGAATGAGCAAAGCTTTTACACTTTTTGAACTTATAATATCACTAATACTTTTTACTTTTATAACTAGCTTACTTTCAAAACCTTTAATGGATTTTTATCATTTAAATTTTACTGCTTTACATACAAACAATCTTATCACTCAAGCACATTTAAACTTGCTTAAAATAGAAAAATTAATACAAAATTGTATTAATATTACATTTTCACAAAATACATTAAAATGTCTTTTAAAAGATGAGTTAATTAGCCTAAAAGATAATAAACTTTATCTTATTAATTCTGCTCTTATTTTAGAAAATAATCATACACTTTATTCACCTCATTCTGATTTTAAAACACAACTCCAAAATAGAAAAGATTTATATAACGACAATGAACATATTAGCTATGCTTATAAAATTAATAAGATTGAAAAAATATCTATCTTGGAAAATGGTATATCTGCAAATTTTACAGGTAGTTTTATTCCTTTGCAAGCTCAATTAGTTATCAAATTGCAAAATGAAGAACTTATATATGAAATAAAGCCAAAATTTAATGAACAATTAAACCAACAAGGATTAATTTCTAAAAACATAAGCTCATTTAACCTGCAAAACAATAAATTAAAAATTTGCCTAAAAAGACAAACAAAACATTGCCTTGAAAAAAGAATTTTACTGTGAAAAAAGCTTATGTTTTAATTTGGACAATTTTTTTAATACTACTAATAAGTCTATGGATGAGCTTGACCTTAAACATATCCAGCTATACTCCAAAAATAATCCAAGATAGTTATTACTACCTTCAAGCTCAAATTTTAAGTCACAATGCAACGCAATTTTCTAAATATTTTTTATATCAAGCAAAGCAAGAAAATAAAGAATGTTTAGACAATATATATTTTAATTACACAAAAGCTTTGATTAAAATAAAATATTTTTATCCTATTGCACAATGTGTTAATTTTAAATTTTCCAACTTCAATCCCGATGCAAATTTAAGCAAAGATGGTGTTATTATAGCCCACATTAGTATTGCTTTAAATCGTGATAAAAACGTCAATGATGAAATTTTACTCACAAAAAGCATTATTATTTATCCCAAAGAAAATTTTTGGAATTTAAAAAATTAAACCAAAGTCTTAGCGAGCTTAACACAGTCTAAAAGACTTTGATTTTCGCATATATAAAGATTTTTAAAATTTAAAAGCTTCTTTGCTGTGCTTTGCCCTATAACTACAACCTTATCTTCTTCTTTTAAGCTATAAAATTTTAAAAAATTTTCTACACTTAAAGGAGAGGTGAATATAAAAATAGCAGGATAGATAAGCTTTTTGTCGCCTTTTTTAAAAACATTTTCATAAACTATCATTTCATCTAAATCCACACCTACATTTTTAAGATCCAAATTTAAAGTTGAAACAATATTTTTAGCCCTTAAATACAAACATTTTTGCATTTTTAACTCCTCTTTAAATTCAAGAAAAAGATCTTTTCCATAAGCCTTTGATGGAATTTTAATCTTTTTAAAACCTAAATTTTTAGCGTATTGAGCTGTACTTTGTCCCACAGCGTATAAATTGAGTTTGAAATTTAAAGTGATTTTTGCATGTTGTAAAGCTTTTAAAGCATTTTTTGAAGTGCAGATTAAAGCATCATACAAACTCAAATCCACACTAAAATCATAAAAAACAATCTCATTTAAAATAAGATTTTCCACCCCTTCAAAAGGAGTTTCATTTAAGAGATAAATTTTCATAGATTTTACGCTTTAGCTCTTTAGCTGCCAAAAAAGCATCTTTAGCATCCATGATCGCCCTAACCACAGCCACACCGCTTAAATTTATACCCTTTAACTCAACAAGTGCTTCTTTGTCAATCCCACCTATGGCTACAACCCCTATAGGGCTTTTATCACAAATTTGACTTAAAAGCTCAAGGCTTAAAAGCGAACTTTCTTTAGTAGGCGTTGCCTTAATAGCTCCACAACCTAGATAATTTACTCCTTGTATAAACTCAAGTTGTTCTAACTTTTTAAGACTTAAGCCTATGATTTTTTCATCTCCTAAAAGCTTTCTAGCTAATTTTGCTTCTAAATCTTCCTGTCCTAAATGCACCCCATCAGCATCTAAGGCTAAAGCTATATCTACCCTATCGTTAATCAAAAAAGGTATTTTATAAGACTTGCAAAGTTTTTGCACCTTTAAGCCTAGTTTATAAAATTCTCTTGCATTAAGCTCTTTTTCACGAAGTTGTATGATACTTACTCCGCCTTTTATAGCATTTTCTAAAGTATTTAAAAAACACTCCTCGCTTTTATTTCCCTTAGTAGCAACCAAATAAAGGCTAAGATCTAATTTATTTTTCATCTAGAAACTTGAAAAAATGATTTGTAGGACCACAACCTTTTCCAAGATTAAGTGAATAATAAATCGCATTTCTTACATAATCTTTAGCTTCACTAACAGCGTGAAATAAATCCTTGCCTTTAGCTAAATTACTAGCAATAGCCGAAGAAAGCGTACAACCTGTACCGTGAGTATTTTTAGTTTCTATGCGTTCGCCTTTTAAAATATAAATTTCTTTTCCATCATAAAGCACATCATTGGCATTTGCTTCACTATGTCCGCCTTTAAGTAAAACTGCCTTAACCCCCAAGCTGCATAAATGCTTAGCTGCTTTTATCATCTGCTCTTCATTAGCGATCTTAAAACCACATAAAAACTCTGCTTCAGGAATATTAGGAGTAAGAATGTCTGCAAATTTTATTATAGTTTGTTTGAAAAAATCACAATTTTCTTGCGGCATTAAAGCATAGCCATTTTTGGCAAACATTACAGGATCAATAACTACATTTTGAGGTTTAAACTCGCTTAAATTTTTAGCTACACAGCTCATTAATTCACAAGAACCTATCATTCCGATTTTAGTTGCCTTTGGCACTATATCTTCAAACACGGCAAGCATTTGTTCATCCACGCTTTGAGTAGGTATATCGTGTACAGAAATCACCCTTGCGGTATTTTCAGCTACCACACTTAAAACCACACTCATACCAAAAAGATTGTGTGCACTAAAGGTTTTAAGATCGGCTTGTATCCCTGCTCCACCACTACAATCACTCCCTGCTATAGTTAAAACAGGTATAAGTTCACTTCCTTTTGCTTTCATAAATCTTCCTTTAAAATTTTGATCCATTCTTCACCCTTAGGGCTTAATTTTTGTCCTTTAAAACTCTGTTTTGCAAAAGCTACAATCAAAGCATGAAAAATTTGATAAAGTTCGTAAAGTTCGCATTTTTTTCCTAAAATTTTATACAAATTTTCTTGCTCACTCTCTATGTCACTTTGAAAAAATTCTCTTAATTCTTCATAATTTTCAAACTCATAACCTAAGTAAAAAGCCAAACGCAAACTATAATTATCTACAACCAAAATCTCTCTTTTGCAAAGATAGTTTAAAATACTATCAACGCTTTCAAAACCTAAACCTTTGATATTTAAAAGCCATTCTCTGCTTGCATTTGTTTTAAAATTTTCTAAATTTTCATAAGTGTTTATGATACTTTCTACCAAACCTTTTAAACGCTTAGTTTTGGTATTATAAAATCCGCTAGGCTTAATTAAAGTTGCAAGTTCTAAATTGGATAAAGTATTGATTTGTTCTAAGCTTGCAATATTTTCTTTTTTTAAATTTTCTAAAGCTTTTAAGACATTTTTCCAATTTGTATTTTGAGTTAAAACGACAGAAATTAAAAGCTCAAATTCACTCAATCCTTGATTTTCAAGCCAATCAAAATCATGATAATTTAAATCCAAATTTAAAAGCTTGGTAAAAATTTGTGCTCCAGTCATTTAAAATTCTCCTTAAAAGCTAAATAAAATTGCTTTGCGGTACGACCACTTCTACTTGCTCTTAGAGTAGCAAATTCTTTAGCTTTAACGTGCAAAAGCTCTTTATCACAAGAATAATCTTTAAAATAAAAATCTATCATCTTTAAATACTCTTCTAAATTTCCCTGATAAAAACTTAACCACAAACCAAATCTATCACTCAAACTTAATCTTTCTTCAGCAGCATCGCTTAAATGAAGTTCTGTATGTGTGATTTGCGTATCAAGATTATCAGTAATGCTTTCACTTAATAAATGCCTACGATTTGAACTCGCATAAATAATTACATTATTTGGGGCTTTTTCTATGCTTCCCTCAAGTAAAGGTTTTAAAAATTTATAACTATCATCTCCCTTTTCAAAAGAAAAATCATCACAAAAAAGTATGAATTTAAAATTTTCTAATCTGATTTCATCGATGATATCTGCTAAGGCAAATAAATCTTCTTTATTTAATTCGACAAGTCTTAAGCCCTGTTCTTTAAATTCATTAAATATAGCTTTAATTAAACTTGATTTTCCAGTGCCCTTAGATCCCCATAAAAGTGCGTGATTTGCTCCCTTATCTTGAATGAAATTTAAAGTATTTTCATAAAGTGCTTTTTTTTGACTTTCCATACCTACTAAATCTTTTAAAGCAATAGGATCGATTTCAAAAATAGGCTTTAAATAATCTTTTCTTGCTCTATAAATTGCTGCATAAGTTTTATTCCAATCCATTTTAAGCCTTTCTTAAATGCGTTAAAATTGCCTCTAAAATATCATCATCATCTTTGCTTTTTGCCTTGATGAGTTCTTTTTCATCATTTAAAGCAGTAAATTGAATATTTTGCTCATAGTTACTAATGCTTTTAAATTTATTTAAAGCTAAAATTTTAATAGTAATCAAAGATAAAAATTGCTTAGTATAAATGTCAAGTTTTCCAAAGCGATCTTCAATTTCACCTTCGATCTCATAAACCTCATGAACTTGCTCACACTTGCTAAGTCTTCTATAAAGTTCTAATCTTAAGCGATCTTCGCTGATAAGTTCGCTGTTTAAAAAGGCATTAACATTGAGTTTTAAATCAAGTTTATTTTCTTTTTGATCCACTTCATTTTTACTTAAAGCATTAAGTTCATCTTCTAACATTTTAAGATATAAACTATATCCAATTTGCTCAATATGTCCACTTTGATCTACGCCTAATAAATTTCCACCGCCACGAATTTCAAGATCATGATAAGCCAAAATAGAACCTGCGCCTAAAAAAGAATTACTTTCTAAGGAAACTAGACGCTTTAAAGCATCTTTTGTAATAGCATTTTTATCTTCAATTAAAAAATAACAATAACCTTGCTTATCACTTCTTCCTACACGCCCACGCAATTGATGCAAATCAGCCATGCCAAAACGATCGCTTTTTTCTACTATGATAGTATTTGCATTTGGTAAATCAATCCCACTTTCTACGATAGAGGTACTTAAAAGCAAATCATATTCTTTGTTTTCAAATTTCAACATTTCTTCTTCTTGCATCTTGGCATCGATTTTAGAATGTAAAATCAAAATACGCAAAGTAGAAAAAAGTTCTAATAAATGCTTTTTACATTGCTCTATACTTGCAATATGATTATGAATATAAAAAATTTGCCCACCACGTCTTAACTCTCTTGCTATAGCTTCTTTTAAAAGTGCGTCATCATTTTCTTTGACAAAAGTTCTTACATCCATTCTATCTTCTGGTGGAGTTTGCAAAACACTATAAGATTTTATAGAACTTAAAGCTTGATTTAAGCTTCTTGGTATAGGGGTTGCTGACATGGATAAAATATGTGAATTTTGAGTGATTTCTTTAAGCTTTTCTTTTTGCTTCACTCCAAATTTATGCTCTTCATCAATAATAACAAGGGCTAAATTTTCACATTCTACACTTAAAAGTGCATGAGTTCCTACAACTACACAAGCTTTATTTTCTTTTAAATTTTGTAAAACTTGTTTTTTTTCTGCGCTACTTGTAAAGCGATCCAGTTTAAAAACCTTTATATCAAAAGGATCAAAACGCTTTTTTAAGGTTTTATAATGCTGATGAGAAAGCAAAGTCGTAGGCGCAAATAAAAATGCGCAAAATCCACTTTTAACTACTGGATAAATAGCATTCATAGCGACTTCTGTTTTTCCAAAACCCACATCACCGCTTAAAAGCCTATCCATGACTTTTCCACTTTGAAAATCTTGCAAAATTTCATAACAGGCTTTATCTTGATCGCTTGTATAAATAAAACCCGCACTAGCTATAAAATCAGTCTGTCTATTTAAATCCACTGTAATTTTTTTTGCTTGCACCAAAGATCTTTTAGCCGCCATAATAACAATTTCAGAAGCTATGGCTAAAAGTTTAGTCTTTAATTTTTCTTTAAGTTTAATAAAGCTTGTTTTACCTAGTTTATCTAAGCTTGGAATAGATCCACTCACGCCCAAATATTTATCAATCAAATAAAGATTTTCCACTGGTAATAAAAGCTTATCAGAATTTTGATACTCTATAGCAACAAACTCTTTTTTTGCTCCGCTTATCACTATCATCTCAAGACCTAAAAATTTACCTACCCCATAATCTTCGTGTACTATATAATCCCCATTTTTAAGCTCATCTATAATCAAACTAGCTTTTTTTCTTGTTTTTTGTTTTTCTTTTTGATTTAAAGAAATAATTAGCTCTTCAGGACTAATAAGATTAAGCCTTAAATCACTTTTTACAAAATGGATATTTTGAGTATCTTCAAGCTCTAAAGCTTTAAATAAAGCTTCGTTTTTAGCTAAAAGTGTGATTTTTTTATTTTTATGAAATTCAAAAAAATCTTTATTGTAAGAACTTTGCAATTCTTTAAATTTTTTAGCTTGAGGTAAAATTTTTGCATTCACAAAACTTATATCTTTTTCATATTCATTAATATCAAACTTTTCACAAGCTAAAAAATCAAGTTCTAAATAATCAAAAAAATCATCAATACACCAAAAGCCTAAAGAATTGATATCATGTATTAAAGTATCGCTTTGAAAATCTTCTAATTTGTCCTTAAAAATTTCATAATTTTCTTTGTCAAAATATTTTAAAAAAGGACAAATTTCAAAATGTTCTAGTTCGTTAGGAATAGACTTTTGACTTTGCAAATCAAAATATCTTATACTTTCAATCTCTTCGCCAAAAAGTAAAATTCTAATAGGATTTTCTTCATTGATACAAAAAATATCAATAATATCCGCACGAATTGAAATTTCACCTTTATCCTGAACTATATCTACAAATTCGTATCCCAATCTTGAAATTTCATCTTCAAAACATTTCAAATCAAAATTTTGTTTTTTATCGATATGATAATTTTGTAAATGTTTTTTTGAAGGAAGTTTTTTTAAAACAGTATTTAAAGGAGAAATAAGGATTTTTTTTTCTTCTTCTTTATGATAAGCATTTAAAATCTTACAAAGATCAAAAAGTTCTTTAGAAAAAGCCCTTAAATCATCTCCAAACTGCGCTCTAAAATCAGGTAAAACAAAGGTTTTTAAACCCTTAAATCGTGAAACTTGAGCGAGTAAATCTGCTTGTTTTTCATCTTTACAAAGAAAAAGTTCACAAATTTTTGGATTTTGTAAGTATTCATAAAATGAAGCTTGCATTATTCTTCGTTGTTATTTTCAATAAGTTTGATAGTATCTTCTTTAATTTTACTAGTTCCATTAAAGCGACCGCCATTTTCTATAGAAATTTTTTGCGTTGAAATATCACCATTAACAACTCCGCCCGCTAAAATTTCTAAACTATTAGCCTCAAGTTGCCCTTCAAAACACCCATTTACTACAATTTTA
Organism: Campylobacter sp. CFSAN093227; assembly: GCF_012897855.1. Taxonomy (NCBI): domain Bacteria; kingdom Pseudomonadati; phylum Campylobacterota; class Epsilonproteobacteria; order Campylobacterales; family Campylobacteraceae; genus Campylobacter; species Campylobacter sp. CFSAN093227. The sequence goes on from NZ_CP040610.1 coordinate 1,199,667, forward strand.
TCTGCTTGTAATTCACCTTTTAAATTTCCATTTTTTCCGATAACCACAATGCTTTCAGAATGAATAATACCACTTAACTCTCCATCAACATGGAGCATAGAAGCAAAATAAAATTTACCCTCAATTCTCGCACCTGAAGAAATTACTGTTGTTTCTGAGCTAGAGCTGGATGTTGGGCTGATACCGCCTTTATTAAAGATTGCCATGGAACTCTCCTTTCTTGATTAAAAAAATCATTCATATTTTTTCTTTGCAAATTTAAAAAATACAAAGGTTCTAAAGTTTTATTAATAAACCTTACCTCATAGTGCAAATGCGGCCCCGTAGAAAGACCTGTATTGCCACTATAACCTATCAACTGCCCTTTATTAACAAATTGACCTGCTTTGACCACTTCTTTGCGCATCATATGAGCAAATACTGTTTTAAAACCAAAATTATGCAATAAAATTACATTATAGCCATAGCCATTATCACTATAACCTGAAAATTCCACTACTCCACTTGCTGGTGCATAAATAGGGGTACCAATTTCTGCTCTTAAATCAATACCAGGATGAAATTCCCTTCTTTTTAAAAGCGGATGCTCTCTCCAGCCAAAATTTCCTGTAATGCCTTTATTTTCAATAGGCCATCCATTAGGAATTTGTCCCAAAATTCCAAGTTGCTGCTCATTGGTAAGCTGAAGATTATCAAGTCTTGCACTAATTGTAAGATTATTTTCTACTTCTAAGCCCAAAGCCTCTTCAAAAGAAGCTATTTTATCTTCTATAGCTGCATACTGCTGAGTTTTTTCTTCTATGCTTTTTTGCATTTGCGAATTAGATAATTCCAATTCTTTGCTTTTTTTCAAAAGCTCCTCACGCTTTTCACTGATATCGCTAAGTTTGCTATCGAGATATTTGATATAAAAACCACTAAAAACTAAAAATAAAACAATAAAAGCAATAGTATAAAAAACTATTTTTTTGATTATTTGATTTAAATAAAAATGTCTTGAACCGTTAATATCTGTAATGGTAATAGTGAATTTATTTTTTACCACACCACTCCTTTAAAAAATTTTCTACCAGCATAAAAGAACCAAAAACTAGATTTTTTTTATTCTCTTCTAATTTTACAAATTCTTTGCATTGTATACCTAGCTTTGATGCAATACTATAAATTTCATCATCGGCCAGCTTTCGTTCTGCACTTTTATATTTATATATTTGTATTGTATCAATAATAGGCTTTAATGTATTTAAAATTTGAAAAATATCCTTATCCAAATAAGCATTATAAATAAGATTTATTTTTTCTCCTTGAAATTTATCAAGCATAGCCTTAGCAGCCATGGGATTATGACCCACATCAACAAAAAAATTTGGAGAAATTTCTTGGCATCTTCCTTGTAAATTTAACTCTTGTAACTTTTTTAAAGCTTCTAAGGTTTTTTCTTGCGAAGTTAAAATTTCACAAGCCTTTAATGCAAGCTTTAAATTATGCTTTAAAAAACAAGGTAAAACAAACTTTTCACAATAAATCTCAAATTTTTCTTTCAAAAAAGGATTTAAAGAAGAAACTTGCAAATTAGCTTTTTTTAAAAAAGCAATTTTTTTTGCTAAATTTAAAACATTTTGCTCTTGCTCATCACTTATAAGTGCTATAGGCGCCATAACTTTAAGCTTGGTTCTTGCAATATCTTCTAAAGAATTGCCCAAAATTTGAATATGGTCAAATCCAATTCTTGTAAAAATATTCATTCTTCTTTCAAAAACAGAAGTAGCATCATATTCTCCACCCACTCCTGCTTCTAAAACAATAAAATCACATTTTTGAAATAAAATCATAGCTAAAAAAGTAGCATATTCAAAATAACTTAATTTTTGCAAGTCTTGTTTAAAAATTTCTTCAAGTCTTATATGAGTTTGTTCTAATTCTTCATCATTTGCAATCTTACCATCAAGATAAAATCTTTCATTAAAACTGAAAATGTGCGGACTAGTATAATGCCCTATTTTATAATTTAAATTTTCTAAAAGTTGGGTTAAATATCTACCCGTGCTACCTTTACCATTTGTGCCTATAAGTTGGATTATGGGAGTATTTTTAAAATATTTCTTATATTTTTCATACATTCTAAACATCAAAAAACGATCAATTTTATCGTAATTTATACTTTTTTGAGCTAAAAAATTCTCAACTTTCATTATATTGTTCATTAACCGCTGCAATTTGCTTTATTAACTCATCTAAAATATTAATACTTGGCTTACTTTGCTTATCAAGATAAGCCACGTGAATTTTAGGAGTTATAATATCTTGCTTATAAATAAATCTAAAATTTTCTATAGTTTTAAGATTTGTATTTACAAGCTGTGTAATTTCATCTTTGCTTTTTCCTGGCGAAACAATCAAATAACTCTTTTCATCTATCATCCACAATTCATCAAATTCGCTACAAGAATCTTTTAAAATTTTTTTAAATCGAACAAAAATTTCATTCAAACTTCCCATACCGTATTTTTCCATAATGAAACGGTAATTTACTATAGAAAATAAAGCTAAAGAATAATTAACTTTATACTTATTAAAATTTTCATCCATTTTATCAAGCTCTTTAAGAACACTCCAAGCCTCTCTCTCTTCTAAGCTTTGCGTGAATTCAATTTGATTATTTAAAGATGTAATTTTTTCTCCAAGTTGTTTAAATTTTAGTTTTAAATCCTCAAAACTAAGTTTTACTTCCCCATTTTCATCTGGTTTTAGAGTATTGATAAAATCCATATTTTTTTCATTCGATTTATTAAGTAAGACAAGCAATTCATAGATTTTTTTTAGATTATCATTAAAAAAATTTAAATTTTTTTGGACATACATATTATCAACCATTATACGATGATTTATAAATTCCATTAGTTCATTTTTAAAATTTTCTTCGCCTATTACAAAAGGCTTTTGTGTTAAATTTTGTATAAAACCTTGAATTTTTAAATCTTCTACCAATGAAGGATTTAAACCCAAGCATAATAATTCACTAAAGTGCTCATAACTACGCTCTTCAAGTTTAACTAAGAGTTTTTTAATCACGCTATCATAATCATCATATTTACTAATACCATATTTGCGAGCTTGTTCTTCTAAGTCATTTTCATCGTAATTTCTTTCAAGCTCTTTCCATTTTTTAGTAAGCAAGTAAATACTTTCACTATCCATAGTTTTAGAAATTCTAATCGAAGTCACCTTAGCCAAATCTCTTATCTTTTTATCCTTACTTATTTGCAAAGTTTTAGATATGGTATATAAAAAATCAAAAAATTCACTAAATTGTTTTCCGCTTTGTCTATTTAAAACAGAAATTAAAAAACTAATTAGTTCTTCTAAACTTCTTATAGTTTTAGAATTTAATTCTTGTTGATAAATCGGTAAAAGCAAGGTTTTGTATTTATCAAGTTTAGCCTTATTTGAACTTGTAATACCATATTTTAAAGATAATTCTTCAAAAATTTCCGTATAATTTTCAGGAGTTGGTTTTAGTTTTCTTTCTTTTAATGCAATTAAAGTTTGCTTTGCTATTTCATTAGTATTTGAAATCACGTTTTTGTCCTTTAATAGCAATTACGGAAATAAACTCATCAAATGCCTCGCTTGAAGCTGCTCGAATAGCCTCATACCTTGCAGAATCACTAATAATACTATTTGGAGAAATTTCAAAATTATAACTTCCACTTGTACTAAAAGCCTGACTTGAACCATCTTTAAAGACAACATTAAAATCTAAATTTAATTTAGCTTTATAACTAATAACATAGCCATTTTTATCATAAGCTAAAGGAATAAATTCTAAATTATTCATTTTAACATTGATTACATCATCAGCTTCATGTTTTAAAGCAAGTTTACGCCCTAATTTTGAAATTACCATTTCTTTTAAAGTATCGGCAACATAGATACTATTTTTTGGGTCTTGTTGACTTAATTCAACATTAACATAAACCTTCTCATCAAAAATATTATTAGCGATTTTTGATGTAGGAACATATCCACAAGCACCTAAAAATAAACCTATACAAAAAATCAAAATCTTTTTCATTTGATTACTAGATTAACTAGCTTTCCTTCCACATAAATTTCTTTAACTATACTTTTACCTTCGAGCCATTTAGCGGTATTTTCTTTTGCAAAAGCTAAAATTTCTTCTTTACTCGCACTACTTGAAATTTCAAATTCAGCCCTTTTCTTACCATTGATACTTACAGCTAAATTTAAAGTATCTTTTACAAAAACCTCTTCTTTAAGTTCTAATTTTTTGAAATTTTTACATTTAAAAAGCTCCTCGCTAAGCTCAAAACAAACATGAGGAATAATAGGCTCTAAGATATTTAAAATAATATAAAAAGCCTCTTGTTCCAAAGCTTCATTTTTACAAAGCGCTAAAGCATTTAAAGCTTCCATACAAGCTGCAATTAAAGTATTAAAAGTAAAACTTTGATGATAAACTTCAAAAGATTTTTTTAAAGCTTCATACACCTTTAATCTTGCATATTTTTCTTCTTTATTTAAATTTTCTTGTTTTAATTCTACAAGCTCACCTTTTTTAACATTTTGCGCCCTATCATAGAGTTTGCAAATAAATCTATAAGCCCCTTCAACCGCATCATCATTCCATTCAAGCTCTTTAGCCGGAGGCGCAGCAAAAAGTATAAAAAGTCTTGCGGTATCAGCACCGTATTTTTCTATAATCTCATCAGGATCTACAATATTGCCTTTTGATTTTGACATTTTAGCACCATCTTTTAACACCATACCCTGAGTTAAAAGTCTATCAAAAGGTTCATTTTGTGTTAAATAACCCAAGTCTCTTAAAGCTTTTTGGAAAAATCTCGCATAAAGTAAATGCAAGATTGCATGTTCAATACCACCTATATATTGATCCACACTCATCCAATACTTTACACTTTTTTCATCTAAAGCTTTTTCCTGCCAAGTTTTCTCATCACTTGCAAAACGTGCAAAATACCAAGAACTTTCAAAAAAAGTATCTAAAGTATCACTTTCTTTTTGAGCCTCTTTACCACATTTTGGACAGATACAATTTTTCCAAGTTGGATGTTTATCAAGTGGATTACCCTCACCTGTAATTTGCACATCTTCAGGCAGAGTAATAGGTAAATTTTCTAGTTTTTGAGGCACTACACCACAACTTTGACATTTAATCATAGGAATAGGCGCACCCCAATATCTTTGACGCGAAACACCCCAATCACGAATTTTAAAATTTACAACTCTTTTTCCTATATTTTTAGCTTCAAACTGAGAAATGATTTTTAATCTTGCTTCATTACAATCAAGATTATCAAATTCTTGACTATTAATTAATTTTCCTAATTTTTGCATATAAGGTAAATTTTCTTGAGTTTGAATAACTTGTTTGATGGCAAGATTATATTTTGTTGCAAATTCAAAATCTCTTTCATCATGAGCTGGAACAGCCATAACCGCTCCGCTACCATAATCAGCCAAGACAAAATTAGCCACCCATAAAGGAATTTTTTCTCCGCTTAAAGGATGAATGGCATAAATTCCTAAAAAATAACCTTCTTTTTCAGAACTTTGTCTTTCTCTTGGGCTTTGATTTTGAATAGCTTTGATTTTATTTAATACATCTTGATTTAATAAATTTTGTGAAAGCAAATTTTGAACAATCTTATGTTCTGGAGCTAAAGCGATATACGAAACTCCATAAATTGTATCTGCTCTTGTAGTAAAAACTTCTAAAGAACTTTCTTTGGTTTTTTGCTTGCTTTCTTCGTCTAAATTTAAAGAAAATTCCAAACCTTCGCTTTTACCAATCCAATTTTCTTGCATAGTTAAAACTTGATTAGGCCATTTATCTTTTAATTTTTCTAAATCTTTTAAAAGTTCCTCAGCATAAGCAGTGATTTTTACATAATAACCTGGCATTTTTTTCTGCACTACTTCATGACCACAACGCCAACATTTTCCGTCTTCAACTTGCTCATTAGCCAAAACCGTTTGATCTTGTTCACACCAATTTACATTTGCTTCTTTAGTGTAAATCAAACCTTTTTCAAACATCTTAATAAAAAATTCTTGCTCAAATTTTGTATAAAGTGGATCTGAAGTAGCAAGCATTCTTTTTTTAGAAAAAGAAAAACCTAAAGAAAAAAGTTCTTTTTTCATATAAGCTATATTTTCATAAGTCCATGACTTAGGATGAATTTTATGTTTAATAGCTGCATTTTCAGCAGGCATACCAAAACTATCAAAACCTATAGGATGTAAAACATTAAAACCTATCTTGCGATAATATCTTGCTAAAACATCACCTATAGTATAATTTCTTACATGCCCCATGTGAATGCGTCCGCTAGGATAAGGAAACATCGATAAAATATATTTTTTAGGCAAATTTAAATCATCTTTTGGCTCAAAATATTCATTTTCATCCCAAATTTTTTGCCATTTTTTTTCTATTAAACTTGCTTCATAAGCCATAAATTCTCCTTACACTGTTCCTTTTTCATACATTGCACGATTGCGTTCTTTATCTTGTTTTCTTTTTGCTTTTTCAATTTCTTTATTTCTAAACTCAAGCACACTAAATTTAAACCATAATAATGTCGGACTTGCAACAAAGATAGAGCTTAAAGTTCCCGCTATAATACCTACAATTAAAGCCAAAGAAAATCCTTGTATCATTTCCCCGCCAAAGAAATAAAGTATCACAACGGTTGCTAAAGTCAACCCTGAAGTTAAAACCGTTCTTGATAAAGTTGCTGAAACACTTTCATTGATAATAGGTGCAAGTTCGGTTTTTTTACTTGTTTTAATGCCTTCTCTGATTCTATCAAAAATAATAATTGTATCATTCAAAGAGTACCCAAGCACAGTTAAAACAGCAGCCAAAGTATCTAGATTGACATCAATTTTAAATAAAGAAATTGCCCCTAAAGTAATCACAACATCATGAATTTCACTGATTATAGCCGCAAGAGCAAAACGCCATTCAAAACGCAACGCTATATAAATTAAAATTGCTATCAAAGATACGGCTATAGCCATAAGTCCTTTATTTCTAAGTTCATCACCTACTTTTGGACCTACCACATCAGCACGACGCACTTCAAATTTTCCCGTATCCTTTAAAAGAGTGCTTATATGCTCGCCTATATCATTGCTTACATTATCATTACTTCCTAAAAAGCGTATGGTTACTTCTTCATTACTTCCAAATTCAGTTACAGATAAATTTTGAAAAGTTCCTTGTTTTTCTAAAATTTCTCGAATTTGTGTTATAGGAGCTGCATTTTCATATTTAAGCTGAACTAAAGTTCCTCCGCTAAAATCAATGCCATATTGCAAACCCCTATCCCAAAGCAAATAAATAGAACCAAAAAACAAAATAAAAGAAAGAGAAATAGCAGCAAAACGCATTCTCATAAAATCATAAATTTTCTTTTCGCTAAAAAACTGCATTATCTTCTCCTATAGCCAAACCAAAATCTTGTATTATTACTTTTTTCTATGCGTTGCATAAAATAATCAAACATTCCATGAGTTCCCAAAATAGCTGTAATCATAGAAACAACGATACCAATTCCCAAAGTCACAGCAAAACCTTTAACTGCTCCTGTTCCATAAGCATAAAGTGCTACCGAAGTAACCAAAGAAGTGATATTTGAATCTATAATCGCACTCATAGCATTTTTATAACCTTGTTCTATGCTAGTTCTTATATTTACTCCATCTCGCAAGAGTTCTCGTATGCGCTCATTGATAATCACATTTGCATCTACTGCCATACCCACAGTTAAAACAAGTCCTGCCATCCCTGGTAAAGTTAAAGTTGCTCCAAACATAGCCATAACGGCAACTACTACCAAAACATTAACTAGCATTGCAATATTTGCAAAAATTCCTGCCACACCGTAATACATCATCATAAATACTACAATAAAAACCGATGCACCGATTAAGGCTATTATACTCATTTTAATACTATCAGCACCTAAAGATGGTCCTATGCTTCTTTGTTCAAGTAATTTTACAGGCGCAAGCAAAGCTCCACTTCTTAAAGCTACCGCCACATCGCGTGCTTCTTCTTGAGTAAAAGCTCCACTGATTTGCCCACTACCTCCACCTATGCGTTCATTGATAGATGGAGCAGAATATACTTTATTATCAAGTACAATAGCAAGACGCTTTCCAACATTTGCTCCTGTATAATCAGCAAATTTTTTAGAACCCTCGGCATTTAAAGTAAAATTAATCACAGGATAATTACTCTTATCACTAATCCCTACTCTAGCATCAGTAAGCATAGATCCATCTAAAATAGGTATACTTTTTAAGGTATATTTTAAATTTGGATTTCTAGAATCAGGCACTAAAATCAGTCCATAACTCGCAGCCCCAGCATCGCTCATTGTAGAAGCTTGACCCATTTTAGAATCATCAACTTCCATAAGTTGCAAATGTGCTGCTTTTGTGATGCGTTCTTTTGCTCTTAGTTCATCTTCTTTGGTTTTAATCCCTGCAAGTTCAACCAAAATCTTATCATCACCTTGTTTAGCAACTGTTGGCTCTGCTAAACCAAATTGATCAAGCCTATTTCTTATGGTTTCAACTGCTTGCAAAAGTGCAAAATTTTCTATATTTTTTACTTCTTCTGAGGTAAAAGAAATTTTATAGTGCATATTTTCACTTTGTATATTAATTCCTTTTATTTCTTTAAGCAAATTTTCAACTTTTGCAATATCTGCATTATCAAGCAAAGTAAATTCTAAAATATCATCATGGGTATTTAAGCCATCATTTAAAATATTTTCTTTATTAAAAGAATAACTCAATGAAGATGCAATTGATTTTATTTTAGATTTTACAGCTTCTTCATTATCTACACCTAAGAGCATATAAAGCCCACCTTGCAAATCAAGCCCTAAATTAATCTTCGCACCACGTTCTGACTGCAAAAAAGAAGGGAGTGAAAAAGCCACTCCAAAAATAAATACCGCTATAAAAATAATCAAGCGATAATTGATTTTAGAATTACGCATCAATTTTCTTTGCTATAAATTCTCTTGAAATTTTTGCAGTAACATTGTCTTCATTAAGCTTAACTTTGATAAAATCCTCCTCTGGTTTTACGACTTCACAAATAAGTCCGCCATTAGTGATGATTTTATCTCCTTTTTGCAAAGACTCAAGCATTTGTTTATGTGCTTTTGCTTGTTTTTGTTGCGGTCTGATCACCAAGAAATAAAAAATTGCAAATAACACTACAAGAGGTAACAATGAAGTTAAAATTGAATTTTCTGCCATATTTTTCCTTTATTCCAAAAAAATTAAACACTAATTCTATCATTTTTAAAATAATAAAAGTCTTTTTTATTGCAATTTTACTTTCAAATTCTATTTATCTATCATTTTTTGAAAATATTTTTACACAAACTATTAGCCCATTTTTAGCTATTTGGGGGTTAGTTTTACTTCTAAAAAGTAAAAATTCTAAACAATATTTTTGGATAGGTTTTTTTGTAGGGATTCTTTGGTTTTGGTGGATTGGTTTATCTTCAATTTATTTTAATCTAAACTATTTAGTACCAATTATACCAATTATCATTGGTTTTATTTATGGACTACTTTTTAGATTATGTTATTTATTAAAATTTGATTTTTTAAGGCTTTGTGGAATTTTTTGCATAAGTTTTATCCATCCTTTAGGATTTGATTGGCTTAATTGGGGAATTTTTACAGTTTATGGTTTTTTTGACCCAAGTTATCGTGGTATTATTTGCATATTTTTAATAGCATATTTCATCTATGAGGGTTATATATCAAGATATTATAAAATAGCGATTGTTCTTATTTTATTCTTTAGTGGATTTCAATATAATGAAAAACAAGCTCAAACTCTTAATTTAAACTACAAACTCATCAATACTAATATCTCTCAAAATCAAAAATTTTTACAAGAAAATTTAAAATCAAATTCTGATATCTTAATTCAAGATATACTTCAAGCTATAAATGAAAAAAAAGAACTTGTAATCTTGCCTGAAACCGCTTTTGCTTTTGATTTAAAAAATACCAAATATGAGCTCATGCTTAAAGAATTATCTTATAAAATCACCATTATTACAGGAGCATTACATGTTGAAAAAGAGCATACTTACAATAGCACTTATATCTTTAAAAAAGGCAATGTCTATATTTTAAATAAGCATTTTTTAGTTCCCTTTGGTGAAGAAATTCCATTTTTTAAAGACTTAACAAAAAAATATTTTCTCAAAAATATTGAAGAATTTTCCAAAGGTCCTATACAAAGCAAATATAAATTAGATAATCAAATTATCACAAATGCAATTTGTTATGAAGCTACCAAAGAACAAAACTATCAAAATTCACAAATTATTATAGCCCTAAGCAACAATGCTTGGTTTAATAATAGTAGCGAATACAAACTCCAGCAACTCTTAATGAAATTTTATGCAAGTAAATATGGGGTTAGTGTTTATCATGCTACAAATGGCAAAGAGAATATAGTTATACTCCCTAAAAAGCTTTTAAGCAAAGATTGGAAAAATTTATCCAAAGAAATATTTAATGATAAAAAATAATATTAAAATTTTAATTTTAAAGTAATTTAAGTTATTTTATATTATAATTCTGTCAAACAATATTTTGACTTAGAGGGGTTTTTACCCCAAAGCTAAATTAATTTAGCTTCCTTCCTAACTTTTATATTTATGAGGGATATTGAAAAATATCCCTCTAAGTCAAAAATTAATATAACTTTATTAATTCTTTATAATTATACAAGCCTTGTTTAAGCTTGTATAATATTGTTAATTTTTTAAAGTAGCTTTTTAAACTGTTCTAGAGCATCAAGTTTTTCCCAAGGATAGTCCTTTTGTCCTACTTGCCCACGAGCTGCTACATCCGCATAAAGAAAAGTTTCTTTACTTGGTTTATCCAGATGAAATTTATCACGGATCCAATTTGGCGTTAAAGAGAAATTTTGCATTACAAAATCACTTAAAACATCGTCATTTACACTGGTATTTGTGCCCATACAATCAACGCTTACCGAAGTAGGTTTTGCAACACCTATAGCATAACTAAGTTGAACTATACATTTTTTAGCAAGCCCTGCTGCAACTATGTTTTTAGCTAACCATCTACCTGCATAAAGTCCACTTCTATCAACTTTAGTATAATCTTTGCTCGATTGCGCACCACCACCTATTGGAGAATAACCTCCAAAACTATCTACTATAAGTTTTCTTCCTGTTAAACCACTATCATGTAAAGAAGAATGATTAACATATTTACCAGTTGGATTGATTAAAATTCTAGTCTTATTAGGATCAAAAAGTTCTTTTGGTAAATTACTATCTAAGATAAGTTTCATCACTAAAGATCTTAAATCTTCTATTTTCATACTTTCAACACAAGGTGCAGAAACTACTATAGTATGAATACTTTGCGGTTTGCAATTTTCAAAATTCGCCTTAGTGCCATAATCTATAGTCACTTGAGTTTTAATATCCACTCCAAGTTCATGTGGATTTGCTTTTGCATAAGCATAAACTCTATCACATAGCATTCTTGCATAACTAATAGCTGCTGGCATATATTCCTCAGCTTCACAACTTGCAAAACCAAACATAATGCCTTGATCACCTGCTCCTGTTTCGCCATCTTCTTGATCGACACCTTGGTTGATATCAGGGCTTTGTTCATTTAAAAACACCATAACATCAACCTCATCAGGATGTAAACACTGCTCTTTGCTAAAATGGCCTGCTCCGTCATAACCAATGTTTTTTAAAACATCTTTAACTAAATTATCGTAATCAGCTTTACTAAGTTTGTGATTTGACTTAACTTCGCCTCCTATCACAACCTTATTTCCTGCGACAAAAACCTCACTCGCCACCCTTGAATTTTTGTCATTTTTCAAGAGTATATCCACTATCGTATCAGCGATTATATCAGCGCACTTGTCTGGATGACCTGCACTTACGACTTCTGAAGTGAATAGATACATAAAAAGTCCTTTCATTTAAAATGAACCACAATTGTATCCAAATAAACTTATCAAAGCTTGATAAATTAAAAATTCTCTAAAATTAAGCAAAAGTTAGTTAAAATCAACTTTTGATATAAAAAATATTTAAAAGGTTTTTATGTTTTCTAAAATCATTCAAAGCTACGCTAAAGGCAACCTCATAGTTCAAATTTGCATAGGTATAGCACTAGGAATACTTATAGGCATTAGCTCTAAAGAAATATCTGAAATTGCAAATTTACTTGGAATACTTTTTACAAGTGCCTTAAAAGCTATCGCTCCTATGCTTGTTTTTATTTTAATTTTAACCTCAATTTGCACTAAAGATTTTTCTCAAAGTGGTGCTAAGATCAAAAATATTATCATTTTATATATAGTAGGCACCTTTTTTGCTTCAGCTTGTGCAGTTCTTGCTAATTTTTTCTTCCCTGTAAAGCTTGTTTTAGATGGAGTTCAAACTGCTACAAACTCATCTCCAACCCACATGAGTGATATTTTCAAAGATCTTTTATTTAAAATTGTCGATAATCCCATAAATGCTCTTTCAAGCGGAAATTATTTAGGAATTTTAACTTGGGCAATAGCTGGAGGTATAGCATTCAAACACTGTTCTAACGAAGCAAAACAAGTTTTTATAGATATCAATGAAGGGGTTTTAAAAATCGTTAAATTTGTAGTAAAACTTGCCCCTTTTGGAATTTTTGGACTTGTGGCTAATTCTGTAGCACAAACAGGAGCACAAGGTTTGCTAAGTTATGTAAAACTTTTAATTTTACTTGTAGCTACTATGCTTTTTGTTACTTTTGTTATCAATGCCTTAATAGTCTTTTTTTATACAAGAAAAAATCCTTTTCCTTTAATTTTTATCTGCTTAAGGCACAGTGCATTTTTTGCCTTTTTTACAAGAAGTTCAGCGGCAAATATTCCTGTAAATATGGCACTTTGCGCTAAACTTGGCATAGATAAAGAATTTTATGGCATTTCTATACCTTTAGGAGCTACTATCAACATGGCAGGAGCAGCAGTTACTATAGCTATTTTAAGTCTTACTGCAGCCAATACCGTTGGTATAGAAATCAGTCTTTTACAAGCCTTTTTATTAAGCATTATTGCCACCTTTGCAGCTTGTGGGGCTAGCGGAGTTGCGGGCGGATCTTTACTGCTTATACCTTTGGCTTGTTCTTTATTTAATATAGACTATGATATTGCTATGAAGGTAGTTGCCATAGGTTTTATTATAGGGGTTATTCAAGATAGTGTTGAAACTGCTTTAAATAGTTCTACAGATGTTCTTTTTACAGCAATTTGTTCTAAAAATGAATTAAATTACAATATCAAATAAGGTAAAAACATGCGTCATCTCATCACTACAAAGGATTTTAATAAAGTCGAAATTATGGAGCTTTTTAAAGAAGCAAGTGATTTCTTAGATGAAAAACCTAGAACTTTTCTTGAAGGAAAAAGTATCACGACAATTTTTTTTGAAAACTCTACACGCACCCTTTCATCTTTTGAAAGCGCTGCAAGAAGATTAGGTGCTAGGGTTTTACGCCTTGATGTTTCAAGATCAAGCTCTAGCAAAGGAGAAACTCTTTATGATACTGCTGCTAATTTAGATGCCATGAGTCCTAATGCTATTGTTGTAAGACACGCAAACTCAGGAGTTCCTTTGATATTAGCAAAGCATATGCATTGTCCAGTTGTTAATGGAGGAGATGGAAAACACGCCCATCCTACCCAAGCTTTGCTAGATTTATTTACTATTTATAATCATTTTCAAGGCGATGTCGAAGGTAAAAAAATTTGCATCGTAGGTGATATTAAAAATTCCCGCGTTGCAGCGTCCAATATAGAACTTTTAAGCAGGTTTAATCTTGATATTACCCTAGTAGCTCCACCACATTTTATGCCTAATACCCATCTTAAAAAACATTATAAGCTTGATGAGAATATCATAGCAAATTCAGATATTATCATGAGTCTTAGAACACAAACAGAAAGACATAATAAAACCGTTTATGCTTCACTTAAAGACTATGCAAATGATTTTTGCATTCAAAAAAGCTTAGTAAAGGATAAAAAGCTTATTTTACTACATCCAGGCCCTGTTAATCGCAATATTGACATAAGCGATGAAATGATGAGCGATGAAAGGACTTTAGTTTTAAAACAAGTTAAAAATGGAGTGGCTATTAGAATGGCTGTTCTTAAAAAACTCATACTAGAAAATGAAGGATAAAAAATGTTAGAATGGGATTTAAGTGCTTTATTTCACGATAAAGAATCATTGCAAAATTTTACACAAGATCAAATCCAACAAAGTTTAAATTTCAAAAAAAACTATGAAAATAAACTTTATACATTAAATGCTAATGAGTTTTTGCAAGCTTTAAAAGATTATGAAAATTTAAATCAAGCTCTTGGTAAAATCATGACTTATGCTTATTTGCTTTTTGCTAAAAACACTCAAAATGGTTCTTTTTACGCACAATACGAAGAAGAATGCAAAAAAATAGAAGAAAATTTACTCTTTTTCGAGCTTGAATTTTGCGAGTTAGCTCCTGAGAAAAGTCGAGAATTTACAACTTTTTGCAAAGATTATGATTTTTATCTTTCTAATTTATTGCAAAACAAACGCTATAATCTTAGCAAAAACGAAGAACGCATTATGCTTTATCTTTCAAATACAGGTGCAAATGCTTTTAGTAGACTTTTTGATGAAAGTATGAGTGCTTTAAAAATCCCTTTTGAAGGTAAAAAACTTAGCGAAGAAGAAATTCTAAGCAAAATGTATGATGAAGATAGAAAGATACGCAAAAAAGCTGCTAAAAAATTCAGTAAAGTTTTGCAAAAAAATAGCAGACTTTTAAGTTTTATTATCAATATGATAAAAACAGAAAGAAAAAATATAAGCTTATTAAGAGGTTATGAAAATGCTGAAATTTCAAGACATATCAGCAATCAAATTTCACAAAAAAGCGTTGATTCTTTGATAGCAAGTGCGCAAAAACATTTTAACTTAGTATCGCAATTTTACAAAAGAAAAAAACAAATTTTAGGCTATGATGAGCTTAAAGACTATGATAGATATGCACCCATAGGAAAAGAAGCAAGTTTTGATTTTAAAACAAGTAAAAATATTGTTTTAGAGGCATTTCAAGCTTTTTCTCCGCAATTTTATAATATAGCAAAAAATGCTTTTGATCAAGGTTGGATTGATGTTTATCCGCAAGAAAATAAACAAGGGGGTGCTTTTTCGCATTCTGCAACTTCTGATGCACATCCTTTTGTTTTATTAAACTACACCAATAAAAGACGCGATCTTTTTACACTTGCACATGAATTAGGACACACTATCCATCAAAAACTTTCGTATAATGTAAGCTATTTAAATCAAAACACGCCTTTAACCACCGCAGAAACAGCTTCAGTTTTTGCCGAAATGCTCGTATTTGATTTTATTAAAGATAAGTTAAAAAAAGAAGAACTCTTATCTTTATATGCAAATAAAATCGAAGATATTTTTGCAACTTTTTATAGACAGATTAATTTTACTTGTTTTGAAAGACGCTTACATGCTCAAGAAAATGAACTTAGCACCGAAGAAATCAATAAAATTTGGATGGAAGAATCTCGAAAGATGTTTCAAGACAGCGTAAAACTTACAAAAAATTATGCTTCTTGGTGGAGTTATATTCCTCATTTTATCCATTCTCCTTTCTACTGCTATGCTTATGCTTATGCACAACTTTTAGTTTTAGCTCTTTATGGACTTTACAAAAGTAAAAAATGTGAAAATTTTAAAGAACTTTATATCAAAATGCTTTCTTTAGGCGGAAGTGTGAGTCCAAAAGAACTAGTAGGAATGTTTGGCTTTGATATAGAAGATGAAAATTTTTGGGAAATAGGCATAAAAGAAATTCAAAAACTCATCAATGAATTTATGGAGTTACAATCATGCTAGAAAAAATTTTAAAAAATGAAAATTTTATCCATACCATGCAAAAGCATTGCCATGAGATTATTTCACATCTTATAGAAGAAAATATAGAATTTTCAATAGTTGCAAATACAAATTTCATAGATTTTAATCCTGAACTTCCCAAAGAGCTTGATGTTAAACAAAATCCTTATGCTCTTTTTGCTCTTGGAGGATACACCTTTGAATCCATACAACTAAATAAAGATTTCATTCAATTTCACGCAGGTTTTGGCAATGATGATTTTGATAGTTTTGTAAAGGTTGATTTAGGAGCTATCACGCAAATTCAAATAGAAAATAGCATTTTATTTGTTAATTTTAGCCTTTATAAACGCGAAGATAGCAAAAATTTACAAAAATCGAAAAATATATTTTTAAATAATCCAAAAAATAAAGATATTTTCAAAAAATGAATCTATTTGAAGATTTAAATGATAGTCAAAAACAAGCGGTAAGCCACATTGATGGAGCTATGCTTATCCTAGCGGGTGCAGGTAGTGGAAAAACCAAAACTATTACCACTCGTCTTGCTTATCTTATCGGTGAAGTAGGCATCCCCTCGCATAACACTCTTACTCTTACTTTTACAAATAAAGCAGCTAGTGTTATGCGTCATAGAGCATTAAATTTTCTGCAAGGCAATCACAATCCTTTGCTTTGTACCTTTCATAAATTTGGACTTTTATTTTTAAAACTCCATTTTGAAAGATTGGAGCGTAAAAATAGTTTTATTGTTATCGATACAGATGATACAAAAAAAATAATTAAAGACTTAATCCATGATAAAAACAAAGATAATGTCTATGATATTATCAAATACATATCTTATTGCAAAAATGAAGGCAAAAGAGTAAGCAATGTCTTTGAAGATTTAAATTTACTAAAAGAACATAATTTTGAAAAATATCAAAATGAATACAAATTTGCCAACTATTACCGTGCTTATGAAGAATACTTATTAAAACAAAATTTTGTAGATTTTGATGATCTTTTATTGCTAAGCAATCTCATTTTAGAAAATGATATAAATTTTGCCAAAGAACAAAGCTTACTTTATAATTACATTACAGTTGATGAGTATCAAGATACTAATACCTTGCAATATAAAATTCTAAAAAATCTATGTTGTATGCATGAAAATATCACAGTTGTTGGTGATGATGATCAAAGTATTTATAGTTGGCGTGGAGCAAAAATTGAAAATATTTTAAATTTTCAAAATGATTTTAAAAATGTTAAACTTGTAAAACTTGAACAAAACTATCGTTCAGTAGGGACTATTTTACAAGCAGCAAATAATCTCATATCTCACAATGAGCAACGACTTGGAAAAACTTTAATCTGCACTAAAGATACTGGGGAAAATATTAAAATATTAAAAAACGAAAACGAAAAAGATGAAGGTTTATATATCGCTCAAGAAGTGAAAAAATTGCTAAATTCTGGAGTAGAAGCTAAAGAGATCGCCATTTTATTTCGAGTTAATGCACTATCAAGAGCAATAGAAGAAGCATTTATGAAGAAACAAATTTCTTATAAACTACTTAGTGGTATGCGTTTTTATGAGAGATTAGAAATAAAAGATTTAATCTCGTATCTTAGACTTATCTTAAATCCAAGCGATGATTTGTCGTTTAAACGTATTATTAATCGCCCCAAAAGATCCATAGGAGAAAAAGCCCTAAAAAATTTAGAAGAATATGCAAAAAAACGTCAAATTTCACTTTTTGACGCCCTATGCGAAAGCGATGGTGGTGTAGGAATTTTAACAACAAAAAAAGCACAAAATGAAGCAAATATTTTTATACAAAATATTCACACTCTAAAAAGCTACGATAATGCAAAAAAGGTTTTTGACAATATAGAAGAATTATTTAAAATTAAAGATTATTTTTCAGAGCAAGATGATGGAGATGAAAGAATCAGAAATCTTGATGAGTTTTATGCTAATCTAAAAGAAAAACTCAAAGAAGATCCCAAAGCTTCTTTAGAAGATCTACTTAGTGAAATTTCTTTATTAAGCGATCAAGATAATTTAGATGAAGAATGTGTTTGCTTGATGAGTATTCATGCTAGCAAAGGTTTGGAATTTGATTATGTTTTTATAATAGGCTTTGATGAAGGATTTTTTCCTTTAAATAGCGAAGAAAATCTCGAAGAAGAACGCCGTCTTGCTTATGTTGCCATCACTCGCGCCAAGAAATTTCTCACAATAAGTGTTGCAAATTCTCGTTTTTATCATGGTTCAAGAGCAAATATCAATCCTAGTCGCTTCTTAGAAGAAAGTAAATTAACCAATGAAAAATCAAAAAATCAAAATATACAAAAAACTAGTTTTTGCAAAGGAGATCTAGTTAAACATAAAATTTTTGGCATTGGCAGGGTTGTTGAAGTTAATAAAAGCGGAAAAGAGGAAAAGCTTAATATTAATTTTGGTGGTATAATGCGTGTAATCATGGCAAGCTTTGTGGAAAAAGCAGTATGAACAAGATCTTTGCAGCCTTTAAACCAAGGGGTTTAAGTTCTAATGCCTTTTTAAGTACTTTAAAGAAAAAATATAAAAATAAAAAAGCAGGATATTCTGGCACTCTTGATCCTTTCGCCAAAGGGGTTTTAATCGTTGCATTTGGACAATATACAAAACTTTTCCGTTTTTTAAAAAAAACTCCAAAAACCTATAAAGCTACTTTATGGCTTGGAGTTTACTCCTTAAGTCTTGATGATCAAAATATAAAAGAAATTAAAAATATAAAAGAATTTGATCTTGCAAATTTACAACAAATCATTGATCAAATGCAAGGAATTATCTCCTATACACCACCGCAATTTAGCGCCAAAAGAATCAATGGAACTCGCGCCTATGAACTTGCAAAAAAAGGTATAGAAGTAAATTTAAAACCTTGTCAAATGGAAGTATTTGATTGCAAGATTTTAAGCTATAATCATCCTTTTTTAAATATCGAAATCACAGTCAGTGAAGGTGCTTATATAAGATCTTATTGTGAACTTTTTGCTAGAAAACTAGGTATTAATGCGACTTTAAGCTCTTTAGAGCGCATTAAAGAAGGCAAATTTGTTTATAATAATGAGAAAAGCTTAAATGTGTTAAAATACATTAACCTAAAGCCAAATTTTATCAAGGATTTAAATAAACTCGAAAATGGTGCTAAAATTTTTGTCGAAGAATTAGAATTTCATGATGAAGGAGATTATTATATTGAAACAGAAAAATATTTTAGCATAATTAATATTAAAGAAAATACAGTAAAATATCTTCTAAATAAGGTTGAAAAATGTTAATATTATCAAGAAAAGAAAATGAAAGTATAATTATCGGAGAAGGTATAGAAATCAAAGTCGTTCAAACAGGGAAAGGATATGCCAAAATAGGTATAGAAGCTCCAAAATCCCTTATGATACTTAGAAAAGAACTTGTTCAACAAGTAAAGGATGAAAATTTGCATTCTGTTGTTCAGAATGATATTAAACTTGATGACTTAAGCAAAAAACTAATCAAATGAAAGCTTACGCTAAAGCAAATATTTTTTTAAAACTTACCGGTTTTGACTCAAGAAAATATCATCTTTTAGAATCACGATTTATACTTTTAAAAGATGTTTTTGATGAGCTTGAGCTTATTGATAAAGAATCAGATTCTAAAAAAGAATTTGAAATCATTAGTAATTTTAAATGCGAAAATAATATTATTCAAAAAGCTTATTTGCTACTTTCTAGAAGATATAATAACGAATTAAAAGAATTATTTAGCAAAAAAAGCCTAAAACTCACAAAAAATATCCCAGTATGTGCTGGACTTGGCGGTGGAAGTAGCGATTGTGCGAGTTTTTTACTACTAATGAATGAAACCCTAAATTTAAAATTAAACCTGCAAGAACTTATAAATTTAAGCATGCAACTAGGAAGTGATATTGCCTTTTTTTTAAGTGGCTTTCACTCTGCTAATGTAAGTGGCTGTGGCGAAATTATAGAAGAATTTGAAGATGACATACCTAATTTAAAATGGACTTTTCCACAAATATCTTGCCAAACTAAAGCTGTTTATGATGAATTTGATAGAGGAATATTTGACTTTCAAAAAAACAATAATCAAGCGCAAATCTACAAAAAACTCAGCACAAAAGAGTTGTTACAAAACTTTAAAAACAAAGAATTAAATGATTTATTTACTCCTTGTGCAACTTTATATCCTAAAATGAAGTCTTACTTGCAAGAAGATTTTTTTCTAAGCGGTAGCGGTAGTAGTGTTTTTAAGGTTGATCGATGAAAATTATTGCGAGAAATAAAAAAGCTTTATTTGATTATAGCATCATAGAACGCTTTGAAGCCGGAATTGTCCTTAAAGGAAGTGAAGTTGTAGCCTTAAGAGCAGGAAGAGCAAATCTTAAAGACTCTTTTGTTCGCATTATAAAAAATGAGATTTTTTTACTTAATTCTCATATTTCATTGCTTCATACTACACATTCTTTCTATAAACACGAAGAAAGAGGTGCTAGAAAGCTTTTAATGCATAGAAAGCAAATTGATAAATTATTAGGTAAAGTAAGTATAGAAGGATATACTATCGTTGCATTAGATCTTTATTTTAACACAAAAAATAAAGTAAAAGCTACCCTTGCTTTAGCTAAAGGGAAAAATTTGCACGACAAGCGTGAAACTTTAAAGAAAAAGCAAGCCGATTTAGAAGCTAGAGTTGCTATGAAAAATTATAAATAAAGGAAATTAAATGAAAAAAATTTTAACCCTATTTTTAATAAGTTTAGCATTTTTTCTTAATGCTTGCTCCAAAGAAGAAGAAATTCAAAATGATTTTATGTTTGAAGAGTATCACAAAGGAGATAAAATAGTATTAAATAGTGTAAATGGTGGAAGCAAAACTTTAATAAGAACAGATAAAGGTTTTGTGGTAGAAGGAGAGGAAGGAAAAGTTCTAATGTTTGATTTTTTTGGCACTTTTTGCACCCCATGTAAAGAAGAAGCTTTAGATCTTAGCAAACTTTGGAAAAATAATTCTAGCAAATTTATCATTATAGGACTTACACATTTTGAAGATGTTAGCGATGAAACAGTTAAAAAATTCGCGGATGATTATGGTGCTTACTATTTTCTAAGCAATGACAGCTCTAATGATCGTATTATTGCTCAAATTTTAAAAGATATAGACTATCAAAATATGGAGCAACTTCCTTTTAAAGTTGTTTTAAAAAATGGAATTTATCAAAAAATAAGCGATTACTGGAATAATAATACTCCAACAAATTTTTATCTTGGTAAAATTCCAACAGAACTCATGCAAGAAGATTTAAATAAAATCTACAAAGGAAAATAATGCCAAAAACCCAAACTCTAGAGCAAACAAAACTTAGTGAACCAAAAATGTATAAAGTTATACTCTTAAATGATGATGTAACAACCATGGATTTTGTTATAGAAATTTTGATGAATATTTTTCATCAAAACCTTGAGAAAGCAAGTCAAACAATGTTAGAAATTCATCACAATGGTTCTGGAATTTGTGGCATTTACACCCAGGAAATAGCTCTTTCAAAACAAAAAAAAGTTATGGATGCGGCTAAACTTGCTAATTTTCCACTACAAGCAAAGGTGGAAGAAGAATGAAATACCAAGAAAATTTACAAAAATATCTTGATAATGCCAAAAATCTAAGCTTAATAAATCACCATGAATTTGTTACCTGTGAGCATGTACTGTTTGCATTACTAAAACTAAGCACTGATTTTAAGGATATATTTGAAGAATTTTCAGATGGAGATCTTGAACTTCTAGAAACTGAATTAAAAAATTACATTTCTCAAAACAATCAAGTTATTAAACAAGAAATAGAACCTACAATATCTGTTGTTTTAGATGAAATCTTACTTTCATCTAAAAATAAAAATAATGAAATTAAAATTATAGATTTTTTAGAAAAGCTCATACAGGATTCAAGAAGTTATTCTAGCTATCTCTTAAAAAAACACAACATAAATCTTAACAAAATTCAAGAACTTCAAAATCATGAAAATATACAAAATTTAAACAACCACACAAGTGATTTAACACTTTTGGCTCAAAATGGCAAGATTGATCCTTTAATAGGAAGAAAATTTGAACTTGAAAGAATGATGCAAATTCTTTCACGTCGCAAGAAAAATAATCCTATTTTAGTAGGAGAAGCAGGAGTTGGCAAAACGGCCATTGTAGAAGGATTAGCATTAGCTATTGCGGAAAAAAAGGTGCCTAAAAACTTACAAAATGCAAAAATTTTTAGTCTTGATATGGCTAGTATACTTGCGGGAACAAAATACCGTGGAGATTTTGAGAAAAGAATTAAAGAAATTTTAAATGAACTTGAGAAAATACCCAATGCTATTTTATTTATTGATGAAATTCACACTATAGTAGGAGCTGGAAGCACAGGAGAATCTCATACTGATTTTTCCAATCTTTTAAAACCAGCTCTAAGTAATGGAACTTTAAAATGCATAGGTGCAACAACTTTTATGGAATATAAAAATACTTTTGATAAAAATAAACCCCTAAGTCGCCGTTTTGCTAAAATAAATGTAGATGAACCAAGCCAAGAAGAAAGCTTGCAAATTCTTAAAGGATTAAAAAACAAATATGAAGAATTTCATCATATAAAATTAAACGATGAAATTCTTCAATATGCTGTAATTTGGGGTAAAAAATTTTTTAATGATAAATTTTTACCTGATTGTGCTATAGATCTGATCGATGAACTTGGCGCTTCTTTTGCTTTAAATCCAAAAGCTAAAAAAAATGCCAATTTAAAAGATTTAGAAAATGTTTTAGCAAAAATGACCCACCATCACAAAATATTTGAATTCGATCAAAATAAAGCTTTAATGAATTTAAAAACAAATTTAAAAGCAAAAATTTTTGGCCAAGATGAAGTTATAGATAGCCTTGTTTCATCACTTAAGCAAAGTTTTGCGGGATTTAAAAATTCCAATACACCACGCGGAGTGTTTTTGTTTACTGGATCAAGTGGAGTTGGAAAAACAGAACTTTGCAAAGCTTTAGCTGAATTTTTAGGTTTAAATTTAGAACGCTTTGATATGAGTGAATATGCAGAAAAACATACTATAAGTAAACTAATAGGATCTCCAGCTGGATATATAGGTTTTGAAGAGGGTGGACTTTTAAGCAATGCTATTCGCAAAAATCCTTTCAGTCTTGTTCTTTTTGATGAAATAGAAAAGGCTCATCCTGATTTAAGCAATACCTTTTTACAGATTTTTGACAATGCTGAACTCACCGACAATAGCGGTCTTAAAGTAGATTTTAAAAATACAATCATTATTATGACATCTAATCTAGGACTTAAAGAAAGCAATGAGCTTGGTTTTTTAAGTAAAAATGAAGAAAAAAGTAATCGTGCTATCAAAGATTTTTTTGCTCCAGAATTTATTAATCGCATTGATAAAATTTTACATTTTAATGATTTAAACGATGCTATACTTGTTAAAATTATCGAAAAAGAACTTGATGAAATTTCTAAAAATTTAAATAATATAAAATTATCAATGGATGATAAAGCCAAAATTTATTTAGCTAAAAAAGCCTATAATAAAGAATTTGGAGTAAGGCTTTTAAAACGCATAATTTCTGAGGAAATAGGAGAAAAAATCAGTGATGAAATTTTATTTGGAAAGCTTAAAAAAGGTGGTATAGCTAAAATCAAACTTGGTAAAAATGGAAAGCTCAAATTTATATTCTAAATTACTCAATGCGCCTAAAAATGCTCCTGTATTTTTAAGTCAAAATTTAGAAGCTGATTTTATTGTAAAAGCTTATACTTTTGGTCTATTCCCATGGACAAGTAAACCTGTAACTTGGTGGTGTCCAGATCCTAGATGCATTTTAATTCCAAATCAAATTCACATCCAAAAAAATATGAAAAAATTTATTAATCTCTATCAAATTAAACTTGATTATGATTTTTTAAAATTAATTACATTATGTCGCGATACACGCTCTCAAAGCTGGATAGATGATGAATTTATTACCACTTATTATAAGTTATTTACCCAAGGCTATGCGCATAGCCTTGAACTTTATGAAAATAATGAACTTATAGGTGGAATTTATGGTTTAATTTTAGGCAAGGTTTTCTTTGGTGAAAGCATGGTAAGCATTAAAAAAAATGCATCTAAAGTTGCCATGATTAAACTTTGTGATTTATTAAAACCTTATGATTTTATCATAGATTGTCAAGTTTATAACCAACATTTAGAATTTATGGGTGCTCATAATATTTCTAGGAAAGAATTTTTAAATATTTTAAAAGAAAAATGCAATCAAGAAAGTGGTTTTAAAAATTTTAAAGATTTAATTACTTAAAAATAAGCGTGAAAATCACGCTTATGACATCGCTTTAGCAACTTCAGCAGAGCTTTCACGAATTTTCTCCATACACTCTCTTGCTTCTTTTGCAAGTTCAACACTCTGATTAACATCCTCTAAACCGCTTTTAATACTCTCAACCACTTGTGATGTAACATTGCGAATAGAATTAATCGTAGTGGTAATTTCATTAACCGAATGCCCTGTTCTTTCAGCTAAATTTCTTACTTCATCAGCAACAACAGCAAAACCTCTACCATGTTCACCAGCACGTGCTGCCTCAATAGCAGCATTTAAAGCAAGCAGATTAGTCTGATCAGCAATATCACTAATAGTTTGAATAATAGATTTAATTTCATCTGATTGTTGATTTAAAGAGGAAACAAGATTTGAACTTTGAGACATCATATCAGCAATATTCTGAACATTTGAAACAGTGTTTTCAATTACACGATCTCCATCTTGAGTAAGATTATCATTTTTTTCTGCAAGTTCGCTTATGAGACGAAGTTTTTCTTGATCTTTTTTAACTTGTTCGCTTATATCTGTAGCAAATTTAATAACCTTGTAAATTTTTCCATCATCATTTTTAACCGGATTATAACTTGCTTCAAGGTATACTTTTTTATTATTTCTTCCGTATCTTATATATTTACCTGATTGAAATTTACCCTCTCTTAAATCTTCCCAAAATTGAACATAGTCCTTAGAGTGTCTATAATTAGAATCACAGAACATACTATGATGCTTTCCTTTAATCTCATCAATATTAAAATCCATAGTTCTTAAAAAATTTTCATTAGCCGTAATAATAGTCCCATCAGGTTTAAATTCAATAATAGCCATAGAACGATTAGCAGCAGCAATAGTATTTCTAAGATCAAGCATTTCATAATGTCTTTGAGTTATATCATTGGCAAATTTAATAATTTTATAAACATAACCATTATTATCACTAATTGGAAGATAATTTGCTTCTAAATAAACATCTATCCCTCCCTTAGCTATACGTCTAAAAAGACCACTTCTAGCTTTTCCATCTCTTAAATCTTTCCAAAAATCACTATATGCTGAAGAATTAACAACTTCAGGCAAACAAAACATACTATGATGCTTACCCTTGATCTCTGAAAGGGAGTATTTCATAGTTGTTAAAAAATTTTGATTTGCCTCTAAAATAACGCCATCGGTAGTAAATTCAATTACCGCCATGGTATTCCCAATAGATCTTAAAATATCTCCTAAACCATTACATTTTTTTTCAAGTTGTTCAATTATTTTAGTATTATTTTTCTTAGCACCAAACATAAAACTCACCTTTTTAATAATAAATTATTTTAAAATTATATCATATTTATATAGTATTATTTACTTAAAATTATATTAATTTATAAGTTAAATATATCCTTTAAACCTACAATAATCATCTTAAACCCCATAGCAACAATAAATACTTGTGCTATACGAGAAAAAACATGTAAAATCAATTTTCCAACTATTTTTTCTATAGTAGCTGCAAAATGAAAAAGTATAAACATAAAAATAAAAGCTATCATTACTCCGCCAAGAGCAACATCAAGCCCACCATCTTCGGCTATAACAATAACGCTAGCTAAAGTTCCAGGCCCAACAAGCATAGGAAATGCCATAGGTATTAAACTCTGTCTTAAAATTTCCTTATCATCCATATCTTGATAAGAACTAAAATCCTTAGTTGCAATTTTTGTTGAAAAAAGTAAATTTTTAATAGCCATTATAATAAGAACCAAACCACCAGAAACCCTTAAATCATCCAATGAAACTCTAAAAATATAGTTCATAAATAAAGGTCCTGATAATAAAAACACCAAAACTATAGTAAAAGCTGTATAGAGAATAGTTCTAAAAAGTTTTTTTCGAAGCATTAAAGGCAATCCATCACTCATAGCCAAAAATTGAGTTAAATTACCAAAAGGATTTAATATAGCAAGTAAAGTAATTGCAGCAAAAAACATCAAATAAAGCTCAGAACCCATACTAGAAAACACTATCAATCCTTAGTTTTTACAAATTCCAAAGAAATAGAATTTACACAATGTCTTACATTTTTAGCAGAAAATCCTTCTCCTTCAAAAACATGACCTAAATGTCCATTGCAATTTGCACATACAATCTCGGTTCTAATCCCATCTTTATCAGGAATTCTTTTAACAGCCCCTTTTATTTCATCATCAAAGCTAGGCCATCCACAACCTGATTTAAATTTATCTTCGGATTTATAAAGCGAAGCTCCACATTGCTTGCATTGATAGATTCCTTTTTCATAAAAATCATTATATTTCCCACTAAAAGGAGCTTCTGTTCCTTTATTTAAAATTACTTTTTTTTCTTCTTCATTTAATTCTTTCATGATCTACCCTTGTAAAATAATTTTTATATTATATAATTAAATTTTCAATTTTAAATGATAAATTTTTATAATTTTCAAGAAAGTTTTAAATGCAAAAAGAATTTTTTCAAGAACTTCAAGATATTTTATATGAAAAAAATATAACTATAAAATTTCACTCTTTTCAAAATTTTTATGAAGACTTTAAAAGCCACAAATTTAATTTTAATCACGAGCATCAAAGCATTTTCAAAAAAAATACATCACAACAAATTACCTTGCTTCATCCTACGCGTATAAGAAGGCCTAAATTTGTCAATTCAACTCATGCGCTTGCTAAAATAATTCATTCAGTCGCTCATATAGAATTTAATGCAATTAACCTGGCTTTAGATGCGAGTTATCGCTTTAAAAATCTACCTTTGCAATTTTATTACGATTGGCTGGAGGTAGCAGGTGAGGAAATTAAACATTTCAAACTTTTAAATTCAGCACTTAAAGAACTTGGTTACAAATATGGAAATTTTCCAGTGCATGATAATTTAGAATCTGCTCTAGAAGCTACAAAAGACTCTTTAAGCTTTAGAATGGGAGTAGTTCATAGAGGTTTAGAAGCTAAAGGGCTTGATGCCAACCCCTTTGTTGTTCAAAAACTTCAAAGTTCCAATCATTCCATTAAAAATCTTCTAATGGAATATCTTGAAATTATACTTAATGATGAAATAAAACACGTTAAAAAAGGAGATACTTGGTGGAAATTTGCAAATCAAAACAGGTATGATTTTATTGAGCTTTGCAAAACGTTTAAACAATTCTCTCTTGCGGGAAAAAAACTTAACATTCAAGCAAGAATCAAAGCTGGCTTCACTCAAGAAGAATGCGAAGTCATTGAAAAATTTTACTCTTGATTTCTTATCTTAAATTTTGAAACGATAATGGTATATAAAACCCGAATAATTCCATAAAGCACATACAAGCTTGCTAAAATTACTAAACTTTCAAGAGGGTAAAGATATAAAAATGAAAATATTATAATTAAAATAATCAAAACTTTTAAAACACTAGAACGATTAAAATCAAGCTTTTTAAAACTAGGATAACGTATATTACTTACCATTAAAAGCCCTAAAATTGCTTGAAGCACCAAAAAAACTACGCCATAAGGCTTTAAAAAATCATAACTGATAAACGCATAAGTCCATATAGCACTCACAACTGCTGCAGTAGGTATAGGAAGACCTATAAAAACGGAGGGTTCATAAGTGCCTGTGGTAACATTAAATCTCGCCAAACGAATAGCTCCAAAAACCACAAAAAAAGCTGTAATCAAAGATCCAAGTTTTCCAAAATCATAACCTATAGCCATATAAAAAAGAACCGCTGGAGCAACTCCAAAAGCTACTAGATCAGCCAAAGAATCAAATTCTACCCCAAATTTTGAAGTAGAATTTGTAAGTCTTGCAACACGGCCATCAAGCCCATCGCAAATCAAAGATAAAATAATATAAATCAAAGCTGTATAATAATTTCCATGTATTGAAGCTATAATAGAAATAACCCCTAAAAAAGCTGAAACAGCTGTAAAAAGATTGGGTAAAATATAAATTAGTTGCGGTCTGTTATTCATTATTTTTCCTTACGCAAAATAGCCTAGCAATGAACCTGCTTTAATTTCATCATTTAAGCCTATATAAATTCTAGTATCTTTTGGTAAAAGTAAACTTATAGAGCCATTAATTAAAAAACCCATTCTATCTCCTGCTTTTAAATCATGAGAAATATTATCGAGCTTTAATTTTCTATCAAAAGAACCTGCATAGATTCGCAAGGCTATCATTTTACTCTCTTTAACTTTTGCCAAAATAAAAGCTCTTTCATTCATCATTTTTGCAGATTTTAATTCACTGCACAAAAAAAGCCCATGTCGTAAACGAATATCTATTATAGACATTGCAAAAGGTGTATTAAAATTCCCAGCATCATAAAGAGCATTTTTAATAGTAATTTCAACACATTCACCCAAATCTTTATGATGAATATTTTCTATTTTAGTAACCCTACCATCCATAGGTGCAAAAATAGCTTTTTCATCACTACAAACAAGTTCTCTTTTGGGCGCTCTAAAAAGAAAAATACAAATTACAATTAATGCTAATAGCAAGATGGAAAAAGAATAAAAAATCCACACAAAAATAAAAATTAAGCTTAAAATAATAAGACTTAAATATCCATCTTTTGCAATAAAATCTTTCATTCTTCTACTTTAACTTCAGTTTTAACTTCTTCGAGTTCTTGCAAACGAGTTGGTAGACTATTTTGATCCTCAAACTCTTTAATAATCTCGCGCACTTTATTACCTTCAATAGTTTCTTCTTCATAAAGGGCTGCAACCATAGTCTCAATCGCTCCCTTATAAGTATTTAAAGTATCTTTAACATCTTTATAGCGTTCATCCAAGGTTTTCTTTACATAATCATCTAAAGATTCTGCCATCTTTTCAGAATAATCTTTGATAGTTTGTCCACCACTTAAGAAAGTATTTCTTTGTTTTTCAAGTACCATAAGTCCTGCAATTTCACTCATACCATACATAGAAATCATAGCTTTTATGATATCGGTTGCTCTTTCTAAATCATTACTTGCACCCGTTGAAATTTCACCTATAAACACTTCTTCAGCTGCACGACCACCCAAAAGTACATCTACTTCAGCGATAAGTTCATGTTTTTGCATTAAAAATTTATTTTCCTCAGGAGTATTTAAAGTATAACCTAAAGCCGCAAGACCACGCGGAATCACAGAAACCTTACTTACACGTTTTGCGCCTTTGGTAGTTTCAGCAATCAAAGCATGACCGCATTCATGATAAGTAACAATTTTCTTTTCTTTTTCATTAATACGACGTGATTTCTTCTCAAGCCCTGCTATAGCTCTTTCAACAGCTTCAACTAAATCATTTTGTTCTACATATTTTTTAGAATCCCTACCCGCTAAAAGCGCTGCTTCATTAATAATATTTGCAAGATCAGCTCCTGCAAGCCCTGCGGTTAAGCGTGCTATATCTTCTACTTTAACTTTTGGGGAGATTTTGACATCTTTCATGTGCACTTTTAAAATATCACACCTACCTTTAAAATCAGGTTTATCAACTAAAACTTGTCTATCAAACCTTCCTGGTCTTAAAAGCGCTGCATCTAAAACTTCTGGGCGATTTGTTGCTGCTAAAACAATGACTGGGGAACTTTCTGTCCCAAAGCCATCCATTTCAGCCAAAAGCTGATTTAAAGTTTGCTCTCTTTCATCGTTTCCACCCATCATGCCACTTGCTGCACGACTTTTACCAATAGCATCTATTTCATCTATAAAAACAATAGCAGGAGCTTCTTTTTTTGCATTTTCAAATAAATCTCTCACACGAGAAGCACCTACACCCACAAACATTTCTATAAAAGACGAACCTGAAACACTAAAAAACGGCACATCAGCTTCACCTGCAACTGCTTTTGCAAGCAAAGTTTTTCCTGTACCTGGAGGCCCAACAAGTAAAAGCCCTTTTGGAATTTTAGCTCCCAATTTAATATATCTTTCAGGATACTTTAAAAAATCTACAATTTCTTTTACTTCTTCTTTAGCTTCTTCAACACCAGCTACATCGCTAAATTTTACTTTAGGTTTTTCTGAATTTACAAGCTTCTTAGAACTTCCTATACCCAATATAGAACTTCCCATATTTTTTTGCATACGACTTGCCAAAAACATCCAAATACCAAAGAAAATAAATACTGGCAAAACCCATGAAAAAAGTATATCCGTAAACCAATTTGTTTCAGAATACGCACCATAAGCGATATTTTTACTATCTAGTAAACTCACAAGCTCAGGATCATTAACTTTTTTTGCTGTATAAACAGTATTGTGAGAGCTTGAAATCGCTTTGATTGTTGTTTGTCCTATACTAACTTGATTGATTTGTCCACTTTCAATAAGCTTTTTTAACTCAGAATAAGGGACATTTTTATTTACTTCATTGCCATTCAATGCCCCGCCAAAAGAACCATTGCCATCAAAAAATCCCTTAAAAATAATTATCATTACAATTGCAAAAATCGCAAAAATAAAAATGGGATTTTTGTTAAAAAAATTATTACCCTGCGGATTACCCTTATTATTTTGGGTATTATTATTCATTACTTATCCTTTTTTATTATTTTTATATACAAAACTACACCACTCATTGATTTGCATTTCATCAATGAGTTCCAAATCTTGAAATTTTTCTTTAATTCTTGTTGAATATTTATCTAAAATTCCTGACAAAATAAGTATAGCATTATCTTCTAAATGGTTTTTAATATCTTTTTCTAAAATTAAAATCACATCTGCAATGATATTTGCAACAATTAGATTATATAAACCATTTGCTTTATCTATAGATCCACACCAAGCCTTGTGAAAATCGACACCATTTAATCTTGCATTTTCTAAAGAACTATCAATAGCCAACTCATCAGTATCACAAATTTCAACATTACAACCAAACTTTGCCATAATAATACCCAAAATTCCACTACCACAACCAAGATCTAAAGCTCTTAATTTACTTTTAGAAAATTTTTGTAAAAATTTTACACAAGAATATGTGCTTTCGTGATGTCCTGAGCCAAAGGCTAAGGCTGGATTAATCTTTATATTTATACAATTCTTCTTTTCTTCTTGCCAAGTTGTATGGATGTAAACATTATCCACTAAGATAGGTTTTATGCCTTTTTTATATTCTTGTATCCAGTCCTTGTTTTCTTTCTCTACAAGACTTAAATTAGAAATAATTTTATGGTTTAAATTGAAAGTAGTTGTAAGTTTTTGAGCAAATATTTCAAGTGCCCATGAAAACTCTTCTAAACTCTCATGGGATCTAATGTAAACACCATTATCTTTCTCTTCTATGGCTTCTATACCTAAATCAAAAGCAAAATCAAGAAATAAATTTTTATACCGCTCTTCTACAATAAAGAACAATTCATAATATTTTTTTTGCATTTAGAATTTTAAAAATCAGCCTTTACTCAGCTGCACCTTCTCCACTTCCTGTTCCTAAAACATCTTCAAGTTTTTCCTTTAAAACTTGTGGAGTAAAAGGTTTTACAATATAGTTATTTACGCCAGCTTTTAAAGCAGTAATCACTTCAGCTTTTCCGCCCTCAGTTGTAACCATGATGATAGGCATATCTTCATATTTTTTCTCTGCTCTTACTTTTTTTACCAACTCCAAGCCATTCATTTCTGGCATATTCCAATCTGTAATTAAAACTTTTACATCTTCATTTTTAGTTAATAAATCCCAAGCTTCAACGCCATGCTCAGCTTCTAAAACATCATCGTGTCCAAGTCTTGTTAGGGTATTTTTAATAATCCTTCTCATAGTAGAACTGTCATCAACAACTAACAATTTCACAATTTCGTCCTTTCAAAGTTTTTATAGTTTTATTTTACCCTTTTTAGCCTTATTAATCAAGCTAAAAAATTTTAAAAAACAGCATTATATCATCTTTTACTTAAATTTTTACTCAAATATTATTATTTTTATACTTAACCGTAAATAAATATACACTTAAACCTAAAAGAAGCAAGCTCACTCCACCGATAAGATAAATCGCATAAATCATCTGAGAAAGATCACCAATAGCAAGTTTAAATACCAACATCAAAGCTTCTATAGCTAAAGCAATGATAATAGAACCCAAAAATCTCACCATAGTTTTTTGAATTCCACCTTCTTCTTTTTTTGTCCTTCCTAATACTTCTTGTTCGATCAAAGTTTTTGCCAAATCAAAAATAGCTAAAGCCAAAGTTATAGCGATGGTACTTTCAAACATATGTTCTATACCTATAGCTTGATTATCAAAAAGACTAAAAAAACCTTTTTGAAATAAAAAACAAGTAATCACAAATAAAACCAGTGCGAAGCAAAAATATACCGAACGACTAAATTGAGTAAAAACAAACTCAAATTTTCCTGCTTGAATAATCTTTAAAATATCTTCAAGCTTGATATCAATACAAACAACAAAAAGCAAGTTATTTTTATCATCGTAAATTGGCATAGAAGCTGTCACGCAAAGCTCATTATTTAAAACCGAAGGATAAGGATCGCTTAAAACACATCGTCTTAATTTTACAGCTCTATAAAAATAAGAACGAGTACTTCTATCCTCACCCTGTCCTATTTCATGAGCCTTATTTAAGGAAATCGCATTTTCTATTTGCATACCTGAAATATCTAAAATATACAAAGCATCAAAAACAACAACTTCATGAGCTATTTTATCCAAAGCTGTTTTAATCGTTTCAAGGTGAATGTCAGGAAGTTTATTGGGTAGATTTCTTGTTAAAATATAACTCATATAAGCTCTAGCACGATAGCGATTATCTTCAAATCTTTGTATATCTTTTATATACATTATACACCTTCTTTATTGTGTTTAAATTCAGGTACAATCTTTAATAAAGCCTCTGAAATATCTTCACATATTTGTAAATTTTCTATCTCTTTATTAAGCCAATCAAGATCAACCTTCTCATTCTTTGCTACAAAAATACTCTCATATTGCGTTTTAGCATCATTTTCATCAATCAAAAGCTCTTCATAAAGCTTCTCACCTTTTCTTAAGCCTGTGATTTTAATCTCTAAATCATTGCGATTAGAAAGTAAAAGCATTTTTTTAGCTAAATCTATGATTTTCACAGGCTTACCCATATCCAAAACAAAAAGCTCTCCTCCTTTTGCGATAGCCCCAGCTTGTAAAACAAGTTGCACTGCCTCAGCCACAAGCATAAAATAACGCACTATATCAGGGTGTGTTAAAGTTAAAGGCTCATTATTGGCAATTTGTGCTTTAAATTTCGGTATCACACTACCACTAGAACCTAAAACATTGCCAAAACGCACACAAGCAACTTCAAAATTTTCATCACTCATACTTAAAGTATAAAGCTCACAAACTCTTTTAGTGCAACCCATAATATTTGTTGGTCGCACTGCTTTATCTGTACTTATCATCACAAATTTAGCTACTTTATTTTCTTTAGCACTGTCGCATAAAATTTTAGTTCCTAAAATATTATTGATTACTGCTGAATGTGGATTTTGTTCGCAAAGAGGCACATGTTTATAAGCGGCTGCATGTAAAATAAGCTCAGGTTTATAAGTTTTTAATACCTCATCTAAACTTTGCTTATCTAAAATACTCAGTAAAACAGGAGTAATTTTTTCTTTATATAAATTTAAATCATCATTGATCTTATAAAGATTATACTCACTATGATCAACCATAATAAGATGCTTAGCACCAAATTTAATACATTGCTTACAAAGTTCACTGCCTATAGTTCCACCTGCTCCACTTACCAAAACTACCTTGTCTTTTAAAAAAGCCGCCACAGCACTATCGTCTAAATCTTTTGGTTTTCTAGCAAGCAAGTCTTCTATACTGATATCTCTTGCTTCGTTTCTTGTAAAAGAAAATATTTTTACATCGCAAATACCATAAGCTACAAGTTCTTCAAAAAGTTTTTTAAGCTCTTCTTGTTCAAGTCTTAAAGCAATAATGGCAGTTTTTACCCCTTGTTCTACATAAGATTTTATTTTTTCTTTTTCTTCTACAATAAATTTATCACAATAAGTCCCTATAAGCTCTTTTCTCGCATCAACTACGCCTACAGGAAAAAGCCCTAAAGAACCTTCTTTTGCACCTTTTAACAAATGCAAAGCCTTAGAAGTTGCCCCTACTACAATACAAGGAGTTTCTTCTTCTTTCATTCTAGAAGGTTTAAAATCCACAAGCATTCTTTTGCTAATTCTTAAAGTACCTATAAACATATAAGAAAGAACAAAATCTATCACAATAGCACTTCTTGGAAAAGGATTAAAAAAATCACTAAAAAAATAAAAAATAAGAAAAAAACAAAACTCAGCTAAAAGCAAAGCGATAAAAATCTTTCTTGCTTCATTGAGAGAAAAAAATCTCCAAGCTACTTTATAAATTCTAAAAACAAACAAAAATGAAAGTTTTAAAACAAGCAAAATAATAGCAGAAACCATCATACCATGATAAAAAATACTCGGAATATCTCCACTAAATCTCAAAGAAAAAGCCAGATAAACGCTAAGTAAAATTAAAACAATATCTGAAGTTAAAAAAAATGCTAATCTTTTGCTTTTATAAAAAATCATTTTAAGCCTTTATGCTCTTTAAGATCAGTTTTGAAATTTCATAAACATCATCTTTACTCATCGCCGTGCCACTTGGCAAACAAATTCCTTTTTGGAAAAATAACTCACTATTGCCATTAAGATAAGCCTTAGCTCCTTTAAATACTTCTTGAGCGTGCATAGCTTTCCATAATGGTCTTGTTTCTATTTGTTCATTTTTCAAATCTTCTATGAGTTTTGAAATTTTTGGATGCAAAGTAATATTTTTTTGACTGATATTTATATCTTTTTGACAAGAATTAAGTTCATTTTTATCAAAATCAATCAAAGCTGTACTTAACCAGCGATTACTTCTTGAATTTTCCAATTCATCTAAAAAGCTAAAATACTCTCCTAAAAATTCTTTATACCACTCATAAATTTCTCTTTTTTTAAGCACTCTTTGTTCTAAAACCTCCATTTGTGCTACGCCAATAGCTCCTAAAACATTGCTTAAGCGGTAATTATAACCATAATCTAAATGTTCATAATGCAAACAATTTTCCCTAGCTTGAGTGCTATAAAATCTTGCTTTTTCAATCTTTTCTTTATTTTTTCCTATAAGCATACCTCCACCTGAAGTGGTGATAATTTTATTGCCATTATAAGAATAAACTCCAAATTCTCCAAAAGTTCCTAAGGCTTTATTCTTATAAAAACTTCCTAAAGCTTCAGCAGCATCTTCAATTAAAACAATGTCATTTTCTTTGCAAATTTCAACAATTTCATCCATTTTAGCCGCATTGCCATAAAGATGAGTTAAAATCAATGCTTTTGGTTTTTTTTCACATTCTTTAATAGCAAGCTTTAATAAATCTACATCGATATTATAAGTTTCATCACAATCTATAAATACAGGTTTTGCTTTAAGATAACAAATAGGTGCTACTGAAGCGATAAAAGTAAAAGAAGAAGCCAAAACAATATCATCTTGTTTTACCCCTGCCACCCTTAAAGCTAAATGCAAAGCCGCTGTGGCTGAATTTAAAGCTAAGGCATTTTCACTTTTACTGTAAGCCTTGACACTTTGTTCAAAGCGATTTACAAATTCACCCAAAGGTGCTATATAATTGCTTTTGAAAACTTCTTCTATATATTTTAATTCATTACCACCCATATGCGGAGGAGAAAGAAAAAATCTCATGATTTATCCTTTGTGTAAAACAAAATTTTTATAAATTGACTCTATTTTACCTAAAAAAATTTACAAAGAATCAAACAAAAATCTTTTTATAATCATTTCATATTTTTCTTTTTGCAGGCACTCCCACAAAAACACCTTTTTCATCTTGATTTTTAACTAAAGTTGCTCCACCACCTAAAATACTATCATCTGCCAAACTTAAATTAGGCAAAACACAAGAATTAATCCCTAAAAAACAATTTTTACCAATTTTTACATTGCCCGCACATTTAGCTCCCACACTCACATGAGAAAATTCCCCTATCACACATTCATGCTCAATTACGCTTGAAGTATTTAAAATCACACCTTTTTCTATTTTAGCTTTAGCGTTAATCACTACATAAGGCATGATTAAAATTCCTGCACTTTCTTCCACGATTGCGCTAGGACTTATAAGTGCACTTTTATGGATAAGATTGACAATTTTAAAGCCATTTTCTGAAATTTTTTGATAAATCTTTTTTCGAATTTCATTGTTTCCTATGGCTATAAAAAAATCATATTTAGGTAAGGTACTTTCAAATTTCATTCCTTTAAAATCATCTAAAAAAATACATTCTTTATAACCCATATTTTTAGCCACATCTTCACAAACAAGCCCATGACCACTAGCACCATAAATATAAATTTTTTCAGTTCTTGCCATTAAATTTCTCTGTTGTAACATGGCCTTCTTTGCTTACCCCACTTCGTTTTAAAACCTTTAAAGCTGTTAAAAACATGATTTTTAAATCAAGCAAAAAAGAAATATTTTTCACATAATACACATCAAGTTCGAATTTTTTCTGCCAAGAAATAGCATTTCTACCATTTACCTGCGCCCACCCTGTTATACCTGGACGCACTTTATGACGCAATTTTTGCTCTTCATTATAAAGGGATAAATACTCTACTAAAAGAGGTCTAGGTCCCACAAAACTCATATCCCCTTTTAAGACATTAAAAAGTTGTAAAAACTCATCCAAGCTTAAGCTTCTAACAATTTTTCCAAAAGCTTTTAAGCGAAGCTCATCGCTTAATAACTCACCCTTTTCATCTCTTTCATCGCTCATGGTTTTAAATTTATAAATTTTAAAAATTTTTTCATCTAACCCGGGGCGATTTTGGGTAAAAATCACACTTCCTTGAGTGATTTTTAAAAGTAAAGCAGTGATTAAAATCACCGGAGAAAAGAGTACTAAAAGCACTAAAGCTAAAATAAAATCAAAAATTCTTTTAAAAACTTTTTCATACATTCTTAATTACCCTATCATAAAGTTTTAAATAACGCTGTGCGATATTATTTTCATCGTATTGCAAAGCATCTTGGGCGGCATTTTTAGCTAAATTTAATCTTAATTTTTCATCTTCTAATAAAAGTGAAATTTTTTCGCTTAAATCCTTAGCATTTTTTGTTTTTGCCCAAAGTCCATCATAAGCATTAGAAATAGCCTCTACACAACCTTCACAATCGCTCACCACTATAGCCTTACCACAAGCTTTTGCCTCCAAAACACTTACAGGAAAGCCTTCTTTATAGCTTGGCAAAACAAAAATATCACAATTTTGCAAAAGTTCTACGATATCACTTCTAGCACCCAAATAATGCACTGCGCCAGAGTTTAAAAACTCCAAACTCGCACAAGAAGGATTTTCATCTCTTCCACCAACTAAAACAAAATTTGCTTTGTCTTTTAGCATAGTAGCACTTTCATAAAATTCTTTTACACCTTTATGCCATAAAGCTCTTGCTATCATAAGTACAATGGGTTTTTTATCTATGTTTAAATTTTTCCAAAAAAGCTCTTTTTTTTCCGATTCTACATAAATAGGAAAAAATTTTTTTAAATTGATCCCTACAGATTTTATCACGCAAATTTTATTTTCTTTAAGTCCTAAATTCCGCATAAACTCAGCATTACTTTCATTGACAAAAATAAACTGGTGTGCAAATTTAAAACTTAATTTATAAAGATTATTAATAACAAAACGCACTAAATTTGCCTTAAAACCTTGATCTATATAAAAAGATCCCAAGCCTTCTACCAAAGCAAAACGATAAGGAATTTTTGCCCATTTTGCTGCTAAAATTCCAAAGGTATTGCTTTTATGTGCTGCACTTTGAATAAGATCAAGATTTAAATTTTTCAAAACCTTAGCAAGATAAAAAAAATTCTTTAAAACCACAAAAGGATTTAAACTAGCTCTTGAAAACTCATAAACAATTACTTGTAAACCAAGTTCTCTAAGTTTTTGCGTGTATTCATCTTGTGGCACTATAACAAAAACTTCATCTTTTCTATCTTTTAATGCTTTTATAATAGGCATTCTAAAATGATAAATACTTGCTCCTGCATGTGATAAAAATCCTATTCTCATTTTCAACCCTTAAATTTTAAGTTTAAAAACCTTAGCATCTCTAGAATTAATCACCAAGTCAAATAAATTCTTATCATAATTTCCTAAAAAAAACATTTGCACATAAGCACTATTAAACATGGTTTTATCCATTAAAATAAATTGTGCGTAAGGAATAGCACTATCCTTTAAATAAAAAATATAAAACTGAGCCTTATCATCAATTGGAGTGATTTTGTATTCACCTTGTTTAATAGAATTAATCTCTACGATACTATTTACAGAAACCACATTATCACCTATTTTAAAACTTCTAAAATCATCGCTTAAAACCACTCCGTTGCTAAGATAAATTTCTCCATTTTTAACATCAAGTGGATAAGCTGTGCTAAAGGTAAAAGGTTTATCCAAAACTCCTGTATCTAAATTAATAAAAGAAAAACTAGCCACCGTAGAAAAAATCAAAGACATTCTAGCGGGCATATAAAGATAAATATCACGAGTTTTTGGTGTATCGATTTTAAAATCAGGTTTTGATAATGAAGCTAGAAACAAATCCACATTGCTTTGATTATAATCTTTCATCATGGCTTGTAAAATGTCTGTTTTTAAAATATCATTTTGCGGAGCATAAAAGCTTTTTTCTGTATATTCTACACTAAGTCTTGCCATATTAGCCGCAGCTTGTTCATCTTTGCTTAAAGCAAAAGAAGGGAAAAAATTATCCTTACCTAAATGCTTTCCACCATCTACTAAAGTTTTCACATCGCTATAATAACGCACAGGATAACCATAATCCCACCAAGTTACCACATAATCTTCTCTATTGGCTATATTTTTTAATTGATTTAATAATGATGCTTCATTTTGAGAAAAAACTGTTGGCGCTTTATAGTTGTAAATATGGATAAATACTGGAGCTAAAGTCAAAATAGTTGCAAAAACAATACAAACATTTGAAGTTAATTGGCTATATTTTTTAACCAATATAGCCTTAAACTCGCTCAATAAAAAACCAAATCCTAAAGCCATTACAGGTACAGAATAAATGGTAAATCTAAGCCCCCCTTTTAAGGCTAAAAACCCAAGCACCAATATAGGTAAAGCCATAATCATACTTTTATGTTTTCTCAAAAGCCATACAAAACCAAACAAAGAAAACAAGAAAACAATTTCACTACCACTAATTCTTCGCATAAATTCGCTAAAATCTACATTTTCAACTTCTTGTATGGTTTGATTAACATTAAAATACATAAAGCCCTGTGTTAAATTCGCACTTTCATCACTTCTAAAAATATAAAATTTAAGCTGATAAAGTATGGGATCAACCCCACCGCTTAAAATCAAAAATATCAAAGTTGCACTACCTAAAATTCCTATAATCATAAAATTTAAGCGTTTTTGCTCTAAAGCAAATAAAGCAAAAAGTATTACTATAATGGCACTTTGATAAAACCATGCTATATTTGAAAGAGTAAGAGAAGACAAAATCACAGCTATATAAAAAATCTTTTCTTTTCTATGAAAAATAAGTGTATAAATTAAAAAAAGTCCAATTAAAGCTACATTTAAAGTATAACTTGAAGGATACCACCAAAGATAAATCCCTATAAATAATGGCAAGGCAATCAATGAAAAAAAGTCTTTTTTTAAAATCATTCTTACCATAAAAAATAAAATAAACATAGGTAAAACAATTACCAGCATATCCGTATCATAATACCCACTCATAGTGCGATTATAATAACTGTTTGCTACACTTGCTAAAAGAGCAGCTACAAAGCCCATTAAAGGACGTTTGTATTCATTAGCTAGTAAAATAATAGGAATCACCACCAAAGAAGATAAAAAAGTACTCATATATAAAATGATACTTTCAAAAGAAAAAGGTGTGATTTTATAAAGCCAATAAGTAAGCGTAGATAAAGAAGATCCATAATAACTCAAATCATTAGGCTGATGAAAACCTGCTATCATATCTCTTGCGCCCTCAGCAAAGGCATAGCCATCGTTTGAAATGATCATTAATTGATTATTGAAAAAATACTCATTAAACTCACTTGCCCACCAAATCCAGTAAAATCTACACAATACACTAAAAACATAAGCTAATATAATCATCGCAAACAAAACTAAATAAGGGTTTTTTAAATACTCTTTTTTCAACATCTTTTATCCTAATAAATATTTCAAAGCATCGCGTGCAATTTTTACTTTATCAAAGGCTTTAGCCCTAGTTTTAGCTTTGTTTTTATACGCTTTTCTTAATTTATCGTCTTCAAGCATAGTTTTTAAACCCTGAAACATAGAGTTTTCATTATCTACTTCTACTAAAAGTCCAAATTCATCATCGCCAAAAAGCTCTCTTGCACCACTTTTATGATCAGTGCAAACCACCGCACAAGAACAAGCTAAACTTTCGATTAAAACATTTGAAAAACCTTCAAACACAGAAGCAAAAGCAAAAAATTCGCATTTAGCCATGTATTTATAAGGATTATTATCAAATCCTAAAAGCAAAACCTTTTCTTCCAAATTTAATTCTTTAATCAAAGCTAAAAGCTCATCTTTAAGCACACCTTCACCTAAAATCACAAGCTTTAAACCTGTTTTCAATCTCGCATAAGCACGAATTAATAAAGCATGATTTTTACCTTTATCAAGCCTGCCTACACTTAAAATAAATTTATCTTTTAAAGCTATGTCTTCAAGGGCTTTTTGCCCTATGTTTTCTAAATCGATGGCATTGTATAAAATTTCACATTTTTTTGGATTTATACTAAAATTTTGCACTAAATCTTCTAAATTTCCCTTAGAATTAGGCAAGATTAAATCAGCTTTTGGGTAAAGCAAAGAAATTAAAAATTTATTTGCCAAAGAATTAAAATTATTTTTTACATACATCACACTTGGCGTAGTGCATTCATTGATCACAAGGCGAGTTTTGTTTCCAAACATTCTTGCCATTAAGGCTATATAATTAGGTCGATTTAAAAAAACAAATTCTGTATCAATGCCCAAATTTCTGCAAAGTTTTTTATATTTTAAAGCCAAAAAAGGTAGTTTTAAAAATTTCAAAATAGGATTTTCACTAGGTTTTGAACATTCTAAAAAATGAATTTGACACTCTGGAATTTTATAAGAAATTTTATCATTCATCAAGATCAAATGCACTTCAAATTTCAAACTTAAAATAGGCAATAAAGTCGCCACAACTCTTTCAGCACCACCACTTCCTAAAGAATAAATAAAAATGCCTAATTTTTGCATAAAGCCACCCGAATTTTTGATAATTTTTCAATCATATTATTTGGAATTATACTTAAAATGAGTAATATCAAAGCAGGAGCGTTGATTTTTATACTTAGGCTTTTAAACAAACATTTATAAAGGGCTTTATAATTTTTTGCAAGTTTTGCATAATAAGCTGCCATTTTATAATAACTCGCACAAGTTTTTTTATAATCTTTATCCTTACTCATTCTAAGTTCATTTTCTAAATTTTTAGCAAGCTCTAAATATCCCAAATACACCCTATAAGCATTTTTATTCGCCCCTAAAGTCACGCTATCTTGCCTAAAAATTCTATAAATCCTAAAAGCCTTATGGATATAAAAACTTTTTTCCTTGTATAAATTTACCCAAAGCGTGGCTTCATTGCCATAAAATTCTTCATTAAAACGCTTGTTTTCAAGTAGAGATTTTTTAAAAACAGAAAAAAACTCTCCGCTAAATTTAGCCATTAAAAAATCTTTTTTAGAAATTTCACTATCTTTTTCCAAGCCCTTACCGCTAAATTCCTTGCTTAAATTTCCTTCTTTTTCTATCAAACAATTTCCAAAAACATGAGCATAACCCTCATTTGCTTTTTGCATCAAGGTACTTAAAGCCCCAGATAAAAGCTCATCATCATCATCTAAAAAAGTTACAAACTCGCCACTTGCTTGATCTAAGCCATTATTTTTATTGCCATTTGGGCCTTGTTTGTAATTTTGATTTAAAAAATACTTAATGCGATCATCATCTTTTTGTAAATTTTGCACCACACTTTTAGTATCATCGCTAGAATTATCATCGCTTACAATAATTTCTAAATCTTTAAAATCTTGATTTTGTATGCTTTTAATAGCCTTTTCTAGTAAAACTTGACGATTAAAAGTTGGTACTATAACAGAAAGTTTAGGCATTTTTAACCTCAGCTATAAGCTTAAGCCATTCTTCTTTGATATGAGAAATTTCAAAGTCTTTACACCTTTGTTTGGCATTATTTACAAGTTCTTTTCTAAAATTTTCATTATTTAAAACAAGTTCAAGTTTTTTAGCAAGTGCTATTTCATCATCACAACCTATCAAAAGCCCATCATGATTATCTTTGATTAAATCCTTAGCACCATTATAATAAGAACTTGAAATTCTACAAACCTCAAAATACAAACTTTCAATTAAAACCGTTGGCAAACCCTCTACAAAAGAACAAAGACAAAGCACTTTTGCTTTTTCATAAAGAGTCTTGACATTTTCAACTCGTCCTAAAAAATCAACTTTTATTCCTAAAGATTTTACCTTGTATTCAAGTTCTTGCCTTAACTCTCCATCTCCTGCTATAACAAATTTATAATTTTCTTGCAAATTTTTATCCAAATGCGCTATAGCTTTTAAAAACATTGCAGGGTTTTTGTTGTGATCTAAACGCCCTATAAAAAGAACCAAATTTTCCTTTTCAAAACTAGAATCAAAAGGAATTTCATCGCTAAAATGACAAGGGTTTAATAAAAGCCTAACCCTTTTTACAAATCTTTCATAATACACCTTATCACTGCTTCCAAGCACACTTAAAGCATCACAAAAAGGATAGCTTACCCTTCTTAAAAAACGCCAAATTTTAGGTTTTAAATACGCTTCATTGCTATGCTCACTTATAATGAGTGGAGTTTTAAACCCTATTTTCGCAGCAATACAAGCAATATTAGTCGTATCCAAAAAAGAAATAAAAACATCAGCCTTACTTTCTTTCAAAGCCTTTCTTAAAGCAAAAAATTTCTTAAAACGACTTGCGATTTTATGATAAAGCGTATCAAATCTAAATTGTTCTAAACTTGTAACTTTAACTTCATTTTCAAGCTTATAAAAAGATTCTCCTGCATGAAATTTAATAATACTTACTTCATGCTCTTTACAAAGTGCATTAACTAAGGTTACTAAAACACGCTCAGCGCCTCCTGAATTTAAAGTTGCGATAATAAAGCTTATTTTCATCATTTCTCCTCTTTAAGCTTACCGTGTTCTAAACGATAAACCTTATCACATTGCGTTATCGTAGAAAGGCGATGTGCGATAATAATCATGGTTTTATCTTTAGAAATTTTATAAATTTCATCCATGATTTTTGCTTCACTTTGAGTATCAAGAGCAGAAGTTGCTTCATCAAGCACTAAAATTTCAGGCTCTAAATATAAAGCTCTTGCTATAGCTATGCGTTGTTTTTGTCCCCCGCTTAAATTACTCCCCCCATCACCCACTTTTGTTTGCACTCCTTGAGATAAATTTTTTATAAAATGCTCTAAATTTGCTTGTTTGATAATCCTATTAAGTTTTTCTTCATCAACCGCATCTCCAAAAGTGATATTTTTAGCTATACTGTCATTAAAAAGATAG
The DNA here is from genome assembly GCF_012897855.1 of Campylobacter sp. CFSAN093227. Classification (NCBI taxonomy): domain Bacteria; kingdom Pseudomonadati; phylum Campylobacterota; class Epsilonproteobacteria; order Campylobacterales; family Campylobacteraceae; genus Campylobacter; species Campylobacter sp. CFSAN093227. Next base: position 1,243,913 of record NZ_CP040610.1, read on the forward strand.
ATATTTTGCGGGATATAGCCTATTTTTTGGCGATAATTTTTTGTATTATTTGCATTTAATTCTTGCTCATCAATTAAAATTTGCCCTTCTTTTGGTTTTAAAAGTCCTATGATAAGATCTACTAAGGTACTTTTTCCGCAACCACTCTCCCCTATAAAAGCGATTTTTTCGCCTTTTTTAATGTTTAAGTTAAGATTTTTAAATAAATATTTTTTTCCCTCATAACCAAAGCTAAGGTTGTAAATTTTAAGCTCTTGATTAAAGCTTAATTTTTCCTCGCCCAAATTTTCTTCTTCTTGTCTTAAATTTTGATAAATAATATCCAAAGAAGAATGATAATAAAGCAAATCATGATAACTTGTAATAATACGATTTGCACTTGGCATTAAGCGATAAAGTGCTAAAACAAAAATAGAAATCGTGGATAAAATACCTGAAATATCACTTTCATTTTTCAACACCAAAAATACCACGATAAAAACAAGTACACAAAAACCTATTCCTTCAAGATAAATTCTAGGCACCGCAGCTACACTTTCGTTGGTAATATTTGCTTTAGAAAAAGCTTCACTTTGCGCTTTAAAAAGACTTAATACTCCATCTTCTTTGGTTTTAAGCTTAATAAATTTGAAATTATTTAAATTTGTATTTAAAATTTCAAAGAAATTTTTCATCGCTTCTTCGCGTCTTACTCCTGCTTTTTTAATGATAGGGCTTAAAATTTTCACTAAAATAAAGGCATTTAACACCATAAAAATACTTAAAAATAAAGTGATTTTATAATTAATCAAAAGCATTAAAGCATAAAGCAAAAGCACTACAAAAATTTCACTCATCAAAAGCAAAAATGATGAAATCATAGTGCTTAGATTATAAACTTCCCCTGTAATGGACTTTAAAATTTCAGATTGATTTTTTTGAGTAAATTTTTCATAATTAATATTTAAAAATTTAGAAAAAACCTTATAAGCGATCACATGATAACGCCCTTTAGAAAATCTTGCTAAAAGATGAAAATAATACGCATTTAACAAAGCTCTAAACACATAAAAAACAATAAGCCCCACCCCAAAATAAACAATGATTTCAAAAACAGGGATATTAAGATATTCTTTTAAGCTGATTAAATATTTATTACGATCAAAATAAGAAAAATCACTGGCCAAAGTGATAAAAGGCATTACCAAAGAAATCGCAAAAGTTTCTATAAAAGAAACAAATACTGAAAAAACAAGCAAAAAAAATAAAAAATTTTTATCTTCCTTACTTAAAATAAAAAAAAGTTTTTTTAACACTGTTTTTCCCAATCAAAAGCAGATTTGCAAATAAGCTCTAAATCATCATATTTAGGCTGCCAAGAAGTAAGATTTCTGATTTTACTTGCATCAGAAATCAACACACTAGGATCACCTGCACGGCGTGGGGCAAGTTCTACTTTAAAATCCACTCCACTAACTTTTTTCATCGCTTCAATCACTTCTTTGACACTAAAACCATGTCCATAACCTACATTAAAAACATTACTTTCATTCTCTTGTAAATAATCCAAAGCCGCTAAATGCGCACTTGAAATATCATCTACATGGATAAAATCTCTTATGCAAGTACCATCTTTTGTATCATAATCATCGCCAAATATGAAAAGTTTATCACGTTTTCCTGCGGCACATTCAGCTGCAACTTTTATGAGTAATGTTGCTTTTGGATAGCGTTGTCCTAAAGTATAATCCATACAAGCACCTGCAACATTAAAATATCTTAAAATACAATGCTTAAATTCAGGATTTGCCATACTTGCATCACGCAAAACCTCTTCACTCATAAGCTTACTACGCCCATAAGGATTAATAGGTGCCAAAGGGCTTGTTTCGCTCACAACAGGAGTTTGTGGTTCGCCATAAGTGGCTGCCGTTGAAGAAAATATAAATTTATTTACTCCAGTTTGCAAACAAGTTTCGATGAGATTTGTCGTATTAACAGTGTTGTTCATATAATATTTTAAAGGATTTTGCATACTTTCAAAAACTTCAATGCTTGCTGCAAAATGCACAATAGCGTCAAATTTTTCTCTCTCAAACAATGCTTTTACGCCTTGAAAATCACTTAAATCTTGTTCGAAAAATTTAAAAGCTCTTATTTTTTGCAAATCTTCTATTGCGATTTTAGAACCCTTAGAAAGATTATCTAAAACACAAATTTCATGATCTGTTTTTAAAAATTGTCTTAAAGTATGAGAACCTATATAACCTGCACCACCGCTAATAAGAATTTTCATCATCATTCCTTTTTTTAAAAAATGTCAAAAATAAATTTTAATATATTTTCTTAAATACTTAAGATTGAACTTTTGAAATTTCACTCTCACAAGCTTTTGCAAAAACTTCTGTATAGGAACGATCTGATTTTTTTTCACGCAAAAAATCTCTCATATAAGAAAGAAAATCAACATAATCTTCTTCACTAACATTAGCTTTAATAAGTTCATATTTTAAAAAAAGCATATAGGTGTTTAAAACATCACTTTCACAATATTCGTGAATTTTTTCAAGTTCATTTTCATAAAAAAGTTTCATCACCTCATCGCCATGCACATCATATTTTCCTGGCAAACCCACCATAGAACAAAGTGTATCAAGCTTTATTCCACGCCCGTTAGATCCTAAGGATTCTAATAAATCACAATGTTTTAATTCTGAAAATCTTGTTTTATAATTATTCCATTTATCACTTTGAGTATCCAAATAAGTTGCTGCTTTTAAATTGTATTTTAAAGCCCTTAAAACAAGAACAGGCATATCGAAATTTTTACCATTAAAACTGACTAATTTTGGCTCATAATTTTCTATAAAATTAAAAAAATTAGCAATCATTTCTTTTTCATTTTGCCCATCAATTTTATTTACTTTGATAAATTTTCCAAAATTATCACTTAAAACCGCACAAATACTGATAATTTTATGATAAGGCAAAGGCAAAAACTCACTCCCACTTTGTTCTTTTTGCCACTGAAGTGCTTTTAAACTTACCTCTAAATCACTTCCTTCAAAACCCAAAGTTTTGCGGATAAGCTCAACATCTGGCACACTCTCACAATCAAAAACACAAATATAACCTTCATTTTTTGCCATTTTTAACCTTTTTTTAAATAATTTCGCTAAAATCATAGCAAAAAATTTTAAAATATTAGGCTTTTAATGAAAATAGCAATTGTTCGTTTGTCAGCACTTGGTGATATTATACAAAGTGCCGTGGTTTTGCAATTTATCAAAAATTTTAAAAAAGATATAGAAATTCATTGGTTTGTAGATGAAAAATTTGAAGGCATACTTAAAAACCATCCTTTAATAGACAAACTCTATGCCCTGCCCTTAAAAGACAAAAAAATTTTAAAAAGCCTAAAAATTCTTCTTAAAGCAAGAAAAAACAACTATAATGCAGTAATAGATCTACAAGGGCTCATAAAATCTGCTATTGTAAGTCGAATTTTAAGTAGAAATAATTTTGGTTTTGATAAAAATAGTCTTAAAGAAAGTTTTGCTCATAATTTCTACAACCAAAAACTTGAGTTAGATTACAATGAAAATGTATTTGTAAGATACTTAAGTCTTACCTCCTTTATGTTAAATACTGATTTTAATGTCAAAAATTTAGCCTTTAAACAAGATATTTTTAGCGTAGATGAAAATTTAAAACAACTCTTAAACAATAAACTCAAGCTCGACAAAAACGAAAAAAACATACTCATACACGTGGGTTCAAGTGTAGAAAATAAAATCTATCCTAAAACCAAACTTGCTATACTTTGCAAACTTTTAATCAATGAATTTCAACAAGCAAAAATTTGGCTCGCTTGGGGAAATGTAAAAGAATACGAATTTGCCAAAGAAGTTTTAAATCTTAGTGGTATTGATGAAACACATATAGAATTAGCACCAAAATTCAGCCTTGAAGAGCTAATGGCTTTTACAAAAATGATGAATCTTATCATAGGAAATGATAGTGGTCCAACACATTTGGCTTTTGCTTTAAATAAGGCATCTATTACGATTTTTGGTGCAACACCAAGCTACCGCAATGCTTTTCAAACTCATATCAATAAAATCATTGATGCAGGTAAAAAAATCCAAAATGCCAAGCATATCGATAAAAGTGATTTTTGTATCACGCGTATAGAAGAAGAAGATATCTTCAAACTTGCCAAAGGCTTACTTAATGAAAAATAGTGATAGAATATATCTTAGTCTTTATTATATTTTAAAATTTTTTGTTACTTTTATGCCTGAGTGTATCTTGCATTTTTTAGCTTTGATTGTAGCAAGAATCACTTTTTATCTTAATAAAAAACATCGCAAAATCATCGGTACAAATTTGCAAATCTGCTTCCCTCAATACACTCAAAAAGAACGCGATAAATTGTCTTTGAAAATTTATGAAAATTTTGCTCAATTTGGAATTGATTGTTTGCAAAATCAAAACACTACCAAAGAAAAAATTCTCAATAAAGTAAATTTCATCAATGAAAATTTACTTATAGACGCTCTAGCTTTAAAGCGTCCTATTATCTTCACAACTGCACACTATGGAAACTGGGAAATTTTAAGCCTTGCTTATGCAGCTAAATATGGTGCGATTGCCATAGTAGGGAAAAAGTTAAAAAGTGAAATTATGTATGAAATTTTAAGCCAAAGTCGCACCCAATTTGACATAGAACTTATCGACAAAAAAGGCGGCATAAGACAAATGCTAAGCGCTCTAAAAAAAGGGAGAACTTTAGGAATTTTAACCGATCAAGACTGCGCAGAAAACGAAAGCGTAAGATTAAAATTTTTTAACAAAGAAGTGAATTATCAAATGGGAGCAAGCCTTATCGCACAAAGAAGCAATGCTTTGATCATCCCTGTTTATGCCTATAAAGAAGATGGTAAATTTTGCATAGAGTTTTTTAAAGCAAAAGATTCTCAAAATGCAAGCTTAGAAGAACTGACACTTTATCAAGCACAAAGTTGCGAAGAAATGATTAAAAAAAGACCTTGGGAATACTTTTTTTTTCATAGACGCTTTGCAAGTTATAATCAAGGAATATACTCATGAATATTTCAATAGTAATACTAACTTTTAATAGTCAAAAATATCTTCAAGAAGTATTACAAAGTGTTAATTTTGCCAATGAAATTATTTTAATAGATAGCGGAAGCACAGATGATAGTCTAATAATAGCAAAAGCTTTTAAAAACGTTAAAATTTTTCATCAAGATTGGCTTGGTTTTGGAAAGCAAAAACAATTTGGAGTTGAAAAAGCAACTAATGATTGGATATTTGTTTTAGATAGTGATGAAGTTTTTACTGAAGAATTAAAAGAGGAAGTATTACAAATAATTAAAAATCCATCATTTAAAGCATACAAAGTAGCAAGATTAAATTTTTTCTTTGGAGAAGCAATAACAAAAATGGGGCTATATCCTGATTATAACATAAGATTATTTCATAAAAAATATGCCAAATTTAATGAAAGAGAAGTTCATGAAAGCATAATCTGTCAAGAAAAAATAGGGAAATTAAAACATCATTTTTTACATTATGCTTATGAAAATATCGAGCAATTTATAGATAAGCAAAACAAATACTCGAGTTTAAATCCTAAAAAAAATAACCTTCTTAAAGCTTTAATAAATCCTTATTGGACTTTTTTTAAACTTTATTTTGTAAAATTAGGTTTTTTAGAAGGCAAAAGAGGTTTTATCATAGCAAAGCTTTATGCACAATATACTTTTTGGAAATATATTAAGTAGTTTTAATCATATCAAACAATTCATCCCATTTTTTCATCACGCTTTCTACCTTATGAGATTCAACTTTTTCTTTGGCCTTTTTAACAATTTTTTGCCTTAAGTTTTCATCTTGCATTAAAAGCGATATTTTTAAAGCCATATCATTAAAATCACCCATCTTAAATAAAAGTCCATTATTTTTATCATCGATTAACTCATTTACACCCATATAATCACTACTGATTCTAGCGCATTCATAAAAAGCAGCTTCGATTAAAACTATAGGTAAGCCTTCTTGTTTGGAACATAAGCATAAAATTTTAGCTTTTTCATAGTAAAAACTTAAGTCTTCTATATAACCTACAAAATCGATGTGCAAATTTAAATTTTTAGCAAGCTCCATCAAATTCTTTTTTAAAGAACCCTCTCCTGCTATGATAATCTTCCATTTATTTAAAACATCTTTTTGGATACAAGATAAAGCTTTAATAAAAACATCCACAGCCTTTTCTTCCTCTAATCTTCCTGCATATAAAATAATGTTTTCTTTATCATTTGTATGAATTTGTTTTTTTACACCCAAGGGATTAGGCATGATGAGTTTGTTTTTTACAAAAGAATAATATTTAAAATCTTCCCCGGTTAAAACACTTAAATAGGTAGCCAAAGGATACAGTTTTCTTCTTAAACGATTGGTTTTTTTAGACTTTTCTCCAAGATGAAAACCATGCTCGCAAATAATATGCTTGATGCCTATATTTTTATTTGCAAGTAGAGTAAATAAATTGGGCTTGGTTTTAAAAGAAATCATAATATCAGGCTTATACTGTTTTAATTTTTTTTTAATTGCGTACTTATATATGATTTTATTAATAAGTTTATTTAAAAAACGCATGGGAGTTAAAGCTTTGGTGTTGATAAATTCAACATAAGCATTGCTACAAATATCATCATAAGCTAGGGGAGTCTTTTCAAAAAATAACAAAGAAAGCTCGTGGTTTTTGCTCCATTCTTTAACAAGTTGATAAATAACATAACTTACCCCACCTTTGTTAAAATGGTCACTAACAATCAATATTTTCATAAGGTCTAACCTTTTTTAAACTAGGTAAAAAATATTTTATAAAAATATGAATTTTTTTAATATATTTACTTATTTTATTTTTCTTTTTAAGAAATTTTTTATCATCTTGAGTAGAACTTTCAAGCATAAAATTTTCATGCGTATAAACAAGCGCAGGAAATAAAGCGTAAGTGTTTAAAACTTTTTCATTACAAGTAAGAGCATCTATAGGCAAATAAATTTTTTCTAAATGAGAAAGCAGTTTTAAGGCTCCATTTTTGGTTATAAAATAACCATAAGTACCGTTACCTCTAGCGACCAAACGACGAATTTTACAATTTAAGATTTTTTTTGCAAATCTTCTTGAGTAAGGACTTTCTATCCTAAAACCATCATCGTTATAAACCTGTCTTTGATGCCCTAATAACAAAAGCTCTAAGTCTTTAGGAAATTCATTAAAATGTTGTAAAAATTCAAGTAAGCTTTCATCAAAATACGCATCATCTTCTAAAATCACAGCGTGTTTTAAGTTTTCTTGCAATATTTTTTCATAACATTTTTTATGAGATAAAGAACAACCAAGCTCTCCAAGTCCTAATTCTCTTTTATGAAAATTTAGCATTTTTTCATAATCAACTATATTTAAATACTCTTGCTTGCTTATAGCTTTTCCTTCTACGGCTTGGATGATTTCATAATCAAGTTGATATTTTTGACACAATTTGCTAATGTATTCTTTTCTTTGTTCTGCTTTTTTAAGATTGATGATAAGAAATTTCATTTTAATTCCATTGCTAATTGTTTTATATATTTTTTTCTTGTTAATTTTATCTTTTTTCTTTTTAATTTTATGAGAATTTTTTTAAAAAAATTATTATAAACAATACGATATTTTAAATCTAATTTATATATAGAAAGCTCGCAAATAAAGTATTGACACAATAAAAAATATATAGAATTTAAAGCATTAGAATATAAATTAAGTTTATGAATAACAAAATTTAAATTTTCTATAAAAAATTTCATCTTATCAAAATTTTTTCTTTCATTGGTTGATGAGCTAATATTTTGCATATTATAATTAATCAGACATTGCTCTAAAGTCACAATACGCTTGCATTCAAGATAATACAAAGTAAGGAGCAATGCATCTTCTGCCATAGTAAGTTTTGGGTTTTCATTGATTTTTTCAAAAGTCTTTAAATATTTTTGTTTTTGAAAAACTTTTGTCCATATACCCCAATTATATATGTTTGAATTAACAATCTGTTTTGCTAAAAATTTCAAATACTCATCAATATTATAATTATTATTAATAAAAAAAATATTTTTTTTCAAAGTTGTATCCAGAGTATTATAATTAAAACATATCAAATCATTATTTTGATCTAAATACTTAGATACTTCCTCACAAGCCTCAAGTTCTAAATAATCATCAGGGTCTAAAAACATGATATATAAAGAATTAGCTGCCTTAACTCCTTCATATCTAGCTCTTAAAAGACCTAAGTTTTTTTCATTGTGAATTATTTTTATTCTTTCATCTTTTTTAGCATATTCTTTAGCTATATTTATACTTTTATCACTTCCACAATCATCCACTATAATTATTTCTATATCTTTAAAAGTCTGATTGATACAACTTTCTATTGCTTTGGCTATATATTTTTCTACATTAAAAGTTGGCAAGATGATTGAAATTTTAGGCATTGTTTTTCTTAAAAATCTTTTTTGGGTGGCGAAAATAAAATCTTATTTTATTTTTTATATTAATAAAAGGAAGGAATTTATCATAATGTTTATCGCAAAAACTAAGATTATAATTTAATTTAAGACATAAATCAAGGATATTGTGCTTTTGAAGTAAAAATCCATAAATACACGATTTATAAAAATGATTTTTATTCATTTTATAAATTCTCCACATTTCAGAAAATAAATGCAAACAAAGTCTGTTTTCATCGAAAATTTTTTTATCTATAAAATCTCTAGTATTACCACAAGAAATTTGACAAGTATCTTTATAGTCTAGAGCATGTTTTTCTAAATCATATTCTTTAACCCATTTAGCTAAAAACCAAGGACCTATAATACCCCAAGGAATTATTTTGTTATCATCAACAATCTTTTTTGCTTCTTCTATAAGTAATTTTCCAAATTCACTTTGTTTTGGGAATTTTAAAAACGAATTAGTGATTGCTTGCTCATTATTTTTTGCAAATTCTGAATTAAAAATATAATCTTGTTTATAATCATAAAAATTTAAACACACCATATCAAGATCCACCCATACCCCCCCCCTGAGATAGAGTAGATTATATCTAAAAAAATCTGAGAAAGAAGCTACTCCAGCTCCCCTATCATCACTAAAATATTCTTCAAAAGGTATGATTTCATTTGCATCTTTAAGTATAAAATTATCAAACAGCTCTTGGAATTTTAAAAAGATTTTATCTTCTAAATTATAAGTATATAGATGGAATTTATACCCATGATCAAGCCAAGATTTAATCGTAAGAATTTCCATTAAACCTATACCCTTATAGCCTTTAGGAGTATACCAAAAACTTGAAATTTTGTAATTTTCTTGCAAATTCATCCTTTTTATTTAAAATAAATTACATATGCTATAAAAATTATATTAATAATATATAAAAACACTATAGCCTTTCGAAGTTTTCTATAACTTGTTCTTAATGTATAAAGTTTAAATTCTTTTTTAACCCTTTTACCTAAACCATTAACTAAGCTTTCAATTTGTGAATTTTCTATATCTTCCTTTATCTGCATTAATTCCAAAGAAAATTCAGGAGTATTCTTTGCTGCCAACCAATATTCTTTATAAAAGGGATAAGGTATATTCTCTAAATTATCTCCAAAAATACCATAGGATAATTTGTCCCAAGGCTTAGACGGTTCCACTGTAAAATGAGCGATTTTAATATTATTTAGCTCAGTCTTAAATTCATATTGAGTATAATGAAGACTAGAATATTTTGATTGATCTCTAAATAATTTCTTGCTATTATTTACATTAGCCACCACATAGGATAATAACAAATTCCATCTCATAGGCAGTGTTAATACTTCAGTTAAGGCTATATTCAAAGCATCTTGATCTGGATATAAAGTTTTAAATTTTTTTAAAAAATCAATACTCTTATTTTCTATATTATCTCTTCTCCACCTATCAAGATTAACCAGAATAAATCCTGAATTAAAATATTTTTCAATGTTTGAAAATTTATATTTTTCTCGTCCTTTGAGAGAAAAGAATACTTTTTTATTTTTTTTATGATTATTTCCATCAAGACAAACCGCTGCTTGATAATTGTTTATATCTACACTTAAAAGCTCTCTTAAATCCCCAAAACAAAGCATATCACAATCCAAATATAAACAAATTTTTAAATCCCGAGGCAAAACGCTGGCCATTTTTATTCTATAATACGCCAAATAATTTCCTCTCCATTTTAACATTCCTTTAAATTCATCATCGTTTAAAATGTGCAATACTATTTTGCAAGGATAAATATCATTTAATTGTTTTTCCAAATTAGAAATTCTAACCTTCATTGATTCTGAAATAAAATCACTCAATATGTGAAAAACATACCCTTCATCTGTATCAAAATTACAAAATTCGGACATAGATTTATTTAAATCTGTTTTTTGTATGATACTCGTCATTAAAACTACGGCATACTTAATATAATTTTCATTTGCATTTAACACTATATGAAACATAACATTCCCCTGTTTAATCAATAAATAATTATATCTAAATTATTTCTTTTTTATTCTATTTTTTAAATCCATCTCTTCTTTCTTTAAAACCTCAAATAGCTTTTGATGAAAGGTATCATTTTCAAAGTCTAAAGAAAGCTTTCTTATAAGCTCATTACTTTTCTTTTTATCTTGATAATTTTGATTTAAAATTTCTTTATTTTTGTTTTCATATCTTCCATTTGGATTAAATTCATAATGATAAATGCAAGTTTTAAAAACAGCTATTTTCTCACAAAACATAAAATAAACATAACAAAAAAGCACATCTTCGCCATAACTTAAACGCTCATCGATTTTAACCTTTTCAAAATTTTTTAAGATGATATCTTTTCTAAAACACTTCGCCCAAACCGACCAGCAAAAATGCCTTTGTTTGCTTAAGAATTCTAAAAATTCCTTTTGATTCAAAACTTCATCTTGTTTAAAACGATAAAATTGTTTGGTTTTTACCCTATGTACAAAGGCATCAAAACAAAGCAAATCAAAACCTTTTTTCATCTCTTTAAACGCTATTTCACAAGCATCGAGTGTCAAAAAATCATCACTATCTAAAAACATTATAAAATCAGAACTAGAATGCAAAACTCCTATATTTCTACTTGCAAAAGTGCCTAAATTTTCTTCATTTTGAAAGATTTTTATTCTTGGATCTTTTTTAGCAAATTCTAAAACTATATTTAAACTATTATCTTTACTTTTATCATCGATAATCAAAATTTCAATATCTTTTAAAGTCTGATTTATACAACTTTGTAAAGCCCTTGAAATAAAATCACAAGAATTAAAAAGCGGGATTATGATCGAAAGTTGTGGCATATTTTTCCTAAATTTTGTTAAAATAATAAAAACAATTCTATCAAAGTTTAGGAAATTTATGAAAATTTTTATACATCTTCCCACTTGGCTAGGCGATGCAGTGATGGCTTCACTTGCTTTATACGCTATAAAAGAACATTTTAAAAATGCTCAATTTATCCTTTATGGATCTTTGGTTTCCACAGCACTTTTTAAAGAATTTCCTAATTCTAAAATCATCATAGAAAATAAACTATCCCGTTATAAACAAGCTCTATCTTTACGCAAAGAACTTGGTAAGATCGATTTTAGCTTTGCTTTTAGATCTGCGTTTTCTTCTAAGATTATCTTACATATTCTTAAAACAAAACAAAGATATTTTTTTGACAAAAACAAGCACAAAGAAGAACATCAAGTTTTAAAATACCTTTATTTTATAGAAAACTCACTTAGTATAAAAGCTCATTTTAAAGACTTAAAGCTTCCCTTTAAGCTAAAATTTCAAAACCCTCTTGTCTTAAAAAATGGCAAAAAAATTCTAGGAATCAACCCTGGCGCAAGCTTTGGAAGTGCAAAAAGATGGGATGCGAGTTATTTTGCTAAAGTAGCTTTAAATTTCAGCCAAAGTCATGAGATTTTAATCTTTGGTGCAGGAAAAGTCGAACAAGAACTTTGTAATGAAATTTATCAAATTTTAAAAGAACAAAACATAAAAGTAAAAAATCTTTGCAATAAAACCACCATCAAAACCCTTTGTCAAAATATTGCTTTTTGTGATCTTTTCATAACAAATGACAGTGGTCCTATGCACCTAAGTGCGGTTTATAAGGTAAAAACCGTGGCTATTTTTGGCCCTACGAAATTTACTCAAACTTCACCTTGGCAAAATCAAAACGCAAAATTAGTACACTTAGATCTAGCTTGTATGCCTTGTATGCAAAAAATCTGCCCTTTAAAACACCACAAATGCATGAAAGATTTAAAGCCTAAAAGGGTTATAGAAGAAGCTAGAAATTTACTTAAAAACCCTCATCTATAATCTGACAAAGCGTGTGTATGATTAAAATGTGCATTTCTTGAATTCTAGCCGTATCATCGCTTGGCACAACAAGATTATGATCACAAAGCTTATTCATCATTCCACCGCCCTTTCCACTAAGCCCTAAACAAAGCATATTAAGTTCTTTTGCTTTTTTAAAAGCTTCTAAAACATTGGGACTTTTTCCACTGGTTGAAATGCCGATTAAAACATCATTTTCATTTCCTAAAGCCTCCACTTGTCTTGAAAAAACAAACTCAAAACCATAGTCATTTCCTATAGCACTAAGCGCTGAAGTATCGGTTGTAAGTGCTATACCTGCTAAAGCCTTGCGTTCTTTTTTATAACGCCCACTAAGTTCAGCTGCAAAATGCTGTGCATCAGCTGCACTTCCACCATTTCCGCAAATTAAAATTTTACCACCTTTTTTAAGACATTCACATAAAAGCTCGCCTATTTTAGCGATTTGTCCTTTTAAAATTTCACTTTCTTGAACGATTTTTTGATGTTCTTGCCATTCTTTTTCTACTAAATTTATCATTTTTTATCCTTAATCTTTTCTATAATCTTACTCGTACTAAATCCTTCTTCAAAATCGATTAATTCAACTCTTGAAACCAAATTTGAACCTACAACAAGTTTATCTTTATAATCAGCTCCTTTAACCAAAATATCAGGCTTTAAAAAGCTTATAAGTTCTAAAGGTGTGTTTTCATCAAAAATCACTACAAAATCTACAAAATAAAAAGCTGCCAACATACAAGCTCTTTGAAACTCTGAATTTACAGGACGACTCTCGCCTTTGAGTCTTTTCACACTCGCATCTGAGTTCAAACCTACAATCAAAATATCGCCTAATCTTTTAGCTTTCTCAAGATATTTTATATGTCCAAAATGCACGATATCAAAACAACCATTTGTAAAAACAATCTTTTTATCATTTTGTTTTAAAAGCGTTAAAAGCTCTTCTTTATTTTTGATCTTTTTCTCAAAACTCATACTTTTAAAACTTCTAATCTCATCAAAACTCACACTCACACTACCTATTTTACTTACCACAACGGCTGCAGCTTCATTGGCAAGTTCACAAGCTTTAAAAATTTCAATCCCATTTGCCAAACAAAAAGCCAAAACGGCAATCACACTATCACCCGCTCCTGTTACATCATAAACTTCTAAGGCTTTAGCAGGTGCGATTTTTAAACCCTCATCAAAAAGCGCAATCCCCACTTCTGAAAGAGTGATGATAGAATAACGCAAAGAAAAATCTTCTTTTAATTTTTTAATCCCTTTTTCTAAATTTTCACCCTCTAAATTTTCAAATTTCAAAGCTTCTAAAGCTTCTTTTTTATTAGGCGTGAGTAAGGTTGCACCGCTATATTTACTAAAATCACTGCCTTTAGGATCAACTAAAACAGGAATATTTAAAGCCTTAGCCTTTTTTATCACAGCCTTGCAAACCTTAGGCGTTAAAATACCCTTAGCATAATCGCTTAAAACCACAGCTTTAAAATCTTTAATCTTTTCATCAAACAAAGCTATAAGTTCATTTTCAAGCAAAATCTCACTTGTATCTTCTTCATCTAGTCTTAAAACCTGCTGATTGTGTGCCATAATGCGATTTTTAAAAGGGGTTTTGCGTCCTTTTTGGATCAAAAATTCTCCTTTTAAATTTTCTTGTAAAAATTTCCCACTCTCATCATCACCCACAACACCAAGCGCAAAAACATCAGCCCCTAAACTTTTTAAATTTGCATAAACATTCGCAGCCCCGCCTAATCTTTTATCTTCCTTAAGAGTTTTAGCTACCAAAACAGGGGCTTCAGGACTGATACGCGAACAATCACACCAAGTATAATTATCCACCATAAAATCCCCTATAATCAAAATTTTAGGTTTTTGCTGGCTTAAAAACTCAAGCATTTACTTCCTTTTCAAAAAGTCTTTTTATCTCATCTAAATAATCTTTAATCCCCTCTTCAAGACTAAATTTTGGTTGATAATCCCAAGTTTGATCTAGTTTTGCTTCAGTATGGAATTGATAAGATTTTACATAAGGATTTGGGATATATTCACAAGGCAAATCAGTCTTTAACTCTTTTTGCAAAATATCAACTATATCTTGAAAGGTTCTTGCTTTACCACTGCCTACATTATAAACCCCACATTTTGAATCAAGGGCGATTAAATTAGCACTAATAACATCTTTAATATAAGTAAAATCCCTATAAATTTGATCACTTCCTTCAAACAATCGTGGATTTTTTCCTGCTAAAATTTGATGGCCAAATTGCAAAACCATAGAAGCGGTTTTGTTTTTATAAAATTCGCCTTTTCCATAAACATTAAAATATCTAAGTCCTACCAAATGAGCTTTATCGTAATATTTTTTCGCTAACTTATCCATCATCAATTTTGAAAAAGCATAAGGATTTTTTGGTTCTTCATCCTTACCTACAGTTTGTGGACTTTTTGCATCACCATAAACCGAAGCTGAACTTGCATAAATAAGCTTTGCATTAAGATCTATGCTAAGTTCTATAAAATCTTTAAAAGTATTTAAATTGGTTTGCAAAACCTTAGTTTGATCAAAAACCGTAGTGTCTGAAATTGCTGCTTGATGAAAAATAATCTCTGGCTTAAAATCTTCAATCTTTTTTAAAACTTTTTCATCGTTAATATCGCCTGCAAAAAGTTCTCCATCAAATTCAAGTAAATTTTTAAAATGTCCAAAACTTTGTAAATTTCCATTTTCAAAAGTCGCACTGCTACGCATTTTATCAATGATTAAAATTTCATGTTTTTCTTGCAAATTTAAAGCCAGTTGCGAACCTATAAATCCTGCACCACCTGTGATTGCTACTCTCATTTAAATGTCCTTTTCTTTAAAAAACTCAAAATTTCTTTTAAATTTTTAAATTGTCTAAAAAAATCGCCTTCTTTTTTTTCTTCATTTACCAAAATCAAAGTGCCAATATTAGCATTTAACCCTGCTTGCATATCGCTTAGATTATCTCCGATAAAAATAGAATTTTTCATATCTAAATTAAACTCATCTTTTGCTTTTAAAAGCATTCCTGCTTTAGGTTTGCGACATTCACAACCTTCTAAATGCGGACAATGATAAATTTTATCAATTTTTATACCTTGTTTAGTAAATTCTTTAAGCATATAATCACAAAGCTTAAAAAAATCACTTTCCTTATAATATCCTCTTGCAATGCCTGATTGATTTGTAGCTATAAAAAGCAAATATTTTTTAGCTAAAAAATATCTACAAAGTTCAAAAATTCCATCACAAAATTCAAAATCTTCTATTTTATAGACATATTTTTTATCTATATTAATCACACCGTCTCTATCTAAAAATAATGCTTTTGTTTTCATAAAAAACATTATAATATAGCTTTTTTGAAAAGAAAATAAACATTATCTTTATTTTCTTAAGATTTTTATAAAAATAAAGATATATAATATCTGGCAATCTAATTTTTACTGAGGAGAAATCAAATGAAAAAATTATTAGTAGTTTCTGCTTTGGCATGTCTTGGTGTTTCTGCTTTTGCTGCAGATGGTGCTACACTTTTTAAAAAATGCGCAGTATGCCATGGTGCAAATGCTGACAAAGTTTACTTAAACAAAGTTCCAGCCTTAAAAACTCTTTCTTCTGCTGAAAGACTTCAATACATGAAAGAATATTCAGAAGGTAAAAGAAATGCTTATGGTCAAGGTGCGATCATGAAACTTAACCTTAAAGGTTTAACTGAAGAAGATTTTAAAGCTATCGAAGCTCATATTGAAACTTTAAAATAATTTCTAAAAAAGGCTTTCCTTTTTAAGAAAGCCTTTTTTTATCCAAAGCTTCTTTTTTACGTCTTTCTAATTCTATAGCATCACGTAAAGAATCCTCATCATCATTTAAAGTAGTAAATTTATAATCATCATCAAATTGCTTATTTTTAATCCCCCAAAGCAAAGTTGCCAAAATGATAAAAAACGCTAAGATAGAAACTCCTATCATCATCATGATTATACTATTCATTCTTTAATCCTTAAAGCATTTAAAACGACTATTATACTACTAAAAGACATAGAAATAGCAGCAAATAAAGGATTTATCATACCCAAAAAAGCCAAAGGTATGGTGCAAGCATTATAAAACAAAGAAAAAGCAAGGTTTTGCTTGATAATTTTAAAGGTGTTTTTAGATAATTTGATGGCTTTTTTTAAAGAAAGCAAGTCATTTTTCAAAAGCAAAACATCACTACTTTCTATAGCTAGATCACTTCCTTCTCTTAAAGTCATTGAAACACTTGCGTATTTTAAAGCTAGTGCATCATTTACCCCATCACCTACAAATAAAACTTTGTAATTTTTACTTAAATTTTCTATAGTTTTCATCTTATCTTCAGGCAAACAAGAAGCTTGATAATTTTGAATTTCTAACTTTTTAGCGATTTTTTCCACTGCTTTTTGATGATCGCCACTAAGTATCATTAATTCTTTCTTTTCTTTTTTAAGATAAGCGATAAGCTCTTTTGCACCTTCTCTTAAAACACTATCAAACTCAAAAAAAGCTAAAATTTTACCTTCCTTGGCAAAAATAAAATGTGTATTATCAAATTCTTTAGCCACAATACCCTTTTCTTGCAAAAATTTAGAACTTCCGCCTAAAAGCAACCCTTCATTTAACTCAGCACTTAAACCTTTAGCTTGAATACTTGAATGCTTTTTAAAATTCAAATTTAAATCCTTAGCTCCTTTTTGCTTTAAATACGACGCAATATTTTGAGATATAGGATGTTTAGAAAGTTTTACAAAATTATAAAGCTCGTTTAAATCAAGCGCTTTATCTAAAAAAACCTCTTTAAGTTCAAGCTCTATTTTGGTTAAAATACCCGTTTTATCAAATACCACGCAATCACATTTGCTTAAATCTTCTATCACACTAGAACTTTTAAACAAAATATGCTTTTTTAAAGCCCTACCTAAGGCCACAAGATTGCTCACTGGCGTTGCTAAAGCCAAAGCACAAGGACAAGCGATAATCAAAACTGCAATCGCATTGACTAAAGAAATTTCAAAACTTGCATCTTTATAAAAAAACCAAAAAGCAAAACAAATAAAAGCGATCAATAAAACCGTTCTAGAAAAATAAGCCAAAAGACTATTGACCAAACTTTCAAGTTTTGCTTTTTTAGAACTCGCAAGTTCTAAAAGCTGGATAATTTGACTGAGTTTTGAATCTTTGTAAAGCTTTGTTGCTTCATACTCCACACTTCCATCAAGCACTATACAAGCTGAAAAAATTTCATTTTCTTTTTGTATGAGTTTTGGAATACTTTCTCCATTTAAAGAAGAGGTATCCACACTCATTTCACCACTTTTACAAATCCCATCGATTAAAATTTTATCTCCAGTTTTAAGTAAAATTCTATCTCCTAAACAAACCTTTTGCACTTCTTTAGAAACAAATTCTTTACCATCAAAAACCAAAACTTCATTTTGCAAAAAATCATTAAGCCCATCTATGGTATCTAAAGCACGCTTTTTGCTAAACATCTCAAGATATTTACCTATAAATACAAAGCAAATTATCATCGCCACAGAGTCAAAATACACTTCCCCCACCCTAAAAAACATAGCCCATAAAGAATAAACATAAGCCAAACTCGCTCCGCTAATCACCAATACATCCATATTTAAACTATGCATTTTTAAAGTTTTAAAAGCGCTTTTATAAAAATGAGATCCCGTATAAAAAAGCACAGGAGAACAAAGGATAAATTCAGCAAAATTTAAAATATCCTTAGTGTCCTTATCCATACCGCTAAAAAATCCTGCGTATTTTGCCACTGCTATCCACATGATATTCATCACACAAGCTATAGCCACAACAAGCTTAGAATAAAATTCCCTTTTTAGTAAATCCGCTTTTTTTGAAGCCTTGCTCGCATCATAAGCACTCGCTTTATAGCCTATGCTTTCAATAAGTCTTAAAATTTGCACCAAAGAAATGCTTTGCTCATCAAAAACAATGCGTGCTTTATGGTTTAAATGATTAATATCAAGTTCTAAAATTCCTTCTTGTTTGGTTAAAATTTTCTCATTAAGCCACACACAAGCTGCGCATTCTATACCGTGTATCATGAGATAAATTTCACTAAATCCTTCTTTGGTTTTAGTGATAAACTCATCATAATTTTTCATTTCATTTTGAAAATTTACAGGGCTTAAAGTTTGATTTCCAAGCTTTTCATAAAACTCATCTAATCCACTTTCATGCAAAATTTCCCAAACGCTCTTGCAACCTTTACAACAAAAAAATTTACCCTTATACTCTATCATTTGGGCTTGTTTATAATCAAGTTTGCAATGTTCACATTTCATAATCATTCTTTAAAAAAATATTTTTTATAATTATAAACAAATTTGACAAAAAGTGCATTTTTTTATTAAAATCACATTTTACAAAAATTATTCTGCTAAATCTTACGAGGACTTATGGAAAAAGAAAAAAAACAACATCAAAGAACCCACGTTCCAGTGGAAGGTTATAAAATCGAAGAATTAAAATTATTAGATTTAGAAAATCTAGTTAAAATCGCCAATGAATGTGAAATCGAAAACCCAAGAGAATTTCGCCGCCAAGAACTTATTTTTGAAATTTTAAAAGCACAAACAAAAAAAGGCGGTTTTATACTTTTTACAGGGATTTTAGAAATTTCTTCCGAAGGTTATGGCTTTTTAAGAGGTATGGACTCTAATCTTAGCGATAGTGTTAATGACGCTTATGTTTCAAATTCACAAATTAAAAAATTTGCTCTGCGTGTAGGCGATATCGTTACAGGACAAGTTAGAGAACCAAAAGATCAAGAAAAATACTACGCTCTTTTAAAAATCGAAGCGATCAATTATCTGCCTTTACAAGAAGCCAAAGAAAGACCTTTGTTTGATAACTTAACCCCTATTTTTCCAACAGAAAAAATCAAACTCGAATACGATGCAATGAAGCTTACAGGTCGTGTTTTGGATCTTTTTACTCCTATAGGAAAAGGACAACGCGGGCTTATCGTTGCTCCACCACGCACAGGTAAAACAGAGCTTATGAAAGAACTTGCTACTGCTATTGCAAAAAACCACCCAGAAATGCATTTAATCGTACTTTTAGTCGATGAAAGGCCTGAAGAAGTTACCGATATGCAAAGATGTGTAAAAGGCGAAGTTTTTAGTTCTACTTTTGATTTACCTGCTTATAATCATGTGCGTGTAGCTGAACTCGTGATAGAAAAAGCCAAAAGAATGGTAGAAACAGGCAAAGATGTTATCATCTTGCTTGATAGTATCACAAGACTGGCACGTGCTTATAACACCGCAACTCCAAGCAGCGGAAAAGTCCTAAGCGGCGGGGTGGATGCTAATGCCCTACACAAACCAAAACGCTTCTTTGGTGCAGCTAGAAATATAGAAAATGGAGGCTCTTTAACTATAGTTGCTACAGCTTTAATTGATACAGGTTCAAGAATGGATGATGTGATTTTTGAAGAATTTAAAGGCACAGGAAATAGCGAAATAGTTCTTGATAGAAATATCGCCGATAGAAGAATTTATCCTGCGATTAATATCATCAAATCAGGAACAAGAAAAGAAGAATTACTCCAAGGCGTAGCAAATCTTCAAAAAATTTGGGCGATCCGTTCAGCGATTTCTCAAATGGATGATGTTGAAGCGTTGAAATTTTTATATTCTAAAATGCTTAAAACCAAAGACAATGTAGAACTTTTATCTATAATGAACGAGTAAAAAATGCTTCAAGCTTTAGCGATTAAATACAGACCAAAAACTTTTGATGAACTTATAGGACAAAAGACAGTTAGCGTAAGTTTAAAATACGCCCTAAATCATAATCGCTTAGCTCATGCTTATCTTTTTTCAGGACTTAGAGGAAGTGGAAAAACTTCAAGTGCTAGAATTTTTTCTCGTGCTTTAGTTTGCGAACAAGGACCAAGTGATACTCCATGTGGCACTTGCAAACACTGTCTTGCAGCACTTGAAGGCAAACATATAGACATTATAGAAATGGATGCTGCAAGCAACCGTGGGCTTGAAGATATACAAGCCTTAATCGAACAAACCAAATACACCCCTTCTATGGCAAGATTTAAAATTTTCATCATTGATGAAGTACATATGCTTACCCCACAGGCTGCAAATGCGCTTTTAAAAACCTTAGAAGAACCCCCAAGTTATGTTAAATTTATACTTGCAACCACAGATCCTTTAAAACTTCCAGCTACTGTGCTTTCAAGAACACAACATTTTCGCTTTAAACAAATTCCACAGAGTGAAATTTTAAATCATCTTAAAGAAATTTTACTTAAAGAAAATGTTAAATTTGAAGAAGAAGCTTTAAAATTTATAGCAAGAAGCGGCAATGGATCTTTAAGAGATACTTTAACCTTGCTTGATCAAGCCATTATTTTTTGTCAAAATGAAATCAGCATTAGTAAAATTACAGATATGTTAGGCTTTTTAGATCCTGAAAAAATCAAAGCCTTTTATCAGGCTATCTTAACAAAAGACAAGGAAAAAGTTTTTGCATACTTAGAAGAATTACAAGACTATGAAGCCTCAAGCGTGATTGATGAAATGCTTTTTTATTTAAAAGAAAGCTTTTTTGCAAAAAGTACGGAATTTTCTATTTTAATTTATGAAAGATTTTTCCGTATTTTATCAAAAGCTAAAAATATGCTTTGCGATGATGATAGCTTTACGCTTTGTGTTATGGCTTTTATGATGATGGAAGCAAGCCATTTAAAAGAAATTGATGCACAAATCCAAGAAATCAAACAAGAAAATATAACAAATATTACACCTAGGATCACACCTTCTCCTATCATACCTCATCTTGAGAAAAAAATAGAAAAAAATGCTTATGAAATCTTGCTTGATAGTATTTATGATAGGGATTTTGATCTTGCAGAATGCTTTAAACAAAGCACGAAATTTATTAGTTTTGAAAACAATACTTTAAATATAAACTCAAACGCACAAGGACAAAATCGCGATACGCTCAATAAAGGTTTTAAACTCATACAAGAACTTTTTAAAGCTAAATTTGGAGAAAATGCTAAAATTAATGTGCAAAAAGCACTAACAATTGATGAAAATAAGCTTCAATCCTTAACTCAAGAATTACCAAACAATGAAAATAAAAACATAGATATTCAAAGTTCTATTAATATGCTTAAAGAAGGGGCCAAAAAATTTGACCTACAAGAAGATCTTAAAGAGGCTCTTAAAGATTGTTTTGGAGAGCCTAGTATAGAAAATTAATCATCATTTTTAAGAGAGATGAAAATCAAAGCTAAAAACATATAAGTTACCAATCTTGTAGCATCAGGTAAACCGTTCCAAACCTTGCTCATCCACATTCCAAACCATTCTGCAGCAACTACTTGGAAGGCAAAAAACCATAAAATACAACAACAAGTTAAAGAAATAATCCCAAAAATCTTAGCATTATGAAAGCTTTGGGCATCTAAATTTCTAGCTTTAAACATATCATAAGCACCTTTTAGAGCTGTTAAGGTAATAAAAGTTTCAAAAAGAATAATTGCTATATAGCCTATATGATGAATCACAGGAGAAGTAATAGCCATATAAACTACAGCATTACCTAAATAAATCAGGCTTTGTATCCATACTCATCACATGCGAAACAAATTGGAAATTAGAATTGTAATCTGTCACATTTCCAAAAACCACTATACCTGCTAACGATACAACGGTAAGCAAAATAATAATTTTTGAAAATCTAATTATTTTGCTTATGCAAAAACATTTTTGTTGCATTTATACTCTTTTAATAATATATTTTAGTAATATTAATTATATATAATATATTATTAATAAAAATTAAATTTTTAAATTCTTTTAAGTCTTAAAGAATTAAGCACTACAGTAATAGAACTAAAACACATTGCAAGTGCTGCTATATGAGGACTTAAAGAGATAAAAGGTATAAATCCTGCCGCGATAGGAATGCAAAGCACATTATAAATAAAAGCCCAAAAAAGATTTAGCTTAATAATACCGCGTGTTTTTTTAGCAAGTTTAAAACATTTAAAAATCGCTGATAAATCATCTTTTATCAAGATAAAATCTCCTGTTTTTTTAGCAAGTTCATTTGCCTTTGAAAAACTCATACTCACACTTGCAGCAGATAAAGCCGCCGCATCATTGATCCCATCTCCTACAAAAAGAGTTTTTTTAAATTTTTGAATGATTTGTAGTTTTTCTTCACTCTTAAGCTGAGCGTGAAATTCGTCTATTTGTAATTCTTTGGCTATTTTTTCTACATTTTTTACATGATCGCCGCTTAAAATAAAAGTTTTAAGATTTTGCTTTTTTAAATTTAACACAAGCTCTTTGGCTCCATCTTTTAAAGCATTGCTTAACAAAACACCGCCTAAACACTTTTTATTCTTAGCAAAATACACCCTAACATATTCTTTAAAAGTATCAAAAAAGATATCACTTTCTTTTGTGTCAATTTCATTTTCGTGCAAAAACTGTGCATTGCCTACGAGATAATTATCATTATCTTCTTTGTATTTTATACCAGAACCCACAATCACTCTTCCCTCACCCTTTAAATCAAAAAAATGATCTTTATGTAAAGCCTTAGCTATAGGATGAGAGCTTAAACTTTCAATTTGACATAATTTATCAAAATCATCTTTAGAAAGATTGTGTTTAAAAATACTCAAATTTTCCTTTGTTAATGTACCCGTTTTATCAAAAAAAGCATACTTAACTAAGGCTAATTTTTCTAAAGCAGCAGGATTTTTAATAAGAATGAAATTTTTTGCCGCATTTGCACTTGCCACAACCAAAGCTATAGGCGTTGCAAGACCTAAAGCACAAGGACAAGAGATCAAAAGCACAGCACAAGAGTGTAAAAAAGCTGTATTTAAATCTGCTTTTAGCGCCCAAAAAACAAAAACTAAAAAAGCAAAAAATATTATACCCCCTACAAAGTATTTAGAAATTTGATCTGCTAAATTTGCCAAAGGACTTTTGATATTTCCTGCTTCAAAAACTAGATTTTTGATTTGTTCTAAAGTACTATCCATAGCCTTTTTATTTGCCTTAATCCTTAAAGCACCATTTAAAACCACTCCTCCTGCTTGAACTTCATCGCCTTCTTTTTTTAAAACAGGTAAAAACTCCCCATTTAAAAAACTCATATCAAGCTCTGCACTTCCTAAAAGCACCACTCCATCTGCGACAATGCTTTCTCCTTCTTTTACCAAAAGCACATCACCACTTTTGACAAAAGAACTTGGAATTTCTTTGATACTTTCATCTTCAAGCAAAATTTTTGTCTTTTTTGTGTCTATATTTTCTAAAATTCTTTGATAATCTTGTGCCTTAAATTTAGCCTTACTTTCAAGATATTTTCCTAAAAGCACAAAGGAAATAATCATCATTGCACCACTAAAATACAAATCTTCTTCTTTGAAAATTTGCAAATACACCAAAAAAGAATACACAAAAGCACTCAAAGTCCCCAAAGCTACAAGGGTATTCATATCTAAATTTTTGCTTTTAAAGCCTAAAAAAGCATGAGAAAAAAAGTCTCTCCCACAATAAAATATCCCAAAAAAACTCAAAGCCATTTGGATATTTTGAGAAAAAGAACTTTTAACAAACATTTCAAAATACATAATAATCACACTCAAAACTATACTTAAGAGCAAATTTTTTCTTAATTCTAAGTGTTTTTTTGCCTTGTATGCGTTCAAGCTTTGTTCATCTTCTAAAATTTCAAAGCCTAAATTTTGAATTTTTGCGATGATATCCTTGCGTTTTTCTTGATCTTCAAGTAAAAAAACCCCGCTAGAATTCACATAAGAAACACTAGCATCTTTAACACCATCAATTTTTTTACAAGCTCTTTCTATAGCATTAGAACAATTAACGCAAGTCATTTTGCCTATTTTTATACGCAATTCTTCCATTATAAACGCTCTACGATCTCGAAACCTAAATCTTGAAATTCTTTTGTAAAATTTGATACTTGATTTTCTTCTAAATTTAAACTTAAAATTTTTTGCTCCAAATCCACTTCTATATTTCCAAATTCATCTTCAAGAGAATTTTTGATCAAATTTACACAATTCATGCAATTAACATTTTTTACTTTAAATTTCATTTTCACTCCTTATAGGTTGTATGGTAATGTGCCCGATTTCAAATTCATGCAATAACTTATGAGATAAATCCTGAGATAGTTTTTCAAATTCCTTTAGATTGCAAACTCTTACTTTTAAATGCATAGAGGCTACTAGCATTTTATTAGTGATTTGAGTAATATGCAAATCCACTACTTCATCCACACTAGGATTTAAAAGCAAAACTTGTCTTACTTTTTCTATATCCACAGGAGAACTTTCAAGCAAGACATTAGCGCTTTGTTTAAGCAAGATAATCGCCCATCTTAAAAGCAAGATTGATAATACAATAGCTAAAATCGTATCTATATAAACAATACCGCTAAAATACACCACGATCCCACCTATAATAACCGCTAAAGAACCCAATAAATCGCTCATCATATGCAAAAAAGCGGACTTCATATTGACATTTTCTAAATTTGCACCCTTAAACATCATCAAAGCATTAATCCCATTTACCAAAAAGCCCAAAATAGCTACAATTATCATGGTTTTAGCGTCAATTTCTTTTGGATTGATAAATTTTTCTATAGCCTCATAAATGATAAATAAAGCCGATAAAATAATGGTTAAAGCATTGATAAAAGCCACTAAAACTTCAAGACGAAAATACCCAAAGGTCTTTTGATGATCTTGCCATTTTTCTACGGCTATAATGGCTAAAAAACTAAGAGCTAAGGCAAAAACATCAGAAAACATATGCAAAGTATCGCTTAAAAGTGCCAAAGAATTTGAAAGGATTGAATAAATAAATTGCACAAGCATCATAGAAAAAGTCATTAAAAGAGAAATTTTTAAAATCTTTTTATCCATACTCCTTGCATCAGCATGGGAATGATGATGTTCATGAGAATGTTCTTCGTGATTATGATGACAAGATTTGTTAGCTAAAGGCTCGTGTGATAAAAATTTATACATCTTATATCCTTTTTTGCTTGACATTTTAAGATATTAAGCTAAAAAGGATATAAATATTTGTTATTTTTATAAAAATTAAAAGTCAAAAAGCTCGCCTAGCCAACTTTCTTTCTTTTTCTTTTTATAATAGTCATTGTGCTGATGATAAGCTGAGTCATTATATCTTGACTCTTGTCTTGGAGCTTGGTTAAAATTTGCTGTATTAGGGACACTGCGTTCTATGATTTTGTCAAGCTCTCCACGATCAAGCCAAACGCCACGACACTTTGGACAATAATCAATCTCAACTCCACTCCTATCACTCATAACCAAATCTACATTACAAACTGGACATAACATACAATACCTTTTTTTAAATTTTTGACTTAAAATTATAAAAAGAAATATTAAACAAATTTACAACAAGTTTTAATGTTTTTTTGCATGTCTAGTCATCATAAAACTTTGTTCAAAAAATATAAGCAAGGTAACACTCACTCCTATAGCTAGAGCCAAAGTCACAGAAACAGTTGTAAAAAAATAATCAAAAAATTGAACTAAAAATTCAGACTTAGCCTTCAAATCATCACTGCGTATAAAAGAAATAAGATACAAAATCGCTTTATAAGCATAAATTCCAGGTATCATAGGAATAAGAGCAGGGAAAGCGATAATTTCAGCAGGAGTTTTGATGATTTTTGCTAAAACAATTCCTAAACATCCTATGCAAAATGAAGCAACAAAAGTTGCAATTGCTAAAGTTTGAAAATGAAAATATTCCACCAAGGTAAAACGAAGTCCATGTGCAATTGCCGCTAAAAGAGCAGATAAAATAAGGGTTTTTAAAGGTGGATTACAAGCATAAGCAAAGCCAAATCCCGCCACAGCAGCAAAAAACATATCTCTTAAAATAAATTCAATCATCTTAAAATCCCAAAATCCGAAATACTAAGCGTCATGTAAATTCCAAGTGCTATACAACAAATCAAAATAGCCACGCTGATAATACGGCTAAGCCCCATTAAAATATGATCTTTTAATATATCAATCACAGAATTTATAAAAAATACCCCTGGTATAAGATACAAGATACTAGAACCCAAAGCCACATCAGAAGTATTGGTATATCCCATATCCAGTCCAAAAAATACAAACCATGATGAGATAAAAGAACAAAGGATGTATTGAATTCTTAAATCAATCTTTGCTTTAGTTAAAATATATCTTAATAACAATCCCACAAAAGTTGCAAAAAATACTAAATTTCCAGCACCAAAATCACCACCAAAAAGCCTGCAAAAAGCCGAATTTGCCATAGAAACAAATAAAAGATTAAGCAAATAAGAATGCTTTTTTTGTTGAGAAATTTGCCCAAAAACGACTTTTGCTTTTTCAAGATCGTATTTGTGATCATATATAGCCCAGCTTAAAGCACTTAAATCAAAAATAAGTTTAAAATTAACATGGGCATGATGATTGGGTATAACATAAGTTCTTTGAATGGAGTTATCATCCATATCTACAACATTTAAAGTAATATGATGAAAAAAGAAATTGATATTTATCTCATAGCCATAAACCTCAGCTATTCTTCCTACGCATTTTGCCACCCTAGCTGTATAAGTTCCAGCACCTAGCAAAGTTTTAGTATATACGATTAAAAAATTAGTTAATCTTTGTATATCAGGTTTTTCCATATTTTAATAATCTTTGATTGAATTTGTTATAATTATAGCAAATTTTAAAATAAATAAGGAGAAAAAATGGCAAAAATCGGTATAGTTGGTTTAGGTTATGTAGGAGCTGCTAGTGCTTATAGCATAGTTACTCAAGGAATTTGTTCAGAACTTTACTTATATGATATAAGGCAAGACTTAGCTCTAGCTCATGCAAGAGATTTGGAAGATATGTCAGCCATTGATTTTTCTTATACAAAAATTTTTCATGTGCCAAATTTAGAAAATTTAGCTTCTTGCGATATTATCATTTTAGCTTTTAGAAAAGAAAGCTTAAAAGAATTACCTAGTCGCTTAGTAGAACTTCAAAACAATATCCTCGAACTTAAAGACATTGTCTTAACCTTAAAAAATGCTAATTTTAAAGGCAAATACATTGTCGCAACAAATCCAAATGACACCATAACTTACTACACTCAAGTATTAAGCCAATTACCTAAAAATCATGTTTTTGGTAGTGGAACAAATTTAGATAGTTCAAGACTTAAGAAATTTTTAGCCAAAGATTTAAACATAAATTCAAAAGATATTTTTGCTTGTATGATTGGCGAACATGGAGATTCTCAGTTTGCAGCACTTTCTAATGCAAGCGTTTTAGGACAAAATTTATTAAATTTTTATAAGCAAAAATTAGGCAAAGATTTAGACATACAAGAACTCGAAAAAGCCGTGATTAGCGAGGGATATTTCATCTATGAACGCAAAGGAAGAACAGAATTTGGCATAGGAACTTCTTGTGCAAATTTAGCCAAAGCCATCCTAGAAGATAGAAAAAGTTTACATCCTGTAAGTGTGGTTTTTGATGATATAGCTTTTTCAATGCCCGCTATCATAGGAAAAGATGGTATAGAAAAGGTTTTTGAATTAAAATTCAATGAAAAAGAAAAAATAAAATTAGAAAATTCAAAACAACAAATCAAAAACGCCATACAAAGCGTAAAAGATAAAATTTAAGCCTTTTTAAAAGGCTTTTTGATTTTAATATAAATTAAACTTGCTAAAATCACAAAAACAATTATAATAATTAAAATTTGAGTTAAATAAGTTTTAATCAACTCTTCATTTTGTCCTATATAATAACCCAAAAATACAAGTATAGCCACCCAAATAGCACTACCAAGTGCAGTAAAAAGTATAAAATTTACAAGTTTCATTTTTACCAAACCTGCAGGCATAGAGATGTACTGACGAATCCCTGGTAAAAGACGACAAGTAAAGGTTGAAAATTCCCCATGTTTGTTGAAAAATTCTTCAAATTTAGCAAATTTGGCTTCGTTTATACCAAAATACTTACCCCATTTTAATACAAAATTTTTACCCCAAAAAAAGCAAATATAATAATTAATCAAAGCCCCTAAAACAGAACCTAAAGTCCCACTAAGTATACAAAGAGTGATATCAAGTTCGCCTTTATGTGCCAAATATCCAGCAGGTATCATAACAACTTCACTTGGAAAAGGTATAAAACAACTCTCTAAGGTCATTAAGATAATAATACCCAAATACCCCCAAGCACTAGCCGTCTCAACAATAAAAGAAATGATTTCTTGCATATTAGCCTTATTTGAAGAAAATTTTAAAAAATTGTAGCTTAAAAGATTAAACAGTAAAAAGCGGTTTTACACCGCTTTTTTTATTTACCTGCAACTGAAACTTGATTTGGATTGTCCGCTGCACGAGCGATCATACACTCTTTTAAAACAGCAGCATCAGCTGGATCGCTAACTTTTTTATTAATCCAGCGTTCAACTTGTTTCATTGTTTTTGACTCTGGCTCTGGAGCTTCGTATTTTGCCATCAAACTTGCACAATCAGCCAAAGCAATGATAGGTAATAAACTTGCAAAAAGTATTTTTCTCATCTTTTGCTCCTTAGAATTTTACATTATACATTAACATGATATTATCAGCTCTTGATTTTTCTTTTTTAGCTCCCATTAATGGAATTCCACGATTTCCCCATTTGTTTTGGATATTGGTATAGCTTAAGCGTAAGAATTGATATCTGTCAAGTTGATAAATCACATAAAAATCATGAGCTGTTCCTCTTGTCATTCTTATATTAAGCGGATCATTGATACTTGGACGGCTCATAGTATACCAGTATCTACTTCCCCAGAAAAACTCATAACCTACTTTTAAAGCCTTGGTAAAATCATAGCGTCCGCCTACATGCACAGCATAACCATCTTCTTCATTGAATTTTAAATTATTTGCGAAACTACTGGCAGCAGGTATCCAGAAAGCATTAGCATTGCTTCCATTGTAGTATCCTAAAGAAGCAAACCAGTTAAAATTTGTTCCAAAAGCTTTGTAGTTTTCAAAATGGATATTTGCTATAGTAGCATCACCAAGATTTTTAACACCGGCACCACCAATTAAATTATTAATTATTGCTCCACCATCAATAGGAAGTGAAAAGTCGCTAATATAAGCTACATTAAGAAGTAATAAGTTATCCCCCATACCCTCTATAGGAAGTTCTCCTTCTACTGCAGCATAGTAAAGATTTGCATCAGCATCTTTTTGATCGCTCATCCAGTCTCTTACCTTACCCTCTTCATCCCATTGATAAGTTTTACCATAAGCTGCACGGATGGCTACCTTATGATCTTGTAAACTTTCAGGTTTATAAGTGATTACTGCTGCATCACCTAAAGCATTAATTGCTAAGGCTGGATAAGTGGATTGTCTTAAAGCATTGTTTCTAAGATTACTTCCTGGACCATCGGTTCCTGGCTGTCTTCCTATGGTTGCAATCCACTCAGGTGTGATATAGTAGTCAAGATAAGCTCTATCTACATAAAGTACAGGCCCACTTGTTCTTGTGTTTCTTCCTGCATCTAAGTCAAGTGGACTTCCACTCCAACCCATTTGAGACCAATTTTTAGCCATAGATAAACGACCATAGAATTTGGTTTTATCATTAATATCAGCATTCATATTTAAATGAAGCTCATTCATCCATTTGTTATTGGCACTATAATCTTGTCCGTCAACTTTATAGTTTGTATTTGAAACCGCTGTTGAAAACTCAAGTCCAAATTTAACCTTGCTCAAAGCTGCTTGAAATTCTGTTTCATCAGCTCTATCGTTAAGATCAGCAAGTTCAGCTTTTACAGCTTCATTTTGCTTAGCTTGAGCTTCCCTTTCTTTTCTGATTTCTGCAAGTTCAGCTTGAATTTGCGCAAGCTGTTTTTGAAGCTTGGTTATTTCATCATCTGTATTTTTAGCAAAAAGTGAAGATGAAAGAAGACAAGCACTTAAAATAAGTGAAAACTTAGTTTTCATAATCATAACTCCTTGTAATTTTGTTACATTTAGTAAATTAAAATTGTGATTATAGAAAAAAAAGTTTAAAAAAAAATTATACATTAATTATTTTTAGCTAGTCAAACTTATGACTAGCTTTGTAAATATTGTAGTTTCAAAAAAGTTTTAAAATTTTAAATTTTATCACAAATTTTTATGTCTAAAATTTTATCTCCTTGGCGTATAGAGTCTAAAACTTCCAAACTTTCTTCATCTTTTGGATCAATTTGCCCAAAAACAGTATGAACTCCATCTAAATGAGCTTGAGGGCTGTGACAAATAAAAAATTGAGAGCCACCCGTATCGCGTCCTGCGTGTGCCATAGATAAGGTTCCACGCTCATGTTTATGTTCTTGATCATCACATTCGCAAATGATTTCATATCCAGGCCCACCTACACCATTGCCGTGTGGACAACCTCCCTGTATGACAAAATTTGGGATCACACGATGAAAATTTAAATCTTTATAAAATCCCTCATTAGCCAAAGTAGCAAAATTACAAACCGTTTGCGGAGCCTCATCGCCAAAAAGTTTTAATTTCATTGTGCCTTTTTCAGTTTCTATAAGAGCAAATTTGTATTCATTTACTTTGCTTGTGTCGATTGTTTTTATCATTATTTCTCCTTAATCTATATTTGTATAAACAGCTTGAACATCATCATCATCTTCTAACTTATCTAAAAGTTTTTCTATATCGCTAAGCTGTTCTTCGCTAAAGCTTACAGGATTGTTTGGTATATACTCAAGTCCTGCTTTTTTAAGAACTAAACCCTTAGTCTCTATAGCAGAACTTAGCTCACCAAAGGCAGTATAATCACCGCTAATTACTAACTCTTCTTCATTTTGTTCTAATTCTTCAAGCCCTGCATCGATCAAATCAAGTTCTAATTCTTCTAAATCTCCTGCAAATTTTTCAAGATGAAAAACCGCTTTTCTAGTAAACATAAAGCCTAAAGATCCATTTTGTAAAACTTCTCCACCATTTTTGCTAAAAATGGCTTTAACATTAGCCACGGTGCGCGTAGGGTTATCGCTCATACATTCAACTATAACCAAAGCTCCATGTGCAGCTTTTCCTTCATAATGAATGTTTTTAATATCTGCGCTATCTTTTCCACTCGCACGCTTAATAGCCGCATCTATATTATCTTTTGGCATATTATTTGCTTTTGCTGTGGCTATAGCACTTCTTAATTTTGGATTCATATCAGGATCAGTGCCACCTTCTTTAGCAGCTACTTGTATGGCTTTAGCAAGCTTAGGAAAAAGCTTACTCATTTTATCCCATCTAGCCTCTTTAGAAGCTCTTCGGTATTCAAACGCTCGTCCCATAAATTCTCACTTTCTTTAAAGATTTTTAAACTTAAAAGTATAAACTAAAAAGGCTAATTAAAGCTTTAAATGGTATGATTTTACCATTTATTTTTAGGGAGAAGCTTTTTGAATATCGCAAAAAAAGAACTTTTTGTTGCTTGGTTTTTCTTGATTGCTGCTATTGTATTTGAAGTTTTAGGTACTAGTTTTTTAAAAATGGAAAATCAAATTTTAGGCTATATATTTATGGCTTTATTTATAGCTTTTTCTTATTTTTTTATGGGCAAGGCGATTAAAAAAATTCAAGTAGGCATAGCCTATGCCGTATGGGAACTTTTAGGGATTATTCTTATACTTTTAGTTTCTTTTATAGTTTTTAAAGAGAGTTTAACCTTAACTCAAATTTTAGGCATTGTTCTTTCTATCGTTGGAATTATCATGATTAATATAGGCGAGGTTAAAGAATAATGTATATTTTTATTATTGTTCTATCGGCATTGTTAGATATCGTAGCAAATTTATTGCTAAAAAAATCAGATGGTTTTAAGAATAAAATTTGGGGCTTAGCTGCGATTGTCAATGCTATACTTGCTTTTTTTCTACTTTCTTTTTCTTTAAAATATGTTCCTTTAAGCATAGCTTACTCAACTTGGGGTGCTATAGGCATCATAGGAACTTGTCTTGGTGGATGGATTTTATATAAAGAAAAATTAAACAAAATAGGAATTTTAGGTATCATTATCGTGATAATAGCAGTATTTTTACTAAACTATTAAAACAGCAAAATGCGGTTTTAATGTTCCATTTTGTTTTTTGCTTCAATACCCATTAAAGAAAATGCGGTTTTAATACTAAGAGCAACCAAAGAAAATAATTTAAGCAAATCATTTTCATTTGCAGAGCCTACAACTTTATTTTCATTGTAGAATTTATGAAAATTTGCAGCTAAATTTTTAAGATAATCAGGAATTTTTTGCAAAGCTCTAGCCTCAAAAGCATCGTTTAAAACAGCCTTTAAATTCAAAGCTTCAAAAAGCAAATTTACGCCATCTTGATTTAAACTTTGCAAATCAGCTTTCATTACATCATCGATTTTTTTACCAGCTTTAGCAAACACTTGATGAATTCTAGCGTGTGCATAGTTGATATAGTATACAGGATTAGAGCTATCTTCTTTTTGCAAATCACTAATATCAAATTCCAAATGAGTATCGCATTTTTTACTCAAAAAGATATAACGCAAAGCATCACTTCCTATCTCATCAACCACATCGCTCATCAAGATAAAATTTCCTGCTCTTTTACTCATTTTATAAGGTTCTCCATCTTTAAGTAGGGAAACCATTTGTGCTAAAATAATCTCAAGATTATTAGAGTCAAATCCCAAAAATTCCATCGCAGCTTTCATTCTAGGGATATAACCATGATGATCTGCTCCCCAGATATTAATACACTTTCCATAACCACGACTCATTTTATCTTTATGATAAACAATATCTGCTGCCAAATAAGTCCCGCGTCCATCTTCACGGATAATTACCCTATCTTTTTCATCGCCTTTTTGCGAAGAAGCAAGCCAAATTTTACCTTCTTGCTCGTAAATTCCTTTATGCTCTTTTAAAGATTCTAAAGTTGCATTTAAAGCATCATAATACGATCTTTCGCTTACATAGCTGTCAATTTTAATCTTTGCTTGTTCTAAATTTTGTTTAATCAAAACAAGCATTTTATCTTTTGCCCAATCAGCCAAACTAGGGATATTTTCTTCGCTAAAAAATTCTTTACCAAATTTTTCAAAAGCTTCTTTTGCTAAATCCGCTATATACTCGCCTTTATAATATTGCTCTGGATATTCAACATTTTCATGAAGTATATTTTCTTTCACACTTAGTAAAATAGAAAGCCCTAGTAAATAAATTTGATTACCCGCATCATTGACATAGTATTCTGTATCGAATTTATAGCCCAAATGTCTTGCAAGTCTTGTTAAGGTGTCTCCAAAAACAGCGCCTCTTGCATGTCCTATGTGTAAAGGCCCAGTAGGATTTGCACTCACATATTCAAGCAAAAAACTTTCTTGTTTTTTTTCTCCTTTAGTAAAATCATTTGGATTTGTTAAAGCCTGATTTGCAAGTTCATTTAAAAAAGTTTTGGAAATTCTAAAATTTAAATACCCATTTACAGCTTCAACTAATTCAAAACAATCATGATTTTGAAATTTGCTCGCTAAGTCGCTAGCGATCAACATAGGGGATTTTTTTAATTCCTTAGCCAGTGAAAAAGCCAAAGGGGTAGCAAAATGTGCTAAATTTTTATCCTTTGGATTTTCAAGCGCAAAATCACACTCTAAAATCTTTTTAATTTCATTAAAAATAATACTTTTCAAAAGACTAAACCTTAAGCTTTTTTTGTTTCGTCTATACTTGCATCAGCATTTGTATTATTAGTTGTGTTTTTGTTTTCTTCTATTTTTTGAGTATTTTTTGCTACTTCATCATCATTATTCATTTCATCTTTAAAAGTTTTAATACCTTTGCCTAAACCCTTTGCAAGTTCTGGAATTTTTTTTGCTCCAAAAAGCAATACAACAATCAATAAAATAATCAACCAATGACTTGGACTTGACCAACCACCCATTTTATTCTCCTTCATTCCAAATATTCTGAATTTGCCCTAGATTCTGCCCTTTGGTTCTAAATTTATGGGCGATTAAAATCGCTCGCAATGCTTCATAACTTTGCTTTAACTCATCGTTAATGATAAGATAATCATACTCGCTAAGCTCTTTCATTTCATCACTAGCGTTTTGTAATCTTTTTTCTAGTTGTATTATTGTATCAGTATTTCGCTTAATAAGTCTTTTTTTTAACTCATCTTTATTTTTTGTAGTAATAAAAACAGAAACAATCTTATCAGCCATTTTTTTTCTGGCTATTTTAAATCCTTGCACATCAATATCAAAAACAACTATTTTTCCATTATCTAAAGCATTTTGAGTGTGCTTTAAAGAAGTACCATAAAAATTTTCATGCACTCTAGCCCATTCTAAAAAATGATCACTATCTATACCTTTTTGAAATTCTTCATGGGATATAAAATGATAATGTATTCCATTTTTTTCACCCTCTCTTGGTTTGCGAGTTGTTGAAGAAATAGAAAAATAAAGCTCATCTTCAAATTCATCAAAAAGTTTTTTTAAAAGAGTTGATTTTCCAGCACCACTAGGACCTGAAATCAACAAAACAAAACCTTGCAATTTCAATCCTCTTTAAAACTAATGTTTATATTTATATTCATATTCATACCCTTAAGAGCAGCTTTTAAGGTATCATCTTTAATACTTGAAGTGATCGCTCCTACTATGCTTTGGCTAAGCTCATTAACTATCTCTTCGCTATTATCATCTTTAGTTACATCACTTACTATAGGCTCTTCATTTTTTTCTAAGATTTCCTCTCCAAGAGCTTCTTGTATATCACTTTCTTTCAATGTATCAAAATCACTTATATTTAAATTTGGCACAACCACTTCCTCTTCATTTGTTCCTAATTCTTTATCGTCTAAAATTGGTTCATCTTTAAAATCTTCTAAGACCTTGCTACTATTGTCACTATCAATACCATAATCAAGCTCATCAAGTTGAGCTAGTTCTTCTTTGATTTGATCTTGAGTACTCAAATTTGAAGCAAAATCATCTATTTCATCTTGAATATCTTCTTCCACAACAGGAGCAAACTCCTCTAAATTTTCCTCTGATTCTTCATTATATTTTGCTTGACCTAAAAATTCAGCATCCTCAGGAAGATCATCAAAATCCATTTCTTTTTCTTGCTCTTCAACCTCAGGAAGATCATCAAAATCGCTTATATTAGCTTGTAATTCTTTATTATCTTCTAAATCTTCATCATTTTTATCATCTAGCTCATCTAAACTAGGCTCAGTATCCAAAGCTGTATGTTCTTGGCTTAAGTCTTCTTTTTCACTTTCGCCATCTTCTAAAGTTAAATCTAAATCAATTTGAGTGTCTTCTTGAGTCTGTTCTTTAATTGTTTCTTGTTCTAAATTGTCATGTTCTAAATTTTGAGTTTCTAAAGTTTTGTTTGAATTATCATCTTGAGATTCGCTAAGCTCTTCTTGCATTTCTAATGTATTTGTTTTAGAATCGTCTAATAATTCTTGCTTTTCTATTTCTTCATTTTTATCATCTTCTTTGATTTCTAAATCTTCATCATTTTTATCATCTAGCTCATCTAAACTAGGCTCAGTATCCAAAGCTGTATGTTCTTGGCTTAAGTCTTCTTTTTCACTTTCGCCATCTTCTAAAGTTAAATCTAAATCAATTTGAGTGTCTTCTTGAGTCTGTTCTTTAATTGTTTCATGTTCTAAATTTTGAGTTTCTAAAGTTTTGTTTGCATTATCATCTTGAGCATCATCATCAAAACTCAAATCTTCCATTCCCTCTGAATTTATATCTAAAGAATTTTCATCAGGCAAATCATCTAAATTTAAATTATCTAAATCCAAGCTTATATCAGCATAAGGATTTTCATCATTGCTTAACATTGGCAAATCAATAGATGTATGCTTGTTCGCATCTTTATTATTAAGTAAATTTAAAAAATCTGTAGGTAAAAAAGGTTTTTGTAAAATTTGCGCATCTATATCTTCTACATTTTGATTTCGCGGGGCTAAAAAAATCAATCTATCGCATTTTTCTTTAAGAATTTTTAAAGGTGCTGGAGTATCACTATCTACAACAATCACATCATAATTACCCAAATTTT
The DNA here is from genome assembly GCF_012897855.1 of Campylobacter sp. CFSAN093227. Taxonomy (NCBI): domain Bacteria; kingdom Pseudomonadati; phylum Campylobacterota; class Epsilonproteobacteria; order Campylobacterales; family Campylobacteraceae; genus Campylobacter; species Campylobacter sp. CFSAN093227. The sequence goes on from NZ_CP040610.1 coordinate 1,280,653, forward strand.
CACTATAAGCATTAAGTTCTTCAAAATCATAAGACATTTTTTTAGCACTAAGGCTTACAAGTCTTGAAACTACAGGGTTTTCATTTAAAAGTAAAATTTTCATCACTTTAATCCTTAAAAAATAATCGCTATTTTACGATAATTTCATTTATCCTTTCCTTAGGAGAAAAAAAGAGTTTGTATATGAGTAAAAAGTTCTAAAATTAAATTTTTAAAATATTGCATCATAACTAGTAAAATAGCAATCAAAACTACAAAACCTAGAGCTATCTTTATAGGATAGCCAATAACTAAAAGATTAAATTGTGGCATTGTTTTCATCAAAAGTCCAAAAATAACATCGGCTAAAAGTGAAATTCCAAGTATAGGAAAGCTCATAGCAAAACCTATGATGAAAATATTAAACATACCCATATTTAAATAATGCATTAAATTCTCATGCGGATAAAATCCACCTAAACTAATATAACCCAAAGAATGACTTAAAAACAAAAGCATTAAATGATGGCCATCAAAAGCAAGAAAAAACATCAAAGCAAGTAAATTTAAAATTTGAGATGTGATAGGCATACTCGTTCCAGAACTTGGATCTAATATACTTGCCATAGTAAATCCCATAGTAAAAGCAATCTGCTCACCTGCCATCATAATAATAGCAAAAATAATTTGAAGCATTAATCCTGCTATCATTCCAAAAATCACTTCACTAATAAGCTGTAAAACAAAAAAACTATCTAAATGCAAAGATTCTAATCTAGCCAAAGGATATAAATACATAGTCAAAAATAAAACTATAGTACTTTTTATCACCATAGGAATAGAATTATGTGAAAAAAAAGGAAAAAAAACTATAAGACCACTCATTCTAGCAAGAAGCAACATAAAAGTTACAACATTTTTATCACCTAAATAATTAACAAATTCCATTGGCGTTTATAGTATAAGTTTTATCACAAAAACTTGCAAGCTTGCTATCGTGAGTTACAAAAAATAAAGCTGCATCATTTTCTTTAACATAGGAAATTAAAAGCTCGATAACATTTTTAGCATTATCAAAATCCAAATTTCCAGTTGCTTCATCAGCAAAAATAATCTTTGGTTTTTTACAAAGCACACGTGCGATACTCACACGCTGTTGTTGTCCGCCGCTAAGCTTTCCTATTTTTTGATGTAAAAGCGTATCAATACCTAACCTTTTTAAAATTTTCTCATCTAAATCTTGACCCGATAAAACACTAGCAAGTTCGATATTTTCTAAAGCCGAAAAACCTTTAAAAAGATAATGTGTCTGAAAAATAATACCAAAATCATAACGGCGAATTTTTAATCTTTCGTTTTCATCTATCTGATAAAGACTAGAACCTTTAAAAAAAACTTCACCTTTTTTTGGAATCAATAAAGAAGAAAGTATATGCAAAAGAGTAGATTTACCACAACCGCTACTCCCTTGAATAGCAATGCAATCTTTGGTATTTAAAGTAAGATTTAAACCCTCAAAAAGCGGATAATCAAAACTATGGCTTAAATTTTCCGCTCTTAAGAGTTCCATTTTTAACCGTTTTTAAAGTTGTGCAGCAACTTCAGCCGCAAAATCTTCAGTTTTCTTTTCTAAACCTTCGCCAACTTCAAAGCAAATAAATTCAACAATTTTAATTTTTCCGCCAAATTCTTTTTCTTTTTCAGCAATTACTTGTTCTACAGTTTTTTTATCATCCATTACATAAAACTGACCCATTAAAGTAAGTTTGCTATCGAGTTGAGAATTATCAGCTATAAAACTATTCATTTTACCTGGAATGATATTATCCCAAATTTTTTCAGGTTTACCTTGAGCTTTAAGTTCTTCTTTGATTTTTTCTTCAGCTTCTTTTAAAATTGCATCGCTTAATTGTTTGCGACTTGCAAATTGAGGAATTTTATGTTCAGGTTTATTTGGATCTTTAAGTCTGCGTCTTTCTTCATTTTCTTTTTCAAGTTCAGCAACCAAAGCTTTGTATTCATTTTCAACAAAAGTCATATCCAAATCTTCATAACTTAAATAACTTGGTCTCATTGCTGCAATATGCATACAAATTTGTCTTAATAAATCTCTTGATTTTGAAGCTACTTCAGCACTATCACAAGCTGCAGCGATCACAACACCAACACGGCCATTTGTATGAATATAACCATTTACAACGCCGTTAGCACCTGCTTTTAAAGTTGCAAATCTTCTTACAACTAAGTTTTCTCCTATAGTTGCAATTTGACTTTTTAAATATTCTTCAAATTTTACACCATTAATCGTACTTGAGTGAAGCTCTTCCACACTTTGCAAGCTATTGCTTTGAATATGAGCTGTAGTATCTTTTGTTAAAGCGATAAACTGATCATTTTTTGCCACAAAATCTGTTTCGGAATTAATCTCACTTACAGTTGCGCTTGTAAAATCATCACTTACTTTTACACTTACTAAACCTTCTGCAGCAAGTCTATCTGCTTTTTTAGCAGCCTTACCTAAACCTTTTTCTCTTAAAAGTTGTACTGCTTTATCAAAATCTCCATTAGTTTCACTCAAAGCATTTTTACAATCCATCATCCCCGCGCCTGTACTTTCGCGGAGTTCTTTTACCATTGCAGCAGTAATTTCAGCCATTATTCTTGCTCCTCACCGAAGTCTTCTTCGCTCATCGCTTCATCTAAAACTTCTTTTTTCTCTTCATCGGTGATTTCTTTTTCTTCATTTGCTAAAGGTTCGCCATCTTGTTCTCTTAAAGCTTTTCCTTCATTAATCGCTTCAGCCATTTCTTGGCAGAAAAGTTGCACTGAACGAATTGCATCATCATTTCCTGGAATAGGATAAGTTACCAAGTCAGGATCGCAGTTTGTATCTAGTGGAGCTACAACAGGAATTCTTAATCTATTTGCTTCTTGAACAGCAATTTTTTCTTTTACTGTGTCAATAACAAAAATCATATCAGGTTGAGTTTTCATATAACGAATTCCACCTAAATAAGCTAATAATTTTTCTTTTTTTCTTGTAAGCATTAAAGCTTCTTTTTTAGTTAAAAGTTTAATACTTCCATCTTCTTCCATTTTTTCAATTACTTCTAATTTTCTAATTGATTGGCGAATGGTACCAAAATTTGTCATCATACCGCCAAGCCATCTATGATTTACATAAGGCATACCGCATTTTTCAGCGTATTCTTTAATCGCTCCACCTGCTTGTTTTTTTGTCCCGACAAAAAGTATAGTTTTTCCTTCGGCAGCAGCGTCACGAACGATATTATAGGTATATCTAAAATATCTTAAAGTTTTTTGTAAATCAATTACATAAATACCTTTTCTCTCGCCAAAAATGAATTTTTTCATCTTTGGATTCCAGCGTCTTGTTTGGTGTCCAAAATGCACACCGCATTCTAATAAATCTCTCATACTAACCATGAGTTTCTCCTTATAAATTTAGCTTTATTCCTCCACATCCCTTAATTTACACAAGCTAAAAAGGATTGATGCGTGTGAAATGAAGCTAAGATTTTATCAAATTTAAGTTTAGTTTTTACTTATATATGTAGTCCTTGGTAAGGCTTAGATTATTATTGATTTCTTTTGTGATTAAAAATTGAAACAAATCCACGCTTCCAACACGAAAAGCAGAGGCACAAGAACGAAGGTATAAATCCCACATTCTTATAAATTCTTCATCATATTTTTCCCTTACCTTGTCCAATACTTTGTTAAAATTTTCATCCCATAAATCTAAAGTTTTTGCATAGTGCATTCTTAAACTTTCTGCTAAAAGAAGATGAAAATCCCACTCACTCATAGCACTTACAACCTCTCTTAAAGAAGGTAAATATCCTCCTGGAAAAATATATTTATCTATCCAAGCATTTGTTTTTCCTTCAAACATGGCTAAAATAGAATGTAAAAGCATAGAACCTCCAGGTTTTAACACTTGTTTTACTTTCATGAAATAAAGTCCTAAATTCTCTTTGCCTACATGTTCAAACATACCCACAGAAACAACTTTATCAAAATAATTTTCAAATTCTAAATCTTGATAATTTTGAAGTCTTATTTCTATTTTATCTTCAAGACCAAGTTCTTTTACTCTTTCCTTAGCTTTTTTACACTGCTCCTCTGAAATAGTAATTCCAACAACCTTAACTCCATACTTTTGAGCCGCCATAATAGAAAGCCAACCCCAGCCACAACCTATATCTAAAAGCTTTTCTCCTTCTTTTAAATCAAGTTTTTTAAGAGTATGTTCTATTTTGTTAATTTGAGCTTCATAAAGAGTATTATTAGGCTCTTTAAAATAAGCGCAAGAATAGCTCATAGTATCATCAAGCCAAAGCTTATAAAAATCATTACCTATATCATAATGACTTTTGATATTTTTACTTTCCTGTTTTTGGGCTATTTTACTCAAGATATCCTCTGTATTTTTTAAAAAACGCTTATTTGAAAAATAATACAAAACTTTAGCTATTTCATCATAATCACCTTCTATTTCTAGTTTAGACTCCATATAATGTTTTGCAAAAACTAAACTCGTATCACTAAATAATTTTAAAAAAGGTATTTTTTCTTTGAAAATTAAAGAAAATTTAGCAGGCTGATTACCCACATGAAATTCTTCTTGATCCCAAAATACAATTCTAAAATTTCCATAATTCCATTTTGAAAGAATAAATTTAATCATTTGTTTTTCAAGCATGACATACTCCAACTAATAAAAATTATTATTTGATAGTATCTCTTAATTATGTTTAAAATTTGATAAAATTGAAGAAAAGATAGAATTTTTGCCACAGATATAAAATAGTGGCAAAAATTTTATAATACTAATGTAATTTAGACCAAACAGAACGCTTCCAACCTATAGCAAAAATACTTAAAATTACAAAGAATATCATTACATAAATTCCTGTAGTTTTTCTTTCTTCTTTTTTGCTATCACCCACTTGATCAATATAAGATACAACCTTAGCCTGTGCAGCTTCTGTTAAACCTACTCTTGGCATAGCGGTTCCTGGAAGAAGTTTTTGAGTATTATTAATAAAATCATGTAAATATTGCTCACCACGAGATCTTATCATCATAGAAAGATCAGGTGGAATAGAACCTAAATAAGTTTTTAAATCATTTTGATTTGATGGAGTAAAAAAGCTATCGTATTTCATATCATGACAACGTCCGCAAGCCTCAATAAAAGTTGCTTTATCTTTAGCAAATTTTATATCTTTTTCCATTAAAGCTGCTTTTTGAGCACTATTTTCCATTTTAGCATATTTTGCCTCAACATCTTTCTTAATAGTAGCATCTTCATTGGCTTCAAATTTAACACTCACATCTTTAAGATAAGCAATTACATTGGCTATATTTGCATTTGTAGCTTCTTCACTTTCTCCTGAAGTATCTTTATTGTAAGCTGTCATAATAAAAGCATCACCAAATTTATGATCTACTTTTAAAGCAAGCGCAGGATGCATAATCAAAGCTGCTAAAAATTTTTCATCAAAAATAGCACCAGCTGCACTAAGATCAGGCGGTATTACTCCCATAGAAGAATCAGTAATATTAGCTGCTATTCCATCTTCTTTTACACCATGACATGCAAAACAGTTATTTTCAAAAAATTCTTTACCTTTTTTTGCATCACCCTTAGCAAAATCGATCTTTGCAACATCTGCCCAAAGTGTTTCAACCTTGCTTAATTCTTCTTTTGCTTTTTCAAGTTCTTTGTTTGCACTCTCTATTCTTTTAGCATCTCCTGAAGCTTGCGCATCTTTTAGAGCTAATTCTTTAGCTTCAACTATACCTTTTGCAAAAGTAGTATCTTCAACAGCAAAATCAAAATTTGCAGGAGCAACATGAGGCTTCATCACTGAATGAGCATAAGGCTCTACCCCCCAATATACAAGTGCAGTAAAAACTACTACAACTAAAAATATTTTTATTTCTCTCATTGTTTAGCTCCTTTTCTCTCCATAATAGTAATAACCGGTAAAACTACAATAAGTAAAAGTAAAAATACTATAGAAGCGTAAAATCCTACCCAAGCATTTACACCTGTTGGAGGTAATTTTCCATAAACTGTTAAAACAATTAAATCGATAAGCAATATCCAAAACCAAATGAAAAATAAAGGTCTTTCATGAGCTGGTTTTACCACATCACTTCTATCAAGCCAAGGAAGCAAGAAGAAAATCACTTGAGCAATACCAAATGCAGCCAAACCTATATCAAAAGCTTTAATACCTGCAATATCAAAGAAAAATCCTCTTAAAACTTCATAACTCCATAAGAAATACCACTCAGGATAAATATGAGCTGGTGTTTTAAGCGCATTAGCTGGATCAAAATTAATTGGATCCATTGCAAATTCAAATTTAAAACAGACCAAATAAAAGAAGAAAATCATAAAAAAGCTTATATACATAAAATCTTTTGATAAAAATCCTGGCCAAAAAGGAATCACTTTAGAACCCTTTGTGTCACCTGCCATGTATTTTTCAGCCTCTAAATCAAAGTCAAGTTCTTCAGAAATTTCATTATTAACATGAGGAATTCTTAAAGAATAGAAGTGAAATGCTATAATAGCAATGATAACTATAGGAAGCAAGCACACATGAAGCATAAAAAATCTTGTTAAAGTTGGATCAGAAACCGCATAATCTCCACGAATCCAAATCACAAGCTCAGGGCCAATAAATGGTATCCCTCCAAAAAGATTAGTGATTACTTGAGCTGCCCAATAACTCATTTGTCCCCAAGGAAGCATATACCCACTAAAAGCTTCAGCAGAAAATACAACAAACAAAAGCATACCGCTAACCCAAATCATCTCACGACCTTTTTTATAAGAACCGTAATAAATTCCTGTTAGCATATGTATGTATATAATCAAAAATACAACAGAAGCGGCAACACCATGCATGTGACGCCAAAGCCATCCATAGTCCACCTCTTGCATAATAGTCTTATTCACACTATCAAAAGCAAGTGCAGTATCTGGTTTATAATACATCACAAGTAAAAGTCCTGTAACAAAAAGCACTGCAAAAAGAGTGGTTAAAATAACCCCCATTGCCCAAAGAAAGTTAATTTGCTTTGGTATCCAATACTTTACCATTAAAACATCAAGCAGTTTATGTACCGCAAGTCTTTGATCAAGCCAATCTACAAGACCATTAGCTTTTCTAATTTGTGCCATCTTAAGCCTCCGCTATCATTTTTTTATATTCAGGACCCTCTTCACCTAAAACAAGCTTGGTTCCATCAATTTTAAAAGGAGGAATTTCAAGAGGCTTTGGAGGAGGTCCAAAGACATTTTTTCCACTTGTGTCAAATTCTCCACCATGACAGGCGCATTTAAACAATTGCTCACTTGGTTGGTAAGCAGGTATACAACCCAAATGTGTACAAAGTCCTATAACCACAGTATAAGCTGCGTTATCTACCACAACATCACGTTTTTCATCTTTTGGCATACTCGCATCTTTTTTTAATATAAAAATAGGCTTTTTACGCCATTCTATAGTTCTAAGCTCTCCATCTTGCATTCCTGATAAATCTACTGTAGTAAAACCTGCAGCTTTAACACTTGGAAGCGGATCCCAAGTTTTTTTCATCGCAACAAGTGAGAAAACACCGCCTACAGCAGCTACGCTTCCAAATGCAAAGCCCATAAAGCTTCGTCTACTCTCAGATGTAGCCATAACTTGCTCCTTTCGATTTTATTTTTTAACCAAGTTAAAAGTTTATCGAAATTAAAATAAATTTTTTCTTTGTTTAACAAGTTTTGATATTTAGACAATAAGAGCAAAAAGAGAAAAAACAAGCACAGGTAAAGTTATCAAAAAGCCAAATTTACAATATTGCCAAAAAGAAATATTAATGCCTTTTCTAGCCAAAACTCCAAGCCAAAGCAAAGTTGCTAAAGAACCTATTGGCGTAAGTTTTGGACCTATATTTACACCTAAAAGATGTGCATAAATCATCAAAGAATCAAAAGAAAAATTCTCAAAATATTCTTTTAATGCCAAATCTCCGATTAAAACCATAGGCAAATTATTAAACACAGAAGATCCAAAAGCTGAAATCAAAGCCACACCAAAAATTCCACTCTTATCTTGCATCAAAAAAACATAGCTTTTAACCAAAATTTCACTCACACCTATTTTATGTAAAGCAAAAACCACCATATAAAGCCCAAAACTAAAAAGCAAAACTCCATAAGGTGCTTCAAAAAGAATTTTAATACTTTTTTTACCTTGAATTTTTAAAATAATAAGCCAAAAAATTCCCGCCCAAAGCAAAGCAAAAAAACTTATTTTAATATTAAAAATTTCACCTATAAAAAAACTGATAACAAAAAGAAATAAAAATACTATGCAAAGAAAAAACAATTTCAATGAAATTTGCTCTTTTTTGATTAATTTAAATTCAAGCCTTTTAGGTAAAACTCTCACATAAAGCACAAAAACCGTAACTATAGTAGAAAGCAAAACAAAAAAATTTGGCAAAAACATATTTTTAGCAAATTCTAAAAATTCTATCTTAAAATAATTTGCTGTGATGATATTGGTTAAATTTGAAATAACCAAAGCGTTTGAACTTGCATCACATAAAAAAGAAAGGCTAAGTAAAAAAGAACTTAAAATAAAAGCATGATTTTTACAATCTTTAAGAGTTGAAAATAAAGCTATAATAATAGGTGTAATGATTAAAATCGCTCCATCGTTAGCAAAAAATGCAGAAAGAAAAAATACAAAAATCAACAAAAATAACATCATTTTTTTTGTACTGATATAAATTTTTTCTTGATTTTTCTCTCTAGAAAAATACAAAATTTTACTCGCAATAAAATCAAAAAATCCCAAAGCTTCCAAGCTAAAAGAAAGGATAATCAACCCAACCAAAGTTAAAGAACTATCCCAAACCAAAGAAAAAACAAAACAAGCATCTTTAAAATCTACCAATTGAAAAATAAAAACAAAAAAAGCCCCCAAGCTAGAAAATACCCAAATAGGTAAATTCCATGGACGCCAAAAAAGTAAAACTAAAGTAGATAAAAAAATAAAAAAAGCAAGCATTTAAGCTTTTTTCTTTTGCATTTTGATATAAATTTGCAAAATATCCAACGCTGCAGGAGTGATTCCACTGATTTGACTTGCAGCAAAAATGGTTGGAGGTTTATGATGATTAAGCTTTTCTACAACCTCATTACTCAAACCACTTACACTTTTAAAATCAAAATTTTCAGGAATTTTAAGCTCACTAAGATTTTTCATTTTTTCTACTTGAGCTTTTTGCATACTAATGTAATGATAATACTTTGCCTCATTTAAAATCTCTCTTAAGGAGTAATGATCCATGGTTTCAAATATAGGGTCAAGTTTTTTTAATTTTTCTATATCAAAACTTGCTCTTGCAACAATTTTTTGAAGATTGACTATAGAAGAAATTTTATCTTCTCCTAAACTCTCTAAAAAAGCATTATTTTGGTTGTTAGGCGTAAATTCTTTAGAAAGTAAAAATTCAAGTCCTTTTTGAAGATTGTTTGCGATATTTTGTATATAAGTAAAATCTTGCTCGCTTAAAAGCCCTAAATCATAGCCATATTTTCCAAGTCTAAGTATAGCATTTTCTTCCCTTAAAAGCAGTCTAAATTCCGCTCTTGAAGTAAACATTCTATAAGGTTCTTTTGTGCCTTTTACTACCAAATCATCGATTAAAACTCCTATATAAGCTTCATCACGCCTTAAAATCAAAGGCTCTTTCATATCTATGCTTAAGCTTGCATTGATTCCCGCCATAAAGCCTTGTGCTGCAGCCTCTTCATAACCTGTAGTTCCATTAATCTGTCCTGCACAATAAAGATTTTTAATCTTTTTAAGTTCTAAAGTATGCTTAAGTTCAGTTGGCTCTATATAGTCATATTCTATAGCATAACCAAAACGGGTTATTTTAGCATTTTCAAAACCCTTTACAGAACGCAACATTTGAGTTTGTACTTCATAAGGTAAAGAAGTAGAAAAACCATTGATATAATACTCCGTCGCATCGATAGTTTGAGGCTCTATAAAAAGATGATGGCTTTCTTTGTCGCTAAAACGATTGATCTTATCTTCTATAGAAGGACAATACCTTGGCCCCACACCTTCAATCTGTCCTGTAAAAAGCGGAGCACGATAAAAATTATTCTTAATAATCTCATGTGTAGTTGTATTAGTGCGTGCGATATAACAAGGAAGTTGAGTAGGATTGAAATTTCTTGAACGAAAACTAAAAGCTTTAGGATTTACATCACCATCTTGAATTTCAAGCACGCTAAAATCAATGCTTTTTGCATCCACTCTTGGGCAAGTTCCTGTTTTTAAACGTCCCATTTTTAAACCCAAAGTTTGCAGATAATTTCCTAAATTTACCGAAGCAAGCTCCCCTACCCTTCCTGCTTGAAGTTTATTTTCACCTACGTGAATAAGTCCATTTAAAAAAGTTCCTGTTGTTAGGATGACTTTTTTGGCAAAATATATATTTTCTAAATTTGTTTTTACGCCTTTAACTTCATCATTTTCTACGATTAAAACACTCGCTTGTTCTTGAGAAATTTCTAAATTTGGAAGTTTTAAAAGTTTATTACGTGCAATGATACGGTATTTATCCATATCAATTTGTGCCCTACTTCCTTGAACGGCTACACCCTTACTTTCATTTAAAATGCGAAATTGTATCCCTGCTTCATCGGTGATTTCACCCATAAGACCACCCATGGCATCAAGTTCTTTTACCAAATGCCCTTTAGCAAGTCCACCTATGGCTGGATTACAACTTGCCGCTCCTATTTGCTCAATCAATGTAGTTAAAAGTAAGGTTTTTTTACCCATTCTAGCAGCAGCAGCACTTGCTTCAACACCTGCATGTCCACCACCTATAACAATGACATCAAACATATTTTGCCTTGAAAAATGTGAATTTTTAAAAGAAAGATTATATAATATTTAGACTTAAAACAAACTCGTTTTAAGTCTAACAAAAATTTATTTAGCTTCTTGAAGAGAAAAGATTAGCTCATTATAAGTTTTATCTGCATCTTTGCAGAAATTTTTAAGCATCTCAACACCCTTATTTAAGCCTTGTTGCTGTTCTGCTCTTAAAAGATCGCTATAAAGACTTTCTATTGTAGAAATAGCGCTTTTATTTGGCATACGACGAACGGAATAATAGCCTATGATATTATTATTAACATCTATTGATGGGGTTACATTTGCAAAAACCCAATAGTAATTGTTATCTTTGGTTTTATTTTTTACGTAAGCAAAAATTTCTTTGCCTTCTTTCATATAATCCCATAAATATTTAAAAACAGTTTTTGGCATCTCTTCATGTCTTACTATGTTATGAGGTTTATTTAAAACTTCACCCATGGTATAACCTGCATACTTTAAAAAATCATCATTTGCATAAACTATTTTACCTTTTAAATCTGTTTTAGAAGTAATTAAACTATCTTCTTGTAAAAAAATTTCTCTTGACATTTTCCCACCCTCTTAATTTATATTTTTAATTTTGCTAAGATTTCAGCACTTCTTTGCTCTAGTGATTTAATATCATTTACAATCGCATCATAAGCTTTTTGATCGATATAATCTTGACTTGATTCTTCTATTGCTTTTTTAGCGTTATCTTTTATAAATTCTTTAGCTAATTTTAACTCAGTTTCAGAACTAAGCTCATTAATAACACCTTGAGCTCTCTCATCTTGACAAAGATTAGAAATTGGATCTACACTTTCAAGATTGAAATTTTGAGCCCCATTTAAATTTAAATATATATTTGATTTATAAAGAATATGATCGATTTTAACCACAGACAAAATCAATCTCTTTGCAAAGGATCCAAAATTAACACCAAGAGCACTACTATTTTCTTCTAGACGTTTAAAAGCTTGAGAAAATTTATTAATTCTTTCTTCAGATTCACTAACAATGTTAAAAACTTGCTCACTGCCACTTTGGATATTTACAAAATCTTGTTGCATAGTCTGAATTGCAATAGAAATTTCGCTTGTAGATCTTTGAGTTCTTTCTGCTAACTTTCTAACTTCATCAGCCACAACCGCAAAGCCCCTACCATGCTCTCCTGCACGCGCAGCTTCAATAGCAGCATTTAAAGCTAGAAGATTGGTTTGATCGGCTATATCACGTATTACTTCAACCACTGAAGTGATATTTTGTGAATTAGCCACAAAAGTTTGTACTGTCTCCTTGCTCGAATTTACAACATCCATTAAAGAACCCATAGCACTTTGAAGAGAATCCACCTCTGAACCATTTTCTGTAGCTGTATGAGAAATGGCATCCACTGTATCATATACATTTTTCATCATGCTAATATCTTGATTTAATGAGCTAGAAATTTGAGACATGTCTTTATTTTGATTTCCAAGGCTTAAATCCATTAAAGTTCTTGATAAAGCATTTTTAAAAGTAGATCTTGCTGTCACTTCTATGTTTGCTAAAGCTTTATTTATAAATTCGATATTATGAGCAAAAATTCCTTTTAAACCTTCAGGCAAAGCCTTGCGATAAAATTCACCTTTTTGAGAACAAGAAATAGAAGTATTAATTTCCCTTAAGTAAGCTTCTAGCCCATCAATAGTATTGTTAAGATTATCTGCTATTTCGGCTAATTTTTTGCTTTTTGTTTTTACATAGATAATTCTATTGTCAAAATTTCCTTCTTTTAACTCTCTACAAAGAACCAAAAGTTTATCTATCATTATTTGCTCATCTTTGTGTTGTCTAAGCAAATAAATCATTAAAACAGCGATTAAAACAAAAATTATCGCTCCAACAAAAATATGAATAAAAATGACACCTAAAACACCGATAACACTTAGAAAAATAGTTGATAATAATCCATTTTTCACCATAAATTTACCCCTTTTATTGAAAATTTTTTGAAATCATAAATCAAAACAATACTTTAATAATATATTACTTTAATTTTTAGGCGAAAATTATACAATAAAAAAGATTAAATATATCTTATTTAGTTATTTTCTTGTAAGTTAAAAATAAGTTCATTATAAGTCATTTTATAAGAACTTACAATATCCATTAAAGCTGAAACTCCAGCATTAATGCCTGATTTTTGCTCTTTTTCAAGTAAAATTTTATAAACTTCTTCAATTATAGAAAGAGATTTTCTATTGGGTGCACGACGAACAGAATAATAATTGATGATATCTCCATTAGCATCAAATGAAGCACTTACATTTGCAAAAACCCAGTAAAAATTACCATCTTTGGATTTATTTTTCACAAATGCAAAAATTTCATCTCCTTTTTGAATATAATCCCAAAGACATTTAAATACAGTGCGTGGCATATCTTCATGTCTTACTATATTATGAGATTTATATAAAAGCTCATCGACTTTATAACCTGCGTATTTTAAAAAGTCATTATTGGCATAAATGATATTCCCCTTAAGATCTGTTTTGGAAGTAATTAAAGCATTTTCAGACAAAACTATTTCTTTCATAATTTAAAACATCCCAATAAAACAAATAAATCAAAAATAGAATTATTACCAATAATAAATAACAAAAAGCAAACTGAATTACAAAATTATAAAATTTTCAAAAATATTTTAAATTTTATAATGCAAATAATGAGAAATTTTGTAACGTTTATATAAAAAATTATCATATCATATAAAAGAAAGTATTTCTAGATTTGTTTTTTTGTTAAAATTTACGATACACATTGTTAAAATTATATTTTACAAAGATCAAAAGGAGTGAATAAACTTGGAAACTTTAAGTCAAACTTTAGCTGAAAGAAAACCGCCTTTATATAAACGTATTATAAAAAGTCTTGGATTTTGGGTGATTATAGGCATTATTACAGGTATTGTACTTGGCTATACAGATAAAGAATTAGCCATTGCTAGCAAACCAGGAGTTGATTATTTTATAGGTGCTTTAAAGGTTCTTATAGGCCCTATTATTTTTGTTACTTTGGTTTTGGGCATCATTAGTCTTGAAAGTTTAAAAAAAGTAGGTAGCATTGGTGCTAAAGCGGTTATTTACTTTGAAGTTGTAAGTACTTTAGCACTTGCTATAGGTATTTTTATGGCAAATGTTATGCAACCAGGCCATGGAATGAATCTTGATCCAAGTCAACTTGATACAAAAAGCGTTCAAAAATACATTTCTCAAACCACAGAAGTAAGTGCGAGCTCTGAGATTATGCATATTTTAAAAGATGCTATGCCTACTGATATTATCACACCTTTTACAGAAGGAAAAACCATACAAGTTTTAGTTATTGCTATAATTACTGCTTTGATTATTTCTTTAATGAGAATAGAAGACAAACAGGCAATTCAAAGAGTTTTTGAAGTGGTACAAAATTTTGTTTTTAAAATTCTACAAATCATTATGTATTTTAGTCCTATTGCCGCCTTTTCAGCAATGGCTGTACTCATAGCTCAATACGGAATTGGCTCTTTGATCAACTTAGCATATTTACTTTTAGTAATGCTGATTTCATGTCTTGTTTTTATATTTGGAATCTTAGGTCTGATTTGTTATTTTGCAAAAGTAAATATCTTCAAATTTATGAGATTTATCTCAAGAGAAGTATTGATCGTTTTTGCAACCAGTTCAAGCGAGTCTGCACTTGCTCCTTTAATGAGAAAACTAGAAAAAGCAGGACTTTCTAAAGCAACAGTCGGACTTGTTTTACCAACGGGATATAGTTTTAATCTTGATTGTACAAATATTTATCTAGCTATGAGCTTAATCTTTCTAGCACAAGCTTTCAATGTAAATTTAAGTTTAGCACACGAAATCAGTATTTTAATAGTATTAATGATAGCCTCAAAAGGTGCAGTAGGTGTAACTGGATCAGGTTTTATAGTGCTTGGAAGTACGCTTGCGGCTCTAGGAAATATGGAAATTTCAGAAGCAAATGCAACCTTAGCACAAGTTCTACCAGTAGCTGCTATAGGTGTTCTTTTAGGTGTTGATAAATTTATGTCTGAAATGAGAGCGGTTGGAAATCTTTGCGGAAATTCAGTAGCAGCTTTAATCGTTGCTATCTGGGATAAACAAATTGATTGGGAAAAATTCCGCTACGCTATGGACAATCCAGAAAAATTTCATAATGCTGGAATGAACTAATGAGTTCTTTGGAGGAAATCATATCGATTAACCTCCTCTAAAGTATTATCTTTTTTTCTAAATTGCTTTAAAAAACTTTCATTGAAATTAAAACTAAATCCAACTTGAACAACAGTATCATCAACAGTCTCTCTTGCACTATAATCACGACGCAATAAATTTAAACTAAATACACTATAAGGAGAGTAAGATACTTGATAATTAGTTTTATCATTATCCTTACTTATATCAAAAGCAAAAGCGGTATAAGTTGGAATTACAAAACTCATTCCAAGCTGTAATTTTTTTTCTGCTTCATTGGGTATATAATAATTACTATAAGCCTTTATAAATTTACTATAACCAAACTCTGTACCAAAGCTTTTAGTATCTTTTTGTTCTTTTTGTTTATCAATAAAACCATTAACTCCAAATAAAAAATCATCTTTTTCATAACGATTGATTAAACCCCCTGAGTAATTATAATTATCTTGAGCCACAAAAAGTTCTTTTTGAAAAAGCAAAGAATTATTCTCCCCCTCATAAAGAGAACTTAAATTTTTAACCTGCGCGTTTTCATTTTGAAAATCTAAATTCCCATCTGTTTTATCTATACCATTATTATTTTCTAAAGTTTTTGAAAGTAAGCTATCAAAAGTGCTTTTAAAATCCACATTCTCTTCTTGAATTTTTGGAGCTTCTTTGGTATTTTTATAATCAAAGTGCTCCCAAGAATTTTGATTATTATTTTTTGCTAAAGCCTCTGTAAGTTCATCGCCATTGAGTAAAGAAAACAATGCTATTATATAAAAAATACCTCTCATTATTCTTATATTCCTTATTATTTCTTATTTAAGTATTTATTATAAAAAAATAATATAAATAAAAATTCCACAAAGACTAAAAAATAAAATTAGCAATTTTAAAGTAAATAAGTGTATAATTAAAATAAAAAAGGGTTATTAATGCAAAAAGACAACCTCATAGCTTTTGTTATTTTTATTATCAGTACTATCGCATTTGTTATTTGGGGATTTGGTTATATTTCGCAACATCAATTGATTCTTTTTATTCTTGCTTCTATATTTGGCATTTTTATGGCATTTAATATAGGTGGAAATGATGTAGCCAATTCTTTTGGAACAAGCGTTGGCGCAAAAACAGTAACCATTAAACAAGCTTTAATTATAGCAGCTGTTTTTGAGCTAAGCGGGGCAATCTTCGCAGGCGCAGAAGTTACTAAGACCATACGCAGCGGTATTGTTATTTTTCCAAATTCTTTAGATCCTATGCTTTTTGTTATCATTATGCTTGCTGCACTTTTAAGCTCTGGGGTTTGGATTTTTATTGCAACCAAGAAAGGCTTACCTGTATCAACCACACACAGTATAGTTGGTGGGATTGTAGGTGCTAGCATTATGATGGGGCTTTTAAAATTTGATGGAATCCAAACACTCTCTATGGTTAAATGGAGTGAAATTTTAAGAATAGCTATTTCTTGGGTAGCTTCGCCTCTTTTAGGGGGTATTGTAGCTTATATTATTTATTCATATATTGATAAGAAAATTTTAAAACCATCAGAAAAACTAAATGATGATTTGAAAAATATCAAAAAAGAAAGAAAAAAATTCAAAGAAGAATATTTTTTAAATTTAAAAACAAAATCCCAAGAAGAACAAATCAAAGAACTTTCCGCTATAGCTTTGGATGAAGAAGAACAAGAAAATAATTTCTATAGAAATAAAATGAAGGAATTTAAGGATCAAGAAAAAGATATAGATATTTACTCTATTTTAAAAACTCATATGCCAATCATTGCTTGTATTGCTGCTGCTATCATTTCGGCAATGTTTTTATTTAAAGGTTTAAATAATGTTAGCACTTTGGATATTTTACAAAACTTTTGGATTATCGGAATTATAGGAACTATAAGTTATGTTGTAACATTTGCTATAGTCAAAATCGTTAAAAAAACAGAACTTAATAAAACTACTGATAGAATTTTCTCATGGTTTCAAATATTTACAGCCTCTAGTTTTGCATTTTCACACGGAGCCAATGATATAGCCAATGCTATAGGTCCTTTTGCAGCGATTTTAGATGTCTTAAAAAACGGCACAATTAACGCGACTTCTCCTGTACCTTTTGCTGCTTTAGCTATGTTTGGAGTTGCTCTAGTTGTAGGACTTTGGTTTTTAGGTAAAGAAGTGATTACTACAGTGGGTTCAAAACTTGCAACCATACGGCCTACTACTGGATTTTCTGCAGAACTTGGTGCAAGCATAGTTATACTCTTAGCTACACAATTTGGAATTCCTGTTAGCTCCACCCATATACTCATAGGTGCTATCTTGGGTATAGGAGTGTATAATAAAAACGCAAATTGGATTATGATGAAGCCTATAGGATTGGCTTGGATTATCACTTTACCAGCCGCTGGTATTATGGCAGCACTTGTATTTTTAGGATTTAAACTATCTTTAGGAATTTAAGTAAAGCTTATTTTTCTAAAATATTTTTTCCTTTAATTATATGCATCTTAATCTTTCCAAAAAGTTTATCCTCAGAATAAAGAGAACTTTTTGGAGCAAAAATTTCTTCATTCTCATCAAAAAGAACTAGATTAGCTTCTTTGCCAACTTCTATAACTCCACTATTTAAACCTAAAAATTCACTAGGATTTTTACTTGTAAATTGACAAAGCTCTTGCCAATTTAAAAATCCTTCTTTGATTAAAAAAGTATAACAAAGACTTATAAATTCGCATACGCTATGAATTCCAAAAGCCGCTTCATCAAAAGCTAAATCTTTTAAAGAAATTGATTTTGCACTATGCAGGGAGGTTAAAAAGCTAATCTTTCCTTCTTTTAAAGCCTCTCTTAAAGCCAAAACATCTTCTTTGCTTCTTAAAGGTGGCATAAGTTTCGCAGCCGTATTAAAATCTTCACAAGCACTATCATCTTTGATAAGATGATGAATGCTTACAAGTTTTAAATCCTTTTCATCTAATAATACTAAAGAATCTTTCAAACTTAAAAGATCAAAAATAACTTTATTTTTATAAAATTTAGCCAATTCTTTCATTTTAGCTATCTGGCTAGTTTCAGCGATTTTACTCATGCCTATAAGCCCTAGCTCAAAACTCATTTCACAATCATTCATCACTCCATTATCATCAAAATCCTTATCATAACAACGCACAAAAATTGGAGAGTCTTTCATAAAAGCATATTGTGAACTTACTTTTAAAGTATTTGCATCTAAAGAGCTGTCAAGCTCTAAAGCACAAGCACCTTTATTTAAAAGAGTGGCTAAATTTTTAAGCTTGCCGTTTGTATCCTTAACCCGCACACTTGAAAAAATTTGCATCTTTCTTTGAGCTAAATTTTGTAAAAATAAAGCAAAACTTTCTTCATCAAAATCCATGCAATCACGCAAAACTATACTAGAAATTCCTCCTTTTAGACACTCATTTTCTAAAAGCTCTAAATTAGCTAAAGAAAATTTATCGTTTTTTAAACTCACACACAAATCCACAAAAGATGGAAGTAAAGTCATACCTTTAGCATCTAAAATTTCTTCGCCTTGTAAATTAGAACCAATATTGGTAATTTTTCCTTCTTTAATCTCTATATCTTGTAAAGAATCTCCATAAATTTTTGCATTTTTAATTATCATGATTTTTCCTTAATCATTTTGCTTTAATAAATTCTGCGTTGCTTCTTGCACGCTTTTACCCTTAAAAATTGCCACTACTTCATTTACAATAGGTGTATAAATTCCTTTCATTTTTGCTAGTTTTTCTATAGCATAAGCAGTTTTTACACCTTCTGCTACTTCATTAAGTTCGGCTAAAATACTATCTAATTTTTGATTTTGCGCCAGTTTTAAACCCACTCTATAATTTCTTGATAAAACACTCGTTGCAGTTAAAAACAAATCCCCTGCCCCACTCAATCCTAAAAAAGTTTCTTCTTTAGTGCCAAAAAATTTACCAAAACGATGCATTTCTATAAGTCCTCTTGAAATCAGTGCTGCTCTTGCATTATTACCAAGTTTTAACCCATCACTAATCCCACTTGCAATTGCTAAAACATTCTTATAAGCACCACAAATTTCAGCACCACGAACATCATTATCAATATAAGTTTTAATAAAATCAGGGAAAAAACTTGCAAATTTTTTACAAAGCTCTTGATTTATCCCGCTAATCATCAAAGCAGTAGGAAGTTTTTGCATCACTTCAGCAGCAAAAGAAGGACCGCTTAAAACACAAAAATTTTCTTTTGGTACAAAATCTAAAAAAATTTCATCTAAAAATTGACAACTTTGATCTTCTATACCTTTTGAAGCAATTAAAATTTTTTGTCCCTTGTTGATGAAATTTTCTTTAAGCCAAGCACGCATCCCTTGAGAACTTAAAGCAAAAACAAGATATTCACATTCTAAAGCTTCTTTTATGCTAACAAAATCTTCTAAATCACGCTGATGCAAAGAACTGATAAAACAATTGTGATTTTCTTTTAAGGCTAGATGTAAAGCACTGCCCCATTTTCCCGCACCAATAACCGCTATACGCATCAACCAAGCTTTGTTTTTAAAATTTCATTTACTTTTGCAGGATTAAAAGCTCCTTTGCCTTCTTTCATGGTTTGACCTACAAAGAATCCAAAAAGCTTCTCTTTACCACTTTTATACTCTGCAACCTTATCGGCATTTGCATTTAAAATTTGTTCAATCACCGCTTCTATGGCTGAGTCATCACTTACTTGTTTAAGTCCTAGCTTTTCTATAGCTTCATCAATTTCCACGCTAGTATTTTCAAATACAAAAGCCAAAACATCTTTAGCCGCTTTTGCACTGATAGTGCCATCTTCTATGCGTTTAATTAAAACTCCAAGCTTTTGAGCATCTACGGGAGAATTTTCTATAGTCAATTCTCCTTTTAAAAGTCCCATAAGTTCAGTATTTAACCAATTTACACAAAGTTTAGGATTTAAATTTTGAGAAATAAGACTTTCAAAAAAACGACTCATTTCTAAAGAACTGATTAAAACCTCAGCATCACTTTCTTTTATACCAAGCTCGTCTATAAAGCGTGCTTTCTTCTCATCAGGAAGTTCAGGGATTTTAATATCCAAAAACTCATCTTTTAATAAAACAGGCAATAAATCAGGATCAGGAAAATAGCGATATTCTGCCGCTTCTTCTTTGCCACGCATACTTCTTGTAACTAAATTTGTCGTATCAAAAAGTCTAGTTTCTTGAACTACTTCTTGTTCGTAAGTTCCATCTTCCCAAGCCTCACTTTGTCTTTTTACCTCATATTCTATAGCTTTTTGGATAAAACGAAAAGAATTAAGATTTTTAATCTCTACTCTAGTATAAAGTTTTGTATCGCCCTTAGGTCTTATACTAACATTTGCATCGCATCTAAAACTTCCTTCTTGCATATTTGCATCTGAAATGTCTAAAAAGCGTATAATAGAATGAAGTTTTTTAAGATAAGCTACTGCCTCATCGCTACTTCTAAGCTCAGGTTCGCTGACAATCTCAAGCAAAGGAGTTCCTGCACGATTTAAGTCCACTTTAGAAAAATTATTTTCGTGGATATTTTTACCTGCATCTTCTTCTAAGTGTGCTCTTGTAATACCTATGCGTTTATTTTCACCCTTTACATTGATAAAAAGCTCACCCTTTTCTACTATAGGGATATCAAATTGTGAAATTTGATAGGCTTTAGGTAAATCTGGATAAAAATAATTCTTACGATTAAAAACACTTTTTTTATTAATTGTTGCATTGACAGCTTTTCCAAAAGCTATAGCTTTTTTTACAGCCTCTTCATTTAAAACAGGCAAAGCTCCTGGTAAGGCCAAACAAGCGGGACAAACATTGGTATTTGGAGCTTCTCCAAAAGAAGTTGCACATGAGCAAAAGATTTTTGTTTTTGTATTTAACTGAGTATGAACTTCAAGACCTATAACTACTTCAAACATAAAATTTCCTTGAATTTTTAAATGTTTTATTTTATCTTTTTTTCTTTTAGAAAGGCTTTAAATATTAACTTTAAATGCTATAATTCTTAGACAATTTATATTTAAGGAGTTAAAATGCCATTATTAGACAGCTTTAAAGTTGACCATACTAAAATGCCAGCTCCTGCTGTGCGTTTAGCTAAAGTTATGAAAACACCTAAGGGTGATGATATTAGCGTGTTTGATTTGCGTTTTTGCATACCAAATAAAGACATTATGAGCGAAAAAGGTACTCATACCTTAGAACATTTATTTGCAGGATTTATGAGAGATCATCTTAATTCAAATTCAGTTGAAATTATTGATATTTCACCTATGGGTTGTCGCACGGGTTTTTATATGAGTTTAATTGGAACACCTGATGAGAAAAGTATTGCAAAAGCTTGGGAAGCAGCCATGAAAGATGTTTTAAGCGTAAGCGATCAAAGCAAAATTCCTGAACTTAATATCTATCAATGCGGAACTTGTGCAATGCATTCTTTAGATGAAGCCAAACAAATTGCCCAAAAGGTTTTAAATCTAGGTATTAGCATAATGAATAACAAAGAATTAAAACTCGAGAATGCTTAAAAAGAATCTTTATTTTTTAAACGATTAAGCTTTAATTAATATATTTTTATATATGATTTTGAAATTTTATTATTTTAAAAGGAGAAAAAATGAAACTGATGTGCGAGATGTGTAGTATCTAGTGCGTCCTTTGGCTTAACATTATGTTTCCAAAGGTCCAAAAAGTGGATAAGGAGATATAATGTGTAAGAAAGTCAAAAAAGTTTATTTTTTCAAAATACTCATTTAAAATCTTAACTTACAAAAATTTCTCTAATAAAATTTAATTCAAAATATCTTCTTATCCTTAATTTTAATTTAAGGAGCAAAAATGAACTTACCTATACTTGATTTACAAGCTTATGAAAAAGATAAAAGCACTTTTCTTAAAAATTTAAGAGAAATTGCTTCTAAAATAGGTTTTTTTTATCTTATCAATACCAGTATAGATAAAAATTTAAACGAGAAATTATTCAAACTTGGCAAAGAATTTTTTAATCTTTCTAGAAGTTCGAAAGAGCTTATTTCTATGGTACATTCTCCTCAATTTAGAGGTTATACTAGCGAAGGTTTTGAATACACAGCAGGATCTAAGGATTATAGAGAACAACTGGATATAGGCACAGAAAGAGATGCTTTAAACTGGAATTTAAACTCACCCTTATGGCAAAGACTAGAAGGTCCTAATCTTTGGCCTAGTGAAATTCCAGAACTTAAAAAAACTTTCTTAACTTGGCACAAACAAACCAAAAAAGCTTGTTTAAAGCTTTTAAAAGCCTTCGCTCAAGCTCTTGATCTACCTAACAATGCTTTTGATAAACTTTATGGAGAAAATTCTTACGAACATTGTAAAATCATACATTATCCAAAAAGCTCAAAAAATATCACTCAAGGCGTAGGTTCACATAAAGATGGTGGGCTTATCACTTTTGTTTTTCAAGAAAAACAAAGCGGATTTGAAGCTTTTATAGATGGTAAATGGCTTAGTATACCCCCACTTGAAAATAGCGTTGTAGTTAATATAGGAGAATTTTTAGAACTAGCTACCAATGGCTATTTAAAAGCTACTATTCACCGCGTGAATTTAAGCCCAAAAGAACGCTTTAGCATAGCTTATTTTCTTGGAGTGCAGCTTGATAAGGATATACCTATTTTTAAGTTAAATCCAGAGCTTGCTAAAGAAAGTAAAGGTGTGGATACTGATCCTAAAAATCCACTTTTAAGAAATGTTGCAAGTAATTATTTTAAAAGAATGATACGCTCTCATCCTGATGTAGCAAGTATTTATCATAGTGATTTGATAGAAAAATTTAGTTTTGCATAAAGGAGAAAAAATGACTTTATTTACTAAAGCTTTTTGCGTCGCTACTCTTTTTACCGGTTTTGCATGGGCAAATGAAGAACTTAAAGTTGGCTCTTCTATAACACCTCATGCAGATATTTTAAGATTTATAAAATCAGCACTTCAAAAACAAGGTTATGATTTAAAAATTTATGAATTTAATGATGGGGTAATCCCTAATGTAATGGTTGAAAATGGTGAGTTAGATGCTAATTATTTTCAGCATGAACCTTATTTAAAAGAATTCAATCAAAGGCAAGGCACCCATCTTGTAAAAGTTGCCAGTATCCATATAGAACCTATGGCAGTGTATTCAAAAAAATATAAAGAATTTAACCCAGAGGAAGGACAAAGCATTTCTATACCCAATAATCCTACAAATGAAAGCCGTGCTTTACGCATTGTAGCAAGCAAAGGACTTATAGAAGTTAAGGATAATGAGCTCATCACTCCTTTAGATATCACTAAAAATCCTAAGAAGCTTAAATTTGTAGAGTTAAAAGACGCTCAACTTACAAGGAGTTTAAATGATGTAGATTATTCTCTTATTAATAGCAATTTTGCTATTTTAGCAGGTTTAAACCCTGTAAAAGATGGGCTTTATACAGAAAGTAAATATAGTGAATATGGCAATATCATCGCCGTTAAAGAAGGTAATGAAAACCTTCCTAAAATCAAAGCCCTAGTAAAGGCCTTGCAAAGCGATGAAGTTAAAAAATTTATAGAAGAAAAATATCAGGGTGCTTTAATCCCTACATTTTAAGGAGAACAAATATGAAAAATTCAATCATTTCTTACCCAAGAATAGGTGCAAATAGAGAATTAAAATTTGCTATTGAAAAATACTTTAAAAACCAAAGTTCAAAAGAGGAGCTTTTAAAAAGTGCTAAGGATTTAAGGATTAGACACTGGCAAGAAATTCAAAAAGCTGGCATTGATTTTATCCCTAGTAATGATTTTTCACTTTATGATAATGTCTTAGATGCAGCTGTGCTTTTTAATATTGTTCATACAAAGTATAAAAATTTAAATTTAGATGCTTTAGATGAATACTTTGCTCAAAGTCGAGGTTATCAAGGAGAAAATGGAGATGTTACAGCCTTAGCAATGAAAAAATGGTTCAATACAAATTATCATTATTTGGTGCCTGAGTGCGATAATGCTGATATTATAGCTTTAACAGGGGATAAAATTTTTAAAGAATATCTCGAAGCTAAAGAGCTTGGCATAGAAAGCAAGCCTGTTTTAATAGGCATTTTCACACTTTTTAAACTCATTGCCTTTAAAGATGAAAAAACTCAAAAACTCGCTAAAGAAAAGCTTTTAAACGCTTACATAGAGCTTTTTGATAAACTAAATGAACTTAAAGTGACATGGCTTGAACTTGATGAGCCTTATTTGGTTTATGATTTAAGCAAGGAAGATATCGCTTTGTTTGAAGAATTTTACCAAGAACTTTTAAATCACAAAAAAGATCTTAAAATTTTACTTCAAAGCTATTTTGGAGACTTAAGAGATATTTATCCTAAACTTTTAGAAAGCAAATTTGATGCTTTGGGTCTTGATTTTATCGAAGGTAAACAAAGCTTAGCCTTGGTTCAAAAATACGGCTTTGCTAAAGATAAAATCCTTTTTGCAGGTCTTATTAACGGCAAAAATATCTATGCTAATGATTATGCTAAAAGTCTAAAGCTTGTTAAAGAGCTTCAAAAATATACACAAAATATCGTCTTAAACACCTCTTGTTCGCTTTTGCATGTGCCTTATAGCACTGAATTTGAAAGCAAATTAGATTCAAACTATCTTAAACTTTTTGCCTTTGCTAAAGAAAAACTTCAAGAACTTAAAGATTTAAAAGAAATCTTAAATTCTAGCGAAGAAAATCCGCTCTTTAGAGCCAATCAAGAGCTTTTTAAAAATATCCCGGAGCGTTTAGATGAAAAAGTCAAAGCAAGGCTTAAGGCTTTAAAAAAAGAAGATTTTACCAGAACGCCTAGTTTTAAAGAACGCGCCTTAATCCAAAAAGAATTTTTAAAACTCCCTCTTTTACCAACCACAACCATAGGTTCCTTTCCTCAAAGTGCCGATGTAAGATCTAATCGCCTTGCCTTTAAGCAAGAAAAAATTTCAGCTCAAAACTACACTGAATTTAACCAACAAAAAATCAAAGAATGCATACAAATTCAAGAAGAAATAGGACTTGATGTTTTAGTGCATGGAGAATTTGAAAGAAATGATATGGTGGAGTATTTTGGAGAGAATCTAAAGGGCTTTTTATTTACTCAAAATGGTTGGGTGCAAAGCTATGGCACAAGGTGCGTTAAACCTCCTGTGATTTGGGGTGATGTATCACGCACAAAGCCTATCACCTTAGCTTGGTCTAAATTTGCACAAAGTTTAAGTCAAAAAATCGTAAAAGGTATGCTAACTGGACCTGTAACCATACTTAATTGGTCCTTTCCAAGAGAAGACATTAGTCTAAAAGAAAGCACTGAGCAAATTGCCTTAGCTATAAGAGATGAAGTATTAGATCTTGAAAATGCAGGTATAAAAATCATACAAATTGATGAAGCGGCTTTGCGTGAAAAACTGCCTTTAAGAAAAAGTGATTGGCATAGTGAGTATTTAAATTGGGCTATTCCTGCTTTTAATCTTGTGCATAGCGGGGTAAAAGCTAAAACTCAAATTCACACTCATATGTGTTATAGTGAATTTAGTGATATCTTAAAAGAAATTGACGCTATGGATGCTGATGTGATTTCTTTTGAAGCTTCAAGATCAAACTTAAGTCTTTTAGATACTCTAAAAGCTGTTCATTTTAAAACTGAAGTAGGGCCAGGAGTTTATGATATACATAGCCCTAGAGTTCCAAGCGTAGAAGAACTAAGTTTAACTATAGAAAAAATTTTAAACAAATTACCTAAAGAACAAATTTGGATCAATCCAGACTGTGGGCTTAAAACAAGAGCCTATGAAGAAGTCATAGGCTCTCTTAAAAATTTAGTTACGGCTACGCAAAAAATACGAAAACAATTATAAGGAGTTTTTATGTGCAATTTTTCTTTTGAAGTTTTTCCACCAAGAAAGGATGAAAATATCAAAAATCTTCATGCTATCTTAGATGATTTAGGGCAATTAAGCCCTAATTTTATCAGCGTAACCTTTGGCGCAGCAGGCTCTATTAACTCACAAAATACTTTAGAAGTTGCAAGCTTAATCCAGGAAGAATATCAAATTCCTAGCATAGTACATTTACCTTGCATCCATTCTAGTAAAGAAAAAATCACTCAGATACTTCAAAAATGCAAAGAAAAAAATCTTAATCAAATTCTTGCCCTAAGAGGCGATATATGTGAAAATTTAGAAAAAAGCAAAGATTTTTCTTATGCTAGTGATTTAATTTCTTTTATAAAAAAACAAGAATACTTTGAAATTTATGCCGCATGCTATCCTGAAAAACATAATGAATCTAAAAATTTCATCGAGGATATACACCATCTTAAAACTAAGGTAAATGCAGGAACAGATAAGCTCATTACTCAACTTTTTTACGATAATGAAGATTTTTATACTTTTAAACAAAATTGTGCTTTAGCAGGTATTGACATACCTATTTACGCAGGTATTATGCCTATTACTAACAAAAGACAGGTTTTAAAAATTTCTCAACTTTGCGGAGCTAAAATCCCTCCTAAATTTGTTAAAATTTTAGAAAAATATGAAAATAATGCTTTGGCTTTAGAAGATGCAGGTATCACGTATGCTTGCGATCAAATTGTCGATTTAATCACAAGTGGTGTAGATGGAATTCATCTTTATACTATGAATAAATCCAAAGCGGCTATTAAAATTTATGAAGCTGTAAAGCATTTGCTTAAAGAAGAGCTTCATGCTTAGAAAATAAACTATTTTTTGCTTTTATCTTAACTTATCTTCATTTTTTAGCTTATGGTTTTCTATAAGTAAAACAAAAATTAAAGATAAAAGCAAACCTGGTATAATACCCAAGCAAAGATAGAAAAAAGAATTATATTTAAAAAAGAAGAAAAGTGCACCAAAAAGCATTAAAGCTAAAGATACACCTTTAAAAAATTCTAAAATATAGATCAATGACCTTCCTCAACAACAGTTGCACCCGCTAAATATACATAAGTTAAAATCATAAAAATAAAAGCTTGTAAAAATGCCATAAAAGTTAAAAGCACATAAGCAGGAAGCGGAGCTATATAAGGAACTAAAGCTAAAATTACCATCAAAAATAAATCGTCACCTTTAATATTTCCAAACAAACGGAAGGACAAAGAAACCACACGAGAAAGATGAGAGACTATCTCTATAGGAAACATCAAAGGAGCTAAAAGTTTAATAGGTCCCATGAAATGAGCAAAATACTTTACAAAACCTTGTGCCCTAATACCCTCAAAATGATAATATACAAAAACTATAATAGCCAAGGACAAAGTCAAATTTAAACTTGCAGTTGGAGAGTGAAAACCAGGTATTATGCCTATAATATTACTAAAAAACACTATAATCCCCAAAGTTGCAACCAAAGGAAGATATTTTCTTGCACCTTTTTCACTTCCCATGGTATCTCTACCCATAGATAAAACTCCCTCTAAAAAAGCCTCACCTAAATTTTGCATACCGCGGGGAACAAGTTGCATAGAACGAGTAGCCATCATAGCCACTATAACAGCAATTAAAGCTACCAAACCTATGTGAAAAAAATAAGAAAAAGTATGACTTGCATCAAGCAAAGAGCTAAATAAAAATAAATCTTTCATGGTTTCCTCAAAAATTTTATTCTAAACTCGGAATTTTAGCAAAATCTTACTTATATTTTAATGAAAATTTACATCCATTCTAAAACTTGTGAAAGTTCTTTAGCAACAAAACACTTAAGCCCTATATCTTCCAAAGGCTTAGAAGGAACAATAGCATTTTTAAATTTTTGCATTTTAGCTTCTTTTAAACGCGTATCAAGGCTAAAAACCTCTCTAATTTCTCCATTTAAACTAAGTTCTCCTATAAAAATACTATCTTTACTCAAAGGGCGATTTTTAAAACTTGAAATAATAGCTGCAACCACAGCTAAATCCGCAGCAGTTTCACTTACTTTTACTCCGCCGCTAATATTTACAAATACATCATAATGCCCTAAAGGAATTTCAAGTTTTCTTTCAAGCAAAGCCAAAAGCATATCTAAGCGATTTTTTTCATACCCTGTAGCGCTGCGTTTTGGATAAGAACTTTCACACACTAAAGCTTGAACTTCTAAAACCAAAGCACGAGATCCTTCCATCACAACACCTAAAGCACTTCCTGAAATAGCCTTTCCACGAGTAAAAAAACGATTTGCCAAATCTTTTGCACTGATCAAACCCTTAGTAGTCATCTCAAAAATACCTACTTCATTCGTTCCACCAAAACGATTTTTAAAGCCTCTTAAAAGTCTAATTTCTTTAGTGGCATCTCCTTCAAAATAAAGCACCACATCCACCATATGTTCAAGAACCCTAGGTCCTGCTATAGCACCTTCTTTAGTAATGTGCCCTATGATAAAAGTACTGATATTATAAGCCTTGCTAACACGCATAAGTTCAAAAGTAATCTCACGCACCTGAGTGATGCTTCCTGCTGCTGAAGTGACTTTATTTGAATATAGAGTTTGTATAGAATCAATGATAAGAATACTATAATCCTTTTTGTGTAATTCTTCTAAAATATTTTCAAGGCAAAGTTCAGTAAGTAAAAATAAATTCGGAGTATTAGCCTCAAGGCGATCAGCTCTTAATTTAATCTGAGCTTTACTTTCTTCGCCACTGACATAAAGCACTTTTTTACCCTGTTTGGCTAAATTTGAAGCAATTTTTAACAAAAGCGTAGATTTTCCCACACCTGGACTTCCGCCTATAAGCACTAAAGAACCTTCAACAAGCCCTCCGCCTAAAACCAAATCAAGCTCATTATCATCTGTGCTGTATCTTGTAAAATGTTCTAATTCCACATCTTCAATACAAACAGCTTCACTTGTTTTCATACTAACTTGCGCAAGCTCTTTTAAAACTTTAATTTGCTCAGCTTTTAATTCTACAAAACTATCCCAAGCTCCACAATCAGGACATTTTCCAAGCCATTTGCTTTGTTGATTTCCACAAGCTTGACATTCAAAAAGTGCTTTATTTTTTGCCATTATTCAAAAATAGGATCTAATAAAGTATCTAAATAAGCACTTGCATTAAATTCTTGCAAATCCGTCATTTGCTCACCCACGCCTACATAAAAAATAGGAAGCTCAAGCTCTCTTGCTATACTAAAAAGTGCACCCCCTTTAGCTGTCCCATCAAGCTTTGTGATAATCACACCATCAAGTTTTACAAGCTCATTAAAAGCTTTAGCTTGTAAAATTCCAGCATTTCCCTGTGTTCCATCTAAAACTAAAATTTTTCTATGGGGTGCACCTTCTAAAGCTTTGTTTGAAATTCTCACAATTTTTTCAAGCTCATGGGCTAAATTTTTTTGATTTTGCAAACGCCCTGCTGTATCGATAATAACTCTATCAAAATCCTTTGCTTTTGCTTTAGAAATGGTATCAAAAGCAACCGCTGAAGGATCATGCCCTTGTGCAGTTAAAACTATATCTACATCCACTTTTTGCGCCCAAAGTTTTAATTGTTCAATCGCACCTGCTCTAAAAGTATCACACGCTCCTAAAATCACTTTTTGATTTTGGTTTTTATATAAATAAGCAAGTTTGGCAATACTTGTTGTTTTTCCTGCTCCATTTACTCCTAAAATAAGCTCTACAAAAGGTTTTTCTTGATTGGTTTCTTTTTTTTCATAAAGAAAATAAGAACCCATAACACGCTTTAAATCTTCTTTTTTTACTTCATTTTGAGGTGGTAAATAATAAATTATCTCTTCAACTATTTCATAACTTACATCTGCTTCAAGCAAAATTTCTTCAAGCAAATCTTTGGTTATCTTTTTATTCTCTCCTTTAATCCCAACAATATTTTCAAGAGTTTTTGCAAGTCCTTTTTTAAAAAAATTAAACATTAAAGTATAGCCTTTTGTATATCAATTTCTAGCATTTCTTCAGGAATAAGCCCTAAATACTGATTAATCAATTTAGAATGCTTGTTGTAAAGAAACATGGTAGGAATTCCATTTACCCCACCTAAAGCTTTAGCTAAAAGATAGTTATTTTCACCATTAGCGACTTTATAAGATATTTTATGCTGTTCTATAAATTTTTGAATCTCATCGTTAGATTTATCTTCTAATAAAACCCCAACTATATTAAAATCATTATTATACTTTTCTTGTAATTTATTAAGATGAGGGATTTCAGCAATGCAAGGGGTACACCAAGTGGTAAAAAATACAAACAAAGTTGCCTTATCTTCATCGTTGAAATTTAAAACGGCATTTTCTTTTTTAATTGAAATTGATCCTCCATCAATCAAATTAAGTTTAAAATTCATATCATCACTTTGATTTATACTTGCCTCGGTGCTTAAATTTACATCATTTTGCTGCTTTTCTTTATCATTGCTACAAGCAACAAACAAACAAGATATTGCCACTAGTAAAAGTATTTTTTTAATCTTCATTATTTATCAATCCTTTATTCTTCTTTATAAAAATGCTAAAATTATAACATACATAAGATAATATTTTTTTAAAGGCATATTAATGGAAAAAACAGATTTTAGGGCATTGCAAAAAATACGCCTTTTCAAACATTCAAAACTAAATTTCAAACAAGATTATAAAATATTTAAAGAATGTCTTAAAATAATAAAACTATTTAAAGCTAAAAATATTTTAATTTTTATTCCTTTGCATTATGAACCAAACTTAATAAAATTTCGCCATATTCTTAATAAAAATTACAAACTTTTTGTTCCATTTATGCAAGATAAAAGTTTAAAAATTGTAAAATTAAGATTGCCTTTTATTAAAAAAAGGTTTGGGGTTTTAGAGCCTATAGATTCTTTTTTTAAAGCAAAAATTGATTTAGCTATTGTGCCTGTAATTGGCGTCGATAAAAATTTAAAAAGAATAGGACATGGGCAAGGTTTTTATGATAGATTTTTTGAAAATTTAAATTACAAACCTCATATAATATTTGTCCAAAGTATAGATGCTTTAAGTCAAAATAATCTAACACAAAAGCATGATATTTCAGGAAAATTATACATAAACCCTTATAAAAAATATTACAAGAAAGAAAGAAAAAATGATAGAATCACTTATCGCACTTATAGCCGCTATAGTCGGACTCGGTATAGGATATTTAGTTGCAAAAAAAATCAATGATGCCAAATATGAAATTTTCGTAGAACAAGCCAAAGCTAAAGCCAAAGCTATAGAATACGAAGCGGAGCTTATTTTAAAAGATGCAAAAAATTCAATTCTTAATGCAGAATTAGAAGTTAAAAAAAAATACGAAGAAAAAACTCACAAAATTCAAAAAGATTTTAATCAAAAATTTGATGATCTTTCTAAAAAAGAACAAAAACTTCAGCAAGAAGAAGAAAAACTAAAAGAAGATAAAGAATACCTTTGCAAGTCACAAAGACACATTCAAAACTTACAATCTGATGTTGATAAATTAAAAAATAAATATCAAGAAAAACTTGACGATGTTTTAAAAATTTTAGAACATTCGACAGGACTTACACAAAATGAAGCCAAAGAAATCATTCTTAAAAAAGTAGAAGAAAATTCTCGCGAGCAAATTGCACATATAGTAAGAAAATATGAAGAAGAAGCAAAAAATGAAGCTAAAAGAAAAGCTAATTTCATCATTGCTCAAGCTACTTCTCGTTTTGCAGGTGAATTTGCAGCTGAAAGACTTATCAATGTTATTAACATTAAAAACGATGAACTTAAAGGACGTATCATTGGTAAAGAAGGGCGCAATGTTAAAACCTTGGAAATGGTTTTAGGTGTTGATATTATCATCGATGATACACCAGGTGCTATTATAGTAAGTTGTTTTAATCTTTATCGCCGTGCTATTGCTACAAAAGTTATAGAACTTTTAGTTGAAGATGGCAGAATTCAACCCGCGCGCATAGAAGAAATTCACGAAAAAGTGTGTAAAGAATTTGATAGTGCCATTCTAGAAGAAGGCGAAACCATAGTTATGGATCTAGGTTTAAATAAAATACACCCTGAAATTGTAAAACTCATAGGAAAACTCAAATACCGAGCAAGCTATGGACAAAACGCTTTAGCACATTCTTTGGAAGTGGCTCACCTTGCAGGAATCATTGCTGCTGAGTGTGGTGGAGATGAGAATTTAGCACGTCGTGCGGGAATTTTACATGATATAGGAAAAGCATTAACCCATGATTTTGAAGGATCTCATGTGGATTTAGGTGCAGAACTTTGCAAACGCTACAAAGAGCATCCTGTAGTAATCAATGCTATTTACGCACATCATGGACACGAAGAAGCTACAAGCATAGAATCAGCAGCTGTTTGTGCAGCAGATACTTTAAGTGCTGCACGACCTGGAGCTAGAAGAGAAGTGTTAGAAGCTTTCTTAAAAAGAGTCAGTGAGCTAGAAGATATCGCTAAAAGTAAAGAAGGAATTAAAAATGCCTATGCAATCAATGCCGGAAGAGAAATTCGCGTCATAGCCAATGCTCAGCTTGTTAATGATGATGAAAGTGTACTTTTAGCTAAGGAAATAGCAGCTGAAATTCAAGAAAAAATGCAATATCCTGGTGAAATTAAAGTCAATGTTATACGTGAACTTAGAGCTGTAGAATACGCTAAATAAGGTTTATTATGCAAGATATGATTGATACTTTAATAAAATATGGTTATATTGTTTTATTCTTTTACTCTTTAGGGGGCGGGATGGTTGGAATTTTAGCTGCAGGAGTTTTAAGTTCTCAAGGAAAAATGGATCTTAGTTTTTGCATTGCTCTTGCTTTTATTGCTAATACCATAGGTTCAACTTTGCTTTTTATACTTGGAAAATATTACAAAAAAGACATTATGCCTTATTTTAAAAAACACCGACGCAAGATAGCCCTTGCTATGATAAAAACAAAACAACATGGAATTATTTTACTTGTAACTCAAAAATTTATTTATGGTTTAAAAACTTTCATTCCCATAGCTGCAGGTATGGCAAAATATAATTTTATTAAATTTTTTATTATCAATACTCTAGCTAGTTTGGCATGGGCTATTGTTCTAGGTTTTGCTGCTTATACTTTTGGGTATGTTATTGAAGCAATTTTTGATAAACTGAGTTTATATCCTTATGCTGCTCCTTTATTTTTATTATTTTTAGCCGGAATAATTTGGCTTTATTTAAGTAAATTTTCTAAAAAATAATGTCTCTATGGAATTCTTTTTCTTACTCTTTTAAAGAATTTCATTATTTATTTTTCTCTGTTGTTGTTATTTTTATTTTTAATATCCTTTTAGAATATAATAATTTTTTAAACTTTAAAAACCAAAAACATTACCTTATAGACAACGCTCTATTAACGCACCAATATATAAAATATAATAAAAAAAATAAAAAATACTGGGTTTTAAAGTTACAAACTGAAAACTTCACTTTTTATACTACAAGTTTTAAGGATTTAAATTTAAGCAAGAATCAATTTTTAAGCCTTAGAATTATCACCCATAATATTAACTTTAAAGACTATCTGAGTAAAAGTTTTTACGCACCTTCTTATGATTTTGAAAAATTAAAAGAAAAAGAATACAATCCCATTATATCTTACTTCTTAAATCAACATACAAATGAAAAGATTAAAGAATTTTATGGTGCTTTATTTTTTGCACTGCCCATATCTTTAGAGCTTAGAAACGATGTAAATTACTACGGTATAGCACACCTTATAGCAATTAGCGGTTATCACATAGGCTTACTTTTTAGTTTAATTTTCTTTATTTTAGCTCCAATTTATAGTTTTTTCCAAAAAAGATATTTTCCTTATAGAAATTTACGTTTAGATTTAAGTATTTTAATTTTTGCACTACTTTTAGCTTATGCTTGTTTAATAGGATTTGTCCCTTCTTTTGTGCGCTCCTTGATTATGGCTTTTTGGGTTTTTTATCTATTGTGTAAAAATATAAAAATCATTAATTTCGTTACGCTTTTTTGTAGTATTTTATTGTGCATTTCTCTTTACCCTAGACTTTTATTTAGTATTGGATTTTTATTTTCTATTTTAGGTGTTTTTTATATTTTTTTATATATGCATCATTTTGCAAATAAATTTAATAATCTTATAAATATTATTTTGCTTAATATTTGGACTTTTTTTGCTATGGTTTTACCTGTGCTTTATTTTTTTCCACTTATAAGCTACCAACAAATTTTAGGTATTATTTTGAGTGGAATTTTTGTAATATTTTATCCTTTAGTATTATTTTTGCATCTTATAAACTATGGAGATTTGCTCAATTTTATCTTAGATGAATTTTTTAAATTTAAAATTTATGGAACTAATATCCATATCCCATTTTGGATTTTTATAAGTTATCTTATTGCTTCTTTAATCTCTGTGCGATTTAAATATCTAGCTTTTCTTTGTATTTTTGCGAATTTTATTCCCTTCATTATGATTGTGATTTAGAAAATAATAGAGTTTAAGCCCAAAAAGATAAATAATCCAAGAAATATAAATCCAAATAAAAAAGAATAAAATAGTAGAAAAAGATCCATAAACGCTAGCGTATGTTTTATTATATACCACGTAATATACAAATAAATTTTTTCCTATATACCAAATAGTACCCGCTCCAAAAGATACTAAAGCTAAACTTTTAAGAGTTCCCTTATGAACAGAACTTGAATAAGATATAAAAAATAAACCCCAAATAATTACAAAGGGTAAAATTTCAAAAAAATTAAACCCTATTTTATAATCATCTAAAGTTTGTTGGATAAAACCTGAAATATAAAAACTAAGCCCAAGCCCCAAAGGAACAAGAGTTAAAAGAGTCCAATAAGAACTAATACTTTGCCAAAGTCCTTTAGGTTCATTTTTAGTAATGCGATTGATTACAAAATCATAGCCTGAAAAAAAAGCTAAAGAAGTAAATGCCATAGCAATAAGACCTACAATACCCAAATTTACACTATTTTTTAAAAAAGTATCGATGTAGGTAGCAACAACATCTTGTTGCGTTGGTATTAAAAAAGCAAAAATTACTTGCTTTGCTTTTTCATAATAAGCTTTAAAACTGGAAATTTGCGTAAAAACAGAAAAACATACAAATAAAATAGGTATTAAAGATAATACAGTATAAAAACTAAGCGCTGCTGCATAATTTAAAATTTCCTTATCACGCAAATTTAGTAAAATAGTAAAAAAATTTTTCACCTTCTAAAGTCCCATTTTAAAAGGATTTAGTATATTATTTGGATCAAAAGCTTTTTTAATATTTCTCATTAAATTCATTTCGGCTTCAGAAAAAGCTAAATTCATAAAAGGTGCCTTAGAGAGTCCGATACCATGCTCTCCGCTTAAAGTTCCTCCAAGTTTCACTGTTAATTTAAAAATCTCTTCCACAGCTTCATAGCCTTTTTTCACCTGCTCTTTATCATTTTTATCAGGAACCATAACATTAGTATGCACATTTCCATCCCCTGTATGTCCAAAACAAGGAATTTTAAAACCATATTTTTTAGAAATCTCATCTATACCTTCAAGCAAAGTAGGTAGTTTAGAACGCGGAACTGTAATATCTTCATTAAGTTTTAAAGTTCCATACATGGCAATGCTTTGAGAACAATTTCTTCTAGCAAACCAAATATCTGCGGTTTCTTGTTCATCTTTTGCTATTTTAAATTCGCTAGCGCCAGCTTCTAAAAAATAATATTCTAAATTTCTTAAATCCTCATCAATAGCCTCTTTAACATTACCATCCACATCAGCAATCAAAATAGCTCCAGCTTCTATAGGCAAACCTTTATTAAATTTGCTCTCAACCGCTCTAATGCTAAGATTGTCTAAAAATTCCATAGATACAGGACTTACACCGCTAGCAAGACTTTTGTAAACCGCATTCATAGCACTTTTTACACTTGGAAAAATAGCAAAAGCAGTTTTTTTAAATTTAGGCAAAGGTATTAATTTTAAAGTAAGCTCACTTAAAACTGCCAAAGAACCTTCACTAGCGATTAAAATTCCTGCCAAATTATAACCTGCTACATCTTTAATAGTGCGTTTCCCTGCACGAATGATTTCTCCGCTAGGCAAAACAGCCCTTAAAGCCATCACATAATCTTTTGTAATGCCATATTTTGCAGCTCTCATTCCCCCAGCATTTTCGCTTACATTACCCCCTAAGCTTGAATACTCCATGCTAGCAGGGTCAGGTGGGTAAAAAAGTCCATATTTAGCCACTTCTTTTTGTAAATGTATATTAATAACCCCAGGTTGCACAACAGCCACTAAATTTTCAAGATCAATTTCTAAAATTTTATTCATATGCTTTTCAAAAGCAAGCACCACCCCGCCATTAACAGCTAAAGCTCCTCCTGTAAAACCAGATCCTGAGCCTCGAGGTATGACTATGATATTATTTTCATTGCAAAATTTTAAAATTTGAGCAATATCTTCTTCATTTCTTGGAAAAAGAACCCCATCAGGTAAATAATGTTTTTTTGTCGCATCATAGCTATAAGCTCTTTTGTGAATTTCATCAAAATAAGCGTTTTCTTCTCCTAAAAATCGTTTAAAATATTGTTCAAATTCTTTTTTCATGTTTATTGCACCTAAGGAAGATTAATCAAAGCATCATAATACCTATAATAATTTCCTATTTCTTGAGAGTTAAAATCAAAAAAATTACTTTTATATCCACCTATACGAGAATAAAAAGGAACCTGAACGCTAGTTGGCTTGCTTATAGGCACTTCATAAAGCTTATTAAAATCTTGACAATCCACAACTTCTGCATGATTTTCCAAAGCCACAACCAAAATGCCGACCGCATTATCATCACAAAATTGCCTAAAATCTGAACGCTTAGGAGAAAGAGTAGCCGTTCTAATTAATTGTGCTCCAAAAATATCAATATGGGTAAAATATATCTGCGGAAATTCTCTAACAAGTTCATTATAAGTTTGTTCATCAGGAGCAATTACCAATCCTCTATCATAAAGAAAATTTAAAACAACCTCATCACCTACTTTAGGTAAAACATTTGGTAAAGGCAAAGCATCTTGCTTAAGAGCTGAAAAAACACTAAATTCTAATTTTGCCAAACCATTTTTTTTATCTATAACACTTGCTCTAGCGATGATACTTTGCGAATTGCTAAAATGTTGCACTACTACGCCACTTGAATAAAGTTTTATATCATCACTATCTTTAATATAACCATAAATATCATCAACTTTTACAAGTTCACTTTTTATAGGTTTTAAATCAAATCCAACCGCAAAGAGGCTAAGGTTTAAAGCTAAAAAACACACTATAGTTTTAAACAAATTTGCTCCTTAAATAAAAATTTATAGAATTATAATCCTTTTTTGTTAAGCAATTGTAAGAAAAATAAAGTAAAATATAGCTTTCAAATTTCAAAATTCTTTTAAAAATTAAGGTTATCTCATGAAAAAATTATTGCTTTTATTTATTTTTGTTGTTCAAAGTTTTGCAGCTTTAAGTGTTGAAGAGCTAACTTGGGATAATGGAGATACCTTGCTTAAATTCTTACAAAGAAATTCCATACCTATGTCGCTTTATTATGGACTTGATAGAGAAGATCAAGAACTTGCTTCTGATATAGCCTATAAAATAAAATATCAAGTTTTAAAAGATGAAAACAACAACATAGAACAAGTTTTAATTCCAATTAGTGATGATTTACAAATTCATATCTATAAAGATAAAGATAGACAATACACTCTTGCTTTTACTCCTGTATCTTATCAAAAAGAAGATAGAATTTTACATTTAACCATTAAAAGCTCTGCTTATCAAGATGTCTATGAAGAAAGTGGTAGCAGTACTTTAGCTCGTGCTATGGTTCGTGCTTTTCGAGGAAGTATAAATTTTCGCAATATCCAAAAAGGTGATGAAGTAACCCTATATTATGAACAAAAAAGACGCATGGGTAAACTTTGGGGTGATATAAATATAAAAATGGCAATGGTAGAAATCAATAAAAGCGCTAGAGAAGTCTTTTCTTATAATGATATATTCTATGATCGTGATGGCAAAGAATTAGAATCTTTTTTACTTACAAAACCTGTGAATTACACTAGAATTTCTTCTCCTTTTACAACAGCAAGATATCATCCTATATTAAAACGCTATCGTGCCCATCTTGGTATAGACTATGCTGCACCTACTGGAACTCCTGTGAAAAGTGCTGGCAAAGGAATAGTAACCTTTATAGGCACAAAAGGTGGTTATGGAAATGTAATTCAAATCAAGCATGACTCAGGTTATATGACTTTATATGCTCATCTTAGTCGTTTTGCAAAAATTAAAAACGGACAAAAGGTAAATCAAGGACAAGTAATTGCATATGTTGGTTCAACAGGTATGAGCACAGGGCCTCATTTGCATTTTGGAGTATATTTAAATAATAAAGCTATAAATCCTGCATCTGTTGTAAAAATCGCCAAATCAGAACTTAGTGGAAAAGCAAAAGAGAATTTTAAACATATCATAGCTGGATACGAGCAGGTTGTTAAAGAAGCCCTAGTCTCGAATCAACCTAATCCCCCAAAAGAAGAAGATTTTGAAAACTATATAGAATTTTAATTACTCAACAACGCTTTATCTTTTGCATTGATTAAAGAATTTAGAAGAGTTGCAAGCTCTTCTTTTTCTTTTTCACTAATTTCACAAAAATCTGCATCAATTAATTGTTTCACCAAAGCTTCATTTAACAAATCCCCATCGCCAAATTCTCTAGCTTTTTGAATGATTTTTAACACTCTTAAATCTTTTCTTTCATACATTTTAATCCTTTAAATAAACCACGCTCACAAAACGCTTAGGCGTTTTATCGCGACGATAAGAAAAAAAACTCTCATCATCAAAACTACAAATTCCACAATCTTTAATATTTTCAATGCCTAAATTTTGAGCTTGAAATTTTACCAAGGCTTTTAAATCAAGTTTATTATCTTGAACAAATTCTTTAAATTCTTTTTTAGCAAATTCTAAAATTTCTCCATCTATTTCATAATTTTTAGCACAAATTCCAGGTAAAATAAAAA
Organism: Campylobacter sp. CFSAN093227; assembly: GCF_012897855.1. Classification (NCBI taxonomy): domain Bacteria; kingdom Pseudomonadati; phylum Campylobacterota; class Epsilonproteobacteria; order Campylobacterales; family Campylobacteraceae; genus Campylobacter; species Campylobacter sp. CFSAN093227. The sequence continues at coordinate 1,319,982 of NZ_CP040610.1, forward strand.
GATGAAATTTATTCTTATCTAAATGTGAATTTTGCATAGTAATTTGATCAACGCATTCTTTTAGGATATTTTCAAAGCTTCCTTTTCTACCTGAATGCAAAGCTGCTATAATGCCACTTTCATGATATAAGATCAAAGGCAGACAATCCGCACTTAAGACACAAAGAGCAGTATTTTTTTCTTTACTTATAAGTCCATCACAACTGAGATTTTTTAAATTTTCATCATAAATGATAACTTTATGAGAGTGAATTTGATCCATAAAAACACATTTTTCAATATCTTTAAAACCTAAATGAGAAAATAAATTCTCATTATGAATTTTAGCCCTAAAAACATTATAATCCTTATCAAAAGCACAAAAAATACCGACTTTATCATTTTCTAATAAAGATAAGAAATTCTTTCCACTTCTTCCCATGATAATCCTTTGTTTTTACCTTGTAATTGTGCATAAATATAACGAGCAAGCAAATCGCTTTCTATATTTATTTTTCTACCTACTTGATAGTCCTTAAAAAGCGTTTCTTTAAAAGTAATAGGAATAATAGTAAGCCTAATACCATTTTTTAAAATTTCATTGATAGTAAGGCTTACCCCATCAACAGCTATACTTCCTTTTTCTGCCATAAATTTCATAGCTTCTTTAGGTAAAGTTATATGAAAATCCACTCCATTTTCATCCTTTTGAATCTTTTCAAGTATACCAATAAAATCAATATGCCCTTGCATAAGATGTCCATCGATTCTATCGCCATATCTTAAAGCAGGTTCTATATGAACTTTATCTTTTAAATTCTCTATAGCTATATGAGTGCGACTTTCGCGAGAAAGTTCCACTTCAAAACCTCCCTCATAAAGTTTTGTCACACTCAAACAAGCCCCATTTACAGCTATACTATCGCCAAGATTTGGACGATGCTTAGCTGTTAAACTTAAAGTATTGTTTTGATAAGATTGAACTTTGGCAATTTCTCTTATGAGTCCATTAAACATTTTTTACCTTAGAAAATCTTATTTAATAATTTATTTACCGCTTTATCCACTTTATTGCCTGTATTTTTAGCACCATTACTCACGCCGCCACCTACTACATTTTTAATAGAATTTAAAACACTTCCTGCATTTAAATTTACTTTAGGATTTTCTGTAGTTCCTGTAATACTTCCTTTAAAATTAGCTCTATCGAGTTTAATATCAAAAGGCAAATTTAAAGCTCCACTTTTAGAATTTAAAGCTCCTGATTGTACTAAAATATAAGAACGATCTGCTTGCATATTAAGATCAAGCTTGATATTTTCTTTTTTAATCAAAGCTTTAGCATTAGCAGTACGATAAACATCATCTGTAATATCTTTTAATGTTAAAATTTTTAAAGCATTGGTAATAAGATTTGGTTTTAATTTACCCTCTTTCATATCCAAATTAACCTCGCCTTCTTCGCTTAAAAGATTGTAATTTGCCTTCATGTCCGCCTTACCTTGATAAATATCCATAAAATCCAAACCCTGAGCTAGACTACTTAAATCCACTCCGTTTAAATCAGCAAGCAAAAGGTTATCTTTAAATGTGCTTTGAAGTTTTCCTTCAAATAAATTTGGACTATTTACAACAAAATTTAAACTCTTATCAAAACCTACCTTTCCATTAAATTCTGCCTTACCTTTAAGTTTTCTATCTAACAAAAAGCCTAGTTTTGAAAAATCATTTATCTTTAAATTAAAATCCGAATTTAAAAGCATCTTACTTATATCAAAACTTCCTTGTAGTTTTGTAAGATCAGCTAAAGATGAATTTAAAACAGAATCAAATTGAGCGATATTGTTTTTAAAATTAATTTTGGTATTTAAATCATAACTTGTATTGTTTGGAAAATTTTTATTTAAAATTTTACTTAAAGTTGCAGCATTTAAAATGCCTTTAGCCTCTAAATTTGCTTTACCATTAAGGTTGTTAAAATCGATATTATCTAAATTAACTTTTGCATTAACAACCCCACTGGCATAATTTGGCATACCTGCTATAACAAAAAGTTTAGATAAATCAAGTTTATCAATGTTCAAATCAAGTTTTTTACCATTTGAATCAGCTTTGATTACGCCATCTGCCAAATTTGCATTTGCATTTAAATTTTGTATTTGAGTACCTATAATATGAGCTTTTGCATTAAGATCTGCCTTACCTTGTAATTTTTGTCCCGCTATAGCACTAAACTGAGACAAATCATCAATAAAAGCATTTAAATCTGTATTTAACTCACTATTTTTTAAATTATAAGTTCCTTGAAGTTTTTTGATATTAAGTAAATTTGAAGCAAGTAAAGCATTGTAAGAAATATTACTATTTTTTGCATTTGCTTTAGCATCAAGACTAAAAATTGTATTTGGAAGTTCTATTTTAGCAATTTTTTTAAGCTCATTGGTGTTAATCTTTGCATTGTTTATTTTTGCTTCAAGATCGAAATTAGAAAAATCCAAATCTGCATTTAGAAGTTTAGCATTTAAATTTCCAGAAACCAAAGCTCCGTATCCTGCAAGAGCTAATAATTTTTCCAAACTTGCTTCATTAATATCTGCAAAAATTTTATTATGTTTCAAACTTGCCTTTACCTCTCCACCAAGTCCGATAACTTGAGCATTTAAACTTGATAAGGCATTATTTACAACACTTGTTTCGCCTATCACGCCCAAACTACCATTTAATCTAGTTTTTGTAAGTTTTTCAAGCTTTGCAAGAGAAGGAATATTTAAATTAAAATCAGTACTTAAAATATTCTTACTCATATCATAAAGAGTTTTTTGGGTTTGTAAGTTAAGATAATCATTGTAAATTTTACTTACAGCATAAATCTTATCTTCTTTAACATTGGCTAAAATTTCTGCTTTAGGATTAGAATTTAAAGGCAAGTCTAAAGAAAAATCTTTTTTTATCGCCTCGTAGTTTATATAGCTTGTATCAAGTTTTATGATAATATTTCCATCAGGTTTTAAATTCTGTGCTGAAATTTTTGCCTGAGCATTTAAAAAACCTTTAGCATAACTAGGATAAGATAAAAGATGAAGTATTTCTTCTATCTTAAGATTTTTTGCATCTAAATTTAAAGCGATAGGGCTGTAATTATACATTCTCGCATTTAAAAATACATTTGAACCTAGTAAGTAACCCCTTCCATCTAAAGTAAAATCACTTGCCTTGCCTTGAATTTTACCGCCAAAAGAAAGGTTTTGATTTAAATTTAAACCTAAATTTTTAGCATAATTTTGCTTTAAAGAAATAAGATAGTCAAGATCAAATCCAAGCTTAAAAGGACTCAAAGCTCCCTTGAGATTGAAATCTGCCATATTTGCAATATTTGCTTGCAGTTCAAGACTTGAAAAACGCAAATTAAAACGCGTGATATTTACATCTAATCCCGCATTTTCTTTAATCTTTTTTTGTGCTATATTTGCCACTATATTATTACCAAAACTTGTAAAAAGTATGGTACAAAGAGCGATTAAAAGCACAACAACAAAAGCTACAATGCCATAAAAAATCTTTTTCATTTTTATCCTTTAGTTTATTTTATAAAATAACTTTAGTCTATAAAACTAAACTTTTATAAATATTTTAATTTAAAGTATTGACAAAATTCATTTTTTATAGTATGATATTATCACTCTAAATTAAAGAGTGCTAAAATCAATATTTTTAAGGATGGACAAAAATGAATTTTCAACCTTTAGGAAAGCGTGTTCTAGTTAAACGCGTAGAAGAAACTAAAACAACAGCCTCAGGCATAATTATACCAGATAATGCTAAAGAAAAGCCTTTAATGGGTGAAGTAGTAGCAGTAAGTAAAGAAATCACTGATATTGCAAATGGTGATAAAATCGTGTTTGCTAAATACGGTGGAACAGAAATTAAACTTGATAATAATGAATATTTAGTTTTAAATTTAGATGATATCTTAGGAATTTTAAAATAATTTATAAAAAAGGATAAAAAATGGCAAAAGAAATTATTTTTTCAGATGAAGCAAGAAATAAACTTTACGAGGGCGTTAAAAAACTTAATGACGCAGTAAAAGTAACTATGGGGCCAAGAGGACGCAATGTTTTAATCCAAAAAAGCTTTGGTGCTCCAAGCATTACTAAAGATGGCGTAAGTGTTGCTAAAGAAGTAGAGCTTAAAGATAGTCTTGAAAATATGGGTGCTTCACTCGTAAGAGAAGTAGCGAGTAAAACAGCTGATCAAGCAGGCGATGGAACAACTACTGCAACGGTTTTAGCTCATGCAATTTTCAAAGAAGGTTTAAGAAATATCACAGCAGGTGCAAATCCTATCGAGGTAAAACGCGGTATGGATAAAGCTTGCGAAGCTATAGTAGCAGAACTTAAAAAACTTTCTCGCGAAGTAAAAGATAAAAAAGAAATTGCACAAGTTGCTACAATCTCAGCCAACTCTGATGAAAAAATCGGAAATTTAATCGCTGATGCTATGGAAAAAGTGGGCAAAGATGGTGTTATCACTGTTGAAGAGGCAAAATCAATCAATGATGAATTAAATGTAGTTGAAGGTATGCAATTTGACAGAGGTTATTTAAGCCCTTATTTTATCACTAATGCAGAAAAAATGACAGTAGAGCTTTCAAGCCCTTATATCCTGCTTTTTGATAAAAAAATTGCAAATTTAAAAGATTTATTACCGGTTTTAGAACAAATTCAAAAAACAGGCAAACCACTTTTAATTATCGCTGAAGATATTGAAGGCGAAGCGCTTGCAACTTTGGTTGTAAATAAACTTCGCGGTGTTCTTAATATTTCAGCAGTAAAAGCTCCAGGTTTTGGCGATAGAAGAAAAGCTATGCTTGAAGATATAGCGATTTTAACAGGTGGAGAAGTGATTTCTGAAGAACTTGGAAGAACTCTTGAAAGTGCGACTATACAAGATCTTGGACAAGCTTCTAGTGTAATCATCGATAAAGACAATACAACCATAGTAAATGGTGCAGGCGAAAAAGCAAATATCGATGCAAGAGTCAATCAAATCAAAGCACAAATTGCTGAAACAACTTCAGATTATGACAGAGAAAAATTACAAGAAAGACTTGCAAAATTAAGTGGTGGTGTTGCAGTTATTAAAGTAGGTGCAGCAACTGAAACTGAAATGAAAGAGAAAAAAGATCGTGTTGATGATGCTTTAAGCGCTACTAAAGCAGCAGTTGAAGAAGGTATAGTAATCGGTGGTGGTGCAGCGCTTATCAAAGCAAAAGCTAAAATCAAACTTGATCTACAGGGTGATGAAGCAATTGGCGCAGCTATCGTTGAAAGAGCTTTAAGAGCACCTTTAAGACAAATTGCTGAAAATGCAGGATTTGATGCAGGTGTGGTTGTAAATAGCGTAGAAAATGCTAAAGATGAAAACACAGGATTTGATGCTGCAAAAGGTGAATATGTTAATATGCTTGAAAGTGGAATTATCGATCCTGTTAAAGTAGAAAGAGTAGCTTTACTCAATGCAGTTTCTGTAGCTAGTATGCTTTTAACCACAGAAGCAACAATTAGTGAAATTAAAGAAGATAAGCCTACTATGCCAGATATGAGCGGTATGGGAGGAATGGGTGGCATGGGCGGAATGATGTAATATCTGCTCTAACCTCTTATCAGCAAGGATTTTCCTTGCTGATTACCAATTTAATTTAAAAACACTCCCTTGATTTTCTACAGATTCGCAAATAATCTTAATATCATTATCATCACAAACTTTTTTTACCAAAGAAAGCCCTATACCAAATCCTCCTTGATCGGTATTAAATCTTGTATATCTATCAAAAATATGATTTAAATTTGACTTTGAAATTCCACAACCTGTATCCGCAATACTTAAAAAATTGGCTTTTAAAATTATAGAAATTACTCCACCTTTTTTATTGTATTTAATAGCATTGCTTATAAGATTATCAATCAATTTAGAAATTTGACTTTTAGGAGCAAAAATATTTGCTTGATTTAAATCAAGCTTTAGTGTAATTTTTTTTTGCTCAAAAAATACTTTAAAATATTCCAATCTTTCTTCAAGTAGTATTCTTAAATCAAATTTTTGTTTTTCTGTTTCTAAGGTATTAGGGAAATTATAAAAAACAAGATCAGAGTACACTTGAGACAAACTTTTTGCAGCAAGCTTAATCCTTGTAAATTTAGTATTATCTCCTAAATTTTGATGCTCAAGTTGTTCTATACTCATCAAAATAACACTTAATGGGGTATTGAGTTCATGAGTTGAATCTTTAATAAAACGATTTAGTGTGCTGATTTTATCCTCCAAAGGCTTTAGAGCAATTTTTACTAAAATATAAGATATTAAACCCAATATGCAAAAAGCCATAATAGCAAAACTAAAAACTTTCGTTCTAATCCAAAAAAGATCTTTGCCAACATCTTCACCCTGTATTAAAATTTGCAAACCATCGTTAGTATTTACTTCTTCATTGCTAGCATGTCTTAAAAAATAATGATCTGCACTCATAGGAGCAAGGAAAAAAACCTTATTATCACAAATACCTCTACCTTTAAGCTCTATCTTTGCCTTTCTTAAATCAAAATCTATATTACTAAAAACAATCTTTTTAGCATCAAATATAGCAAATTTTAGTGCTGTGCTTTGAGCAATATTTTTTGCACTTATATCTATAGGGGTAAAACGAGAATTTAAGATGCTTATAACAATGTTTCTATGATTTTCTCTCAAAGTGGTACCCTTTAAAACAACTAATTCTTCATATAATTTTTGATACCATAATGCAAAAAAAATAGTTAAAAAAATACCTGTAGTTGTTAGGTAGATTAATAAAATTTGCCTAATGACTTTTTTAGCCATAGCAATATCCCCTGCCTCTTTGATTTATAATTTTTTCTTTTCCTAAAATTTTACGTAAATTTTTCACATAAGCCCTTAAACTTAGCTCACTAGGCTCCTCATCATAATCCCAGAGTTCTTCAAAAATTCTCTCTGTACTTAAAAAGTTGTTTTTATTTTTAAGTAATAAAGACAAAAGTTTAATCTCTTTACTCGGCAAAGCCAAAGCTTTATTATTATGATAAAGAATTTGTGTAGTAAATTCGAACCTAAGTCCATCCCCTAAATCTTCAAAATCTTCATTTTTATGTGAAAAAGCTCTTTTAAGCAAAGCTTTAACCCTGATAGATAACTCGGCAAGTTCAAAAGGTTTTTTTATATAATCATCACAACCTGCGTCAAAGCCTTGTTTTAAATCGTTTGTTGTGTTTAAAGAAGTCATGAAAATTGCTGGAGTTTGCTTTCCGCTTTTTCTTAATTCTTTAAGTAATGAAAATCCATCTCCTAAAGGAACTTTTACATCTAAAATCCAAAGATCAAAATATCTTTCATAAGCCATATCTAAAGCTTCTTGCGCATTATCGCATAAAAATACTTCATATCCCTCATCGTTTAAAAACTCTTCAATGATCTCACTCAAGCTCAAATCATCTTCTAAAAGTAAAATTTTAGCAGCCATAATTTAAATCTTTCTAACTTCAAATCTCTTAAATATATATCATTGTATCAAAATTCTTATCAATTATTTAATAAAATTTCATTTTTATTTAATTTATTTTTATCTATAATCCTTTCATACAAATAAATTTTTCCTTAAGGAGTTAAAATGCTTCCAAAATGGGATAACAGCTATAGTGTGCACAATGCTAAAATTGATGAGCAGCATAAAAAGCTTTTTAAACTTGCTGCAAAAGTTGAAGTTGTATCAGATAGATCTGTAAGTAAAAATGAAGTCAAAGAACTTTTGGCTGAATTTTTTAATTATATGAAAGATCACTTTAATGATGAAGAAAAATACATGCAGCTAATAGGCTATCCAAATTTAGAAGAACATCGAAAAATACATAAAGAAATCATCCAAACCATGATTAATTTAATCAAAGATATCAAATCAACCAATGATCTTAAAGAAAAACTTTATATAGTGGCTAAAAAGTGGCTTTTAGAACACATACTATATGAAGACATGAAAGTTGAAAAATGGAGAAGTTCTTCTTTGTCTACAGATGATGGTGGCGATGTTAGCTTTGAAGCAGCAGAAGATGAAGATAATGAGCATCCACAATTTTATCTTTATACCTGTAATTGTCCTGGTAAAATTCACGATGTTCCTTATAGCATTCATCAAAAAATAGAATTACAAGGTCATAAATTTACTTGTAAAACTTGTAAACAAGCTATAAAATTTTACAAAAAATATTCTTAAGGAGGATAAAATGAAACGCAATGTAAAAACTTATTCTTTTAGAATGCCTTTAGAGCTTAAGGAGCGTTTGGATAATTTAAGTAAAAATCTTTCTAAACCAAAATCAACCATAGTAAAAGAAGCTATAGAGGCTTATCTTAATGAAGTTGAAGATTTTTCTTTTGCTGTTAATGCCCTAGAAGAACTTAAAGATGGGGATTATCAAAAGGCAAGTAAAAAAATAGATAAAATTGTCAAAAATCTTAAACAAACAAAATAAAAAACTTTATCACAATTTTTTTTGTGATAAAGACTTATTAATTTTTTATATTAAAATACATTTATGAATATTAAAAATGGAGTTAAAAAAGTGGCTCCGGATGTAGGATTCGAACCTACGACCAATCGGTTAACAGCCGACTACTCTACCGCTGAGCTAATCCGGAATATTTAAAAGTAAAATGTGATTATAGTGAAATTAAAAAACTTTGTCAAGGGTTTTTTCACAAAAATGCATTTTTTATGTAAAAAAATTAATTTACTCCTTAACAATAACACTTTTTAAATTTCTAAAATAAAACAAATTTACCCCATCTTCATATAAATAATCAAGCTTCATTCCATGTGTTTCTAAAATAGTATTTACAATATAAAGCCCTAATCCAAAACTTGATTTTTGTTTTGATCCTTGAGTAAAAGCTTGAGTATAGTATTCTAAAGTATTGTTAAGCTCAGGACCACGATTTTTAAAACAAATATAATCATCTATAATATCAATTTGCACAAACCCATCTTCAGAATGTTTAATACCATTATCTATCATATTTTTAATCGCCGTAGTAAAAAGTTTAAAATCCACATTTACAAAAAAACTTTCTTCCATAAAAATACGTATATTGCTATCATCTCGCATTGCAATTTCTTTGGCTTCATCTAAAACATCTAAAATATTGTATTTTTTTCTATTTATAAAAGCAGCCCCTGAAGTAATTTGCTCAATAGCAGCAAATTCATTAATTAAAATTTCAAGTCTAGTAAAAACCCCATTTAAGCGCTCTTTATATTTATTATCTTCTATCATTTCTAAAGTTAAGAGCCCTTTAGTAATAGGAGTTTTGAGTTCATGCATAATATTTCTTAAAAAAAACTGACGAGATTGGTTTAACTTTCGAATTTGAACAATAGCTTGATAAAAAGCTTCACTTACTTGTGAAATTTCATCCACCCCAGTGCTTACATCTTCTATATCACCAAGCTTTCCTTGGGCAAATTTATCAATTTGTTTTTTAAGTCTTTTAAGTGGTTTTAATTTTTTAAATATATAAATATAAAGCAATACAAGAATACAAATCACAGCTACAGCTATAGCTTTGATAATAAAATACCTATAGGTTTGATAATCTTGATCCTTATAAAGATAAACCTTTCCATCATAAATAATATTTAAATACACCTGTCTATTATAAGAAATAATCTCGATTAAGCCATTGTTAACCTCAACCCTAGCTAAAACATCACCTCTAAAAAGAATTTTACGGATCTGCTTTGCTTCTGTTATCTCATCCATTTTATTATAATTTTTTGTCTGCTCTTCAAATTCTTTTTCACTGATAACTCCTGCAAAATTTAAGAGCCTTGCATTAGCTATCAAAGAATATTTTGTGTTTAATTCTCTAGTATAATTTTGCTGATCATATTCTATAAGCCACAAAAAGCCAAGTATAACACTAACCCCAGCAAAAATAAAAATAAAAGTTATAGTATAAAAAATCGAAGATTTATTCATTGAGTAAGCTTATAACCTATTCCACGTATAGAGTGAATATATTTTGGAGTTTTTGGATCATCTCCCATCTTTTGACGAATTCTACTGATAATAACGTCTATACTTTTATTGCTAGAATCCTCGCTAATAGAAGAACAATTATAAACAAGCTCTTCACGACTTACCACTCCACCCTCTTTTTTAATCAAATAGCTTAAAATATCAAATTCAGCATTAGTTAAAGTAAGCTCTTGTCCTTTCATGGTAATAATATGCTTATATTGATCATAAACAAGATCTTTTACACTTTTTGCTATGGCGCTTTTTGTATTTGAAATACGTCTTAAATGACTTTTAATGCGTGCTTGTAATTCTTTTGGATTATAAGGTTTTGGTAGGTAATCATCTGCTCCAAGCTCTAAAGCATTAACCTTATCTGTAATATCATGTCTTGCGCTTGAAACAATAATAGGCGTATCATACTTTTTACGAATCTCTTCACACACTTCAAGCCCATCAAGCCCTGGCAAAGAAAGGTCTAAAATGATAAGCTGATATTCTTTTAATGCAAGCTTAGAAAGACCTATATAAGGTTCATGAGCTATATCAACTTTCATATCAAATTTTTCCAAATATTCAGCTGTAATTTCTGCTAATTCTAAATCATCTTCTATCATAAGAATATTTGTCATAGTTTTCCTTTATTTTAAACTTAATTTTAATTTTAAACTAAAATTTATAACGAAAGGAAAATCCTTCCGTTATTTTTATTTAAGCACAAGCAAAGTCGCAAAACCATTGCGATATACCCAAACTTTGGTAAATTCTTTTTTATTAACTTGTTTTAAAGCTTGTTCTAAATCTTTTAAATTTTTAATTTCACTTTGTCCAACACCTATGATAATATCACCCTCTTGGAAACCAGAATTTTTTCCTTTGCTCTTTTCTTTAACACTATCAACCAAAACACCATTAACATCTTTTGGAATTTGCAAACGATCCTTAAGTCTTGGATCTAAATTTCTCAAACTCAAACCATCAATCAAATCGCTTTGTACGCCTTTAGGATTTTCTTTTTCACCTTTAAGAATAAAACTTGCTTGCTTATTTTCTCCATCTCTTTCGTAACTTAATGAAATTTTTTGACCAATCTCTAAAGTTCCTATATAATTTTTAAGATCAATAGGACTTTTTATAACCTTATCATTAACTTTAGTAACTAAATCTCCACGCTTAAGCCCTGCTTCATCAGCACTTGAACCTTTTTGAACATCAGTGATTAAAGCTCCTTCTTGATTTTTGTAAGCTTTTTTAGTATCACCTTGCAAAGCTAAAATAGTCACACCTAAAAATCCTCTATCAATCTTGCCTTTTTCAATAAGTTTTTTAGCTATATCTTTAACCATATTTGAAGGTATGGCAAAACCTATGCCGTTATTTCCACCACCACGAGAAAGAATAGCTGAATTAATACCTACTAAATATCCGCGACTATCCACCAAAGCTCCACCTGAATTTCCTGGATTGATAGAAGCATCTGTTTGTATAAAATTTTCATATTGATTTAAACCTATATTGTCTTTATTTAAAGCAGATATTATCCCACTTGTAACACTAAAACCAACTCCAAAAGGATTTCCAAGTGCAAAAACAACATCTCCTTCCATTAAATCATCAGAATTTGTAAAAGTAATAGCTGAAAGATTATTAGCCTCTATTTTTATAACAGCCAAATCTGTTTTTGGATCTTTACCTATAAGTTTTGCTTTATATTCTATGTCGCTTCCTGGTAAATTCACTGTAATCGTATCAGCATCATCTACAACGTGATTATTTGTTACTATATAACCATCTTTTGAAATAATCACCCCTGATCCCAAAGAACTCACCACTTCTTTATCATTTTTTCCTTTTCTTTGAGGAAAATCAAAATCAAAAAATTGTTTAAAATAAGGATCATTAAAAAAATCATCCAAAGGGCTTGGACGATTTGCTCTTGTAATAGTTTTTGAGGTGGAAATATTAACCACTGATTTTTTTGCATCTTTAATAGAATCATGATAAGAAAGCACTGCATTTCCAGCAGCAGGATTCACACGATTAGCCGTTGCAGTCGATTCGTTAAAATTAATACTTGCAGCAAATAAAGCACTTGCTAAACTTAATGATAAAAAAATCTTTTTCATTTCATTTCCTTTTGTTCTTAAAGATAAATTATCTCGTAAAATATTTTACTGTCTTCATAGTATAAAACCGAAAATTTACAAAATTGTAAATAAAACCTTGAGTGATAAAAATTTATAAAACTTGATTGACTTAGGCTAAAGTTTATGTTATAATTTAATCCTCTATATAATCAAGTAAAAATTTTTAAGGAAATATAACATGAATAGTTTATACGAAACTCTTGGAGTTAGCAAAAACGCTAGTGCAGATGAAATAAAAAAAGCTTACCGTCGCCTAGCTAGAAAATATCATCCTGATATCAACAAAGAAAAAGGTGCTGAAGAAAAATTTAAAGAAATTAATGCTGCTTATGAAATTTTAAGTGACGAAAAAAAACGAGCTCAGTATGACCAATACGGCGATTCTATGTTTGGTGGACAAAGTTTTCATGATTTTTCAAGAAATACTGGTGGGGTAAATTTGGACGATATTTTAAAAGATCTCTTTGGAGGAGGCTTTGGTGGACGCTCAAGAGGGGGTTTTAACGGCTTTTCTTCAAAAGGCTTTAGCAGTGGTTTTGGAGGATTTGAAGGTTTTGAAGAAGAAAATTTAGACAGCAATCTAGAGCTTCACATTCCTTTCGAAAAAGCTGTTAAAGGCGGGGAACATAGTTTTAATTTTCAAGGCGAAACCATTAAATTTAAAATTCCACACGGTATAAAAGAAGGTGAGAAACTAAGAATTCGCTCTAAAGGAAAACAAAGCAGAAATGGAGCTAGAGGCGATTTAATCATTATTGTAAAAATAGAAGAAAGTCCTATTTACACAAGAGAAGATGATGATTTATATCAAAAGGTTGATATTTCTTTAAAAACTGCACTTTTTGGCGGAAAAATAAATATAAAAACACTCAAAGAAGGCAAGGAAGAAGCAACAATTAACATAACGCCTAATTCAAAAAATAACCAAAAAATTCGTTTAAAAGGTTATGGTGTGCAAAATAGAAAAAGTGATATTTATGGGGATATGTATTTGATTTTAAATGTTGTTTTGCCAAATTTAGATACCCTTGATGAAAAATTTATAGAACTCTTAAAAGAAAAATTACCTTAAAGAAAGGAATAAAATATGGAACAGCATTATGATGAACCTGTATATTTAATCAGTGTTGTGGCTAAAGTTTTAAGCATACATCCACAAACCTTAAGGCAATACGAAAGAGAAGGATTGATAGAGCCAAGTAGAACCGATGGCAAAATAAGACTTTATTCTCAAAGAGATATTGACCGTATTAAACTTATATTGCGTTTAACAAGAGACATGGGAATCAATCTTGCTGGAGTAGATGTTATCTTAAAATTGAAAAACCAACTTCACGAATTTGAAAATTTAATTGATGAACTACGCTTAGAATTAAGCAAACAACAAGATAAAGAAGCGGCTAGTAAAGCCGTTGTTAAGCATAAAAATAGCTTTGATTTGATTTTTTATGAGAAAAAATAAAAAATAATGGATAATTTTTTAGAAATTTTTTTAATCACCGTTGCTATAGCTATAGTTTTAAATGTCATATTTAAAAAATTTGAAATTCCAACTATCATTGGATATATAGCTGCTGGAGAAATCATTTCTGAAATTTATCATTTAAGTGGCAAAGGCGAAATCACCCATATAGCCGAATTTGGTATAGTGTTTTTAATGTTTACCATAGGGCTTGAATTTTCTTTTAAGCATTTAATGGCAATGAAACAAGAAGTTTTTTTAAACGGCTCTTTGCAGATGCTTACTTGTGGCTTTGTTTTTATGTTACTTGCTATAGGAATTTTAGGACTTGGAGATAAAAGCGCTACTATAGTAGGCTTTGCACTAGCGCTTTCTTCAACCGCAGTGGTGCTTAAAATTTTAAATGATAATGGCGATATCAATGAGCAATATGGTAGAAAAGCATTGGGAATTTTGCTTTTTCAAGATATAGCCGTTATTCCTTTGCTTTTGCTTGTAGATATTTTTTCATCCAACAATCAAAACATAGAAAAACTCCTTTTTACCACTTTAATTTCAGCACTTATTTTAATCACTTTATTATTTTTCATAGGTAAATATCTAGTGGATAGAATTTTTAGACTCATTATCCACACTTCTTCTCAGGAAATTTTTATTAGTACTGTTTTATTTATGGTTATTGGAGCAAGTTTTTTAGCAAATTATTTTGGATTTTCTTATTCTTTGGGTGCTTTTATAGCAGGTGCTTTGATAGCAGAAACAAAATATAAACACAAAATAGAAGCGGACTTGATCCCATTTAGAGATTTGCTTTTAGGGCTTTTTTTCATAACTGTAGGCATGCAAATTCAACTTGATGTAGTGGCACAAAATTGGTTTTTAATCATAGTTTTAACCCTTCTTGTAATGGCTTTAAAATTTGGCATAGTTTTTGGCTTTTTATTTCTTTACACCAAAAAAAGAGTAGCGCTTAAAACAGCTTTTGCCATAGCTCAAATTGGCGAATTCGCCCTAGCAATTTTTTCTCTTTTACAAGCAAAAAATATGCTTGATATCAAAACTTCACAAATTTTAATTGTTGTTTCTATTTTAACCATGATTATCACGCCTTTTATTTTAAACAATATAAGAAAAATTACCAATGTTGTAGAAGATATAGCACTTAATACCAACGCTGTGCAAAATATTGACAGCAATATCAAGCTGAAAAATCATCTTGTTGTTTTTGGCTATGGACGCTTAGGACAAGAAGTCGTACAAAAAATCAAAAACACAGGCGTACCTTATCTTGTTTTAGAAAGTGATTTAAATTTAGTAGAACTTGGAGTTAGTCGAGGTGAAAATGTCGTTTTTGCCAATGCTGCTCAAGAAGAAACCTTAAAAATTGCCAATATAGAAGAATGTGCCGTAGCTATTATCACAGTTACAAATGAAGCTAAACTTGAAATTTTATGTCAAGTGCTAGCTAATTATCCAAAACCTATAGACACCATCATTCATGTAAATGGAACTTTAAAAAAGATGCTTTTTTCTAGCATAGATGAAAATATACGCATCATTCGCTCTGAAAAAGTAATCGCTAGAAATTTAGTTCAAGAAGCGCTAGAATGCCGCATTCACAAAAATACCTAAGGAAGAATTTTGACAAAAAATGAAGAAAAAGCCTTACGCGTAAAATACCTAAGAAATCTTGAAAAATTTTTCAATGGCGCTATATCTGCACTTAAAAAAGAAGATTTTGATAAAACTAAATTTGAAGAAAGAATGTTAAAAAATGCTAAATTTTTTGAAAAAAATCCCGCGGTAAATCTTAACTCAACCTATGCAAAAAATCTTGAATTTTTTGTCAATGCTTGTTTAGATTTTTCCAAAGAAAAAAACGAGCTTTTAAATCTTGCCAATGCTTTAGATAAGCAAAAAAAACAAGGTGAGAAAAAAGAAAAACATAAAAATTATTTAAAGGATTATGAATGATTAATGTATTTTTTGATATGGATGGAACTTTAATCGATAGTGCAAATGCCATTTCTTGTGCAGTCAATGAAATAAGACAGGATTTAAACCTAGCCCCACTTTCAAGAGAAATCATTATGCAAACCATCAATACTCCCAATATTGACTGGGCAAAAGAACTTTACAATATAGAAAATTTCCATCATTCTAGTTTTAAAGAAGGCTATGAAAAATATTTTGTCAAGCACTATGAACAAAGCGTGGTGCTTTTTGAAGGAGTAAAAGAACTTTTAGAATTTTTAAAAAGCAAAAATTGTTTTTTAGCTATTGCTACTAACGCCCCGCAAAGCTCACTTTCAAACATACTTAAAAAACACGATATCATTCCTTATTTTGATAAAATTTTAGGCGTAAGTTTAGGCATAGAACCCAAACCTCATCCTATGATGCTAGAGCTTTTAAAAAGCGAGGCTCCATATAAAACAAGCGTTTTTATAGGAGATAGTCAAAAAGATAAAGAATGTGCTAAAAATGCTAATTTGCCTTATTTTCATGCCAAATGGTATCAAAAAAATTTAAAAGAAAATGAATTTAGCAACGCTAGTGAACTTAAAGGCTTTTTGCAAAAGTATTTATAAGTTTTTTAATGAAATTTTAGTTAAAATTAGAAATAAATTTTAAAAAGAGTAAATTATGAGTGAATTATTAATAGAAATTGGTACAGAAGAATTACCTGCTATTCCTTTGCTAAAAGAATTAGCTAATATAGAAAAAAAATGGAGCAATGTTTTAGAAGAATACCGCTTGGTAAGTGATTTTAAATTTTATTATACTCCGCGTCGTTTAGTTTTTTTTCATGAAAATTTTGCAGACAAACAAGAAGATAGCTTTGCTGAATTTATAGGAGCACCTAAAAATGTTGCTTATAAAGATGGAGTTTTAACTCCTGCGGGACAAAGCTTCCTGCAAAAAGCAAGGATCAGTGAAAATGAACTCTCTTTTAAAGAAATCAAAGGCAAGGAAGTTTTGTACCATCAAAAAGCTATTAAAGGTTTGCAAAGTCAAGAAATTTTAGGAGAAATGGTAGAAAAATTTCTAAAAAGTCTTAGTTTTGGCAAAAGTATGCGCTGGGGTGCAAATTCTTTTGAATTCATCCGTGCGATCCGTTCTATAGCTTGCATTTTAAATGATGAACTTGTTAATTTTCAAAGCTATGGAGTAAAAAGTACTAAAAAAACTTTCATTCACAGAAGCGTAAGTTATGATTTGCAAGATTTTAACAATGCAAAAGAATATTTTGAACTACTAGAAAAAAACTATATCATCCTTGATCCAATCAAAAGAAAGGAAAAAATACTTGAGCAATTTAAACTCATAGAAAGTCAAAAAAATATACAAATTGGAGAAGATGAAGAGCTTTTAGCTGAAGTAGTTGCTATCACAGAATATCCTAATGCACTTTTAGGAAGTTTTGAAGAAGAATTTTTAGAAATTCCTAGCGAAGTAATCATCACTTCAATGAGAGAAAATCAACGTTATTTTGCAGTTTTTAACGATAAAGGCTTAAGTAATCATTTTATAGTAGTAAGTAATGCAGTATGTAAGGATTATTCAAAAATCATACATGGAAATGAAAGAGTTTTGCGTGCAAGACTTAGCGATGCAATGTTTTTTTATCAAAATGATTTACAAAATGGCTTAAAACCCGAAAAACTTGCCAAAATGACCTATCTTGAAGGTTTAGGCACAATGCAAGATAAAAGTTTAAGAGAGATTAAAATTGCTGAAATTTTATGTCAAATGCTCCATAATGATAAAATCGAAAATATCAGCACAGCACTAAAATACGCCAAAGCAGACTTAGCCACACAAATGGTTTATGAATTTACTGATTTGCAAGGCATTATGGGAAGTTATTATGCGCAAAAAATGGGCTTAGATTATCAAATTTGCTTAGCCATCAAAGAACAATATCTTCCTAATTCCGAACAAGCTCCACTTCCAAGTACAGAATTTTCAAGCATAGTAGCCCTTGCAAACAAGCTTGATACCCTTATAGGACTTTTTAGCATAGGAAAAATTCCAAGCGGAACAAAGGATCCTTATGCCTTAAGAAGAGCTGCCAATGGGATCATTAAAATTGCTTTAAATTTAAATAAAGAATTTGATATCCAAATTTTATTAGAAAAACTTTCAAATCATTATAAAAGCTTTGATATGCAAATTTTAAAAGATTTTATTTTTGAAAGACTTTATACTTTTTATACAGTCAATGCTTCTTTTGTAAAAGCGGTTTTAAGCTCACAAAATACAGATCTTATCCATATCAATCAAAGCGTAAATGCTCTTATAAAACTTAGCAAAAAAGATAATTTTAATGAAAATTTTGCAACCTTTAAAAGACTAGCCAATATCGCTACTAAAAATCCTCATAAAGTTGATGAAAGTCTTTTTGTTCAAGAAGCAGAAAGTAAACTTTACAAAGCTTTTCAAGAAAAAACTAAAGCCAACTCTTTACAAGAAAAACTTGAAAATCTTTTTGCACTTAAGCCTTTTATTGATGAGTTTTTTAATCAAGTGATGATTAATGCTGAAGATGAAAAACTTAAAAATAATCGCCAAGCTTTGGTTTATGAAATTTATGCGGAGTTTTTAAAAATCGCCGATCTTAAAGAGTTAAGCTTATGAAAGCCTTATGGCTTTTTTTAAGCCTTACTCTTTGGCTTTTTGGAGCTCAAAATTTAGAACTCATCAAAGGTCAAGCTTTATTTTTGGAGCTAGATAAGAAAGATTTTTTATCTTTAAAAAATAATGGTAAAAATATTCCCACTTTTACACATCCTAAAAATCAAGAAAAAGTTCTAGCTATTTTTTCCTTACCTTACAAAAATCCCCCGCAAAATACAAAACTTATCGCATTTTATAAAGATAAAAAAGAAGAAATTTTCATAAAAACTTTAGAAGGTAATTATAAAAGTGAAAAATTGCAAGTTGAAAACAAAAAGATTTTTCCACCAAAAACCATACAAGAACGCATCACTAAAGAATTAAAAGAAGCCAATGCGATTTATAATTCTTATACTCCAAAAGCTTTATTTAACGGTGCTTTTAATATACCTTTAAATTCTTTTATCACAAGTGATTTTGGCAAAGCAAGAACTTTTAATGAAAAAGTAGCAAGTTATCATAGCGGAACGGACTTTAGAGCTGCCACAGGAACACCTATTTATGCAGCCAATTCAGGTGTAGTAAAAATTGCAAAAGATCGTTATTTCGCAGGAAATTCAGTAGTCATTGATCATGGTTTTGGAATTTATTCACAATATTATCATCTTTCTAAAATTGATGTTAAAGTAGGACAAAAGATAAAAAAAGGTGAACTTATAGGACTTAGTGGGGCTACAGGTAGGGTAAGTGGGCCGCATTTGCATTTTGGAATTTTAGCTGGAGGCAAACAAGTTGATCCTTTGGATTTTGTATCCAAATTTAATGCTATTTTTCAATGAAATTTAGTGACTTTTTCCATGCTTGGCTCCATGAAAGCTATTATAAAAATGCTGTAAGTATAGGAAAAAACGGAGATTTTTTTACTGCTGTAAGCGCAGGAAATCTTTTTGGCGCACTTTTAGCCAAGCATTTTTTAAATTTAATAGATAAAAAAATTTTACAACTCCCTTTAGAACTTGTAGAAATAGGCGCTAATGAAGGATATTTAAGTCGTGATTTTTTAGCCGCTTTGCTTGAATTAAGACCTGAAATTTTTTCTCAAATTTCTTTTTTCGTCATAGAACCGCATGAAAAATTAAGAACTTTACAAAAAAAGACTTTAAAAGGAGTGGAATTTACTCACAAAAATAGTCTTAAAGAATGCCATTTTAAGAACGCTTTTTTCTTTTGCAATGAACTTTTTGATAGTTTTGCTTGCGAACTTATAGATCATGATAAAATGGCATTTGTAGAAAATTTTAAACTTATTTTTAAAAATATGGATGAAAATTTAATCACAAAATGCAAAGCTTTAAATCTTAAAAAAGGTGAACTCAGTTTAGAGCTTGAAAATTTTTTTAAAGATTTAAACCAAACTTGTGAGAGATTTATATTTGCGGGATTTGACTATGGAACTTTAAATCCACAAAGTTTTAGCTTAAGAATCTATCAAAAGCACGAAGTTTTTAGCCCTTTTGAAGTATCTTTAAAAGATTTTTTCGGCAAAAGCGATCTAACTTATAATGTCAATTTTACTCATCTTCAAAAACTCATCAAAGAATATGATTTTAAACCTTTAGCTTTTAAAAAACAAAGTCTTGCTTTAATGGATTTTGGTTTTGAAGATTTATTAGAATACACAAAAAATAAAAACATTAAAACTTACGAAAGTTTTTTATCTCAAGCTAAAATTTTATTTTTTAATTTTGATGAAAAATTTCATTTTTTCGAATTTCAAAAAAACTAAAATTTTATATTTTTCATACTCGCTAAACAAACCCCCTCCCTTAAACCCTCATCAATGACTAGAAGTTTATGTTTATCAAACAAAGCATAAAACAGCAAACAACCTGCACTCAAATAATTTTTTCTCATCGCGCCTACTTCTTTTATAGCCTTTTTTTCTTCCATATAAAAAAGTTTAATAGCATAATTTAAAAAATCCTTATGGTAAAGTTTTTTGCCATTTACTCTACTTGCTTCATACTTTTCATAGCTTATATTTTGTTTTAATGCGCTAAGTGTAGTAGGAACTCCGGAATTTAAAACCACCGTTTTAACTCCTAAAGAACGAAGTTCCTTTTTAATCATAGCCACCTCATCAAAAGCCCTAAAAGCTAAATGCTTTAAATAGGGATTTGCAATTAAAAAATGGATTTTAAGTTTTTTATCTTTAATATTTATGATAAATTTAGAATATTTTTTTATTAATTTTTTATAAGAAATACAAGATTTATAATAAGAATGGTAATTTTTTTCATAAAAACTAATAATACCAAAATCAAAACTTTTAAAACTTTTTCCAAAAGAAAGCTCACAAGAAGCCCCTCCTAAATCACAATACGCAAACTCTCCCCAAATTTTAAGCCTTCTTAAACCTGATTGCATACCTAAAACACTGATCTTAGCTTCACTTTTGGCATCTATAAGCTTAAAATCAATCCCAAATTCTTTTTTTAAATGGGCAAAAATTTCATTTGTATTGCTTGCCTTTCTAAAAGCTGCAGTCGCTACAGCTCTCGCTTTGCTTAAATCTTGCTCTTTAGCTAAAATACTCAAAGTATTTTTTAATCTTTGTATGGCTTCTTTAGAAATTTCTCCACTTTGATTTAGATTTTTCGCTGCCCCAATAACAAATTCATATTCTTTTAATTTATTTAATTTTTCATCCATTTGTACTGCTCTTAAAGTATTTGAACCAAGATCTATACCTAACATGACTTTCCTTATTTGATTTTATAGTATAATAGCAAAAAAGTTCTAAAGGAAAAATATGCTTTTAGGTGTAAATATCGATCATATTGCAGTGTTAAGACAAGCTAGAATGGTAAATGATCCTGATCTTTTAGAAGCTGCTTTTATAGTAGCTAGACACGGAGATCAAATCACTTTGCATGTAAGAGAAGATCGCCGTCATGCTCAGGATTTTGACTTGGAAAATATTATAAAATTTTGCAAAAGCCCTATCAATTTAGAATGTGCTTTAAATGATGAAATTTTAAATTTAGCTCTTAAACTCAAACCTCACCGCGTTACTTTAGTGCCTGAAAAAAGAGAAGAGCTTACTACAGAAGGGGGGCTTTGTTTAAATCATGCTAAATTAAGACAAAGCATAGAAAAACTTCAAAATGCAAACATTGAAGTTTCACTTTTTATTAATCCTAGTTTAGAAGATATAGAAAAATCAAAAATTTTAAAAGCCCAATTCATAGAGCTTCATACAGGACATTATGCGAATTTGCACAACGCACTTTTTAGTAATATCTCTCATACTGCTTTTGCCTTAAAAGAACTCAATCAAGATAAAAAAACCTTGCAAGCTCAATTTGAAAAAGAATTACAAAATTTAGAACTCTGTGCCAAAAAAGGCCTAGAACTTGGCTTAAAAGTAGCCGCGGGACATGGTTTAAATTACAAAAATGTAAAACCCGTAGTAAAAATTAAAGAAATTTGCGAGCTAAATATAGGACAAAGCATTGTAGCAAGATCTGTATTTACAGGACTTCAAAACGCTATTTTGGAAATGAAAGAACTTATTAAAAGATGAAAAAACTAGCCATTAGTATAGGCGATATAAACGGCATAGGACTTGAAATTTTAGTGCGTTCTCATGAAGAACTAAGCAAAATCTGCACACCTTTTTATTTTATCCACGAAAGCTTGCTTGATAAAGCTTCAAAACTTTTAAATTTAAAACTTTTTAATGCAAAAATCGTAGCTTTTAAAGATGGAAAAGACTATGAGTTTAATTTTGTAAAAAAAGAAAATTCTCTTGAAATTTACTCTTTCTACCTTCCTTTAGGCTTTAAAGTGGATGAAAATTTTGAAATCAAAGCCGGAGAAATAGATACAAAAAGTGGACTTTATGGTTTTTTAAGTTTTAAGGCGGCAAGTTATTTTGTCTATGAAAAACACGCCCATGCCTTGCTTACTCTACCTATACACAAAAAAGCTTGGGAAGATGCAGGATTTAAATACAAAGGACACACCGATGCTTTAAGGGATTTTTTTAAAAAAAATGCCATTATGATGTTAGGTTGCAAAGAACTTTTTGTAGGGCTTTTTAGCGAACATATACCTTTAGCTAAGGTGAGTAAAAAAATCACTTTTAAAAATTTAAGTATCTTTTTAAAAGATTTTTACAAAGAAACACATTTTAAAAAAATGGGGCTTTTAGGTTTTAATCCTCACGCTGGAGATTATGGAGTTATAGGTGGAGAAGAAGAAAAGATCATGGAAAAAGCTATAGCCTTTGTTAATGCCTTTTTACACTCTAAAAAAGATGAAAAATTTTTCAAAAAAGCCTTAAAAGATGAAAATTTACAAAAAGAATTGCTTTTAAATTTTAAAGGCAAGGGCGTTTATCTACCCTATCCTTTAGTGGCTGATACAGCTTTTACTAAGACTGGTTTAAAAAACTGCAATCGTTTAGTGGCTATGTATCACGATCTTGCCCTTGCTCCTTTAAAGGCCTTGTATTTTGATAAAAGCATCAATGTAAGTTTAAATTTACCTATCATACGCGTTAGCGTTGATCATGGCACGGCCTTTGATAAGGCCTATAAAAATGCTAAAATCAACGCTAAAAGTTATTTTGAAGCGGCTAAATTTGCAATCAATTTACATTCTAAAGCTTAAATTTAGCCCTAGAATCAATCAAATCTTCTTTAGCTAAGCTGTCTATAAAATCTTGCAAATCTTTATTGGTATTTAAACTTTGAGTGAGTAAATTTTCATATTTATCAACTTTATTTTTAAAAATTTGCTCTAAAACTTCTTTAGTCTTTGTATCTTTTTTTGCTCTTTGCATAAGTTCTAATAAAACCTTAATATAAGCTTCTTGCATGCAATCACTTGCATTGAGTAAAGATAAAATAGGATTTTCCCCTGCTTTTGTATTTTGCATATTTTTTATACAAATTTTTCTTTCTTTAAGCATCTTTTTTGAAATGGCTTTAAAATCTTTTTTCATCTTTTTATCTGCTTTTTTTTGAAATATTTTGATATAAACTACTATAGATGTTATCTACTAAAGCAAGTTTTTTATTATCAAATTCATTACGCACACCAATTTTATTGCATATCATAAGTTCATCATCACTTTTGCCATCATATTTGATTTTAGAGCAATCAAAACTAGGTTTTACTTCATCTTTATAAATAAGCTCATCAAAACTCAAAGCCCCTAAACTCGCCAAACTTAAACCAAGCAATAAAATAATTTTTTTCATTATTTACCTTTAAAATTTTTATTTTATTTTAACAAAAATATTTTGAATTTTTTAAGGAAATTAAGCCTTTATTTTATTATAATGCGTTTTTATTTTTTATAAGGAACTTAAAATGCAAAATTACAAAAAAGCTCTTTTTGCACTAGCTCTTAGTGCTTTTTGTATGGGCGTAACTGAATTTGTTATGGCAGGAGTTTTGGTTGATGTTGAAGCGTATTTTAGCGTAGATGCAAAAACCGCGGGCTATCTTACAACCTTATATGCTATAGGTGTTGTTATAGGTGCTCCTCTTATCACCATACCTTTAAGTCGTTTTCATAGACATACACAACTTTTAATCAATCTTGGAATTTTTGCTTTAGCAAATTTCATCATCTTTTTTAGCCAAAATTTCTATCTTACTGCTTTTGCACGCTTTATAGCAGGAACACAACATGGGGTATTTTTTGTCATTGCCACCTTAGCTGTAAGTGCTATAACTCCAGATGATAAAAAATCAAGTGCTCTAGCTATAATGGTCACAGGGCTTACTGTAGCCTTAGTTACTGGAGTGCCGCTTGGAACTTTTATAGGGCATTATTTTGGCTTTAAATTTATCTTTTTACTCATTTTTATCATTACAAGTCTAGCATTTTTTGGAGTATGGCATATGATGCCCAAAAATTTACATCCTAGCCCAACCAGTCTTAAAAATCTAATCCCTGCTTTTTCTCATCAAAATTTGTTAAAAACTTATACTATAACCATTTGTAGTTGTGGGGCTCAATTTGTTCTTTATACTTATTTGCAAAAAATACTTGTAGAAATAAGCGGTTTTAAAGTCCAAGATACAGCTTATATCTTGCTTTTATATGGAATTTGTGCAATTTGTGGGAATTTATGGGGCGGAAAAATAGTAGATAAAAAAGGTGCTATTTTTTCTTTGCGTCTTATTTTAAGCATACAAGTTCTAGTATTTTTAAGTGTATTTCTCACCATGCATTCTAAAATTTTAATCATTTTTAGCGTAGCTTTGATAGGATTTTTTGCCTTTTCAACCATACCTGCACTAAAAATGCTTAGCATTACTAAAGCTAAACGCCATACTTATAAAGTCATAGACAGTACAGTAAGTGTGAATGAAGCAGCTTTTAATGTAGGCATAGCTTTAGCAAGTTTTTTAGGTGGGATTGTTTTAGCAAGATTGGGTATAGAATTTAATGCTTTATTTTCAGCACTTTTTGTAAGCCCTGCTTTGATTTTTGCCTTGCTTTTTGCCAAAGATAAATTAAATTATAAAAAATTTCAAAGAAAAAGTTTTACAAAGGTATAAATTGGAATAGAAATTGCTTGCTTATTTAATGTAAAGTTAAATAAAGGAGGAGAAAATGGTAGTAGATAATACTCAAAAAACATCAAATGCTATCTTTAGCACCACAACTAAAGTTAAAGAAAAAAATACTTCGGCAGATGAATTTCAAGCCACATTAAATGAAGTAAAAAACAAAGAAGAAAAGGAAGATAAAAAAACAAACTCAAGCAAATTTACTAACGAAGACATTGATCTTGGTGCTGTTAGAGAAGATTTTAGATCTTATGCTTGGCAAAAAATGAGAGAAGATCAATACAAAAAAAATGAGGAGACTTTGCTAAATAAGCTTTTTACTACAATTGACGCAGGAAATGCCACAAACAATACAAAGGCTTAATATACAAATCAATCAAAACTCAAACTACATAAACGAGAATTCCAATAATTCTCGTAAAATTTCTAATAACTCTGGATAAAATGAAAAAATTTATTATTTCCTCTATATGAAGAAAATATAGAAAAATTGACCAATTTAATTTATCAAATTCTGTTATAATTTTGCTAAAAACAAAGGAAAATAATGATTTTTATCGATGCTTGCTTTAAAAAACCTACACCCTACACCCCTATTTGGATGATGCGTCAAGCAGGAAGGTATTTGCCAGAATATATGGAAGTAAGAAAACAAGCGGGTGATTTTCTCTCTTTATGCAAAGACTATAAAAAAGCTTCTAAAGTTTCTTTACAGCCTATTGATATTTTAGATGTAGATGCAGCAATCATTTTTTCAGATATCTTAGTTGTTCCTCTTGAAATGGGTATGAATTTACGTTTTGAAAAAGGAGAAGGGCCTGTTTTTGATAATCCTATTTCAACCCTAGAAGATTTAGAAAAACTTGACGATCAAAATGCACATAAAAAATTAAATTATGTCTATGATGCCTTAAAGCTTACAAGAGAAAAATTATCTCAAAACAAGGCTTTAATAGGATTTTGCGGAAGCCCTTGGACTATAGCTACCTATATGATAGAAGGAAGTGGAAGTAAAAATTATGCAAAGTGTAAAAAAATGCTTTATCAAAACCCAGAACTTTTACATAAAATTCTAAACAAACTAACTCAAGTTTTAAAACTTTATTTAGAAGAGCAAATTAAAGCAGGTGCTAATGCTATACAAATTTTTGATAGCTGGGCAAGTGCTTTAGAATATGATAAGTTTTTTGAATTCTCTTTTAATTATATGCTTGAAATTTCAAATTTTATTAAAAGCAAATACCCAAATATACCTGTAATTTTATTCCCTAAAGGCATTAGCGGTTATTTGGATAGAATCGATGGTAATTTTGATGTTTTTGGAGTTGATTGGAGCACTCCGCTTGATTTAGCACGTGATAAACTATCGCACAAATACACTCTTCAAGGCAACATGGAACCTTGTAGACTTTATGATAAAAATGCCATCAAAGAAGGAGCTGGAAAAATACTAAAAACCATGCAAAATAAAGCTCATATTTTCAACTTAGGACATGGGATCTTGCCTGATATTCCTGTTGAAAATGCAAAATATTTTATCAAGCTTGTACAAGAAAGTTCAGCTAAATGAAAATACTCTTTGGTCCTGTTAGCTCAAGGCGTTTTGGAAGATCTTTGGGTATAGATTTAAGCCCTAATAAAAAACAATGCAATTTTGATTGTGTTTATTGCGAGCTTGATCCAAAAAAAGCCCAAGAAAAACAGGATGAAATTATCAGCATAGATAAAATTATCTCCGAAGTTAAAGTTATGCTTGAAAAAAATGTTGAATTTGATTTTCTTACCCTTACTGCCAACGGAGAGCCTAGTCTTTATCCTTATTTAAATGAGCTTATTTTATCTTTACGCAGCATTGCTAAAGATAAAAAATTGCTTATTTTAAGCAATGGTACAGCTGTATTAGATGAAGACAAATTTAATGCTTTGCTAAAACTAGATGTGGTCAAATTTAGCCTAGATAGTGCAGTTGCTAAAACTTTTTATCGTATTGATAGAGCTTTAAAAAACATTGACTTAGAAAAAATGATAGAAAAAATGGCAGATTTTAGAGCTAGGTTTAATGGAGATTTGATTATGGAAATTCTAGTTGTTAAAGATCTTAATGACAACGAAGAAGAATTTAAAGCGCTCAATCAAGCTTTAAAAAAAATCATGCCTTTAAGGGTTGATCTAAGCACCATAGATAGACCTCCTGCTTATGCTGTTAAAAAAGTAAGCGAAGAAAAACTTTTAGAACTTTCTAAACTTATAGATTCTACTCCTGTACTCTTAGCCAAAAGACATTATGAAGGTGAAAAACTAAGCTTCAATGAAGAAGAATTATTAAAAATGCTTCATTTGCGCTCACAAAGCGAAATAGACATTGAAGTGAAATTTGATAAACAATCCAAAACTCTCTTAAATCAACTTATCAAAGAAAAAAAGGTAAAAATTCTCGATTTAGCTGGAGTTAAATTTTATAAAGTTTAAGCCTTTGGCAAATACTTTCTAAGTAAAGTTATAAGATCATTTCTACTTACATCACTTAAAACTTCGCTCACACAATCAAAATCCCTAACTTTTTCCTTTGAAAAAAAGATGATATGGCTTTGCGGATGCTGTTTTTTATAAGCACTTAGCAAATTTCTCATTTGCTCAAGATCAAATTTAATTAATTCATAATCAAGTAAAATCAAACGATAAGTCTCCTTGCTTAATTCTTGTTTTAATTGACTAAAAGAATTTATACATATATTTTTATCACATTGTTTTTCTATTATATTAAAAAACAAGGTTGCATCAAAATCATTTTGTTTAAAAAGCAATACATTATTTTGATAAGGGGTTTTAAATTTTAAAGTGCAAACCTTATCAAGCTTGTTTTGCAAAATATTTTCAAGATCTTTTTTTTCAAAAGGTAAAGTTAAAAAATACTCATAATGTGTATTTTTATGCCGACCCATCACTATAAAATCATAATTTTTCTTTACATTTTTATTGAAAATTTTATCCTTGATAAAAATCAAATGAAAGTCATTAACATCAAAACTTAAATTTTTAAAACAAGTGCTTTCTATGCCAAAATACGAAAGTAAATTTGCAAGTAAAAAATTCTCAAGCTCATCATTATTAACTATGGCCACACTTGCTTCAAATTGCAAAACCTTTCCATGAGATGTTCCTATAATGCTTTTATGATGCTCTAAAGCCTCATTTAATTCTAATCTAATTTGATCTTTTTGAGAATTTAAGGCATTTAAAATCAAAGAATTAATTTCTTTATTATACCCTTCATTTAAGCAACGCATTGCATTAGATATATTTACAAGCTGATATAAATTTTCCTCCAATAAATGCAAATATCTATCTTTTTCATGGGATATTTTAGTTAAATTTTGGCTCGTAGTTTCAAATTTTTCCTTTAACAAATCAAGTGCACTATCAACATCAATCTTTTTTTGAAAATTTAAAAAATCATTTTGCATGCAAAAAATTTTTTGATATATTTTGTTTATATTTCTATTTTGCCTAAAAGCAAAAATAAAAAGTGTTAAAGATAAAACAAAAATGCTAGAAAACATACCTATTTTCAGTTGTTCAGTAACACTATCAAGCTTTGAGATATCAATACTTAAATACGCTAAAATTAGATTAAAAATAAAAATTATCCCTGCTAATATCAAATCAATTTTCCTTTATCTTTTGCGCCGCTTTCCTGCCTACAAGCATTGTAAGATCTTTAAAATCAGCCTTATATATAGATTCAAAATTTCCATAATACGCTAAAAGTTTTTGTATAACCCCTGAACTAAGTCCTAAATTTGCAAGCTTAGAACTTTTCAAGTCCTGTTTTTTCTTAGTATTTTGATGAAAGCTAATAGCAAAACGGTGTGCTTCATCTCTTAATTTCTGTAAGAATTGTAGTTTTTTATCGTTAATACTTAGACTAAATTCTCCTTTTAAGGAATGAATTTTATCCTTAGCACCTCCTTTAGCTCTATGTGCTTTTGCATCGATTTTTTCTTTTGAAATAGCTAAAATATCGACATTTGCCCCACTACTTACAATGATTTCTTTAGCCAAATCAAGCAAAGCCTTTCCCCCATCTATAAGCCATAAATCAGGAGGAGGTATTTTATCAAAGTCCAAAGCCCTACGCGTTAAAACTTCACGCATTTGATCATAGTCATTTTTATGTTTTAAATGAAATTTTCTATATTTTGACTTATCCCAAGAATTTATTCTATAAGTTACCATAGCTCCAACATTTGCCACGCCTTGCAAATGAGAATTGTCAAAAATTTCTATATCATTTGGTAAATTTTCAAGCTCAAAATAAAACTTTAATTCTTTTTGTATAGTAAAATCATGATTTTTTTGCTCTTTTTCTATATTTAAAAGGGCATTTTGAAAAGCCAAATCACAAATTCTTCTTTTTTCTCCTATTTTAGGGATTTTAATACTGATTTTTTTATCAAACCTTTGGCTTAAAATTTCTTCTAAAAGCACTCTATCTTCAAATTCTTCATAAACATAAATAACATTTGCAAGCAAAGGAATATCCATGCTAAAATTTTCTAAAATCAGTTGCTTATAAATTTCATTTTTATCCCATTGTATATCATTTTTTATAGGAGTAATCTTAGAATTTGCACTGATAATTTTTCCATTTTGCACCACAAAACGCAAGGTTGAAAGCACGGAATTTTTAAAAGCTAAAGCAAATACTTCAAAATCTTCTAATTTTGCAATATCTATTTCAACCTTAACTTCCAAATCTTTAATCATTGCAATCTGATCTCTTACTTTAGCTGCTTCTTCGTAATTTTCATTTTGTGCTAAAACAAGCATTTGTTTTTCTAAGTTTTTAAGCAAAACACTAGGATTTAAAAGTGCGTGTATAGCCTCATCTAAAATTTCAAGGTATTTTTCTTTGCTGATGAGTTTATCACAAGGCGCAAGACAACGAGAAATTTGATAAAAAATACAAGGGGATTTACAACTTGCTTTTTGCTTTAAAGGATAGTATAAATAAAGCGCATCTAAAAGCTCTCTAGCGCCTTTAAAAAAAGGGCCAAAATATTTAATTTTGCTTTTTTTTACTAATTTTCTAGTGATCTCAAAGCGTGGAAATTCTTCTTCAAAATCCACATAAATATAAGGATAAGTTTTATCATCTCTTAGCAAAATATTATATTTTGGATGCAGTTGTTTGATAAAAGAATTTTCTAAAATCAAAGCATCAGCCTCTGAATTAGTAGCAATAAATTCCAAATGCACTGTTTCTTCAATCATTTTTTGAATTCTTAAAGAATTTCTTGGATTTGCATGTAAATTTGGAGTAAAGGCAAAATAAGATTTGACACGATTTTTAAGATTTTTAGCCTTGCCTACATATAAAAGCTTTCCTTCTTGATTGAAGTATTGATAAACGCCAGTACTATTAGGAAGAGTTTTTAACTCATTTTCTAAATTCTCTTTAGTCAAGATTAGAACCTTTTTTTATAAGCTCTCTTAAATCTTCAAATTTCTTAAATAATTTTTTATCTTTAAAGCAATTTTTAAATTCACCCTTAGAAAGCTCCAAATAAGAATTTTTAGAGAGTTTTTCATCATTTTTGTTTTTATTTGCCGCATAAGTGTATTTTTGAGAAAAGATTTTTATATCTTTTATATCAACAAATCCACTTAAAGGATATTTCTGTCCATATGCTTTTATGAGAAATTTAATATAAATTTTGCTATCATCATGATTTAATTCTTGATAAGCTGCTGGATGTAAGGTTATTATATTTAAAATATGATTTTTTACATAAATTTTAGCAATCAAACGTTGCTTAGCAAGCGGAAAAGAACTTAAAAAATCTTTGCAAAAAAATAAGGTTTTTAAAGGCTTATAATGAGGTTTATCCATCAATTCATTAATAACAGCACTAGCATTTTTAGTCATCTTAATATTATTTCTTTTTCCCATAAGATGATTTTAGCATTTCTTTTCTTAATTTTCTTCTGTGCTTGCGGATATAAAGGCAACCCTCAATACACAAGCTATGAACAAAATGGTTCAGTAAAAACCATTAAAAAATACGAACAATTACATAGGTGGTAAATAATGAAAAAAGCAGATATTTTAGTTTTAGACTTTGGCTCTCAATACACTCAGCTTATAGCAAGACGCTTAAGGGAACAAGGAGTTTATGCAGAAATTTTACCTTTTAATGTAAGCTTAGCTGATATTAAGGCGAAAGAACCAAAAGGTATTATTTTAAGCGGAGGTCCAGCAAGTGTATATGCAACTGATGCGTATTTTTGCGATAAAGGTATATTTGACTTAAATCTACCTGTTCTTGGAATTTGTTATGGTATGCAGCTTATGGCACATCATTACAAAGCTACAGTAGCACCTGCAGGACATAAAGAATACGGCAAAGCAAACATAGAAATTAAAAAAGATAACGCTTTATTTAAAAATCTTCCAAAAAAACAAACCGTTTGGATGAGTCATTCTGATAAAGTAGAAAATTTACCTCAAGGTTTTGAAGTTTTAGCCACAAGTGAAAATAGCCCTTTTTGTGTTTTTGGAAACGAAGATAAGAAATTCTTTGCTCTACAATTTCACCCAGAAGTACAACACAGCGAATTTGGCAAAAATATCTTAAAAAATTTTGCTAAATATGCTTGCAATTGTGAAAGTGTTTGGAATATGGGTTCTTTTGCAAAAACTCAAGCAGAAAAAATCCGTGAAGAAGTAGGCAATGATAAAGTGCTTTGTGCTGTAAGTGGCGGAGTAGATAGTAGCGTAGTTGCTGCACTTTTAGCTAGCGCTATAAAAGAGCAAGTTATAGTAGTTTTTGTAGATAATGGACTTTTAAGAAGTGGAGAAAAAGAACAAGTTGAATTTATGTTTAAAAACACTTTAGGCATCGATCTCATCAGCATTGATGCAAGTGAAATTTTCTTAAGTCGCTTAGCTAATGTCACAGATCCTGAACAAAAAAGAAAAATCATAGGAAATACCTTTATAGAAGTTTTTGAAGAAGAAGCAAAAAAACATAAAGATGTAAAATATCTTGCCCAAGGCACACTTTATACTGATATCATAGAAAGTTCTGTTGTAGGTGCAAGCAAAACCATTAAAAGCCATCATAATGTAGGGGGCTTACCTGAAAAAATGAATCTTAAACTCATAGAGCCTTTAAAAGAAATTTTTAAAGATGAAGTGCGTGCCTTAGGACTTGAGCTTGGACTTAGCAAAGAAGTAGTTTATCGTCATCCTTTCCCTGGGCCAGGTCTTGCTATACGCATTATGGGAGAAGTAAATCGCGCTAGCTTAGAACTATTACGCAAGGCTGATGTAATTTTACTTGAGGAACTTAAAAGTACAGGTTGGTATGATAAAACTTGGCAAGCATTTTGCGTACTTTTAAATGTTAAAAGCGTTGGAGTTATGGGGGATAACCGCACTTATGATAATGCAGTTTGTATACGCGTTGTAGATGCAAGTGATGGTATGACAGCTACCTTCTCGCATTTACCTTACGAAATTTTAGAAAACATAAGTCGCCGTATCATCAATGAAGTAGAAGGTATAAATCGCGTTGTTTATGATATCTCAAGCAAACCACCTGCAACTATAGAATGGGAATAATCCATTTTTTTCTAGCTCTTATTTTTAATATAAAATTTTTATAAAAATAAGGCTAGAATTTATTTAAGAAATTTCAAGGAAGAAATATGCATGGAAAAATAGCTATTTATATGGATTCTACAGGACGTGGAACCGTTACAAACTCAGCAAATACCTTTTTTGACTTTAATCGCCAAATTTGGAATGATAAAAAAAGTATGCCAAGTGTTGGTATGCTTGTGGAATTTAGAACTCTTTCTAGCGAAAAAAAAGCAGAAGACGGCAAACTCGTTCAAACAAGCAAAACCATAACAGGTATAAAACCTTCAAAATTTCAAGAATTCAAAGAAGGGGATTTTATCACTGAGCATGATTTTTGGAAAACTGATAATGATGATGAATTAGAAGACTTGCAAAACTCAAGAAGAAGTGCTTATATAACAGAACTCTATAGAACAACAGACTTTGACACTATAGAAAAAATTCCTCTTTCTTTTACTATACCTCAAGCTATACAAAAATATTTTGCCCATGAAATTTTATCCGTAGAAACGCTTCAAGCCAATCTACAAGATGAAAAGGAAATTCCTTGTATACTTGATTATCTTATACTTAAAAGATTTTTATTTAAAGCTTATGATACTTTAATTTTTATGGATAATAGCATAGACCAAACCCAATTTAGCGCATTAAAAAGCATCATGATGCATTTAGAGAATTCATACAAGCAAATGATGGCTGATCAAAAACCAAATATCACTAAAATTTTTAACGAAACTTTTTTATCTTTGCAGTGTCATTACCAAGCTTTAGTAGCCACCATAGATACAAGAAACAATCGTCTAGCCTCACTTGAAGCACAAATGAAAACTTTACAATCTGAAATAAATCTTAAAAGCAATGCGACCGATGCAGACCCTGAAAAACTTAAAGCACGACAAGAAAGATTGGCTAAACTACAAAAAGAAGCAGAATACTACAGAACAACACTAAAAAGACTTGATGCTATAAGGGAAGATTTTTATAAGAAAAATTACAATATTTTCGAAAATGCTTTTAAACTTTCACGAGAAAAGCTCTTTAAAAAAATTGTCACAGGTTTAAATCTATGCGCAACCATAATGGATGTCAAAATTTGGCACTTATCTTTAAAATCATCAGGGGTTAAAAATTCTTATTTTACTATGAGTAATATAGAAAATTCTTTCTGTTCTCTTTCTTTTGCAGAACATTACTTAAGTCGCTTAAATAAATCCGCTCTAAATCCTTTTGATCAAAAACTTTTAGTGTATATTCAAAAAATCACAAAAGAACAAAGAAAAAAATTTTTAGTTGTCACATCGGATTTAGATTTATTATGCAAATTAAAAATTGAAAACTTTTCACAAAATCCGTATTATTTAGTAAAATACGCACCTAAAAAAGTAAATTATCAATCTTTAATGCGTGATAACACCTTTGATATAGTCTATATTGATGAAAAACATGTTTGGGAAAATGTTGCCGATATTATTTTACAAGGAAAGCATTTTGACAAATCAGGAAAAACCAAATTTAAACTGATTTAAGACATAGAAATTTAAGCTAAATTAAGTTATAATTTCCTTGCCTAAACAGTTTGTAGTATTTAAAGTGATCCAACACATTTTTATTAACTGCGATTGTGTGATTTACCGTGTTCTGTGGCATCGTTTGAGCTTTGAAAAAAGCGAGAAGTTGCAGCCTTTAAAAATTACCTAGCGGTTTTCTTTGACTTTTTGGGGTCAATCTTTGTTAAACGGCTGTTTGGGTTTAAAAGGAGATATAAATGAAAATAATGATTTTGGGTAGTGGTGCAAGAGAATATTCTATTGCTTTAGCCTTAAGAAGAGTAGACAAAAATTTAGAGTTTTATTTTGCTCCTGGAAATGGCGCTACCGAAAGTCTTGGAACAAATTTAAACCTAAAAGATCCAGTAGTTTTAGCAACCTATGCAAAAGAAAAAGGTTTTGATCTTTGTATAGTAGGAAGTGAAAGTTTTTTAGCTGAAGGGGTTGTAGATATTTTTAAACAACAAGGACTTGCTATTTTTGGGCCAAGTAAAGCTGCTGCAATGCTTGAAACCTCAAAATCTTTTATGAAAAGCTTTCTTAAAAAATACCGTATCAAAACAGCCAAATTTTTAAACACAAATGACATTGAAAAAGCAAAAAATTTTATATATAGTTTAACCCCTCCTATAGTAGTAAAAGCCGATGGACTTTGCGCAGGAAAAGGTGTTATCATAGCTAAAACTCATGAAGAAGCCATAGAAGAAACAGCTAAAATGCTGAGCGGAGAAAGCTTTGGAGATGCTGGAAAACTCGTTGTAATTGAAGAATTTTTAGATGGTTATGAATTAAGCATTTTTGCAGTATGTGATGGCAATGATTTTGTTTTACTTCCTGCAGCACAAGATCACAAAAAATTACTCGATAATGATCAAGGGCCAAATACTGGTGGAATGGGTGCTTACGCTCCTAGCTCTTTGGCGAATGAAAGCTTGCTTAGAAAAGTTCAAAAAGATATTATTTTACCAACTTTAGCAGGTATGAAAAAAGAAGGAGCGGAATTTTGTGGTGTTTTATTTATAGGTGCTATGATCGTTGGAAATAAACCTTACGTATTAGAATTTAACGTTCGCTTTGGCGATCCTGAATGTGAAGTTTTAATGCCTTTAATCGAAGATCCTTTAGAGCTTATTTTAGCTGCTACTCAAAGACGCTTAAGACACTCAAAAATCAAAATCAAAAAAGAATTTGCAGTAGGGGTTGTATGCGCAAGTGAAAACTATCCTTACAAAAGTTCACCAAAAAGTGAAATTACTGTAAATAACATTCCTGAAAACTCTCATATTTCTTATGCTGGAGTAAGCCTAGAAGATGGCAAATTAATGGCTGATGGTGGAAGAGTTTTAGTTTGCGTTGGCACAGGAAAAAGTATAGAAGAAGCGCAAAAAAATGCTTATAAACTTTGTGATAATGTAAATTTCAAAGGAAAACAATACAGAAAAGACATCGCTCATCAGGTTCTGAAATGAAAGAAAATTTACAAGACCGCTTAGAGCGTGAAAATCTAAAAATAGCAAGTTTTGGAAAAAGAGTTCTAGCTTTTTTAATCGATGATATGGTTATTTCTTTGATTGTGTTTATCATTTTTTATGATCGTCTAATCCAAGCAAAAGATTTATTTGAAACAACTCAAATTGTAGGAAATTTTTACCTTGGCTTCATCTTGCTTCATTTTAGTTATCAAGCAATTTTTACTTATCTTTATGGGGCAAGTTTGGGAAAAATATTATGCAAAATTATCATCTTGGATGAAAATCTTCTTGATAAACCCAATCTCATTCAAAGTTGCATCAGGTCTGCCGTAAGACAAGTTAGTGCTATGGCGTTTATGCTTGGATTTGCTTGGGCTTTAAGCAATGATTTACGCAAAGCTTGGGAGGATTATCTAGCAAGGACAATAGTAGTCGATGTGGCGTAAATTTTCCCTATTGCTAGGAACTAGCATAGCTTTAAATGCAGCACAAGTTGATATTTACGCTCTTGATGCAAAAAAAGAAGGTGATATTCTTACTGCGAACAATGATGTTATTATTTTTTCTGATTTTTATTTCATCACTGCCAATAAAGCAATTTACAATGAAAAAACCGGAGATGTTGAGCTTTTTGGCGATGTTAACATCCTAAGGGGACAAAACGAAAGATCACATTCTGATTATGCTAAAATCAACCTAAATTCCAATCAAGCCGATTTTAGTAATTTTTTCTTTTCCAATAACAATCTTGAAGTATGGTTTCAAAGCAAAACAAGCCATCTAAATGATAAAGTCTTTGAAAGCAAAGTTTCAGCAGTTTCAAGCTGCAATGTTGAAGATCCTGATTGGGAAATTCGTTTTTCAAAAGGCTGGCTTAACCGGGAAACCAATTTTGTTCATCTTTACAATGCAAGATTATATGTTAAAAATACCCCAGTTTTTTATCTACCTTATTTTGGATTTAGCGCTGATACTCATAGACAAAGCGGGCTTTTAATCCCAAAAATCGTTTTAAAAAGTAGCGAAGGCTTATACTATGAACAACCTATTTATATAGCCACTCAAGAAAATTGGGATTTAGAACTTGATCCACAAATTCGAACAAACCGTGGTTTTGGACTTTATTCTACTTTAAGATTTCTTGATTCTCCATATTCAACAGGAGAATTAAATTTTGGTGCTTTTAGGGAAAATAGCTCCTATTTTCACGATGAAAATTTGAAAAATCAAACCCACTATGGAATAGAACTAAAATACTCAAGAGATGATTTAATCAAATCTTTACTCAGTGATAATTTTCAAGAAGGTCTATGGATAGATGCAACCTATCTCAACGATGTGGATTATTTAAATTTAGGAAGTAGGGATTATCGAGATCTTAACTCGCTTGTAACCTCCAAAATCAATTATTTTTTAGCTGATGAAAACAATTTTTACGGAGCTTATGCAAGATATTATATCGACACATCTAAACTTAGCAACAATACAACCTTACAAGAATATCCAAGCTTTCAATATCATAGATTTTTAAATAACCTTTTTGATGAACGCTTGCGTTATTCATTTGATGCTTCATTTCATAATTTTTACCGACCTGCTGGTTCTTATGCAAATGAGCTAAATTTAGACTTGCCTATCTCGTATCACAACGCTTTTTTTGGAGACTTTTTACACTTTACTTTTACAGAAAGATTTTATGCTTCTTTTGTAAATTATAGCAACAATCCCGAAAGAAACCATGAGCATTATTTCAGAAACACTCATGATTTTAATCTCTACACCGATCTTTCAAAAGCTTATGAAAATTTCTTTCATACTTTAAATTTAGGGGTGAATTACGTTTTACCAGGAGCAAAATCAGGTAAAATCACGCAAGATTATCTTGAAGAATACGACAAAGAAAACGAGCATACAAGTCTTTATGCTGTGCAATATTTCTATAACAACGAAGGACAAAAAAAACTCAAACACAGAATTTCGCTTGACTATCTCAATAAACAAAATGAATTCTATGAACTTGAAAATCTTTTAACTTATTATTTTAATGAAAACATCAATCTCAACAGCGAAGTGCTTTACTCTTATGAACAAAGTCGCTTTACCAATGTCATCAGCCAAATAGAAGTCAATACAAATTCAAAATTTAATTGGATGTTTTCTCATGCTTATCAAAACGATGAGTATGGAAAATATAGCTTTATTGGTACAAGAGCAAATTATATTGCCACACCTAATTACAATTTATTTGGTGGAATTTGGTTTGATACTCAAAGAGCTCATGCAAACATGTGGGAACTTGGCTATACCTACCAAAGAAAATGTTGGAACTATTCTTTAATGTATAGAGAAAGAATCGATCCACAACTCACAAGTGGTGGTATCACAGCTAAAAATCAAAGCGGAGTTTATTTTATTTTCAACTTCTATCCTTTAGGAGGAGTAAAATACGATTTCTCTTTAGCAGAAAGTGAAAACAAAATTTAAAAAGGATGAAATTTGCTAAATATTTTAAAAAATTTTACGAATTTATTATCTGGTAAAAAAGGGAAAATAATGCAATACAGCATAGAAATTAACAAAAATACAGAAATATTTAATATAGACAAAGTCGCCAAACAAGCTGCCGGTGCTGTTTTAATGAGACAAGGCAAAAGCGTTGTTCTAGCTACAGTTGCAAGAGAAGAAAAACAAGTTGAAGAAGATTTTTTACCTCTAACCGTCCAATACATCGAAAAAGCTTATGCCGCAGGAAAAATCCCTGGTGGTTATGTCAAAAGAGAAACCAAGCCAAGCGATGCAGAAACCTTAACAGCACGCATTATTGATAGAAGCTTACGCCCTCTTTTTCCAAAAGGCTATGCTTATCCGACTCAAATCGTTGTGATGGTTCTCTCAGCTGATCCTAAAGTAGATTTGCAAGTAATGAGCTTAAATGCCGCAAGCGTGGCACTTTATCTTAGTGATATACCTATGAAAGCTCCAGTATGTGGTGTGCGTATAGGAAAGATAGATGGAAATTTCATACTCAATCCAAACAATGAAGAGCTTCAAAATAGCACCCTAGATCTCTATGTAGCAGGTGTAAAAGATGAGCTTTTGATGATAGAAATGAGAGCCTTACCTGATCAAAAAGAAAATGAAATCTTTATCGAAGCTCCTTATGCTGATGTTTTAACTCAAACCACTTCACAAAATATGAATGAACTTAGCGAAGATGAAATTTTAGAAGCTCTAAATTTAGCTCAAAAAGCTATATTAAATGGTTCAAATGCTTATGAAGAAGCCTTTAGCAAACACGAAAAAAATTCTCAAATCGAACTAAAAAATGAGATTGAATATCCTGAAATTTTAGCTTTTATAGAAAATAATTTCCAAAAACAAATCAAAGAAGCCATCAACCAAATGGCAAAAAGCGAAAGAGCAAGCGAACTAAATAAAATCGCTAAAGAAATTTCAAATCTTGAAATCGCTAAAGAGTGGAGCGAAGAAAGTGTCTTAAATACCTTAGCTAAAGTCAAACGCAAACTTATTCGTGAGCAAATTTTAAATGAAGGCAAAAGAGCTGATGGTAGAAGTTTAAACGAAGTGCGTCCTATTAATATAGAAACCAACATCTTACCAAACGCTCATGGTTCTTGTCTTTTCACTCGTGGACAAACTCAAGCCCTAGTGGTTGCAACCTTAGGCGGAGAAAACGATGCTCAAATGATAGACTTGCTTACAGAAAAAAATCCTATAAGCGAACGCTTTATGGTAAATTATAATTTTCCAGGTTTTTCAGTAGGCGAAGCAAGTCCTATCAAAGCTCCAGGAAGAAGAGAACTAGGACATGGAAATTTAGCCAAAAGAGCACTTTATCCAAGTGTAGATGAAAACTATCCTTATGTAATCCGCTTAGTCAGTGAAATTTTAGAAAGCAATGGCTCAAGTTCTATGGCAACGGTTTGCGGCGGATCTTTAGCCTTAAAAGCAGCAGGAGTGCCAAGCTTAAAACTTGTTGCAGGAGTAGCCATGGGGCTTATCTTTGAAGATAACAAGTATGCTGTTTTAACAGATATCATGGGACTTGAAGATCATGATGGGGATATGGACTTTAAAGTAGCAGGAAGCAAAGACGGCGTTACTGCTCTTCAAATGGATATAAAACTAGGTGGAATCGATCAAGAAATACTAAAACAAGCTTTATACCAAGCCAAAGAAGGAAGAATTCACATTCTAAATATCATGGAAGAAGCCGCCAAAGAAATCATAGTCAATGAAGAAGTTTTACCTAAACTTGAGCTTTTTAGCGTTGATCCTTCAAAAATCGTTGATATCATAGGACAAGCCGGAAAAACCATCAAAGAAATCGTAGAAAAATTTGGCGTTTCTATAGACTTAGATCGCGAAAAAGGTGAAGTAAAAATAGCAGGTAGTCAAAACGAACAAATCAAAGCCGCAAAAGACTACATCATAAACATCACAAGCTCTCAAAAAGGAACTAAAAAAGGCCCTAAAGACAAAGATATATCAGGCTTTGAACTTGGGCAAGAATTTCAAGGTATTGTTAAAAAAATCGCTCCTTTTGGAGTCTTTGTGGAACTTAAAAATGGTGTTGATGGTTTATTGCATAGTTCAAAAAGCAAGCATCTTAATTTAAGCGAAAACCAAAGCTTAAAAGTTAAAATCAGCGAAATTAAAAACGGAAAAATTTCTGTGGATTTGTGTGAGTGAGCGAATTTCTAACTCATCCTTTTGAGCCTTTTTTTGACAAAGATTCTAAAATCTTAATTTTAGGATCTTTTCCTTCGGTAAAATCAAGACAAGATGGCTTTTATTATCAACACCCAAGAAATCGTTTTTGGCCTATACTAGAAACACTTTTTGATGTAAGATTAGAAAATATCACAGAACAACAAGCCTTTTTAAGAAAAAAACATATCGCTCTTTGGGATGTACTTCAAAGTTGCAAGATAAAAAATTCAGATGATAAAACTGTAAGTTATGCAAAAGCCAATGATTTAAGCCCGATCCTTTCTCAAACCAAAATCCAAGCCATTTTTACTACTGGACAAAGTGCTTATAAATTTTTTATTAAATTCCACCCTCGCTTAAAAGCCATAGCCCTACCCTCAACTTCTCCTGCAAATTTAAATTTTTCTTTTGAACAGCTTTTGCAAAACTATGAAATAATCAAAAAATTTACAAAATAACAAACTAAGCATTACCCCCCCCCAAGTAAAACAAGAAAAAAGCTAGTTAATATCTAGCTTTTGCGTGTTATCCTTGAATTCAAATTCCACTCTCTTAGCTCCAAAACCTTTAGCAATAGCTTCTAAAGTATCCTTAGCACTTTTATGAATTTTGCTTTCTAAATTTTGGATAAGATTTAAAGACAAGTCTTTAACCTCATCTTTGGCTTCTTTTATGAGTTTGTTTTTATCACTTTCGCTAAAACTAATCCCCGTACTATTGATAGAATCAGGCAGTAAAAAAGGTAAAAATTTAGCATTTTTTTCATCATAAAATTTCATATCTATGATGCTGTGTTTGTATCTACACTCTGGCATGATGATCTTATAAGCATCGTCCCCTAAAGGCAAAATATCAAAGTTTTTATCCCTTAAATCATACAAGAAAGTG
This sequence comes from Campylobacter sp. CFSAN093227, assembly GCF_012897855.1. Lineage (NCBI taxonomy): Bacteria > Pseudomonadati > Campylobacterota > Epsilonproteobacteria > Campylobacterales > Campylobacteraceae > Campylobacter > Campylobacter sp. CFSAN093227. Next base: position 1,361,161 of record NZ_CP040610.1, read on the forward strand.
ATCTCAAATTCAAAAATCAAAGCAATCTGTCTTTCACTCAAAGACCATCCTAAAAGATTTTTCCAAATTCCATTAAAAGCGCTATCTTTTTTAGTGACAATCTCTTTACTAAAAACTTGAAAAACACTTAATTCTCCTATGGATTTAAGCTGCATGATATCGCTAAAACTTTGCGTGCTTTTTTCTTCTATTTTAGGGCTTTTATACTGCCTAAAAAGCACTACAAACAAAAGTACAAGTAAAATCATCACTAAAACAAATAAAATCATTTCCATTTTAAACCTTTCTAAATTTATAAACCTTGATTTGAAAAGATATATTTTTTCTCAAACGCTAAGAAAATAAAAGCATTAATGATAAAAATCAAACACACAAAAGTAAAAACAAATTCCACGCTAAAATGTGAAGCCATAATCCCTCCGCCAAAAGCTCCACAAAAATTTCCCAAAAATTGACAAGTTTGATTAAAACCAAAAATCACACTTAAATTTTTAGCACTCACACTTTTTTTAAGCAAGGCATTCACACAAGGCAAAAGCCCTCCAAGTCCTACACCTATAAGTAAACGCACGAAAATAAGCGTATAAACATTACTTACTACAGCCTGCAAATAAAAGCAAATTCCACAAAATATCAAAGCTCCAAAAATAATCTTACTAGGCCCTATCTTATCGGCGATTTTTCCAAGTTTTGGTGCGAAAAAAAGATTGCTAATCCCACTTGCAGCCACTACTATACCCGCCCAAAGAGCCAAATTTCCACCTTGATGAATTTGCTCAACATAGATACTTAAAATCGGCATCACTCCAAAAGTACCAAATTGTATCACAAAAGTAGTGATAAAAAGAACGATAATAAGGGTTTTGTTTTCTTTCACTTTTTGAGTATTTTTCTTCGCCTCTTTTTGAATTTTTCTCTCATGGATGAAAAAATAAATCGTCACAAAAGAACAAGCGATCAAAAAAGCCACCATATCAAAAACCGTACTAATACTAAAAAATTCAGCCACAAAGCCACCAAACAAAGGCCCAAGCAAACTTCCACTTATAGAAGCCGTAGAAAGAGTTCCTAAAGCATAAGCCACTTTTTCTTTAGGTGCTATCACAGCGATAAACACAACAGCAGCAGAAGTAAAACCTGAAATTATCCCTGTTAAACCCCGCACAAAAACTACTTCTAAAGCACTATGAGCAAAGCTAAGCCATAAGGTTAAAACCGACATCCCAAAACTTGCACGAAGAAGCATATTTTTATAACCATACTTTGCACCCAAAAAAGCCCACAAAGGTGAAAAAACAGCCATAAAAAGTGGAGTGATCCCAAAAGCAAGCCCTGAGTAAAACGCTATTTCACTCGTATCAACATGTCCTAGTTCTTTGATATAAAAAGGCAAAATCGGAGCGATTTGACTAAGCCCCATACTTGTGGTAAAAACACCAAACCAACACACAAGCAAAGTTCTATTGAAATTTTCCATGGATTTATTGTATGATATTTTTTATAATTTTTAATTAAAACTCAAGGATAAAAATGAAAAAAATACTCTTTATATGCTTAGGCAATATATGCCGTTCGCCTATGGCAGAATTTATCATGAAAGATCTTGTCAAAAAAGCAAATTTAGAAAAAGAATTTTTTATAAGCAGTGCTGGAACTTCAGGAGAACACGATGGAGAAGGTATGCACTATGGCACCAAAAACAAACTTGCTCAACTTAACATAGAACACAAAAACTTCACAAGCAAAAAACTCACTCAAAAGCTTTGCGATGAAAGCGATTTTTTAATCACCATGGACAATTCTAACTTCAAAAATGTTTTAAAAAACTTCACCAACACCCAAAACAAAGTTTTAAAAATCACTGATTTTAGTCCTAGTCTAAACTACGATGAAGTCCCTGATCCTTGGTATAGCGGGAATTTTGATGAAACTTATAAAATTTTATCCCTAGCTTGTAAAAATTTACTTGTTTTTTTATCAAAATAATTTAAAACAACTATATATTACTTCTCGTTTACTTTTTAGGCTTATACTTCTAAACGAACCGAAAAACATTCATAAGAAAAACTCCTTAAAATTACACGCCTAGCTTAAATCCCTTTAGCTAGGCTTTTCTTTAGATGTTTTTATCCTTCGGATTTAAAATTTTTACTATTTTAAGTGCTTCTTAAGAAAAAACTCCAAATTTATGTGCTACAATTACAATGTTTTATTAATTTTTGACAAGGAGAATTCTCATGAAACTAGTTAAACTTAGTTTAGTTGCAGCTCTTGCTGCAGGTGCTTTTTCAGCAGCTAACGCTACTCCACTTGAAGAAGCGATCAAAGATGTTGATGTATCAGGTGTATTAAGATACAGATACGATACAGGTAATTTTGATAAAAATTTCGTTAACAACTCAAATTTAAACAACAACAAACAAGATCACAAATATAGAGCACAAGTTAACTTCAGTGCTGCTATAGCTGATAACTTCAAAGCTTTCATTCAGTTTGACTACAACGCTGTTGATGGTGGCACTGGTGTTAATAACGTAAAAAATGCCGAAAAAGGACTTTTTGTTCGTCAATTATACTTAACTTATACAAATGAAGATGTTGCTACAAGTGTAATCGCTGGTAAACAACAATTAAACCTTATCTGGACGGATAACGCTATTGATGGTTTAGTTGGCACAGGTGTTAAAGTAGTAAATAACAGCATCGATGGTTTAACTCTAGCTGCTTTTGCTGCAGATAGCTTCATGGCTGCAGAGCAAGGTGCAGATTTATTAGGACATAGTAATATTTCAACAACATCAAATCAAGCTCCTTTTAAAGTAGATTCAGTAGGAAATCTTTACGGTGCTGCTGCTGTAGGTTCTTATGATATCGCTGGCGGACAATTCAACCCACAATTATGGTTAGCTTATTGGGATCAAGTAGCATTCTTCTATGCTGTAGATGCAGCTTATAGTACAACTATCTTTGATGGAATCAACTGGACACTTGAAGGTGCTTACTTAGGAAATAGCCTTGATAGCGAACTTGATGATAAAACACACGCTAATGGCAATTTATTTGCTTTAAAAGGTAGCATTGAAGTAAATGGTTGGGATGCTAGCCTTGGTGGTTTATACTACGGTGATAAAGAAAAAGCTTCTACAGTTGTAATCGAAGATCAAGGTAATCTTGGTTCTTTACTTGCAGGTGAGGAAATTTTCTATACTACTGGTTCAAGACTAAATGGTGATACTGGTAGAAATATCTTCGGTTATGTAACTGGTGGATATACTTTCAACGAAACAGTTCGCGTTGGTGCTGACTTCGTATATGGTGGAACAAAAACAGAAGCTGCTAGTCATTTAGGTGGTGGTAAAAAACTTGAAGCTGTTGCAAGAGTAGATTACAAATACTCTCCAAAACTTAACTTCTCAGCATTCTATTCTTATGTGAACCTAGATCAAGGCGTAAACACTAATGAAAGTGCTGATCATAGCACTGTAAGACTTCAAGCTCTTTACAAATTCTAAGAAGCTTTCAAGTCTAACTTCAAGGGCGGGGTTTTGCTCCGCCTTTTTTTATGCCTGATTTTTAAAACTTAAATTTATATAAAAAATTTTCCCAAGCTAAAACGCTTTAGGAAAATTAAGACTTAAACCAATTAGTGATTTTTTCAAAAAGCCCTTTTTGCTCTTGATGCATACCATCTTTGATGCCAAAACTTTCACTTAGTTTTTCTAAAAGTTCTTTTTGTTCATCGTTTAAAGAAGTTGGAAATTTGATAGAAATTTGAACGATTTGATTTCCTATGCGAGAACTATGAACATCTTTTACCCCTTCTTTTTCAAGTACAAATCTTTGTCCATCTTTAGCACCCTTTGGTAAATTTAAAGTCGCTTCACCGCGTATGGTAGGTACTTTTATACTTTGTCCTAAGATAGCCTGGGTAAAAAACACTGGAAATTCTATATATATATCATCATCATCTCTTATAAAAGTATCGTCTTCAGCAGCGATGATCTTAACATACATATCCCCTCTAGTGCCATTTTTTAAGATATTGCCTTTAGCATTGACACGAAGTTTCATACCTGTATCTACACCTTCTGGGATATTAAGCTCGACACTATCTTTGCTTTCATTATAACCCAAACCTTTACAATCGCTACATTTTTCACTAGCCTTTTCTCCAATTCCTTGACAATCAGGGCAAGTTTGTGCAAAAGTGATAAAACCTTGAGAAACCCCAACCTGTCCTCTACCTTGACACTTTGGACAAGTTTGAAGCTTTCCATCTTTAGCCCCTGTTCCATTACAAGTTTTACAAGAGCATTTATAAGTAAAGTCTATATTTTTCTTACAACCAAAAACCGCTTCTTTAAAACTTAATTTTAAATTAACGATAAAATCTGAAGGGATTTTCTCATCATTTGAACTTTTTCTACGACGCGATGAGCCAAAGCCTTCTCCAAAAAAACTAGAAAATATATCTCCTAAATCCTCAAAACCACCAAAACCTGAGCTACCAGAACCAAATCCACCGCCTTTTAAAGCATCTTTTCCGTATCTATCATAAATAGCTCGCTTTTCATCATTGCTTAAAACTTCATAGGCTTCATTAACAAGCTTGAATTTATCTTCTGCTTCTTTATCACCTTGGTTTCTATCAGGATGATATTTTAAAGCCATTTTTCTATAGGCTTTTTTTATGGTTTCTTTATCAGCATTTTGCGTGATTTCAAGAATTTCATAATAACTTATTTCCACATTATTCCTTTAAAAAATTTAAAATTTTACTAGAATTTTAATTTTAAAAATTCAAAAATATAATTTTAGCAAAAATAAAATCAATAATTTATCAAATTTTAAATAAAATTATGTAAAGATTTTAAAGACTACATAAAAATTTACAAGGACACTAGAATGATTAATGTGTTGATGATAGAAGATGATCCTGACTTTGCACAATTATTATCTGAATATTTAGCGCAATTTAATATTAAAATCACAAATTTTGAAAATCCTAAAAGTGCTTTAAATGTGGGTATTCAAGGCTATGATTGTCTGATTTTAGATTTAACTTTACCTGGAATTGATGGTCTTGAAGTTTGTAGAGAAATCCGACAAAAAAGCAATATTCCTATTATCATCTCATCAGCTAGAGGTGACTTAAGCGATAAAGTTGTGGGGCTTCAAATCGGTGCTGATGATTATCTACCAAAGCCTTACGATCCAAAAGAAATGTATGCAAGGATTATGAGTCTTATTCGTCGCACAAAAAGAGTTGAACACACTAATAATGAAAATATTAACTCTGCTTTCAAAATTGATGAAAGAAGACATGAGATCACCTATGAAGATAAAGTTTTAACACTTACTCCTGCTGAATTTGAAATTTTAGAATACCTTATCCAACAACACGGATATAGTGTTTCAAGAGAACAGCTTGTAAGTCGCTGTAAAAATCTAAAAGATAAAGATTCTAAAAGCCTTGATGTTATCATCGGTCGCTTAAGGGTAAAAATAGGAGATAGTTCAAAATCTCCAAAACATATTTTTTCTGTTAGAGGTATAGGATATAAACTGATAGGATGACAAAAAATTATTCTATTCATACCAAACTGATTATTTTATTTGTTGTTACTTTTTTCTTGGTTTGTGTGCTTTTTATCGTTCTTTTAAAAATAGAAGGGAATACCTATAATGAAGAAGAAAGTTTAAAACAAGAAAATCTTATAAAAAATTTACTCATCTCCTATGAAAACACTTCAGGTGTTGAAATAGGAGCTTATCTTGGAAACAGCGGTTTTAACGCTGTACAAAATCCCAATCTTGTAAAAGCTATAAGAAATAATGGACAATCACTTTTTAAAGCAGGCGGAGAGCTTTGTACTCTTTCTTCTTTAAAATATCATAGCAATCTTTATTTTGATGTTCAATGTAAAGATTTTGATGGCTTGTATGAAGAAAATACTAGTGATAGGGTTTATAATCTTTTATTGATAGGATTTTTCTCTTTTTCTTTGTTGGTTGTTTTTATGTATTTTTCTGTATTAAAATCCTTAGAACCTTTAAAAAAATTAAGAAGACAAGTTGCCGAAGTTGCAAATTGGGAACAACCTGATTTTCTAGACTATCAAGAAGATGAAGTAGGCAAGATCGCCTTTGAATTTCAAAAAGCTTTCAAGAAAAACCAAGAATTAATCCAATCAAGACAACTTTTCCTAAGAACAATCATGCATGAGTTAAAAACCCCTATAGGAAAAGGGAGAATCATTTCTGAAATGATCAAAGAAGACAGACAAAAAGAAAGACTTATCGCTATATTTTTACGCATGGATTCTTTGATCAATGAATTTGCCAAAATCGAAAATTTATTTTCAAAAAACTACAACTTACACTTTAAACCTAGTCGTTTTAGCACTATACTTGAAGAAGCTAAAGAACACCTTATGATAGATGATTTTAATAAAGTTGTAAAAGTCGATATAAGATATGACGCTTTAATCAATGTTGATATGGAAATTTTCTCTGTAATTTTAAAAAATCTTATCGATAATGCCTTAAAATACTCAAACAATGGTACTTGTGAGCTTTTTTGTTGTAAAGAATGTTTTACCATTAAAAATCCAGGCAAACCTTTAGCAGAGCCTATAGAGCATTATCTTGAAGCTTTTACAAGAGAAAAACACAATCAAGTCAAAGGTATGGGACTAGGACTTTATATAGTTTCAGAGGTATGTAAACTGCATAATTTTGATTTGATTTATTTTTATGATGATGGAAAGCATTGCTTTAAAATTTTCTTTGGAGATAAAGAAAAATAATGGTAAAAGGCCTGGAAAAATTCAATGAACTTGTTGAAAGTTTTGCAAATTTACCTACCATAGGAAAAAAAACCGCCATAAGGCTTGCTTATCACCTTTGCATAAATAATCAAATCGATGGTATGAAACTCGCACACAATATAGAAAATGCTATCCGCTTTATAAAACCTTGTGAGCAATGCGGTGCTTTAAGCGAAAATGAGCTTTGCGAAATTTGTAGCGATGAAGAAAGAAATAAAAACATTTTATGTATAGTTGAAAGCCCAAAAGATATATTAACACTCGAAGAGAGTCAAAGTTACAATGGGCTATATTTTGTTTTAGATGAGTTAAATGAAGAAAAACTTGAAAAACTAAAGCAAATCATACTTAAGCTAAATATCTCTGAGCTCATTTTTGCATTGACACATAGCATTAATTCTGATGCAACTATCTTTTTTATAGAGGATAAATTTAAAGGCTTAAACCTAACTTTTAGTAAAATCGCTCAAGGAATTCCAAGTGGTGTAAATTTAGAAAATGTGGATTTAATCTCTTTAAATAAAGCTATGAATTTTAGAACAAAAATTTAGTAATTTTTATAAGAAATATCGGCTAATTCTTGCAAAGAAAAATCCGCAATCTTTTCATAAGCAAAACCTTCCTTGCTTAAAAAATCAAGTAAAGTTTTTTCCATGATTTTAGCTCCTTGTATAAGCTCATCTGAAAGCTTAAAACTCATCGCTTCAATACGCTTTGGCACACAAGCTAAGATGTGTGTTTTAGGCAAATCTCCTGCAAGTTCCATGTATTGTAAGGTTTGAAGCATTTCTATTTCATGGGCACTTCCACTCCAGCTAATTTTATTAGGCATAGCATCATAAGGAAAGAAAAATACATCTCCTATACTCGCACCTTGCGCTTCTATACAGTCTAAAACGATAAGTCTATCGTATCGAGCGATGATATAGCTAAGCTGCAAAGCCAAAGTTCCACCATCAACAAAATCTAAAGTAAATTCAGAATGAGTGAATTTGTAGTTTTTTTCAAGTTGTTTGCAAAGATGAACGCCTAAGCCTTCATCCGCAAACATGATATTACCTATTCCAAGGACTAAGAATTTCAATGCTTTTCTTCTTTTACAAATTTATATCCGCTAATAATAGCATCCATAGCACCATCTTTACCTTTTACTGCGTTAAAAATCGCCATGTAAATATGTACTGGCACAAAAATCATAATTACCCACATCAAAATTCTATGATAAGTTCTTACATCGGCCAAACCGCCCATTGCAGCTTCAAGCGGTCTTAAAATATGATATAAAAGCCCACCTAAGCCCTCATGGTAAGTATGAGTATAAAGAATAAGCCCTGTAAGAATGATACCTAATATCACAAGATAAAAGAAAAAATAAGTTACAAATTGCAAAGGATTATAAACCCCTTTTAAATGCGGATGTTTTCCTAAGAAAATGTAAAATTTTACTTGTTCTATCCATAATTTGATATTAAAAATATCCCATACACTTCTGCGTTCTTTTGCGCTTACCTTATCGCAGAAAAACAAATATACTTTAAAAATAATACAAGCGATTAAAACAAAACCCACCGCTTGATGTACTAAGCGGTATTTTGCTTGCATAAAATTTACGGGTTCACCGTTACTAATAGGGCTTTGGAACACATAGGAAAGATAATACCCTGTGCCAATAAGAATCACTATAGCAATAGCTCTTACCCAGTGCGTTAAACGCAAACCTATGCTAAATTCATATTCAGCTTTTCTTTGCAATTTTTCTTCTTTGTTTTGCATGAAAGCCTCCTTATAAATTGACATTCACTTTATATTCACTTAGATTATTGCCCTTAGTATCCATTACATGCACCGCACAAGCAATACAAGGATCATAAGAGTGAATTTTTCTAATGATTTCAAGTGGTTGTTTTACATCAGCGATTTTAAGTCCTATCAAACATTGCTCATAACTTCCACCTACGCCATTTGCGTCTTTTGGACTTGCATTCCAAGTAGAAGGCACCACAGCTTGCCAATTTTCAATAACACCATTTTTAATTCTACACCAATGGCTTAATGTTCCGCGTGGCACATGCCCCATATAGCGTCCTTTGTATTCTTTAGAATTATCGATCACATAAGGAGCACAAGTACTCTGGTCTACTTTTAAATTTTCAACTAAATTATTAAACGCTTTTAAAGCATTATTTGCAACGATTTTTGCTTCAATACAACGAGCAGCTGTTCTTCCAAGTGTACTAAATACAGCATTTAAAGGAAGTCCTGTTTCTTTTAAGAACTCATCTACTACAGGAACAACATTTTGATTACCTTTAGCATAATTTACAACGATATTTGCTAAAGGTCCTACTTGCATAGGGTTTCCTTCATAGCGTGGAGCTTTAATCCAACTATATTTACCCTTAGTATCAAACACTTTAGAATGAACATTATTTCCATGATGATCTACGCTTTCCCCATCTACAAGTCCTGTATAATTTGGATTTGTTTTGCCGTCATAAGGATGTAAAGGTTCATTGTCTGCATACCAAGAATGAGTTGCCTCTTCAGTAATCTTATCTTCTTCTACTTCATAAACCTTGCTTAAATCTCCATTTTTGATAATACCACTTTCAAAAAGCCATTCATCTCTTCCGATTTGGAATTCTTTAAAGGTATAAAGATTATTTACCCCTATATCATTTAAAACACTTGCTTCATGTGCATAAGCTTTTCCTGCCATCACAAGATCAGGATAATACGCACGATTAACAAAGTCTTGCACTTCTTGGAATTTAACCATATATTCACCCATTCTTGCAGGATCGAGTAAATCCATAACGCAAGTTACACCACCAACGGTTAAGCTTTGTGGATGTGGATTTTTAGCTCCAAAAATCGCCATACATTGAGCAATGATTCTTTGAATTCTTAAACATTCTAGATAGTGAGAAAGAACGATTAAATTTTGCTCAGGATTTAAACGATAAGTTGGATGACCATAGTACGCATTAGCAAAAGGTCCTAAATTTCCTTTATCTACAAAAGTTTTAAGTCTTTGTTGCACTTCAAGAAGTTTATCCGCACCTGTTGCATAAGGATTTGAAGTGTATTTAAAAGCTTCATCGCTTGCTTTTTTAACATCAGCACTTAAAGCACTTACCACATCAGCCCAATCAAGCCCATGAAGTTGATAAAAATGCACAATATGATCGTGTAAAAATAAAGCCGCATTCATTAAAGTTCTTGTTAAAAGCGCATTTAAAGGCGGAGTAATACCTAAAGCATTTTCAACAGCAACTATACCTGCTTTATAATGTGAAAAAGTACAAACTCCGCAAATTCTTTGCGTCATAAAACCCGCATCTCTTGGATCACGCCCTTTTACTATGGTTTCAATACCACGCCACAAAGTAGAGCCCGCATAAGCTTCTTTTACCACATTGTTATCATCAACAACAACTTCAACTCTTAAATGCCCTTCAATTCTTGTAATAGGATCTACGATTATTTTTTGACTCATTTTTATTCCTTATCTTTTTGCATGGAAGATATAACTGCGTGTGCTGCTATAGCAACGCCTGTGAGTGTAAGCACACCTATACCGATTTTATCTGAAACACTATCCGCACCCAAACCAAAAACAGTATCAAATTTACGACTAGCCATAGGCTCTTCAAAAGGTCCCATAGTATCCCAAAAATTAGGCTCAGAACAACCTATACAACCATGCCCTGCTTGAATAGGCCAAGAAGTGTGCTGGTTAAATCTCTCTCTTGAGCAGTTATTAAAAGTATAAGGCCCTTTACAACCTACTTTATAAAGACAAAAACCTTGTTTTGCTCCTTCATCCCCAAAAGCATGTACAAATTCACCTGCATCAAAATGTCCGCGTCTTTCACAAAGATCATGAATTCTTAAACCATAAGCCCATTTTGGTCTATTATACACATCAAGTGCTGGTAACTCACCAAATAATAAATAATGAAGCACATTACCCACTATATTTTTTTCACTTGGAGGACAGCCTGGAACATTGATCACAGTTTTACTTGTTACTTTGCTTAAAGGCTGCGCGTTGCTAGGATTTGGTCTTGCGGCTTGAATTCCTCCAAAGCTAGAACAGGTTCCTATAGCAAAAATCGCCAAAGCATTTTCACTTGCCATTTTTGAAAGTTCATAGCCTGTTTTTCCATGTGCACCTATGGTTAAAAAATGCTCCGTATCACCCATAGGGATACCACCTTCAACCATTAAAATGTATTTATTTTTATGCTTTTGAATGGCATTTTCTAAATTTTCTTCAGCTTGCCAACCTGCTGCAGCCATCACTGTTTCGTGATATTCTAAAGAAATATAATCAAAAATCAAACTATCAATCGTTGGAGTATCACTTCTTAACAAACTCTCACTACAGCCTGTACACTCAGCCATATGAAGCCACACAACAGGAAGCCTATCAGCAAGCTCAGCAGCTTTTGCCACCATAGGAGTAAAACTCGCTGGCAAAGCCAAAAATGCCGTCATAGCACCTGCCCATTTCATAAAATCCCTTCTAGAAAAACCTGACTTTTCTAATGCTTTTGTAATATTATCATTGTCTTTCAAAGAAGGAAGCTTTTCAAGAGTCGATAAACGCGACTCTATTTGATGATAATCAATCATTATATTTCCTTTGTAACATGAAATTTATTCTCTATAATAATAAAATAAAGGAAGTTAAAATAAAGTTAAAAACTTACTATCATAAGCAAATATTAGCATCACTCTTAATTAAAGCTTAATCATAAGCCTTTTTTAAGTTTGCGAATCAAAAATCTTGCAGGATGAATAGCGTGGATGTATTTTTTTTCTAAACACAAGGGTTCATTATTTATCAATGCACACAAATACCTTGCCGCTAAAACACTTGTACTAAAACCCCTTGACCCATGAGCAAAATTAAAATACAAATTACAAGACATTTTAGCTGGTTTTTGCTCCTTATTTTTTGTCCATAATAAAGCTTTATATTCTTCTTTATAAAACGCTTCATCATAAGCATTTCCAACTATCATAAAGCGATCACTCGAATAAGATCTAAAACCTACTTTAGAACCTATGATTTCTAATTTTGTATTTTTATCCATAAAATCGGCTATATTTTCTATATTTTGTTTATCATCTTCTTCTTTTGATTCTAAACTTGCATTAAGCCTATCATAACTTGCACCAATTACTTGCAAATCATCTTTTACAGGGCAAATATAAGCCTTAGAAGATAAAGGAAATGGGGTATCTAAAAAAGGTTTTAGATGTGTAACTTGACCTCTTACTTTGCTTAATTTCATCTCATCATAAAAAACAAAATCTTTTGTATCTGCACCCATAGCATAAATCAAAACCGCATAATCGCTTTTAACAACATCATTTTTAAATTTTAAACTAAAACACCCATTTTCAAATTTATAAGCTTGAAATTCATGATTAAAATATATACAAGCTTTGCTTTTTTCAAAAAGATTTTTAACCAATTTTTTTGGAAAAATCACTCCACCCTCTTCTAAAAAAGCTTGATTTTTTGAAATTTTAAACAAAACATTTTCTCTTTGCGTGTCAAATCTTTCTTGCATTAAATCATTATGTGCAAACTCCACCACACCCTTAAATTCTAAATCTAAAATTTGTCTATAAAAACGACTTGCCTCTATAAAAGAAAGCTCTGAAAACTCCCCTAAATTTACCTTAGGCTTTAAGATTAAAGAGCTTAAAATTCCACTTTCATTTCCACTTGCACCCTTGCCTAATTCTAAATATTTTTCAAAAACATCTATCTCAAAACCCCTTAAACTAAGTTCATAAGCTAAAACAGCGCTTGATATACCCGCACCAATAATAGCTACTTTTTTATTTTTTAAAGATGAAAATGTTCTTGAAAAATACGCTTCTTTGTCTTTAAACTCAAGCTCATTTTCCAAATAAGCTTTAATCATTTCTCTTTTTCTAAAACCTTTGGTTTTTTCTACTCTAAAACCATATTTTTTTAATTTTTTTTGCAAAAAACTTGCCGAAGAAAAGGTGCAAATTTGTGTATTTTTTTTAGAAAGCCTTGCCACTTCAAAGATTAAATTTTCATCAAACATTTGCGAGTTTTTATTTGGAGAAAATCCATCTAAATACCAAACATCAGCTTTAAAATTCAATTCTTTTAAAACAGCTATATCTTCAAAAACAAGATCTAAAAAACAATCTTCAAAATAAAAACGATAAATTCCTTCTTTAGCCTTAGGATAAAATTTTAAAAATTGTTCTAAAAGCTCTTTAAACTCTTCATAAAATCCTAGTTTTTGATAAATTTCTCTTAATTGTTCTTTTTCGATATAAAAAGCTTCTATACTGATATAAAAAAGTTTTTTAGGACGCTTAGAAGGAGTAGTTTCTAAAAAGCGTTTCAAAGTAAGAAAAAAATTTAAACCTATACCAAAACCACTCTCTGCGATAATGAAATTTTCTTGATTTTTCCATTCAAAAGAATGAGTGTAAACAAATTTGCTTTCATTTAAGCCATCTTTGGAATTAAAATAAAAATCATCAAAATCCAAAGAAAAAGGAGTATTATCCTTAAAAATTAGCTTAGCTTTTTTCATCGGTTATTATAAAAATAACTCTCAACTCCATCGGCAATACCCTTAACCAATAAATCTTGAAAAGCTTTATTGGCGATTCTTTTGCCTTCATTTGGATGTGTAATATAGCCAATTTCAATCAAAATTGCAGGCATTTGCGCACCTACTAAAACCCAAAAAGGTGCTTCTCTTACACCGCCATCTACAATTTTATACTTTTTGCGTGTTTGAGTGAGTATATTTTTTTGTACATCAATGGCTAGTTTATTTGAAGCAACGATTTTTTCACGATTTAAGAAATTTAAAATACTTTGTTTTGAGAAATAATTAATCTCTTCAAAATCCCCTTGATTTTCTTTTTCTGCTGCCTTTTTACTTCTTTCACTTCTTGCAGGACTTAAAAAGAAAGTTTCCACGCCTTCGCTACTTTTGGCTTTTGTGGCATTTGGTGCTGCGTTAGCATGTATAGAAATAAACAAATCCGCTCTTTTATCATTGGCATATTTGGTTCTATCACGAAGATTAATAAATTTATCCGAACTTCTAGTATAAAGCACTTTATAACCGCGTTTTTTAAGTTCATTTCCAAGTTTTAAAGCCGTACTTAAAACTATATCTTTTTCTTTTAAACTTCCTTTTTTATCACTTAAAGCACCGCTATCTTTTCCACCATGCCCCGCATCGATAACTATAAGTTTTCCTGATTTGTATCTCGTACTTAAGGTTTTATTAAAACTTTGAGTTGCTTTTTTATCTACATTTTGACTTGAAGTTTGCGCATGAAAACCTAAAGTGAGATTTTTATTATCCAACTTTTTTAAAAGTTTAAATTCTTTAGGAGCACTCAAAACCACACGAACAATTTTTGGATTATATTGCGTAACGACAATTGTATTTTGTCCAAAGGTAAAGCTTTTTCTATTACCTTCTAACACACCTTTAAAACTTACAACATATCGGAATTTTTGATCTTTGGTATCAAATACTGCTATTTCTTTTTCATCTAAATCATCGCTTAAATTTAACACCACAGCATTAGAAATTTTATCCACATCTAAAACATATAAAGGTTCTTGATTTTCTTTTTCATTATTGGTTTTTTTATCTTGTTTTTTTGTTTCTAAAACTTTGGTTTTAATTTCTGCTTTTTGATCTTGCTTTTTCTCTGAAATTTTACTAACTTGCTCAGTCTTTTTTTGGCTAGTAGTTTCTTTTGAAAAAATTATTTTTTCTTCTTTAAAAGATATATCAATAGGAATTTTTTCTTTAGCATAAACCACTATGCGTATGGTTTTGGGATTAAATTGTGAAATCACTAAACGATAGTCATCAAATTTAAACTCTTTTTTACCCCCTTCTAAAACCCCATCAAAATCACTAATAAAACGATAGTTTCCTTTTTCGTCTAAAGCAAAACTTTTTAATTGATCCTTATCCAAATCTGCATTTAGTTCAAACTCTACACCTTGGTTTGTTTTACTTGACTTTAAAACATAAATTTTATCATCGCTTTTTGCTTTAGAAACGATACTGCTCTTTGGTGCTTGCGAAGTTTTAGAATTTGTTTTTTCTGTATTTTTTATTTGTTCGTTAGATGATTTTTTTTCATTTTTTTGAACTGTTTTTATAGGTTCAAAAGTTGTTTTTTCAGTGTCTTGAGAAATATTTTGAACCTTAATATCTTTAATAACAGCCTTTCTTAAAGCATTAATACTTGCTTCACTTATACCACTTTCTTTTAACTCATTAGCATATGACTTGTCATCTAAATTTAAAGCATTTGAACTGATGATCAATCTTTTTAAAATTTCAATTTTAGTTTTTTCATCTTCATGAATAACACTTTGTATATAAAGGCTTTTGAGCTGATGGTGAAATTTTACTTGCACTTCACTTTTAGAACCGATAAAATTTTTATCAAAATTTGCAAGTTCATTTTCATAAGCTCCAAAAAGAGTTGTGAAAGCAAATACTAAAAATACAAAAATTTTAGCCATTATTCACCATTAACCAATTTTTCCATAAGTTCTTTAACACTGATAAGCTTATCTAAACGATATCCATTTGCACCTGTAAAGAAAAGTCCTGTTTCTTTTTTGCCTGACCACGCATCAAAAAGCCTATCTGCTATACAATACCCTACTTTAGTCGCCTCTTTTCCACGTCCACAAGGCGCTACACAATTGCTTATACAATTAATCTTTGGACCCATTCTTTTATCTACCAAATTTAAAAGATTGGTTCTAACTCCACGAGCAGGATAGCCCACAGGAGATTTAATAAGCTCTATATCTTCTTCTTTAGAAGCTAGCAAAACGCTTTTAAACTCTTCACTCGCATCACATTCAAAAGTTCCTATGAAACGCGTTCCCATTTGAACACCACTAGCCCCTAAAGAAATAGCATTTTCTATATCTTTTTTATCCCAAATTCCACCTGCAGCAATCACGGGAAAAGACCCCCAATTTTTAGCCTCTTCTACCACAGGAGCGATTAATTTTTCTAGCTGATAATTTGGATCTAAGCACTGCTCATAAGTAAAACCTTGATGACCTCCACTTTTTGGCCCTTCTAAAACCACTGCATCAGGCAAGCGATTGTAACGGCTTTGCCATCTTTTGCAAATAATTTTTAAAGCCTTTGCAGATGAAATGATAGGCACTAAAGCCACATCAGGAAAATCTGCAGTAAATTCAGGTAAATTTGTAGGAAGTCCAGCACCTGAAACAATCACATTAAAACCAACCTCACAAGCATCGCGTGCTATTCTTGCATAATCATTACTTGCACATAAGATATTACACCCCAAAGGTGCATCGCCACAAACTTTTCTTGCATTATTAATCAAAGCTTGCAAACCCTTGCGTGAGTAAAAATTTTCACTTCCATAAGGCTTAGCGTTTAATTCTTTACTTGCATACTTTCTTTCTTCATAATATCCTGTTCCCACAGAAGAAATAATCCCAAGTCCACCATTTAAAGAAACTGCAGAAGCTAATCTATCCCAGCTTATGCCTAGTCCCATTCCCCCTTGAAAAATGGGATATTTTATAGTATGTTTTCCTATTTGTAAGGGTTGTAAATTCATTCTTTTACCTTTAATTTTGCAAATTTTCTTTTACCTATTTGTAAGATGTATTCTCCTTGTTCTAAATACATTTGCTCGTCGCTAACTTTTTGAGAATTTACACTTACTGCATTAGCACTGATGCTTCTTCTTGCCGCAGAAGTAGAACTTTCCAAACCACATTCAACCAAAGCCTTAGCAAACCAAATTTTTCCTTGTATTTCAAACTCAGCCATATCACTTGGCAAAGCATTTTGAGAATGAATTCTATCAAATTCAGACTTAGCATTATTAGCCTCTTCTTTGGAGTGAAAACGCTCTGTAATCTCTAAAGCTAAATTTTCTTTAGCTTTTTTAGGATGTAAATTGCCTTGTTCTATATCTTTTTTTATTTGCGCAATTTCTTCTAGACTTTTTTGACTTAAAAGTTCATAATATCTAAACATCAATTCATCACTAATACTTAAAATTTTAGCATACATATCATTAGCTTTTTCTGTAACACCAATGTAATTATTTAAACTCTTACTCATTTTGTTTACACCGTCTAAACCTTCGAGTAAAGGCATCATAATCACAGCTTGTTCTTTTCCTATGTTATAAACTCTTTGAAGCTGTCTTCCCATCAAAAGATTAAATTTTTGATCCGTTCCACCCATTTCAATATCGCTTTTTAAAGCCACACTATCATATCCTTGAAGTAAGGGATATAAAAACTCACAAATCGAAATAGGACTTTGCTCTTTAAATCTCTTGGTAAAATCGTCACGCTCAAGCATTCTAGCTACACTAAAAGTTGAAGTAAGCTCTACTATACCCGCGGCTCCAAGTTCATTAAGCCAAGTAGAATTAAACTTAATCTGTGTTTTTTCTTTATCCAAAACCTTAAAAACCTGCGTTTCATAAGTTTTAGCATTGATTAAAACTTGCTCTTTATCCAGCTTTTTACGCGTTGCACTTTTTCCACTTGGATCGCCAATTTGTCCTGTAAAATCTCCAATCAAAAACTGCACAATAGCTCCATGTTTTTGCAAAAAAGCCATTTTTGTTAAAACCACGCTATGACCTAAATGTAAATCAGGCGCTGTAGGATCAAACCCCGCCTTTATAAAGAAATTTTCACCCTTTTCATAATAATTTTTAATTAATTTTTCTATTCTTTCTTCATCAATAAGCTCTGCACAACCACGCTTAACTTCTGCTAATATTTTTTTTATATCCATAATAAACCTTTTTAACCTTCTTTATAAGCATCATTTAAAGATGTAAAATCTAAAATCTTGCAACGAGATTTTAACCTATCCTTGACACTATCTGGATTAATATTATCAGGAATTTCCATTGTAATCTCAAAATAATCTACCGCCGAATTTAAATCACTTGATAAATTAATTGTTAATAAATTTATCTGCATTTTAGCTAAAAATGCCAAAAATTCCGCTAAAACACCTTTTTTATTTTCCAAAGAAAAAATCAATTTATAAGATTTAGGGATGTTAGAATCCCATTTTATAAATACCATATCTTGATTATTATCTATCATTTTATCAGCTCTATCGCAAAGCTTATGATGGACAATAGCGTTACCACCTTTAACAAAAGCTAAAACAGCATCACCTCTTTTTGGATGGCAGCAAAAATCAAAATCCACATTAGCGATTTTATGGTTGCAATATAGAGTAAAATTTCCTATTTTTTGCTCTTTAATCTCATATTTATCAAACCAATATGACTTCTTGGCGTATTTTTTAAGACCATTAACTATATCTTTCAAATAAGCACTATCTGTTGCTACTTGTCTAATACGTCTGGCTAAATTTTCTTTTTCTATCCAAGTTTCAATTCTGTTTTTATCAACTCCAAAAATAAAACTTAACATATTAATAGAGCTTGCTAAATTAATCTCTCTGATTTTTTGCTTACAAAATTCCCTTATACTTGCTTTTGCTTTTCCTGTTTTAACACTATCTATCCAAGAACAGCGATAAAATTTATCATTGCTAGTAACCACTCGCACAATATCGCCATTTTTAAGCTCGGTTAACAAAGGCACTTTAATACGATTTACATAAGCACTTTTTGCATGAAGCCCTACTTTGGTATGCACTTCATAAGCAAAATCAAGAACCGTTGCACCACGAGGCAAAGTGAAAATTTCTCCCTTAGGAGAATAAACTGCGACATCTTCAACATAAAGACTATCTTTAGCATATTCATAAAGTTCAATAGCATTATAATCTTCTGCATTTTCAAGATTGTTTATACTTTGCATTGAAATATCTGTAAGCCAATCAAGACGAGGCGCAACCACACTGCCATCTTCTTTATATTTCCAATGCGCTGCTATACCAAATTCCGCAATTTTATGCATATCAAAAGTTCGAATTTGTGCTTCTATAATACTTTTAGCATCAAAAAGTGTGGTATGTATGGTTTGATAACCATTTTGTTTAGGCAAGGCTATATAATCCTTAAAACGCGAAACCAAGGGATTAAAATGTGTATGTAAAATTCCCAAAGCTAAATAACAATCACTTACTTTTTCAACCAAAATTCTTACCCCAAGCAAATCAAGAACTTCTTCAATACCAATGCCTTTTCTTTGCATTTTAAGATAAATAGAATAGCTATGTTTAATGCGTTTTTGAATTTCAAAACTACCTTGTCTAAAGCCATTGCTCAAAAATAAAAGTTCGATTTTGGAAATAAATTCATTTAAACCTAATTGCATTTCTTGATTATTGGAGTTGATATAATTGTCAATAAGCTTATACTCATCTGGCATAAGATATTTAAAACTAAGATCTTCCAAATAATTTTTTATGCTTGAAATACCAAGTCTATGGGCTATTGGGGCATATACAACTAAAGTTTCTTCGCTGATTCTTTTTTGCTTATCTTCTCTTAGAATATCAAGAGTAAGCATATTATGCAGCCTATCACATAACTTCACAATCAAAACCCCAACATCTTCAATGCTTGCTAAAAGCATATTTCTGAAAGTCAAGGCTGATTTAGTTAAACTTTTTTTAGATTTTGATGAAATGAGATTATCTTCTCTAATTTCTATAATTTTAGTAAGCCCTAAAACAAGTTTTAAAACCTCAGAACCAAACTGCTCTCTAAGTTCTTCTTTAGTACAGTTTGTATCTTCGATCACATCATGCAATAAAGCAGCTAAAATATTGCTTTTATTTTCACTTAAAAATCCAACCAGTGTTGCTACTAAAATAGGATGTACCGCATAAGGCTCTCCACTTTTTCTAAACTGCCCTTCATGGCAAAATATACAGTAATCTACTGCTTTTTCAAGAATAGCATCATGGCCACAAATTTCGAAAAGCAAAGCCTTAGCAGCTTCTAAATCTTTACAATTTTTTACATTATCGATTAATTGTTCAAGCAATAATTCTTCATCGATTGGTTTCAACTAAACCCTCTAAAGTGATTTTATTTTCTGCAATTTCATATAAAGCTATATCTGCAAGTTTATTTTTATTTTTATCAAAGTCTACCAAAGGGGTTGCTCCATTTGCCAATTGTTCCGCTCTTTTTGCCACCACTAAAGAAAGGCGATATCTATCATTACCCATTTTTTCCAAAGCTTTTGCCGCTACTTCTTCTATTCTTTTATCCATAATTTTCTCCTTAATTATTTTTAACAATTGAACAAAGGCTAGTATCACCTTGTATGATTTTAAGTAAATTACCCTCTTCAAACATATTACAAACCACAATAGGAAGTTTGTTATCTTTAGCTAAAGCTATAGCTGTATCATCCATCACTTTAATATTATCTTGCATAGCCTCATCATAACTTAAAGTATTTAAAAATACTGCATCATCAAATTGTTTTGGATCTTTATCATAAACTCCATTAACTTTTGTAGCTTTTATTACCATATCTGCATCAATTTCCACAGCTCTTAAAATAGCTGTTGTATCCGTAGTAAAATAAGGGTTTCCAGTACCTGCAGCAAAAACCACAACACGACCCTTTTCTAAGTGTCTTTGCGCTCTTCTCATAATATAAGTTTCACAAAATGCTTCCATCTGAATGGCGCTTTGAACCCTAACTTCAAGTCCAGAGCTTTCCAAAGCTTCTTGTATAGCAATAGCATTGATAACTGTAGCAAGCATTCCCATATGATCTCCACTTGTCCTTTTAATCAATCCGCCCTTAGCAGCACTTACTCCGCGAATAATATTACCACCGCCTATAACTATGCCTACTTCTATTTGATTTTTTATAAGTTCTTTAATCTCTGAAGCTATGAATTTTAAAATAGAATTTTCTATACCAAAGCCATTTTCACCTGCTAAAGCCTCTCCTGAAAATTTTACTAAAACTCTTTTTCTCTCTTGCATTATTTCTCCTTATTTAACTTGAAATTATATTTTAAATTCCATTAAATTTAGCTAATTTAAGCTAATGAGTTCCAAAGGATTGATATGAAAATTTTTTTGAGTTACTTCAAAAGTAAGATCATTTTTTATTCTACCCACTACGGCACCTTTTTTAATATTCTTACCAACTTTAATATTAGGAGCAATCTTATCTAAATGTGCGTATATTGTATGTATGCCATTATCATGTTCAACAATAACAACTCGAGCTAACATACTAGTATCTTTAGCAAAAACTATTTTTCCATCTAGCACATTTTTAACAACTGCATCGCTTTTATTGCTTCTTAAAACTACATTCTCGTTAAAAATTTTAAGATTGTAAACAGGATCAACATAATTTCCAAATTTTTGCTTCACAGTAAAAGAATCCAATGGAGCTATGGTTTTTTTTCCTGTGTAACGCTTGACTGAACTTCCTTGATAGCTTGAACCTAATTGCCTTATTTGTTGATTATTTTTTACTATTTTAGTATCATTTTTGTTTAAATTTGCACCTTCTTTATTATTAATAATTTTTAATTGATTTAATGTTTTTCTAAGCTCTTCTTGCTGAGCTTGTAAGTCATCGAGTTTTTTTGCATATATGGTTCGATCTGTTTTTTGTTTATTAATTTCGCTAATTTGTTTTTGTTTTAAACTTTGAAGCTTGGCTAATTGAGCGTTGTAATCCTTAAGACTTTCATTGATTTTCTTAATCTGAGCTTGTTTATCATCAATAAGCCTGCTTACTCCCTCATAATCTTTAGAAATTTTAAAAATTTCTTCATTTAAAACTTTGTTTAAACTTCCTAAAATTTCAAAAGCCATAAAACTTTCTTCACTTTCAATATAGCCTTGAGGGATAGGTAAATCATAAGCAAAATCTTTAGCCATTAAAGATATAAGCTTACCTTCCATATTTGATTTACTTTTAAGCAAATCTTCATTTTGGCTTGTAAGGGTGTTTAACTCTTGATTTTGAGCCTTAGCACTTGCTTCAAGCTTAGAAGTTTGTGAATTTAAGCTTTCAATTTGCAAACTTAGATCTTTCAAACTTTTTTCACCATTTAAAATATCGCTAGCCAAATCTTCAAGTTTTTTATTTAACTGTTCTTGTATGCGTTTATTTTCTTCTAAACTTTTTGTTTTTTCATTTATAGCGTTTGCTAAACTTATATCAACAAACAAAAAAAAACAAAAAAAGATAAGAATATTTTTTCTCATCTTTTAACCTTAAACATAACCGTATTTACACACAACAAGCAAATAAACAAAGTAGCTAAAAAAATTAAAGTCAAATGTAAAATAAAATTAATAGGTGGAAAAATAATATCTACAGCCTTTAAACTTTCTTGGATAATAGAAAGATCAAAAATTTGGGTAAAAAAGGCAAGTAAAATAACAAAAGCAATAAAACAATCAACCACAACCACCTTATAAAGCATAAAAGATCTAAACCAAAACGGAGCTCCAAATAAACACATAATTTCAATACGATCGGTATGTTCATAAAGCCAAATTCTCATCTGTTTTAAAAACAAAACAAAGGCAAGTAAAATAATGATAAACAAAAATAACCAAAAAACAAATTTCATCAAAATAAGCAAAGAGTATATCTTATCATGGGTTTTGGAAAAAGTTTCAACCTTACTAACACCTACAATATTTAAAAGTTGATTTTTAATCAAATTTAGTTCATTTTGATCGGGTAAAGAATTTAATTTTAAAGTATAAAATTTTGGCAGAGAATCTTTTAAAACTTTCAAATTCTTTTCAGAAACATCATTTTTCAAACGATCAATTAAATCCTTAGGATTTAAAGATTCAAGTCCAGCAAAAAATGGTACTTTTGTTTTTACTACATTCTGATCAAGTTCAGTTTTGCTGACAACTATAATATTATAATCTTTATTAACAAGTTCTTCATAATGCTTTAAAGTTGCATTTGTAACCAAAATAAATTCAAAAGCAAACATCATAAAAAGCAAAGGTAAAATTAAAGATAAATGTGTTTTAAAAAATTTCATTCATTTTTCCATTTTCTATATTAAAACGACGATAATCCACTCTTAAATTACTAGGAATTCTATGTGTTACCACTATAACACAAGTTCCTAAAAGCTCTCTAGCAGACTTTAAAAGAGTCCATATAATATCAGAAGAATACTCGTCCAAATTTCCCGTTGGCTCATCGCAAAGCAAAAGCTTTGGATTATGAGCTAAAGCCCTAGCCATAGCGACGCGTTGTTGCTCACCACCGCTAAGTTGATTAGGCAATTTATCTGCTTTAAAAGTTAAATTTACATGCTTTAAAAGCTTAGTAGCTTGATCATGGCATACTTTTTTGCTATAACCTTTAATCATTAAAGGCAACATAACATTTTTTTCAACACTATATTCTTGTACAAGTTTATAATCTTGAAAAATAATCCCTATTCTTTGACGCAATTTTAAAAGTTCTAAATTTCCAATTTTATTCATCAAAGATCCACATACTTCAAGCTTACCAGAAATAGGTTCTAAATCTCCATAAAAAGACTTTAAAAGCGTACTCTTACCACTCCCACTTTTACCCGTAATAAAAACAAAATCATCATCCTTAAAAGCAAAACTCGCTTCTTTAATAACTAATTCATCATAACCTAAAGTAAGTTTATTTGCTTGGATTAAATTAGGCATCCTTTTTCCTTAATTTCCCTTTTTAAATTTTTAAATTATGCTTTATTTTTGCTTAATTTTCAAGAAAAATTATATTTTAAACTGAACTTTTAAAATTTCTTTTAATTCATTTATCGCTTTAATATTTTCTTGAATTTTAAATGGTTCTTTAAAAGCAAAATCGATCGTTTTATCAAGATGTAAATAACAATGTTCAGGCTTATTAAAAGCTCCAAAAGCAACCTTTAAAAGCAAATTCTCATCTTGTTTGTAGATGCTTTCAAAATGCAAGAAAAAATCATCTTTTTTTATAGTAATATTTTTAAAGTTCTGCTCTATTTTTTTCAAATCTTCTTTAGAAAATTCAACCGATGAGAGATTAAATTCATTTAACTCATAGTTTCTACACTCTTGGTTAAAATTCCACACCCAAAGATCATATATATTTTTTTCTTGCTTTTTCCATCTATCTTCATATTTGCTTGAAATTTCTAAATTTTCATTTTTTCTAAGACTAAATTTTGGAACAGGAAAAGTCAAAAATTGTTCTAGAGTAAAATTAAAATACTCAAAACTATCTGTTCTAAGTTCAAAACGACCGTTTTGGGTTAAAACCCTAGCACATTCTTTGCAAAAATCTTTCCCAATAACTCGCCTATGAGGCTTTTTGTCCCAAGGAACAGGAAAATGTAGAAAAATCTTTTCAACTGATTTTGATTTTAATACACTCAATAACAATCTCGCATCACTTTGGATTAGCAAAATATTATTTACATTTTGTGCTTTAGCAAGTTTAGCCACTTGAGTTAAAGCTGGGTTGTAAATTTCCACCCCTAAAATTAAAACATTTGGATTTTCTTTTGCTTGATAAAGCAAATGTCTTCCTGATCCAAAGCCTATTTCTATATAAATTTTACCTTGAAGCTTAGACAAAAGCTCATCAAAATTATCAACGATAAATGGTGTTTTTTCAATTAAAGCATTGTTTTTAAGTCCAAAAGCTTCATTGATAATATCCTCACAAAAATCTTCTTTAAAGATTTTTAAAGCCTTTTGCAAATAACCTATTTTAGAAGGTTTTGTATGTTTATCGCCTTTAATCACAAAACCATTTTGTGCTTTTTTAATCTGCAGAAAAAAACTCTCTTCTTGAACCTTTGTATAAATAAGACTAACATTATCATTCTTAGCAAGCCAAAGAAATTCAACATCATCCTTGCTACAAGGCAGATTTATTTCTTTGATCTTTTTGCTTTTAAAATTTGGCACTACTGAGCCGCCTTAACTTTGTTTGAAGGTTCTGAACGAAGCCCGGCTAAATCAATAGCAATAACTTCATAACTATATTCCACCCCTGGCAAAGCTTTTACATCTTTTAGTCGCTTTTCTTTAATGCCTTTAAAAACTGCATTTTGCTCCCCGCCATAGCGTCTTACTTCATACTCAACAGCTCTAGTATCATTATCACTCCATTCTAAATTTATCCCTTCGCTTGTGCTTTGAGCCAAAATAATACTAGGAGCCAAAGGGTTGCCTAAAGTTTTACCTTCTACACCATCTTTTGGCATAGGACTTTCAAGACCATCTTTATCCACCATTGTTACTTTATAATACTTGCTTTTACCTGCTCCTTCTACTATATCCTCATAAGAATTTTTATCAGTCTTTGCCAAAACACTAAAAGGAAGGAAGCTTGAGCTCGTAGAATAAACTTTATAATAAGAAAAATCTTCATACGTAGGAGCATCCCAAGTTAAAATGATTTTACTAGAACCATCTGTGCTAGCACTTAAATGCTCAACTTGAGGAGGTAAAGCCTTGCTTGTAGAACTTACAACTTGACTTGACCCACTCTTTATCCCATTAAAACTCACAGCAATAATTCTATAACTTGAATTTTCATTAGGCTTTAAATCACTATCGATGTATTCAGCGTTTAAACGATTTTTTACTTCTGCAATTTTTTTAAATTCTTTATCATCACCTTTGGTTCTTTCAATAATATAAGAATCAACCCTAAAATCAGGATGCGGACGCCAAATAAGTTTAATACGATTAGGCAAATTAGTCACAGCTTGAACAAAAGGAACAGCTTCAAGTCTTGGAGCTGTGCTCACTTCTATAACCTTGCCATCTTCTGAAATTTGTCCTTGCTCATTAAAGCTTTTCATCATATAACGATACTTAGTACCAGGCTCTAATTTAGTATCTACATAATGAGTTTGAAACTTATCTTTAATAGTGCCTACAAGTTTAAAATCAGGATTTTCATCACTAGAACGATACAAATAAAATCCTTTAATATTTTCATTATATAAAGGCTCCCATTCAAAAGCAATATTACTCATATCACT
The DNA here is from genome assembly GCF_012897855.1 of Campylobacter sp. CFSAN093227. Taxonomy (NCBI): domain Bacteria; kingdom Pseudomonadati; phylum Campylobacterota; class Epsilonproteobacteria; order Campylobacterales; family Campylobacteraceae; genus Campylobacter; species Campylobacter sp. CFSAN093227. The sequence continues at coordinate 1,387,040 of NZ_CP040610.1, forward strand.
AAGACTTTTTAAACTTTCAACCTTTGGCAAGCTTTCATTTACAGCAGGCTCTTTACTTGAAGCTAGCGAATTCATTTGCGAAACACTACAAGCGCTAAGCAAAAGAGTTAAAAAACTCAAGTAAAAACTCAAGCGAAATCTTTTCATCATTCTCTCCTAAATTAATTTGTTCAAACATAATATTTTTAAAATCTTCCATCAAAGGTGCTTTAACAAAAATTTGTTCTTTGGTTTTTGGATGGATAAAATACAAAAAATAAGCATGTAACATTATCCTACAATCATACTTACCCTTATAACCATACAAACTATCACCTAAAATATAGCGATTTAAACTAGCCAAATGCGCTCTAATTTGATGAGTTCTTCCTGTAAAAAGCTTAGCAGCCATCAAAGTTAAATTTTCAGTTTTTACTACATTTATAAAAGCTGATTTTGCGTTTTTGCTGAATTTATTTTCCTTATCTATGGCTATTTTTTTAATAGCATTAGAAGGCGAACGCATTAAAAATTTTTCTACTATAATTTTATCTTCTTTTAGTGGCAAATCAATTAACGCAAGGTAAATTCTTCCCATGCTTTTATCTGCAAGCTGTTCACTTAATTTTTGATGGGTGAAATTATTTTTCGCTATTAGTATAGATCCGCTTGTATTTTTATCTAATCTATGGACAAGACCAGCTCTTATCTCTCCTCCTAAATTTGATAAAGTATATTTTTTTTCTATTAACCAATCCACCAAAGTGGCATTTTTAACGCTACTTGCTCCATGAACGACTAAATTTGAAGGTTTATTTAAAACAAGCAAGTCTTCATCTTCGTATAACACATCAATATCAAAATCCACTTCAAACTGAGGTTTTATCTCATTGCAAAGCTTTAAACTTGCAATAGAAACAATATCACCATTTTTAAGCTTAAATGAATTTTTATCTTGAATTTTATCATTAACCTGTACACAATCTTTTTCTATAAGTAAAGCAACTTGATTGCGACTTTGGTTTAATTTTTTAGCCAAAAATACATCAAGCCTTGAATTTTCATCTACTAAAAAAGTTTGCATTTTTTCCTTAGAGGTTTTGATAAATTTAAAATTTTAGTTTATAATTATAGCTTTATATTACCAACTGAAGGCAAATTTTGTTTAGATTAGATAGAAGAATTTTAACTCATTTTGACTATATGCAACCCATTTTATTTTTACCCATAATTCTTATTTCATTTTTCTTAATCTTTGAAGCTAATCCTTTTTTAGCAGAAAAACAGTTTGTTTATGCCTGTGTGGGATTGTTTGCTTTTATGGTTTTTTTCTTCTTTCCCATAAGGAAATTTATTTGGATTATTCCTGTTGCTTATTGGATTAATATTTTTTTATTGCTAAGCGTAGATATTTTTGGGGTTGAAAAATTAGGTGCTAAAAGATGGCTTGAAATTCCTTTTACTCACTTTACTATACAACCTTCTGAAATTTTTAAACCTAGTTTTATTTTAATGCTTGCCTATCTTATTTATCAAAATCCTCCTCCAAAAAATGGATACAAACTTAAACAATTCATCAAACTTAGCTTTTACATCATCTTGCCTTTTTTGCTAATTGCAAAAGAACCTGATTTAGGAAGTGCTATGGTTTTACTACTTGTTGGTTTTGGAGTGCTTTTTATCATGGGAGTTCATTATAAAATTTGGTTAAGTATTGTTATAGCTATAAGTGTTAGCTCTCCTATTATTTATACACATCTTTTAAAACCCTACCAAAAGCAAAGAATTCATGATTTTATTTCAGAAAAACCAAGTTATCAAGTAGCCCAATCAATGATAGCTATTGGAAATGGTGGTTTAACCGGAAAATCTCAAGATGAAGCTACGCAAACTCATTTTAAATTTTTACCTATTTCAACTAGTGATTTTATTTTCGCTTACATGATAGAAAGATTTGGATTTATTGGGGGATTGACATTAATTATATTTTATATTTTACTTATTTTTCATCTACTTAGTTTAAATTATAAACTTAAAGATGATTATTTTGCTAGAGTTGCTATTAATTGTGTTGCATTATTTATTTTTATTTATGCGGCAGTAAATATTTCAATGACTATAGGTTTTGCACCAGTAGTTGGGATCCCTTTGCCTTTTTTTAGTTATGGTGGAAGTTCTTTTACTATTTTTATGATTTTTTTTGGAATTTTACAGCATTTAATCACTTTTAGATATTTTTGGACGGATATAAAGGCTAAATAAAATATTTTTAAGCATTAATAAGATATAATTTTATCTTTTAATTCAACTTAGGCGGATTTATAGCTCAGTTGGTTAGAGCAACCGGCTCATAACCGGTTGGTCGCAGGTTCGAGTCCTGCTAAATCCACCATTCTACATATAAGCTATAGACTCTTTCTTTAAAAAATAACTTTTAGTTCTTTAAATATTTCAATCTTATATAAAAAAGTATGTGATGTGATTTTTTGAAAGATAAAGTGGTGGTTAGAGGCAGAATCGAACTGCCGACACGCAGATTTTCAGTCTGCTGCTCTACCGACTGAGCTATCCAACCACAATGTTTGATAAAGTAAAAATGTAATTGTATCTTTTTTTCTTTAATTTAAGTTTAAATACAAAAATAAAATTTTATTTCCCTTAAAGTTTTAATAAGATAGAATACCCGCTTTAGATCATTATCAAATGGAAATTTTTTGAAACAATTTGGACTAGATAGACGAACTTTTAAAATTTTACTAGCTGGTTATATTATTATTGCATTGTTTGGGGCTTTATTGCTACATTCAAGCTGGGCACATACAACTCCTATTGATTTTTTGGATGCCTTTTTTACAAGCACATCTGCTGTTAGTATGACAGGATTAGTAGTTAAGAACACTGCGGTTGATTTTACCTTAGCAGGACAAATTATTATCTTAGCTTTGGTGCAAATTGGAGGCTTGGGATATATGGGTATAGGTTTATTTGTTTATATACTCATACGCAAAAAAGTTGGTTTTAGTGCAAGAAATTTACTAAAAGAGTCTTTATTTTATCCATCAATGGATGGTTTATTTAAATTTTTTAAAAAGGTTTTGCTGTTCATTTTTACTATAGAATTGATAGGCGCTATACTTCTCACCATGCGTTTTACCCTTGAAATGAATTTTAAGAAAGCTTTATGGTTTGGAATTTTTCATTCTATTAGCGCTTTTAATAATTCTGGATTTACTATATTTGAACATGGACTTATAGCTTATAAACATGATATAGCAATTAATCTTATTATCACTTCTTTGATTATTATTGGAGGGCTTGGATATTTTGTTTTGGTTGAATTATACTTTTTTCAAAGAAAAAAATTGCAAAATTTAAGCCTACATACAAAAATGGTTGTTGTTGCAAGTATTTTTCTTATTTTCTCTTCAACGCTTATTATTTTTGCTTTTGAATACTCAAATCCTCAAACTATAGGACATTTTTCATTTTTTGATAAAATTTTAAGCTCATATTTTATCGCTATTAATTACCGCACAGCAGGATTTAATACCTTAGATATGGGACATTTGCATGATGCAAGCTTATTTTTTGGATCATTGTTTATGGTTATTGGTGGTGCACCAGGTGGAACAGCTGGGGGTATGAAAGTAACAACTGTAATGGTTTTATTGCTCTATGCTTATTGGAGTATCCGCGATGGAAGAGTTAGAATTTTTGGACATGAAATTCCAAGAGAAACTATATCTAAAGCTTTTATTATAGCTGTAGGTTCAGCTGTTTATATAGTAATAGCTGTTATTTTGCTTTCCTTGCTAGAGTCAAAATTTGATTTTATAGCCTTGCTTTTTGAAACTTCTTCGGCTTTTGCAACCGTAGGAATTTCAGTAGGAAATGGTGGAACTTTATCTTTATGCGCTTTGTTTAGTGATCCTAGCAAGGTGATTATCATCATTATGATGCTAAGTGGTAGGATAGGTGTTTTTGCTTTTTTACTCTCGGTATTCAAACAAGACAAAGCTATTCATTTAAAATTCCCTGAAGGAAAGGTTAATTTATAAAGGTAAAATCGTGAAAAATCTTAATTATGGAATCATAGGACTTGGAAAATTTGGATCAGTTGTAGCAGATGAACTCATTGCTGGAGGTCATACTGTTATCGTTGCGGATAAAGATGAGGAAGCTTTAAAAAGTATACAAAATCCTCCAAGTTATGCTTATATTTTAGATTCTACAAATATTTCAGCCCTAAAAGAAGCAGGCTTTCATGATGTTGAAGTTGTTATTGTTAGCATAGGAGAAAATGTTGAAAAATCAATCCTTACTCTTATGGCGCTTAAAGATATAGGTGTTAAAAATATCATTGCTAAAGCAACCTCTAATATCCATGGTCAAATTCTTTCTAAGTTAGGTGCAACAAAGGTTATTTATCCTGAAAAAGAAAGTGCTAAAAGACTAGTAAAAGAATTTTTAACTAAAGATGCTGATTATGAAGTTTTTGATCTTTCAGCAAATACTATACGAGCTATTAAGATCAATATAGATGAAAAATTAGCAGGAAATTCTTTAAAACATGTAGCACAAAATATGAAAGTGATTTCTTATAAAAAATTAAATAGTGACTGGGAAATACTACCTGATTTAGAAACCACGACAGTTTATAGTGGAGATGTCGTAATACTCCTTGGAACAGTTAAAGAACTTAGAGAATTTGAACACTAAGCAAGATTTAAAGCCTTACAAGCCTTTACAAAACGCTTTAAGGCTGTTTTTTCTTTGGTAGAAATTTTATGATATATAACTTCATCTAAATAATATCTAACATCTTTTATATCTAAATCCCTTGTTTTGGCATAATTTTGCAGTATATAATAAGGAATTTTAATCTTTGTTTTTGGAAATTTTTTCAAAATTTGTTTATATAAAGCTTTTTTTTGCACACAAGAAAATCTAGCAAAAACAAAAGGCAATCCTGTTTTTTCGTGCCATTTTGCACATAAATCGATATATTTAGAAGGATCTTTTAGATAAAGCTTTAAAGCCTTATCACCTATAATTACTTTTCCATCTTGTTTTAATACTTTAGCCAGAGCGTTTGAAGTTGCTGAACTTGGATCTTTGGCATTTGATGTATTTTTTTCTACTAATACACTTAAAACTCTTTTATTAGCACAAATACCCAAATCTAAATTTTTATATTTTTTTCTAGCACTTTCTATGCTTGAAATGATAGCTGCATCAATTCTTCTATAAAATAAATCTTTATTTAGCTTACTTGGAACTCCTTTTTTATACTCCATACTTGCTTTATAACCATTAGGTAGGGGATATTTCTTAAGATATATATGTAAAGGTAAAAGATTAATATAATCAATTTTTCCAAAAATCATCTCTTTTAAAGAGTGTTAAACACTCTATCTCCTGCATCTCCAAGCCCTGGGATAATATAACCTTTTTCATTTAAACCTTCATCAATACAAGCCACAAAAACTTCTACATCATCATGCATTTGGCTAAATTTTTTCAAACCTTGTGGAGCAGCAAGTATGGATATAAATTTTATTTTTTTAACTCCTTGGCTTTTTAAAAAATTACAAGCCTCTATAGCAGTCCCACCTGTAGCAAACATAGGATCTATAACAATAGCAGTGCGTTTTTTTGCATCTTTGGGAAGTTTTTGAAAATAAAAATCTGCCTTTAAAGTTTCTTCATTTCTCACAAACCCCAAAAACCCAACACTTGCATCAGGAATCATCTTAAAAACACTTTCAAGCATTCCTAATGCAGCCCTTAAAATAGGACAAATCATAATCTTTTCATCAAGTTTTTTTACTGTAGTTTTTTGTATAGGTGTTGAAATTTCAATTTCTTTTAAAGAAAAATCTTTACTCGCTTCAAAAAGCAAAAAAGATGAAATTTCATCGATTAACATACGAAATTGAAAGGGCTTTGTCTCTTTAGCCCTTAAAATTCCTAATTTATGTTCGATCAATGGATGATTGATGCAATGAATATTTTTCATTTTAAGCTTTCAAAATAAGCTTTCTCATCAAAATTTTTCACCTTAGCCACACCATCTTTTACCGCAGCTGCTGCTACAGCTGTACTTACTGCAGCTTTTACTCTTTCATCAAAAGGTTTTGGTATAACATAATCTCTTCCAAATTCTAAAGTGCTTAAATTATAAGCTTTTTTAACCGCATCGCTTACAGGAAGTTTTGCAAGATCTGCTAATGCTTTAGCAGCCGCTACTTTCATATTTTCAGTGATTTTACTTGCACGCACATCTAAAGCCCCACGGAAAATAAAAGGAAAACCTAAAACATTATTGATTTGATTTGGATAATCACTTCTTCCTGTTCCTACAATCGCATCTTTTCTAAGTCTAGCTACATCTTCAGGCATCACTTCAGGAATAGGATTTGCCAAAGCAAAAATCACAGGATCTTTTGCCATGCTTAAAACCATTTCATCATCAAGAATTTTTGGTGCACTAAGTCCTAGGAAAACATCAGCTCCTTTTAAAACTTCTTTTAAAGTCTTTTCCTTAGAATCAACAGCAAATTCAAGCTTTTGAGGAGTTAAATCATTTCTATCTTTAGAAATCACTCCTTTGCTATCTACTAAAATAATATTTTCGACCCCTAAATTTCTATACATTTTAGCACTTGCTATACCTGCAGCACCTGCGCCACTTACAACCACCTTAATGTCTTTAAATTTTTTACCACTTATTTCCATAGCATTCATAAGTCCCGCAGTTGAAATAATAGCCGTTCCATGTTGATCATCATGCATTACAGGAATTCCTAAATCTTGCAAAGCCGCTTCAATTTCAAAACATTTTGGCGCAGCAATATCTTCTAAATTGATCCCGCCCACAGTTGGAGCCAAAGACTTGCAAAAATTTACAATCTCTTCTATACTATGAACATCAATTTCTATATCATAAGCATTGACATTTGCAAATTTTTTAAACAAACAAGCCTTACCTTCCATAACAGGTTTTGAAGCCTGTGCTCCTATGTTTCCAAGTCCTAAAACAGCAGAACCATCACTAACTATAGCTACTAAATTAGCCTTATTTGTATAAGTATAAGCAAGCTCATTATCTTTAGCGATTTCAAGGCAAGGTTCTGCAACTCCTGGGCTATACGCCAAAGATAGATCATGGCTTGTAGCCATTGGCTTACTTGGTACAATATCAATTTTCCCACCTAAATGGTATTTTAAAGCTTCTTCTTTTAAATTCATTTTATTTTCCTCTAACTTTTAAAAAATTTTCTATTCTTTTTTTGCACTCATCAACCTCTAAAAATTCTAATACTTCAAAAATACTAGGACTTACCGCACTCCCTGTTAAAGCTATGCGTATAGGCTGAGCCAAATCTTTTAACTTTGCTTCTTTTTTTTCTAAAAAATCATTTGTAAAATCTTCAAAATCTTTACCTGTTTTTTGATCTTTAAGTGTATTAGCAAATGCTTGGAGCAATTCTAAATTATTTTTGTTAATAAATTTTTGTACTGCATTTTCATCATAATTTTGCGGCGCATTAACTATACTTTTTGCACCATTGATAATATCATGCAAGGTTTTTGCACGCTCTCTTAATAAATCAAGTAAAAATCCTGCCTTTTCATAAACAGATAAATCAAAGCCAAGATCCTTAAGCTGACGGTTAATCTCTTCAAAAGGCAAAGTTTTAATATAATGAGCGTTAAGCCATTCAAGCTTTTTAGCATTATAACAAGATGCGCTTTTATTAATATGATAAGGGTCAAAAAGTTTTTTCAAATCTTCTAATGAAAAAACCTCATCATCACCATGGCTCCAACCTAAACGCACAAGAAAATTAAGCAAAGCTTGAGGTAAAATTCCCATTTCTTTGTATTCCATAACATCAGTTGCCCCATGTCTTTTTGAAAGCTTTTTACCATCTTCTCCATGTATCATAGCCACATGAAAAAATTTAGGAATTTTAAAACCCAATGCCTCATAAAGCACAATTTGTTTAGGAGTATTTGAAAGATGATCATCTCCGCGAATCACATCACTTACCCCCATTAAAGCATCATCAATAACAACAGTAAAATTATAAGTTGGAGTTCCATCACTTCTTGCAATGATAAAATCATCCATTATATCCTCTGCTTTAAATCTCACCTCGCCTTTAACCCCATCTTTAAAAACAATCTCACCGCTTTGAGGTGCTTTAATACGCACAACAGGCTCTATACCCTGAGGTGGCGTGCCTGTAAATTCTCTATATCTTCCATCATATCTTGGGCGCTCTTTGGCAGCTTCTTGCTTGGCGCGCAATTCTTCTAATTCTTCTTTACTCATATAACAATAATACGCCTTGCCTTCATCTAAAAGCTTTTTAACATATTCTTTATAAAGATCAAAACGCTCTGATTGGTAAGTTACTTCTCCATCATGTTCTAAACCGCACCATTTAAAAGCTTCGATAATTGCTTTAGTAGCTTCTTTGGAATTTCTTTTTAAATCCGTATCTTCGATACGAAGTAAAAAATTTCCACCATTTTTTCTAGCGTATAAATAATTATAAAGAGCTGTTCTAAGTCCACCTATGTGCAAATACCCTGTTGGGCTTGGAGCAAAACGCGTTGTAAGTTTTTCGTGCATTTTTTGCCTTTTCTTAAATTTTTATTGATATAATGCGATATTTATACTTAAATAAAGGTTTGAAATGAAAAAAATTTTATTAAGTTTTGCATTTTTTGCAAGTTTAGCTAGTGCAAATACCATTAATGCTATAGCTATAGTTGTAGACAAAGAGCCTATCACAACTTATGATATAGATCAAACTATGAAAGCACTTAAAATTGATAGAAATAAAGCTTTAGGCGTACTCATCAATGAAAAAATGGAAATTTCACAAATGAAACAACTAGGTATTGTAGTCAATGATCTAGAGCTTGATGATGCTATAAATAAAATGCTTGCTCAAAACAAAACGACTTTAAATGCTTTCAAAGCAAATTTAAAATCCAAAAATCAAAGCTATGAACAATTTCGTGCAAATTTTAAAAAAGACTTAGAAAAAAGAAAGCTTTATGAAAAAATCGCAAGTATGGCAAAAACTGATTTTAGTGATGATGGAGCAAAAAAATTTTTCGAACAAAATAAAGATAAATTCACTTTTTATACACAAATTAATGCAAATATTTATCTATCAAACAATCCTCAAACTTTAGAAAATATCAAAAATACAAAAAAAACAATCCTTAAACCACAAAATGCATCTTTAAACACAAGCAATGCCGATCCAAGACTTTTAGGGCTTTTATCACAAATTCCTGTTGGAGGCTTTTCCCCTGTTTTAAATGGAAAAAATGGCTATGAACTCTATGAAGTTAAAAGCAGAGATGGGGCACAAACTCCTGAATATGAACAAGTTAAAAATGAAGTTTTAAACGCTTATGTAAGTGAACAAAGACAAAATTTTATACAGGATTATTTTGATAAACTCCGCTCTAAAATCAATATAGAATATTTAAGATAAAAATTACAATTAAAATTTCCCTTTAATAGGGAAATTTTAATGTCTTGCAAGATAATTTGTATCGTAATTATTATTAATAAAATCAGGATTTTCCATCATAGAAAGATGAAAATCTTTGGTTGTTTTTATCCCACTTATAAGCAACTCATCTAAAGCTACTTTCATTTTTGCAATAGCTTTATTGCGATCTTCTGCCCAAACTACAAGTTTGCCTATCATAGAATCATAATAAGGAGGCACGCTATAGTCTTGATAACAATGACTTTCCATTCTGACATTGCGTCCTGCTGGTGGAATGTATTTAGTAATCTTACCTGGACTTGGCAAGAAAGTTTTGGAATCTTCGGCTGTGATTCTACATTCTATAGAGTGCCCATTTAATTTAATACTTTCTTGAGATGGTAAAGCATAACCTTCTGCTACTTTAATCATTTGTTCTATGATATCAATCCCACTTACCATTTCACTTACACAGTGTTCAACTTGCAAACGCGTATTCATTTCTATAAAATAAAAATCCAAATTTTTATCTACTAAAAACTCAAAAGTTCCCGCACCTTCATATCCTATGGCTTTAGCTGCCTTAATAGCAGTTTCATGAAGCCTAGTGCGTGTTTTTTCATCAAGCAAAATCGCAGGGGATTCTTCTATAAGTTTTTGATGGCGTCTTTGCATAGAACAATCTCTTTCGCCCACATGAATCACATTCCCAAAACTATCTCCTATAATCTGTACTTCTATATGGCGTGGATTTTGTATGTATTTTTCCATATACATAGTTCCATCGCCAAATGCTGTCATAGCCTCGCTTTCAGCTGACCAATACGCTTTTTCAAGATCTTTTTCATTTTCAACCACACGCATACCACGACCACCACCACCTGCAGCTGCTTTTAAAATCACAGGATAACCTATTTCTTTGGCAAGTTTTTTAGCTGCTTCAGCTCCTGCCAAAGCCCCATCGCTTCCTGGGATCACAGGTACGCCTGCTCTTTGCATGACTTGTTTTGCTTTTGATTTATCACTCATTAAATTCATAGCTTCCACAGAAGGACCTATAAATTTGATGTTATGTTTAGCACAAATTTCAACAAAATTTTGATTTTCACTTAAAAATCCGTATCCTGGAAAAATCGCATCTGCTTCAGCAATTTCAGCTGCTGTAATAATAGCTGGGATATTTAAATAGCTTTCAGAACTTCTTGCTTTGCCTATACAAATGCTTGCATCAGCGTATTTTAAATACAAAGCATCTTTATCTGCTTCAGAATACACACAAATTGCTTTTTTACCCATTTCTTTAATCGTTCTTAAAGCACGCAGTGCTATTTCTCCACGATTAGCAATTAATATGCTTTTAATTTCCATTTTATAATTTCTCCACCGCAAATAAAGGCATTCCAAATTCTACAGGCTGACCATCAGCAACTAAAATTTCAGCGATCCTACAATCAAATTCCGCTTCAATTTCATTCATAATTTTCATCGCTTCGATAATAGCTATAGTATCGCCTTTTTTAACCGTACTGCCTACTTTTACAAAAGGTGCTGCACCTGGACTTGGAGCTTGATAGAAAGTTCCTACCATAGGGCTATTTATACTTGGTTTGTTTGATTTTACACTTTGACTAGGTTGAGCTTCGTTTACAACGCTTACATTGATAGGTTGTGGAGCTGGAACTGGAGGACAAACAGGAGCTGGAACATCGCAGCACATATCTCTTTCAAGTTCTATTTCAAAACCATCTTGTTCTTTGATTTTAATTTTACTAATATTTGCTTCAGCAAAAAGGTTTACTAACTCTTTAATTTCTTCTTTTGTCATAAAATTCTCCTACAAAATTTAAGAACTTAATCTTGTATTATATAAAAAAACTTGAAATTTAACTTTAAAAAAGAAAAAAATCATAAAAAATATAGATTTTTTAGGTTATAATCCTTACAAACAATTACAAATATTAAAAGGTTAAAAATGGGCTTAAAAGCGGATAATTGGATAAGAAAAATGGCATTAGAACACAAGATGATCGAACCATTTTGCGAAGCAAATATAGGAAAAGGTGTGGTAAGCTATGGACTTTCAAGCTATGGTTATGATATACGCGTAGGGCGTGAGTTTAAAATTTTTACCAATGTTAATTCAACTGTAGTGGATCCAAAAAATTTCGTAGAAGAAAATGTAGTAGATTTTGAAGGTGATGTATGTATAGTTCCTGCAAATTCTTTTGCCCTAGCTAGAACTATAGAGTATTTTAAAATGCCTGATGATGTCTTAGCTATTTGTCTTGGCAAAAGCACTTATGCAAGATGTGGTATCATCGTCAATGTTACCCCTTTTGAACCAGGTTTTGAAGGACATATTACTATAGAAATTTCAAATACTACGCCTTTACCTGCAAAAATTTATGCTAATGAAGGCATAGCACAAGTGTTGTTTTTACAAGGTGATGAAAAATGTGACACCACTTATAAAGATAAAAAAGGCAAGTATCAAGCTCAAACGGGCATAACCTTGCCAAGAATTTTAAAATAGGAACACTTGTTGCTTTAATTTTAAAAAACTTAAGCAAAGGAAGGCAAAATGTTTAACGGAAAAAATATCTTAATCACAGGCGGAACAGGCTCTTTTGGAAAAACCTATACTAAGGTTTTGCTAGAAAATTATAAACCTAATAAAATCATCATTTATTCTCGTGATGAGCTTAAACAATTTGAAATGGCAAGCGTTTTTAACGCTCCTTGCATGCGTTATTTCATAGGAGATGTAAGAGACAAAGAGCGTTTAAGCACTGCTATGCGTGATGTAGATTTTGTTATACATGCTGCTGCGATGAAGCATGTGCCTATTGCTGAATATAACCCTATGGAATGTATAAAAACAAACATCCACGGCGCGCAAAATGTCATAGATGCTTGTTTTGAAAATGGGGTTAAAAAATGTATCGCTCTTAGTACGGATAAGGCTTGTAATCCTGTAAATTTATACGGTGCAACCAAACTTGCAAGCGATAAGCTTTTTGTCGCTGCAAACAACATAGCAGGTAACAAGCAAACACGCTTTGGTGTTACAAGATATGGCAATGTTGTAGGTTCAAGAGGTTCAGTGGTGCCTTTCTTTAAAAAACTCATCAGCGAAGGAGCTAAAGAACTTCCTATCACCGATACGAGAATGACTCGTTTTTGGATCAGCCTTGAAGATGGAGTAAAATTTGTACTGAGTAATTTTGAAAGAATGCATGGAGGAGAAATCTTTATCCCTAAAATTCCTTCGATGAAAATCACCGATCTAGCCCATGCTCTAGCTCCTAATTTAAGCCATAAAATCATAGGCATAAGAGCAGGAGAAAAACTACATGAAATCATGATTTCAAGCGATGATAGCCATTTAACCTATGAATTTGAAAACTACTATGCTATAAGCCCGAGTATTAAATTTGTAGATAAAGATAATGACTTTAGTATCAATGCCCTAGGCGAAAAAGGGCAAAAGGTAAAAGATGGTTTTTCTTATAGCTCGGATAATAATCCTTTATGGGCAAGCGAAAAAGAACTTTTAGAAATCATCAATCACACCGAGGGTTTTTAAAATGCTTACTTATTCTCATCAAAACATCGATCAAAGCGATATAGATACGCTTACAAAAGCTTTAAAAGATGAAATTTTAACTGGAGGTAAAAAGGTAGATGAATTTGAAGAAGCCCTTTGCGAATATGTGGGCGTAAAACACGCTTGTGTATTAAACTCAGCCACTTCAGCCCTTCATCTTGCCTATACAGCACTAGGCATCAAAGAAAAAATCGTTTTAACCACTCCTTTAACCTTCGCTGCTACGGCTAATGCGGCCTTAATAGCTGGAGCTAAGGTAGAGTTTATCGACATTAAAAACGATGGTAATATTGATGAAAAAAAACTAGAAGCAAGACTTTTAAAAGATAGTAAAAATATAGGAGCTATTAGCGTGGTGGATTTTGGGGGAAATAGCGTTGAAATAGATGAAATTTCAAGCCTTGCTAAAAAATACAATATCCCTTTAATCGATGATGCAAGCCATGCTTTAGGTGCCTTATATAAAAGTGAAAAAGTAGGAAAAAAAGCCGATCTTTCTATATTTTCTTTTCATCCTGTTAAACCCATCACTACTTTTGAAGGCGGGGCTGTGGTGAGTGATAATGAAGAGCTTATCACCAAAATCAAGCTTTTAAAAAGCCATGGTATAATTAAAAAAAGGCTTTGGGATAGCGATATGGTAGAACTTGGCTATAATTACCGCTTAAGCGATGTTGCTTGTGCTTTAGGGATAAACCAGCTTAAAAAACTCGATCATAATCTTGAAAAAAGAGAAGAAATCGCAAGTTTTTACGATAAAGAATTTGAAAAAAATCCTTATTTTTCCACGATAAAAATCAAAAATTATAAAAAAAGCTCAAGACATTTATACCCTATCTTGCTTTTTCCTGAATTTTATTGTCAAAAAGAAGAACTTTTTGAAAGCTTACTTCATGCAGGAATTGGCGTACAGGTGCATTACAAACCTACTTATGAGTTTAGTTTTTATAAAAAACTCTTAGGAGAAATCAGACTCCAAAATGCGGATAATTTTTACAAAGCCGAGCTTAGCATACCTTGTCATCAAGAAATGAATCTAAAAGATGCAAAATTTGTAAAAGATACTTTATTTAGCATTCTTGAAAAAGTTAAAAAGGGATATTGTGAATAAGCTAGACTTTAGAAGCCAAGATTTTAGCCAAACTGGAAAGGCTATGTATGAACTAGCTTGTGAACTTTTTCCCATCCCTAGAAGTATCACAGGACAAGGTTTTAGAGCTAGTTTAGAAATTTTAAATAAAACTCTGGGGGGGGGGAGGATACTCAAATTTCACTCTATAAAAAGTGGTACAAAGGTTTTTGACTGGATAGTCCCTGATGAATGGAACGCCAAAGAAGCCTATATTATCACTCCAGAAGGAGAAAAAATTTGTGATTTTAAAAAGCATAACTTACACCTTCTAAATTATAGCGAAGCTATCGATCAAGAAATCGAACTAGAAGAACTTCAAGATCATCTTTACTCCATAGAAGAAATGCCCGATGCTATTCCTTATGTAACGAGTTATTACAAAAGGCGTTGGGGATTTTGTCTCACGCATAATGAAAGAAAAAAACTCAAAAAAGGCAAATACAAAGTCTATATCGATGCAAAACATGATGAAAATGGGGTTTTGGATTATGCTGATTTTATCCTACCTAGTACGCAAAACTCAAAAGATGAAATTTTAATTTCAACCTATCTTTGCCACCCTTCCATGGCAAATAACGAGCTTAGTGGCCCTGTGGTGGCTATTTTCCTAGCAAAATGGCTTTTGAGTTTAAAAGAAAGAAAATATAATTACCGCTTTGTCATCATCCCTGAAACCATAGGGTCTATAGTCTATCTTAGCAAACATTTAGAGCATTTAAAAAAATATGTTAAAGCAGGCTTTGTGCTTTCTTGCTTAGGCGATGATCATGCTTACTCACTCATACATACACCTAAAGAAAACACTCTAAGCGATAAAGTTGCCTTGCATACGCTTAAAAATAAAGAAAATTTCAAAGCTTTTAGTTTTTTGGATCGTGGAAGCGATGAAAGACAATACAATGCTCCGCTTGTAAATCTTGGCATTGTAGGAGTATGTCGCACAAGATACGGTGACTATGATGGATATCATAACTCAAAAGATGATCTCAATTTTATCTCTGAAAAAGGCTTAATGGGTGGACTTTCAAGCATACAAGAAATGATTTTAAATCTAGAAATCAACGCTGTATATGAAAACACCATAGTATGCGAACCCAATCTTGGTAAAAGAGGACTATATCACACTCTTAGCACTGCTAATGACATTCCTTTGGCTTGTAATTTTTTGGCTTACTGTGATGGGGAAAATGATATCATCGATATAGCCAATATCTTAAATATGCAAGCTTATGAATTTAAAGAACTTTTGGAAAAAATAAAATTTTATGGACTGGTAAAATGAAATATTTTTTAGAACACAATGGCAAAAAATACTCCGATAAGGATTTAATAGATGCTTTTTATCAACTAGGTATAAAAAGGGGTGATATTTTATGCGTACATACAGAACTTATGAAATTTGGCAAAGCTTTGCTTACTAAAAATGATTTTTTAAAAACCTTACTTGAATGCTTTTTTAAAGTGCTAGGCAAGGAAGGCACTCTTCTAATGCCAACCTTTACTTATAGTTTTTGCAAAAATGAAACTTATGATAAAGTGCATTCTAAAGGCAAAGTGGGAGTGCTGAATGAATTTTTTAGAACTAGCGGGGGGGGGGTTAGGCGAACTAGCGACCCTATTTTTTCCTTTGCTGTGAAGGGTGCTAAAGCGGATATTTTTTTAAAAGAAAACTCAAGCTGTTTTGGAAAGGATAGTGTATATGAAATTTTAACTAGGGAAGGTGGGAAATTTATGCTTTTAGGCTTGAATTATGGACACGCCCTAACGCATTATGCTGAAGAGAGAAATACCAGCTTTTGCAGGTATTTTAAGGAATTTAAGGGCTTGGTGATTGACGAGCTAGGACAAAAAAGAGAAAAAAGGATAAATTATTATGTAAGAGACTTGGAAAAAGCCTATGTATGCAGCCTTGATAAGATAAATGAAATCGTGCGGCAAACAAGGTATTACAAAAGCATAAAATTTGCAGGAGATTTTCTAGAAAGCTATGATGCTAAAGAATATGTCAAAGCCATAGGCAACGCCCTTAAGCAGGATAAATTTGCCATATATGAAAAGCTTCTTTTATGAAAAATATTTAAAGGTAGTTTATGAAATATTTACTTGAATTTGAAAATAAAAAATACTCCACTTACGACTTCATAGAAACTTTTTACAAACTAGGACTACAAAAAGGCGATACCTTGTGTGTGCATACTGAACTTTTTAATTTCGGTTTTCCCTTGCTTTCTAGAAATGAATTTTTACAGACTATATTAGATTGTTTTTTTGAAGTTATAGGCAAAGAAGGCACTTTGATCATGCCAACCTTTACTTATAGTTTTTGCAAAAATGAAGTTTATGACAAAATAAATTCCAAAACAAAAATGGGAGCATTAAATGAATATTTTCGCAAACAAACAGGAGTAAAACGCACAAACGATCCTATATTTTCTTTTGCTATAAAAGGAGCAAAAGAAGAATTATTTTTAAAAGATACAACAAGTTGTTTTGGGGAAAATTGTGTTTATGAGGTTTTAACCAAAGAGAATGGAAAATATATGACATTTGGAGGCCAAGGACACACACTAACACATTATGCAGAAGAACAATTTAATGTATTTTACAGATATCATAAAATTTTCTCTGGAATTTTAATTGATGAAAACAATATATCATACAATAAAACCATTAGTTATTATGTTAGAAAACTTGACATATCTTCTGAACCCAATTTAATTAACATTATCAATATTGTTAATAATACTAAAAATTTTAAAAAAAACAATTTTGCAGGAGATCATATAAATATTTACAACGCTAAAGAATATATAGAAATTTTATGGAAAAAATTAGATATAAACCAAACAATTCTAATAGAAAATTATGATACAATATATTAATTTTCAACATTCTCAAGAAAGTGGTACACAATGGAAAAACAATTTTATGAAATTTTAGAAAATATACTTGAAACCAAAGTAGATGAAAATACAAATTTAAGCATGGAAAACTGCAAGAACTGGACTTCTTTAGCTCATATTGATATCATCATGAGTTTAGAAGAAGAATTTGAAATCAAATTTAACAAAGAAGATTTAAGTCTCTTAAAATCTCAAAGCGCTTTACTAGAAAAAATTCAAACCCTAAAGGCAGAAAAATGAAAGAAAATATTGAAAAATTATTTCAAGCCATCGCTCAAAAAAATCCTATCCATTCTAAATATCTTAAAAAAATTGAATTTTCACAAGAAGACGAAGAAGAATTTGATAAATTAATTTCTTATTATATTCAAGATGGTATCAGTATAAAAGAACAATGCGATTGTTATTTATTGATCCTTAACGATACTTTAGAAGAAACAAAATTTTTCATAGAAAATGGGGCTTATCGTTATTCTAGCTTTGATGAAGTTAAGGATAAAGTTTATTTTAATGAAAGCTATATGAAACAATACATGATAGGCTTAGCTCTTTCTTCTTTTGTTTGGATAGCTCATATTAAAGTGAGAAAGTATTTTTCACAATATTTAAAAAATTTTACTCCAAAAACAACTTATTTTGAAATAGGCCCTGGCCATGGAGAATATTTTGCAAGAGCAGTTAAAAGTGGTAAATTTTCCGCCTTTTATGGACTTGATATCTCTCCAACAAGTTGCGAACTTACTCAAAAAATGGTAAAACAACAAGTAGGGGGGTTGATTACAAAATGTGATTTTTTATGTCAAGATTTTTTTACTTATGATTTTGATAAAAAAGCTGATTTGATAGTGATTGGAGAAGTGCTAGAACACGTAGAAAAACCTCTTGAATTCCTTAAAAGATCTAAAGAGCTTCTTAGCGATGGAGGGGAAATTTTTGCAACTATTCCTATCAATGCTCCTGCTATTGATCATATTTATTTATTTTCCCATCCTGATGAAGTTAAAGATTTGATAGAAAAATCAGGCTTAAAATTTAAAGCTTATGAATGTTTTATGGCAAATGATTATAGTTTGGAAAAAGCATTGAAATTTAAAAATGCTATCACTATGGCAGTAGTTTTAAATGCTTAATACAACACTCAATTTACCCCTTCATCATATAGGCGTGGCTTGTAAAAATTTAGAAAAAGAAAGGGAATGTTTTTTTAAACTAGGTTTTTATAAAGAATCAGAATTTATAGATGAAAAACAAGGAGTAAGAGGCGAATTTATCATTCCTTGTAATGAAGCATTTCCACAGTATAGATTTGAACTTTTGCAAAATTTAAACGATAAAGGACCACTAGATAGCTATTTGAAAAATAATACCAAAATGTATCATTTAGCCTATGAAAGTAAAAATATCGCCCAAGATTTAATTCTTTTGGAACAACAAGGAGGCATTTGTATTGTTCCTATTATGCAAGCAAGCTATTTTGCTAAACTTTGTTTTATCATGATGCCAAATAGGCTTTTAATCGAACTTGTGGAGCTAAAATGAATCTTTTTTCACCCCATTTAAAACGCAATGAGCTTATAAAATTCGCCAAAGAATTAGACTTTAGCAAAAGTCAAGATCTTCTTATTAATGTCCATAGAAATCATGCTTTTGAAGGAGTGCAAAGTATCATTGCTCCTTTTTTACATTTTGCTAATTTAAGAGCTGAGTTTAATTTCAGCTCTTATGATGATAGCTTGAGTTTTGATAACTTTAAAGAAGCTAGTTTAGAACTTTTATGGCTAGATTTAACCCGCTATAAAAATAATGTGCAAAATTTTATAGAAGAAAGACTTTTAGAACTAAGAAAAATTTCACAAAACCCTATTTTAGTTCTTAGTTTAGGAGAATTTAAAACAGATAAAAAAATTTTAAATTGTGAAATTTTTAACATAGAAAAACTCATAAAAGAGTATTTTGATGAAGAAGATATTTTAGACTTAGCTAAAGAAGAACTTACAGGCTCTAAGCTTAATAATAAAGCCTTGATTTTCTTGGCACAAATTTTAGGACTTAGTCTCATCCCTGCACTTGTAAAACCCGCTCTTAAAGCTCTTGTACTTGATCTTGATAATACCTTGTATCAAGGAATTTTAGGTGAAGAGGGTATAGATAATCTTAATTTAAGTCCTTTGCACAAAACCTTACAAGAAAAAATTAAAACTTTTAAAAAACAAGGGTTTTTACTTGCCCTAGCTTCAAAAAATGAAGAAAAAGACGCAAAAAAACTTTTTGAAACAAGGAAAGATTTTATCTTACAATGGGATGATTTTGATGCTAGAATGATCAATTGGGAACCAAAGGGTGAAAATATCTTAAAAATTGCTAAAAAATTTAATATAAATACTAACGCTATGCTTTTTATAGATGATAATATCGCCGAGCTTGAAAATACCAAATTTACAGGCGTTAAAACACTTTTATGCGATGAAAATATACTTTATAAAATCAAACTTTTTCCTAATCTTTTAAAACTTTCAAATACCAAAGAAGATCAAATTCGTGCCAAAGATATAGCAGCCAATGCTTTAAGAGAAGAGCTTAAAAGCTTAAGCGATGAAGAATATTTTCAAAATCTTGAAATCAGCTTAAATTTTAGCAAAAATGATCTGCAAAATATCCCTCGCATTAGCGAACTTTTAGGCAAAACCAATCAATTTATCGCTAATTACACACGCTTAAATCAAGAAAAAGTCGCACAACACATGCAAAAAGAACTCATTGTAAGTGTGAGTATGAGTGATAAATTAAGCGATAGTGGGATTATCGCTATTTTTGTTTTTTCTTGTAAAGAAGGAAATTTATTTATCGATGATCTTTGCATTTCTTGTAGGGCTTTAGGTAGAAAACTTGAAACTAGAATGTTTTTTAAAGCCTTTGAACTAGCTTTACATTTCTTTGATCTTAAAAACAATAATGCAAGGCTTTACTATCAAAAAGGCGAAAGAAATATGCCATTTTTGAGCTTTTTAGAACAAATTTCCAAAGAATTTGAAAAAAACTCAGCCCTTATTCCATTTCAAAATTTAAACTTCAAAGGACTTATAATCCATGAAAACTAGATTTGATAAAGCTAAAATTTCAGGCATTTGCGTAAGCGTACCTGAACATAAAATTTGCATTGATGATGAGTTAGAAAGCGTTTTTTCAAATGATATTAAAACCCTTAAAAGAATGAAAAAAGTCATAGGTTTAAACACGCGTTATATTTGCGATGAAAACACTTGCGTAAGCGATCTTGGAAAACACGCAGCCAATACACTTTTACAAGGTTTAAATATAGATAAAAATAGCCTTGATGCACTCATCGTAGTAACTCAAAGTCCTGATTTTTTCATGCCTTCTACGGCTTGTTATTTACACCAACTTTTAAATTTAAGCTCCAAAACTGTAGCTTTTGATTTAGGGCAAGCTTGTGCAGGGTATTTATACGGCTTATTTGTCGCTCATTCTTTAATACAAAGTGGCTTAGGTAAAATTTTACTCATTTGTGGAGATACTTTAAGCAAATTCATCCACCCTAAAAATATGAATTTAGCTCCTATTTTTGGTGATGGAGTAAGTGCAACTTTAATTGAAAAAACGGATTTTAACGAAGCTTTTTTTGAGCTTGGAAGCGATGGAAAACATTTTGATAAACTCATCATTCCAAAAGGTGCGATGAGAATACCTAAAGCAGATATTTTCAACGATGATTCACTCATGCAAACTGAGGAGTTTAGACAATTAGAAAATCTTTATATGGACGGAGCAAATATTTTCAATATGGCTTTGGAATGCGAACCTAAAAGCTTTAAAGAAATTTTAGAATTTTCTAAAGTAGATGAAAAAGACATTGCTTTTCATCTTTTTCATCAATCTAATGCGTATTTGGTTGATTGCATCAAAGAAGAATTAAAACTTAATGATGATAAAGTTCCTAATTTCATCATGGAAAAATACGCTAATTTAAGCGCTTGTTCACTACCTGCCCTACTTTGCGAACTAGATACTCCAAAAGAATTTAAAGCGAGTTTAAGTGCTTTTGGTGCAGGGCTTAGCTGGGGAAGTGCGGTGCTAAATTTCAAAGATTTATACACAAAAGATATTTTAATTTACACAAAGGAGAAATAATGACAAAAACTGAATTTTTAGAAGAGCTTAAAGAAGCTATGCATAGAGATGAGAACTTAAGCGAGGATATGCTACTTGATGATATAGATGAGTGGGATAGCTTGGCTTTTGTATCTGTGATGGTGCTTTATAAAAATCTTTTTGCTTTAAAAATCACAGCCGAGGACTTGAAAAATTGTCAAAAAGTAAGTGATTTAATCAATTTAGCAAAGCTTGATTAAAACCTTTAAGGTTTTAATCTTTTATCTCTAATTCAAATTTATCTCCCACATCTTTAAACATAAACACTTTATTCCCACAAGGATAAGAGATGGAATTTTCTTGCATGAAAGATTTTCTTTTTTGTAGTTTTTCAAGCATTAAAGGAAGTTCTTTTCTAAATAAGGCTTTATCAGGTATACCACAACCATGATCTAAATTTTTAATAAATTTTCCATCAATTTTATTTTCATCTATCAAATTTAAGCTTACATCGTAACCTAAAATTTTTAATATTTGCATGGTTTGTTGTTTAAAATTGGCAGGCGTTAGAGGATCTTTATCGCTATGATAACTTACATAAATGATATTTTTATTTTTTTGACTTTGCAAAATCAAATGATCCTTATTTAACAATGTTCTAATAAAATAATTTTCATTATTAAAAAAATAAGGTGAATTTTCTTTACGCGTCCAGTGGGTTTTTAGAAAACATTGTATTAAAATATGCGAACTATTTAAAACATAATCACAACCACTCTCCATTTCTCTTCCTAAAATATAATTTAAAGGTGGCAAAGCCGAACCCGAATTATCAATCACACCATCCACATACCAAGGAGCTATCTTTGCTATAAGCAAGGCTAAGTATCCTCCATAAGACCCCCCCCATAAATTTTTGGTAAATCTGCAAGTTTTGGAAAGCGTTTAACTAGATCTTTTAAAGCATTGATATGATCAATAGCTGCCATAATGCCAAAATTTTGATATTCTCCATTAGGTGGGATAAAAGTTGAAGTAAATTTCGCTTGATAATTTTGCGCTAGTTTTCTTTGTGATTTTAAAGTAGTAATATAATGATCTAAATGATGATAATATTCTAAAGCATTATTAGAATTTAAATTTCTACTATCAATGTTAAAATCATTCAATACTTTAGAAAAATTTTCCAGATCTTCTTCTAAAAATTTTGCACTTGCATCGTATTTTAAAACATCTGAACGCCTTTGGCAAAAACAATGATAAAAAACATTTATTGTCACTACATCAAAATTTTTAGCAATATAATTTCTATAAGAATCTAAAAAATATATATTTGCATTAGCTCCATAACCTCCTATGACAAAAACTATAGCTTTGAGATCTTTTTCATCATCATAACTTATGCGATATTCAAGCTTACTGGTTCTTTTAATACCTAGTTCTACATCATCACAAGAATCAATTTCAAAGGTTTGGTTTATAAGCATATATTTTCCTTTTTAATTAATAATCAATTTTAACTGATTTTCTACATCTTTAAAAGTAAACACTTTATTTCCACAAGGATAAGAGATGGAATTTTCTTGCATGAAAGATTTTCTTTTTTGTAGTTTTTCAAGCATTAAAGGAAGTTCTTTTCTAAATAAGGCTTTATCAGGTATACCACAACCATGATCTAAATTTTTAATAAATTTTCCATCAATTTTATTTTCATCTATCAAATTTAAGCTTACATCGTAACCTAAAATTTTTAATATTTGCATGGTTAGTTCTTTAAAATTTGCTGGAGTTAAAGGATCTTCTTTACTATGATAACTCACATAAATAATATTTTTATTTTTTTGACTTTGCAAAATCAAATGATCCTTATTTAACAATGTTCTAATAAAATAATTTTCATTATTAAAAAAATAAGGTGAATTTTCTTTACGCGTCCAGTGGGTTTTTAGAAAACAACTCACAAAAAAATGATCGCCCTGCATATACATATCCCCATTAGTATCTTTGCTTTTAAATTCCAACTCTCTACCAATAATATAATTAAGCGGTGGAACAGCCGAACCCGAATTATCAATCACGCCATCCACATACCAAGGAGCTATTTTTGCTATAAGCAAGGCTAAGTATCCTCCATAAGACCCCCCCCCATAAATTTTTGGTAAATCTGCAAGTTTTGGAAAGCGTTTAACTAGATCTTTTAAAGCATTGATATGATCAATAGCTGCCATAATGCCAAAATTTTGATATTCTCCACGCGAAGGAATAAAAGTTGCACTTAGTCTTTCTTCAAAATCATAAGGCAATCGATTTAACATTTTTAATTCTGTCATAATCTCGCTCAAATATTCACAATGACTAACTACAGTATTATTGGCTAATTGATCACATGGAATATTGTATTTACGAAGCACTTTTTCTATTAATTTTAAATCATCTTTTGTAAAATCTGCTAATGTTGAATACTTTTCAACATCCGAACGCCTTTGACAAAAACAATGATAAAAAACATGCACTGCTACAACATCAAAATTTTTAGCAATATAATTTCTATAAGAGTCTAAAAAATATATATTTGCATTGGCTCCATAACCTCCTATTATAAAAACTATAGCTTTAATCTCTTTTTCATCATCATAACTTATACGGTATTCAAGTTTGCTAGTTCTTTTTATATTTAATTCTACATCATCACAAGAATCGATTTCAAAGCTTTGGTTTATGAGCATATAAAGGCCTTTTTTATTAATTTATCGATATTATATTACAAAAAATTAAAAAGGTAAATCATGACAACTCATATCTATGATTTTTTAGAAAAAAGTTTAATCAAATTTAGCGAAAAAACTGCTTTTGTAGAACCCTTTGTCAAAGAAAAAAAGGAAATCACTTACAAAGACTTTGATCTCTTTTCTAAAAAACTAGCCAGTAAAATTTTAAAAACTTTAGGAAATGATAATCCTGCTCAAGCTCCTGTTTTAATCATCTTGCCTAAAGGGATTGATTGTTTGATTTCATTTTTTGGAGTGGCACTCAGTGGAAATTTTTATACCCTTTTAGATGAGAAAAGTCCTAAAGAAAGAGTAGAAAAAGTTATAGAAGTTTTAAAACCTAAACTTTTTATCACTTCAAAGGATTTAAATTTTAATTTAGATTTGCCTACGCTTTATACACAAGACTTTGAAAGTTTTAATATAGATGAGAGTTTGCTAAAAAATGCTAAAGAAAAACACATAGATACTAATTTACTCTATGTTTTCTTTACTAGCGGAAGCACAGGTATTCCTAAAGGAGTAAGCATAGCACATAAGAGTGTGATTGATTATACTTTTTGGGTGTGTGAGACTTTTAAATTTGATGAGAATGAAATTTTAGCCAATCAAGCACCATTTTATTTTGACAATAGCATTTTAGATATTTTTTCAAATGTAAAATCAGGAGCAACTTTACACCTTTTACCTAATCATCTTTTTGCCTTTCCAAATAAAATTTTAGAATGTCTTGAAAAAGAAAAAGTAAGCACTATATTTTGGGTACCTTCGGTGCTGATTTATTTTGCAAATACTGAAGCTTTGAATAATTTTAGTTTAAACGCCTTAAAAAAGATACTTTTTTGTGGTGAAATCATGCCCAATAAACAGCTAAATATTTGGCGTAAACACTTACCCAATGCTTTATTTGCCAACCTTTATGGTCCAACAGAAATCACTGATGTATGTTCTTTTTATATCATCAATCGTACTTTTAAAGATGAAGAACTTTTACCTATAGGCAAAGCATGTAAAAACACAGAACTTTTAGTTTTTGATGAAAATATGAATTTCATAAGTCCTAAACAAATAAGTGTTAAAGGGGAGCTTTTTGTGCGTGGAACTTCTTTGTCTTTAGGGTATTATAATGACAAAGAAAAAACCAAACAAGCTTTTATTCAAAATCCTTTACATGATAATTATTTAGATTTACTCTATAAAACAGGAGATATCGTTTCTTATAATGAATTTGGAGAGCTTTTATGCTACGGAAGAGCAGATAATCAGATAAAATATATGGGACATAGAATAGAACTTGGAGAAATAGAAAGCGTGATAAATTCTCATGTGAATATTAAAAACAGTGCTTGTATTTTTAAAGAAGATATTATTTGTTTTTATGAAAGTGAAGAAGAAATTAATTTTAAAGCTTTTTTGAAAGATAAATTACCTTCTTATATGATCCCAAAAAATTTTATTAAACTCGACAAATTTAAGCTTAATCAAAATGGTAAAATTGATAGAAAGGTTTTAAAAGAACTTGTTTAAATAAATATTTTATAATTTCAAAAAACTAAAGGAGAAAAAATGCAAGAAATCAAACAATTTTTTATCAATATAGAAAGAACAGATATCAATGAGAGTATGGAAAATCTAGTAAGTGAAGATTTTATCGATAGTATCGATATCATGGCTTTGGTTGCCGAAATAGAAAAATTTTATAAAAAACCCTTAAAAGCAGAATTTATCACACCTGAAAATTTTGAAAGCTTTGAAAATATCAAAAAAATGCTTGAAACTGCAATGAAAGACTAATCTTTCCTTGCAAGTTCAAGCTGTTCTTTTAAAGAACTGATGATTTCATTTTTAGAAACAATAATTTGTGCTATAAAATCCGCCACATCATCCCAATCTTTACTTAGCATATGGGTTAAAGTATAATTTTGTTCATATTCTTCCCAATTCACAGGAGTAAAAAGAGAATTTTTATGCGGGAAATATTTGTTTTTTACCCATTCAAGTGAAGAAGCAAAATAATCCACATAAGCTTTACCAATATCTTTTTGCACTGCAAATTTTAATCTTTTTTCTTTGCTGCCTTCAAATTTTCTTCTTGCCATAAAAAGCAAAGAATTAAGATTATCCTGCTTTAAATCTTTTTGATTTAATCTTGACATAAGCTCCATTCCTAAAAGATTAAAACTTTCATTTTTGGTTTGTTTTAAAACAAAACTCTCATCCCATTCAAGTCCTAAATGATAAACAAAATCCTTAAGTAAAGTCCCTCCTACATAATCCTCCCTTAGAAGTCTTACTATCAAATTTTCTTCTCCAAATACCTCAGCATGAGTTTTGCAAATCCATTCATAGTCAAAAATATATTTTCTAGGATGATCTTGCGGAGCAAAATCAGCAGAATAATACCCCATATTATTTTTATGATCTTGGGAACAATGTGAGTTTAAATAACCCAAAGTATCTCTAAAATACACAATAATATAAATTTGAGTAAAACCTAACTCTCTCATAATCTTTTCTAAAATTTCTACATGTTTTTTGGTAGAAAAATCCCAAACTATACCCTCAGCTGAAAAAATAAATTTTTTATCTTTATGTAAAGCACTTTCACTTTTAAAATTTTCTATAGCTCTAAGAAGTCTTTCATTTGTGATATGACTTAAAACACTCTCTTTTTTTAAAATATCTTCTTTTTGAACCAATTCTAAAACCATATCCACCAAAGCCCAATGCCTATTTGCCACTCTAAGACTTTTTGGGTAAATATAAGCTTTTTGCAAAAGCTTTTCTTCGTTTTGCATCAAGAAGCCTTGTTTTTCTTGATTTCCTGTATTAGTAGTTCCTATATGTAAATATGCTGTCATTTTATATCCTTTATCTTTATTTTAATTTATCATCTCTAACTCAAATTTATCTTCTAAATCCTTAAACACAAATACTTTATTCCCACAAGGATAAGAGATAGAATTTTCTTGCATAAAAGATTTTCTTCCTTGTAGTTTTTCAAGCATTAAAGGAAGTTCTTTTCTAAATAAAGCCCTATCAGTCATTCTAAGTCCATGCTCTAAACTTTTTACAAATCTACCATCTATATCATTTTCATCCTTTATTAAATGTAAAGTTGCATCATATCCTAATTCCTGATAACACTTATAAAGTTCTATTTTATTTTGCACTGGCGCACCCATATCTTGTATACTATGATAGCTTACAAAAATGGTATTTTTATTTAAATTTGATTGAATTTGAAGATGGTTTGAATTTAAAACTGCTCTGATTAAATAATTTTCATCACCAAAATAATAAGAAGAATTCATATTTCTATTCCAGTATTTATATACAAAACAATAAAGTCTATAACCACTTCCTTCGAAATAAAATTCCCCTTGATTCATTTCTCTTCCTAAAATGCACGCCAAAAATGGCAAGCAAACACCTGAATTATCAATCACACCATCCACATACCAAGGAGCTATCTTTGCTATGAGCAAGGCTAAGTATCCTCCATAAGACCCCCCCCCATAAATTTTTGGTAAATCTGCAAATTTTGGAAAGCGTTTAACTAAATCTTTTAAAGCATTGATATGATCAATAGCTGCCATAATGCCATAGTTTTGATAATCTCCATTAGGTGGGATAAAATCACAAGAAAGTTCTATTTTTTGGCTTTCATCAACCAAACCTGCTTGTTTCATTTTATTAACTTTTTGCTCTATAAGAGGAATAATTTGTTCAAAATTATCTTTATTAACCGATAAATGTCCTAAATTAATATTTTTTAAAATGCCATTTACACGCTCTAAATCATCTTGATTGGGAATAAGCTTTGGATTATACTTTTGATCAATACTTTGTCTTGCACAAAAACAATGATAAAAAACATGTACCACTACAACATCAAAATTTTTAGCAATATATTCCCTATCAAAATCTAAAAAAGAAATATTTGCATTAGCTCCAAAACCACCCACTATAAAAACTATGGCTTTGATATCTTTTTCATCATCATAACTTATGCGATATTCAAGCTTACTGGTTCTTTTAATACCTAGTTCTACATCATCACAAGAATCAATTTCAAAGGTTTGGTTTATAAGCATATATTTTCCTTTTTAATTAATAATCAATTTTAACTGATTTTCTACATCTTTAAAAGTAAACACTTTATTTCCACAAGGATAAGAGATGGAATTTTCTTGCATGAAAGATTTTCTTTTTTGTAGTTTTTCAAGCATTAAAGGAAGTTCTTTTCTAAATAAGGCTTTATCAGTAATCCTCATACCATGATTTAAATCTTTTATAAATCTTCCATCAATCTCACTTTCGTCTTTTATTAAATGTAAAGTGGCGTCATATCCTAGCTCTTTATACGCTAAAAAAAGAGTTTGTTTATCTTTTGCTGTATTAAATGGATCTTTTAAACTATGATAAGATACTAAAATAATATTTTTATTGACACTAGCTTGTATAGTTAAATGGGAAGAATTTAACAAAGAACGAATCATATAATTTTCATTAGTAAAAAAATAAGATAATCTTTCATCTTCTCTAGTCCAGTACGTTTTAATAAACATGCCTACCAATTTATTTAAATCACTAAAAAAAAATTCGGGTCTACTTAAATCTTTTCCTATTATACATTCCAATAATGGCAAAACAGTTCCTGAATTATCAATCACGCCATCCACATACCAAGGAGCTATCTTTGCTATGAGCAAGGCTAAGTATCCTCCATAAGACCCCCCCCCATAAATTTTTGGTAAATCTGCAAATTTTGGAAAGCGTTTAACTAAATCTTTTAAAGCATTGATATGATCAATAGCTGCCATAATGCCATAGTTTTGATAATCTCCATTAGGTGGGATAAAAGTTGAAGTAAATTTCGCTTGATAATTTTGCGCTAATTTTCCTTGTGATTTTAAAGTAATAATATGCTGAATAAGCAATTCATAATACTTGGTAGAATTTTTACAATCAAGATTCTGTGGATTAATGCCAAAATCTAACAAAATCTTAGATAGACTTAACAAATCCTCCTCCATGAAGCTAATAGAAGCACTATACTTTTTATTATTTGATATTCTTGCACAAAAACAATGATAAAAAACATGTACCACTACAACATCAAAATTTTTAGCAATATATTCCCTATCAAAATCTAAAAAAGAAATATTTGCATTAGCTCCATAACCTCCTATGACAAAAACTATGGCTTTGATATCTTTTTCATCATCATAGCTAATGCGGTATTCAAGTTTGCTAGTTCTTTTTATATTTAATTCTACATCATCACAAGAATCAATTTCAAAGGTTTGGTTTATAAGCAATTTTAAGCCTTTTATTGTATTTTAAAGACAATTATACTTAAATTTTAGTAAAATAAAACACAAAAACAAGGCTTAACTATGAAAAATCTTTGCATAATCCCTGCTCGTGGTGGATCAAAAAGAATTCCTAGAAAAAATATCATTGATTTTCTAGGTAAACCTTTAATCTCTTATAGCATAGAAAATGCTTTAAATTCAGGTATTTTTGATGAAGTGGTGCTTTCAAGCGATGATGAAGAAATCATAGAAGTAGCCTTAAAATACGGTGCAAAAGCTCCTTTTGTGCGTGATAAAAATTTAAGCGATGATTATGCTTCAAGCACTGCTGTAGTGCAAAATGCCATAGAAATTTTACAAAGCCAAAATCAAATTTATGATCATGTCTGCTGCCTTTATGCTACTGCTCCTTTGTTAAATAAAGACATTTTAAAACAAGCCTATGAAAAATTTATACAAAATCAAAGCAAGTTTTTATTTGCTGCTACTGAGTTTGAGTATCCTATACAAAGGGCATTTTATCTAAATGAAAACAATCAAGTTTATATGTTTGATGAAAAACATTATAAAAGTCGTTCACAAGATCTAACAAAAGCTTATCATGATGCAGGAGCTTTTTATTTTGGTACAAGCAAAGCTTGGCTTGAGGAAGATTTTATATTTAAACCTCATTCTAGCGTGTTTGTATTGCCAAGAAATTTAGTTTGCGATATAGACACCATACAAGATTTGGAATTTGCAAAAATACTTTATAAGGTAAATCATGAAAGTGCTTTTTAGAAGCGATAGCTCCAGTCAAATAGGCTTTGGACACATTAAACGTGATCTAGTCTTAGCTAAACAATATAGCGATGTAAGTTTTGCTTGTTTGCCTTTAGAAGGCTCTTTGATCGATGAAATTCCTTATCCTGTTTATGAGCTTGATAGTGAAAGCATTTACGAACTTATCAATCTCATCAAAGAAGAAAAATTTGAACTTCTTATCATTGATCACTATGGCATCAGCGTAGATGATGAAAAACTGATCAAGCTTGAAACAGGGGTGAAAATTCTAAGCTTTGATGATGAAATAAAGCCTCATCATTGTGATATTTTACTCAATGTCAATGCCTATGCAAAAGCAAGTGATTATGAAGGTTTAGTGCCTTTTAAATGCGAAGTAAGATGTGGTTTTTCTTATGCTTTAATCAGGGAAGAATTTTATCAAGAGGCCAAAGAAAATAGAGAAAAAAAATATGATTTTTTCATTTGCATGGGTGGAACTGATATAAAAAACCTTTCTTTACAAATTGCTAGCGAATTACCTAAAACAAAAATCATCAGCATTGCAACCAGCTCTTCTAATCCTAATCTTAAAAAATTGCAAAAATTTGCAAAATTACATAACAATATTAGATTATTTATCGATCATGAAAATATTGCAAAATTGATGAATGAAAGCAATAAACTCATCATTAGTGCAAGTTCTTTAGTCAATGAAGCCTTGCTTTTAAAGGCAAATTTCAAAGCTATTTGTTATGTTAAAAATCAAGAATCTACAGCAACTTGGCTTGCTAAAAAAGGGTATGAAGTGGAGTATAAGTATTGATAAAACTTAAAAATTTCACAGAACTTAATTCTCAAGAAATAGAGCTGATTTTTAAATGGCGCAATCACCCCGATATCAATCAATTTATGAAAACAAAATATATTGATTTTGAAGAACATTTAAGATTTTTAAAAAAATTACATCAAGATTCTAGCAAAAAATATTTTTTAGTTTTTCAAGATGAACAGATTATCGGCGTAATTGATTTTGTCAATATCACAACTAAATCTTGCGAATTTGGACTTTACGCAAAACCTAATTTAAAAGGCGTAGGACAAATTTTAATGAATGAAATTATAAAATACGCTTTTGAAAACTTAAAAGTAAATACTCTTAAAGCTTATGTTTTCAAAGACAATCGCAAAGCTTTAAAATTATATCAACAAAATCATTTTACTATTTATGATGAAGATAAAGATTTTTACCATATTTGCCTAAAGCAATCTGACTGCAAAGCCTTGCCTAGCTAATTCTTCTTTTACATCTTTAGGGGTATACTTAGAAAAATGAAAAATATAAGCACCCGCTAAAGCATCAGCGCCTAAATTTAAAGCCTCAACTCCATCACTTGGATTGCTAAGTCCTCCATTGATAATAAGAGGAATTTTAAGTTTATTTTGAAAGATCTTTAAAAGTTCTAAATCATAACCCTTTGCCCTTCCTTCAAAATCCACAGAAGTTAAAAGAAGCTCTCCAGCTCCTTTTTTTTCATATTCTAAAGCAAGTTCTAAAGGACTTTTTTCAAGTAAATTTCCCCTGTCATAAACACAAAATTGCCCTCCTTTTCTTTTAACATCTATAGAACAAACTATACATTGAGAACCAAAACGATTAGCCGCTTTACTTATAAAATCCATATCTTCTAAGGCCTTAGAATTGATAGAAATTTTATCCGCACCTAAATTTAAAATCTTTTGTATATCTTCAAGGGTTTTTATCCCGCCACCTATAGTTAAAGGCATAAAACATTCTTTAGCAAGATCTTCTATACTTTCAAAATCTATTTCTCCACTTTTTGAAGCATCTATATCTAAGATAATAAGCTCATCAACATTGCGTGCATTATAAATTCTCATTGTTGAAGTTAAATGCCCTATAGTGCGAAAATCTTTAAATTCTATACTTTTAACAAGTTGTCCGTTTTTTAACAAAACACAAGGGATAATTCTAGTTTTTAACATTTAAAGCCTTGCAAAATTTTCTAAAAGTTTTAAACCTAAATTTTGACTTTTTTCGGGGTGAAATTGTGTAGCAAAAATATGATCTTTTTGTAAAGATGCAACAAATTTATGTCCGTATTGTGCTTTAGCACTTACAAACTCATCTTTGCATTTCACATAAAAAGAATGCACAAAATAAAAATCACTCTTATTATCTATGCCTTGATACAAAGGAACTTGTTTTAAAATTTCAAGCTCATTCCAACCCATATGTGGGATTTTTAAATTTAAATCCTCTTCAAATTTGACTACTTCACCTTCTATAAAACCAAGTCCTTCGCAAACTCCACCTTCATAGCCCCTTTCTAAAAAAAGCTGCATTCCTAAACAAATGCCTAAAATAGGTTTTTTTTGTACTAAAACTTGCTCTTTTAAAGCTTCTATAAAACCAAGTTCTTTTAAATTTTTCATCGCTTCTTTAAAAGATCCCACTCCAGGTAAAAGCAATTTATCTGCTTTTTGCAAATCTTTTGGATTTTTAGCTATGAAATTTGTAGCTCCTATTTTTTCAAAAGCCTTAGTAACGGAGTTTAAATTTCCCGCCTTGTAATCAATGAGCGCTATCATTTTAAAACACACTCGTCTTTTCTTACCAAAGAACCATCATAATCTCTTAAAAATTTGCCATTTTCATCACGTTTAAAGATTTTTTTATTAGTAAAAGAATCTACAATTTTTTGAAATTCTTCCTCGCTAAAACCACTGAATTCAAGGTATTTTTTAATAGCCTTTTTAGGGGGCTTGCCATCGTATTTTTGTGCCAAACGCACCCCTTCTTCACGACTGATATAACCTAAACGAATATCCAAACAAGCATTATCTGTTGCTCTACCAAAGCCGTATTTGCAGTATTTTAAATAATCATGCACATGATTAGAATAACAATCTAAATTTTCAAAATTTTCATAAGTAGTCTCAACAGGATGATCTAGAATTAAAAAACCATATTTTTTAGAAATTTCAAGAATTTTTTTATAATCCCATTTAAAATAATACCCTAAAAATAGCCCCGTAACCCCTACTCTTTGAAGTTCTTCATCGCTTGGATAAGTATATAAAAACAAATCTTTTTCAGTGATACCATTTACCCCAAGCATATCAGAAGCGCGATTTCCTAAAAGCCCGCCAAATTCTTCAAGCCACTCTCTGCCTAAAATATTTTTATTTTTACTACTCGCAGGACCGCCATACTCTATCTGCGGACTTTCTCCCCAGATGATCAAAGGCACTCCAAAATTTACCGCTATGCGTGGAACAGAAGTAAAAATTCCCAAATGGTTTTGCCACTCATTATCCCCTGTTCTTACAAAAGCTTCACGGGCAAGTTTTTGATAAACTTTTGGATCACGCTTGATATGGATCAAATCCACGCCAAGATGATTTAAATTGTCTAAATTTTTGCGCCCTATTTTCGTAGGTACGCTAGGCTCAAAACACACACACAAAGGATTAAGTCCAAGTTCGAGCATTTTAACCACTTGAAAAGTAGAATCTTTTCCGCCGCTTACTCCGATAACACAATCATAAACAGGATGTTTTTTGTATTTTTTTATAAGCTCAAAAAATTCTTTTTCTCTTTCTTGCCAATTAATATTTTGATTTTTAGCTTCTTGAGAACGACAAGCATCACAAACACCTTCTTCATCAAAATGTAAATCAGGCTTAGTATCTGGCATCACACATTTTTTACAAAATTTCATAAATTTCCTTTAATTAGTCTTAAATATATATATCGTTATAATTAAATTTTATTTTATGATTTTATATATTTATATTATATAAAAATTAAAAAATGAATGAATTCTATAATTTAAATCCATATGGCATTTTTTGAATGAAACCAAGCAAAATCATAACAAAGTTGTAATATTTATATAATATAAATATATAAATTGAAGAAATATATAATATAATTATATATCATTTTAGTCAGGAAATTTACCAAAGAAAGAAAAGTATGCAAATAGGAAATTTTAACACCGATAAAAAGGTTTTTATCATAGCAGAACTTAGTGCAAATCACGCAGGAAGTCTTGAAATGGCACTTAAAAGCATAAAAGCAGCCAAAAAAGCAGGTGCTGATGCGATAAAAATCCAAACTTACACTCCAGATAGCCTCACACTAAATAGCGATAAAGAAGATTTTATCATCAAAGGAGGACTTTGGGACAAAAGAAAACTTTATGAGCTTTATGAAAGTGCAAAAACCCCTTATGAATGGCATTCTCAAATCTTTGAAACCGCACAAAATGAAGGCATACTTTGTTTTTCAAGTCCCTTTGCTAAAGAAGATGTAGAATTTCTTAAACGCTTTGATCCTATAGCCTATAAAATCGCTTCTTTTGAAGCCAATGATGAAAATTTCGTGCGTTTAATCGCCAAAGAAAAAAAACCTACTATCGTTTCAACGGGCATTGCTACAGAAGAAGAACTTTTTAAAATCTGTGAAATTTTTAAAGAAGAAAAAAATCCTGATTTAATCTTTTTAAAATGCACTTCGGCTTATCCTACTGCCATAGAAGATATGAATTTAAAAGGCATAGTAAGTTTAAAAGAAAAATTTAATGTTGAAGTGGGACTAAGTGATCATAGCTTTGGTTTTTTAGCCCCTGTTATGGCAGTAGCACTTGGAGCTAGAGTGATAGAAAAGCATTTTATGTTAGACAAAAACATAGAAAGCGAAGACAGTAAATTTAGTCTTGATTTTGATGAATTTAAAGCTATGGTAGATGCAGTAAGACAGGCTGAAAGTGCTTTAGGTGATGGTAAGTTAGACTTAGATGAAAAAGCTCTTAAAAACCGTGTTTTTGCAAGAAGCTTATATGCAAGCAAGGATATCAAAAAAGGTGAAATGTTCAGTGAAGAAAATGTAAAATCAGTACGTCCTTCTTTTGGACTACATCCTAAATTTTATCAAGAACTTTTGGGAAAAAAAGCCACTAAAGATATAGAATTTGGCGATGCTTTAAAACAAGGAGATTTTACATGAAAAATATTTTAGTTACAGGTGCTGATGGTTTTATAGGCTCTCATCTTTGTGAAAGTTTGATCAAAAAAGGTTTTAAAGTCAGAGCTTTAAGCCAGTATAATTCTTTTAATTTTTGGGGACATTTAGAAAAAAGTCCTTTTTTAAAAGACATGGAAGTTGTAAGTGGGGATTTAAGAGACAGTTTTTTTTGCGAAAAAATCACCAAAAATATAGATGCGATCTTTCATCTTGGCGCCTTAATCGCCATCCCCTACTCCTACACAGCCCCACAAAGCTATGTGGATACCAATGTCAATGGCACTTTAAATATGCTCGAAGCAGCTAAAAAAAACGAAATTTCGCATTTTATCCACACCTCAACAAGCGAAGTTTATGGCACGGCCTTTTATGTGCCCATCGATGAAAAACACCCTTTACAACCTCAAAGCCCTTATTCTGCAAGCAAAATCGCTGCAGATATGATGGCGCTGAGTTATTATAATTCTTTTAATTTAAATGTCAATATTGCACGCCCTTTTAACACCTATGGACCAAGACAAAGCGCAAGGGCTATCATACCTACCATCATCACACAAATTTTAAGCGGAGCAAAGGAAATCAAACTAGGAGATTTAAGCCCTAAAAGGGATTTAAATTTTGTGCTAGATACTTGCGAGGGTTTTATCTCTCTTTTAAATTTAAAACATTTTGGAGAAGTTTATAATATAGGCTCAGGAGTGGAATACTCCATGCAAGAAGTACTTAATCTCATACAAAAAATTTTAGATTCTAAGGTAAAAATCATCCAAGATGAGCAAAGATTGCGTCCTAAAAATAGCGAAGTTTTTAGACTTTGTTGCGATGCAAACAAGCTTAAAAAAGCTACAAATTGGCAAAGCAAAATAAGTCTAGAAGAAGGTTTAAGACAAAGCATAGAGTATTTTAAAGAAAATTTAGAAAATTATAAAAGTGAGCTTTATAATGTTTAAAAAAGAAATTTCTTTTATAAAAAGTCTTTTTAATAAAGAAAATATCGCCCTACATGAGCCTTGCTTTATAGGCAATGAGAAAAAATATCTCTTAGAATGTATCGATAGCGGTTTTGTTTCAAGCGTAGGAGAATTTGTAACGCGTTTTGAAGAAGCTTTAAAAGAAAAAACCAAAGCACGCTTTGTCATCGCTACAAATACAGGTACAGCAGCCCTTCATATCGCTTTATTAGCTAATGGTATCGATGAAAACTGCGAAGTCATCACTCAAAGCATAAGCTTTGTCGCTACGGCCAATGCTATCGCTTATACAGGTGCAAAACCCGTTTTTTTAGATATAGATGAAAACACTCTAAGTTTAAGTCCTAAGGCTTTAGAGCATTTTTTAGAAAATCAAACTTATCAAAAAGATAATCTTAGCTATAACAAAACCACACACAAACCCATCAAAGCTTGTGTTATTATGCACACCTTTGGTTTAAGCGCTCATATAAAAGCCATCAAAGAGCTTTGTGAAAAATACCACATCCTTTTAATTGAAGATGCTGCAGAAGCCTTAGGAAGCACCTATGAAAACAAGGCCTTAGGCACTTTTGGAAAGTGTGGAATTTTAAGCTTTAATGGTAATAAAATCATCACAGGTGGATGCGGTGGGGCGATATTAAGCGATGATGAAAATTTAGCCAAACTTGCAAGACACCTTAGCACCACAGCTAAAATCCCCCATCCTTACGAATACGATCATGATAGGATAGCTTATAATTACCGTCTTTGCAATATAAACGCAGCAATCTTGCTTGCAGGACTTGAAAATTTAGAACTTTTTTTAGAAAACAAAAGAGAACTTGCTAAAATTTACAAGGATTTTTTTAAAAATCACGATAAATGTAAATTTATCGATGAAAAAAGCAATGAAAAAAGCAATTTTTGGCTCAATACCTTGCTTTTTAAAGATGAAAATTTAAGAAATATCTTTTTAGAAGAATGCTTGAAAAATAATATTTTCGTCCGTCCTGTATGGAAAAGCTTACCGAGTTTAAAAGCTTTTCAAAACTGTCAAAGCAATGAGCTTATAAACACTAAAAAATTAGAAAAACGCTTGATTAATTTACCTAGTAGCGTTAGAATAGCAAATAAAAAGGAATGATGCGTTGCAAAATTTAATTCAAAGCATTAAAAAAATTTAATAAGAAAAAATATGAGAATAGCGGGGGGGGGGGGATTTGATTTTTTTACTTCTTCTTTTAGGAGAAGTGCGTGAAAAATGTCATCATCATAGGAGCGGGTGGCTTTACTAGAGAGCTTTATTCTTATTTAAAAGATGCAAATTACGAAATTATAGGCTATATTGATATACAAGAAAATAATTTTTTTGACTTAAAATATCTAGGCAATGAAGATAATTTCGATAAAAAGTTGATTCAAAAAGCATCTTTTGCTTTAGGTGTAGGACAAATCAATTTAAGAAAAAAAATCCTTGTAAAACTTTCAAAAAAATCATGTAATTTTATCACTTTTATACATCCTCAATCTTTTGTTTCAAAAGAAGCTAAAATAGGACAAGGGGTTATAGTGTGTCCTTTTGTAACCATTAATGCTAATTCAAATATAGGAGATTTTGTGCTTTGTAATATTTATTCAAGCATAGCTCATGATTGTAAAGTAGGAGAAGGAAGTATTTTAAGCCCTTATGCTACACTTAATGGAAATTCAAGCATAGGAAAAAATTGTTTTTTAGCTACTAGAGTTAGCCTGTTGCCTTGCGTAAACTTAGAAGATAACTGCATAGTAAGCAGGTAGTATTATTAGCAAAAACTACACATCCAATCAACTTATTTTTCATAAAAATATAATTAAA
Source organism: Campylobacter sp. CFSAN093227 (assembly GCF_012897855.1). Taxonomy (NCBI): domain Bacteria; kingdom Pseudomonadati; phylum Campylobacterota; class Epsilonproteobacteria; order Campylobacterales; family Campylobacteraceae; genus Campylobacter; species Campylobacter sp. CFSAN093227. Next base: position 1,425,007 of record NZ_CP040610.1, read on the forward strand.
ACAAGGAAAAAACAATGAAAGAAATTAATATCATAGACTTTGGTTTAATGGGTAAGCAAATAAGTGCTTTATTTTATTTATTAGGCTATGAAATAGGTGTTTATAATAAAAGCAAGCTCAATATATACGAATTTGAAAAACAAATAAAACTTCTACAAAGAAAAATAGATTTTTCTAATTTTAACGCCGGAAAAATAAACATTTACCAACATATAGAAGATCTTAAAAATAGCTTGACTATAGAAAGCTTAAATGAAGATTTAAATTTAAAAAAAGAAATCATGCAAATTCTTAGAGATAATAATATAGTTTTTTCGAGAGTATGGATGATTTAAACTGCGATTTTATACATTTTTTCAATACTATTTATATCAAATTAATAGAACTTTGTGGTTCTAATTTAGAACGATTTACCCCATTGAAAGATCTTAAAAAATTAGGATTTCATATCATTTGCAGTAAAGGCAATCGAGGAGCTTTAGCAAATTTACTTTTGTTCAATGAAATTTCATCATTTTTTAAAATTATAGAAAAATACGATTATAATTTCAAAGAATGTCAAACAGTTTATGATTTGCTTTATGAAAAAAGAAATTTGTTAAATATTATCGACACTATAGGCATAGAACTTTGTAATAAAATTTGTAAGAATTTAAAAGAAGATGATGAAAATTTTTACCATCCAAAAATCTTTAAAAAGGCCTTATAAAAAGGAATTTTAGGTAGAAAAATAAAACAAACATAAGTGATATTTTATAAAATAAGCAAATATTAATTTAATATTTTATATAATCTAATATTTTTATTAAATTGAAGGGGTGGGGAATGATTTATTGTGATCACTGCGTGATGCCAAATACTAGACCTGGTATTAATTTTACAAAAGATAAAGAAGGTAAAAATATCTGTTCAGCTTGCATCAATCATAAAAATAAAGAAAATATTGATTATAAAGCAAGATTTAAAGAGCTTGAAGCCTTATGCGATAAATACCGCAGAATGAATGGAAAATTTGAATATGATTGCGCTATTGCCGTAAGTGGAGGTAAAGATTCGCATTTTCAAGTGCATATCATGAAAGAAAAACTTGGAATGAATCCTATTCTTTTTAGCGTTGAAGATAATTTCACCATGACTGAAGCAGGTAAGAAAAATCTTAGAAACTTAAGTGAAACTTTTGGTTGTCATATTATTAGCTTAAAGCCTGATATCAAAACTCAAAAAAAAGTTATGCTAAAAACCTTTGAAAAATATGGAAAACCCACTTGGTTTATTGATAGACTGATTTACAGCTATCCTTTTGCTATGGCTTTAAAATTTAATACACCTTTATTGGTTTATGGAGAAAATGTTAGTTATGAATATGGAGGTAGTGATGACAAAGAAACTCCTAGCGCCAAAGAAATATTTTTAAATGGTACAGCTAGTGATTTAGATATAAATGAATTTATAGATAATGAAATCAAAGAAGAAAATCTACAACTCTTTTTTAATCCCAATGCAAATGATATCAACAAACTTAATCCTATTTATCTAAGTTATTTTGTAAAATGGAATTCTTATAGCAATTATATTTTTGCTAAAAGTCGTGGTTTTACTGATCTAGAAGGCGAATGGGATAGAACAATGTGTGCAGAAAATTTTGATCAAGTTGATAGTATAGGCTATATCCTACACGCTTGGATGAAATACCCTAAATTTGGTCATGCTTGTGCGAGTGATTACGCAGCTCGTTTCGTGCGTTATGGACTTTTAAGCAGAAAAGAAGCTATTGAACTTGTGCAAAAAAGAGATCGTAAGCTTGACAATAGATGCGTTGAAGATTTTTGCAATTTCATAGGTATTAGTAAAACTACATTTTGGAAAATAGTAGAAAAACATTACAATATGGATTTATTTTATAAAAATGATTTTGGAGAATTTAAATTAAAAAATAAATTACAATAAAAATATAAAGGAAAGAAATGCAAAACTCATTAGAAACTTATACAATGAAATATAATGAAAATGGATACGGATTACTTTTTCCAGATGGTCATGTAGTACGTTTTTATGAAAGAATTTTAAAATACAAACTAAATAAAATAAATGGAAATTTACTTGATTTTGGTTGTGGCAATGGTGTACATTCAGCGTATTTTCAAAGCAAAGGGTTTAAAACCTTCGGAATAGATATAGTTCCAAGTTTAAAAGAAATTTGGGAGCAAAATATTAAAAAAAAAAAGGGGGGGGGGATATTGTAAAATTATAGAACCAAATTCTAGTATCAAAGGACTTTTTGATGAAAATATGGATATCATCTTTGCAAATCAAAGTCTTTACTATATACCCTTAAAAGAACTCAAACAAAATATTTTAGAATTTTACGAACTTTTAAACACGGGTGGAATACTTTTTGCTACAATGATGAGCAAGAAAAATTATTATTTTTCCCACAGTCAAAAAGAAGAAAAAAATGGCTTGAGTAAAGTTGAAATTAATGGAAGATTAAATGAAACAAGCTTTATACATTTTATTGATAAAGCCCAAGATCTAGAAAATCTTTTTCAACCTTTTGAAACTTTATTTTTAGGAGATTATGATCCTATTAATTTTTATAATTTTGAAGGATCAGCACACCATTACATTTATGTAGGTATTAAAAAATAAAATTTTGCCTTTATTTTAAGGCAAAATAAAGGCAAAACTATGAAAAAAACTCTTATCATCGCAGAAGCAGGAGTCAATCACAATGGTGATTTAAATTTAGCTAAAAAGTTAATAGAAATCGCAGCAGATTCAGGCGCTGATTTTGTTAAATTTCAAAGTTTTAAAGCCAAAAACTGTATCAGCACAAAGGCTAAAAAAGCACCCTATCAGCTTAAAACCACAGCTAGTGATGAGAGTCAGCTTCAAATGGTACAAAAACTCGAACTCGATATTAAAGCTCATAAAGAGCTTATCTTACACGCAAAAAAATGCAATATTGCCTTTCTTTCTACTCCTTTTGATCTTGAAAGTGTAGATCTTTTAAATGAGTTAGGCTTAAAAATCTTTAAAATTCCAAGCGGAGAAATCACCAATCTACCCTATCTTAAAAAAATTGCAAAGCTTAATAAAAAAATCATACTTTCAACAGGCATGGCAAATTTAGGCGAGATAGAAGAAGCTTTAAATGTGCTTTGCAAAAATGGCGCTAAACGCCAAAATATCACTCTTTTACACTGCACTACAGAATACCCTGCCCCTTTTGATGAAGTCAATCTTAAAGCCATGCAAAGCTTAAAAGATGCTTTTAAACTTGATGTGGGTTATTCTGATCACACTCAAGGTATACACATTTCCCTAGCTGCGGTTGCCTTAGGAGCTTGTGTGATAGAAAAGCATTTTACCCTAGATAAAAATATGTCAGGACCTGATCATAAAGCAAGTCTAGAACCTCATGAACTAAAAACGCTTTGCACTCAAATTAGACAAATACAAAAGGCTATGGGTGATGGCATAAAAAAAGCAAGCAAAAGCGAACAAAAAAATATCAACATAGTAAGAAAAAGTTTAGTGGCTAAAAAAGACATCCAAAAAGGAGAAATTTTTAGCGAAGAAAATCTTACTACCAAACGCCCCGCAAATGGTATAAGTGCTATGAGATATGAAGAGTTTTTAGGTAAAATTGCTACTAAAAACTACAAAGAAGATGAGCTTATCCGTGAGTAAAAGAAAAATTTGTATAGTCAGTGCAACAAGGGCTGAATGGTATCTTTTAAGAAATTTATGTCATGAAATTCAAAACGATAAAGATCTAAGCCTTCAAATCATCGCTACAGGAGCACATTTAAGCCCTGAGTTTGGACTCACTTATAAAGAAATAGAAAAAGAATTTAAAATCACTAAGAAAATTCCTATCCTACTTGCAAATGATGATAAAATAAGCCTTTGCAAAAGCATGAGTTTAGCTTTTAGTGCTTTTAGCGATGCTTTTGAAGACTTAAAACCTGATATGGTGGTAATTTTAGGCGATCGTTATGAAATGCTTAGCGTAGCAAGTGTATGTCTTTTGATGCACATACCTTTAGTGCATTTATGTGGCGGGGAGCTTACTTTAGGGGCTATTGATGATAGTATAAGACACAGCATTTCAAAAATGTCACATTTACATTTTGTAAGTCATGAAATTTATAAAAAAAGGCTTTTGCAACTTGGAGAAGAAGAAAAAAGGGTTTTTAATATAGGTTCTTTAGCTTCTACTATCATAAAAAATATGAATTTTTTAAACAAAAAAGATTTAGAAAAAGCCTTAGAAATGAAACTAGATAAAGAACTTTACTTAATCACTTATCATCCTTTAACCTTAAATGTAAAAAATACTCAAAAAGAGATTAAAACCTTACTTAAAAAACTTGACACCCTTAAAAACGCAAGTTTGATTTTTACCAAAGCAAATGCCGATGAAAATGGACTTTTAATCAATGAAATTTTGCAAAATTACTGCCAAAAAAACTCACACAAGGCTAAACTTTTTGATAATCTTGGCTCACAAAAATACCTAAGTCTTATGAAAATAGCCAAAGCCATGATAGGCAATTCTTCAAGCGGTATTAGTGAAAGTCCTTTTTTTAAAACTCCTTGCATTAATATAGGCGATAGACAAAAAGGGCGTTTAAGAACTCAAAATATCATTGATTGCGAAATCAACGATCTTGATCAAGCTTTTGAAAAATTAGAAAGCAAAGAATTTAAACAAAATTTAAAAAATTTTAAAAACCCTTATGATAATGATAAAAATCCCAATAAATTCATAAAAACTTGCCTAAAAAATGCAAATTTAGATACAATTTTACATAAAAATTTCATCGATTTATAAGGCTTAGCGTGGATATAAACAAACTCAAACTCACCCCTGATTCAAGCATAGAAGAAGCTTTAAAAATAGTCGGGCAAGAACGCGTTAGACTAGGCATTATAGTTGATAAAAAGGATAAATTTTTAGGAGTCATTAGTGATTCAAACATCAGAAAAGCTTTAATTAGTGGCAAAACTTTAAAAGATAGTATCAAGGATATTTACACTAAAAATCCCATCACCATAAAAGAAAACACAAGCAAAGAACAGCTTTTAAAAATTTCTGCTAAAACCGATATTTATGATTTTCCTGTTTTAGATGAAAAAGGGCAAATTCTTTCCATAAAATCTGTCTCATCGCTTTTAAAAACCAATCCAAACTCCATTGTCATCATGGCTGGAGGCTTAGGATCTCGCTTAAAAGAGCTGACTAAAGATACTCCAAAACCTATGTTAAAAGTAGGCAAAAAACCCATTTTAGAAAGCATAATCCAAAGACTTAAAAATCAAAATTTTGAAAATTTTATCTTTTGTGTGAATTATAAAAAACAAATCATAGAAGATTATTTTCAAAAAGGGCAAAAATTTGGGGTTAAAATTTCTTATATTAAAGAGCGTAAAAAACTAGGTACAGCAGGGGCTTTAAGCCTTATAAAACAAGAATTTAAAGAAAGTTTTATCGTTATGAATGCAGACATTTTAACCGAGCTTAATTTTAATGATCTTTTAAAAGCGCATAAAAAATCAAAAGCTTTAATGAGCGTTTGCGTGCGTGAGTTTGAGCAACAAATTCCTTATGGAGTGATCACTCAAAAACAAGGTTTTATAGAAAATATAGAAGAAAAACCTACCCAAAAATTCCTAGTAAGTGCGGGGATTTATGTACTTGAAAATGAAATTTTAAATTTAATTGCTAAAAATGAATACCTAGATATGCCAGAACTCATCAAACTCGCTCTACAAAAAGGTAAGGTAAATACCTATACCATCAATGATTATTGGATCGACATTGGAAGGCCAGATGAGTTTTTAAAAGCCAATGAGGATTTTAAATGAAAGTCTTAATCATAGGCTTTGGAAGCATAGGAAAAAAGCATTTTTTAGCCTTAAAAAATTTAAAGTATGAAGTAAGTTTGCTTTCTTTAAGTGCTAAAAAAGAAGAGTTTGAAAAAACTCAAATCTATCGTTCCTTAAAAGAATGTCATTTAAATGAATTTGATCTTTTTATCATCGCAAATATCACCACAGAGCATTTTAACACCTTAAAAGCTTTAAATGAGCTTGTAAAAGATAAAATCATACTCGTAGAAAAACCTTTATTTGAAAAAAGCCAAAATTTCACAAGCTCAAAAAATCACATTTATGTAGCATATTTACTGCGTTTTCATCCTGTGATTGTAGCTTTAAAAAAACTTTTAAAAGGTGAAAAAATTTATTTTGCTAGTTTGGTTTGTAATTCTTATTTGCCCCATTGGAGGGCTTTAGACTACAGGCAAAATTACAGCGCTAAAAAAGAGCTAGGTGGTGGGGTTTTACTCGATCTCTCTCATGAAATCGATCTAGCCTTTTTTCTTTTTGGAAACTTAGAGCTTATATACTCCCAAAATGCTAAAATTTCAGAGCTTGACATAACAAGCGATGATTTTGCCTTTTTGGTTTTAAAAAATTCACAAAAAGCTAAAATTCATATAGAATTAGACTATTTTTCTAAATTCAACAAAAGAGAAATGACCATCCATACTTTAGAAAAAAGCTTTAAAGCCGATTTAATAAACAATAAAATCGAAATTTATCACAAAAATCAAAGTCAAAAAATCTTAAATTTTGAAAATGATACGATAAAAACCCTTCAAAATTTACATCAAGCAGTCTTTGAAAAAGACAAAGAACTTTGCGATCTTAAGCAAGCTTTAAAAGTACTTGAACTTTGTGATGAAGTAAGGAAAAAAAATGGCTGAAATTTTATGTACCATTTGTGCTAGAGGTAGAAGCAAAGGCGTTAAAAACAAAAATATTAAAAAGATTAACGAACTTGAAATGATAGCTTATAGCATCATACAAGCTCAAAATTCAAAGCTTTTTAAACACATAGTCATAAGTACTGATAGTGATGAAATCGCAAGTGTAGCCCAAAAATATGGTGCTGAAGTTTTTTTCAAAAGAGAAGCTCATCTTGCCAATGATCGGGCTGCAAAACTTCCTGTCATGCGTGATGCCTTGCTAAGAAGTGAAGAGCATTTTAAAACGTGTTTTGAAACTCTCATAGACTTAGATGCTTCAGCCCCGCTTCGCTCAAGCCTTGATATAAAAAAAGCTTATGAAAGTTTTGTTGAAAATGATAATTCCAATCTCATCACCGCAGTTCCTGCTAGACGCAATCCTTATTTTAACCTCGTAGAAATACAAAATAACAAGGTAGTAAAATCCAAAGAAGGAAATTTTACCACTCGCCAAAGTGCCCCAAAATGCTATGATATGAACGCTAGTATTTATATCTTTAAAAGGGATTATCTTTTAGAAAATGATAGTGTTTTTGGCAAAAACACAGGGCTTTTTGTAATGGATGAAAGCACAGCTTTTGATGTAGATAGTGAACTTGATTTTAAAATCGTAGAGTTTTTAATCTCTTTAAAAAATTTATCGCCAAAGGATTTTTAATGCTTGAAAATAAAATCATCTTTGTAGCAGGAGCTTGTGGGCGTATAGGTAAAGCGCTTTGTCAAAAAATACTTCTTAGCAAAGGTATCCCTATACTCGCAGATATCAACAAAGAACGCTTAAATAAATTGCAAGAAAATTTAGAAACAAATTTTAAAACAAAACTTTTAAGCTTAGAACTTGATATCACTAAACAAGAAAGCTTACAAACCGCCCTTCAAAAAAGTCAAGAAAGATACGGCAAAATCGATGCTTTTGTTAACTCAAGCTATCCTTTTGGCAAAGATTGGGGTAAAACGCCTTATTATGAACTCAAATACGAACAAATTTGCGAAAGTTTAAATTTACATTTAGCAGGCTTTATGCTAGCCGCTCAAGAATTTGTGAAATTTTTTAAACAACAAGGCTATGGTAATATCATCAATCTTAGCTCCATCATGGGAGTTTATGCGCCAAAATTTGAAAACTATGAAGGCACTTCCATGCAAAGCTCTTTAGAATACAGTGTGATAAAAGCAGGGATTAATCACATGAGCTCTTGGCTAGCTAAAGAGCTTTTTAATCAAAACATACGCGTTAATACCCTAGCAAGTGGAGGAATTTTGGATAATCAAAATGAACTTTTTTTAAAAGCTTATAGAAAATGTTGTGCAAGCAAGGGTATGTTAGATGCTGATGATGTGTGCGGAACCTTGGTATTTTTGCTTAGTGATGAGAGTAGATTTATCACAGGGCAAACCTTAGTAGTAGATGATGGATGGGGCTTATGATGACCTTCACCCCTACCCAAAAAGAACTCTTTAACAAAAACATTGAGGCTTTAAGCAATATTCTTTTAAAAGAAAGTTTAAAAGAAATTAAATCAAGTAAATTTGAACTTGTTTTAGGTAAAGATAATCTAGATATCAATTTAAAAGATACAAGTGATAATACTTTTCTTTATGAAAATGTTATTGATGAATTAAACTCTATGCTAAACACTTATAATGATAAATATCTACTTTATCCTGTATTGTATTTTTATGGTTTTGGAAATGGAATTTTATTTAAAGCTTTATTGCAAAATAAAAATCATCAACATATTATTGTTTTTGAAAAAGATATAGAAATCATTTGGGTCATGTTTCATGTTTTAGATTTTTCAAATGAATTACAAAATTCAAGATTGATGATTTTGCAAACAAGTTCTTTGGATATAGAATTTTTTTCTAATTTTTGCTCTAGCAAACCTTTCTTTCAATTTTCTAGAATTTATTTTTTAGAACTGATGAGTCATTATTATGAAAGATTTCATGAAGATATTTTAGGATTGAATAAAAAATTAGCAGAAAATTTTAAAAATATCATTTTAAGAAATGGTAATGATCCTCTTGATGCTCTTCAAGGCATAGAACAATTTGTCTATAATCTTCCTTCAATGATCACTCATCCTAGTTATAAAGAATTACTTTCCAAAAGAAAAAATTTAAGTGATACAGCTATCATTGTTTCTACAGGACCATCTCTTACTAAACAACTTCCTTTATTAAAAAAGTATGCTAGCAAAGCTACGATTTTTTGTGCGGATTCTTCTTATCCTATTTTAGCTAAGCATGGTATAAAACCTGATTATGTTTGTATGCTAGAAAGAAAAGCTATTACAGCAGAATTTTTTAATCATGATTTTGGGGAATTTGATAATGGAATTTGTTTTATTATCAAATCCATAGTACATCCTAATGCCATAAATTACCTAACCAAAAAAACCGATAATTTTACTATAGTTTCAACCTATGCAAGTTTTATACAATATTTAAAATTAGATTATTTTGGATATTTTAACATGGGATTTAGTGTTGCACATATGGCTTGTTATCTTTCCTTACATTTAAATCATAAAAACATCATTTTTATAGGACAGGATTTAGCTTATGCTGAAAATGGCAATTCTCATCCTGATGATTATCAAAATTCAGCTAGCTATGAAAGCAGAAGGTATCCGCATCTTTACACTCTTGCTTATGGCGGAAAAGAAAAAATCAAAACTCACCATGTCTGGCTTATGTTTAAACGAAATTTAGAGCAAGATGTGCAAAAAATACAAAAGTATTTAGATACTAAAATTTACAACTGCACCGAAGGTGGAGCAAGGATAGAAGGAACCATAGAAAAACCTTTTCTATGGGCTTGTGAGAATTTACTTCATAAAGATTTAAATAAACCTTTTGAAAAATTAGAACCTTTAAGTTTAAATAAACAAAATGAGTTTTTACTTAAGGCTTATTATAAAGTTTGTAAAAGTATTAAACATTGTAGAGATTTTAGTAATAAATTTATTAAAAGCTATGATAAAATAAAAAATTCTTTTATGAGTTTACAAAATTCTCAAAAAAATGAAATTTTTATTCAAGAAATTATTCAAGATATAGATAAAACCAAAACTCAAATCGATGAGCTTTATAATACTCAAAAAGATTTGATACAAATTTTAGGTCCCCTACTAACTCAATTTGAACTTAATCTTGCTAGAATTTATGTCTTAAATCCTAAAACCAAAGAAGATGCTTTTAATAAAAGTATTCTTTGGATAAAAGAACATTTAGAATTTATGGAATTAGTTTATGGACATATTAAAGCACAAGAAAATGCTTTGATTAAAAATATACTTCCTTTAGAAGAAAAACTTAAAGAAAGAAAATTAGATAAATGGATGGAAAGGGTGAGAAGGTGAGAGAAGAGCTTTTTTTAAAAAATACTCAAGCTTTGTTTGAGGTCGATGAGTTTTTAGCTTGTACACTAAGATCACTTAAATACTTAACTTTTGCACTTATCCAAGATGAAAATGGAATAAATTTTAAAAAAGATGATATTTTTCTTTATGAAAATCCCAATAAAGAGCTTTTAGAAAACCTTACTCTGTTTAAAACCGAATATAACAAATATCCTGTTTTGTTTTTTTATGGCTTTGGAAATGGAATGTTTTATAAAACTTTATGTAAAAACAAACAACATAAACACATTATCATTTTTGAAGACAATCTTGAAATTTTAACTTTAGCTTTTCATTTATTTGATTTTAGCGAAGAATTAAAAAAAGAACAACTAATACTTTTTTATACTCCAAATATTAATACAGCACAACTCACCACACTTTTTACTTATGAAATCATTCAAAAAAGTGTAAAAATTTTTAATCTTTTTATTCATAATGATTTTTATCAACAATTTTATAGCACTCAAATACAAAATATAAATACTCAACTGATAGAAATAATACGATTTATCGTTTTAAACAAAGGTAATGATCCACATGATTCTTTAGTTGGAATCAAACATACCCTAGATAATCTCCCTAAAATGTTAAATCATGGAATTTTTCAAGAATTTCTCAAAGAAAGAAGAGCTAAGGTTGAAAATGCTATCATTGTTTCTACAGGACCAAGTCTTATAAAACAACTTCCTTTATTAAAAAAGTATGCTAATAAAGCTACGATTTTTTGTGCAGATAGTGCTTATGTTATCCTTGGAAAATACGGTATAAAGCCTGATTATGTTTGCATGCTAGAACGTGATGATATAGTTTCTAAATGTTTTGATAATGATTTTGGCGATTTTAACAAAGGCATACTTTTCATACTTGCTTCTGTGGTTCACAAAGAAGTATTAGATTTTTTAGAAAAAGATCAAAGAACTTATATGCTTGTACATCGCCCTTTAAATTTTGCGGCTAGTTTAAAACTTGATGAATATGGATATCTTGGAGTAGGACACAGTGTTTCAAATATGATCTATGAACTAGCAGGAGCTTTAAGATTTGAAAATATCATTTTTATAGGACAGGATTTAGCTTATGGCGAGGATGGAAGTTCACATCCTAAAGAGCATATACATGGAAGTCAAGGTGAAGAAATCAGAGGAAAAAAATATACACTAGCTTATGGGGGAAAAGGCAAAGTAAGAACACAACTTACTTGGAATTTATTTCGTCAAGCTTTTGAAAAAGATATATTTTGGGCAAAAGAAAAACTCAATATCACCACCTACAACTGCACCGAAGGTGGAGCAAGGATAGAAGGAACCATAGAAAAACCTTTTCTATGGGCTTGTGAGAATTTACTTCATAAAGATTTAAATAAACCTTTTGATTTTCCAAAATTTCTAGATAAAAAACTAGCCAAAGAAAAATTAGAAAAAATAAAAAAATATCTCCAAAAAAGCATTTTAGAATCTAAAGAATTTATAAAAAAAACTCAAACTCAGCTTCAAAAGCTTAGATACACTTTAGAAAAAAATGACAAGAATTTTCAAACTCTTGAAAAAATCAAAAATGATCTTTTAAATCTTTTTAAAGAATTTAAAAAACTCAAGCTTTTTAATGAACTTTGTCAAGCTATTTATTTTCATAACGAATGCGAAATTTTAAAATTTGAAGTTTTAAACACAAATAAGCAAAAAGAAAATTTAATAGACTTTTTGAAAATACAACACAATTGGTTTATCCAAGGTTTAGGATATCTTGATACTCAAAACAAAACCATAGAAAAAAGTTTAGAAAATTGGAATTTTGACGATATAATCAAAAAATAATTAGGATTTCCAATGACCTTCACCCCTACCCAAAAAGAACTCTTTAACAAAAACATTGAGGCTTTAAGCAATATTCTTTTAAAAGAAAGTTTAAAAGAAATTAAATCAAGTAAATTTGAACTTATCTTAGGTAAAGATAATCTAGATATCAATTTAAAAGATACAAGTATAAAAAATAATGGGGGGGGGTATAATGAAAATTTACTTTATCAAGATCCCATTAAAGAATTGCAAACTATGCTAAATACTTATAATGACAAATACCTACTTTATCCTGTATTGTATTTTTATGGTTTTGGAAATGGAATTTTATTTAAAGCTTTATTGCAAAATAAAAATCATCAACATATTGTTGTTTTTGAAAAAGATATAGAAATCATTTGGATAATGTTTCATATCTTAGATTTTTCAAGTGAATTGCAAAGTGCAAGATTGATGGTTTTGGAAAATGATAAATTACAAGCTCAAGATTATACTGAACTTTGTTCTTCTAAACCTTTCTTTCAATTTTCTAGAATTTATTTTTTAGAACTGATGAGTCATTATTATGAAAGATTTCATGAAGATATTTTAGGATTGAATAAAAAATTAGCAGAAAATTTTAAAAATATCATTTTAAGAAATGGTAATGATCCTCTTGATGCTCTTCAAGGCATAGAACAATTTGTCTATAATCTTCCTCAAATGATTACCCATCCTAGTTATAAAGAATTACTTTCTAAAAGAAAGGGTATAAGTGATACAGCTATCATTGTTTCTACAGGACCATCTCTTACTAAACAATTGCCTTTATTAAAAAAATATGCTAATAAAGCTACAATTTTTTGTGCGGATTCTTCTTATCCTATTTTAGCTAAACATGGTATAAAGCCTGATTATGTTTGTATGTTGGAAAGAACAGAAATTACTGCTGAGTTTTTTAATCATGATTTTGGGGAATTTGATAAGGATATTGTATTTGTTTGCGCAGGGGTTATTCATCCAAAAACAATTGAATATTTAAAAAATAAAACTTTTATCATAACTCAAAAAGTTCTTGCCTTTCCATATTATATAAATCTTAAAAATTTTTGCTATGCTGCTGTAGGATTTAGTGTTGCACATACATTATCTTATCTAGCAACTTATCTAAGTCATAAAAACATCATTTTTATAGGACAGGATTTAGCTTATGCTGAAAATGGCAATTCTCATCCTGATGATTATCAAAATTCAGCTAATTATGAAAGTCAAATGTATGAACATATTTTAACTATAGCTTATGGAGGCAACGGAAAAGTTGAAACTCATAGTATATGGCTTTTATTTAAAAATTGGTTTGAAAATGAAATGATTCCAAATACTAGAAAAATGGGTATCACCACCTACAACTGTACCGAAGGTGGAGCAAGGATAGAAGGAACCATAGAAAAACCTTTTTTATGGGCTTGTGAGAATTTACTTCATAAAGATTTAAATAAACCTTTTGAAAAATTAGAACCTTTAAGTTTAAATAAACAAAATGAGTTTTTACTTAAGGCTTATTATAAAGTTTATCAAAGTATTAAACATTGTAGAGATTTTAGTAAAATACTCAGCAATGATTTTGAAAAAATACAAAGTGTATATTTGAGTTTAAATGAAAAAGAAGAGGATATCAATTTAGCTATTGAAAAAATAGATAAATTTAAAAATAAACTTGAAGATATAAAACAAATGCAAGATTTATATGAAATTTTACAACCTTTGCGTACTCAATTTGAACTTAATCTTGCTAGAATTTATGTTTTAAATCCTAAAACCAAAGAAGATGCTTTTAATAAAAGTATTCTTTGGATAAAAGAACATTTAGAATTTATGGAATTAGTTTATGGACATATTAAAGCACAAGAAAATGCTTTGATTAAAAATATACTTCCTTTAGAAGAAAAACTTAAAGAAAGAAAATTAGATAAATGGATGGAAAGGGTGAGAAGGTGAGAGAAGAAAATAATTTTAACAAAAATTTAAAAGCTTTAAGCGGTTTTGAGTATAACGACTTACGCAAAAAACTTGAGGATCTAAAAGAGCTTAGAGAATTTACTTTCACTCAAGGAAAAGATAATCTTGATATCAATATCATAAAAAAAAGAAATTTAAAAAAAATGTATCAAGATCCCATCAAAGAGCTTGAAAAAAATTTAGAATATTTTAAAGATTTTACACGCTATCCTGTGCTTTTTTTTTATGGTTTTGGAAATGGAATTTTATATAAAATTCTACTTCAAAATCAAGCACTTAAAAGAATAATCATCTTTGAAAAAGAATTAGAACTTATCTTTTTGGCTTTAAATTTCATAGATTTTAGCAAAGATTTAAGCTTAGGGCGACTCATTATTTTACATCATGATGATATTAATCTTCCTAAAATGGATAAAGTTTTTCGTTTGATAGGGGATTTGTTTTATCGTTCTTATAATCTACACATTGCTAATGATTTTTATGAACACTATAAAGAAGATATTTTAAAACTTAATAAACTCAACATGCAAATCATCAAAAATCACAATCTTATGCGTGGTAATGATCCTAAAGATGCCATGCAAGGTATAGAACAATTTGTTTATAATCTTCCTCAAATGATTACTCATCCTAGTTATAAAGAATTACTTTCTAAAAGAAAGGGTATAAGTGATACAGCTATCATTGTTTCTACAGGACCATCTCTTACTAAACAACTTCCTTTGTTAAAAAAATATGCTAATAAAGCTACAATTTTTTGTGCGGATTCTTCTTATCCTATTTTAGCTAAACATGGTATAAAGCCTGATTATGTTTGTATGTTGGAACGCGATGAAATAGTAGCTGAATGTTTTAACAATGATTTTAAAGATTTTGATAAAGACATCATTTTTCTAGTAGCTTCTTTGGTGCATAAAAAAACCATTTCTTATCTTAAAAAAAATAAAAGAAAATACATTTTAATCATAAAAGGCCAGCCTTTTGCGAGATGCTTGGGGCTAGACGATTATGGATATATTAACGCAGGCATGAGTGTATCTCATATGGCTTATGAACTGGCTGAAAATTTAGGACATAACAACATCATTCTCATAGGTCAGGATTTAGCTTATGCCAAAGATGGGCAAACACATTCTCAAGGTTTCATCCATGCTAATTTACACAATGGAGACTATGAAAGGGACTTAGATAGATTTAGCACTACAGCTTATGGAGGAAATGGAAAAGTTCAAAGTTCTGAAATTTGGACACTTTTTAGACAAATTTTTGAAAATTTCATTGCTTTTAGCAAAAGTAAAACTTATAATTGCACTGAAGGAGGTGCTAGGATAGAAAGCGCTATAGAAAAACCTTTTAAAGAACTTTGCGAAAATTTACTCGAAAATAAAAAAGATAAAAAATTTAAAAAATTACAAGTTTTAAATACTAAAGAACAAGTAAAACTCGGATTAAAAATCTATCAAAAAATTAAAAAAAATATGAATTTATCCTTAAATTTTAAAAAAGAGTGTAAAAAAGTTCAAAAACAAATTCACAATCTTACCCATGGAAAAAACAAGCTCTCTCTTGAACAAATAAACCAGAATATAGACAAAATCAAAGAAAAACTTTCAAATAAAAAATATCTCTTTTTACAAGAAATTTTAGGCCCTACTTTACATCATGAACAAAGTATATTAACGCCTTTATATCTTAAAGATATCAAAGATGAATCTGATAAACAAAATAAACTTTTTGCTTGGATTTATGCGCATGAATCTTTGATAGAAAATATCATAGAACTTTTAGAAGCTCAAGACAAAAGACTTAAAATCGCTATTTTACCTTTGCAAGACTTTTTAGAAAAGAAAAAAGCACTTTAAAAGCTTAGATGCATAAAAGCATCTAAGAAATTATTGAAGAAGTTTTAAAACATTTTGCTGCACTGCATTAGCCTGACTCATAGCATAAGAACCTGATTGCGCAAGGATGTTATATTTAGAAAAATTTGCACTTTCAGCTGCAAAGTCTACATCTCTTATGGTTGATTCTGCTGCTTTAACATTTACCTGAGTAACAGTGATGTTGTTTATAGTTGATGTAACTTGATTTTGCACTGAACCAATGTCGGCTCTGATTTGATCAAGATTTGTTATAGCCGTTTCAGCTATATCCATCACAGCCATAGCGCCTTTAAGTGTAGTTACACCTGCTGTTTCATCTTTTACACCAAGAGTATTCCCTGCTGAAGTTTTCATGGTTGCAAACTGAGAAAGATTTGATCCCGATGAAAAACCTGAACCTGCAGAAACATTATATACCGCAGAAAGTTGCGAAGCAGCTGAAATAGCTATAGTGTTTGCAAAACCTGTAGAATAATTTTTACCGCTACCTACAGAAAAACCTGAACCTGAAGAAAATCCACTTCCTTGGCTACTCATATAAGCGCTAACAGAAGAATAACCTCCTAAAATATTTCCTTTATTTGCGGAATTAAAGCCCATAGCATCAGCTACATTTGCATCGATTTGCCCTTTAGACTCTCTTAAAGAAACGGAAGCTTGAGAAATCATATTGCCTGTTCCAAAACCTATAGCAGAAAGATTTGTTCCACTGATTAAAATATCTTTACCATCATTTTTAACTAAAGATAAACGACCATAATTTTCCAGCATATTTGGATTGATAAAAGCACCTCTGCCTATATTACCTTCAATTTTAATCCCTCTTCCCTCTCTTGAAGTAAGTAAAAGCTTACCATTTTCATCGATAGAAGCTTCAACTCCGGTTGTATCTTTAACCGAATTGATTGCAGAAACCAAGGCTCCATTAGCATCACCATCTTTATATTCTATCTGACCGATTTTTACCCCATTGATAGCAAAATCTTCTGAAGTAGCTCCAGCCCTAACTGCTCCCATGCCTCGAGTCTCTACTGTAAAAGTAGCTCTAACACCGGTTTGATCAGCACTTTTATTGATCTCTTCTGCTAAAGCTCCAAGTCCTGTTCCAACTGAAGTTGAAATCACAACTTTTTGAAATTTAAAATCATCTATACCATTGTAATTTTTAAGGGTAAATTGCACTTCACCACCAACTGAAATCCTTGATCCTGTTTCAAAACGAGTTAAACCTATCTTAGAAGACTGGGTTGCTCCTATACTTGCTTTTACAGTTTGATTTGAACTCGCACCGATTTGAAATTCTTGATTGATAAAATTTCCACTTAAAAGTTGCTTACCGTTAAATGAAGTAGTATTTGCGATATTGTCAAGTTCTTCCATTAAACGGTTGATATCTGCTTGAAGCATGGTTCTTGTTTTTAAACTTTGTCCATCTTGAGCCGCTTGAGTTGCCTTAGTTTTGATTGTATCTAAGATTTTAAGTTGCTCATCCATAGCCTTATCAGCAGTTTGTAAAATACCTATAGCATCATTACCATTGTTTATAGCTTGACCTAAAGTAGCTGCTTGTGAACGCAAAGAATCTGCTATAGCCATCCCTGAAGCATCATCTGCTGCGGAGTTGATTCTAAGACCTGAACTAAGTCTGCTTAAAGACTTATCCAGCTCTCTAGCATTAACAACTGAATTTGCATGTGCGTTTAATGCACCGATGTTGGTGTTTATCCTAAAACCCATTTTAAATCCTTTCAAAATATTGCATCGAAAAGATTAAAGCAAGAAGTGTTCCAAGTTTAGTTTGATTAAAAAATTTTAGAGTTTAAAATAAAAAAGCCTAGTTTAAACTAGGCTTGGATTTGTATATATTGCAGCTTTTGTAAACTACTGTAGTAATCTTAAAACATTTTGCTGAACAGAATTAGCCTGTGCCATGGCATAAGAGCCACTTTGAGCTAAGATATTTGCTTTAGAGTAGTTTGCACTCTCAGCTGCAAAGTCTACATCACGGATTTGTGATTCTGCTGCTTTAACATTTACCTGAGTAACAGTGATGTTGTTTATAGTTGATGTAACTTGATTTTGCACTGAACCAATGTCGGCTCTGATTTGATCAAGATTTGTTATAGCCGTTTCAGCTATATCCATCACAGCCATAGCGCCTTTAAGTGTAGTTACACCTGCTGTTTCATCTTTTACACCAAGAGTATTCCCTGCTGAAGTTTTCATGGTTGCAAACTGAGAAAGATTTGATCCCGATGAAAAACCTGAACCTGCAGAAACATTATATACCGCAGAAAGTTGCGAAGCAGCTGAAATAGCTATAGTGTTTGCAAAACCTGTAGAATAATTTTTACCGCTACCTACAGAAAAACCTGAACCTGAAGAAAATCCACTTCCTTGGCTACTCATATAAGCGCTAACAGAAGAATAACCTCCTAAAATATTTCCTTTATTTGCGGAATTAAAGCCCATAGCATCAGCTACATTTGCATCGATTTGCCCTTTAGACTCTCTTAAAGAAACGGAAGCTTGAGAAATCATATTGCCTGTTCCAAAACCTATAGCAGAAAGATTTGTTCCACTGATTAAAATATCTTTACCATCATTTTTAACTAAAGATAAACGACCATAATTTTCCAGCATATTTGGATTGATAAAAGCACCTCTGCCTATATTACCTTCAATTTTAATCCCTCTTCCCTCTCTTGAAGTAAGTAAAAGCTTACCATTTTCATCGATAGAAGCTTCAACTCCGGTTGTATCTTTAACCGAATTGATTGCAGAAACCAAGGCTCCATTAGCATCACCATCTTTGTAATCTACTTTACCGATTTTTACCCCATTGATAGCAAAATCATCTGAAGTAGCTCCAGCCCTAACTGCTCCCATGCCTCGAGTCTCTACTGTAAAAGTAGCTCTAACACCTGTTTTATCAGCATTTTTATTGATCTCATCAGCTAAAGCTCCAAGTCCTGTTCCAACTGAAGTTGAAATCACAACTTTTTGAAATTTAAAATCATCTATACCATTGTAATTTTTAAGGGTAAATTGCACTTCACCACCAACTGAAATCCTTGATCCTGTTTCAAAACGAGTTAAACCTATCTTAGAAGACTGGGTTGCTCCTATACTTGCTTTTACAGTTTGATTTGAACTCGCACCGATTTGAAATTCTTGATTGATAAAATTTCCACTTAAAAGTTGCTTACCGTTAAATGAAGTAGTATTTGCGATATTGTCAAGTTCTTCCATTAAACGGTTGATATCTGCTTGAAGCATGGTTCTTGTTTTTAAACTTTGTCCATCTTGAGCCGCTTGAGTTGCCTTAGTTTTGATTGTATCTAAGATTTTAAGTTGCTCATCCATAGCCTTATCAGCAGTTTGTAAAATACCTAAAGCATCGTTACCATTAGATATAGCTTGACCTAAAGTATTAGCTTGAGATCTTAAACTATCTGCTATCGCCATCCCTGAAGCATCATCTGCTGCGGAGTTGATTCTAAGACCTGAACTAAGTCTGCTTAAAGAAGCATCTAAACTTTTACTATTTAAATCAGCGTTTGCTTTAGCATTTAAAGCTGCAACATTGGTGTTAATACGAAATCCCATTTTAAATCCTTTTAAAAAAATTCAAGCTCATCCATGAACTTGTTAAATGCTATATCGTGCAATCAAAAAAATATTTTATACTTTAGCAATAAAATTTCATACTTTTGACAAAGACTTGTATTTTTGTTCTAATTTTTCTATAAAATAAAGCAACCATTCATGGTAAGCTTTAATATAAGCTGTGATGAAATGCGTTTTATCTTGTATATGAAGTTTTAATACATCAGCAATCATTTTTCCACGATAAGCAAAAGCTCCTCTTAAAACTTCATCCTGTATAAACTCATCTTCATCTAAAGAGTGATTAAAATTTTCTATATTTTGATAGACTTTTTCTAAAAATTCTAAAGGCAAAAGAAAATCTTTACTGAGTATATTTTCTAAAATTTGTTTTAAAGCTAAGGCATCGTCTAAAAATCTTTTAGCATTATCTTGATCTTTTTGTATTTTTTCTTTGAATTTAACTAGGAGTTTATCACTTCTATTTTTAGTTAAACTTTTTGGAAGTTCAAATTGAGGTTTTTCTTTTGTAAGGAGTTTTTCACAACATTCTTTAAAGGAAAGTTCTTCAGTGAAATTAATCCTTGCTCCACCTTCAGTAGCATTGTAAAACTTTGCTTTTTGTTCATTGCAAGCAAAAAGATATTCAAGTTTTATACGATAATCATTCCAGGTTATATGAGTTAAAACTTCACCTTTACCTGCATAGGCAGGGACTTTAAGTTTATCTATATTTTCTTCACCACTAAATTTCTCTCCAAAATCAAAACCTTTTGAATGTGAATTTCCTTCTTCATCAAAGGCTAAATCTTGCCCTATCATAATAATATTTTTAAATCCTAAAGCTAAAGCTAAAGTATAAGAAAAATGACTTACATGAGTACCCGTATCAATATAACCAAAGTCATTAAGATTGAAGCGTTGATATAAAGCTTTATTTCTTAAAACAATCATACAATTTTCAGCATTTAAACTACGCACGATATTAGGATGCGTAGCACACTCAAGAGCAATGATGCTTTGTTTTAAATTTTCTTTATTTTGAAAAAATTTCATTGCTAGATCAGTAAAATCTAAATTCGTAACATAATCAGGTATTATGCCTTCTTTTTCAAGCATGCTTAAAGCCCCATCAGCACAAAAGATCACTGCTTTATCTTGATAAGCTTTAAGTAAAGGAAGTTGTTTAGCTAAACTAGGTCCTGCAGAAACTACTATAGCATTTTCGAATTTGTTTTTTCTTTCACTTAAGATTCTTTGAAAAGGAATGCTTTCAAGCATAGAAGGGATGTTTTGTAAAAACTGTCCATGTGTTAGCAAAGGTAAAAAACAAGTAATATCTGCATTCCTTATTGCTACACTTGCACTTTTAATACAAAGTTCATTTAAAGATAAAATAGAAGTTTCATAGTATTTAAGATAATAATGCGAGCTAATAAACATTTCATATAAACTTAAATACTCTAAAATACTTTGCTGATCAAAAATCATAGCAATTTGAATTTCTAAATCCTTTGCAACACAGTCAAATAATACAACCTTATAAACTTTCAACTCTTCACTCAAATCTATCGTACTTAAAGCTAGGATAAAAAGTTCTATTTCACTTTCAAATACAAAAAGATGTTTATAGTGTTTAGCTAAATTTTTAATCAGTAAAGCATTGCCTATACCATAAATACATATAAAAGGATATCTAGGAGTTTTTTCTAAAATACTTTGATAGAAAAAATTTAATTCTTCTTCTAAGTTTTCATACATGAAAACATTATGAGTTTTATCATAGATATTCAAATTTTCATCTATACTAAAACGAAAACAAGTTTTATTTTGTATGAATTTTAAAAGTTTATTTCCTAAGGGTTCATTTACCCCACTTAATAAAGCTTGTATGTTTTTTTCTAGCAAATTCATGGAAGTTCCTTAAAAGAATTGATGATAATATTTATTCTTTGCTCTAATTTTTCCATAAAATAAAGCAGCCATTCATGGTAAGCTTTGATATAGGCTGTGATAAAATGTGTTTCATCTTTTATATGAAGTTTCAATACATCAGCAATCATTTTTCCACGATAAGCAAAAGCTCCTCTTAAAACTTCATCCTGTATAAACTCATCTTCATCTAAAGAGTGATTAAAATTTTCTATATTTTGATAGACTTTTTCTAAAAATTCTAAAGGCAAAAGAAAATCTTTACTGAGTATATTTTCTAAAATTTGTTTTAAAGCTAAGGCATCGTCTAAAAATCTTTTAGCATTATCTTGATCTTTTTGTATTTTTTCTTTGAATTTAACTAGGAGTTTATCACTTCTATTTTTAGTTAAACTTTTTGGAAGTTCAAATTGAGGTTTTTCTTTTGTAAGGAGTTTTTCACAACATTCTTTAAAGGAAAGTTCTTCAGTGAAATTAATCCTTGCTCCACCTTCAGTAGCATTGTAAAACTTTGCTTTTTGTTCATTGCAAGCAAAAAGATATTCAAGTTTTATACGATAATCATTCCAGGTTATATGAGTTAAAACTTCACCTTTACCTGCATAGGCAGGGACTTTAAGTTTATCTATATTTTCTTCACCACTAAATTTCTCTCCAAAATCAAAACCTTTTGAATGTGAATTTCCTTCTTCATCAAAGGCTAAATCTTGCCCTATCATAATAATATTTTTAAATCCTAAAGCTAAAGCTAAAGTATAAGAAAAATGACTTACATGAGCACCTGTACCAATATAACCAAAGTCATTAAGATTGAAGCGTTGGCATAAAGGATCATCTCTTAAAATCACACTTTTATTATCTAAAAAATGAACCAAATTAGGATACGTAGCACATGAAAGTATATTTAAAGAAGTTTTATTTTCTTTATTTTGAAAAAATTTCATTGCTAGATCAGTAAAATCTAAATTCGTAACATAATCAGGCACTATACCTTCTTTTTCAAGCATACTTAAAGCCCCATCAGCACAAAAGATCACTGCTTTATCTTGACAAGCTTTAAGTAAAGGAAGTTGTTTAGCTAAACTAGGTCCTGCAGAAACTACTATAGCATTATCAAATTTGTTTTTTCTTTCATTTAAGATTCTTTGAAAAGGAATGCTTTCAAGCATAGAAGGGATGTTTTGTAAAAGATGAGAATAACACTCAAAAGAAAGATCAGAATTAGAACCTAAATTTCTTATCACAACTTTAATATTTTTCTCGCAAAGCTCGTCTGCTTTATGCCAAATATCCTCATAAAACTTTTTATAATAAACATTATTTACAAACATTTCATATAAACTTAAGTACTCAGATATATCTTTCATATCAAAAAGTATAAGCAGTTGAATATCTACTCTTTCTTCTTCGATATCCACAAGATAAATTTTTCCACTACAAAGCTCTTCACTCAAATCTATCGTACTTAAAGCTAGGATAAAAAGTTCTATTTCACTTTCAAATACAAAAAGATGTTTATAGTGTTTAGCTAAATTTTTAATCAGTAAAGCATTGCCTATACCATAAATACATATAAAAGGATATCTAGGAGTTTTTTCTAAAATACTTTGATAGAAAAAATTTATTTCTTCTTCTAAGTTTTCATACATGAAAACATTATGAGTTTTATCATAGATATTTAAATTTTCATCTATATTAAAACGAGAGCAAATTTTATTTTGTATGAAATTTAAAAGTTTATTTCCTAAGGGTTCATTTACCCCACTTAATAAAGCTTGTATGTTTTTTTCTAGTAGGTTCATTAGGTTTCCTTAAATTTTATCTATTTTTAGTGATATTTTGTCATCTTTTTCGCTAAATTGATACAACAAATCCTCACAAGGATAAGAGATACATTTTTCTTTATAATCTTTTTTTAGATTTTGTTTTATTTTTTCTAACATTAAAGGAAGTTCTTTTTTAATCAAAAGTTTTACTGGAATTCCCATGCCATGATTTAAGTTTTTAATAAATTTTCCATCAACTTGAGATTCTTTAGTAACAGAACACAAAGTTGCATCAAAGCCAAGTTTCTCAAGCTCTTCATAAAGCATAGTTTTTTCTTTTAAAGAAACATACTCATCATATAACGAATGATAACTTATAAAGCAAGTTTTTAAATATTTTGATTGTTCTAAAAGATGATCTTCCTCTAAAAGATTTCGAATTTTTCTTCTTGCGGGAGAAAAAAAACAAGGCGATGAAGAATTACTTGTCCAAAAAGTTTTTGTCGAACAATGTGTTTTAATATGATGAAAAAAATCAAAAGTAGCAAATTCGCTATACTGCATAAAATCTATTTCCTTTCCAAAACCTACAACTCTCCATAAAAACTTAGCGTATGCAGAATTATCCAACACTCCATCTATTAACCAAGGTGCAATCTTAGCCGCCAAATGTGCTAAATATCCCCCGTGAGAACTACCTATCATAATAACTGGTATACCCCCCCCCATAGTATCAAAAGGAGCATGTTTTTTAAGGTAAAGTGTGACATTTAAAAGATCTTGAGCTTGCATAATCCCAAAATTTTGATATTCGTTTTTTGCAGGTTGTAAACTCACATGTAAATTTAAAAAATAATTTGGTGTAAAATTACCTTTTTGCTTGCCTTCAACTATTTGATTATTTACAAAATGAAAAATCTCACTCATTTGTTTATAGTCTTGAATTTTATCAACATCATAAGGAAGCTTGATATCCGCAGCTTCACAACTTACTTTTAAAATAAGCTTGTCTATATCATCTAAATAAAAAGTTGATCCAGTTTGAGGACGATTACCAATACAATGATAATTTACTCCAACTACAGCAGTATTAAATTGCCTTACCATATAATCACCAACATATTGGATCGATGATATATCATCGCCCATACCTTGCACCACAAACACCAAGGCTTCAGGTGTTTTTTCATCATCATACCAAAGCTTAAATTCAAGCTTTGATTCTCTTTTTATATCAAGTTCTACATCATCACAAGAGTCAATCTCATAAGTTTTACTCACTATCATTACATTCCCCCTATTAAAAGATAAGTTTTACTCGCTAGGTTTTTAAAATTTTCATTCTTACTTAAGATCACACAAGCTTTATTACTAGAAGAGCTTGTAAAGTCTATATTTTCTAAATCTTCATGGCTTTGATTGGCTGCGTTAATGATAGCATTTTTACTTGCTTCATTGCTTGAAATTCCCATGAGTATAAAATCAGCTTTATTTATAAAAAGAAGTTTTAAGCATTCTTTATCATCGCCTACGCGAAAATTTACTTCTTTTGTGCCATTAAAATTGCCAAGATCGACATTTTCAACCCCACTTACATTACTCATCGTTTTTATAGAGCTTAAATGATCATTTTTTAAAGTATAAATACTTATATCATTAATCAAAGTTTTAAGGTTATTTAAAGACTTACTAACTTCAGCTTCATCCTTGCTTGAACTCATTTTTGGTAAAGCAATAGCGGCTAAAATTCCTAAAATAACAATCACAAAAACAAGTTCTAATATGGTAAAAGCTTTTTTCATCTATATCCTTGAAAAATTTTTATTTTTAGGGCTTAAAATATCTTCTTCTATGCTTACAAATTCCTTTTTTTCATAAGCATCAACCGCAGCTCTTGCTATCATCAAAGCATTATCAGAGCAGAATTTTAAAGGAGCTAGTTTTAAATTTGTATTATATTTTTGACATAAATTTTGCAAACGCGAACGCAAGTTAAGATTTGCACTAGCTCCACCTACAACGCCAAAATTTTTAAATTTATAAAGATTAAAAATTTTTTCTAATTTATCCATGATATGATCACAAGCTGTATTTTCAAAGGCATAAGCTATTTCTGCTTTTGTGTCTTCATTTAAATTTTCATGCTTTAAAATTTCCAAACGCACTGCATTTTTAAGCCCTGAAAAACTATAAGCGAGTTCTTTAGAATGCTTTAAAGGTATATTAAAAGAGATATTTTTAAGTTTGGCGTTTTTTGCTAAATTTTCTATGATGACCCCACCAGGATAACCTAAATTCATCATTTTAGCCACTTTATCAAAACTTTCTCCAAAGCTATCATCATTTGTACTTGCTAAAAGCTCTAAGCTTGCATCATCTTTAAGATAAAGCACCATGGTATGCCCACCACTAACAAGCAAAATTCCCATATCTAAAGAAATTTTTTCTTCCAAAAAAAGACTATAAATATGACCTTTAAGATGATTTATAGGGATTAAGGGTAAATTTAGCGCACTTGCTAAGGTTTTTGCCATAGAAATTCCACTGAGCAAAGAAACACTAAGTCCAGGTTCATTTGTCACAGCTATGGCACAAAGATTTTTAAAATGCTCTTTGCATTGCTTAAGTATCTTTGGTAAAGCCTCGCTATGAAGTCTTGCAGCAAGTTCAGGTACCACTCCCCCATAGATACTATGATCTAATTCTTGGGAAATTTTTTTATGAAATTTACATTCTAAGGTATTTTTATCAATGATAGCTATAGAACTATCATCACAAGAACTTTCTATAGCTAGGATAAGATTTTTCATTCAAATTCCACTAAAATAGAACCTAAGAATTTATCTTTTGATCTTGCCATTTTAAGAGTGTTTAAATCCAAATTTTTAGCATTTTTGATCAACTTGCTATTGGTATTTGCTTCTAAAAGTTGTTGCAAATTCGCCCCCCTTAACTCATAAAATTCCACTCTATAAATTTTACCTGCCATATCTAAAGAATATTGTGTTTGCATATTTTTTTTATGAACTAAAATACCACTTTCATCTTTTGAGTGATCAAAGCCTATGATATTTACGCGCACATTAGCTATCTTTGGAATAAGAAAATTCTCTTTTACTTTCACCTTGGTTCCAAAAGGAACGGTGGTTTCATTGCCATCAACTTGAAAAGTTACTTCATTAAAAGCATCGCTAAATTCTAAATACTCAGGATATAATCTTGTTTGAAAACGATTGCCATATTGGATATAAAAAGAATTTCCTTCTGCGATAACAGCCGTAAGTTCATTGCTTGTGTTATAATTTAACTCTTTATTTACCGGAAAAGGCACATAGTTGATAATCTTTCTTGGATTTTTTAAAGAAAGTAAAATTCTATCATTAAAAAGCTTCACTTCAAGCTCTCGGTTTATGGCTTTATCAACCCCTTGTGGAGTGAGTTCAAAATCTCTGCTAAATTCAATTCCTGCGGTTTTTAAATAATTTTCAATTGCCAAAAGATGATAATAAGCTCTTAAATTTACAGGCAGATTTTTACTTGCTTCATTTGCAAAAGCGGCTTTGTGATTTGAAATCACAAAATAAGTTAAAGCTTTAAGCATTTCCGTATCGCCAAGCTCTTGGGTTTTGGTGTTTTTAAGATGATAAGCATGCTTTGGATCAGCAAGTGAAGAATTGACACTATTTACGGTTTGAGTGGCGATATTTTCAAGATCAGGGTATTTGCTTGCATTGATTTCACTTGTGTCAATCACGCTTGAATTTCCCCAACGCTTAGGATTTTGCATCGCATCGATATAAGTAGGTTTATAAAAACCCCAACCATCGTGAAGATTGATCACCATACTAACTTCAGGAAGTAAAATAAGCTCTTTAATGCGTTGCACGGTTTTATAATCAGGATCCTTTGGGCTAATGCTTGCAAATTTACGGTTTAAATCCCCATTATTCCCACGCGAACGCTTGATAATGCTATCAAAAGCTAAATTTGGAGCCACTATAATCTTACCCTTGGTGATATTATAATCACTCAAAAGCAAACTTGCCGCATGAAATCCACCAGGCTCATCACCTTGAATTCCACCAAAAATTAAAACTGTATTATTATCATCTAGACTTTTTCCATTTTCTCCTACGCTAAAATCTAGCTCTAAAGCAAAAATGCTTGTTATAAAAAATAAAATTGTTAAAAAAATTTTCATTTTAACTCCTTAAATACTCTCTTGTTTTAAAATCATACTCAAAAACCTCTTCTATACTTGAAATTTTAGGCACTCCAAAATGATCAAGGGCTTTAAAAATGCATTTAGTGATATCTAAAAATCCACTTTTATTTTCTAAAAAATTATAAACACCAACTTCATTAGCAGCATTGATGATAACACCTAAATTTGGCTCTTTTAAAAATGTATTTTTAAGCTTAAAAATAGGATATTTTTTTGTGCTGATTGGATGAAATTTTAAAGCAGGTATTTTACTAAAATCAACAGCCTCTAAAATAGGCGTATCTTGTTTTTCAAATATAGCATCTGAAATAGCTAGTTTCATATCTGCTTTTGAAAAATACGCCGTGCTAGCTCCATTTTTAAATTCACACATTGCATGCACTAAAGATCTTGGTTCTATTAAAGCATCAATTTCTTTAAAATCATATAAATGATAAGCCTCTATAATCTCAAAAAGCTTATTTGCCATAGTCGCACTATCTATAGTGATCTTTGCTCCCATGTTCCAATTAGGATGTTTTAAAGCATCTTTGACACTGACTTGATTTAAATCTTTGATTTTATACTTATAAAAAGCTCCGCCGCTTGCTGTGATATAAAGTTTTGCTATATTTTTTTTACCTTCGAGTAAAAATTTTAAAGCTGCATGCTCACTATCAACGGGTAAAAATTTAGCCCCTTTCAAAAAACTCCCAGCTACTACAAGACTTTCTTTGTTAGCTAAAGCTATGTTTTTGCCAAGCTCTTTAGCCTTTAAAGTGCTTTTAAGTCCTGCAAAACCTACAATGGCATTGAGTAAAAGTTTGTCTTGACATTCTGTTAAAATTTGCTCTAAACCTTCTTGCCCTATAAAAACTCTATTGTGTTTAACTAAATGCTTATTTTTTGAATCTTTTATGGCAACAAATTTGGGTTTAAACCTTGCGATTTGCTCATTTAAAAGAGCGATGTTATCCCCACAAGCTAAAGCAGAAATGGGAATGTTTTTTAAAGCAGCAAGTTTAAGAGCATTTACTCCTATACTGCCCGTACTTCCAAAAAGTATCATAAAAGAGCAACCATCACAAAAGCAGCAATGATCACCGCATCGATCCTATCGAGCACGCCCCCATGACCAGGGATAAGATCTCCACTATCTTTTACACCTGCTTCTCTTTTAAAATAACTCTCAAGCAAATCTCCAATCACTGCAAAAATCGCTACAAAAAACGAACAAAGCAAAGAAAGCCAAAAACTATAAACAAAAACCCCCAAAATAGTTCCAATAACACTCGCACAAATCAAGCCACCTATAACACCTTCTAAGGTTTTGTTTGGACTTGTTGGAGAAAAAGGAGTTTTACCCATAAGTTTTCCGATAAAATACGCCCCACTATCACAAGCTGCAACGATAATGATAAGCCAAAAAAGTGCAAACATACCCTGATCTAAATACACTTGCCAAAGTGCTAAAATAGGCAAACTAGGATAAATATAAATAAGAGCTGGTTTTAAGGAAGCCTTTTTATAAACCAAATATCCAACGACTAATAACAAAGCTAAAATCCCAAAAAGCAAAGCTTTATGCGATAAACTTCCCAAAATAAAAGCTATAGCCAAAGGGATAATAGAGATATTTTCTAAAGCAAAAAGTTTTTTTGCTTCACTAAAAGATAGATACAATAAAACCGCAAAAACGATAAAATTGATAAAAAATTGATCAATCAACGCGATAATAATAATAGCCCCTATCATCACAAGAGCTGAAATAATTCTAGTTGTATTAAACATATTTTTCCTTATATACTAATATCTAAGCGATGAATGCTTTGTGCGTCTTTAAAATTTGGATCTTTAGACTCATCTTCTTCATTTTTCTCATCATCGCTGGTTTTAGCTTCTTGATTGTGTTTTTTCTTTTTTTCTTCTTGTTCGGCTTTTTCTTTGATCTCTTCTTTGATTTCATGAGTCTCATTGACTTTTTCAAGCTTGTTTAAAGTTTTTTCTTTTTCATTAAATTCAGCCATATTTAGCGTAGCTGCAAAACCTTCTTTTGCAAGCTCATTGCTTGCTTGTGTAGCTGGATAAGCCATATTCTGATTTATATAATTGATATTTCCTAAAGGGCTAACTGGCATTTTAATCCTTTGTGATATTAATACTTTTAAAATTTGTATAATTTACAAACGCCTTTTGCTGAACCTTGACAAAATTTTTTAAGGTATAATCGACCCAATACGAACCTTTCTTTAACTTAGAAAAGCTTACACAAAGCCTTGCAGCAAATTCTATCACATCGAGGCTGATTTTTTGCTTGTTTGATACAATCAAAGTATGTGCGCTAGGAATATCCCTTACATGAAGCCACAAATCATCTTTTTTAGCATTTTTAAGTAAAAATTCATTGCCTTTTTCATTTTTACCCACGCAAATTTTAAACTCGTTAAAATAAAAATTTGCCACAAGATCTTCTTGTTTATGATCTTGATTTTTTTTGCTATTTTTTTTAGGTAGTAAAATTTCAAGCTCTATCTCACTCTTAGCTTGAAGCAATAATTCTTTCAAACTCAAGGTAAAATCTAACTTTTCTTTTAAATTTTGTCTTTGTATGTTTAAATTTTTAGCTTTTTGTTCTAATTTTTTAGCATTTTTATAATATAAATTAGCGCTTTGCTTAGGATTAAATTCAAGCTTAAATTCAAGCTCTTTGCCTTCAAAATCATCAAGCTTAAATTCCCTTTCATAATCTTTTAAAACACTCAAATTTGCAAACAATACATCAGCCCTTTTTCTGTATTCTAAAGCTTTTAAGAGTAAAGAATTTTCTTCATCTAAACTAGAAAAAAGTTCTTGTAAATTTTGTATTTTTTTATCCACTTGTGCAAGTTTTAAATTTTTTATTTGTTTGATTTTACTCTCATAAATGCTTGTAAATTTGCGAGAAAAATAATCTGCAAAGTCTTTGATTTCCTCAAAATTTTCATCCATTTTATAAGGCTTTAAAGACTCTAAAATCACATTAGGTTTTACAACACGATAACTTTTATCAATGTGTCTTAAAGCCTCTATGATCAAATCTTTTTCATCTGTAAGAATAACATTGGTATTTTTACCCGTAAATTCAAAATAAATTTTGCTCTCATAGCTTTTATAAGCCTTATTAGCTTTTACACTAAAACATAAAATACGATTGCCTTCAAGGACTTTAACTTCCTTTATAAAAGCATTGCTAAAATACTTTTTAAGCATAAAATCAAAAGGTGCATTATAATTTTTTGCATTAAATTTAGCTGTATAAATCGCACTCATTGCACGAGTAAGATCAAAAATAAATCTTTCTCTATCAAAGCTTAATTCCAAAATATTGTCATTGATACGCTTGATAAAATCGATTTTTTTAAACCGAGAAAAAAAAGTTTGTAATTGTAAAAGTTCTGTGTATTTCATAAAAGAAATTATAAAATATTTTGGCGAATTTTGTGGTAGAATTACATTAAAAAGGAAATTTGTGCAGCTTAATGAGCTAAATTGCGTGATTTTATGTGGTGGTAAATCTAGCCGTATGGGACAAGATAAAAGCAAATTGATTCTTAAAAATCAAAATTTAACTCAATTTCAAGTAGATAAATTTTCTAAAATTTTTAAAAATGTCTATGTGAGCGCGAAAGAAGACAAATTTGAAAACCATTTTAGCTTGATAAAAGATTCTTTAGAATTTGAAGTTTACTCTCCTATGCTTGCGCTTTACTCTATACTTTCAAATTTTAAAAATGAATTTGTTTTTGTTTTAAGTGTAGATAGTCCTAAAGTAGGTGAAAATGAACTTTTAAAAATGCTTCCTTTTTTAGAACAAAACTATAAAATAATCATAGCAAAAACCCCTTTGCATAAACATCCCCTATGTGGCTTTTATCACAGCTCTTTAGCTCAAACTTGTAAAAATTTCTTAGAAAAAAATGAACAAAAAATAGGACTTTTATTTTCTGAGATTAAAACCAAATTTGTAGAATTTGAAGATGAAGATGCTTTTTTAAATCTTAATTTTTATGAAGAATATGAAAAATTTAAAAGCAAGTTAAAATGAGAAAAATTGCTTTATTTTTAAGCTTATGCGTTTTTATATGGGCTAGTGATTTACAACAAGCTTTAGA
Source organism: Campylobacter sp. CFSAN093227 (assembly GCF_012897855.1). NCBI lineage: Bacteria > Pseudomonadati > Campylobacterota > Epsilonproteobacteria > Campylobacterales > Campylobacteraceae > Campylobacter > Campylobacter sp. CFSAN093227. The sequence goes on from NZ_CP040610.1 coordinate 1,456,574, forward strand.
GTATGAAAAACAAGGCGATTATAAAAAAGCTATGGAAATTTACAAAAAACTCGCTTTAAAAAATTCATCTGTTTTGATTTCTCAAGAACAAAATAACTCAAGCGAAGCAACACAAATGCAAAATTCTATCACTATAAAAAAAGAAGAAAAACAAGACTTTTCTCGCTTAGCTTTGGCTAATTATCTTGGTGAAAATGAAAGTTTTAATCCCCTTGGCATTAGCTCTTATAAGATGAATTATTTTTTACCTTTTGCTTATAGTTTTAATTCTTTAGGAACAAATAATAATAAGAGTGAGGCGAAATTTCAACTTAGTGTTAAAAAAAGACTTTTTGAAAATTTACTAGGACTAGATGAAAAATATTATATAGCCTATACTCAAACTTCTTGGTGGCAAATTTATAAGCATTCTTCTCCTTTTAGAGAAACCAACTATCAACCAGAATTTTTTATAGATCTTCCTTTATATCTTAAAGATTATGAATTTTTTAACAATCTACGCGTAGGTATATTGCATGAAAGCAATGGCAAGGGAGATGAGAATTTACAATCTCGCTCATGGAATAGAATTTATGTATCTACTGCTATTTTATATAATAAATTTTTATTTGTTCCACGCCTTTGGTATAGAATTCCTGAAAACAAAAAAGATGATGATAATCCTGCCATCTTGCATTATATGGGAAATTTTGATGTGAATTTAGCGTATTTAGGTGATGATTATTTTATCAATCTTATGCTAAGAAATAATCTTAAATTCCACAATAATAAAGGCGCTATACAAGTTGATCTAGGATATGATATTTTTAATAACGGAATTTATTGGTATTTACAATACTTTAATGGCTATGGAGAAAGCCTTATAGACTATAACAAACACTTACAAAGACTTTCCACTGGATTTTTGATTTCTTACTAAAATATCCTTTGTAGTTTTATCATTTCTTAAAACAATTTTCATTACAATTTCATTTTTGATAATTATTATTACTATAAGGAAAGATTTGTTTTTTAAGCATATATTGAGTTTAAAAGTGCTTATAGCTTTACTTTTATTCTTTGGAATGATAAGTTTATTTATAGGAGTTATCAGTATCAATGTAAAAGATATCCTTAATCTTAACTCCACTCAACTAGAAATCATAACCCTTACAAGAATTCCTAGACTTATAGCGATTTTACTCACAGGAATGAGTCTTAGTATATGCGGGCTTATCATGCAACAACTCACGCAAAATAAATTCGTTTCTCCAACTACGGCAGGAACTATGGATTGTGCTAAATTTGGCATACTTATTTCTTTAATATTTTTTACTGGAGCATCTTTTTTCATTCAAGCTATCATTGCTTCTATATTTGCACTTTTGGGTTCTTTTATATTTATCCAAATTTTAAGAAAAATCAAACTCAAAGATGTGATTTTTGTACCTTTGATAGGCTTGATGTTTGGAGGCATTATTAGTGCTATAACCACTTTTTTTGCCTATGCTTTAAATTATATACAAAATATCCAAGGCTGGCTACAAGGCAGTATGGCAAATGTTATGCAGGGAAATTATGAATTACTTTACATTTCTTTGCCACTTTTTATACTTGCTTATTTTTTAGCTCACAAAATCACCATAGTTGGCATGGGTGAAGATATAGCTTTAAATCTTGGAATTTCTTATAATGGGATATTATTTTTAGGCTTGATGATTGTAAGCATTATCACTAGTTTAGTGATTGTAAGCGTTGGGATTATCCCTTTTTTAGGGCTAATTATCCCAAATTTAGTAGCTCTTTATCTAGGTGATAATCTTAGAAAAAATCTTATCTATATAGCACTTTGTGGAGCTTTGTTTTTACTTGTTTGCGATATCATTTCAAGACTTGTCATCTTTCCTTTTGAAATGCCTTTAAGCATCACTACAGGTGTTTTAGGATCTTTAATCTTTATCTTTCTTTTGCTAAAAAGGAAAGTTTATGCGTAAAAAAATGCTAATTTTAAGCTTTTTAACACTTGGTATGATAGGGATTTTTATACTTGTGGGTTTAAATGGCTTTGATGAGTATGCTTTAAAAAGTCGTTTTTTACAAATTGCAGCTATTATCATAGTAGCTATTTGTATCGCTGTTTCAACAGTGATTTTTCAAACTTTATGCAATAACAAAATTCTAACCCCTGCTATCATAGGATTAGATTCTTTATATATGTTGCTTCAAAGTGCTCTTATCTTTTCTTTTGGTGCGGCTAATTTAAGTGTTTATAAAAACGATATCAATTTTTTAATCACTCTAGTTTGTATGGTGGTTTTTTCACTAGGACTTTATAAAATTTTATTTAGTAGCGATAGAAGTATTTATCTTATCATGCTTTTAGGTTTAGTTTTTGGAACACTTTTTAGCACTTTAAGCTCTTTTTTTGAAGTGCTAATCGACCCTGATGAATTCATGGTAATACAAGGAAGAATGTTTGCTAGTTTTGATAATATTGCTTTTGATGTTTTAATTCTTGCTTATATTATTAGCTTTTTAAGTTTTATATGGATTTTTCGCTATATGAAATTTTTAGATCCTTTAAATTTAGGCAAAGATTTAGCGATAAATTTAGGGATAAATTATCAAAAAATTTCAAAACAATTAATGATTATCATAGCTATTTTAACTTCTATTAGCACCGCACTTGTAGGTCCTATAACCTTTTTAGGGCTTTTGGTGGTAAATATCACTTATGAACTATTTAAAACTGCAAAGCATAGTATTTTGCTAAGCGCTTGTATACTTATTAGTATTTTGGCTTTACTTGGAGGGGTGTTTTTTGTCTCTAGAGTTTTTGATTATAATGCCACTATAAGCGTGGTTATTAATTTCTTAGGTGGGATATATTTTATCTATCTTGTATTAAAGGGTAATAAATTATGATTAAACTAAAAAATATCACCAAATTTTATGATAATAAAGTCATTATTTCAGATCTTAGCCTTGATTTTCATAAAGGCAAAATCACTTCTATAATAGGAGCCAATGGCGCTGGAAAATCCACTCTTTTAGCTCTAGCAAGTCGTTTGATAAAACCTAGTAGTGGAGAAATTTATATCGATGGAATGAATTTAAAAAATTATAAAGAGCAAATCTTAGCACAAAAAATTTCCATTCTCAAACAACAAAACAATATCAATTTAAGATTAAAAGTTGAAGAATTAGTCGCTTTTGGGCGTTTTCCGCATTCTCAAGGAAGACTTAATACAAACGATAAAATCAAAATCAATGAAGCTTTAGAATACATGGAACTTAGCAACTTAAGAAATGAATTTTTAGATACATTAAGCGGGGGACAAAAGCAAAGAGTTTTTATAGCCATGATCATCGCTCAGGATACTGAATTTATAATGTTTGATGAACCTTTGAACAATCTTGATATGAAGCATAGCGTACAAATCATGCAACTAATGAAAAATTTAGTCAAAGACTTTAACAAAAGTATAGCTGTTGTATTACATGATATTAATTTTGCTTCGATTTATTCTGATGAAATCATAGCCTTAAAAGATGGGAAGCTTTTAAAACAAGGCTCAAAAGATGAAATCATCAATCAAGAAAATTTAAAACAAATTTATGATATGGATATACCCGTAAGTCAAATTAATGGTAAGAAAATTTGTATTTATTTTTAAAAAGGAGAAAATATGAAAAAATCTTTAGTTTTTGCATTTTTTGCATTTTTTTTAAGTCTAATCTTAACAGCTTGTAATTCAAACTCAAATGAAAACAACGCAAGTTCTACAACAAAAACCAACACTGCTACGGTGAAAGTTTTGCCTATTAGTATGAGCGATGAGGGTGATAGTTTTTTAGTGAAGGATAGTCTAGGAGAAAATAAAATCCCTAAAAATCCTTCTAAGGTAGTGATCTTAGATCTTGGAATTTTAGATACTTTTGATGCTTTAAAATTAAATGATAAAGTCGTTGGCGTTCCTGCTAAAAATTTACCAAAATACCTACAACAATTTAAAAACAAACCTAGTGTAGGTGGAGTACAACAAGTTGATTTTGAAGCCATTGATGCTTTAAAACCTGATCTTATCATCATTTCTGGACGCCAAAGTAAATTTTATGATAAGTTAAAAGAAATAGCTCCAACTTTATTTGTAGGTCTTGATAATGCAAATTTTTTAAGCTCTTTTGAAAACAATGTCTTAAGCGTTGCAAAACTTTATGGTTTAGAAAAAGAAGCTTTAGAAAAAATTTCAGATATTAAAAATGAAATTGAAAAAGCCAAAAGTATAGTTGATGAAGATAAAAAAGCTCTTATCATTCTTACAAATTCTAACAAAATTTCAGCCTTTGGTCCTCAATCTCGCTTTGGGATTATTCACGATGTTTTAGGGATTAATGCAGTAGATGAGAATATAAAAGTAGGCACACACGGAAAAAGTATCAACTCTGAATTTATATTAGAAAAAAATCCTGATTATATTTTTGTTGTTGATAGAAATGTCATCGTAGGCAACAAAGAACGCGCTCAAGGCATACTCGATAATGTGCTTGTCGCTAAAACCAAAGCAGCACAAAACAAAAAAATCATCTATCTTGATCCAGAATACTGGTATTTAGCAAGTGGAAATGGACTAGAGTCTTTAAAAACTATGATTTTAGAAATCAAAAACGCTGTAAAATAATATAACTTCGCAAGGGCTAGTCTCTTGCTTCGATACTTAATAAAATACTTGGGATTTTCAAGAAAGTTTTAGTGGCGGACAGAGAGGGATTTGAACCCTCGAGACCCGTTAAGATCTGCACCCTTAGCAGGGGTGTGGTTTCAGCCGCTCACCCATCTGTCCAATAAAGTAAAGTGTAATTATACAAAAAAATAAATAATACCTAGCTTAAAAAGCTAGGAAAAATCAAAGGCTAAGATAAGCCAAAAGCAAAGTTACAACAACCCCTACTCCAAGAACTGCAAATTGTTTACTTCTATCTTTTTTATTTGCAAACAAAGTAATCATAAGCCCTGAAATATAAAGCATAAATAAAGTAATACCAAAACCTACACTAAGCACAGAAAAATACCAAGCACCCTTATCTTTATGAAGCATAATCATATCTCCAAGCAAAGATCTTGTTTTTAAGGTAATATTGTATTCATTAGTAGAATTTTGAGTTATATTAGCACTATAATGAGTTCCACCTATTGTTATACCTTTATCTTTACTTTTAATTATATTTGTATTAGATGGCACTTTTAAACCATTTGTTTTTAAAAACTCTATTAAAGCTTCTCTTTCTTTACCACTTTCTATAACTTTTGACAATTGATACTGCTCAACTTTTAAGCCCACATCTTGATTAATACCAAAAATATACACTATACCCGTTAAAGCAAAAAGCAAAGCACAAGGCAAGAAGAACAAACTAAGATAGATATGAACCTGTCTAAACAATTTATTTTTATTGATCATTTTAACTCCTTTTTGATTATCAAAATTTGTGATATTTTGACAAAACAAAGTGAAGCAAAAGTGAATTTTAAATAAAAAGTTTATATTTTTTAAAATAAAAAAGAAAAAGCCCCATAATTTATAGGGCTTAAGAATTATTTTTTATCAATCACTTGATAATTATAAGGAGCGAGCTCTTTATCATGCTCTAAAAGTTCTTTTGGAGGATTACCATTAACATCTTTTTCATCTGCATAGTAACGCTCTCCAGCTTTATGATTATTAACATCTACTTTATAATAAAGCTCTCCTGGATTAAATTTTTGAATATCTTCAAAACCTAAATTTGAAGTTTTAAAATCTTTAATTCCATTTGCTGCGGCGATTTCTACAAGTTTAGTTTGTCCCATTCTTGCCATATCAACAGCTTGCAATAACATTCTTGAAGCTTCGCGAGGATTATGGAAACCAGTTGAGTTTTCAGCATTAACAAAATCTGCTCTCATTTGAGCTTTGCGATGAAGTTCTAAAACTTCTTTTAGTTCTTCGCTAATTTTTTTCGCATCAGCTTTTCCATCGCTTTGGAATTTTTCCATATTACCTAGTTCATCGCGTAGTTTTTTAGTATCCATAATCAAACTAACAATTGCATACTCTGCAGTTCTTTGATCATGCGCAACGCTATTTTGTATGTCAAGCACTTGAGCTTTTAAATAATCTTCGCTTTGTTTATGACAAGACTTGCAAGCAGAGTTAATATCTCTTAAAGGAGAGGTGATATTGTGTTGAGTAACCTTTTTAGCCCCTTCTCTAACATAAGGCATATGACAATCCACGCAACTTACTCCATTTGCAGCATGCACACCGCCACTATAAAGTTCACTTTCTGGGTGTTGAATTTTAATAATTTGTGCCCCTGTTAATTTATGAATAAAATCAGCTCCAAATACTCCACGAACTTTATCATAATAATCATCTAACATTTCAATTCTAAATGGTTGCCCTTTTTTCCACTCACTCCAAGGAAAAGTTAAAACTATACCATCGGTTTCAATCTCTTTAGCTTTATTACCATCTCTCCAAAATTCATACTCATCATAATTTTTCTGAGTTCCATTCCACCATTTTTTAGAACTATCATCTACAATAGTTTCACCCATTACTTTTACTTTTTCCCCTGTTGGTTTAAAATAGTATTCAACATGGCATTGAGAGCAAACTAAAGTTCTCATTTCTTCTCTTGTAGCTTTTACGCCTTGCACTGGATCTTTTTCATATCCTCTAGAAACTAAAGCATTAATAGCTGCTGGACGAGTAAGTCTTAAACTCATATCATTTGGATTGTGACAATCTGCACAAGTTACACCCATTCTTTTACCACCATGTGGACCTGCATGTTCAGGTGAATTTTCCACTATACCATCAACGGCTGGGATATTTTTAATCATAGTCCAATAATTTGTAGAGTTAAAAGCAGTAAAATCTCCTTTAGCAACATTTTTTATAAGCCATGGAGTCCATCCACTATGACAATTCATACAAGCTGCGGGCTGACCTTTAAAAGCAGCAAGGCCGTGAGCATTAAGAAAATCTTTGTTGTTTCTTGCTGTTTTCATTTGATCTACTTGAACCCAAAAATGCCCTCTTTCTTCATTGAAATCAAGACTAAAAGGATATCCTGCCCAAAGTATGGTTAATTGAGGAAAGCGAATTAATTTTGAATAAGCTAAATTACCACCAAATTCAGTAGCTTTAGGCTCTTCTTTTTCAACTGTTAAATACATTTTTAGCTGCTCTGGAAAAACCTTACCCCATTTTTCAAAATTTGGATCATCATCACTAAGCAAAGAAAAATCAGCATTTGCTGCAATGGCATTTTTATTTGCTTCATCTTCTTTTTTTTGATTGATATCATTATTTAGCCATAAAACTCCCACTATAAGTAAAACCAAAACAACAATACCCAAGCGTAAAATATTTTTTTTCATTCATCTTCTCCTTATTAAATTCCGTGTTTATGTCCAACATCTTTATGACAAGAAGCACAATTTAATGACTTGTCTGCATGTGGATTTGTTGTAGCATTGATAGCTGTTTGAGCAAAATCTGCATGACAGCGTATGCAGTTTTCTTGCACCATTTTTCTGCTTTTTTCAGTCGCACTCAAATTTGTAGGCAACTCATCAAGTTTAAAAGTAAAAGCATAAGCATGTCCTAAACCACTTTGCGCTTTAGCTATCCACTTAGCTACAAAATTATGTGGCAAATGACAATCCACACAAGTTGCTCTTGGTTCGCCTTTGACTTTTTGAGAGTGTGGTCCTGCCATGTATTCGTTATAAACTTCATTCATAATATGGCAGTTATTACAAGATTCACTTGCATTGCTTAAATAAGATGTGCCCTTAGCGTTATAAAAAGTATAAAACCCAACCGCAAAGAAAACAAAAAGCAAAACAAGAAAAATAGTAAAAAGATTCGAAGTTTTCTTCAAAATTTTCCTCCTTAAAATTATCATTTCTTAAAATCTTCAATGAAACAACAATGTCACAGAATTTCCCAGAAATAAATTTTTTAATTTTAACATAGATGAATTTAATATAATTTTAAAGATATATTTACTCTTAATTAACCTAAAAAATTTAAAACTTTTATTCAATAATTTCAAAATAAATGATAAAATACAACTAAAAAAGGAAAAATTAATGCAAACAAGTCCTGATATGTTTATCAATCGCGAACTTTCTTGGCTTCGCTTTAATTCTCGTGTTTTAGACCAATGTTCTAAAAATTTACCCTTGTTAGAAAAATTAAAATTTATAGCTATATATTGCACTAATTTAGATGAATTTTATATGATACGCGTCGCAGGCTTAAAACAACTTTTTTCAGCTGGAGTTAATGCAAGCAGTAGCGATGAAATGACACCGTTGCAACAATTAAAAGCCATACGCAAATACTTACACCAAGAAAAAGAGCTTTTGGAGCGTTATTTTAATGAAATCACAAGTGAATTAGAAAAAGAAAATCTTTTCATAAAACATTATGAGAATTTAGATGAAAATTTAAAACAAAAATGTGATGAGTATTTTTTCTCCAATATTTTTCCTGTTATTGTTCCAATAGCTGTTGATGCTACTCACCCTTTTCCGCATTTAAACAACTTATCTTTTTCACTAGCGGTTAAAATTTGCGATAAAGCGCATCCTGAACTTGTAAAATTTGGAATGATTAGAATTCCGAGAGTTTTACCTCGTTTTTATGAAGTAAGTGCAAATATTTATGTTCCTATAGAAAGTATAGTCCATCAACACGCAGAAGAAATTTTTCCAGGCTATAAACTCTTAGCTTCAGCAGCATTTAGAGTGACTAGAAATGCAGATATGGTAATAGAAGAGGAAGAAGCTGATGATTTTATGATGATTTTAGAACAAGGCTTAAAACTTCGCAGAAAAGGAGCTTTTGTAAGATTGCAAATTCAAAAAGATGCAGATGAGCAAATCGTAGAATTTCTTAATACTCACATGAAAATTTTTCATAAAGATGTTTATGAATATTCTATTTTACTCAATCTCCCTAGCCTTTGGCAAATCGCAGGAAATAAAACCTTTACGCATCTTTTAAGCCCACTTTACACGCCTAAAACTTTACCACCTTTTGATGAAAATTTATCTATTTTTGACGCTGTAGAAAAAGAAGATATACTCATCATACAACCTTTTGAAAGTTTTGATCCAGTTTATAAATTTATCAAAGAAGCAAGCAAAGATCCTGAAGTAATTTCCATAAGAATGACACTTTATAGAGTTGAAAAAAATTCCAATATAGTTCAAGCTTTAATTGATGCTGCAAATGATGGAAAACAAGTAACTGTGATGGTAGAATTAAAAGCACGCTTTGATGAAGAAAATAATCTTCATTGGGCGAAAGCTTTAGAAAATGCCGGAGCTCATGTTATTTATGGCATTACAGGTTTTAAAGTCCACGCTAAGGTTTCTCAAGTCATACGCAAACAAGGAGATAAACTTAAATTTTATATGCATTTAAGCACAGGAAATTATAATGCAAGCAGTGCTAAAATTTATACTGATGTGAGTTATTTTACAAGCAAAGCAGAATTTGCAAGAGATACGACAAGCTTTTTCCACATCTTATCGGGCTTTAGTAAAAATCGTCGCCTTCAAACTCTTTCAATGAGCCCAAATCAAATCAAAGAAAAAGTTTTAGAAATGATACGCATTGAAACAAGCAAGAAAAATGAAGGTGTGATTGTAGCTAAAATGAATTCTCTTGTGGATAGTGATATCATACAAGCGCTTTATGAAGCAAGTATGGAAGGAGTGCAAATCGATCTTATCATACGCGGAATTTGTTGCTTAAAACCTGATGAAGAATACAGCAAAAACATACGCGTTAGAAGCATCATAGGAAAATACTTAGAACATGCTAGAGTATTTTATTTTAAACATAGTGAGCCAAATTATTTTATATCGAGTGCAGATTGGATGCCAAGAAATTTAGAACGCCGTTTAGAACTTATGACTCCTATATATGATGAAAGAAGCAAAGCTAAATTAGCTCAATTTTTACGCTTGCAACTTAGTGATAATGTTTTAGCTTATAAGCTTAAAAATAATGGAGAATATGAAAAAATTCCTTCTTCTGAAAAAATCATAGATTCTCAACAAACCTTAGAAGAATATGTAAGTAAAATTTATAAAACACTTAAAAAAGATACAGATCAAAGTCGTGCAACGCACTTAGCTTCCAAACTTTTCAAAGAAAACTAAAAGTTTTTAGGGTTTTTTACTCTAAAGACTTATTTACTTGTTTGTTATAAAAAAGGGCTTTAAGATAAAGCCCTAGGAGATTTCCCATAGAAATAAACAATTATTTCTAAACTATAAAAAGATTTAGAAATGATTTTTAAGATTAAAATTTATACTTAAGTCCTACTTGACCACTTAAGTAAGTTTCATTTTTATTATCTACTTTACCTGCTAGTATTTGTTTAGCACCAAAGCCAAGATTCATACTGAGTTGATTTGTAAAATCTACATTACCCCCTACGATAATTTGTCCGTATGTTTTTTTCTTGTTGTTAGCTTCTACACTAGTAAAGAAAGCATTATTTACAGCTAGGTTAGCTGTGTAATCATCACCACTATTGATAACAAATTGTTCTATTTTTGGAGTTACAAAAATATAAGAGTTTTCATTCATATATTTTCTAAATTCAGCACCCACTTCAATACTTACAGAATTGTTTTTCATAGAATCAATATCTTTAGCAATAGCACCATTTTCTGTATGAGATGGAGTATAACTAAAATAATAATTTACTCCCGCAAAAGGTTTAATAAATAAAGTATTATCACTAAAGTCAAACACACGACCTGCATTAGCACTAAGTCCTAAGAATTTACTTGTATAATCTGAGTTATATGCACCATCTATTTGAACATTGTCTTGTTAAGTTGGAGAAACTTGAGCATAAGCTTTAAGATTAAGTTCCCATTGTGGAGCTATATTGATAGTAGAATACATACCTAATTGGAAGTTATCACTTTTTTGTTCTAGATTATTGTCTTTGATTTTAGCATTTGCATAAGTAAAATAAACACCCCATAAAACATCATCATTAGCTTGTTTATCTACACCTATAGTAGCACCATACATTGCACCACTATCTCCATCGATAATGTTAGCACCACCAAAAGCATTAGCCCAAACACTATTGGTATATTCATTTACATAGTTTGGTCTCATATCGCTATCTAAAGCAGCAAATTTAAGGCCATTCATTTTAGAAGCATAAGTTCCAAAAGGATTGTTTAACATTGCTACACGAGAACCTATAGAAACATCATTAGAAATATTCATAGTGGTATTTACTGCACTAGAAGCTGAATTTAGATTAGATACAGATTTACCTGTATTGTCTGTATCTTTTTTGATATCTAAAGCTAGTTTTACACCTTCTCTACTTGCTAAATCTGCTCCTATACTTCCTAATTGTTCTGTGATAGAACGAAGTGCTAGGATAGAAGCTTTATCATTAGAGTTAAGATTTCAATTTGAATTTTTATTTACTAAATCAATGTATTTTTCATCATCGATTTTACCGCCGTTTTTCTCAGCTTCTTCTAACATTGTTTGAAGTTCAGTTTTTTGTTTTTCAAGAGCTTCTTTGGCTTTTGCCCATTCTTCATCTTGATCGGAATCAAATTCATTTTCAAGCAATTTATCGATAGTATCTATATCTACTTGAAGTTGAACTAGCTTATCTTTAGCCGCTGCAGTAGCACCTCCATTGATCACTAAGCATTTATTGCCACCGCAGTTTTGAACGCTAAGTTTATAATCTACTAAGCCTTTTTCTCCATCGCCGTATTTATCTTCATCGCTAATATCTATTATAGTTCCTGCTTCCAAAGGATCTTTGCCTTGAACATCGGTTGAGATATAATCACTTGCGAATTTTAAAAGTAATGCACCCGCGTTATTATTTGATTTTTCTTCTAAGATATCTTTGTTAAAATCTTTAGCTTGAACTATTACTACATTATTTGCTTCTAAGTCTGTATAAGAGCGTTTCATAAGTCCAAAATTTGAATTTGTAAGATTTGCAGCTCCATTTACCTTAACAAAATTTCCATAAGTAGCAAAAAGAGTTTTATCGGCAGTAAAATTTCCATTTATAGTTAAACTACCATTAGCACTTTTTCCTTCAACTGTTCCATTATAAAGAATTATACCCGAGCCTTTTTTCATCCTCGGTAATGGCTTCATCTAATGAACTAGTCATAGTTAAATCTCCATTAATCACCGAAGGTGCAAAAGCTTGTAAAACTATATCTGTTGTTTTAACCTCTTTAGCAGTAGCGTTTAGATTTGTTACATAAGCAGGATGTTCGCTATTATTGTGTTTAAAGCTTAAAGTATTGTTTTTGCCGATACCAATGTTAAATCGATAATCAGCGCTATCATAATCATCGTTTGGTAAATCCCAAACACTCATTTTGATACTTAAATCTTGCCCTTTGTAATTATCAGGATTTTTGAGATTGATATCCTTACCATTTTCTTCAAAATAATTTCCTATATCTGAAGACTCTGTAAGATTGATTTCTTGCGCAAAAGCACCTGAATAAAGCAAAGTTGCTACACCTAAGCTTAGCAATATCTTGCTCGAAGCATTTTTCTTCATAAGTTTCTCCTTCAATAAATTTAAACTGAAGGAAAATTATACCCCCCCCCTAAAAATAAGCTTAAAAATAAAACTATAAATTTTTAATGAAAAATTATAAAACCTAATATATCAAAGTTTTAAGGGTAATAAATCGATCTTAACTTCATATAAAAAATTCTAAAAATTTGAAATAAACTTATGATTTACTTAAAATTAGCGTGATGGTGGAAGCGAGGGGAATCGAACCCCTGTCCAAAAATAATCCCACAAAGACCTCTACATGCTTAGCAAAGATGACTACTTCACCCTACTTCGCTCATCTTCCAAAACTCAAAAGCAAGGCTAAGACTTTATTTCACCTCAACGCTTGTCAAACGCAAGGCTACACTATCAAAGATGACCGAAAATTAAGCTAGATAGTATGACTTAAATTTCAGGCTCAACTGAACTTACGCAGCTTTAGCGTAAGCAGGAGCGAATTTAACGTTGTTTGCGTTTAATTTTATTTGGGCTTTTTACGCTTTGCCCAAAGCGACATGCCATCTAAGCAGACTTACTCCTGTCGAAGCCAAGTCGCTCCCTTATTTAGAAATAATATTTGGAACATTAACAATTAAAGGATTAAAAACCGCTAAAACAGAATCATCATTTTCATATGAACGACAATATTTTTCAAACTGATCACTCATCAAAAGCATCCAATCCGTAAATTCATCACTAGCAGGCCCATTAAAGCGATTTGCTTGCGCCATCATCTCTTCACAAAATACACAAAAATCAGTCACTTCTTCAAGATTTAAGCGTCTTGCTGCCCAAGCGGTATTGTGTGCTAAAGTTTCAAGCTCTTTTATGGCTTCTTTATAACGCACGCTATCGCTTCCAAGCTTGATGATTAAAGGTTCAAACCTATCGCACATGGTTCTAAAAAATTGTAAAAATTTTTCTATATCGTCAATTTCATAATCTAATTCTAATTTTGTTAAAATTCCCATTTTTAAACCATAATCATTAAAGTTTAATATAAATTCTAGCAAATTTTAGCTAAAATCTTATTTTAATTTTTCCAAAATATAAGCAAAGATATGGATAGAATAGTAGAAATAGAAAAATACTCCTTTGATGAAACTTACGAAACTTCGTTGCGTCCTTCAAATTTTGATGGTTATATAGGTCAAGAAAGCATTAAAAAAAATTTAAATATCTTTATAGCTGCAGCCAAAAAACGCAATGAATGTTTAGATCATATACTTTTTAGTGGTCCTGCAGGACTTGGAAAAACAACACTAGCTAATATCATCTCCTATGAAATGGGTGCAAATATCAAAACAACCGCCGCTCCTATGATAGAAAAAAGCGGAGATTTAGCCGCTATTTTAACCAATCTTAGCGAAGGAGATATACTTTTTATCGATGAAATTCATCGCTTAAGTCCTGCTATCGAAGAAGTGCTTTACCCTGCAATGGAGGATTACCGCCTTGATATTATCATAGGTAGTGGTCCAGCTGCTCAAACCATAAAAATCGATTTACCAAAATTTACTCTTATAGGGGCTACAACGCGTGCAGGTATGCTTAGCAATCCTTTACGTGATCGTTTTGGTATGCAATTTAGATTAGAATTTTACAAAGATAGCGAACTTGCCCTAATCTTGCAAAAAGCAGCTTTAAAACTTAATAAAACTTGCGAAGAAAAAGCCGCACTTGAGATCGCTAAAAGAAGTCGTTCAACTCCTAGAATAGCTCTAAGGCTTTTAAAAAGAGTTAGAGATTTTGCCGATGTTAATGATGAAGAGATTATCACAGAAAAAAGAGCTAATGAGGCCTTAAATTCTTTAGGAGTTAATGAGCTTGGTTTTGATGCGATGGATTTAAGATATCTTGAACTTTTAACCGCTGCCAAACAAAAACCTATCGGACTTGCAAGTATTGCTGCGGCTTTAAGTGAAGATGAAAATACCATAGAAGATGTAATCGAGCCTTATTTACTAGCTAATGGCTATATAGAACGCACTGCAAAAGGGCGTATAGCAAGTGCAAAAAGTTATAGTGCTTTAAAACTAAACTATGAAAAAACTTTATTTGAGGAGTAAATTTTGCAAAATGGAAAATTCTTTCTTATAAGCTTTATTTTAGTTATTTTATTTCTTTTACTTTACCTTTTTAAAGGTTTTTTACTTGTAATTATCATAGCTAGTTTAATGGCGGTAGCTACCTCAAACATCAATGCAAAATTTTTAAATCTTACTAAAGGACATAAATTTTTAGCTTCCATTCTTACAACAGCTTGTATGGTTTTGCTTTTCTTTGCACCTTTTGTTTATGCTATGATAGAACTTGCCAAAGCTTTAAAGAATTTTGATATTAATTTAGTTACACAAACACTTGATTATGTCAAAAACTATCAATTCACCTTGCCTGAAAGCTTTAATTTTTTAGAACCTAAAATTAAAGAATTTTTAGCTTCTATAGATTTAAATAGTATTTCTAAACAAATTCTAAGTTATGCTTCAAGTTTTACAAAATCAGGAGCTAAATTTCTTATAGATATGGTTTTAATTTGTGTGTTTTATTTCTTTGCAAATCTATATGGAACAGAACTTGTTATCTATCTTAAATCCATCATTCCTATTGATAAAAAAGAACTCGATGATGTTTTAAGCGAAGTGGGTAATGTTATGGCTGTTGTGCTTTACTCTATGGTAATTGTAGCAATATTTCAAGGTGCACTTTTTGGTTTAATCACAATATTTTATGGTTATGATGGAATTTTAATGGGAGTAATTTTTGCTGTAAGTTCTCTCATACCTGCTATAGGAGGAGCTTTAATTTATGTGCCTGTAAGTCTTTATGAATTTGCCTCAAACAATCTTAACTCAGCTCTTGTTATTTTTATTTATTCTGTAATTGTAATTTCTTTTATAGCAGATACTTTAATCAAACCTTTAATCATCAAATGGATCAACAAAAAACTTGTAAAAACTCCCACTAAAATCAACGAACTTTTAATTTTCTTGGCCATGATAGCAGGAATTTCAACCTTTGGTTTTTGGGGTATTATACTAGGTCCTGCGATTTTAACTTTTTTTGTATCAACTTTAAGAATGTATGTGATTTTAAAAGATAAGAATTTAATTTAACTTGCCTTAAAAAAGGCAAGTTTTATGTTCTAGGCTTTTGGGCCTATCATTTTAGTAGGATCAACAAATTTATTGAAATCTTCTTCGCTAACCAAACCAAGCTCCATTGCGCTTTCTTTTAAAGAAATACCTTTTTTATGGGCATTTTTGGCTACTTTAGCAGCGTTTTCATAACCTATGTATGGGTTTAGAGCGGTAACTAGCATTAAAGAATTATGAAGATTATGATCGATTTTTGCACGATTTGGTTCTATGCCTACAGCACAATGGATATTGAATGAATGCATAGAATCAGCTAACAAATCAAGACTTTGCAAGAAATTATAAATAATCACAGGCTTAAACACATTAAGTTCAAAATTTCCTTGACTTGCTGCAAATCCGATAGCTGCATCATTTCCCATCACTTGTACAGCAACCATAGTAACAGCTTCACACTGGGTAGGATTTACCTTACCTGGCATAATCGAACTTCCTGGCTCATTTTCAGGGATGATAAGCTCACCAAGACCGCATCTTGGGCCTGAAGCTAACCATCTTATATCATTTGCAATTTTCATTAAATTTGCAGCCAAACCCTTCATAGCTCCATGAGTAAAATTGATCGCATCATGACTTGTTAAAGCATGAAATTTATTTGGACTTGAAACAAATTTCGTACCTATAAGTTGAGTTAGCTCTTCACTTACTTTTTGGCTTAATTCTGGATGCGCATTAAGCCCTGTTCCTACTGCGGTTCCTCCTATGGCAAGTTCTCTTAAAGTTGGTAAAGAAGCGATGATTTGCTCTTTTGAATGCAAAAGCATAGAAAGATATCCACTAAATTCTTGTGCTAGAGTAAGTGGAGTAGCATCTTGTAAATGCGTGCGTCCTATCTTGATAATACTATCAAATTCTTTTACTTTTTTTTCAAAAGTTGCAATAAGCTCATCAAGCGCAGGGATAAGCTTTTTCTCTACTTGCTCAACCGCAACGATACTCATAGCTGTTGGAAAAGTATCATTTGAACTTTGACTCATATTAACATGATCATTTGGATGTACAAGCTTTTCTTTGCGAAAATCCCCGCCCATGATTTCAGTGGCACGATTTGCAATAACTTCATTCATATTCATATTGCTTTGTGTGCCTGAACCTGTTTGCCAAATCGCAAGTGGAAAATTATCATCAAATTTACCTGCGATAATCTCATCGCAAGCTTGAACTATAGCATTTTTCTTAGCATCATCAAGTTTGCCAAGTTTGTTATTGACCAAAGCTAAAGATTTTTTAAGATTTGCAAAAGCATAGATTAAAACCTTTGGCATTTTCTCGCAACCGATTTTGAAATTTTCAAAACTTCTTTCAGTTTGAGCTCCCCAATATTTGTTATTTGGGACCTTAACTTCACCCATGGTATCATGTTCAACTCTGTATTCCATAATTTTTTCCTTTGATTAAAATTTTATTTATTATAAGCTAAAAAAATAAATACTTTCAAAAACGTTTTCCTACTGAACTCATTAAATGCAATTCATAGGCATTATGAGAAAATCTATTCATTAACATAAACTGCCAAAATACATTGTTTTTATATAAAAATTCTGAATTAAAACCTTGACTTAAAATATTATCTTTTAATTTATATTTTTGAATAAAAGTAATAGGAAAATCAACAAAACTAGCCTTATTTTCTAAAGTTCTTCCATAAATTCTTTTTTCAAAAATTACAAAAGTAGAAAAAGAAGCTTGATAATCATCTTGCTCTATATTTTTAGCAAGATTAAAACCTAAATTTGCATTTATGCTATGATGTTTTAAACTTTCATAATTTTTAGCAAAAGGACTTTTATTTTCTTTAAAATCTTCTTGATAAAAAAAACTATGTGTAAAATACATTAAAGGATTAAAAATAAAATCTTGACCTAAAATAATATCTTTAGTTACACCAAGCTGGACTGAAGTTTGCAATGTTTTATATTTGCCTTCAATTGGCTGCTCTACTACAAAACGATTAAGAGTATTAAATCCTACACCTATACCTAATCCACTTAATATTTTTATAAAATCTAAATCATGGTTATAATTAAGCAATAAATCCATGTTATAACTCTTCAAATCACTACCATTATTAAAATTAAATTTAGCGCTAGAAAGAGATAAAGCATAAGCTAAAAAGCCTGATGAGAAATTTTCTCCTAAAGAGATATTAGCACCTGTTTTTTGACCTGAAAAATCTTTATCTTTATAGTATTTATAACTTGGAGTAAGATGCCAAAAATATTCTTCATTGCTAAAAATTCTAGGTAAATAAGTACTAGCAAGTAAGATATTATTGTTTTGTGCAAAATTATTAATATTAAGAGGATGAAGGGTAAATAACATATTATTTTGCATTAAATTAGATTGATTATGATTACTAAAAGTGCTTAAATACCCTGAACCTTCTATTCTATTTAATTTAGTCTTTACATCTATTCCATTATCTAAAGAAGCAAAAAATTCCTGATAAGTCTGACTCAAGTCTGCCCTAGATCGCAATTGTCTTAAAGCATTTCCCAAGCTTGTATTAGGAATTTCGTAAGCATTTGGCTTTAAATTAGGTTTTATTAAGGTTTTATTAATACTCACTAAATCATCACTTAAAACAAAATCAAAATTTAAAGCATAGGTATTTTGTATCAAAACATGATTAAAAGATGATAAACTTTTTTCCAAATCTCCTAAATTAATTTTCACTGGCTTATTTAAGATATAGTATTTAGGTAAAGGAATATATTCTAAATTCCCGCTCTTAATATCATAAGTTTTTGCAATCAGTTTAGAATTTTTATAATTACCAAAATCAAGTTGCAATTTAGAGTCAACTCCTTCTTGAGTATAAGTTCCTTGCACGGTTAAATCATTCAAATCTTCATTTCCAGGTCTAACTATGCCTTTATTGTTTAAATTTTGCCCTACAATACCATTACCGCTTAATATTGCTTTTTGTTCTACATAAGCATTATTTTTAACTTTTCCTTTAAGCTTTAATTCTCCTTGTTTGATTAAAGTTGCACCCTCATAAGTATTTTGACCACTGATAATCAAAATACCTTCACCTTCTTTAGATAATCCTATGTTAAGATTAGCTAAATGTGTAGGTTTATTAATAGCACTTGATAAATGAGTACTTTCATCCCATTTTCTTTGACTAATATCATTAGAAAATTCAGCATCATAACCTGCAGTGTTTATAGTATAATAAGCTGTATTAGGTTCTTGCTCATATTTTAATACATCCTGATCACTGAGTCTGTTTGCATCTAAAATACTCAGTCCTTTTAACGCCTTTTGTGCATCTAAAATTCCTTGTCCAAATAATTCTTCTTTCTCAACTCTAACTACTCCATTAATAGAACTAATAGTAGAAGTATTAAGTTTTTGTGACTGCGCACTATCTCTATTATCCCAAATATAATCACTATAATCAATCCATTGTCCATTAACTTGAACTTGTATTCCATTGTAAAGCTGTTTTAAATCCCGTTTTATTTCATCTTCTATCCTAGGCGGATCTTGCGAAATATACACAATAAGAAATTTAGGTTGATTTGTTCCATCGGTTACTTGTTTAACAGTAAATTTTGGAGCCTTATAATTTTTATTTGCTGTACTTAACAGTATATCAGCAATTTGCTTACCATCCAAAAAGGGGAAATTTTGCTTGACCAGTGCCGCTGTTCCACTTACCATAGGTGCTGCCATAGAAGTTCCACTTTTTTTTGTAAACTTATCATTAGTGCTTGAATCAACATTATTAATATTTACTCCAGCAGCAACTAAAGAAAAATTCGTAGCTCCCTTAAAACCATTACTAAAATCAGCCAAACCTTGACTTTTAATTATTAAAGTCCCATCTGATTCTAAAGTAATCTCATTTGCATCCAAAGCTCCAACAGCCAACCAAGCTCTTAAAGATTCATCATAACTTGGTAAAATCGCATGCAAAGCAGGGCTAAGAATTCCTTCATTACCAGCAGCAAATACATTTAATACTCCCTTGTCCTTGCTAAGCCTCATCATATCATTAGCAACCTTATCTGCTTTCATAACATATTCCAAAGGAGTATTACAGATATTATAGCTTGTCCCTTGATTAGTTTGAGTACAATCTACTAATCCAGAATTTGAAGCCTTAAGATTAAAATAAGGATAAAAATTAATACCCCAGCTATTATTAATAATACTCACATCTTTGAAAAAATTATAAATATCAGGAATTTGAGTGTAAGAGCCATTTGGAAACACCCCAGCTCCATAAAATTTTGCCCCATAAGCCACTCCATAAGGTTTGCTATCGCCTATCTTTGCTCCAACAGCTATACCTGCTACATGACTTCCGTGTGTTGATTTTTTCAAATCAGGTATAAGCTGTTTCCCAGCTGTATCAGTAGGATAAGTAGACTTTAAAATCTTATCCTTTAAACTAATATGATCTTGATTAAAAGCATCATCGGCTACACCTATTATAATAGTATCTCCACTATACCCTAGCTTATGTACTTTATCAATATGATGAAGTTCAAATTCGCTTAAAGCAAAAAGTTTACAAACTAAAGTTAAACAAAAAAATTTTTTCATTTCTATTCTACCGTTACGCTTTTAGCCAAATTTCTTGGCATATCCACATCATTGCCAAGTCTTATGGAAATTTCCATCGCCAAAAGTTGAGTAATGACCATCATTTCAAAAAATTCACACATATAATGATCTTGCTCATTGGTTTTTATAAAATCATCACTTAAATCAAATTCTAAAGGTGAAATGCTAAGCACTGTAGAATCCCTAGCAATAAGCTCTTCAACATTTGATTTTGTTTTTTCATAAAGCATGTGCTTTGGCATTAAAGCTATAGTATAAAGCTTAGAATCAGCCAAAGCAATAGGGCCATGTTTCATCTCTCCTGCAGGATAACCCTCAGCGTGAAGATAAGATAATTCTTTAAGTTTCAAAGCTCCTTCTAAAGCCAAAGGATAAAACACATCTCTGCCTATAAAGAAAAAGCCATGTCCATCTAAATAACGCTTGGATAAACGATGAATTTTTTCATGTAAAGCCTGTTTTACACTCACGCAATTTGGAGTATGCAAAAGTGCTTTAATTTCAGCAGAAACATTTAAATTTCTTTTTTGTGCCATAAAAATAGCAAGCATCCAAAGTGTTAAAACCTGAGTAGCAAAAGCTTTAGTTGAAGCAACTCCTTTTTCTATGCCCGCACGAGTTAAAAGACTTAGATGTGCTAAACGCACTATATTAGAATTATCCACATTGCAAATTGCAAAAGTCTTAGCACCCTGCTCTTTTGCAATCTTTAAAGCCTCTAAAGTGTCTGCTGTTTCTCCACTTTGAGAAATAACGATAAATAAAGAATCTTTTTTTATAATTGCTTCACGGTATCGAAATTCACTTGCAATTTCTACTTTAGCTTTAACTTTAGCAATTCTTTCAAACAAATAAGCACTTGCCATTGCAGCATGATAGCTTGTTCCACAAGCACAAAGCGTGATTTCATCTACTTGACTTAAATCTTCATTGTTTAGCTCATCAAAAACGACTTCATCGCCTTGAATACGCCCCATTAAAACTTCACTCATCACGCGACTTTGTTCATAAATTTCTTTTTCCATAAAAAAACGAAAGCCGTCTTTTTTTGCATAAGCCTTATCGCCTGAAAGCTTAGAAAAATAAAGTGATTTTAAAATATCATTTTCATAAACGACAAGCTCATCTTTACTCGCGTATCCCAAGCTTAAATCTTCAAGATACATTACCTCATCACAACTTCCTATCAAAGGCGCATCACCTGAAGAAAAATACCATTCTTTATTTGCATTTTTACCGATAATCAAAGGAGCAGCATTTTTTGCAAAATACACATGATTGGGATCTTTTTTTGTTACTAACAAAGCAGCAAAAGCACCGCGAAGTTCTTTGATGGTTTTTTGCCAAGCTTCAAAAACTCCCAAATTTCTTGCATATAATTCAAAAAGCTGGACAATAACTTCTGTATCGGTTTGACTTAAAAAACTCACGCCTTCTTTTTCAAGTTTATCTTTGATTTCTTTATAATTTTCTATAATACCATTGTGAATCACACAAGAATACTGTCCTAAATGAGGATGTGCGTTGATTTCAGTAGGCTTACCATGAGTTGCCCATCTTGTATGACCTATAGCAAAACCATAACCTTGACTTTCAAAATCCGTGCATTTATTCGCCAAATTTTCAAGCTTTCCTACAGCTTTAAAAAAACTGAGCTCTCCTTCTTGCATCACTGCCATACCCGCACTATCATAGCCACGATATTCCAATTCTTTAAGTCCATTTAGTATAATTTGTTTTTTTTCATTATTTCCTATATAACCTACGATTCCACACATTTTTTTACTCACTTATTAATAAATTAACTAACTTTTGCTCGCTATGTTCTAATTTTTCATTCTTTTGAAAAATAAAAATATTACGCGTCCTTTGTCTTATGGTTTGAATTTTTGCTGCACATAAAACAAGTTCAAGTTCATTAAAAACATTCATCAAATACGCCATTAAACCCTGCTGATCTTTCGTATTAAGACCTAATTTGGCATACATTTTAGAATAGTTTAAGTCTAATTTTAACTCATCTTTTTTAATGATTGGCTTTTTAATTTTTTTCAAATTAAAACCAGAAAGATTTGAATTTAAAAGCTCGCAAAGTTTTAGTTTTTGCTCATCACTGATAATATTATCATATTCAAATCTTAAATAAATTTTATTATCAAAAAGTTCAAAAAAATTCATGAAAATAAGATTTAAATTTGTTAAAGAACTTAAAATAATGGCAATATTAAAATGAAGTGGTGCAACAATTTGCAAACTAAGATTTGTTTCATTATTAAACCAAAATTTAAAATCATTTTCTTTGGCTAATTTAGAAATCATAACAATATCTTCAAAAGTATTTTTTATAATAAAAAGATTTGATTTGATATGTATGATTTTATCTTGCAAAATTTCATCTTGCTCTAAAAAAATCTTACTTCTTTTAAGTGTTAATTCTTTTTTTACTCTTCTTGCGCTTTCTTCAAGTAGATTTTCATCTTCAAAACCTTGTTTTGCATTTTCTAAAAGTTTATCAAGAACTCTAAAATAAAAAGCATTATAATTTAAAGCCTTAGCCTTTAGCCAAGTTAAAGTATATAAAAGCTCTAAATTTTCTAAATTTTCTAGCTTAGAAACCAAGCTACTTACAACAATAGGATTGTATATATCTTCTTTTTCTACAAGATCTTTTAAGGCATTATTGTTTTTAAATATCTTAAGACCCCATTCTAAAATTTCATTCTTTAAATCAAATTTAGAGCAATACGCTCTATATATGCCTGCTAAAGAAATTTCATTTTCACTTTCTATAGCGCTTAAAAGTATCACAAGCTTTAAAATCATTTTTTCATCGGTTTTAAGTTTTTGGAGTATCTCAAGCTCATCTTCGTATTTTTCAAATTCACTTAACATAAGAAAAACTTGCTCATCAAAACTATAATTTCCTTCTTCATCGCTTAAAAAACGAACTGTCCAAAAAGGCTTACATAAATCTTTTAAAATTCCACTATCAAGCAAAAGTTTTAAAACACAAAAACTATGCCTTTTATAAAAAATTTTCTCAAAAAGTATTAAAGCTTTTTCTATATCTTTTTTACCGTATTTCAATCTTCTTAGGGCAAAAACCAAGTTAAGATCGAAAATAACATGTTTATCTTCAAGTTTTAATAAGTATTCTAAAACTTCCACAAGAGTTTTAAATTTATATTCTTGTTTAAGAGTATGATTTAATCCATCTTGAATTTGCTTTGCTAAAAAGTGTGTATAAAAACCTATAGTATGCATACTTTGCAAAGCCTTTTGAACCAACAACTCATTTGCTCCAAAATGTTTTTTAGCTTTTTTATACATTAATTCACTCAAATCATGAACATTAATAAGTAAAAATTCATCCTCATCTTTAGCACTTAATAAATTCATCGCTGATTTTAAAGAAAGTAAAAAATCTCCAGCTAAACGCAACTCGCTTAAATTTTTTTCATCTATAAAATTTAAAGCATAATTTTTTGGAGAAGTCTTAAAAAGAACAAGCAAACTCTCTAAGGATCTTAAATGATTTAATCCGCCAAAATCTTTTAAGATATTAAATTCTTGCTTTATAAATGGAATATCAAATTCTTTAAAATTTTCTAGCAAAAGCTTGGCAAAATCATTTTTATTTTCTTTTAAAATACTCTCAAATTTTGTCTTAATCCCTTTAAATAAAATCCTAGAACCACATATGAAACGAGTTTGTATTATAGAAGTCTTAAGCTCATTGCTAGCATTATAAAGTCCATTAAATTCTAAGATAACCGAATCAATTTGCAAATGCGCATCATTTAAAATTTCGATAAAAGCCTTAATCATAGGTTTTAAATGAAAAGCCTTAATATCTTTATAAACAAAAATCAAAGAAATACTTTCATTAAAACAAAGACTATTATTTGCATATGCTTTGCTTGCTAAAACACAAAAAGGGATATTATCACTTGGAGGTGAAAAATCATCAAAATAATCTTTAAGAACTATATCATAAGCTTTTTTTATGAAATTATCCATATTTTTAGAATGATATAAGCTAAACGCCCCTTGCTTAAGAAAAAATTTTCTACAACTTTGGGTATAGGAACTAAGATTTTTTTTAAAAATTTCTAATTCTTTATTTAACAAAATTTCTACTCTCTTTAAAATTTTAATATTTTAATAATAATCTTAACAAAAATATCTTTTATTTTGGCTTTTTCTATAAACTCTTTTTCAGTAAGCAAAAATTATAATGCTTTATTTAAAAACAGCAAAAGAGTAAAATTAAAATGAAAAATTTAATCACCAAACTAGAAAATGAAGAAAGATTAAACCAAGAAGAAGCCAATGCACTTTGGGATCTAGATCTTTTTACCTTAGGCAAATACGCTCACAAAAAACGCACTAAACTTCATGGAAAAAAAGTCTATTTTAATATCAATCGCCATATCAACCCAACTAATATCTGTGCAGATACCTGTAAATTTTGCGCCTTTTCAGCGCACCGAAAAAATCCTAATCCTTATTTGATGACTCATGAAGAAATCATGAAAATCGTCGATGAAACTGTAAAACGAGAAACCAAAGAAGTGCATATCGTTTCAGCTCACAACAAAGATACAACTTGGCAATGGTATTTAGAAATTTTTAAAATGATAAAAGAAAAATATCCTAATCTTCATGTAAAAGCTATGACTGCTGCTGAAATTGATTTTTTACATCGTCGTTTTAAAATGAGTTATGAAGAAGTGATAGAAAAAATGCTTGAATACGGCGTTGATTCCATGCCAGGCGGCGGAGCTGAAATTTTTGATGAAGAAGTGCGTAAGAAAATTTGTCATGGAAAAGTTAGCAGTGAAAATTGGCTTAAAATTCATAAACTTTGGCATGAAAAAAGCAAGCAAAGTAATGCTACCATGCTTTTTGGACATATAGAAGAAAGACATCACAGGATCGATCATATGTTAAGACTGCGTGATCTTCAAGATCAAACCGGTGGATTCAATGCTTTTATCCCTCTAGTTTGGCAAAGGGATAATAGCTTTATACAAACTGATAAAATCATGGATAGTGAAGAAATTTTAAAAACCATTGCCATTTCTCGTTTAGTGCTTGATAATATCAAAAATATCAAAGCTTACTGGGCAACAATGACTTTAAATTTAGCCATGGTAGCACAAGAATTTGGAGCTAATGATTTAGACGGCACTATAGAAAAAGAAAGTATACAAAGTGCAGGTGGTGCAAAGTCCGCCAAAGGCACAAGTTTAAAAACTTTTATCGATATGATAAAAACTTCAAATCTTATTCCTGTAGAACGCGATAGTTTATACAATGAGCTAAAAACCTACTAAGGAGAAAAAATGAGCTTTTTTAAACTCAAAGAAAACAATACGAGTTTTAAAACCGAAGTTATAGCAGGACTTACTACTTTTTTAGCTATGGTTTACATTATCCCCGTAAATTCTAGCATAGTAGGAAATACAGGAATGCCTATAGAAGCTTTAATCACCGCAACAGCTTTAATTACCATAGTTGCAAGTGCTTTTAATGCTTTTTTTGCCAATACTCCTGTAGCTATGAGTGTAGGAATGGGTTTAAATGCTTATTTTACCTTTGCGGTTTGTTTAGGTCAAAACATAGCTTGGCAAAGTGCCTTAGGAGCTGTTTTTATTTCAAGTATTATTTTTCTCATACTTTCTTTTACGCATTTTCGCCTTTGGGTAATCCGCAATATCCCAAAAGATTTACGCCTTGCAATTTGTGCGGGCATAGGTTGTTTTATTGCATTTTTAGGCTTAAGTCAAATGGGTGTGATAATGCATAATAAAGATACCTTAGTCAGCATAGGAAATTTCAAAAGCCCTCATGTGCTTTTTGGAATTTTTACTCTAGCTTTAATCATCTTTTTTTGGGCTATAAAACTTCGCGGAGCTTTTATTTTGGGGGTATTAGCAAGCTCTATTATTGCTTGGATTTTCCATTTAGACAATGCAAGTTTTCCTGTGCAAATCTTTTCTTGGCCAAATTTTAGCATGGAAAATGGTTTAGGAGCCATCTTTTTACAACTTGACATCAAAAGCGCCTTAAATATTACTATGATACCTATAATTCTTACTTTTTTTATCACTCAACTTTTTGATAGCATAGGAACTATCACAGGTGTGGGTGAAAGAGGAAAGATTTTTGATGATCCCAAAAATGGAGAAAAAAAACTAAGCAAAACCTTAATGGCAGATGCAACAGGATCAGCCTTAGGAGCTATGACAGGCACTTCTACAGTTACAGCCTTTGTTGAAAGCACTACAGGGGTTGAAAGCGGAGGAAGAACTGGGCTTACAGCTTTAGTTGTAGCTATTTGTTTTGCTTTTACACTTTTTTTACTGCCACTTTTTAAAGCCATTCCTGCAAACGCAATATACCCCGTACTTGTAATGGTTGGAATTTTAATGTTTATGGAAGTTAAAAATATAGATTTTAAAGATAGTGCTATAGCTGTAGCAAGCTTTTTTACTATCATCATGATGCCTTTTACTTACTCCATCACCACAGGTTTTGCTTTTGGTTTTCTTTCTTATTTACTTGTAAGAATTTTTAAACGCGAATGGGATAAAATCAATCTTGGCATTATAGTTTTAAGTTTATTATCTTTGGGTAATTTTTTACTTATGGCACTACAATAAATAAGGATATATAATGATATTTTACTCCTATGAAGAATTTAAAGAAGATGTAAAAATTCTTGCTAAAGAAATTAAAGAAGATTTTAACCCTGATGCACTTTTAGCTATAGCAAGAGGGGGGATGAGTTTAGGACACTCTTTAGCAGTGGCTTTAAAAACGCGTCAACTTTTTGCTTTAAACTCAATTCATTACGATAATACGAAAAAACTTGATACTATTGAAATTTTTAACATTCCTGATTTAAGCAAGCACAAAAAAATTCTACTCATTGATGATATAGTAGATAGTGGAGAAAGTTTAGCAGAAATAAAAAAAGTTTTGCTTGAAAAATTTCCTCATATAGAACTTAAAATTACAACCATTTTTTACAAAAAAACCGCTCTTTTAGAGCCTGATTTTAAAGTAAAAGAAGCTACTGAATGGGTGGATTTTTACTGGGATATAAACCTTGATTAAAAATTTGCTATAATTTTACTTTTAAAATTTTTAGGAGTTTTTGCTTGAGAATAAAATTTATATCTTTTATTTTAATTTTTTTTGCTATTTTTGCTTTTGCTAAAGAACAAAATTTAGATGATTTCGAACAAGAATACCAAAACTATCAAGTAAACGATCCACTTTCAGGATATAACAAAGCTATGACAAGTTTTAATGTGGCTTTGTATGATTATGGTTTGCGTCCCGTTCTTAAGGGCTATAACACTATCACTCCTGAATTTATAAGATTAGGGGTAAGAAATTTCTTTGATAATTTACTTGCTCCTTTGCGTTTTGTAGGCAATATTTTGCAGTTTAAATTTGAAGAAGCGGGAGAAGAATTTAAAAGATTTACCGCCAATACCATTATGGGCTTTGGTGGACTTATGGATGTGGCATCAAAAATGGGTCTTAAAAAACATCCCGCGGACTTAGGAACCGTTTTGGCTCACTGGGGTGTAGGAAGCGGTTTTCATATTGTCTTACCTATACTCGGCCCTAGTAATCTTAGAGATACTCTTGCTTTACCTGCAACTTGGTATGCAAGTTTTACTGCTTACATTGATCCTACTTGGGCAAGTATAGCTATAAGTGCTTATGGATTTGGTAATGAACTTAGTTTTAGACTTGATGAAATTGATGAAATTTATCACAACACGCCTAATTTATATCCATTCTTGCGTGATGCTTACGAGCAAAGACGCAATGAACTTAGCAAATAAAGGAAAATAATGAAAAAAATATTTTTAATCTTGACTTTATTTTTTAATGCTTTTGCCTTACAACTAGATGAAATTTCTAGCACTATGCAAAAAAACATTGATGCAAGCTTAAAACTTTTACAAGATAACAAAGAAGACAAAAAACAAGCTGCTAATGGAATTTTTAAACTTTTTGATAGCATAATAGATTATAAACTCATGGCGAAACTCAGTCTTTCGAAAAATTATTCTAAATTAACCCCAAAAGAACAAGAAAAATTTACCACAGCCTTTGAAACAAGTCTTAAAAAAAGTTTTACCGATAAACTCAGTCTTTATAAAGATCAGGTTTTAAAGGTCAAAAATGGTGAGTTAAAAAATGAAAAACGCTATTTTTTAACCACTTCTATGGTAGTAGATGGGGAAGAAAAAAATATCATTTTCAAATTTTACAATGATAATAACAACTGGCTTATTTATGATGTAGATGTTTTAGGTGTGAGTATAGTACAAACTTATAGATCACAATTTGGAGATATTTTAGCCAACCAAGGCTTTGATGCCCTACTTCAAAAACTTGAAAGTATTGTCATAGAATAATGTTTGCAAAGCTTTTAAAGTTTTTTATTTCTCGTCCAAAAAGTACTTTTTTTGGAACGTTGTTTATATGCCTGTTTTTAAGCTTTTTTGCTTTTAAGCTTAGCGTAGATGCAAGTGCTGAAAGTTTACTTTTAGAAGATGATGCAGATTTAAAAACTTTTAGAGAAATTTCAAAACATTATAAAAGTGATAATTTTTTACTTTTAGCCTTCAAACCCTATGATGAAAAACCTTTTTCAAATGAAAATTTAGCCAAATTAAAAAAACTTCATGAAGAATTAGAAAAAGCCCCTTTAGTAGAACGCGTTTTTAGTATCATCAATGCCCCTTTGCTTCAAAGTTCGCAAAATACGGATTTAAAAGAACTTTTAAAAAATATCCCAAATATAGAAAGCCAAGATATAAACCGCACAAAAGCCCAAAATGAAATTTTAAATAGTCCCTTTTATAAAAATAATATCATCTCAAAAGATGGAAAAGTAACAGGGCTTATTATTTACTTAAAGCCTGATACAGTTTATAATAATCTTATAGAAAAACGCGATCTTGCTACCGATGAAAAAGAAAAAGATCAAATTCGTCTTGCCATAAAAGAACATCAAGACAAGCAAAAAGTTATCACGAAACAAAGTCTAGATACTATTAAAAGCATAGTTCGAAATTATGAAAAAAATAAAGATACGCTCTACCTTGGTGGCGTAAGCATGATCGCTGATGATATGATAGCTTATATAAAATCTGATCTTGTGCTTTATGGTGTTTCTCTTGTATTTTTACTAGGACTTGCACTTTATTATTTTTTCCGCTCATGGCGCTTTGTTTTTTTACCTCTTTTTATTTGTTTTATAAGCTTAAGTGCGGCTAGTGGAGTTTTTGCGCTTTTAAATTTTCAAATCACGGTTATTTCATCAAATTACGTTGCTTTGGTTTTAATTATCACCTTAAGTGTAGTTGTTCATTTGATCACGCATTTTATCGAAAGCACCCAAAATCATCCCAAAGCTAAAGTTGAGCGCATAGTGCTTGAAACCTTACTAGCGAAAGCAAATCCTAGCCTTTATGCCATTGTTACAACGATGATAGGATTTTTTTCTTTAATCCTATCAAATATCGAACCTATCATAAAACTTGGCATTATGATGAGTATAGGTATAGGTTTAGCTCTTATCTTTAGTTATTTGTTTTTAGCAAGTATCTTAGTTCTTTTAAAACCAAAAAATTATCATAAAAAAGAGTTTAAATTTAATCTTTTAGCCTTTTGCGCCAAAACCGCTCTTGATCCTAAAAAGCGTCGCATGATTTATGAAATTTCAGTTCTTGCTATAATCTTAGCTTTAATAGGCATTTCAAAACTCAGAGTTGAAAATTCTTTTGTCAATTATTTCAAAGATGGCAGTGAAATCAAAAAAGGACTTTTGGTTATTGATAAAAATCTAGGTGGAACCTTGCCTTTAGAAGTCATCATTCGTTTTCCAAATAATAAAAACGATCAAAATACAAGCAATACTCTTGATAGTTTTGAAAGCGAATTTGAAAATTTAGCCACACAAGAAACTTATTGGTTTGACTCTAAAAAAACACGCATTGCAAAAAAAGTTCATGAATTTTTAGAAAATAAAGAATTTGTAGGCTCGATTTTAAGTCTTAATAGTCTTTTAACCCTAGGGAAAAATATCAACGATGGAAAAGAGTTAGATGATTTTGCTCTTGCGTTTTTAAATGAGAATTTACCTGCTAAATTTAAACAAGACTTACTTTCACCTTTTGTAAGTATAGAGAATAACGAGTTAAGATTTAGTATGCGTATTGTTGATTCTGATCCGAATTTAAGACGTAATGAATTTTTAATAGATCTTAAAAAACAGCTCAACGAGCTTGTAAAAAATGATGGAGTAGAAGTTCAAATCACAGGTATAATGGTACTTTATAATAATATGCTCCAAAGTCTTTTTTCATCGCAATTTGATACTCTTATATTTGTAATTTTAGCTATTTTTATACTTTTTATCATTGTTTTTAGAGATTTAAAATTTTCAGTTGCGGCTATATTGGTAAATGTTATTCCTTTAAGTGTGGTTTTTGCTCTTATGGGGCTTTTAGGTATTCCTTTGGATATGATGAGTATTACTATAGCTGCTATTGCTATAGGTATAGGCGTTGATGATGCTATACATTATATTTATCGTTTTAGGGAAGAAATTAAAAACAAAAGCCTAGAAGAAGCCATTATGATTTCTCACCTTAGTATAGGTTCGGCACTTTATTATACCACAATTAGCATAGTTTTAGGTTTTAGTGTTATGATGAGTAGTAATTTCATTCCAACGATTTATTTTGGAATTTTAACCGTTTTTGTAATGATTTTGCTTTTAAGTGGAAGTTTGTTCTTATTACCAAGCTTTTTAATCACTATTTATTCTAAGAAAACCAAGTTTCCAAACCAACATAAAGAGCATATATTAAAACAATAATAGCTATATATTTTAAAAAATTTTTCATTTTTATCCTTTTGTTAAAATCTTTAAAATGATTTTTGCAAGCTCTAAAGCTTTAAAACGATGAGAGATGTTATTCTTCTCATCCACGCTAAGCTGGGCTAAGGTTTTATCAAAACCCTTTGGAATAAAAAGGCTATCATAGCCAAAACCATTTTCACCTTTTTCTGTATCTATTACTTTTCCATGCATGGTTCCATGCGTACTAAATTCCCCCATCAAACCTACCATAGCAATAGCAGCAACATAATGCGCCTTACTTTGTTTAAAACCTTTTTTTATCATTTCATTTACAAGCTTATCACGATTACTTTTATCATCGCCCTTACTGCTAAATCGAGCAGAATAAATTCCTGGATTTCCTTCTAAAACATCTACACAAATACCACTATCATCACTTAAAACGATAAAATCTTTTTTTTGCTTTTCATCCAAAGCATTAAAAACCGCTCTTGCTTTAATCAAAGCATTTTCTTTAAAAGTTTTTCCATTTTCTTCAATCTCAAAAGGCGTTAAAACTTCATCAAAAGCATAAATTTCAAAATCTTTTAAAATTTCTTTAAGTTCTAAAACCTTATGCTTATTACTCGTAGCTAGGATAATCTTCATAACAAAAGCTCCAAAATAATATCAAAACAAAAATATGATTTTATAAAATTTATCCTTGTGTGTAGCTTTTAAATATCAAATGATAAAGCGATGTTAATCAATGCTTAATCCATTTCATA
The DNA here is from genome assembly GCF_012897855.1 of Campylobacter sp. CFSAN093227. Lineage (NCBI taxonomy): Bacteria > Pseudomonadati > Campylobacterota > Epsilonproteobacteria > Campylobacterales > Campylobacteraceae > Campylobacter > Campylobacter sp. CFSAN093227. Next base: position 1,488,616 of record NZ_CP040610.1, read on the forward strand.
GTAAAATTATCCTAATTTAAATTTCAAATTTAATAGGAAATTGATAATGCTAAATAATGTCTTACCCTTATCTTTCATAGTTGGAACAAGGTTTTTTGGGCTTTTTATAGTTTTGCCAGTTTTAAGTCTTTATGCTTTAAAACTTGAAGGTGCTAATGAATTTTTAGTGGGACTTTTAGTTGGTGTTTATGCCTTAACCCAAATGATTTTACAAATGCCTTTTGGGATTTTAAGTGATAAAATTGGTCGTAAAAAAACCATGCTCATTGGACTGATTATTTTTATAATAGGCTCTTTAATCTGCTCTTTTGCGGAAAATATCTACACCATGCTTTTAGGAAGAATGCTCCAAGGTGCAGGGGCCATTGGAGCAGTAGCTACGGCAATGATAAGTGATTTTATCACAGAAGAAAATCGTGGTAAAGCCATGGCGGTAATGGGTTCTTTTATAGGACTTAGTTTTGCAGCTTCTATGGTAATCTCTCCTTTAATGAGTGTAAAATGGGGTTTATCTAGCCTTTTTGATCTTAGTGTAGCTTTGTCTCTTTTATGTATAATTTTACTTTATACTGTTGTACCTAAAGAAAATAAAATCACTCATGAAAATGAAAAAACTCCTTTTTTTCATCTTATTAAACAAAAAAATTTAGCCCTTATGAATCTTACTAATTTCATGCAAAAAATGCTTATGAGTATAGCATTTTTAAGCATTCCTATTATTCTAGTAAAACATTTAGGCTTTGCTTCTGATAAACTTTGGATTGTTTATAGCGCTTCTATGGTGGCAGGTTTTATCGCTATGGGCTTTGCTGGAAGTTTAGGCGAAAAAAGAGGTTTAGCTAAACAAATTTTACTCTTAGGAATTGTTTTTTTCATACTTGCTTATCTTTTTTTTACTTTTAGTAATTCTATAGATTTTTTTATCATAGCAGTTGTGATTTTTTTTATAGGTTTTAATTTACACGAGCCTATTATGCAAAGTTGTGCATCAAAATTTTGTAAAGTTCATGAAAAAGGCGCAGCATTAGGGTTGTTTAATGCTTTTGGATATGGTGGAAGTTTTATAGGTGGTATTATCGGAGGGATATTTTTACATCTAGATGCCTTAAATCTTTTAGCTATTATTTTAGTAATTTTAGCTCTAATTTGGCTTGTGGCATTATTTTTCTTAAAAAATCCAGCTGATTTTAAAAACCTTTATCTACCTTTAGAAACACCTTTAAATTTCAGTACTTTTAGTGAAAATTTAGGGGTTGTAGATATTTATAAAAACTCTAAAAATCTTGTTGTTAAATTTGATAGCAAACTTACAAATAAAGAAGAATTAGAAGGCAAAATTAAGATCTAATTTTGCCCCGCAAAACCCATTGCTTTTATCATCACTTTTGCCTTGCAATCTGCACAGCAATAAAGTGTTTTGATTTTATTTTCATCATTACCAAATTTAGGTTTCATTAAATTGGCTATTTTTTCTACAGCTTTTTTGGTGGCAAATTCTTTACCACATTCTATACAGGCAAAAAGCTCATCTTTTGCCATGGTTTGATATTCAAAATAAGAAGCTCTAAACTCCATTCCACTACGAACTAATTTTAAAGTATCTTTTTCGGCACAACTTAACTCACAATACCCACAAGTCGTGCAAAGAGAGGCATTAAATTTCAAAGCATTTTCTTGTTTATCAGCGATTAAAGCTCCTACATTACAGGCACCCACACAAGAAAGACAAAGCGTACAGGTGTTAGGATTAATTTCTACCTTACCATAACGCAACCATTCACCACTTTCTATACTGCCAAAATCTTCATTTTTTATCATTTCCTGCATTCTTTTGGCAAAATTTTCTCTTGTAGTTAAGGTGTTATTATGAAAATCATATTTTAAATCTTGTATGAATTCTTGCTCTTTTAAAACATTTTGCAATTCTTTTTCATCTTTAGCAACAAAAATAGCTTTTTTTTGAAATTTTCTCTCAAAAAAAGTATTTAAAAGTACAATAGCCTCATTGCTACCACGAGATACAAAATCCGTATAAAAAACCAAATTTGCTCCACTATTTTGCAAAAGCGTTAAAAAATGCATAGAAGAAAGCCATTTTTCACCCTCTATCATAAAGGGTAAAACATCTTTTGGTAAAGCAAGATTTAAATTTTCTAAAGACATTTTTTTGGGAATAATTAAAATTTTTTTATCTTTATAAAACTCACAAAGGGTAAAAAAACTTTCTCTTGGCATAGGAGCATAATCAAGCGATCCGCTAGGACACACGCTAATACATCCTCCACAACCCAAACAATCCACTTGAGAAAATTCCAAATGCTTTTTTTCATCATCTTTTAAAATCGCCACAGTAGGACAAATTTCAGCACATTTTGCACAATGCTCACTGCGTCTTTCGTGGTATTGACACACGCTAGCATTATAGCTAATATAAGTTTTATAATGATATTTTGGACTTTTGCTTTGCAAAAACTCTAACAATACTTCAAGATTTTCAAAATTTAAAAGATTATAACATCCACTTTGTCTTGTAAAATCTTTACGCACAACGCTTAAATCCTTAGCTTTAAAAAGCAAAAAATCAAAATCTATTTCCACTTCTTCGCCTTGATTTTTAACCACAGCACAAAGTTCCCCTACACTTCCAAAAACAGCTAAAATTTCTGCACTGCTTAAAGCAATAACCTTAAATCCATGTTCTTTTAAAAACTCTACGGCTTGAGTATCGCTATCTACTAAAATCAAACGATTTTGCACTTCTTTGCTTTGTTCTAAATCAAGCCCCAAATCATAAACGCTAGCTCTTGCTTTATAAAGCGTTAAAACATTTTTACTTTGCTCTAAAATTTCATCTTGAGAATTTTTAAGATAAAAATTAATCTCAGGGGCATAAATTTGTGCTTTTTGATTTTTATCATTGCAAATTAATGCTTCTTTATCATTTGCCTGATCTAAAATTTCAATAGCATCAGGCAAAGGGATTAAAACATCATTTTTTATATAAACAAAATCTTGCATTGTCTTCCTTAATCTCTTTAAAACATCATTTTATAAATTCTATGTTAAAATAACCAAATATTTTCTTAAGGCTTAAGATGAACAAATTTAGAACTTTTCCACAGATTAACACTCTTATTGAAGATGAGAGTTTAAAATCCTATCCTTTTTATATCAAAGCATTTTTTTGTAAAAAAGTTGTCGCAAAACTAAAAGAAAATTTTTCCCAAGATGAAATTTCTAAAGATAAACTACTTTTAGAAATCAAAAAAGAAATCAAAACTTTTTACCGCAAAGATTTACAAAGTGTGATTAATGCAAGCGGAGTGGTTATACACACAAACCTTGGCAGAAGTGTAATCCATGAAGAACTTTATGAAGCGTGTAAAGATATCATTTGTAATTATTCTAATGTAGAGTTTGATTTAGAAAATGGAAAAAGAGGCTCTCGCTATGCTTTGGTATTGGAAAAACTTAAAATGCTTTTTGAATGCGAAGATGCTTTAGTAGTCAATAACAACGCTGCAGCAGTTTTTTTAGTGCTTAATTCTCTTTGTTATGATAAGGAAGTCATAAGCTCAAGAGGAGAACTTATAGAAATTGGCGGAAGTTTTCGTGTGCCTGAAGTGATAAAAGCTGCAGGTGTAAAGCTTTGCGAAGTTGGAACTAGCAACAAAACACACTTAAAAGACTATGAACAAGCTATCAGTGAAAATACCGCTCTAATTTTAAAAACCCACAAGTCTAATTTCGCTCTTATGGGTTTTCATAGTGAAGCAAATATAAAAGATCTACATGAACTAGCAAAAGAAAAAGGGCTTTTGAGTTATTATGATCTAGGTTCTGGCTGGTGTGAAAATTTAAATGAAAAGCTGATTAAAAATGAACCTAAAATCAAAAAACTCGTACAAGAATGTGATATTTTAAGTTTTAGTGGAGATAAACTTTTTGGTAGTGTGCAAGCAGGCATTATACTTGGAAAAAAAGAACTCATAGAAAAACTTAAACAAAATCAACTTTTAAGAATGCTAAGAGTGGATAAATTAACCCTATCTTTTTTAAATGAAAGCTTAAAAGCTTATTTACAAAAAGATTATGAAAAAATTATTACCTTAAAACTTTTAAATGATGACTTATCCTTTATAGAAGAAAAAGCTTTAAGAGTGCAAAAAGAATTAAAATTTCAAACCCAACTCAAAAAAAGCAAAAGTTTAGTAGGAGGAGGTTCTATGCCTGATAAAAGTTTAGATACTTATATACTAACTTTTCAAGGAGATGCTTTAAAACTACAAACTCGATTTAGAAAAGAAAATATCATAGGACGCATTGAAAATGATGAATTTGTTCTTGATTTTAGAACTATACGAGAAAATGAACTTCAAAAACTTATTCTTACAATTAATCAAATGGAAAACTTATGAAATCTGTTATTATAGGAACCGCAGGACATATTGATCATGGAAAAACTTCACTCATTAAAGCTTTAAATGGTTTTGAAGGCGATAGTTTAAAAGAAGAACAAGAAAGACAAATCACCATTAATTTAAGTTTTTCAAATCTTAAATTAAAAGATAAAAACATTTCTTTTATCGATGTTCCAGGACATAAAGATTTGGTTAAAACTATGGTAAGTGGAGCTTTTGGCTTTAGTGTTTGTTTATTTGTCGTAGATATTAACGAGGGTTTAAAAGAACAAAGTTTAGAACATTTAGAAATTTTAAAAATTCTTGATATTAAAAATATCATTTTAGTGCTTAGCAAATGTGATCTTTGTGAAAATATAGAGCAAAAAAGTGTAGAAATTTTAGAAGAGTTAAAAAATTTAGATTATCCCATTTTAAAAGTATTTCACACCAGTATAAAAAATAATCAAGGCATAGAAGAATTAAAAAATTATCTTTATACCATAGAAAACAAAGAAAACGATGAAGAACTGATTTTTCATTATTATATCGATAGAGTTTTTTCTCTAAAAGGCATAGGAACTGTCGTTACAGGCAGTCTTAATGAAGGAAGCATCACTTTAAATGAAAAAATCATCTGTTTAGACACTCAAAAAGAACTCATTGTTAAAAATATACAAAACCACGATACCAATCTAGAGCAAATCAAAGCTTGTAACCGTGTGGCTTTAAGTTTAAATTGTGATTATAAAGAGTTGAAAAAAGGTTATTTGCTAAGCAAAAAAGGTTATTTTAAAGCCTTTAAAGAATGCGATGCTTTAGTTAAAGCAAAAAATTTACAAAATAGCAAAATGATTTTTTGCGTGGGTTCAAGACAAATAGAATGCAAAATAAATATATTAAAAAAACTAGAAAATGATGAATTTTTTGTGCATTTTAGTTTTGATAAAAATGTATTTTTAAGTTTTGATGAGGCTTTTATTTTATTACAAAACAATCGTGTTATAGGCGGTGGTAAGGTTTTAAATCCTTTAAGCGAACCTTTAAAAAAAGAACAAAAAAATAAATTTTTAATGTTTTTGAAAAATAAAGATTTTAAAGCGGCTTTTTCTTTCTTAAAAGACGCACACAAATACGGCTTTGGCTTGCTTTCAAGTTATCAGAGATTTAAACTTTCTCATCAAAAAGCATTGAAATTAGCAAAAGAATTAAATCAAGTATTTGTTGATGAAAAAAATCTTAATGTATATCATTTACAAAGTCTAGAAGAAATTAAAAATTTCATCAAATTCATACTTGAAAAAAATCCTTATGCCATGCTTTCAGCACATTCTTTAGCTTTAAGGATTACTTGGGCAAGTGAAAATTTTTGCGAACTCGGGCTTAAAGAGATGTCAAATTTATTGGATTTTCAAAATGGAATTTATTTTAAAAAAGGCATAGATTTTGAAAAACTTCGAGAAAAAAATAATAATCAATTATATGAAATTTTAAAAAAACAAGGTATTAAACCCGAAGCTCCTTATAATCTTTATGATTTTTTAGAACTTGATAGAAAAAGCGGAGATAATATACTCAAAAAACTTACCCAAAAAGGCTTAGTTGTAAGACTTTCACACAATCTTTTTATAGAAAAACAAGCTCTTGAAAAACTTATGCAAGAATGTTTAAATTTATTAAAAAATCAAAATCTTGATGTGCAAAGTATGAAAGAATATTTTAATCTTTCAAGAAAATATGCTATTGCTTATTTAGAATACTTAGACAAATTTCCTCAAGTAAGCAAAGAAGCTGAAAAAAGATTTTTAACAAACATTTAGAAAATCATTATAGAATTAAACATAATTTATTTAAAGGATTTATAAACTATGAAAAAATTAAGTTTAATTCTTGCCTGTTCAGCATCTTTGTTTGCTGCAAGTAATTCAGAAATTAGTGATTTTTATTCAAAAAGCATTAAAGCACAATTTCCAAATACTACCGTTAGTGTATCAAATCGTCAAAAGGTTGGTAATACGGGTTTTGAAAGTGTTATTGTAAGCGTTGAATTAAATGGACAAAAACAAGAAAACATTCTTTTTACAAAAGATAGTCTTATTACCCCTGATCTTATCGACTTGAAAACGGGAATTTCTTATGCTCAAGAATATGAAATGAAAAAATTTCAAGAAGCAAGAGAAAATTTTACAAAAAATGCTAAAGCTGTAGCACAAAAAGAAACCATGGTAATAGCTTTGGGAGATAAAAATAAACCTGCAATTTATGTTTTTTCAGATCCTGAATGCCCTTATTGTAGAGAACATTTAGCTCAAATTGATGATGAACTTAAAAACTATCAAGTTAATTATATTTTAACTCCAGTACATGGAAAATCTGCTTTTGAAAAATCCGCTCTAATCTACAAGGAAGCAAAAAAAGCAAAAAATGATAAAGAAAAAATCGCAATTTTAAACAAATACTATGATGCAAATATCAAAAATTATCCAAAAGTAAGTGATGCAGAATTAAAAGAAGTTTTTTCCTTATATGAAAAATATCGCTCATTAGGTCTTAGCGCTACTCCAACTATTATTAAATAAACCTAATGTCTAAAATTACTTTAATTTTAAGCTTTTTTATAGCACTCTTTATGAGTGCTTGCACCAATGCAACTTTCATACAAAGCTTTATTCAAACAAGCAATGAAGGCATTTTTATCAGATCACAAAAACAACAAAGTTTTAAAATTTCCTTTCAAAATCCTAGCCAACTTCGAACTACTTTGGATAGAGATTTGGCTTTAAAACTTAAAAATTTAGGCTTAAAAGAAGTAAAAGAGAATGCAGATTATTAAATTTTAATCAATCTTGTAGATATGAAAAAGCATTCTTATGCCCAAAAAATCACAACTTCAGCAAGATTTTTTTATGATTTTGATCCTTTGGAAAGTGATGGAGAATGGATGGTAGAAAACTACTATACTATGCAAGTTAATTTACAAATCAACTCTAAAAATCACAATTCTCAAAAAACAAGTCTTCTTGCTAGAACAGCTTATCTTGGAAATAAAGAACGCTGTCAATTATCTTTAGAAAATAAAATTATAAATCAAATAGTGAGTTTTTTTTATTTTTAAGAAAAGACAATCAAGAGTATAAAAACTCTTGATTTTAAGAATTATTAAGCAAAATAAGGTTTGATTTGTTCTATCCAAGCATCAATTCTTGATTCAGTTTGATCCTCTTGATTATCATTGTCAAGAGCAAGTCCAACAAATTTACCATCTACAACCGCATCACTTGCTTCAAATGTATAACCATCAGTTGAAACTTCTCCTACCAAATTTGCACCTGCATCTTTTAAATTTTGAGCTAATTTACCCATGCCACCACAAAAAGTGTCAGAATAACTTTCACTATCACCCATACCAAATACAGCTACAGTTTTTCCACCAAGACTAAGCCCTGAAAAATCAAAACCATCCCAATCATCTTGTAAATCACCACTTCCCCAAGTTGAAGTTCCACAAATTAATTTATCGTAAGAATTCATTTTAGCTGCATCAATATCTGAGATATTAAAAACATCACTAATTCCAAGTTTTGAAGCAATTGTATTAGCCGCTCCTTCTGTATTTCCCATAGCACTACCATAGATTACTGCTACTGACATTATTTTCTCCTTATAATTTGTTTGATATTTTATACGGAACTAATTTTAACATAGTTTTGTTTAAATCACACAAAAAATGTTTTATTTCAATAAAATGTGTGAAATTTTTGTTACGCGGACAAACAATATAAAATTTTTCAAAATTGTTTTCTTTTATTAAATTCAATAATTCATGAATTTCATTTTCAATTTTTAAATTATATGTATTAATCTCTTTGCAAAGTGGTAAAATTGCAAATTTCTTATCTATTATAATAAGATCACCATCTTGATCTATATTTTTTTCATTATTTTGAAAAGAAACCTTATCATAAACATAAGAGCTAAATAAAATTTGCGCATCAAAACAAATGCCATAAAGATAAATTCTTAAAAGTCTTAAAAAATCGACATTCTTAGATATTTTAGTATTAAAAATCAAGCTTTTTCTTTTTTGAAAGCAAAAAGCGTATGCATTAAGCTCGATATTTATATTTTGAATCTTACCAAATGAAACATGCATTATATCATGTAAAAAATTTTCAAATATCATTTTTAAACTCTTGGTATTTTTTGCATATAAAAGAGGAATTTTTAGATCGCTATCAACGCTCGCATTATATTGAGTTAAAAAAGTCAACATAAGCTCTTGATTGTTTAAATAATGATAAATTTGTGGTATAAATTCTCGCTTATCATCAAATCCAAATAACATCTTTAACCTTTATAGCAAGAAAATTCTTTATTAAGATTAAAAATTTTACAATATTCACAATACACACAACTTACACTTCTTTTTGCACAAACTAATGGAATTTTACGCTTTTTAGCTTCATTTTTGATTTTTTTCATAGTATTATGATTTAAAAAGCTTGTTAACATTACTATACATTCTGTATCACAAGGAATCGGCTTGCGATTAACTCTATTTTCATTACGCGCATCCCAGTGTTCTATTTTTTTAGCACCTAAATCATGTAAAACAGCTCTAATAGGAGTGATTTCATCTGCACCAATAACCAAAACTGACATAAATTCTCCTTTGTGATTTTTAAAATATATTTTGATAATTATTATTATAATATAAAAAAACTAAATTTATTTTGAAATTTATTATCAATAAAATGCAATTATTCAGTTAATTTTAATTTTTAATAGATATAATTTACCAATTAATAAAATTTATTATTTAGGAGAAAACAATGAAAAAATTAACTAACGATTTTGGAAACATTATAGCCGATAACCAAAATTCATTAAGTGCAGGCGCAAAAGGACCTTTGCTTATGCAAGATTATCTTTTGCTTGAAAAACTTGCTCATCAAAATAGAGAAAGAATTCCAGAAAGAACCGTTCATGCCAAGGGAAGTGGGGCTTATGGAGAAATAAAAATCACCGCTGATTTATCTGCTTATACTAAGGCAAAAATATTTCAAAAAGGAGAAATAACTCCTCTTTTCCTACGCTTTTCTACTGTTGCAGGTGAAGCAGGTGCAGCAGATGCTGAGCGTGATGTACGTGGATTTGCCATTAAATTTTACACCAAAGAAGGAAACTGGGATTTAGTAGGAAATAATACTCCAACTTTTTTTATCCGTGATGCGTATAAATTTCCTGATTTCATTCATACTCAAAAAAGAGATCCAAGAACTCATCTAAGAAGTAATAATGCTGCTTGGGATTTTTGGAGTTTATGTCCTGAAAGTTTACATCAAGTAACCATTCTTATGAGCGATAGAGGAATTCCTGCAAGTTATCGTCATATGCATGGATTTGGAAGCCATACTTATAGTTTTATTAATGATAAAAATGAAAGATTTTGGGTGAAATTCCATTTTAAAACCCAACAAGGGATTAAAAATCTTACCAACCAAGAAGCTGCCGAGCTTATAGCAAAAGATAGAGAAAGTCATCAAAGAGATCTCTATAATGCTATAGAAAATAAAGATTTTCCAAAATGGAAAGTTCAAGTTCAAATTCTTGCTGAAAAAGATATAGAAAAACTTGGATTTAATCCTTTTGATTTAACAAAAATTTGGCCTCATAGTCTTGTGCCTTTGATGGATATAGGCGAAATGATTCTAAACAAAAATCCTCAAAATTATTTTAATGAAGTTGAACAAGCTGCCTTTAGTCCAAGCAATATCGTTCCTGGAATTGGCTTTAGCCCTGATAAAATGTTGCAAGCTAGAATTTTTTCATATCCTGATGCACAAAGATATAGAATAGGAACTAATTATCATCTTTTACCAGTAAATCGTGCAAAAAGCGAAGTGAATACTTACAATGTCGCTGGTGCTATGAATTTTGATAGTTATAAAAATGATGCTGCTTATTATGAACCAAACAGCTATGATAATAGCCCAAAAGAAGACAAAAGCTATCTTGAACCTGATTTAGTCTTAGAAGGCGTAGCACAAAGATATGCTCCACTAGATAATGACTTTTATACTCAACCAAGAGCTTTATTTAATCTTATGAATGATGATCAAAAAACTCAACTTTTTCATAATATCGCCACTTCTATGGAGGGAGTTGATGAAAAAATTATCACTAGAGCTTTAGAACATTTTGAAAAAATTTCACCTGATTATGCAAAAGGAATTAAAAAAGCTTTAGAAAAATAATTTTTACTTGCCACTTTTGGTGGCAAACTAAAGATTATAATAATTAAGGAAAAACAATGACAACTCTTAGTTTAGAAGAAGAAAAAAGATTTGAAGAGCTTTGCAAAATGGCTTTTAATTTTGCAAGAAATAATGAATGTGAAAATCTTAAAATCATGATAGAAGCAGGTTTAAATGTAAATTTAAAAACTCATAAAGGCAATAGCTTGCTTATGCTTGCAGCTTATAATAATTCTTATGAAAGCGCTAAAATGCTTTTAGAAAAAGGTGCAAAAGTAGATGAAAAAAACGATCGTGGACAAACCCCATTAGCGGGAGTTTGTTTTAAAGGATACTTACCTATGTGTGAACTTTTAGTTAAATATGGAGCAAATATTGATGAAAACAATGGTTTAGGAATGACACCTTATACTTTTGCTATTATGTTTGGACGCAAAGATGTGGCAGAATTTTTACTCAAAAAATCTAAAAATAATTTTTTAAAGAAAATAAGCCTAAAAATACTAAAATTTATCAAAAAATTTTAGTTATTTTTTAAATTTCTTCAGATACCTATAGACACTAGGTTCTGAAATTTTTAAAAATTTTGCTACGATAGGAACCGCCCCTTTTATATTAAAAATACCTTTTTCATATAGCTTTTCAGCAATTTCTTCTTTTTGAGTAATGCTTAATTGATAATCAGAATTTAAATAACTAGAATCTACGCTTTGAACTAAAATATCCTCTATCGAGTGACTTAATGTTTCTATACTTGAATCATTTTGAGAAAAACTAATATTTCCTAAAATATCACCCATATCTCCAATTTTTTCTAAATCAATCATCTTGCATATTAAATCTCTCATAATGCTAGTATCATGATTGATACACAAAATACCTACTAATTTGTCATGATTTTTAATAAAAAAAGTAGATCCTCTAATTAATTTTGATTTTCCAACAAGAGCCTTATAATCACATAAAAAATCTTTTTCTAAATATTTTTTATTTTGCATAAGCTCACTTGCAAAAGCAGTCAAGGGAGAATCTAAACTTCTTCCACTAATGTGACTGTTAGCAATTGCTGCAATATAGGCCCCATCTTCAGTAATTACATGAAAAACTATCTCATATTGCTCACCTAAAACTTCTCCTAAAAAATATGTCAACTTTATAAATTGTTGTTTTTGTCCCTCATCCATAAAACTGCCTTCAATAAAAAATTAATATAATATTAAATTCTACTCTTTATACTTTAAAACATTTCTTAAAAATAAAATTTTATTATTATGATAATAAACTATTGACAAATTATTATTGTAGTGATAAAATGCATTCTGCTTAATCTATATTTAACAAAGGAGAATTCATGTCAAACTATCCAAAAGCTATTGGTCCATACTCAGCTTACAGAGAAGCAAATGGACTTTTATTTATATCAGGACAACTTCCTATCAACCCTGATTCAGGCGAAATAGAAAGCCATGATATCAAAGAACAAACCAAACAATCTTTGAAAAATATCGGTGCTATTTTAGAAGAAAATGGTATCAGTTATGATAAAGTGATTAAAACCACTTGCTTTTTAGCTGATATTAATGATTTTATAGCATTTAATGAAATTTATGCTGAATTTTTTAAAGATCCTTATCCAGCAAGAAGTGCTTTTGCGGTAAAAGATCTGCCAAAAAAAGCTAAAGTAGAGATAGAGATTATCGCTCAAAAAGGCTAAAATATGCTAGGTATTGTTTTATCTCTATTTAGCATTTTTTTACTTGTTTTTATGCTTTATAAAAAAATCAATGCTCACATGGCATTGCTTTTAAGTGGTTTACTTTTACTTTCCTTAGCTGCTATTTTTGGACTTTCTCCACACATTGTCGCTAAAGGTTCTTTAAATTTAGGTTTTTTTGATATTTTTCAAGTTTTTAATCAAACCATGTCAAGTACATTAGCAGGGCTTGGACTTACACTTATGACTATAGCAGGTTTTTCTGCTTATATGGATCATGTAGGGGCTTCTTATGCACTTTTTAAAGTTTTTGAAAAACCTTTAAAAGCTGTAAAATCTCCTTATGTTTTACTCATAGTTGCTTATTTTATCGTGCAATTTTTAGTTCTTTTTATCCCTTCTCACGCAGGCTTGGCACTTTTACTTATGGTTACTATGTATCCTATACTTGTACGCTCTGGTGTTTCAAAGCTTTCTGCCTTAAGCGTGATTGCTATTTGTCAATATATCAATCATGGACCTGGGAGTGGAAATGTGATCATGGCGTCAAAAGTAGCTGAAGTTGATCCTGCAATTTATTTTGTTCATTATCAACTCCCTACGACTTTACCTATCATTATAGCTGTAGGTATTGCAATATATCTTTGCAATAAATTTTTTGACAAAAAAGATAATTTTGTCTTCAATGCACAAGAAATTGAAAAAGAACTAAATGAAAATGAAGGCAAAGAAAAAGAACTTAAAAAACCTCCTAGAATTTATGCGATTTTACCTATAATTCCTTTGGTTTTAATCCTAGGATTTAGTTCAGTACTCGATAGCATCTTGGTTTTAATGGGAATAAATAGTGCCCAAGAAGTCAAAGCAGCTGCTAGTACCGCAATTAAAATGAATGTTCCAGTAGCAATGGTGATTTCAACTTTTGTGGCTATTATTTTTGAAATGATACGCTATAAAAGCATAGTAGAAACTCTTAATTCTATTATGATTTTCTTTAAAGGAATGGGACATTTATTTGTTATCACAGTTTCACTCATCGTTTGTGGTCAAGTATTTGCAAGTGGTCTTTTATCTGTAGGTTTTGTAGATACTTTAATAGAATTTTGCAAAAATGCAGGATTTGGAGTTTTGGCTATTATTATCGCTGTTTCAATCTTACTTGCGGTTTGTGCTTTCTTAATGGGTTCAGGAAATGCGGCATTTTTTAGCTTTGCTCCACTTATCCCAAATATAGCAAAACACTTTGGAGTTGAAACTATCACTATGATAGCACCGATTCAAATCATGACGGGCTTTGGAAGATGTGTTAGTCTATTGCACCAGCGATCTTAGCTATCTCAGCTATTGCAAGAGTAAGTCCTTTTGCCGTGGTTAAAAGAACAGCTATTCCTATGCTTGTAGCGGCTATTGTAAATGTTATTATGACTTATATCTATCTTTAAAAAGGAGAAAAAATGAACTCAAAAACTAAACTTATTCATTGTGGCAGAGGCGATCAAGGCGCTGAAGTAAGATCAGTCAATCCTACACTTATGCGTGCATCAACCATACTTTTTAAAGATCACGCAACTTGGCAAAAATACAGAGAATTAAGAAAAACAGATCGTGTTTTAAGTTATGGAGCTAGAGGAACAACAACCAATTTTGAACTTGAAAAACTTATTTGCACTCTAGAGGGTGGTTATAGAGCACAACTTTTCCCAACAGGACTTGCAGCATTGGCTATGGTGCTTTTAAACTATGCAAGCAAAGATACACATTTTTTAATCACTGATGCAATTTATGGGCCTGTAAGAACGATTTGCGAATTATTTTTAGAAAAAATGGGCATTGAAATTGATTTTTTAAAAGCTGATGCAAGTGATGTAGAAGAAAAAATCAAACCTAATACCAAGCTTATCTTATGCGAAAGTCCAGGTTCTATACTTTATGAAATCATAGATTTACCAAAACTTTGCAAAATTGCCCATGCGCATAATATCCCTGTAGCTATTGACAATACTTATTCTAGTGGATATTTTCTAAATCCTTTAGAACTTGGAGTGGATATTTCAGTTATCGCCGCTACAAAATATCTTAGTGGACACTCTGATGTAACCATGGGTATAGTAGTAATCAACGAAAAAGAATGGAAAAATTTTGACAAACTTCCAGAAGCTTTAGGCTTTACAACAAGCCCTGATGATGCTTACTTAGTACTTCGTGGTATGAGAACACTAGATGTAAGAATGAAAGCTCATGAAAAAAGTGCTGATGAAATTGTAGAGTTTTTACAAAGCAGAAAAGAAATTAAAACAATTTTCTATCCAAAACTCAAATCCCACTCAAATCATGAAATTTTCATGCGTGATCATAAAGGTGCAAATGGTATGATTACCATAGAATTTGCAGAAGGTTATAACAAAGAGGATGCTATTAAATTTGTAGATAAACTAGAATACTTTTCAATTGGTGCTAGCTGGGGTGGATATGAAAGCTTAGCCACCGTAACTACTCCGCCTAGAACTGCAACAGACCTAAGTGCAAGAGGACCATTTGTAAGATTTCATATAGGTCTTGAAGATACTAAAGATTTAATTGCTGATTTAACACAAGCTTTTGATAGTATTAAAAAATAAGGAGATAAGATGACAGGAATTAGTGTATTTGATCATAGATTACTAGCAGACTCATGGAGCACGCAGGAAATGCGTGCTATTTTTTGCGAACAAAACCGCATACAAAAATGGCTCGATGTTGAAGCAGCTTTAGCAAAAGCACAAGCAAAACTTAAAATTATCGCTAAAAAAGCAGCTGATGAGATCGCAAAAAAGCTCATTATAAATTTATGGATATGGACTTTATCTTTGCTGAATTTAAAAAAACCAAACACCCTTTAGTTCCTACTGTAAGAGGATTAGAAAAAGCTTGCGATAATAATTTAGGCGAATATGTACATTTTGGAGTAACCACTCAAGATATCATCGATACAGGACTGGTTTTACAATTTAAAGAAGCAATGACTCTTGTAAAAAGCGAATTAAAAGCTATCGCAAAAGCCTTAGCGAAACTAGCTAAAACCCATAAAAACACTGCTATGATGGGAAGAACTTTAGCACTTCAAGCTTTGCCTATTACTTTTGGACATAAAGTGGCTATTTGGTTAAGCGAACTTGAGCGTCATTTTGAAAGAATACTTGAGCTTGAAAAAAGACTTTATGTAGGCAGTATAGTAGGTGCTGTAGGAACTAAAGCAAGTTTAAGTAATGAGTGCAATGAAGTAGAAAAACTCACTTTAGAAAATTTAGGACTTGATGTGCCTAATATTTCTTGGCAGAGCGCACGTGATCGCTTTATAGAACTTGGTTTTGTACTAGGCAATATCAACGCAACCTTTAACAAAATCGCTCATGAAATTTTAATCCTTTCGTATAATGAAATTGATGAAGTTGCTGAACCTTTTGGCAAAGGACAAGTAGGATCAAGCACTATGCCACACAAAAGAAATCCTGCAGTAAGCGAAAATGCAGTTACAGTAAGCAATGCCTTTAAAGCAAATTTAGCCATTTTAAGTGATATTGAAAGACATGAACATGAAAGAGATGGTCAAGTTTGGAAAATGGAATGGAAGCTTTTACCTGAAATGTTTTTAATGCTTTCTGTGGTTTTAGCAAATATGAAATTCGCTCTTAGTGATTTAGAAGTAAAAAAAGACAAAATGCTTAAAAATTTAAATACTCTTAATGGTTTTGTTTTAGCAGAGCGTGTTATGTTTGCATTAAGCGATCATTATGGAAAACAACACGCCCATGAGATTGTTTATGAAAATGCTATGCTAGGTATCGAAAAACAAAAAACCTTTAAAGAAGTTTTACTTGCAGATAAAAGAGTATCTAAGGTATTGAAAGAAAAAGAAATCGATGCTTTGCTTGATGCAACAACCTATGTAGGATATGCACCAAAACTTGTAGATGAATTTTTGGAAAAAATCAAAAATAGTGCTATTTTAAAATAGGAAAAATCATGTTCTATAGTGAAATTTTAGCGGATTTTATTTTCAATCTTAAATATGAAAATATCCCTAATACAGTTGTTCAAAGAACTAAAGAACTTATGCTTGATAGCCTTGGAACAGCTATAGCAGCAAGCAAAGAAGAATGTGTTTTAAATGCTTTTAAAGCTTTTGAAAATTTAAGCACAGAAAAAAATACTCTTATTTGGGTAAATGATCAAAAATTAGATCCTATATACGCAGCCATGCTAGATGGCATTGCTTCTCATGCGTTAGATTTTGACGATACACATACAGAAGCGTTTTGCATGCAAGTGCAATTTTAACTCCACTTTGTTTAAGTTATGGTTTTCATGTTAGCAAAGATACGAAAAAAATCATCAAAGCTTTTATAGTAGGCTGGGAAATTGCAGCTAGAGTAGGCATTGCAAGCAAAGGTACTTTTCATAAGCGTGGTTTTCATACCACTGCTATTGCAGGAATTTTTGGAAGCGTAAGTGCAAGTGCAATCTTGCTAGATCTTAACAAAGAACAAATCATCAATGCTTTAGGACTTGCAGGAAGTTTTGCATATTGCCAATGCTATTAAAAACGGTATTATAGTAGCTCATTTTGCTAAAAACCATATGAGTGGACCTTTGAGTATTTTTGAAGGTAGGAATAATATCTTTAAATGTTTTGGCATAGAAGAAGAATGCGATAAAACAGAACTTGGCAAAGCCTTAGGAGAAATTTGGCAAACTATGCAAGTTTCAATCAAGCCTTATCCAAGTTGTCATTTTGCTCATGGGCTTATTGATTGTGCTATTGCTTTAAAAAATGATGGCTTAAAAGCTGATGAAATTAAAAGTATTCATTGTTTTGTAGATGAAGTTCCTATTTCTTTTATCTGCGATCCTTTGGAAGCAAAATACACTCCAAATAGTGCTTATGAAGCTAAATTTTCCATGCCTTTTTTAATGGCTCTAGGATTCTTTGATGGTAAAATCACTCTTGAATCTTATGAAAATTTAAAGCGTGAAGAAGTACTAGAATTTGCTAAAAAAATCAGTTACAAAAAAAGAAAATCTCAAGGCTTTCCAAAATATTTTCCAGGGCATTTAGAAGCCAGTTTGCAAGATGGACGCACAATCCAAAAAGATGTTTTTATAAATAAAGGTAATTTTGATAATCCATTAAGTTTTGAAGAATTAAAAGCTAAATTTTTAGCCAATGCACAAATTTACCTTGATAATGCTAAAGCTAACAAAATTCTAGATCAAATCATCAATCTAGAAAATTTAAACCACTTTTCTTTTTAAATATTAATCCTTCTTTTTATAAGAAGGATAATTTCATTACATTTTTTTATTATAATATTTATTATTAATTTAGGAATTACAATGACTTTAGATAATTAAAAGATGGACAAAAGGCTATTATTGTCAATTTAAGTGCTCAAAAAGAACTCAAAAATAGACTTTTAAGCTTTGGATTTATCAAAAATAAAAACTTGAAAAAAATTCACTCCTCTTTAAAAAATGCCACCATAATGGTAGAGCTTGATGCAAGTTGTGTTATCCTAAGATCTGATGAAGCTAAAACCATAGAAGTGAATCTTATATGAAAAAAATCAAAATAGCCCTTGTAGGTCAGCCTAATGTAGGCAAAAGTCTTCTTAATTAATGCGCTTTGCAAAGCCAATATGAAAGTAGGAAATTTTAGCGGAGTTACTATAGAAAAAGCAAGCGCAAAAACTTTTTATAAAAACTATGAATTTGAAGTTATTGATTTGCCAGGAACTTATTCTTTAGATGGATATAGCGAAGAAGAAAAAATCACACGTCATTTTTTAAATCAAAATGACTATGATGTTATTGTTAATGTTTTAGATGCTACCAATTTAGAACGCAATCTTATCCTTAGCGTAGAACTTTTAAGCCTTAATAAAAAAATGCTTTTAGCTTTAAATATGTGCGATGAAGCCAAAAAAGAAGGTATAGAGCTTGACTTCTGTTTTAAGCCAAGAATTTCAAAGTCAAGTTGTTGAAATTTCAGCAAAAACAAAAGAAATTTAGAACTTTTGCTGCAAAAAATTATTATTTTATTTGAAAGTAAATTTATTCCAAGATCTCAATTTTATACTCCACTTTGTGAAAAAAGCCCAGAGAAAGAAGATTTATTATATTTTATTAATAAACTTTCAAAAAAATTATCACACACAAAAAAGAAGAAAGAAATTTAACTAAAAAAATCGATGCCTTACTTATCCATAAATTCTTTGGCTTACCTATATTTTTATTTTTAATGTGGCTTTTATTTCAACTCACCTTTAGCTTAGGGCAAATTCCTATGGATTATATAGAATCAGGCTTTAATGCCTTAGGTGAACTTGTTAAAAACAATATTTCTAATACCTTCATCGCTTCAGCTTTAGCTGATGGGATTATCGCAGGTGTTGGTGCTGTGATACTTTTTTTACCTAATATAATGATTTTATTTTTAGGCATAGCTCTTTTAGAAACCACAGGCTATATGTCAAGAATAGCTTTTTTACTTGATGGGATTTTACATAAATTTGGTTTGCATGGTAAAAGTTTTATTCCGCTAATCACTGGTTTTGGTTGTTCGGTACCTGCTTTTATGGCTACACGCACTCTTAAGAACAAAAGAGATAGACTTTTAACTCTTTTTGTGATCAATTTTATGAGTTGCGGAGCAAGACTTCCTGTATATGTGCTTTTTATCGGTGCTTTTTTTCCAAGTGAAAAAGCAGGAAATTATCTTTTTGGAATTTATATTTTAGGTGCGATTTTGGGACTTTGTGCTGCAAAATTTTTAAGAATGACAGCATTTCGTGGACTTGATGAACCTTTTGTTATGGAAATGCCAAAATATCGTATGCCAAATTGGCATTTAGTTTGGTTTATGGTTTATAATAAAGCCAAAATGTATCTTAAAAAAGCAGGAACTTTCATACTTTTGGCCTCTTTGCTCATATGGTTTGCTAGCAATTTTCCAAAAAGTGAAGAAAATTTAAATGATTTTAATGCTCAAGAAAGAGCTATAGAACAAAGTTATTTAGGACAATTTGGCAAAGGCATAGAACCTATTTTTAAACCCCTTGAGTTAGATTGGAAATTAAGCGTATCTTTAATCAGTGGTTTGGCTGCTAAAGAAGTGATGATCTCAACTATGGGCGTGCTTTATTCACTAGGAAAAGATGTAGATGAAACAAATAATGATTTAAAAGGAATTATCGCTAAAAACATACCTATACCAAGTGCAGTGGCTTTTATTTTATTTGTAATGATTTATAATCCCTGCTTTGCAGCAACTATAGTTTTTTCAAAAGAAAGTGGAAAGCTAAAATATACTCTCTTTCTCTTTCTTTTTACCTGCACAAGTGCTTATATAGTAGCTTTTATAGGGCTTCATATTGCTAAAATTTTATTAAATTAACTTGCTTTTAATGATGAAATTTTAGTAATATTATCTTCAAAAGCTTTTAAAATACTATAAGCAATACCTTCAAAATCAAGCCCACCGCAAAGATAGATTAAAGTCATACGAAAAGATTTACTCACATCAAGCTTTGGTTTTTCAGCATTCATATTTAACTTAAAATCATAAGGACTTGCATGTTTAAAAGCATAATTTTTTGCCGCAATTAAAAAATCATTCTTATCTTTTAAAAATGCGCCTTTAACCAAAATAAAACTCATCTCAAGATATTTCCAAAAATCTTTTGAAGGCATAGGAATTTCATCAAAATTTTGTTCTATAAAAGCATAGTTTTTCTCAAAGGATTTTTTATAATTTTCTACAAGCGAAGCACCTAATTTATTTTTAGCTATATTTTGTAAAATAAGTTTTATATTGCTTTCAAATTCAAAACCTATTTGTTCTAAAATTTTAATTTGCTCTTCTAGAAAAAATTCTTGTTTTAACTCTTCATTGCAAAGTTTAGCGTAAGAAAAAATATTTGCCATAGGTTTTTCATAATTCCCAAACTCATCCCAAAAATTTTTCTCACTACAGGCTATACAACCATGTCCTGCAGCCACTGGCCAAGAAGTTTTAGCATTAAATTTCACTTTAGGACAGTTGTTGTAAGTATAAGGTCCTTTACAACCTATCTTAAATAAACAAGCTCCATTCTTTGCAGCTTCATCGTCAAAATGTTCAGCAAAAATCCCACTTTCAAATTTCGCCTTTCTTTCACATATATCATGCAAACATTTACCATAAGCCCACACAGGACGATTTTGCTCATCAAGTTCAGGCAAAACTCCAAATAAAGCAAAAAAACTTAAAGTCGCAATGATATTTATATCACTTGGAGGACAACCCGGAATATTTACTACTTTCTGACTTAAAACTTCGCTAATACCACAAGTTTTACTAGGATTTGGATAAGCAGCCTGAATACCACCATAACTTGAACAAGTACCCACTGCAAAGATAGCCTTGGCTTTAGCGGCTAGTTTTTCTAAAATTTCATAGCCACTCTCTCCTTGCGCTCCTATAGTAAGAAAAAAGGTATCAATGGCTGCAACACCACCTTCAACCGCTAAAATAAAATCTTCTTCTAAAACATACTCTAAAAGCTCTTCAGCCTTAGTGCCATTTGCCGCCATTAAAGTTTCATGATATTCTAAAGAAAAAAAATCAAAAATAAGCTCATCAAAACTTGGCAACTCAGAACGCAACAAACTCTCGCTACACCCTGTACATTCACAAAGATGAAGCCATACTAACTTTGTTTTAGGTGCGATTTGAAAAAATCTTTGAGCAAGAGCTGGAATTTCATTGCCTAAAGATAAATGCCTAGCAAGAATTTTTACACTTTCTTCATTGATAACCTTATCCTCTTTTAAAGTAGAATTCTCAAGTTTTTTAATGCGATCTTCAAGTATATTTTTTAATTCTTCATTGCTAAGCTTTGCCATTTTTTATCCTTTTTGATTATCCCAACAAAGAACAGTTTGCCCTTCTTCATTTTTTTCAACATCGCCCATACCCATGATGTTATATCCTGCATCAACATAATGTATTTCACCTGTAACACCATTTGCTAAATCACTAAGTAAATACATAGCCGAATTGCCTACATCTTCTATACTAACATTGCGTTTTAAAGGAGAATTGATTTCATTGTATTTTAAAATCATTCTAAAATCCCCTATTCCACTTGCTGCCAAAGTTTTAATAGGACCTGCTGAAATAGCATTAACACGAATTCCTTTTACCCCTAAATCTCTTGCCAAATAACGCACAGAACTTTCAAGTGCAGCTTTTGCTACACCCATAACATTATAATGAGGTACATATTTAACCCCACCAAGATAACTTAAAGTCAAAATCGAACCCTTATCTTTTAAAATAGGCAAAAGCGAACGTGTTAAAGAAAGTAAAGAATACACAGAAGTTTGCATAGCTATATCAAAAGCTTCTTTTGAAGTTTCTAAAAAAGAATTTTCTAAAGCTTCTTTTGGAGCAAAAGCAACCGCATGCACTACAAAATCAATCTCGCCTAAATCTTTTTTGATTTTTTCAGCGATAGAATCTAAATGCTCGTTATTATTTACATCAAGCTCATAAACAAAATTAGAATTAAACTCTTGTGCTATAGGTTCTACGCGTTTTTTTAAAGCATCATTTAAAAAAGTAAAAGCAAGCTCGGCTCCTTGATCAAAACATGCTTTTGCTATGCCATAAGCGATAGATTTATTATTCGCAACCCCTACAATAAGGCCTTTTTTACCCTTCATAATCATCTTTTATCCTTTGATTAATTTTATAAAATTTTCTACTTTTAAAGCTGCAGAGCCTATCAAAACTCCACCACAATGATTTACACTTAAAATTTCTTTGATATTATTTTCATTCACACTTCCACCATAAAGCAAAGGTACCTTGGTTAAACTCGCTAAAAATTCAAGCACTTTAGCGATATCTGTACTTTGTGCGCTCACTCCCGTTCCTATAGAATAAATAGGCTCATAAGCGATGATGAGTTTTTCATAATTTAAATCAATAATTTCAAGTTGTTTTTTTAAAAACTCTAAAGTCTTGCCTGAATTTTTTGTATCTAAATTTTCACCTATACAAAAAACAATTTTATAACCATGCTCTTTAGCAAAATCAAATTTAGCCTTAATAAATTCTTCATCTCCTAAAGCTCTTCTTTCAGAATGCCCGATTAAAACACATTTGATCCCAAATTCGTCCAAATGCTCTTTTCCAAGCTCGCCTGTAAAAGCACCATTAACACAAGGATAAAAATTTTGCGCTCCTTGTATGAAGTTATTTTCATTTTCTAAAAATGCTACACTAGGTGGGAAAACGATAATATCATCACATTTTGCTCCCATGGTTTTATTTAAAATTTCAGCATAAATTTTAAAGCTTGCTCTTGTGTGATTGCATTTTAAATTTGCAGCAAAGATCATTCATTTTCCTTAGATCTTAAAGCTTTTACGCCTGGAAGTTCTTTACCTTCTATAAGTTCAAGAGAAGCACCACCTCCAGTGGAAATAAAAGTCATTTCATCTGCATCACCTGCACGCGCAACCACATCAGCCGTATCACCGCCTCCAACAACAGAAGTTGCATGTCCTTCGCTGATATAATGACTCATTTTAATGCTACCTTTTGAAAATTTATCAATTTCAAAAACACCCATAGGTCCATTCCACCAAATCGTTTGCGCATCAGAAATCACCTCTTTAAAAAGCCTCACACTTGCAGGTCCTATATCTAAACCCATCCAACCATTTGGAATTTCTTGCACTGGAACAAATTTCATCGGCGCATCTTGTGAGCACGTAGGAGCAGCTACAACGTCTACTGGAAGATAAATTTTCACTCCTAAATTTTTACCCTTGGTAAGAATTTTATTAGCTTCTTCTAAAAGTTCTTCTTCTAAAAGTGAATTTCCTATATCATAACCTAAGGCTTTTAAAAAAGTAAATGCCATACCTCCACCTATGATTAATTTATCTACCTTTGGTAATAAATTTGTCAATGCTTGAAGTTTTCCACTTACCTTTGAACCTCCAACAACAGCGATAAAAGGACGTGCTGGATGTTTGATAAGATTGCTTGCAAAATCAATTTCTTTTTGGAGTAAAAATCCTGCACCTTTGTGTTTTTCATCAAAGAATTTAGTAATCGCCTCCACGCTAGAATGTGCTCTATGGCATACTCCAAAAGCATCATTGATATAAACTTGAACCATAGAAGCAAGTTCTTTGGCTAAATTTTCATCATTTTTAGTTTCGCCTTTTTCAAAACGCAAATTTTCAAGAAGTAAAATTTCGCCCGCTTTTAAATTCATAGCTTTGGTTTTTGCATCTTCGCCGATAACATCTTTTGCCATAATAATTTCTTTATCTAAAAGTCTAGCAAGACGCTTAGCCACAGGTTCTAAAGAATATTTAGAGCTAATTTCTTTTGGACGCCCTAAATGAGAGGCTAAAATCACACTACAACCATTATCCAAACAATATCTTATCGTAGGAATAGCTGATCTTATGCGTCTATCATCAGTGATATTTAAAAAATCATCTTGAGGAACATTAAAATCACATCTTATAAAAACTTTTTTCTTAGCTAAATCAATGTCTTTTATAGAAATAATATCACTCATGATTAAGCCTTATTTGCAATATATACTGCCATATCTACTAGACGACTTGAATAACCCCATTCATTATCATACCAAGCAATTACCTTGATAAAATCATCCGCAATCACTTGAGTTAAATCACTTGCTACAATAGCTCCATAAGAACAAGTGATAAAATCGCTTGAAACTCTTTCATCATCATCTACCATTAAAATGCCTTTTAAATTTGTAGTTGCAGCTTTTCTAAAAGCTTCATTGATTTCATCTTTGCTGACTTTACGGCTTAGTTGTGCAGTTAAATCCACGCTTGATACATCAATCACTGGCACACGCATACTTTGTCCGTGAAGCTTGCCATTAAGTTCAGGCATAACAAGTTTCATAGCTTTTGCTGCGCCTGTAGAAGTTGGAATGATATTTTGCGCTGCGGCACGAGAACGGCGTTTATCTTTGGCCTTAGCATCAATAATACTTTGTCCATTTGTATAAGCATGTATTGTTGTCATAAGTCCTTTTTCTATACCAAAATTATCTTGTAAAACACGACAAACAGGACCTAAACAATTTGTTGTACAACTTGCATTAGAAATAATGCTTTCACCCTTGTAAAGTTCTGAATTTACTCCTAAAACATAAGTAGGAGTATCATCTTTTGCAGGAGCACTCATGATCACTTTTTGTACTCCCATATCTATAAATTCTTGACATTTTGCCATAGTTAAATGCGCTCCTGTGCACTCTAAAACAATTTGTGCGCCGTGTTTTGCAAAGTCAAGATCTTTTACATTGCGACTTTTAAATACTTTGATTTTTTTACCATTTACCACCAAATCATCGCCTTCACTATCAACACTGCCTTTAAATTCACCATGTACTGTATCGTATTTAAAAAGGTATTTTGTAAGTTCAATATCCGTAGTATCATTTATCGCCACAAGCTCAATATCATTTCTTTCTAAGATGATTCTTGCAACACATCTGCCTATGCGTCCAAAACCATTTATAGCAACTTTTACAGCCATTTAATTTCCTTTTGCAAAATATAATGCTAATATTCTACAAAAAAAAGGTTAAAATTTTAATGAAGATAGCACTTTTTGGTGGCAGTTTTGATCCACCGCATAATGGTCATAATAGCGTTGTTTTAGAGGCTTTGGAAAAATTAGATATTGATAAACTTATTATTATGCCTACTTATATCAATCCTTTTAAACAAAGTTTTAGTGCTGATGAAAAGCAAAGATTCTTATGGGTTAAAAAACTTTGGGGACATTTGCCAAAAGTTGAAATTTGCGATTTTGAAATCAGGCAAAAACGCCCTGTTCCTAGCATAGAAAGTGTTAAGTATCTTTATAAGCTTTATAATCCTAGTAAATTTTATCTTTTAATTGGCGCAGATCATTTAGAAAAACTTCATCTTTGGCATGATTTTGAAAAACTCAATTCTTTAGTAGAATTTGTTATTGCCAATCGCAATGATATAGGAATTCCTAAGAATTTCAAAGATTTAAAAACCAATAAAAAAATCGCTTCTTCTTTCATACGCGACACTTTAAATACAAATGAGGTTTGTGAAGAAATTAAAGATGAAGTAAAAAAATATTATGAAAAATTACAAAAAAATTGATACAATTTCAAAAATTAAAGGACAATAATGCAAGAAAGAATAGATTTAATCGTTAAAATTTTAGATGAAAAAAAAGCTGAAAATATCAAAACCATTGACATGAGCGAGCAAGAATACTTTGTAAAATATGTCATTATTGCAGCTACTTTAGGAGAAAGACACGCTCTATCCTTGATCGATGAGCTTAAAACACAACTTAAAGCCAAAGGTGAGGAATTTTTAAACATAGATAGTAGCGAAGAATGGAGCGTGATTGATCTTGGCGATATTTTAATCCATCTTTTAACACCAGAACACAGAGGAATTTATAATATAGAAGAATTACTAGAAAACCTTAAAAAAGGCAGGGTTTAAAAAGGCTAAAATTTAATTAGCCTTTTTAATTTTTAGAGATTATCGATATATTCTTCAATCTCTTTTTTAATTTTCTCTTTTTGCTCTTTTAAAGCTTTTTTCTTAGCCTTATACTCAACCTTGCTCATATAGTCTTTTTGATCATGTAAAGCATCGAGTTCTTTTTCGATTTTTTCCACTTCTTGTTCTTTAAGTTTTTTAGCTTCTAACTTTTTATCATAAAACATAGGATCTTTAGCACAATCATTTTGTACTTGTTTTAAAGCAAGCTCTAAGCTTAAAGTTCTAGCTGTATCATTATGCGCTTTAGAAAAACTGATTTCTTTATTGATACGATCGATTTTTCTATCACATTCACTTGCACCAAAAGCAAAAGCACATAGTGTAAGTAGAATAAGTATTTTTTTCATTTTTAATTC
Source organism: Campylobacter sp. CFSAN093227 (assembly GCF_012897855.1). Lineage (NCBI taxonomy): Bacteria > Pseudomonadati > Campylobacterota > Epsilonproteobacteria > Campylobacterales > Campylobacteraceae > Campylobacter > Campylobacter sp. CFSAN093227. The sequence goes on from NZ_CP040610.1 coordinate 1,514,990, forward strand.
CTTTTTAAAATAAATTAAATCGCGGAATATTATCTCATCAATTCTTAAATCTAGCTTTTATATCATTAAACAAAGTAAATACCATACTTTCAAGCTCTTTTGCTCTTTCTAAAGATGTTGCCTCAAAGCGTGTGATAAGATAAGGGCTGGTATTAGATGCACGAAGTAAAGCCCATCCATCGCCAAAATCTATCCTAGCTCCATCAATTTCACAAAGACTTTTAACACCTTTTAAAGCTCCTTTTTCAATCTCTTTTTGAAATTCTTCCACAAGTTTGAATTTTTCTTCTTCATTTACAGGAATTTTAATTTCAGGTGTAGTATAAAGTTTTGGTAAAGCTTTAATCATACTTTCTAGATCAAAACCTTTATAAACAAGCTCCAAGGCTCTTAAAAATGCATAAATTCCATCATCATAACCAAAATATCTATGTTTAAAGAAAATATGCCCACTCACTTCAGCAGCTAAATCAATATCTTTTTCTTTCATCATTTTTTTGATATTAGAATGTCCTGTTTTTCCCATAAAAATAGTTCCAAATTTAGCCACTTCATCAAAAAGATTTTTAGAACATTTTACCTCACCTAAAATGCGTGGATTAGGGATATCTTTAGCAAACAAATAACAAAGCTCATCCCCACAAAATACATGAGTTTTACTCAAAGCAACCATTCTATCAGCATCCCCATCAAAAGCAAAAGCTAAAGAATAATCTTGATTTTGATTTAAAAATTCTCTAATCGCACTTAAGTTTTCTTCTTCTGTAGGATCTGGAGCATGGTTTGGAAACTGTCCATCAGGCTCTGCAAACATTACATGAGCTTTTAAATTTAAAGCCTTGATTAAAGGCTCTATCACCACTCCAGCCGCACCATTTGTGCAATCAACACCAAATTTATAATTAAAATCCTTTAAAAAGCTAAATTGCTCGCACATAAATTTCACATAAAGGTTTAAAATATCGTATTTTTCTACTTCTAAATTTTCTTCAATATCATCATCTAAATGCTTATAAACTTCTTTTGAAAACTCTTTTAATTCTACACCAAAAAAACTTTCTTTATTAATAGTAATTTTAAAACCATTATAATCTTTTGGGTTATGAGAGCCTGTTATCATAACATTTGCATCAAATTTCAAGCCCTCATAAAGACTAAAATATCCCAATGGAGTTGGCGCAAGCCCTATATCATAGATTTTTATTCCCGCTTTGTTAAGTCCGCTAATTAGATAATTAAAAAGCTCATTTGCACTATATCTTGCATCATAGCCCACACTTACATTTTTACAGCCTTTATTTAGCATGGTTTGTCCCAAGCAAAAACCTATAGCTTTAACGCTTTTTTCATTCAGTTCTTTGCCATAAAGTCCTCTTATATCATATTCTCTAAAAATCACATCTAACATTTTTTTCCTTCAAATTCATCTCTTCTTTAACCTAAATTTATCGTTTTTCTAAAGCAAATTTGGATAGAAAAGAAATTTTTGCTACAATTTTACATTAATTTCACTAAATGAAGGAAAATTTATGGATGAAGAATTAGAAAACGAAGAAACGAAAAAGAAAAAAGGCGGTTCACTTGTAATTATTATTGTTATTTTACTTTTTGTTTTACTTCTTAGTATTATGGGAGTAATTGCTTGGCTTATTTCAAGCAGTTCAAGTGATGAAAGTGAAGTCAAAGAAGCCCCAAAAGAAGAGGCAAAAACTGATAAACCTAAAGTTTCAGCTCCTACTCAGCGAGGTAGTGATTTTGCTAATATAGGTCCTATGTATCCACTTGATCCTTTTACCCTAAATTTACTTAGCGATAGCGGCTCAAGATATGTAAAATGCACTATAGAACTAGAACAAAATAGCGAACTTTTAAAACCTGAACTTGATAAAAAAGTCCCAGTGATTCGTGATATTATTATTCGTACATTAACAGCTAAAACCTTTGAAGAAGTAAGTACACAAAAAGGCAAAGAACGTTTAAAAGATGAGCTAGTTGGAAAAATCAATGAAATTTTAACCGATGGCTTTATTAAAAATGTTTATTTTACGGATTTTGTAGTTTCTTAAATGCGCGTAGGCTGTGATATCATCGCCATTTCTAGGATAGAAAAAATTCATTCTAGACATGGCAAAAATTTTTTGGATAAATTTTTAAGCCCAAAAGAACAAATACTCATTAAAAATCCAGCAACTCTAGCAGGTCTTTGGGCTGCTAAAGAAGCCGCTAGCAAGGCTTTGGGTGTTGGAATTTGTGAATTATGCAGTTTTTTTGATATTGAAATATCAAAAGATGAAAAAAACGCACCTAAATTAAAATATTCTCAAAAAATTACAAAAGATTTTAATATCACTCAAACTTCCCTAAGTATTTCTCATGATAATGGTTTTGCTATAGCCATAGTGGCTATAGTTTGATTATTTTCCTATAGTTTGCTTGTCTAAATTTCTTGAAAGTATGAAATCCACCACAGGTTGTTCTCTTTTGTTTGCTCTTTTGCAATGATCTTTTTGAAAAAAATCTGTGATTTTTATAACAATCCTTGCCCATTTTTTGCGATTTCTTTCACGCCACGCATGAGAAGAAACGCTCTCCCAAGCATAGCCATTAAACAAGCTTGCATTTACGAAATGATCTAAGGCTCTAACACCCTGTCTTGCTCGTGCGGTATTAAAAAAAATTCCTATAATCACGATAAAAAGATATCCTAAAACTGCTAAAGGTACTATTGCACAAAGCAGAATAGTCCCTGCTAATTTTTCTTTTAAGCTTCCTTTTAAGGTGCGTTTTACACGACGACGAAAATTGGCGCGAATTTTAGTTCTAACTCTTTTCATAGCTTTCTTTTGCTAAATTTTATCCTCATACCATTAGCCGAACGCACTGTTAAACGCCCTACTACATCAGGTACAAAACCTTCTTCAAGTTCTAGTTTGTAAGTTTTTAAAATATTAGCCAAAATCAAAATCGCTTCTTGCATAGCAAAACCTTGTCCTATACAAATTCTTTCCCCTACCCCAAAAGGCAAATAAGCATCTTTTTTGTACTCTCCTTCAAAACGAGAAGGATTAAATCCATGCGGATTTGTCCAAAATTCTTTATGTCTGTGTATCAGCCAAGGAGCAATCACCACCCCAGAACCTTTTTTAATAAGCTTATCTCTAACTTGAGTATCTTTTTTTGCCTCTCTTGCAAAAAACCCAACAGGAGGATAAAGTCTTAAAGATTCTTTAAAAATATTTGTTAAGTATTTAAACTGTCTTAAATGCGAAATTTCAATGACTCCACCCTGTAAAACCTGAGTAATCTCCTCGTAAGCTTTTTCTTGCTCCTTAGGATAAAGACTGAGTAAATAAAGCGTCCATGTCAAAGAACTTGCTGTGGTTTCATGTCCTGCTAAAAAAAGCATAGCCACTTGATCTAAAATTTCCTCAAAAGAAAAACGCTTATTTGTATCAGCATCCACTACTAAAAGCAAAGATCCTAAAATATCTTCAAATTCTGCATTATCTGCCATATCATATCTTGGTTTTATGATATCACTTAAAACCTGTCTGATCACATCTCCGGCCTTAGCACGCTTACAATCTCCTAACACATAAGAAAGCCATTTTGGAAAACGAAACATACGACGCATGGCTGTATGCACGCTTTGCTCTTGAAAAGTCACAAATGCGTTTAAGATTTTTTTACCTTTTTCCTCATCGAGTTTTGAAGACATAATGGTGCGAAAAATCACATCAGCGGTAATAAAAGTCATAGCTTCATCTACTTCGATAACAGCATGATTTGGATACTTGCTAAAACGATCCATCATATCTGCCACAGCTTCACTCATAAGATTAAACACTTTATTGATACGAGTCATTTCAAAACTTGGACGCAAAAGCTCTCTTTGTTTTTTCCAAACTTCACCATTTGTAGTAAAAATACTCTCCCCTAAAAGCGGACTTAAAAGCTCATGTAAAAATGCACTTTTAGGAAATTCTCTAACCTCATCAACCATCATTCTTTTAACTTCTTTAGTGTCATTTATGACATAAAGATCAAAATTTGGCATCTTCACATAGCCTGTTTGCATTTTATAACTACGCTCATAAAGCCCGTCAAGCCAAGATCTACGCTTTAACAAAAAAGTTAAAAGCGTAGAAGCTTTATTTTTATAAGGTTTTGGAAAAAAGGGGCATTCACTCATATTTTTACCTTTTCTTCTAAAAATTTAGGCATTATGATGAAAGAAAAAAAATCATAATCACCTTTAACACTAATACTATAAAGATATAAAAAGTGCGCTTTGTTTTTATCTCTTTTTATTTTTTTATACTCATGTTTTTCATATAAAGTGTGAAATTTAGCACTTAAAAATGGGGGTGTAAATTTAGCATTTACGCCACTCGTGCGGAAAAAATCCACTTGAGGAAAACATGCTCCATCAATAATCGATGTATAATCATACCATTTTAAATCAAACCTTGAAACAAATTCAAGCTTCTTTCTAAATTCATCCGCTTTTTTTTGATAACTCACTAAAGGAATGCATTCTCCTAGAGTAAGAATTTTTAACTTATGAAGTAAAGATAAATCTAAATTTTGTCTTAAAATACACTCCAAAACTTCTATACAAACTATAGTTCCAACACTATGTGCTACTAAAACAAGTTCATAATCTTGTTTATTTTCATTTTGTTTTAGCTTATCTACTATGGTATTCGCAAAAAGCTTGATTCTTTCTTGCATAGTGCCTGTTTTTTTATCTTGCCAAGTAGCACAAAAAGCACAAATTCTTGCTATCCAAAATACAGCTAATTTCTTACCTAATTTAAATAAAAAATGATTTAGTAAAAATCCTAAAAAACATCCTATGATGATAGCTAAAGAAAAATGCATATAATTTTGCAAAAAAGCAAAACTTCCAAAAGCCACAACCAAAGAAAATAGTAAAGAAAATAACACATAAAAAAAAGGATAATAACCTGTGATAAGTTGATAAATCGACTCTTTGCCAAATTTGATAAAAAGCCCTGTGATAGTATAAATTCTAAAAAAACTATAACAATCTGCCAAAGCATCTTTATAATTTTCTGACCAATTTTTCTTAACAATATCATTCCATGTTAAAAAATGATATGTAGTTTGTACTCCTTCGCAAGAAATTTGAAAAAAAGGAAATTGCTCATTTTTTTCAATTTTACTTAAATCAACTTTAATGTTAAAAGCATGAGAATAATCTTTTAGGTTTTTTTTAAATAAATCATAATAAAATCTATAACTTTTAGGATCATATCCTGCTATATAAAATACTTCCCTATCCATACAATAATTTCTTTTTGCTTTTAATTATAACAACTTTGCTTTAAAAGCTCTCTTAATCAAAGCTTTTTAGTCTTATTTGTCTAAAAAGAAATTTTTATAAAAATTGCCGTTGAATTGATTAGTTTGTAAAAGATATTTTTTAAAATTACATACCAAAACAGGATTGGGTTTATAAGCATGAGCTTCACGCCAAAAAAATTGAAGTTTTTTTGGATAAGATAAGCCTTCAAAATCATAAAAAGCATTGCCACAAACCTTAGTCGGACAGCCTTCTAAAATAGCACTAAGGCCTACTGTTGAATTTATAGTAATACAACCCAAAGCCTTTCTTAAAAGAACTGGCAAGTGGGTATCATGAACATATAAAACCCTTCCTTCTACATGATATTTTTGACTTAAATCATTTATGAGTTTAGAATAATTCTTATAGCCCCTATCCATGGGATGGTGTTTAAAAACTAGATAAGATTTAGCTCTTGCATGGTTTGCAAAAGAAAGTATGGTTTCCTCTATAAAGTGCTCTATGCTTTTTTTGTAATGATATTTAATTTGCGTATCGCTATAAACTTGTAAAATCGCCAAAAAGTACTTTTTTTCTAAATTATAAATCTTTTCATTTAGTTTTTTTTCTGTAATCTTATAAAGATACTTTCTATACAATGATCTAAACCAAAATAAAAATTCAAAAGGATATAAAGTGCGATGATGAAGTTTGTTGTTAAAAAATGGAGCCAAAATAAAAGCAAACAACCAATACAAAAAAGCATCAAAAGCCATAAATTTAAATCCACCTGGAATTTCTTTTATGCTTTCTTTGGTAAAAATATTTTGAGAAAGATAAAAATTTTTATCACGCGGTAAAGAAGAATTTGCATTCACTCCATCTTTTTCCAAAGTAATACAATAAGGCCTTAAATATCCTTCTTCAAAAATCCATATTTCAATTCCTAATTCTTTAGCCACTTTAATAGCCTTAGTATGTATAATGCGACAATCATTATACATTAAAATAGCATCGATTTTTTTGCTTTGAAAAAAATCTCTATAGAAATTTTCAAGATCTTTTTCATCGCACTTACACCTCGTTCCACTAGGATAGAAAAAAAAATCTCCACCGTTAAAATTGAGTTTAAAAACTTTGGTTTGTTTTTTTTTCATTTTTATTGCAAGATGATGAAAAAAATTTCCCACAGGCCCTTGCAAGAGTAAAACATTTTTACCGCTAAATTCTTTTTTAATTTTAGTGCTAAATCTCATTTCTTTGCTAAAAATTCATAAAATCTTCTTATTTTTCTAAGCATAAAAGTTTTAAAATCTATTGCCAATTTTATATATTTTTTTGAAAAATAAGCTTTTTGTAAATTTAGCATTATATCTAAACAAACTTCAATTTCACATAAAGTTTTTGTTTTAGGATTTATATATCTTGGATATGCTATCAAAGCACCTGCTACAAGCTCTTCTAGGCTTAGTTTTCTTGTTCTTCTTTCGCATCTATATTTATCTTTTGTTAAACCCCAGCCCGCATAAAAAGGCATACCATAAGTAAAAACTTTTTTAGCTCTTAAAAGAGCATCAAAACCACTTGTAGAAGTAATAGTGTGAATTTCATCAGCAATTTTTATAGCGCTATCAATACTGCAATCTTTTACAATCTCATCACAAAATTCCAAGATGAGTGTTTCATCTTTTAAACCTACACGGTTGCCACTTAACACATCAGGATGAGGCTTAAAGATGATATAAGCATCTTGATTTTTAGAACGCACCTCCTTAAGCAAATCAAGAGTAGATAAGCCAAAACCCCCTAAAATCATCGAAGCATCATCTTCAACTTGAGCAGGGATTAAAATAATTTTTTGCCCTGTTTTGGCATTGATTTTTAAGTCTTCATGCTTTAAGCCATTATATTTTGAAAAGCGGTTCTCAAGTAAGATTTTTATAATATTTTTTGCCCTATTTAGCATATTTTCATCAAAAATTTCGTTTTGCAAAAGCTCTTCTAATTTACTTGCTTTATTTGGATCTATGTAAAGTCCTTTATCATCAACAATTAAAGAAAAAGGGCGCGTAAGATCAGAACCTAAAGAGATTGAGCGAATAAATCCATCTTCAACTAAAGAAATTTTGGGAGTAAAATGGAGCAAATTCTCATCTTGCGCTTTTTTTATAAGAGTAGTTTTAAGAGCGTTATAATCTATCCTTTTACCCCAAATGAAAAATTTATCATTTTCTTTTAATTGTATATTCTTTAAACAATCTAAGAAATCTAGAAATATGATTTCATTGTTTTTAGCTATAAAAAAAGGTTTTACAAATTTCCTTTTCCATTTTGAAAATCCAAAGAAAAAAAGTCTATTAGAATTTGCCTTTTCTATATCTTTATATTTTGCTAAAGTTTGAATAGTATCAAAAATATTACTTTTTTGATTTAAATAAGGATTAAAATACTCAGCATAAAGTATATAAGCAACATAGAAAACTTCTTCTAAACTTCTTTTTTGCATCCTTCTTTTACACTCTAATTTATCTTTTGTTAGACCCCAACCTGCATAAAAAGGCATACCATAACAAATACATTCACATTCTTGCATCAAAGCTTCAAAACCCATACCAGAAGTTTTGGTATAAACCTTATCAAAAAACTCAAGCAAGGCTACGGGATTAAAATTTTCAGTGATTAAAATACATTCTTTAGGTAAGGAATTTATATCTAAATCACTTTGTTTTTTACCGCTTAAAACATCAGGATGGATTTTTATATAAATTTTAGATTTAGGATTTTCTTTTATGGCATCTTTTATCATATCGACGGTTTTAAAACCTTTAGCAAGCCCAAATTCAAGTGAGGCATCATTGGCCGTTTGGGTGATGATTAAAACCCTTTTTTCATCTTTTTGAAAATAATCATCTGGAATATCAAGATTGTTATTATACTTGCTAATTTTATATTTTTTGATAAGCTCTATAGCTTTTTTAGCTTGCTTGATTTCTTCATCTTTAAATTCATAAGTATTTAAAAGATTTTCAAGCTTTGAAGGTGCTGTTGCATCATAATAAATGCCTATATCATCTTTAACCATAGAAAAACTTGGGCTATTTTCAACCCCTAAGTTTAATGAGCGGATAAATCCATCTTCTAAAAGTATGAATTTAGCCTTATATTTTTTAGCTAAATTTATAGCTTTTAAACCTGATTTTTTGCGTCCCCAGCCAAGGAAAAGATCATCTTTATTTATTTTTGAATTTTTCTTATACAAAGAAATGGTGTAAAAATTTCTAACATTAGCAATAAGTTTTTTTGATATTGAGTAATGCTTCACAATGCCAATTTCTTTATTATAAGTTCAACTTTTTCTTCTAAATTATTTCGACAAGAATTATTGATCACTAAATCAGCCTCTGGTTTATCAAATTCTATATCAACACCAACTACATTATCAATTTCTTTATTTAAAGCCTTAGTATAAAGCCCTTTTTGATCTCTTTGTATTAATTCATGCATATCGCATTCTATATAAATTTCATAATAATTTTTTAATTGCTTTCTATTGTAATCATAAATCTCATTAAACATTGAAATCGTAGTGACAATAACCATCATACCTTGATCGTTTAAAAATTTTGCAAATTTAGCTCTTTTCAAAGCCATATCTATGCGACCTTGTCTATCGTATGCATAATGTCCTAATATTTCTCTTAACTCATCTCCATCGAGATAAATAAGGTTTTTATATTTTAGTTTTAATTTCTCATACAAAGCTTGACCTATAGTTGTTTTTCCACTTCCAGCTAAACCAGTAAGCCAAATAATATAAGGACTATTTATCAATTTGCACCTCTAAATCACTCATAAAATCAATTTCACACCAATTGCCATCAATTTCCACTGCTTTTGCGTTGTTGTATTTTTCAATTAAAGCTTGCAAAAAACTTGTCATGTACATATTTTCAAAATTTTTATTATCATATAAAATATCTCGATCAAGCATTCCATAAAAAGCAATAACTTCGGAAAGAAATTGATAAGAAAATTTAAAAAGTCCTATATATTGAGCTTCTATCTCATCATAGGCATTAGCTTTTTTTCCAAGTTCTATAATATAACCATTTGTCATCTTTAATGTTTCAGCATCTTCTAAAGGATTTGCAAAGCGTTTGCTCCAAAGCTTACGCCAAGACTTATCAACTACTATAGCAAGTTCTTCTTTAGCATTTATAAGCTTTTGCACGCAATCTTGAAAATAAACAATATCCGCATAAGAAATAATCAAATCTTGTTTTTCTTTGATGCATTTTAACATAAAATCTTTAGCACAAAAAAAAGTATGAACCATATTGGTTTTATCATATTTTGAATTAATAAAAAAATGCTCAATATCATATTTATTAAGATAATTTTTTAGCACATCGTTTAAATATCCACCCACGACAGCTATTTCATTTATACCTGCTGATTTTAAAGCTTCGATTTCATAATCTATTATTTTTTTATTCTTATACTCAACCATACATTTTGGTTGATCTTTTGTTAAAGGCATCAGCCTTGATCCAAAACCTGCTGCTAAGATAATTGCATTCATATTATTCCTTGATTAAACTAAACCACTCTTTTAAAATTTGAATATTATTAAGCCCATTTTCTCTTTCAATATGCCACATTATACCAAAAATATTTTCATACTTATGTTTAAAAGCTTCTATGGTATTATCTTCTGCTAAGCAAAGTTCTACAAGATCTTCGCCTAATTTTTCAATAGCAAAATTATGAAAAGAATTGCTTATAAATTTTTCTTTTGAGAAAAATACTTCATGTTTGCCTATATGATTTTCACAAGGACTTATATGGCTGTTAAAATAATGAGCTATCATCTGAGCCCCTCTGCAAATTCCTAAAAGTGGTATTTTTTCTTCTAAACAAATTTCTATAACTTGCTTTTCATATAAATCCCTCTTTTTAGATAAAACATTAGGACTATAAAAACTTAAATCATTGCCACCGCTTAATATCACAGCTTTTATTAGATGTTTATAATGAGAAAAATCTATTTCATAGCTAAGAGGAAGAGGAGTAAAATTTTTAAATAAATCTTTATTAAATAATTTTCCCCAATCCAAAGCCAAACATTCTCTTTCTTCATGATAACTTTCGTTGCAAATAAGCCTTTGAGTAATACCTATAAACAAAATATTTGCTCACTTTCACATTCTATATTTATTTTTTTAGCTTTTAAATATTTTTCAAAATTTTCTTCTCCAACTCCTATAACAGCAGGCATTCCAAGTTCTGAGGCACGAATGGCCATATGTGAATTAGCACCCCCATAACATGTAATAAGTCCTGCTATATTTTTTGTAAATAAATAATCATATCCAGGATCTGCTGCATAAATTAAAACAATCTTTCCTTCTAAATCTTTATCATTTTCCTTCGCCGTAAATGCAGTGATGTTCTTTTGTGTAATGAAATTTGGAATAATACTATGATTATAAAAAGAAAAAATTTCATCGGCATTGCAAAGTAAAGAAGGAAGTTTTATAGCTTGTGTAAGTTCATATTCTTTTTTATTGCGATTAATTTCTTCTACAAACTGCTCTTTTGGATTTATAGAATAAAGACTAGAATAAAGATTTAAAATGCTTTTTATATCAAGATGAGCCAAATCTTCTTTTTCAATACCATAATATTTGCCTAATTCTTCTATATAAACTATAGCCTTAGAAAGCAATCTAGTGAATTCAAATTTAACGAGCTCTCTACCCTCGATAGCCTGCTTTAAAAAATCAAAAAATTCACAAGCATTAATCTCTAGTCCATGTTCTCTAAGTAAGGCATTTAAAGCTTTTGTCTTTTCTTCTGAAAAAACAAAAGCTTTATCTTGTAAATAAACTTTACTATCTTTTTGATCCACATCAAAATAAAGCTCAAAATCTTCATCATACCTTGGCGATAAAATATTATAAGTTCCTGCTCTTAAATGTCCAAAATCTTTCAAAAATTGATCTTTGTTGTGAAAATTAAGATGGTTTGTTTGTTTGCTTAAATTTTTACTCACTGTATTGAGTGAATTTAAAAAATCATCTTTTTCCTCTTTAGTTATAAAATCAATCTCAACTAAAGAATTTAAAAGTTGCATTGCTACAAATGCAGCCCTAGCCACTCCCGCAAAAGGCAAGGTTCCATAACGCTTGCATTCTTCAATAAGCCAATAAATTTTATCAATTAAAGAAAAATTAGAATTAATAATACCATCATATCTTTCTTTTAGCTTATAAGCTTTTTGTATATCTTTTAAATAAAGCCCTGATCTAGGATTAATAATCTTATTTGTAAGTTCTAATAATGAAAATTCTAATCTTTTGATTTCATTTTCATTAAAACCATGATTTAAAAGTTCTTCTAATTTTTTAGAACTATTAAAGTCATAACAAGAATAAACAATATTAAATTCAATCTTATCGTGCAATTCATGATTTTTATTAAGCTTATCTAAGTAAAAATTGACAAGTTTTTGTGCGATATTTTCATCTAATTTTTTTGGTATAAAAGAATTAAAAGATAATCTTACATCCACATAAGGAATGCCTAAAAAAGAATGGATTAAAGGATGGGATCTTAGATCTCTATAACCATAATTATCTCTTTGATACGCCCAGATATTATCCGTAATGATTTCTTTATATAAACTAAAAGCTAAACGCTTAGGTCTTAACCCTATGATTTCAGCTGGATTCCAATCAGGCATTACCCCAAAAATGGCTTTATCTCCCAAAACTCTAGATCTTGATTCTTTTAAAGACTCAAAACGTTTATAAAATCTATATAAAGCTTCTTTTGGTAAAGAATGAAATAAATTATTTTTTTCATGCATAACCAAAGGACGCACTTGTAAGCAAAAAAGTTCTTCCTTATCATCTTGAATAGCAAATGCAAATTCAACATCTAAAAAATGACAATCATATAAAACTTCTAATTCTTTTATAAGTTCTATAATTTTTTGAAGTCTAATATCTTTAAATTCTAAATAATTTCTGTAATGATAGTAAGTTTTTGCACTCTTACTGCTTCCATCTGTAATAGAGCTATTTGAACCATTTTCATCATATTGAAGACAAAAATAAGGGGAAAAATTATCTTTATCAACGCTAAAACCAACTCCACAAAGAGTAATGTTTTCAAGCATAGGTTGAACTAAAATTTCATCACTTTTTGATGGCATAGAATTGGCAACTTCATATAAAGCTTTTAATAACTCATCTTTAGAATCAGCTTTAATATTTGCCAAAGAAAGAAAAGCACCTGCATTGGAGTTTTTCATGCTATCTTCACTTAAAGAAGAACTTCTTATAATGAGTCTATTAGCCTTTAAGGTTTGAATGTCCTGTAAAACTTTATCTTCATTTGATATTAATTCTTCAAGCGAAGTTAAAACCAAAGGTAGAACTTTTGCTTTTTTTAATTTTGTTTGTAAATTTTTTAAATTTTGTGCTTTGGTTTTAAATTTTAACTCCGCCATGTTTTTCCTTAGTTTTATATTTTTTTAGCACTCCAACAACGAGTGGTATATTTTATGCTAAATTCCTTAGGAAGTCTTTGTGAAATTTTATCACTAATTTTATTAAAAAGTTCATTTCCTTCATCAGTCTCCAAATCCCAATAAGGATTTTTAACACTTTTCCATGCATTAATATAATTTTCAATGCTTTGATGAAAATAAAAATCCTCTTCAATATAAACAATATTATCAAAAAGATCCTTTCGACTCTCTATAATTGGTCTTTGATCTTCTCTTCTTGTTCCCCTTGTATAATTTGGTACAAATTCTACAATAGTATCTTCAGCTATTTTTTGCACAGGATCGTTTAAATCCCTGTGATTCCACATACAAGAAAAATATCCCTCTGATTTTAATAAGCGATGAGCTTCCTCTAAGGCTTCATTTCTATCCATTACATTAAAACTACTACCAAAAGTCACCCAATCAAATTCACTATTTTGGAGTGTTGAGTTTAAGCCTGTTGCTCTAACCCAGTCAATCTTTTGATCCTTGGTTCTTTCTATCCCGATCTCACGCATCGCATCATTTGGTTCTACAGATACTACCCTACATCCTCTTTCTAAAAGCATAATGCTTAAATTTCCAGTTCCTGCACCGATATCAGCGACTTTAATATCTTTTTTTCCAACTAAACTAATAAGCATATCTATAGTTTTTGGAGCATAATTTGGTCTATAGCTATAAAATTTAGCATGCTTGGTATAATCCCACACTTGTTCTACTAGTTTTTGCATTTTATTTCCTTTTTTTCATCTTTAACAAGCTTGATGAAAAAAAGGAGGTATTTTATGCTTTTCTAGCTGTCCATGCTCTTATTTTATAAGGAATCTCTATACTTTGCATATGAGAAATTTTAGCTTCTATCATCTCTAAAATTTCCTTCCATCTTTTTTCACCTGCTTGTGCTTGTATATCATTTACAGAATGCCAAGCTCCAAGATAACGCTCTTTATCCCAAAACTCTTTATAGTCACACTCCATAAAAAAGCAGTCTGTGAAATCTCCTGTTGAAACAAGAATTTCTTCCCATTTTTTAACATTTTGAGTGCCACTGCTTACACGAGCAAGCTCTGGAACAATATGTTTAATCTCCTTTTCGATTTCATCAAAAACCGAACCCTCTACAATGTGGCGAGGATTCCAAATCGCGGTGAAATACCCCCCCCCTGTCAATATACGATTAAATTCTGGGAGAGATTTTTTAGGATCTGTCCAATGAAAAGAACTAGCCATGATGACCCAATCAGCTTGATTATTGCTCATGCAGGTTTCTTCACCACTCCCTTTATGCCAAGAAATATTTGATAAATTTTGTGTAAATTTTTGTCCTTCTTTGCGCATATTATCATTTGGTTCCACAGCATTGATTTGACATCCAAACATTTCTCCTAACATCTTAGTAAGTTTTCCAGTACCAGCTCCTACTTCAACAATATTTAAATCTTTTAAATTTTTATTTTTGTCATTGATACAAACTACAAGTTTTTCAAGTAAAAACGGACTATAAGCAGGTCTATTATGATAATGCTTTGCAACCTCTGTAAAATCCCCTTGTTTCATATTGATTCCTTTCTCTAATTTTAAACACAATTATATCTTTTTTTTATTAATTTACAAATCTTTCTCCTAAATATCGTCATCCAACTCCTTACACATCTTTTCAAATTCTTGATAGTATTTCCAAGAAGCTACTATATCTGGACGATGTTGTTTAATATGAACAAGTTCTTTATCTAATTTGTTCTTGTATTTCATTAAAATATCAGGATTTATTCTCATAAAATTTAAAATTTCGCATTCATTAATTATTTTTTTTCTTTCTTCTTTATAAAACTCCTCTAAATTAAATATGAATTTTTTAAAATAATTTATTACTTTAATATTTATGTCTTGGTTGCAATGTAAATATTTAGCATTATTTTTGCTTAAATATATATTAACTCCAATATCTTGCAATAAAAATGGACTATCTATAAAATATTTCGTATAATCCAAATATTCATCTGAAGATAATTTATATTTTGTAACTTCAAATTCTATTCTATTTCCTTCATACTCCATATAAAATGTCTTTGGAAAAAACAAATAATCAACATGATTATCAGACGAATTTAACTTTGAACTAAACAAAACAGAAGACTCTGGCGGATTAAAATGAAGTATTTGAGACAACCGAGTTAAAGTTTTGAAAGAATTTTCAGGCATAATATCAATCATATCTAAATAATATATTTTCTTAATTACATTTTGCAATTCTTTAATTTTAATATTTAGAATATAAAAATTTCCATATTTATCATCTGCATATTCTTTAACGGTATTCAAGGTTGGCTTACCATTCTCATCTGGATATGCGTAAGGGACTTGAATATTAAAAATTTTCTCTATAGGATAATTATCTATATCTATATAATTGCAAATTTTATCTTTAGGATGTTTTAAATTTCCATAATGATTTACAATAGGTCTTAAAACTGATATGGGATCTCTCATAACACAAATTGCAGGAATTTTCTTTTGAATCAAATTATAAAACTTAATTCCAAAATTGATACTATACTTATTTAAACATCCAGCAAGAATAATTGCATTATAAGCCTTTGAGTTCACAAGCATACGATAAGAATCTATATACTGAAATAACGGATCTCCCCAATGTCTATTAACATTGATGTCACATAACCTTAAGTATCTTGTCATAGCAGTTGTTCCAGCACCATGAACCAACAAAAACACAAATTCATAATTATCAGGTAAAGGTAGATTCATTTCCCAAGCAAGTTCAGCTGGTATGTTTTTATAGTTTATTTTTTCTTTTTCATCATTTAGTTTTTTAGGATCAAATAATGAAGGGTAAGGATGGTTTTCTTTTTTATATTTTTCATTAAAATCATTTGATAATAGCCATTCTTCTATAAGATCAAAATTTTGTATAAAATAATTAAAATTATAGAAAATATTATCAAGTATAGGTTGATAATCTTGATGAATTTTTAATATATTTTGTATTCTTGAAAATTCTTTTAAAAAGAGTTGTTTATTTTTAGAAATTACTTTAACGATATTTGGGCTTAATTTCGCAAAATCATTAAAAATTTCTTTAAATATTTTAAATTCTTTATTGGCTTTTTTAATATTTTTAGCTAATTTAAACATACTTCCTTTATGTAAATTTTGAAAAGTTTGCATAAGAACTTCACCAAGCATATAAGACAAATGAAATTTATATTTTAAAGCCTGCTCATAATCACTGCATGTTTCTAAATTTGGATATTTGAGTTGAGGAAAAACTTGTATGGTTTGTTGATAAATTTTTTGTTCTTTTTTGTGTTGTTTGTTTATTTGATAAAGTTTTTTAAATAATGCTATATACCCCCCCCCATACTTATAATTATTTCTTTGATGACTAAAGTCAATCATAACTTTGCCTAATTTATAAGCTAAATGATTTTTTATTCTTTCTATGGCTGAGTTTGGGTTATGCATAAGGGGCATCCTTTAAATAAAGTCAAATGGTAAAATGTTAATTTTATATTGAAATTAATCTTTCGTAATCTTCTGGAGTTCCGCAAAATATAATTTCATCTAATGAAATTTTATGATATTTTATATGTAAGCCTTTTTTTATAAGATAATTATACATAGGAGCTATATACAATTCTCCCTTGCTGAAATCATTTTCAGCCTTCATTCTATCAAAAATTTCTTTAAAATCTTTTATTTTTTTAAAATAATAAAGTCCGCTGCTGCAAAGATTTGAAATTCTTTCTTTTTCTACAGTTTTAATCACATTGTCATTTTCATCAGCTAAAACAAAACTCCATTGTTCCCCATCTGCCTCAAACACCTCTAAATAGCCATCAATTTTACAAAAATCCAAAGTAGTAGGTAGAGAAAAATTTGGTCTAAAGGTATCAATGTTAAAAATTAAAATACTCTCATCATCTTTAATATTTGCCCTTTCTAATCCAAGTCTTACCGTATGAGCTTGACCTAAAGTTTCTTGTTCTAATCTTACACTTTCGTAAGATTTTATTCCTAGTTTTTCACATTCTTCTTTTATAAAATCACTAGTATTCTCAATATCTCTATGCACAAAAAGAAAATTAAAATCTTTAAAATATTTTTTAAAACTATTTACAGCATGAAAAAATACACTATTTCCTTTTAAATCAAGCATATATTTAGGTTTATCATAGCCTGCCTTTGCAAAACGACTACTTAGTCCTGCCATAGGAAAAATTATAATCATTTGCTCTCCTTAAAAAATTTATCATAAAGCATAAAAACATTTACTAAAAAAGCCATTTGTTTTTTTTTAAAATCATTATGTAAAGGCAACATAGATAAAAACAAATGCAAAGTCAAAGCTTTAATATTATCATCTATATTAAATATATTTAAAAATTCTTTTTGAATATCCAAAATATTTTTATCTTCTTCTATAAAAAACTCTATATTATCGCTATTAACTTTACACTCAAAAAATCCTGCAATAATAAAATCATAAAGCCCAAAAACAGAATGAACTAATTTTGCAAAATCATATTTTTTATCTCCATAAGGAGTAATTTTTCCACTAAAATCAAATCCTCTTGGATCAAAGGTTTTTATAGTACCAGCTCTAAAATCATACATAATATTTGAAAAACAAAAATCTCCATGTATTAATGAAAATTCATTTATATCGTTCATATAAAAATCAAGCTTATCTACTAAAGTCAAAATACTTGGATAAGATTTTGAATTGATAACAATATTTTTGCGCAAATCAATTCCGCTTTGTTTACTAAATTCTTGCAATCTTTTTAAAGTTTTTTCCTTGCAATTAAAATTTATATCTTTATCATTCCTTTTAAAAGAATGCAACTTATCTAAAAATTCTTTTAAAGATTTAAATATTCTTTTCCAAACATAACTAGGTAATTTTCCAAAAACATATAATTCTGCCAAAGTATTATTGCAAAGATATTCTATTTCATAACTATCCTCATAAGTTATAACTTTAGGAGTATAAATAAATAGTTCTTTAGGCAAATTATCAAACCAATTAATCTCTGCTTTTATTTTTTCTTGCCAAGAAGAAGACTTTTTTATATAGCCATTTGAAATATCTATATTGTTAAAATTTCTTTGTGTGCTTACAGCTTTTTTAGAGTGGAAATAACTTGTTATAAGACCAAAATCAAGCCAAGTATCATTTTTTATAATATCAAAAGCATAAGCTTTAGAATAAGATTTTATACCGTCTACAAAAGAATAACTACTTTCAACTATACATTTTATCAAAAACTGAGGATGAGAAAAACTATAAGCTCCTGCTAAAATCAAATCATCTTCTATTGTTTTTAACGGTGTATGAAATTCATTATCCAAATAAGCCCAATCATAATTTTCCTTAACTTTTGCAACCTGTAAAGAATTTTCTTTGAATGCAAGTTCTTTGAAAAAAGTATCCCCGTGTAAAATATAAAGTTTTTCATCAAAAGCACAACAAACATTTAAACAATAAACCACAGATTCACCTAAAGATAAATTATTTGGCACAAATAAAATTTCAACATTAAGTTCTTTTAATTTTTTCTCATCAAATTTACTTAACTTAAAATCGCTAGGTAAAGATAAAAAAACTTTTTGATTAAAATTTTTAAAAAGCTCTATTTGATATTCATACAATCTTTTATTACCAAGCGGTAGAAAAGATGGAGGAATTTTTCCAAATTCTAAAGTAAAATCAGAAGATGAATATTTCGCAGAAGTTATGAGTATCATTTATTACCGCCATCTTTATGGGGATTTTCTTTTTTTAAAAGTTCTTTAATTTGCTCATAATTTAAACTTGTAAATTCAGACGGACGAATGGCTTTATCATCAACATAAAATCCTTCATACCCACACCAAGGTTTACCTATGATTATCTCATCATACGGTACATCATGTTTTTTAAGCCAAGAAATAATGATAGGCAAAGTATGAAATTTAATTTTTTCAAGATCGCCATTAAATGTACGCATGTTACGACTTGTGAAAATATTGATTTTAAAGCCTTGTTTTTTATACTCTTTTAAAGTTTGAATTAAATCAAAATTTGGCTTTTTATCAATATAATCAACATTCTCTTCATCAATTGTTAAAGTTCCATCCAAATCAATAAGTAGAGTTTTCATGATTTTACACTTAGTTTTTTATAATTTCATATTTATTTTCTATACAAAAAGAACAATATTAACATATTTTATATAATATATGGAAAAATCTAAAAGAATTTTATAAAAAAGGAAAATTATGCACTGTCCATTATGTCAAAACAAAAACAATCAAAAAGAACTTTTTAAGACTTTAAATGCTTTTACTTCAACTGTAAAGTTTGATACTAAACAATTTATTAACAACCTTGATGATAGCAATAGTAGCTGCGGGGGGGGGTATTGTAAAGGTAACAATATTATAACTCTAGTGCAATGTCAAAATTGTGGCTATGTATTTAATTCTACATTTGACTTAAATAAAATCTCACAAGAATATCAAAACAAAACCTACCTTTCTAGAAAAATAGTATCAAAAGCTATGAATAATACGACAAAATTAATCAAAGAAAATTTGTTAAAATATATCAACAAAAACAGTACTTGCTTAGAAATCGCTCCAGGAAGCGGAGATATGGTAAATGCTCTCATACATGATATAAAATTTATGTACACCATTGACCCATCTTTAATTTCTTTAGAAATGGAAAATATAAATAATCTTAAACATATACAAGGGTTTTTTAATTTTAATACATTAAAAACAACATTAAAAGATAAAATTGATTTAATAATTTTTAGACATTTATTAGAACATATTAATACTCCATTTCATTTCTTAAGCGATGTTGCAAAACTACTGAAAAATGATGGATTAGTATATATAGAAATTCCAAATTTTTCAAAATCGGTTCAATACTCTAGGTTTTATGATATTTATAATGATCATTGTGGATACTACTCAAAAAACACAATTATTAATGTGATGTTAAAACTTAATTTTACTTTACTAGAAGATATAATTTTACATAATGGCGATATATTAGGCTTAATTTTTAAAAAAGAGTTATCTAAACCACAAAATACCATATATCCAATAGAATTATTTGATAATACTGCCGAGAAATTTAGTTTAAACATTCAAAAATTAAATAATTTATTAAATAACTATAACTCTATAGGAATCTATGGAGCTGGTTCTCAAGGTTGCTCTTTGCCTTGCTATATCAATCAAGCAAATTGTATTAAAATTAAAAAATGTTTTGATCTTGATGCAAGAAAACATGGGATGTATTTGCAAAATTCTTCAATTATCATTCAAGAACCAAATATAGAAAATTTTAAAGACCTTAAAGCCATTATCATAGCAGCGCCTTTATATGAAGAAGAAATTATAAAATCTTTGAAAGAAAAAGGATATAAAGGAGATATTATTACCATGGAAAAAGAAATTTTTATTATAAAATAAAAAATACTCGAACTAAAAAGAACGCCTAATCCAATTTCCTCTTCAATCTAGGCACATCTTTGAATATAAATTTGATATACCCACCTTTATACCAATTTTTGCTTGCTTTAATAAAAGCTTCACCTAATTTATATGAAAAATAATTCTTAATTTTTAATGCCTCTTCATAATCAGAACAATCTTCCAAAGGAGGTAAAACTAACTCTGGATTTATTTTTCTTCTTTGAATATAATCAAGCTGTTCTTTTTGATGCTTGTATCGTATATAGAATAAGACAAAAGGCATTTTTATATATCCCCATATACTTTTTGAATTATCTATTATGGCTTGACCTAATTTATATGCTAAGTGATTTTGTATTTTTGTTTTTGCTAAATTACTGTGATTTTTAGAAATTATTTTATATTTCTTAGCAATTAAATCAAAAAAATCAATAATTTTACCAATCTGAACTTCATTAAATATCTTATTTTTTTGAATATGCCAAATATCTTTATTTAGTTCATTCTTTACATCTGGAAAACTTATATTATCAAATAAAAAATTATTAAGATATGAAAATTTTATATTCATTTTCACTACTCTTAGTTTTAAAAAATCTACCCATTGGCTTAAAAAATAATGCGATAAAAATCCATTTCCTGGACTCATACAAGTTTGCGGAAAATTTTTAAGAAATGTATTAAAATAAGGATTTTCTTTATTTTCTTTAGCATATGCCCAAGTTTTCATATAAATTTCCATTGCATTTCTTCTACCTATTTGCAAACTTCCATCTAGACCACAAAAATACCTTGCATCATAGATATCATTTAACTCTAATAAATGCAAGTCTTCAATTTTTATATCATTCTTTTCTATAACATAATCAGGTCTAACACGTATAATAAAATCATATTTAAAATTATTTTGCTTTTCATATTCTTCCATACTTTTATAAACTTGGTAGATTCCATAATATATTTTAGAATCATTTTTTAATTCCCCTAAACGATTAACAACTTTAGAATATGATTCTAAAGTCACTTTTTTTATTTTATTATTTAAAATCAATATATCTTTAATAGAAATTGTTTTATTCAATTCTTTTGAAATTACATTAAAAACATTCGGAAATTTCTTAGAAAAATCGATATTAGACATTATGAGTTCAGGAGGACATCTATGAAGCATAGGATGAAAAAATCTTCTAATCCATCCTATACCATTTCCACCAGAACCTGGCCATAGATTTTCCATATTCCAAGAGTATATAAAAACATCAATATTGCCAAGATGAGAGAAAGAATCAATTAACGCTTTAATACTATCACGCCAACCAGGTCTTAACTGCCCATTTAGACATAAAGCTATCCTACTTCCTGAATAAGATTTTTTTTGATAAAAATATTCTCCTGCAATAACTCTTAATTTATCATAATACAATCTTCCACCTAAAGTATTTAAAAAATTACTGTATATAATTTCTAGCATAATAAAATAAATTCCATCTCTAAAAAAAATATTACTTGAATTGATGTAAAAAAAATCTATTGAATTTTTTAAAAAAAAAGACTGTAAGATTAAATCTTGAGAATTTCTTACTTCATTTAAAATTTTTAAAAATAGTTGGCAATCTTCATAATTTATAATATCTAAACGAGAAGATAAAAATCCTATATATGAAGTCTTATATTTACCAGATAAGAAATTCTCATTTATAGACTTTTGCTTTAAACATAAAGACATAAAATCATATAAGTCTTTAGAATCAATACCTAAAAATAATGATAATTTATTAATATAATCAAAATTTTGTAATAAAAAATCATATTTCCCTAATTTATATACTAAAAGTAGATATTCATCAGATAAATTTTCTTTATTTAAAAATTTGTCAATAAATTCATAACTCCAATTATCTATAGCTTTTTTAACTAAACTGTCCACATTATTTATATTTAACATTTTATAATCTCTACATTACTATTAATGTTTCTTATAATATCCTTTTCTATCTCATCATTATAAATACCAGCATTTAAAATAACTAAACAATTATCATTATGTTTTAAATTTTTTGGACATTCAACCATAAAGCTAGTACCATATAGTCTTTTTCCTTGTTTATTTAAGTCATTGTCTAAAATATTCACAATTTTATTGGTTTTTAACCCTTTAAAAACTAGGTACTGGGAGAATAAATGCGCCCCAAAAAGATAGACTTTTTTAGTAGTATTTTCTAGAACTTTATTTAACTCAACAATTTTTTCTCGATAATATTCTTTCATATCCAAAAATAATTTTTTATTTTCTTCGTACTGATTTTTCAAAGTTGCTTTCTCATTATTAATACTTTCATCTTTACAAATACAATAAAAAATACTATGTTCCTTAAAATATTTTTTATCAAGAATTTTAAATTTGTATTTATGCAACAAAAATTCTAAAACACATTCACTTAGAAGTATAGTATGCTCAAAATTAAAACAATTGGGAAATTTATTTCTAAGCCATTTTTGCATATTTGGTAAAGAAAATATCATTTTATCACCATTTGCTAAAATAAAAGAAATTTCTTCTAAAAATTTACATGGATCATAAATATGTTCAAAGGTATGACTATGAACAATAGTATCAAATTTTTTATTATTAAAAATTTCCTTACAAAAAAATCCATCTATATAGTCAACATTTTCATATTTATTTTTAGAATTTGGTTCAACTATAGTCCAATTTAAATCCAATAAATTTAAGCAATTCTGTGAAAGCTTTCCATGTCCTCCGCCTATTTCTAAAATACTTTTAGGATTATTTTCTACAATAAAATCTGCGAATTTTTTATGATGTTCTTCCCAAAGTTCTCCAATCGTTCCAGAATTATGTCCATTTTTATACAATAATTCTAGTGGAATAAGATTTTTAAGTTGAATTACGCCATATTTTGAAATAGCCCATTCTTGTTCACAAATCAAATCATCTTTCAAATCAGTTTCAACACAGCCGCAAAATAAAGGAAATGTATCTTTAGATAAAAACTCTAATTCTGTATTGCTAATAACACATTTTTTTCGCGAAATATATTTTATACTATTCATATAATGCACCTTCTATGCATTTTTTACAAATAGGATTCTTGGCATAATCGCATTTTTTATGCAATTCTCTTAATTGTTTTATTTTAGCATGACTCCAAAAATATTTTAAGATATTCCCATCTTCTATCTGATTTTCTCTTAAAAAATCATAAATATTCCCCAATGGCATCTCTTCACCATAAAAATTACAACAAGGGAGAACTTTCCCTTCTGCTGTAAATACTAATAATTTATATGGCTGAGAACATTGAAATTTCTTTTTTCTTTCAGTTGTCCTACTAAATAATTCTTGTGTACTTTTCGGCGGCTTAACCATTTCTTGAACACCTATCATATCTACTTTATTTTTCCAAAAATCAATAAAATTATCTAATTCATGTTCATTAATTTCTGTACGAACAAAGTTTACCCTTACTAGAGGAGTTAAACTTTTCATCTCTTTTTTTAACTCCACTAAAGTTAAAATATTAGAAAGAACTTGATTATAATTTCCACCAGGTCTAATTTTTTTGTAAAGTTTTTCAGAGTTTGCATCAATAGAAATTTGAATTCTATCTAGACCCACTGCTATAAGAGACTTTATTCTTTCCTTGTTAAGAAGCATACCATTTGTTGAAAAATAAATATCTTGAACACCTTTGTTTTTTGCATAAAAAATAAAATCCTCCAAATCATCTCTTAAAAGTGGCTCGTTTAAATAGTTTAATCTTACAGCCTCTAGCCCATATTTTACTCCTTCGTCAATAATTTTACAAAATAATTCAAACGGAAATTTATATTGCTTTTTTTCACTATTTAACTCGACAGATAATGGACACATTGGACATCTAAGATTACAAGTAGCATTAAGTTCAAAATCAATCTGAATAGGAAAATTTTGAATTATCTCTAATCTGGAAAGTTTCTCATATCTTTCTCTATAATCGTTCCATTTCCTTTCATTTTTAATTTTACAAAGATCATTTATTTTTTCACTCCCAACAATTCCTGTAAATGAAGTTATATTTCTTTTCAATTCGCTAGTCATAATTATCTCCCTTTGTTAAGATATCATCTTAATTTATAAACATTTTAACAAATTTTACATTAAAAAATCTATTATTACAATTTCTTATGCTTTGTGAAAATTTAAAAAATTTCTTATTTCACCCCTTCTTCCCAAACTCTCTCTTCAACCTAGGCACATCTTTGAATATAAATTTGATATACCCCCCCCCCATACCAATTTTTATTAGCCTGCATTAAAGCTTCGCCTAGTTTATAAGTAAAACATTCTTTTTCTTTTAAAGCTTCATTATAATCGGGATAAGTTTCTAAAGGAGGTAAAGCTAAATTTGGATTTTCTTTTATTTTTTCTTCATAGGCTTTTTGTTCAAATTTATGTTTGTCTTTTATATAAGATAATACATAAGGCATTCTTATATATCCTAATATACTTTTTGAATTAGCGATTAAAGCTTGTCCTAGTTTATAGGACAGATGGTTTTGAATACGAGCTTTAGCTGAATTAGCTTGAATAAAAGTAATTTTAGGATTTATTATGCTCATTTTTATACCCAAAGATTTAGCAAGTTTTTTACTTTCTAATTTTTTAATAATCAAATCTTGTTCTAGATTAGCTAATTCTAAACGTTGTTTTTTAATAGGAAAAGAATTAAGTTCATTTTGTAGGGTTGTTTTTTCTTGATTTAAAGTAGAGATGATATTATCTTTTTCTTTGATTTGTTTTTGCAAAGGAGCTAATTTAACTGGATCCATTCTAAAATTATATTCTTCTATAGCTGTTTTATAATCCTCTACTGGAGGAACTAAATAAGTAAAATCATATTCTTTATCAATTGTAATATTTTCATTTTGTATAAGTTTAATTTCTTCACTAAAGTCAAATTTTCCATTTTGATCAGCTAATAGAAAAGCGGATACGTCGATGTAATTTAACGTATTTTTCTTATTTTCGGAAAAAACTACCATAAAAGAATTTTCTGTTGCAGGTTTATTTGTTTCAAATTGAATATAAGTATTCTTATCAATTATAAAATGTTTTTTTATATCTAAAAAAGTATTATAGCATGCTGCTGCTTTTACAATACAACATGTATCATTAGTTATTGCAATATTTCCGTAACTTTGTCTTTTTTTCATCCAATTTTTTATTTTTAATTCTTCATTATATGTGTGCATCCCTATTAAAATGAAATTACTATACTTTGTTGGAAATTTCAATTTAGTATTTAATTCTATTCTATATGTTTGACATTCTTGAAACAATGGATGTTTTTTTAAAGAGTATTGTAAATTACCTTCGATTAAATCCAAATCAAGAGGTGTTAAATACAAAAATAGAGGATTGTGTTGTTTTATATTTATTTTTGATTTTTTGAAATTTTCTATATTGGTTACTATATTTTTTCCAAGATTATACATAATTGTAGAAATTTGATGAGTTGGATCTGGATGAGATAAGAAAAAATTTAAAATTTCTCTACTTTCGTAATAACTATGCATATCTATACTATTAAATCCATATTTATTACACAACAACTTATGAATATTTCTTATATATTTTTCAACTTCATTCTTGTGAGTATTTACCAACAAAAGATTTAAAACTTTTTCATTAATTTTATATAATTCTTCATATAGCCAACAAGTATTTCTAATACACTCTTCAAAACCAATATCATCAAATACAACCCTATCAACATCTGCTAAGTTACATTCTAAAATCACTAAATCTGCTTCTTTTATACGTTGTTTATATTTCAATATTGTATAAATTTTACTAGAAGCAATTGACCCACCTATTGATAAATTATCGAAATCAACATTACTTTGACTTAAACCAGCTCTAAGTCCGCCAGGTAATATAGAATTGCTTGCACCCATTATTAAAATTTTATTTTTTCTCATTACATTTTCCCATATTGATAATTTGTTATACTTTTTAAGTATAATTATATCTCATATATAATAAAATATAAATTATTTAATCAAACACACAACAAAGGATTTGTTAGATGAAAAATAAAATTCAACAACATATTATACAAACACTTCGATCATCAGCAGATGAATATGAAGTAGATGAATTAAAAATAGCAGATGAACATACAAAATTATATAATGGTTTTGGTGGTTGTTTAGACTCGCTAGCTCTAGTAAATTTAGTTGCTGATTTGGAAGAACTTTTAAGTAGAGAATTTAATAAAGAAATCATTTTAGCAGATGAAAAAATGATGAGTGCAAGAAATTCTCCATTTAAAGACGTTGAAAGCTTGACCAATTATATAGTTAAAAAACTCCAAGAGCAAGAATGATGCAAAAAATTATCATTATCACAGGAACTAGAAAAGGCATAGGCAAAGAATTAAGTGAATATTATTTAGCAAAAAATCATATAGTTTGTGGTTGCTCAAGAGGTAAAGCAAGTATAAATCATAAAAATTATAGACATTTTGAATTAGATGTTTGCGATGAAAAAACTGTAGTTTCTATGGTAAGAAGTATAAAAAAAGAATTTGGAAAAATTGATATTTTAATTAATAATGCTGGCATAGCAGCTATGAATCATATATTAACCACTCCATTTAAAAGCTTAGATAATATTTTTAAAACTAATGTCTATGGTAGTTTTTTGTTTATAAGAGAAGTTTCAAAGATTATGAGTCAAACCTATAAAAAAGAACAAGTTGCTATGCCTTATAGGATTGTAAATTTTTCTACTGTTGCAGTTGCTTTAAGGTTGGAAGGGGAAGCTATATATGCTGCATCAAAAGCAGCTATTTGCAATTTAACTCAAGTTTGTGCTAAAGAATTAAGTTCATTTGGCATTACTTGCAATGCCATAGGACCTACCCCAGTTCCTACTGATTTAATTAAAAATGTCCCAAAAGATAAAATACAAGATTTGCTTAATAAACAAGCTATAAAAAGATTCGGAAATTTTCAAGACCTTGCTAATGTGATTGATTTTTTTATTAATGAAAAAAGTGATTTTATAACAGGGCAGATAATATATCTAGGTGGAGTAAATGGATAAATTTAAAAATATCTTTTTAAATAAAGTTTTTAATAAAAATCAAGAGCAATATGCTTTAATCTATGAAGAACAAAAATATACTTACAATGATTTGTATAATAACATCATCAATAAAATCAATTTATTAACAAAGCTTAAAGATATAAATATTGTGGGTATTACAGGAGATTATGATTTTGAAAGTATAAGTTTATTTTTAGCATGTATTGAGCTTAATAAAATAATCATTCCATTTATCAATGAAAGTGAGATTGACAACAAACTTGCCGAAGTTAATTGCGATATTTTATTTAAAAACAATCAATACGAGCTACAGAAAAAACATTGTAACAATCATGATTTAATCCAAAAACTCATAGATGATAACAAACCTGGTTTAATTTTATTTTCAAGTGGCAGCACAGGTAAACCTAAAGCTATGGTGCATAATCTTGATAAGATTTTAAATGCCTATCTTAATAAAAAATCAAAAAAACTTAATATTTTATTGTTTTTAATGTTTGATCATATAGGTGGTTTAAATACTTTGTTTAACTGTCTTAGTATGAATGCTTGTGCAATTGCTATAAAGGAAAGAAAAAATATTGAAACTCTAGCTCAAACCATAGAAAAATATCAAATTTCACTCTTGCCTGCTTCACCTTCTTTACTTAGTTTAATGTTGGTAGCAAATGTAATTGAAAAATATAATTTAAGCTCTTTAAAGATTATTAGCTATGGCACAGAAAAAATGCCAGAAGCTTTGCTTGTAAAATTAAAACAAACTTTTCCAAAAGTTAAATTTCATCAAACCTTTGGTACAAGCGAAGTAGGCATAGCTCAAACAAAAAGCTTCGGAAATTACTTTAAATTGGAAAATATAGCATATAAAATTATCAACAACGAGCTATTTTTAAAAAGCAATATGCAAAGTTTGGGTTATTTAAATGCTGATAACTCTGTTTTTACAAATGATGGATATTTTGCTACTGGCGATTTGGTTGAAGTGATTAATGAAAATGGTGAAGAATATATTAAAATTATCGGAAGAAACAAAGAAGTTATTAATGTTGGCGGAGAAAAAGTATTACCCCAAGAAGTAGAGGGTATATTAATGCAAATACCATTTATACAAGATTGTTTAGTCTATGGACAAAATAATCCTCTAACGGGCCAAAGTGTCTGTGTAAAGATTGTATTAGAACAAAATGAAAATCCTGCTAATTTAGAAGCCAAAAAGGAAATAAGACTATTTTGCAAAGATAAACTAGCTAGCTATAAAATACCAACCAAAGTAGAGATTGTTCAAAAGTTAGAAATCAGCGAACGGTTTAAAAAAATAAGAAATTCTTAACTCTTTCTTATTTTTTGTAAATTTCACCCCTTCTTCCCAAACTCTCTCTTCAACCTAGGCACATCTTTGAATATAAATTTGATATACCCCCCCCCCATACCAATTTTTATTAGCCTGCATTAAAGCTTCGCCTAGTTTATAAGTAAAACATTCTTTTTCTTTTAAAGCTTCATTATAATCGGGATAAGTTTCTAAAGGAGGTAAAGCTAAATTTGGATTTTCTTTTATTTTTTCTTCATAGGCTTTTTGTTCAAATTTATGTTTGTCTTTTATATAAGATAATACATAAGGCATTCTTATATATCCTAATATACTTTTTGAATTAGCGATTAAAGCTTGTCCTAGTTTATAGGACAGATGGTTTTGAATACGAGCTTTAGCTGAATTAGCTTGAATAAAAGTAATTTTAGGATTTATTATGCTCATTTTTATACCCAAAGATTTAGCAAGTTTTTTACTTTCTAATTTTTTAATAATCAAATCTTGTTCTAGATTAGCTAATTCTAAACGTTGTTTTTTAATAGGAAAAGAATTAAGTTCATTTTGTAGGGTTGTTTTTTCTTGATTTAAAGTAGAGATGATATTATCTTTTTCTTTGATTTGTTTTTGCAAAGGAGCTAATTTAACTGGATCCATTCTAAAATTATATTCTTCTATAGCTGTTTTATAATCCTCTACTGGAGGAACTAAATAAGTAAAATCATATTCTTTATCAATTGTAATATTTTCATTTTGTATAAGTTTAATTTCTTCACTAAAGTCAAATTTTCCATTTTGATCAGCTAATAGAAAAGCGGATACACCAAAAAAATTTAAAACATTGATTTTATTATTAATTAAAAGAGTGCCTGCTGAATTTTCGGTATGAGGTAAATTGTTATAATTAAAGAAAATATATGATTGCTTATCAATTATAAAATTAGTTTCATAAAATCCAAAACAATAATTATAAGCTGCTGCATTCTTAACTATACTTTTTTTTAGATTTTGTATAACTATGCTAGAATAAGTTTTTCTAATCTGATCATTAGTTTTAGCATATTTTACCTTATTCCATACATGTATTGCACATATATAATAATTAATGAAAGTATGTGGAAATTGTAATTTTATATCATTTTTTAAATAATATACTTTTTCTCTATGTTGTAAATCTTTTTCCTCTGTTAAAATTATATCTTCTTTATCGCATATAAACATATCTGGGGTACAAATAGAAAAGTTGGGGTTAATTTTACACATATTCAGCATTCTAGGAGGATAAAAATTCTCTATATTATGTGCAATATTTTTTCCAAGATTATACATAATTGTAGAAATTTGATGAGCTGGATCTGGATGCGATAAATAAAAATAATGGATATTTTTATTTATATAAAAGTCATGAACACTTATAAAATTAAATCCGTATTTTTGACAACATTGTTTGTGTGCAGAATGAATAATATTGGCGAGTTTATTATGTTGATTAAAAAAATGTTGTTCAAATAATAATAAATCAACTACTTTGATATTTAAAAAAAATAATTCCTCAAATAACCAGTTAATATTTCTATAAGACTGCTCAATAGTCATATTTTGACAGATAACTTCATATAAATCTACTATATTAGTTTCCACAATTATTAAATCAGCTTCTTTGATTATTTTAATATTTTCTTGCTTATGTAATGTATATATTTTCGATAATGCAGAACTTCCACCTAAAGACAAATTATACAATGTGATATTTTCTTGCCTTAAGCCAAGTTGCAAACCATTAAAAACCAACGAATTGCTTGCGCCCAATAAAACAATTTTTTTCATAAATAATTCCTTAAATATTATAATTTATTTTTTAATTTTTAAAATTAATTTAGTTTATAGAATTATTGCCATCATCAAGCAAAACTACATTTTTATTGTTCATTTTTAAACCTTTCGTAATCACTAGGCACACCAATATCTATAAAATAATCATTAAAAATTTCAGCTCTAGTCTTTAATTTTTCACAATTTTCTTGTAAAAACTCTTCAAAAGAAAATTTTTTCTCTAAATCAAATTCATTAAAAATATCTTTAGTTAAAAGATAAATTCCACCATTGATTAAACTTTGCTTTTTAAATATTTTTTCCTCAAAAGAAATCACAAAACCTTGCTCATTAACATTTACTGTGCCATATCTATCAAAATCATTCATTTGTTTTAAAGCAAGGCAAATTTTACTTCCATTTAGCTTTAATTTGCTTAAATCTATGCCAAAAAAAGTATCGCCATTTAAAACATAAACTTCATTTTTTATAAATTTCAAAGCCTCTTTTATAGCTCCACCCGTTCCTAGAGGCTCTTTTTCTATACCGTATTTTATTTTTATGCCTAAAAACTCATCTTTAAAATACTCTTTTATCACTTCATATTTGTATGATACCGCTAAGATAACTTCTTTTATGCCTTGCTTTTTAAGATACTCAAAAATAAATTCTAAAAAAGGCTTATCATTTATCGGTGCCATAGGCTTTGGAATGTCTTTTATAACACTTTTAAGCCTTGTTCCTAAGCCGCCACAAAGTATTATTGCTTGCAAGAAAAACCTTTGCCGAAAAGCTCTTCTTCAACGATAGCACAAATAATATGTCCTATTAAAATATGCGCTTCTTGAATTCTTGGAGTGCAAGTTGAAGGCACTTTGATACAATAATCACAAAGCTCATTCATAACCCCGCCATTAGCTCCGCTTAAGCCTATGCTTATGATTTCTTTTTGCTTGCAAAGCTCTAAAGCCTTTAAAATATTTTTACTATTTCCACTTGTAGAAATTCCTATAAAAACATCTCCCTTAACTCCTTGAGCTTGCACTTGTCTTGCAAACAAATTTTCATAACCATAATCATTGCTAATAGCAGTTAATATACTCGTGTCCGTTGAAAGTGCAATACTTGCGATCCCTGGTCTATCAAAATAAAATCTACTTACAAATTCCCCTGCAATATGCTGTGCATCTGCTGCGCTACCACCATTTCCTGCAAGTAAAGTTTTGTTACCATTTTTATAAGCTTTTATGACTTCTAATGAAGCATTCTTAATAAGAGTTATTAAATTCTCATCTTTTAAAATTTGCTCTTTTGCTAAAATAGAATCTGTAAAATGTTCTTTTATATAGGAATTTAAATTCTCCATGATTTAACCCCCTCTTTTGTAAATGAAAAATCTTGCACATAACCTTGCTCTTTGCTTAAAGCTTTGATTAAGTTGTATTTTTTTGTAGGATCCACAAAGAAAAACATAAATCCACCTGCTCCTGCTCCACTAGTTTTGCCACTATAAGCTCCATTATCTATAGCTAGTTTATAAATTCTTTCAAGCTCATCATTGCTAACGATTTCTGAAATGATTTTTTTTGACTGCCAAGACTTGCCTAAAATTTGTGCCAAAGCATCAAAATCCGCCTTAAACAAAGCTTCTTTCATCTTTATAGCATCTTGTTTTATAGCGTGCATAGCTTCAAGGGATTTTTCATCTCCG
The DNA here is from genome assembly GCF_012897855.1 of Campylobacter sp. CFSAN093227. NCBI lineage: Bacteria > Pseudomonadati > Campylobacterota > Epsilonproteobacteria > Campylobacterales > Campylobacteraceae > Campylobacter > Campylobacter sp. CFSAN093227. The sequence continues at coordinate 1,547,305 of NZ_CP040610.1, forward strand.
AGCTTTCCTTTTTTATGTTCTTCTATATCTTTTGCTTCTCTTGTAATATTTGTAAAATAAAGCACAGTTCTAGCTTCAAGCTCACTAGCTATCCAGTTTTTAATACGCAAAGGATTAACAATGACTCTTTTATTATCATAAAATTCCATAAAATTAAAGCCACCAAAAGTTGCGGCGTATTGATCTTGTGCTCCGCCTACTATGCCTAAATCTTCTCTTTCTATCTCATAAGCAAGCTTAGCGATTTCATATTCTCCTAAAGGTAGATTAAGCCATTCTGCAAAGGCTTTTATAACCCCTACAACCAAAGTTGAACTTCCGCCCAAACCACTACCACTTGGTACATCTGAGTATGTATGCAAAGAAAAACTTAAAGGTTTTTTTGTAAAATCTTTTACAATGCGATTATAAATACTTTTAAAAATATCTAATTTTCCATCATCTCCTAAGAATTCTTTACTTTCGTACTCAGAGTAAGAATTTGTATCAGGAGAATCAAAAATGATTTTTCCATCTTCTCTTTCGATCAAAGTACAATGTATGTATAAAGATATAGTCGCATTTAAAACATAACCTGTGTATTTATCACAATATAAATTTATATCAGTCCCCCCACCTGCTAAACCAAGGCGGAGAGGAGTTTGCGTGCGTATGGTTTTCATCTATTTAAAGGAATCCTTCCTTTTTTTATCTCATCTCTCCAATGATTTAACAAATCCTCAAACATTTTTCTAGCTGCAATTTCTGGCTTCCAGTTAATAAAACTTTTGATTTTTGTGTTATCAAACATTTGATAATCCGCATCAATAGGACGTAGTCTTTCTTCATCTTGTTCTACTTTAATATCTTTTCTTATAGAAAAACCTAAAAGTATATCAATAACCTCAGGGAGCTTAAAAGCCTCTTCTCCTGCTATATTAAAAGCTTCCCCACAAGGAACTTTTCCTTTTTCACTTTCAAGAGAAAGTAGATAATAAGCCCTTATAGCATCACGACAATCTTGAAAGGTTCTTACACTCGAAAGATTTCCAACCTTAACAACAGGCTCTTGATAACCCGCTTCAATCAAAGCAATTTGTTTTGCAACTGTACTTTCAAAAAACACATCAGAACGTCTTGGACCACTATGTGTTCCCATTCTTGTAACAAAGGTGCGAATGTTATAAGCTTCACCATAAAATCTTCCCAAATAATCAGCGCCGATTTTGCTTATACTATAAGGACTTGCACCGTGAAAAGCTGTTTCTTCATTAAGTTTAATCCCTACTTTTGCTTTACCATAAACTTCACTTGAAGAGCAGATATGCACTACAGGGTCATATCCATCTTTTGCCTTTAAAATTCTAATGTTTTCCAAAATGTTTGCTGTGCCTATGATATTTGTTTGTAATGTTTCTATAGGTATGTCAAAAGAAGTTTTTGGGTAAGACTGTGCGGCCAAATGAAAGATCACATCCGGTCTTTGACTCTCAAAAAGTTTTTGAAGACTAGAGTAATCATTTAAATCTGCATAAAAAATACTGATTCTATCTTTTTTATTGATCCTATCACTTAAATGATAGATATTGTCCATAGGTTCTTGCCAACGCATCATACCTATAACATCATAATCCGTATTTTCTAGCAAAAAATCTGCCATTTGCGAGCCAACTTGCCCTGTAAATCCTGTGATTAATGCTGTTTTTTTCATAAACTATCCAATACTTTTTTAAATAAATTAATTTGATTACTAATACTAAATTGGTGATTACCCACAAAAAATCCTTTTTCATGAATATATTTTGCATTTTTTAATTCCTGATGAATTTCATAGTCAAAATACTTAATCACCTCATTTTGCGTAAAATCTCCAGTAGCTATAGGACGGTATTCTATATCATTTTCTTCTAGTTTTTTAATAATATCTTTTCTTTGCAATTTCGAATTTGGTTTAATTACCAATGAAAATCCAAACCACGAACTACTTCCGATTTCTTTTTGTGTAATAAATTCAGGGTGATTTTTAAAATATTCACAAAACAGTTTAGCATTTTCTCTACGATGTTTTAAAAACATAGGTAATTTTTTAAGCTGTTCTATACCTATAGCCCCGCTCATTTCCACAGGGCGCACATTATATCCTGGCAATACAAAACGAAATGATTCACTAAACCAATCATCGCTTTTATTTACTACTAAATTTTCTTTTGGAAGATTTCTAGTCCAACCATGCGCTCTTAAACATAATAATATATGATACAACTCCTCATCATCCGTAACAACAAAACCACCTTCCATTGTAGCCATATGATGAGAAAAGAATGTTGAAAAAGTTCCCATAATACCAAAAGTTCCAGCTTGCTTACCTTTATACTCTGCACCCATTGATTCACAATTGTCTTCAAGTAAAATAATATCTTTATCTTTTATCATAACTTTAATTGCATCAAAATCATTAGGATTTCCTAGTAAATTTACAATCATGATTATTTTTGTTTTATTGCTAATAGCACTACTTAAAGCATCTAGATCATAATTTAATGTCTCTAAATCTATATCTACAAATTTTAGCTTTAAGCCATACTGATAAAGTGGATAATAAGTAGTACTCCACGATACCGCAGGAACTATAACCTCATCTCCTCTTTTTAATCTGGGATTTTTTGTATAAAACAAAGCTGCAGTTGCAATTAAATTTGCAGTTGAACCCGAGCTTGTCATAACCGCATACTTAGAACCCACAAATTTAGCAAAATCTTTTTCAAATTCAGCTACCTTTTTGCCCATAGTAAACATATCACTTTTGATAACATCTTGTATTGCTTGTAATTCTTTTTCATTCCAAGTTGATGAAGCTAGTGTGTATTTCATTTACTCTCCTTTATTTAAATACCATTGATGCATCATTTGAATTCCTTCTTCTAAGTCAATTTTATGTTTCCAGCCTAAATTTTGCAATCTTGAACTATCTAACATTCTATCCATTGTAGAATCTGGTTTTGCGTTATTAAACACAATTTCACCATTAAATCCAACAATATTTTTAATCAAAAAAGCAAGTTCTTTTATACTTAAAAATTCCCCACTTCCTACATTAAGATGCGGTTCATCAGATGAAACAATATCTTTAAAATCTATATTTTTCATCACATAAATAGAAGCATCGGCTAAATCTTTTGCATGAATAAATTCCCTAATTACACTACCGCTACCCCAAATTTCTACGCTATCTTTACTTACACCAAATTTTTGTAAATATTCCATTGCTTGCTCTAGGGAATTCATTTGCAAATCCTTTAAAACCTCATCAATTTTATCTTCATCTAAAAGTTTTGCTAAATGAAATTTGCGAAGTAAAGCCGGCAAAACTTTTGCTTTTTGTAAATCAAACTCAGTTGTCTCCCCATATAAGTTTGCAAGATATAAAGTGATAAAATTTGTTCCATATTGCAAGTTGTAACTTTCACACATTTTTGTTCCTATAATTTTTGGCAAACCATATGCAACGGCTTTTAAATCTAACTTTCCATCTAATAAATTCTCTTCTTTAATGGGATTTATAGCTTTTTGAGGGTAAGCCCAAGCAGAACCATAAAAAATTAGCTTTTTAACATTATTTTGATAAGATGAATGAATAATATTTGCTTGAAGTACACTATTTTCATAGATTACATCAGCTGGAGTAAAAAGCCCTAAAGTATCAAGCTTGGCAGCACATAAAAAAACATATTCTGGTTTTTCTTTTGCAAAAAAATCAGCCACAGCTTTTTGATCTACTAAATCTAATTCTTTTCTTGTTTTTACGATAATATTATTAAAACCCTCATCTATAAGTGTATTATAAAGAGTTTTTCCTAAAGTGCCACCATGCCCTGCTATATAAATTTTAGAATCTTTAAGCATTGCAAACCCTTTTTGTAGAATTTGCAAAATCATAAATATTATTTGTATAAAAAGATTGAATGTTTGAAAAGATAAAGTATTCAAAGCTTAATCCCCCCCCCATCTAATCGAGCTGTTATTGTTATTCTGAGTTTCTTGATTATTTTTATACCATTCATACATCATGTGAATTCCCTTTTCTAAATCAATTTTATGTTTCCAACCTAAAGAATGAATTTTTGAGCAATCTGTAAATTTCTGCATTGCACCATCTGGGCGATTTAAATTAAAAACTAAATTTCCCTTAAATCCTACTATATTTTTGATTAATTCTGCTAATTCTTTAATAGTGATATTCTTATGTGGGCCTATATTTAAATGAGTGTTGATAATCTCAGTATTACCACCTTTTAAATCTTTAAAATCTATATTATTCATGATAAATAAACAAGCATTTGCTAAATCTTGACTATGTAAAAATTCTCTTGTCGGTTTTCCACTACCCCAAATTTCAACATTATTCTCATCTACACCAAATTTTTTTAAATAATTCTTAGCTTCTTCAATGGAATCAAATTTTAAATCATTTAATAAGTCCTCATATCGTTTTTCATTTAAAAGCTTCGCTAAATGCATTTTTCTTAAAATTCCAGGCAATACATGAGATTTTTCGAGATCAAATTTATCATTACTGCCATATAAATTTGTAGGAGTGATTGCTATAAAATTTGTATTGTATTGCAAATTGTAACTTTCACAAAGCATCAAGCCTGAAATTTTAGCGATTGCGTAAGGTTTGTTAGTATACTCAAGATCTCCACTTAACATTTGATCTTCACTAGTTGGTAATGTTGCATTTTTAGGATAAACTGTAGTTGAAGCTATGAAAAGTAGCTTTTTTACTTTATGCAAATAAGCATTATGAATAACATTGCACTCTATCATTAAATTTTGATAAATAAAATCAGCACGATAAAAAAGATGTGATGAAATACCTCCTATTCTTGCCGCAGCTAAAATAACATATTCTGGCTTTTCTCTCTCAAAAAAATCAGCCACAGCCTTTTGGTTTGTTAAATCGAGCTCAAAGTGAGTTTTAAAAACAAGATTTTTATAACCTTGTTGCTTAAGTTCATTAAGCATAGCACTGCCCACAAGACCACTATGACCCGCTATATAAATTTTAGAATCTTTTTGCATTACTCATTCCCACTCCCATTGAAAAATCTGGAACTTGTATAATTTTTAATTTTTACTATATTAAATTCTATTGCCATTATTTGCCTTTTTTATTTTTATATTCTTTTTTAAGTTTATATAAATCAAACCAAAATTTAATATATCCACCTTTATACCAATTCCTACTTGCTTGTATAAAAGACTTTCCTAGTCTATAAGTAAAACTTTCTTCTATAGTTTCAGAGTGACAATTATAATAATTTTTCGATATTAAATGTCTAGTGCGATACCGATGATGATGCAAACAAACAAGAATTTTTATAGGTATTCCTAATATACCTATAAAAGTTTTAGAATTATGGATTAATATCACTCCTATTTTATAAGATAAATGACCACATGACTTATTAACCATATTATACAATTGACCTTTTTTAGAGTATTCTTCATATTTTAACAAAAAGTCAATACTGCTAGATAGTTTTTCTTCCAGCTCAATATTATTTTTTATTCTTTTGCAATCTAACTTCAATTCTTTAGTAAAATTTGGAGGTATAAAATCTACAAAATAAAAGTTCTTTATAGTATTAGATTCCAAACATATACAATTTATTTTCATTAAAGAACAAAATTGCTGCAAAAGATTATGAGCTGAATTAAAATTAGGAAAATTTTTAAAAAAATCTATGGATTTATTCAAAAAACCATATTTCCATAGTGATAAATAAATTTCCATTGCTCCTCTTCGTCCAGCAGCAAAATTATCGTTAAGTCCACCATATAAACTTTCATGGTGCTTTATCATAAGATCATTTATATATAATTTTTCAAGTTTATCGATTGAAAAATTTATATTATACTCTACATCAGGCCTAACTTTAATAATAAAATCGTATTGAAAATTATTTTCCGCTTCATACTGAACCAATGATTTTAATAATTGATAATTAGAATACCATATTTTCGAAGCATTAATAAATAAATTGTTTCCATCTAAAGGATATTTTTTTAAAAAATCTTCTTGATTTTCTATAATTACTCGTTTAATGTTATTTATATTTTCCAACCTTTCAGCATCGAGCCGAACGGAATATTCTTGATTTAATTTAGAAAAAACATTTGGAAAATATTGTTTTAAATTATTTTTATGCATAATTTCCTGAGGAATAGATTTTAATAATGTTTCATCTAATAATCTTTTAGCCCAATTTCCTCCTGCTCCATTTAAACCTGGCCACAAAAATTTTGAATCCCAAGTAAATAAAAAAACATCAACATCAAACTGAAAACTTTCTATCACTTTTTTTAAATTTAATTCCCACTCTACTCCTCTCATAGCACCACTTATACATAAAGCGATTTTTTTTGGAGATTTTAAATGTTGAGTATGAAAAGTATTAAAATTATAATTTAATAGAAATTTTTCATAATAAACTCTAGCACCGATAGTCATCTTTGTATGAAAATTTTCTTGTAAAATAGTTAATATATTTCTTACTTCATTGCAAAAAAAATCTTTATTTATACAAGAAAAATAATCAATAACTCGTTTAATAAAAAAAGATTGAAAAATTATAAAAAAACTATTTTTAACTACATAAGGTAATAATATTACAATAGATTCTTTTTTTAAACAAAAATTTAAAATCCATTGAGAAATTATATAATTGATACATAATGGAGTGTATTTTTCTTTTTTAATATAATCAATTATTTTTTCATCGTCAAGTGTTTTTATTTCAACTAAAAAATTATAAAACTCGCAAAAATTACCAAAATACATATCATTCCACCAATTTTGTTGTGGTGTATTTTTAAATAATAAAATTAATTCATCTACATTTCCAATCTGATATAAGAAATCTATATACTCTTTAGACTGTTGCTTAGCTAAATCCTCCTTGTAAATATCTTGAATTATATCAAAATTCCATTCTTCAAGTGCATTTTTAATATTTCCTTGCATTTTGTTTAACCTTATTAATATTACGAATTTGGAAGAAAAATTTAATTAATCCTCCTTTATACCAAGATTTACAAGCTTTTATAAACTTTTCTCCAAGTTGATATGTTGTGCTATTTTTTTCTATTATAGCTTCATCATAATCTGTATAATTTTTTAAAGGTAAAGATTTAAATTTAAAATCAACTGTTTTATGGACAATAAAAACAGCCCATAATATAAAAGGTAATTTAATGTAGCCAAAAAAAGAATTATATTTTATTAAAATCCTTCCTAATTTATAAGACAGATGATTATATATTATAAATTTAGCGGAATTAGAATAAATAATATTATCTTTATGATTTAACCCAATTTTTTTTCGCAATTGATAAAGCTGTAAATCTTTAATTTCAATATCTTGCTCTAAACAAATTAATTCCATATTTTGTTTTTTTATCGGAAGAGAATCTAAACTTTTTTGCAAGGATAATTTTTCTTCATTTAGAATTAAAATTTTTTGATTAAGAGCATCTAAATCTGATTTTTTAATATCAACAAACATATATTGATTGATTTGTTGCATTCCAGAACGCCAAGGCCTAAATTCATACTCCCATCTATACTTGATAAATATGTTATATATACTTTCATCCTCTAAATATGCCTTATGTGGATGCTTAACTAAGCCAAAATTACTAAACCATACTAAATCACCTTCATTTGGCATTCTAGAATCCAATAAGCCAAACCTAAAAGCATTGGATGAACAAAAATTTGTTTTAGGTGGCAAAGGAAACTCTCGAAATACGCCTTCCCAACCATTTTGCGGTTTTCGAACGGGATTATAAACCTTAATATACTCATCCAATCTTAAAGGTTTAAAAAACATAATATCAGGTCTTGTATACAAATGATAGTCGTACTTCACGCCACATTCTTTTTCATAATCCAATTTTAAAGAATTTACCTTTTCCAAAGTAACATACATTCCAGATTTATTGCCATCCGAAATAGGGGATTCTATAAGATATTTTTTTGGTTGATAAATTCCTATAATTTCTTCCAAATCATGAATTCCTATCTTTACACCTGTTAATCCTGGATACTTTAAATGAGAATGAGCACTTCCAGTATCAAATTGATCCCATGTGTGTAAAAATATATCTATTTTCCAACCATCTTGCTCATTTGCATCTATAATATTATCAAAAAAACTTTTATAAGTTTGTTCATAAGTTCTTAAAGCACCAAACAAATGAACTGCTAATTTTTTTTCCATGCAATACCTTTTTTTTGTTTTTTCATAGATCTACTAATTTCATTAATTAAAAATAAAAGATTTGAATATTTTTCACATCTTTTTTTTATTTTCATTAAATCAAAACATATATTTTTGTAAATTTTACCCCTAAACAATAACAAAGTTACCAATAAATCATGTTGTATTTTAACTAAATTTTTATCTAAGTATTTTTCTACAATATCATAATGATCATAACGCAAATTTAAATGAATCCAATGAATTATCCAAGCTGTATTGCTAGCATCTTCAAGCATAGCTTTTTCTATAAACTGCAAGGATATTTTAAAATCTTTTTTTAGATCTAAAGATAATTGGTATAATCTAAAAAATGCCATGGATTTATACATAGAATCTAACTGCAATTTATTAATATTTTCTTCAATGATTTGATACTGCTTTTCTTTGGAAAAAATTTCATGAAATGAAATATCTTTTTTGATACCAGAGAAAAAAGAAGGACATTGAGAAAATGCAGATTTCTGCAAAGAAATTCCTGGAGTATAAATCAATTTTGCATAAGAAAGAAAATTCATTTCAAAAAACGCCCTTTCAGTAACATCTAAAAATTCAGAAGCAAACTGATCAGCTAAAATAATTTTTTCATTATTAAAATAATCAATTAATTTTTTGCTAGCAATAATATCTTGACTAAAAATCACAATTTTATAATCTTTAATTTTATTTTTTATAATTTCTATAGCAATTTCATATGGAAAATATTTATCTCCCACAAAAGCATATAAAGAAGCCTTTTTATATGTTGAAGAATAAACTATATCTGCACCTCTGATATGTATTGCTATAAATTCGCCCAATTTACTAGCAGTTTGTTCAGCATATTTAATTATATTTTGATATTTGTTTGAAAATTTTATTTTCTTGTAAATCTCTGCAAAATCTTTATAACATTGTTCTTCATTATAGCCTTCTATCCAATTACTTAATGCTCCACCTTCTATTCCTGGAGCATACCAACCCCATTTTTGCTCGAAAGGACCATTTTTTATATCATTAAAAGTTTTTTTCTCTTGATGAATTCCAAATCCATGATTGCTTGATATATCTTTACAATCATCAATGTAATATTTTTGTATAAATTCTTCACTAAATATATCACTAACTTTACCTAATGCAAATGGAATATGCTTTATAGAATTGAACATTTCATGTGTATTCCCTATCACATCTTCAATCTTTCCCCATTTAAAATAAAATGGCAAATTAGTTTTTTCGGATAACAATAACCCTGCCATCATCGCAAACAGTCTCATACCAAAGCCATCAGGCTTTGCCATAATGATACATGGAGACAATATACACCTGTCATTTTTATACCCTTCGAAACTAACTCCAAAAAGATAATTAAATTTTTCCAAAATAATATTATTATACTCGACAAAGTCAAAATTACAAGTTTGAATAGATTCTTTTAAATATTTTATCATAGCTTTTGACAAACTATCAATATCAGGATTTACCAATAATCCTCCACGTGAATTTAAAACCGATCTATTGCCTGTTATATTTGTTGCTATTATTGGTTTTTTTAACACCAGTGATTCGAGTAAAACCATAGGCTGCCCTTCATGCAATGAACTCAATATAAAACAATCAGCTTTTCTTAAATAAGGATAAGGATTATTTCTATTTCCAAGAAGATATACATTTTTAATATTATTTTTTAAAATATACAATTTTAAATCTTCTTTTAAAGGTCCATCGCCTAGTATCATTAGCTTAATGTTATTAAATTCTGAGCTAATTTTTTGAAAAGCTTTAATAAGCATTAATTGATTTTTTTCTGGTGATAATCTAGCAATATTAATAAAAACTTTTCCACCATCATTAAAAATACTTTCATCTTCTAGATACTCTAAAACAAAACCACTTTTAAATAATATATTTTTATAATCTATAATATTATTCATAAAATCAAATTTATCACACTCTACTTGATAAGTATCAGATAAATTATCTCTATTTAAATCACTTAATTCTCTTGAAACAGAAAAAATGTGATCAAAATATTTATAAACATTAAAAATTTTTTCAAGATACGGGAATCTTACATCAAATTCGCCTTTCATATCATTGTGAAGATAAATAATCTTTTTTGCATTTGTTTTAGCATATGCAAATCTATAAACCCATAACTCCCCATAACCATCAAAACTAATCAAAGAATTAAATTTCGAATCCCCATATAAACATCTAAAATCACGTTCAAAGCATCTTGCAAAAATATTTTCTTGCTCTTGATTTGCTCGTTTATTTTTATAAACAGGATTACTTAGCAACCAATTTTCTTCTTGAGTTTGACTTAAAATATTAGGATTGCCTAGAATATAAACCTTATCTCTTATTTGATTAATATATTTCATGCAAGTTGGACTTTGTCTAACTTGCCATGAATCAATAGCAACATAGACATTATACTCATTTAAATTTAAATAATTTAAAAAATTTACAAAAGATACACTCATGCCATTATTACCCAAACCTCCAGGGTAAATTAATAAATTTACTTTATTATTAAAATTTTTATATATTTTTTCATCTTTAAAATTATCAAAAAAGAAAAATTCAATAACTCTTTGCGTTGCAGCACCATCTTCATTTAATACAAACATATCTTTAATCTCTTGAGAAATTTTACATTTCTCAAGCATTAATGGATTTTTCAAAATTCCTAAAACTTCTTGAGGAGTTTTACAATAAACAGAATTTAACATTTCAACATCAAAATATAAGCCGTGTTGATTTTTGTATTCCTCATAGTCATAAATATAGTAAATAATTGGTCTATTTAAAACCATAAAATCAAATGCAATTGAAGAATAATCAGTTATTAATACATCAACTATTGATAAAAGCTCATTAGTATCTATATCTCTAGGAACACTTGGAATCCCATTATCTTTAAGTTTGTCTTCTAAATTATAATGACCTCTAAATACAACAACAAATCCAGATTTTTTAAATATTTCAAGATCTTTAATAAGTTTTTCAATATTTAATTCCGCATTTTCAAATGAATTGCGATATGTTGGTGCATACAATATAACCTTATCACCAATTTTAATATTTAGTCTTTCTCGTATTTGTTGTTTTTTAAAATTATTTATTTTTAAAGTAATATCAATTCTAGGATAACCGCTCTCATAAACTTTTCCTTGGAAAATATTTTCAATATCATGTTTTTGCATTAAAACTTCAGATGTATGCTTATTTGGAGATATAATATGGGTTGATTGTAAAAAGTCCTTCTGGGTAACTTCAAATTCCATGAAACCCCGTCTCATATCCTTTCCTAAATATTTCCATGGTGTTCCATGCCAAGTTGCCAAGTATTTTTGTTCAGGTTTTCTTATAAAAAATCTACAAAAAGATCCAGAATTAATCAAGTATTTTGCGCTTGCTAAATATTTAAAATATAATTTAGAAAAATATTTTACAAAAATAATTTTTTTATTTTGTCTAAATTCTAAAGGAATAGATTCGAAATCTTGTAATACCCATATATGGATAAAATTATCAAATCGGGGATCATTTAAAAGATGTAAAAAAATCGCATAGGGATTACATGACATAAACTGTGCAGTATGTGTTTGATATAAGATAGCATTCTGTAAAATATCTTCATTTTCATAATAATCCAAATATATAACTTTTTGTCTAAAAAAATCATCTTTTAAAAAATTTGAATTTTGATCAAAAATATTATTATTAATTCTATTGATTTGAGCAAAGATTTTACATGCCTCTTTGTGATACTCTAGCTTCATTAAACAATTAGCCAATCTATAAAAATACTCTACACGACAATAAGAGTCTCTTTTAAAAGCTTCTGTATAAAATATAGAAGCCTGTTCAATCTTGTTTTGCTTTTCTAAAACTACCCCCAATCTATAATGATACACAGAACAATGATAGTTATTTTCTATAGCCTTATGATAATACTTTTCAGAATTTTTCCAATCATAAAGCATTTCAAAACTAAAAGCTATTTTGTAAAATATTTTATCTAAATATACTATCTCTAGCTCTTGGATTTTGTTTAAATAAGCTACATTAGCTTCACTCCAATAACCCATTTTTTCATGAAAAACGCCTATACCATATATATCAGATTCTAATTCTTCGTCAAATTTTATAGCATATCCATAAAATTTATTTGATAAAACTATATCTTTAATTTTCTCACAACAAAAACCAAGCCTATAATACCATACAGATTCAATTGGTATCTTTTGTTTCTCTTGAATTAAAATGGACTCTTTGTAATATTTTACTGCATCGTTATATCTTTTCATAGCTTCACAAGCAATTGCTAAATCTCTTAAGAGAATGAAATTCTGTTCATTTCCATGATTTAACTCTTGCTTAAGTCTATCAACTTCTTTCCACCATAATTTTTGCTCTAAAAAAAAACCAAATTTTAAATGATTATAAACTTGTTTTAATTGTTTTCTCCAATTTGGAGTTTCTTTTAGAAAACATGCTTGCTCAAAAAAAACTTTAGCATCATTCCATTCTTTTAAATGAAAACAACACATTCCCGTTTTAAAATATGCTTTGGCATTATCTCTAAAATTGTTAGATGCTTTAATAAAATACTTTTTAGATGCTTGATATTTTTTTCTCTTATATAGTATAGAAGCGAATAAAAAATATAACCCAAACATACAATACTTCATTTTTTCTCCCTAATATTTATTTTTATTTTATACTTTTGTATTTTTTTAAAGAACGATCTATAAAGATGTAACTTATATTCTTGCTCATTAAAAATTACCGCATTTGGAGTATCTAGAATATTATCAAAATTTTTTTTGGGAATTCTCCAATCGCCATAATTTTCACTTAAATAACGATCATATTCTTTAAAACCAAAATATTCTTTACCTAAAAAATCATACTTAATTAAATCAAAAGTTGAGTTATACCATTTAACAGCAGATCCTAAATGATAATGCTTGCAACCATCTTTATAGTGAATAAAAATATCAATCAATATACCATTGATATGTTTAAGCTTAATCCCACCTTTCCATTTTGGATCATGAATATAGAAAGTACCATATTGTTCTAAAGCTATTTTTAATTCATTGCTAAAATCTTCTTCCCAAACCCCAACATCAATATCATAATCATTTGATATAAAATTCTTTTCCCTAATACAACCTAAAAAAGTACCACTGACTAAAAAAAACTTTATATTTAATGAATTAAAAACACTAGATAAATCTTCCAAAGCTATCAAGGCATCATATTTTGAAAAGTATTTTTTTTTAGTATTTTTTAAAGAAAATTTTTCATGTAGCTTTAATGAATTTTTTAGATAATGTTCAGCTATATCATAAGCTTCAATGCTAGCTGCAGCACTAGATATATATTTTTGAATTTCAATCTTTGTGCTAATATTTCTTTTTTTTTCTATGTATTTTAAATACAATTTTTCCATATTTTTAAGTTCTATTTTAGTATTAACCAACTTGCTCATTAACATCCATATTTTTAAACGATTAGATTCTTGTTGAATTTTTTCTAATTCATATAAAGCTTTGGTTTTATCGCCCAATAAATATAATAATTGTATTTTAAGTAATTTACCATCTATATTTAAAGGATATTTTTCTAAAAATAAATCAATATAATTCAAAGCTTTTTTATACTTAGCGTAAAAAAAATAAAATTCAGCCTGATAATAAAAAACCGTCTTCATGTTTACTTTGGATAAATAACTGCACAATTTTAAAAAAATATAATGTCTACTTTTTTTCTGCATTAAATATATCAAAACCATATGCAACAGAATTAAATGCAAATACCCCTTTTTGCTTTCACGAAAGCTTTTGCGAAATATACCTTTTAAATTCATAATTTAATTCTCTCAATAATTTCTGTCGTTGAAATACTTGGGGTTCTTTCAAAATAAATTACATCACAAATATCATTAAAACAATCAAATTTACCTTTCCAATCATCTCCCATAACTAAAATATTTGCTTGGTATTTTAAAAGATAATCTCTTTTTAATTCCAATGCTTCTTCTAAAAATACACAAGACACGCATTTTAATGAAGATATTATATTTAATCTCTCTTGCTCGCTGTATATAGGATAACGATGCTTTTTAGCAAAATTTAAAGAATCTGATGATACACCAACAATTAATTTATCTCCAAGAGATGCGGCTCTTTCTAGAATCCTTAAATGACCATAATGAAACAAATCAAAAGTACCAAAAGTTATTACATTTTTCACTATACCCTCCCTATAGCATAAAGCTGGATAATCCCCATAACCCTTTCTTCTTTCCCTACTATAATTTCTTTGATTTTATGTTTTAGCATGATCTCCTCTGCTTCACTTGCCATAGCATCAGCATCGACTACTTTAGGATTTGTACTCATGATTTCTTTGGCTCTAAAATCAAATCTTGGTTTATCGCTTGTCTTTAAAGCACGACGCAAATCCCCATCAGTGATGATACCCACTAATTTTTCATTCTCAAGTACCACACAAAGCCCTAGCTTTCCACTAGTCATCACATCAACAAGATCGTTAAATTCAGTATCAGGATGCACTATAGGAAGGTTACTTGAAACCATAAGATCTTTTACCTTGGTTAAAAGCTTACGCCCCAAACTCCCCCCTGGATGAAAAAGGGCAAAATCATCAGGCTTGAAATTTCTTACCTTCATCAAAGCAGCAGCTAAAGCATCCCCCATAACCAAAGTTGCGGTTGTCGAAGACATAGGAGCAAGCTGCAAAGGACAAGCTTCCTTTTCCACAGCTATATTTAAAAATATATCGCCTTGCTTTACAAGGGTGGAATTTTTTTTACCACACATTACTATAAGTGGAATTTTACGCTTTTTTATAGCTGGAATGATTTTTAAAATTTCTTCAGTTTCTCCTGAATTTGAAATAGCAATTAAAACATCTTCAGGAGTTAGCATTCCAAGATCTCCATGCAAAGCCTCTCCTGGATGGATGAAAAAGCTTGGCGTTCCTGTACTTGCTAAAGTAGCTGCTATCTTAGCACCTATATGACCTGATTTACCCATTCCACTGACTATGCAACGCCCTTTGGTATTTAGCATCAAATTCACAGCTTGATTAAAATTTTCATCTAAATTTTTAGCCAAATCTAAAATAGCTTGTGCTTCTTTTTCAAAGACTTCTTTGGCTATTTCAAGAGTATTCATTTTTAAACCTTAAAGATTAAGCACAACATTGGTTGCAATAGCAATTTGATAAAGAATTTGAGTTAACATTGAAAAAATTTGCAAATTCTCACTATCTACTTTTGGCAATACCAACACAGAATCGCCTGGTTTCATATCTATACCACTATGATATTTTTCAGCTTTTCCATTGCTTCGTATCACCAAAACTTTTGAAGTATCCGCTCTTTCTCCATAACCTCCTGCAAGATTGATATAATATCTTAAATCTTTGCCCTTATCATACACAAAAGCTCCAGGTAAAGAAACCTCACCTTGAACTATGATGAGATTATTCTTACTTGGTACATTAATAGTATCACCATCTTCTAAAATAACCGAATTATAAGACTTTGGATTATCAATGACAATTTGACCCTTAGGCTCTACTTGCTTAGCTCTTTGGATAAATTCTAAAATCGTTTTTGCTTGTTGAGCTCTTATAGCTGCACCTTGAGCTGTAACAGAACCACTAGTTAAAGCTAGAGTTTCAAGCTCTTTAAGCTGAGCATTGATAAGTTCTTTTTGAGTTCTAGCTACACTTTTTCTAAACACTTGTAAAGCTTGCATGTTTGATTGTGGATTGGCTTTAATTAATTTAGAAATATCTTCTAAAGTCGTTCCTTTACCCACAACTAAAGTTTTTAAACCATTATGCTCGCCATTTACACTTATAGTTATATTTTTAGAAACATACTCAGGGTGAAATTCTACCTCATCTCCCGTTCTAAGTAAAACTTTTGAAAATTGCATTTTATTATAAGCACTGACATCAAGTTTATGATCTTCACCATAACTTTTTACGATAGCATTAGTCACGATAGGTTTAGCACCTGATACTCTAGCTAAGTCAGCTAAAGTTTTAATATCATTTGAAAGTTCAAAACGAAAAGGTCTTTGCACATCACCATCAACAAAAGCGTAATTTTGAACATTTCCTACTAAAATAACATCTCCGCTTCTAAAAGGAAAAAGATCCATTTGCCCTTTTAGTAAAAAATCATATAAATCAATATTTTTTATCACGCTGTTATTACGCAAAATTTGAATATCTCTAAAACTTCCATATTCTAAATTTATACCCCCTGCTTTATCAAGATACTGTATCACTGAATCCGAACTAAGTCCTTGATAAAGTCCTGGAGCATTAACACTTCCTGTTACAAAAACACTGACATTTTGATAAGCATTCATATCTGCATAAACAAAAACATTGCTTTTATAGATTTTATTAACACGTGCTTTTATAACACTTACAAGGGCGCTATTTTTCACACCTAGTAAATTTACAGCTCCTACTTTAGGGATAAAAATATTTCCTTGAGAATCCACCACTAAAACTTGCGAAAACTCAACAGCTCCCCAAATTTTAAGACTGATTTGATCACCGACTGCAATCTTATAATCTGGGTTATAAACTCTTTGATTGTAATTTTTAAAATTTCCATTAAAAAGATGAGCACCGAATACTAAAATTTGATGAATTTTTGTAAGATTATTTTCTTTATTTACTATATCATAATTTGAGCTTAAATTTTGATCTATGCTAGTTGTAGTAGAACCTTGATCCTCTGCTGAAATGATTTGTGAAACATCCACAGCTCCAAAACATAAAATACAACTAAAAAGTAAAATTAATATTTTTTTCATTTTAATACTTATGCTCCTCTATTATCATTTTAATAAATTTAACAATCCCAAAAATCAAAGATAATACAATAAATGCTGTTAAAATATCATAAATTCTTTCAGGATATTTTGCGCTTTCTGGAATATCTGGACTTTGAATGATGACAAGTTGTTTTATTTTTCTTAATGCTTCTATTCTAGCACTTTCATAAGCTTTTAAAGCTGCTTCATAAGCTTTTTGCGCAAAAGTAGCTTCTATAGTTAGATCTTGAAATTTAGCAGCCAAATCATTAAGCTTTTGAGAAGAATTGTTAGCTGAAATTTTAGATTTTTCCCTTAAAAGCTGTTTTTTAATCGCTTCAATTTCTGCTTTAAGTGCTACTACTTCAGGTGCTGCATCATTCATATAGCTTTGTAAAGTTAAAAGTTTAGCTTCTTTTTGAGCTAAATTAGTCTCAATTTGCGCAACCAAACTTGCTTTAGCTTCAGCTTGTTTCAAGGGATCAAAAACCCCATATTTATTTTGAAAAGCAATCAAATCATTTTGTGCTTTTTGATATCGTTCTTTGTATTTTTGTACTTCATTTTCAGCAAAAGCCATTTGTTCTCTAGCTGCTTTATGAGAGATTTCGTTGATAAACTTTTCGCTTTCTTGCATAATAGTTTGAGCAATCAAATGAGCTGATTTAGGTGTAAAACCTTCTACTTCTACCTGCAAAAGCTTAGTAGTTTCATCCGTATGCACCTTAACTCTTGCTTGGTAATATTTAAGATAAGATTCTATCGAACTTGAATCCCAAATTTTAAAAGGCAAATCTATATGTTGTTCTTGATAAAGACTTTTAAGTTTAATTTTCTCATCCAAAATTTTTAACATATCACTTGATTCTATATAACCTTTTAGATAATTTAAATCTTCGCTTGCTGTAGAAGTACTACTAAGCAAAGACAAGATTCCACTTGTTTGAGCACTTTCTCCACTTGTTGATCTAACATCTAAAATCATCGTGCTTACATATCTTGGCGCTGCAATCAATGTATAATAAATCACAACAAAAATCATTATAAACCAAACAATTTTAAAAGAATCAAATACACTTAAATCTTTGATTTTTTCTAATAAAGTTTTATTTTCTTCCATTAAGCTTTTCCTTGATATACAGCTATTCCTTCATCTACATCATCATAAACCGTAATTTGTCCATTTTTCATATAAATTATTTTATCACACCATTCTTTAATTTCAGCTACATTATGAGATACCATAATCACCTTTGATTTGCTTAATCTTTCTCTATATAATTTCACGCTTTTTTCCCTAAAAGCAGGATCTCCAACAGCTCCAGCTTCATCGATTAAATAATAATCAAAATCAAAGGCCATACTAAGTCCAAAAGCTATTCTAGCACTCATTCCCGAAGAATAAGTCTTCATAGGCTCATCAAAAAATTTTCCTATTTCAGCAAAATCTTCCACAAATTTTACTTTTTCTTGAAGTTCTTTACCCTTGTATCCATACACCCTAGCTACAAATTTAGCATTATCTCTGGCAGTTAAAGAACCTTGAAAAGCTCCATTTAAACCCAAAGGCCAAGATAATTTTTTATTAGTAATTATCTTGCCACTATCAGGAAGCTCTGCTCCGCTTAAAAGTCTCATGAGAGTGGACTTGCCTGCGCCATTATATCCCATTAAACCTATGCTACAATTTTCAGGAAATTCAAAAGTAAAATTTTTAAAAACATAATGCCTTCCACCACTAAATAAAGGATAAGATTTAGTTAGATTAATTAGCTTTATCATTCTTTTTTTGCCGCCGTTAGAGCTTGTCTATTATAGTAGTAAATAAAAAGCCCTATAAATAAAACAAGTAAAATCCAAAATATAGCATAAAAATAACTATATTCATCTTGCAAAGGATAATTTTCAAAAAAATTAAATCTTAAAAGCTCCATTATGTGAAGCAAAGGATTGTAATAAAATATATCAAGTAAAGGACGAGGAGTTAACCAGGTGGGAAATATAATCCCAGAACTCCAATAAAATACTATACTAAAATAAGCTAATAAAGTTCTTAAAGGTTCTACAAAGTGCCAAACAATAGCAAAACAAATCCCTAAAGCAAAAGCTGAGCATATGAGTAAAAAAATACAAAATAAAACTCCAAGTAAATGAACAGGAAATACATCAAGTCTAAAGAACCACCCTGCAAAAAAAAGCACAGTGATAAAAATCACAAAATAAATACAAAATTCAAGCAAAGTTCTAGCAATAAATACATGTATAGGTTTTACAGGTTTATAGGCAAACAAAGATAAATTTGCCCCTATTCCATTCATAAGCTGAGTTACTATACTTCTAAACATAAAAAAAGGCATAATGCCTGAAATCAAAAACATAAAAATAGAAATTCCTTCAGGCATAATTTGATGATGATATTCCCTAATAACAGTTCCTATAATAGTCACCAAAAGCACAACACTCATAGGCTCTCCAACTACCCATATATATCCAAGATACCTATTTTTTCCAAATCTAGTTTTTAACTCTCTAAAAAATAAAGCGTGAATTACATTTAACATTTATTTTCTATACCTAACAATTTACATAAACCATAATCATAACTCATTTTTTTAAACAAAATCATAAAAATTTATTTTTTACAAAACTCAAGCTTTTTACTAAGTCCTAAAGCATTGTTAGTAAATTTAAGCCAAAAAAGCTCTAAGGCATAAATTTTTGCACTTTTATCAAGTTTAGCAAAGGGAAATTTAGAAAAATAAATTTTCATTTGCTCCTTGCTTGCCATTTTAAACTCGGCCTTAGCTTGCACACCTTTTAAAAAGGCTATTTTACTTTCTTTGGCTATATTAAGTGCTATACTTGAATTTTCACTGGCTAATCTTATATGCTTAGTATCTTCATGAGAAGCGATAATAAAAGCTAAATTCTTCTCATCAAAAGCATAAAAAGCACTAGCTGTATAAACACCTTTTTCATCAATCATAGCCCAAGATAAAAGCTGCTCATTTTTTATAAATTCTAAAATTCTTTCATCCATAATTGTAAAAATTATACTAAAATATTTTTAAAAATAACCGATTTTTAATTTAAACTATAAATATAAGGGGAAGAAATGCAAATTGATGCTAGCAAAAACCAAAGTTTTTCGATGGATTATACAACAAAAAGTGGCAAACATTTAGCCTTATCTATGTATGACAATCAAAGCGTGAGTTATGCAAATAATGAAGAAGGTAAAACTCTTAATCTTAAGCGTCAGTATGGCTTTAGTTTTACTTTTGAAGGCTCTAAGCTCACACAAAATGATCTTGATGAGATTAAAAATGCTATGAAAGAAGTTGAACCTATGATCAAAGACTTTTTAGCAAATTCTAAAGTCGGAGAGTTAAAGCCAAAAGAAATTATAGAATCAGCTATGCAAATGGCAAATGTTCTACCAACACCAAATGATGAAAACCATCAAAATGCTATTATGAATAATTTTACAAATAAACTCAGTGATTTACTAAAACAAAATCAAACAGATGATAAAGATATCAATGCTTCCATGCTTGAAGATAGCAAAAAACTTCTTGATGAAGTTTTAGAACAAATGAAAAAACAACTTGAAAAACAGCAAGAAAAAGCCAAGGAAAATCAAGATAAGACAGATGATAGTTTAAATCTTTACGCTTAAATCATATAATATTAAAAATTATCAAGGAGTTTTTAAATGACAAATATCGAAATTTTAGAAAATATGCTCAAACTCCAACAAAAACTCAACGATGAAACAAACGGCTTAAATTGGGAAAATGGCTACACCAAAGAAGGAAAACTGATCAGTTGGAGACGCTGTATTTATATGGAATGTGCAGAACTTATAGACTCTTTTACATGGAAACATTGGAAAAATATTTCAAGTCCAACAAATTGGGAAAATGTGCGTATAGAGATTGTCGATATTTGGCATTTTATTTTAAGTCTTTTACTTGAAGAGTATCGCGATAAAAACAATAAAGATTTCAAAGCTATAGCCACAGAAGTTAATGCTGTAAGCGTGTTTCAAGATTTTTGCAAAGAAGAAGAATACCCTAATGAGGGTGATATTTATGGCATTTTAAATGATATAGAGCTTATTATCCATAAATGCAGTGGTTTTGGATTTAATCTTGGAGAATTACTTTCAACCTATTTTACCCTAGCTATTAAATGTGGGCTAAATCTTGAAATTCTTTATAAGACCTACATAGGTAAAAATGTTTTAAATATTTTTAGACAAAACAATGGTTACAAAGATGGCAGCTATAAAAAAACTTGGAATGGCAAAGAAGACAATGAAGTTTTAGCTCAAATTTTAGAACAAGAGCTTGATTTTGATACTATTTATAAAAAACTAGAAGAATGCTACAAAAAGGCATAATTTGGATATTTTAAAACTTGCAATCAAAGATTTTTTAAGTCTTAAATTTTTAAAATTTGCCTTAATTCCTTTGATTTTTAGCCTTATACTGATGCTTTTTTTAGGAGTACTTGGCTTTTCGGCCTTGCTTGATTATTTTAATTCTTTATTTAGCGTTGGAGAAGATTCGTTTTGGGCGTGGTTTTATGCTCTTCATTTTGTACAAATTTTAATCACCATCATAAGTTTTTTATTTTCAGGTTTTATTGTTGTTTTTGCTTCGGTTTTTTTAGCCCTTTTTATCACTTCTTTTCTTACTCCTTTTATCGCTAAAGAAATCAACCAAAAATATTACCATTATGATAATACAAACGAAGTTTCAACCTTAAAAACTATCTTTGAAATTTTTAAAATATTTATAAAATTTATAGGGATTTTATTGCTTTGCACCTTGGCTTTATTTTTACCTTTTATAAATATTTTTGTATATTATCTTGCTTTTTATTATCTCTTTCACAAACTTTTAATGATTGATGTTACAAGCACGATTTTAGACAAAGAAAGTTTTAAAAATTTTCATTCTGATTTTTCGCCTTTAGAGTTTAAATTTAGCACTCTTTGTTTTTATCTACTCTCATCAGTACCACTTTTAGGACTTTTTTTGCAAGTATTTTTTGTGATTTTTCTCACACATTTAAGCTATCAAAGAATTTTAAAACTAAAAGCTAAGGCTTGAAATATCGATTTTGTGATTGTATAAATAAGCTCTTAAAAGTCTTGGAATTTTAGCTATTCTACACTCTTCTTTGAAATTTTTAGGTAATTTTTGACAAGTTTCATACTCAAAAACAATAGCTTGTTCGTTTTTATATGCAAGTGCTATTTTACCACCTAAAACACAATCACCCTTTAAAAGCTCTTTTCTTTGTGCCGTGCTTAAAAGCAAACCTTTCATTTTCACCGCTCTAGCAATCAAGCTTTCATTTTTAGGGCAAATAAGAAGTCCTTGAATTTCTTTGATATTTTCAAAATCATAAAGTTTTTTCCTGTCTTCATCAAGATAAGAAAAACTTCTTTTTAAACCCTGATGAAATTCACTCACAAAGGCATTAGAGAAATTTTTTCTTATATAATTTCTAAAATATTTTTCATTTTCATTACTTTCATCATGGAAATAAAAAATATCTTTTTCTTTTAAAAAAGATGAAATTTCATCTTTACTTATAAAGAGTAAAGGGCGTAAAAGTGTATAATTTGAGCGTTTTTCACACTCTTGCATACCTAAAATTTCAGCCAAACCTGCGCCTCGTGAAAGTTGCATCAAAAACCATTCAAATTGATCGTTTAAATGATGGGCTAAGATAAGATGGTCATAACCTTGCTCAAGACAAATTTTTTCAAAAAAATCATAGCGAAAATCTCTGGCTTTTTTTTCAAAGTTACTTTGAAATTTAGGAGCGTGTTTTATGAAAATTTTTTTATGAAATTTTAAAGCAAGTTCTTTGGCTTTTAACTCTTCTAAATCACTATTTTTTCTAGTTTTGTAATTTATCATCACAAGATCAAAGTCGATCTTTTCTTGCATTAAAAGATAAAAAAGCACACTAGAATCACTTCCATAAGAAAAAGCGAGTAAATTTTTACCCCTTTTTAAAAGGGCTAAAATTTCATCTTTAATTTGCATCTACTTTTCTTAAAGCCTTAGCAAGGAGTTTTTTATCAAGGTTTTGTAAAATTTCACATTCATAAATTTGCCCCATTTCCAAATTTCCACATTCGCTTTCATTAATAAGAATTTCCCCATCAATCTCTCTATCCCATCTTAAATCTTTAGCTGCGATAAAAAACTCTCCCTCGCTACTTTCTCCTGTGCAAACTACTAAACGCTTTTGCCCTACTTCTTTTTCAAAACTTTTTTCTATCACTTCATCAACAATTTTTTCTATGATTTTAAGCCTTTTATTGATCACTTTAAAAGGCACTTGCTCCATATCAAAAGCGGCTGTATCTTCTTCCTTAGAATACGCAAAAACACTCACCCTATCAAAACCAAAGTCTTTAACAAACTCACAAAGCTCTTCAAAATCTGCCTCACTTTCACCTGGATGCCCTACGATAAAGCCCGTGCGTAAAAAGCTATTTGGCGCACTTTTCATTAAATTTAGCATTTCTTTAAGTCTTGTGCTATTTGCCCCACGCTTCATGATTTTAAGCATATTATCACTTATGTGCTGCAAAGGCATATCAAAATAATTTACAAAAATTTCAGAAGCTATAATGCGTTTGATCAAAGCTTCACTCGCGCTCGTAGGATAAAGATATAAAATTCTAGCCGCTCTTATGCCTTTGATTTTTTCCACCTCATCGATTAAGCGTATAAGCCCATCTTTTTCACCCTTATCAAACAAATAAGAACTCGTATCTTGTGCAATAAAAGAAAAGTCCTTATAACCTCTAGCTACCAAATCTTTAAGCTCAGCTATAATGCTACTTATCTCGCGAGATTTTAACTTGCCTTTAAAACTTGGGATAGCACAAAAAGAGCATTTTTGATTACAACCTTCGGCGATTTTTATAAAAGCATGGGAATTTGAACCTGTGATAATACGTTTAGAATTTTCACTTTGCAAATAAGTCGAATTTGAAAATAAATTTGTTTTTTTAAGTATCATTTCATCGATTCTTTCATAATCACCCACACCTGTGAAAAGATCAACCTCAGGAAGTTCTTTCATAAGTTCTTCGCGGTAACGCTGCATCAAACAACCCGTAACCACCAAAAGAGAATCTTTTTTTCTTTGTTCGTGCAAATCCAAAATCGCATTAATACTTTCTTTTTTTGCACTATCGATAAAACCACAAGTATTTACGATTATAACATCGGCTTTGCTTGATTCATCGCAAAGTTCATAAGCACTAAGGCGCCCTAGCATGATCTCACTATCGACTAAATTTTTATTACAACCTAAAGACATAAGATAAAGTTTTGACATTTTTTTCCTATATTAAAGTTTTCTTTTGATATAATTTTTGACTTTAAAAATATAATTATAGCAAAGAAATTTTATGGATAATTACGAATTTAGCGAACTTTTAAAAACTTTAAAAAACAAAGTCGGCAACATAGCCTCCATCATCAAGCCTGAAAATATCCAAACAAGGCTTAAAGAAATCGAAGAGCTTGAAAATTCTCCTTCTTTTTGGAGTGATGTTAAACAAGCAGGAATCATAGGTAAAGAAAAAACTAAAATCACCAATCTACTTAAAAACTATGAAAATGCTTTTAATGCGCTAAATGACGCAAACGAACTTTTCGATCTAGCCAATAGCGAAAACGATACAGAAACGCTTGAAGCTTTATTTAATGACGCACCAAAACTTGAAGATACCATCACAAGTCTTGAAATTTCCATGCTTTTAAGTGGGGAAAATGATGGTAAAAATGCCATTGTTTCCATTCATCCAGGTGCGGGCGGAACAGAAAGTAATGACTGGGCAAGCATACTTTATAGAATGTATTTAAGATTTTGTGAAAGAGAAGGTTTTAAAGTCGAAACTCTAGACTTTCAAGAAGGCGAAGAAGCAGGGCTTAAAGATGTGAGCTTTTTAGTTAAAGGCGAAAATGCTTATGGTTATTTAAAGGCTGAAAATGGTATCCATCGTTTGGTAAGAACTTCTCCTTTTGATAGTGCAGGACGCCGCCATACAAGCTTTTCAAGTGTTATGGTAAGCCCTGAACTTGATGATGATATAGAAATTGAAATCGAAGAAAAAGACATAAGAATAGATTATTACAGAGCAAGCGGTGCAGGCGGACAACATGTCAATAAAACAGAATCGGCTGTGAGAATCACGCATTTTCCAACCGGCATAGTCGTACAATGCCAAAATGACAGAAGTCAGCACAAAAACAAAGCCACCGCTTTTAAAATGCTAAAATCTCGCCTTTATGAACTTGAACTCATGAAACAACAAGATAGTGCTAATGCTGGAGAAAAAAGCGAGATAGGCTGGGGGCATCAAATCCGATCTTATGTGCTTTTCCCTTATCAGCAAGTCAAAGACAATCGCAGTGGAGAAGCTTTTTCTCAAGTGGATAATATCCTTGATGGGGATATTAAGAAAATGATAGAAGGCGTTTTAATTGCCTTAAAAGCGGAGTAACAGGCTTAAAAATAAGTAATTTCTGCAAAATGTCGGTATAAAAAAATTAGAAAGATAGCGGGATTTTCCCGCTTGTTTTATTATCTTGCATAAAACCTAAGAGCATCATTCACAGAATAATAAACTCTTTTCTTAAAATCTTTATCGCAATAAACACTCACAACTTTATAGTCTTTTTATCGTTTGGATTTAATAAGAAAACATAGTTTGAGTATGGAGTTTTATCTATTTCTAAATCACGCTTCATTTCTTTAATTTTGCCTTCTGGATTGTTAATATCACTAATTGTTCTGACTGAAGTATAATCATAAAGTTTATAATTTTGGATATTTTTTCATAATCTCTTGATTACCTAAATCAAACATAGCTTGATCGTTGCCATTGTTTTTTAACTCGACTAAATCGCCATCGCCACAATCTACAATCAAAGTCATAGCTCCTAAAGCCAAAGCACTTGTTAAAATCTTTTTCATTATTTTTGCTCCTAGTTTTAAAATTAAATTAATATAACTATACCTAAATTTAAAATTTAAATATCATTTTTGCAATAAATTCTAAAGTAAAAATCACGTAAAAATTTAACTCATAATTATTTCACTCAAACAAATTTTTATGCAAAATTTCTTCTAAAACCACAGTAGCATAAGAGCCTTTTTGCAAGAAAAACTCTATACAAAAATGAGCTTTTTCTTCATCATAACGCCATTTTAACTCTTCTAAATATCCCCACATAAAGCGTCTTGAACCTTGCATTTTAGCCTTAAACTCCAAAGTATCTTTAAAAATTTCATTTTCTAAATTTAAGGCCAAACCTTCTCCTGTTTCATAAGCCTTAGCACCGATTAAAAGCCCCATGGCGCTTATATCTCTTGCCTTAAAACGCCCAAGCTCAGCACTTAAATCCTCGCATAAAAAACACTTTCCAAAAGGATAATGCCCTAAAACCTCACCTTTTAAAAGCTTAAAAAATTGTTCTTGTTTTTTAAGTTCCTTAGCTTCTTCTTTAGAAATTTTATAAATTTGGATCAATTCTTTTTCGCTAAAATCATTTGCAAAATGTGATAACTCCACTCTTTTACTCAAATAGCGATTAAAAAGCTCACTTTGAAAAGCTGAAATTAAAAACTCTTTCATTTTTACATTTTTCATTTTTTTGCCACGCAAAATTTCAAGCCCTTCTTTATAATTATCCCCAAATTTTCCAAAACGCTGATAACCAAAATAATTCGCAAAACCTTGTTTATCCAAATTCATCAAAGCTTGTTCTAGCTTTAAAGCATCGCTTGGCAAAACTTTTTTTAAGCGTATGAAAAAAGAATTTCCTTTTAAATGCCCTATTCTTAGCTTGTTTTCATGGGTAAAAATTTCTAAAATTTTAAGTTTAGAATGAGAAAAATTTGACAAAAAACTCTCAAATTTTTTAGGCATAGAAAGGTATTGAAAGGTTGATCCTTGCTTGTCTTTAAGCCCTGCATAACCAAAATCTCTTATTTTAACCCCGCTTGCTTCACTTAAAATTTTTAAAGCTTCATTTGTGGTTAAATCTTTTTTATTGATATGCAAAATAAGATGTTCACCCTTGCCGCTAAATTCATACAAAGGCTTTTCACGCACTACAAAATCATCGCTATTTTTACTAAAATACGCATTAATAGGACTATGTTTTAAGCTATACAAAGGCTTAAAAATGGTGTTCTCTTCCGCTAAATTCATATTTTCCTTTCACTGCTTTTCCAAAGATATTTAATTTCACGCCGTGTTTTTTGGCTATTGTTTCTATATTTTGCCGTTCTTTTTCATCAAAAGCAAACAAAATTTCATATTCTTCTCCGCTATAAAGCGTATAATCATCAAGTTTTTTAAACCAAGAAATACCGCATTTATTTAAGGCTAAAAGTCTTGATAAATCTTTGCTTAAACCATCTGAAATATCCATAGCACAAGAAATTAAAGGTGCGACTTCATAAAAAAAACTAGCTCTTAATTTTGGCTTTATAAATACATGGTTTGGTTTTAAAGTGCCCCCATTTTGTAAAATTTCAAGCCCTTTTAAACTTCGCCCTAATTTTCCTGTATAAGCAAGTAAATGTCCTTTTTTTAAACCTTTTCTAAAAACAGCTTTATCGTTAATCTTTGAAATGATAGTAAGACTAATGTCTATTTTATCATTGCTTATAGTATCGCCGCCTATGATTTTTATATTAAATTTCCTAGCTGTTTTTAAAAAACCTTTTTGTAAGGCTTTGATCTCATTTTCGCTTAAATTTTTTGGTAAAGCAAGTCCTAAAAGTGCGTATTTTGGCACAGCATTCATTGAAATAGCATCTGAGATATTGACAAGCATTGCTTTTGTAGCGATTTGCTCTAAACTAAGCCACGCTCTTTTAAAATGCACATTTTCAAAAAACAAATCCTTACTAAAACACCAATCATCAATAACAGCTCCATCATCGCCATTTTTTTCATTTAAAAAAGCTTTGATAATAAAATCTTCTTTGTTCATAATGCGTGATTTTATAAAATTTCCTTTTAAATTCTAGTGAATTTTAGAATAATTTTATATAATATAAAAATATTTAAGGAAAAACCATGAAAAAATTAGAATTAAGAATTTTTAGATTTGATAAAACCAAGGATTATGAGGCTTATTATAAACCTTATATTTATGATAATTATGAAAATTTTGCAAGTTTTTATGATTTGCTTTTGCAAGTTCAAGATGATGATATTTATTTTGATTTTGATAAAGATGAAGATACTTACATAGTTGTAAATAAGCAAATCATACCACTTTTTACACCTTTAGAAAAAATAGCAAAAGAATTTGATTTTAGTCTTTGTATCGAGCCTTTAAGCACAAAAAGAGCCATTAAAGATCTTATCATCGATAAAAATGATTTTTTAGACAAATACAAATATCTTGAAAAATTTGGTGATGAAGAGGATAAAAAACTTTATGCAAAATATGATTATTTATATTATGCAAGTGAAATTTTAGACTATCTTCCTGAATATATGGGCGATGGAGTGTTTTATTTGGCTTCAAAAATGATAGAAAAATATCCTGAAAAAAAGATAGAAATTTTAAAAACTCTAGCAGATAAAGAAAAGGGTATTTTTTATCATCTTGAAAGCAAAAATGAAATTTTAGAAACAACGATCAAAAACCTACAAAATGAAATTTTAAATTTAGGGCTTTTTGATAAAAATATTTTACACTTTGATTTACCTAAAACCAATGCTTTTGATAATGAGATCAAAGAACTTAAAGAAATTAAACATAATTTTAAAGATTTCAATATAGCTTTTTATGGTTTTAATGCTTGCGATACTTTAAAATCGAAACTTAAGGCTAAATTTATTTCCTATGAAAACAGTATAAAAAATAATGGCTTTAGCTTGCTTAATCTAAATCCTACGCTAAGCTATAAAATAGCCGCAGATATTGTTTTGGACGCTTATGATAGCGGGGCTGATTTTATGGTAGTAAAAGAAGAAAAAGATTTTTATCTTTTTGATACTTGTGCTAAAAAACTTATGCAAACAAGTGGAAGGGAATTTGAAGACTTTTATATTTTGAGCCGTTTTGAGTTTTTAGCCCTTATCGAAGGCATACAAGCTCCATCATTAAAAAATCACACTTTAAAGGTTAGTTTGATATGAAAATCTCTTTAGAATGCAAAGATCTCATCATAGAAAAAACTTTAGAACTTTTTTTAAAAGATCATTTGGTAATGAAAAAAAATTGTGATTTCATCATTAGCGATGAAAAAATTCATACCGCAAAACCCTTATTTATCATCTCTAAAAACTCTCCATTTTTAAGCATACCATTTAGCAAAGAAGCCTTGTTTGAGTCTTTAAATGAATTTGATAATGCCTTAAAAGCAGCAGCTTTGCAACTTGCACTTGAACAAAAAAGACTGCTTGAAGAAAAAATTGACGCTATTGCTTTGGAATTTAAAAAAGATTATGAAAATAAAATCGATCTTGCCATAAAAGATCTTAAAAACAAACTCGTAAAAGCACTTAATGATGAATGATGAATTTATAAGCGTTAAAGACTTTTTTAATCACAATGAAAAAAGAAAAAAATTTCTTCAAAAACAAGAAATTAAACCTCCTAAAGAAAAAACAAAAAAAACTAAAGAAACAAAGCTTTATACAAATATAGAAAGTGGTAAATACAAAGGGAAAAAACTACTTTTACCTAGTCTTACAACAACAAGAAGTACTAAAAGCATAGTCAAAAGTTGTGTTTTTAATGTAATAAGAGAAGATTTAAGAAGTAAAATTTTCATTGAAGCCTTTGGAGGAAGTGCTTTAATGGCGGCTGAAGCACTAAGTAATCATGCTTTAAAAGCTTATGCTATAGAACTTGATGCAAAAGCTTATAAAATTGCTTTAGAAAATGCTAAAAATATAGATCCAAATTTAGAAGTGATCCATGCAAATACTTTTGAAATTTTACCTAAACTCATAGAAAATTCAAAAAATGAAATCATCTTATATCTTGACCCACCTTTTGATACCAGAGAAGGTTTTAGCGATATTTATGAAAAAATTTATCATTTTTTAGAAAATTTAGATTTAAAGACTTTAAATTTAATCATTTTTGAACACCACTCAACCATAAAAACTCCCGAAAAAATCCAAAATTTTCAAAAAGTCAAAGAAAAGAAATTTGGATCAACTAGCTTAAGCTTTTACGCTTCTTAACTTACTTGGAACACTTCTTGCTTGATCTATCATCAACAATAGATTAAAGGAAGAATCCATGAGAGTTTTAACGATATTTTTACTCTTTATGACAAGCATTTTTGCAGTGCAAATCAAGGATGTAGCAAACACTGTAGGTGTAAGAGATAACCAACTTATAGGTTATGGACTTGTTGTAGGGCTTAATGGAAGTGGCGATGGAACAAGCTCTAAATTTACACTACAATCCATCTCAAACCTTTTGCAAGGTATGAATATCAAAGTAGATCCTAATGATATCAAATCAAAAAATACCGCAGCTGTTATGGTTACAGCCAAACTTCCAGCCTTTGCAAAAAGCGGAGATAAACTTGATATTACCGTTTCATCTATGGGTGATGCAAAATCTTTACAAGGCGGAACACTTTTACTGACTGCACTTCGTGGGATTGATGGTGAAATTTATGCTATAGCACAAGGCTCTATCTCAACAGGAGGTTTAACACCTAGACCAGGAGGAGCAGGTTCTCACTCAACTGCTGCAACCG
Source organism: Campylobacter sp. CFSAN093227 (assembly GCF_012897855.1). NCBI lineage: Bacteria > Pseudomonadati > Campylobacterota > Epsilonproteobacteria > Campylobacterales > Campylobacteraceae > Campylobacter > Campylobacter sp. CFSAN093227. The sequence continues at coordinate 1,578,269 of NZ_CP040610.1, forward strand.
TAATGGGCGGAGCTAATGTAGAAAGAGAAATTCCACAAAATTTTAGCCAAAACAATGATCTAACCTTAAGCTTAAAAGTAGCAGATTTTAAAACCGCAAATGATATAGAAAGAGTTTTAAATACCGTTTTTGGCGAAGAAGTGGCTAAAGCCATCGACTCTCGCACAGTAAAACTCAAAAAACCTGAAGATCTTTCAAATGTTGATTTTATGGCAAGAGTTTTAGAACAAGATATAGCTTATAAACCACAAAGCAAAGTTATCATCGATGAAAGAACAGGAACAGTGATTGCTGGAGTTGATGTAGAGGTAGAACCTGTTTTAATCACTCATAAAGATATCACTATAAAAATAGATCCAAACAATAACGCAGTAGCTAATCAAAATGAAATCGATATGAAAGATGGTGGTTTTGTAGATCCAAGTTCAAATACCTTAAGAATCAACAATGCAAAAAGCACAGTTGCAAATATAGCTAGAATGCTTAACAAACTTGGAGCAACCCCAAATGACATTATCGCTATTATGGAAAATTTAAAGCGCGCAGGTGCAATTAACGCGGATTTGGAGATCATCTAATGAAAGTGGATAATTTTTTAAATACTTATAGTATGAATAGCGCTTTACTTGATCGTGCAGCCAAAGCAAGAAGTTTAGAATCAAGCATCAAAATAAATGACAATGATATAGTTACAAAGAGCAAAGAAGATGAAGCCTTAAAAGAACAAACGGATGCTTTTGAGGCATTTTTTTTAAAGCAAGTTTTAGATGTATCTTTAAAAAGTCAAAATTCACTCTTTGGAAAAGATGCCAGCGATGAAATATACTCTTCCATGTATAATGATACCATGAGTAAAGCTTTAAGTGGAGGTATGGGTTTTTCAAAATTATTATACGATTTTTTAAAAGAAAGGGGTTAAGTTTTTTAAATTTGGGTCGATATGGTTTGTAGAGGATTATAACTAAGATCAAGGAGGCAGAAATGATCAATCCTATACAACAAAGTTATGTGGCAAATACCACATTAAATACAAATAGAATAGATAAAGAAACTAAAACAAACGATACTCAAAAAACGGAAAATGATAAAGCGAGTAAAATCGCAGAGCAGATTAAAAACGGTACTTATAAAATCGATACAAAAGCTACGGCTGCTGCGATTGCTGACTCTTTAATCTAAAACTTTCATTCTCCTTTTTTTTGAGAGAGAAAAGGAGAAAATATGCTTAAACAAAGACTTGATGAAGTAAATGCTATCTTAGCAAAACTTATTGCTTTAACCGAAGAAGATATAGAAAATATCAAAGTGGCTAAACATGAGAGTGTAACGCCAAGTGTAGAAGAAAAAAACAAACTTATCGCGGAATTTATTACAGCTAAAAAACAACTTGATGTTGCCTTGGTTGAGCTAAATAATAGCTCTACAAAAGGGCTTAGTGAACTCTTAGATGATGAAGATAAACAAAAACTAGATCTACTTAAAAAAAATCTTCAAAACCTTCATAGTAAAAACAAAGAGTATGCTAAATTTGTTCTTATTGTCAAAGATTTTCTTGATGGCTTAGTAAATAAAATGTTTGATATCAATGATGGAACAAATAATGCTTATGGAGATAAAAAGACAAATCCAGAGTCAATTTTCAAGATCAATGTATAAGGATTTATAATGGGTATTTTTGGAACATTATACACAGGTGTTACAGGCTTAAAGGCAAGCGAAGTTCAAATCGCAACAACTGGAAATAATATCTCAAATGCTAATGCAACTTTTTATACACGCCAAAGAGTGGTGCAAACTACAAATGGATATATTACAACAGGTGGAGTTCAAGTAGGCACAGGAACTGCTGTAGAAAGTATAGTGCGTTTGCATGATGAGTATTCTTACTATAAATTAAAAGGTGCATCTACTCAACTAGAATATACTAAATATATGGCTTCCACTTTACAAGAAATTGCGCAGCGTTTTCCCGACTTACAAAATACTGGAATTTTGCAAGATTTAGAAAATTATAACAAAGCTTGGAATGATTTTGCATCTAACCCCAACGAAAATGCCACAAAAATAGCCCTTGTAAAAGCTTCTCAGACCTTAACAGAAAGCGTTAATAACACTTTTGCAACCTTAGATAAAATCCAAAAAAAAGTAAATGATGATATTAAAAATACAGTTGATGAGATTAATAGAATTGGCGAAGAAATTGCTACTATAAATAAACAAATTTATGGACAAGAAGCCTTACCAACAGAACACGCAAATGAACTTAGGGATAGAAGAGATGAACTTGAGCTTACTCTTTCAAAGCTAGTTAGTGCAGTTGCAAGCAAAAATGAAATCAATCAAGACAATCGCCTTGATACAACCATCACTGATCCAGGACATCAATACAATCTAAGTATAGAAGGTTTTAGTATAGTAGATGGAATAAATTTTCATCCTTTAAAGCTTGATTATGATGATAAAAATAAATCTTATAGCATTTATTATGAAACTCCTGATGAAAAAGTTCGCGATCTTACTGCAAAAATTAGCGGTGGACAGCTTGGTGCTCAACTTGACTTACGCGGTAGAAACTATAGCAAAAGCGAAGGAAAATATGAAGATGGAATTATCCAAGGTTATATGGATTCTTTAGATACTTTTGCTAAGACCATGATCAATGAAACTAACAATCTTTATGCAAGTTCTGCGAAAAGTTCTGTTACTTCTGATTATCTATCTGGGCTTAAGGGAGATATTCCTTTAGTTAATTACGATAGAACCATACAACCAGGAAGTTTTGATATAGTCATTTATGATGATAAAGGCGATAAAAAACTCACCAAAACCATCACCATAGATGTAAATACAACCATGAATGATATCATGCGTCAAATCAATGCTAATACAGATGATAATAACAATAAAAATTCAAACGATGATGTTGATGATCATATCAATGCAAGTTTTAGCTACGATGCAAAAACTGGAGATGGTTTATTTCAAATCAATGCAAAATCAGGTTTTAAGGTAGCCATTGAAGATAAGGGCACAAATTTCGCAGGTGCGTTTAGTATAGGTGGTTTTTTCAGCGGAACTGATGCAAGTAATATGAAAGTAAAAGATTCCATCTTAAATGATCCAAGCACAGTAAGAGCAAGTTTAAGTGGGGTTGATAGTGGCAATGACATGGCAAATAAAATCATCCAACTTCAATATGAAAAAGTTAATTTTTATAATGAAGATGGCACTATCGATAATCTTACCATGGAAGAATATTACCGCAAACTTACAGGTAAAATAGCCTCAGATGGTGAAAATAACAATGTCGTCAATTCAAGCAATGAAACTCTTTATAATTCTGTTTATAGCGAGTACCAATCTAAAAGTGGCGTAAATACAAATGAAGAATTAGCCGCCCTTATACAATATCAATCAAGTTACGGTGCAGCAGCAAAAATCGTCTCAACCGTAGATCAAATGCTTGATACCTTACTAGGGCTTAAATCTTAAGCTCTAGTAATATCAAATGAAAAATTTTATCCATCTTAAAGCTAAGCTCGATTTTTTAGCCAATCAAAAAAATACCAATCATTCCCTTTTTGAAACTCCAGATCCTTTGCAAATTGCTAAAATTCACAATGATGAATTTATTGCCTTAATTTGTGCTTTATTTGCCTATGGAAATGCTAAAAATATAGTAAATTTTCTAAAGAAACTTGATTTTTCTTTATTAAACCTTCAAGAAAAACAAATAAAAAAAGAACTTAAAAATTTAAAATACCGCTTCCAAAATGAAAAAGATATACAAGAAATTTTTATCACTCTTTCAAGGCTGAAAAATGAAATTTCACTCTACGAACTTTTTTATCAAGCCTATCAAGAAAGAGAAAATACCACAGATGCCATCTTAGCTTTTATGCAAAAAATCAAAACCTTAAATTCATATTCAAGTTATGGATATAATTTTTTCTTTGGAAAAATTTGGCAAAACACCCCTACTTCACCTCTTAAACGCTATAATATGTATCTAAGATGGATGGTTAGAAAAGATGAACTTGATCTTGGACTTTTTACCAAAATTCACACCAAAGATCTTTTAATTCCACTTGATACACATGCACATAAAATTTCCTTGACTTTAGGACTTCTAAAGCGTAAAATATATGATTATAAAAGTGTTTTAGAACTCACACAAAATTTAAAAAAATTAGATGCAAATGATCCCATAAAATATGACTTTGCACTCTATCGTTTAGGGCAAAGTAAGGAAATTGACAAATTTAAGGAGTGAAGAATGGGTTTTGAACACTTAAATACGATTTATTATTTCATACTTTTTTTTGTAGCTCTTTTTGCTGGTTTTATAGATTCTATTGTAGGTGGAGGAGGGCTTATTACTCTACCAGCACTCATAGCCTGTGGAATTCCTGCGCATTTATCCTTAGCAACAAACAAACTCCAAAGCGTCTTTGGTTCTTTTACGGCTACTTTAACTTATTTTAAATCCACCACTCTACCTCATCTTGCTTGGGGTGTTTTTTTCACAGCCTTAGGAGCAGCTATAGGAAGTTATAGTGTTCTTTTTGTAAAAGATGAGCAATTAAAGCTTATTATCTTAATCTTTTTAACTCTTACCTTCTTATATACAGCCTTACGTCCCAACTTAGGCAAACACAAAAGCGAACCTAAAATAAAAAATATCAAAATTTTTCATTTAATTTGTGGCTTAACTTTAGGATTTTATGATGGATTTTTAGGGCCTGGAACGGGTTCATTTTGGATTTTTGCTTGTGTGATGCTACTAGGTTTTAATATGAGAAAAGCGAGCATTAATACTAAAATTTTAAATTTCACAAGCAACATCATTGCTCTTGCTATATTTTTATGGCAATACGAACTTTTATGGGCTGTAGGTTTGCTTATGGGTGTAGGACAAGTTTTAGGAGCTTATTTAGGCTCAAAACTTGTATTAAAAACTAATGGAAAGTTTATAAAAACTTTATTTTTAATCGTTGTAGGAGCTACTATTATTAAAGTAGCTTGGGATTATTTTAGTCAAAATTGACCCCTGAGCTAAGCTCCCACATAGGTAAAAATATACCTAAAGCCAAAAACAAAACTAAAAGCGCTACAAATAAAGTCATCATAGGCTCTAAAAAAATCAAAAATCTATCCATCAAATTTTCGCTTTTTTGTTGATAATATTTGGCAATTTCTTCACTTAATACTTCAAGTCTTCCACTTTTCATCGCAACACTAAGCATAGAAAACACCAAAGAATCAAAAATATCAATCTTTTTAAAAGCCTGACTTAACTCAAGACCAGAATCTATAAAACTAAAAAGTTTTTTATACTGAAAAATTAAAAATTTATTTTCAAGCCCTATAATAGCTAAATCAAAAGCTTTAGATATTGAAATTCCATTTTTTAAAAGCAAAGAAAAAACCATAAAAAAATAATAATTTTGATTATAAATAATCAAACGAGAAATCAAAGGTACTTTTAAAAATAAAAAATCGCAAGAAAAAGCAAAAGAATGAAAATTTTTATAAGCTAAAATAAGCATAACAATAAAAATAACAAACAAAAATATGCAAAAAATTCCATAGTCATCTAAAAAATTATAAATTTCTAACATTACATGCGTGATAAAAGGCAAACTCGCGCCTAAATTTTCAAATAAATCTTTAAAATTAGGCACTACAAAAAGCATTAAAAACAAAAATGCTCCGATAATACTTAAAAAAACCAAAGTAGGATATCTAAAAGCCTTTTTTAATTGTTTTTGACTCTCTAAGCTTTTTTCTCGAAGTTTAGAAATTTGACTAAACACTTCACTGATTTTTCCTGTCTTTTCAGCCGTTTTTATCAAAGCTAGCTCCGCACGATTTAATCCAAAATTAGCATTTTCAAAAGCTTGATTTAGATTTTGGGCTAAAATTAAATTGTCTAATATTTTTTTCATAATCTTGCAAGAATGCATAAGATATAATTCTTTAATCGCTTCTTGAACACTTAATCCAACTTCACACAATAAAGCCAGCTCTTTAAAAAAGAGTATGAAATTTTCATCCTTTAATCTCTGAAAATTAGATTTTTGAATTTCTTTTATATCAATGATTTTCCAATTCTTTGATAAGGCTTTTGCTTGTGCTATATTTAAATTTTCAGCTTTTATAGTTTTTGTATAATTTTGATTGTTTTTAAGAAATTCTACTTCATAAAATTTCATCTTACAACCCTTAAAAGCTCATCTATACTTGTAAGACCTTCTTTGGCTTTTTTTAAACCTTGTTCAAACATAGTTTGAAAGCCATGTTTTTTTGCAAGCTCCATTAAAATCGTTTTATTTTGATTTTCCCTAATTGCACAAGCCAAATCTTCATTGATCTCTAAGCATTCAGCGATTAATTCTCTGCCAAAAAATCCACTATGATGGCAACGCTCACATCCTTTTGGTTCAAAAAATTCACCTTCAAATTCAATATAATGTTTTTTGCTTTTTTGTTTGCACCAAGGACAAAGTTTTCTAACCAAACGCTGCGCTATAACAAGACTTAAAGCCGATGTTATCAAGTAACTTTTTGCTTGCATATCCAAAAGCCTATCAATGGTGCTAAGAGCATCATTAGTATGCAAGGTGCTTAAAAGCAAATGACCTGTTAAAGAAGCTTTAAGTGCAATATCTAAACTTTCTTCATCCCGGATTTCTCCTATCATGATAATATCAGGATCTTGCCTTAAAATTGCTCTTAAAACACTATTAAACTCGACTCCAACTTTTGAATTGAGCAAAATTTGCTGCACCAAAGGAATTTTATATTCTATAGGATCTTCTGCGGAGATAATCTTTTTTTCAATACTTTTCAACTCATTTAAACACGCGTGTAAAGTTGTGCTTTTACCGCTACCTGTAGGACCGGTTAATAAAATCATTCCATTGGGACGATGTAAAATCTTTTTTAAAATTTCTAAATTTTTATTTCCAAGATTTAGTTTATACAAATCCAAAATTTCTTTATCATGTTTTAAAATTCTTATAACAACACTTTCACCATAAATCAAAGGCAAACATGAAACACGAAAATCATATCTTTCATTTTCAAAATCTAATTCAAAACTTCCATCTTGCGTTTTTCTTGATTCAGCTAAATTCAAACAAGCTAGAAATTTGACATGAAAAACCAAAGCTTCATAAATATCCTTCTCAAAAATAGCAAATTCACGCAAAATTCCATCAACCCTAAACCTAATCAAAGCGTCATCATTCCTTGCTTCTATATGAATATCACTCGCATGAAAAGATAAAATTTCATGTAATAAAAAATCAAAAATTTGACTGATGCAACTTTGATCATCTCTTTTTTGATTTTCTTGCCATTCAAGTCTAAGCTTAATGCTTAATCTTTTAATCTCCTCTTGAATGCGAATTTGATTTAAAATTTTAGCTATCTTTAATTCATCGGCAATTGCAGTGTCGATTTTCTCACAAATCATAAAAGTCTTAACTTGCTCTAAAAGCTCTAAAGAACAAGGTTTGGATCTAATAATCATAAAGCCGTCATTGTTTTTAATAAGTAGAAATTTAAATTTTAAAAGTAAAGAAAAAGGTATACCTTCATAAATAAAATCATTATCTTCATCTAAATCAACAAAATTTAAATTACAAAAATTTGCTAATTTTTTAAAAAAATCCCAAGAAGTGATATTAAATTTAGTGCAAATTTCATCAAGACTTATTTCATTATCAATATAAGCTTGAAAAATTTTATCCATTCTACTTTCCATCTAATTCCATTAAACCATAATAATTTATATAAGCATCTAAAGCACTTTGAGCTTCTTTTTCTTCACCTAAAGCTCTTTTAGCCTGAGCAAAAATCAGCCAAGAATCTTGTTTTTGCTTGTCAAGTTCATTGGCTTTTAAAGCCCAAAATATTGTCTTTTGATAAGCTTTAATATCAAAATACTTCTTAGCTAAATTTAAAGCCTTTTCATAGCTTGGATTTTGATAAAAAGATTTTTTTAAATCAGAAATATTTAAAATTTTAGAATCAATTTCTATCTTGCTAATATGTGTATTTTCCTGCACCGCTTTAACTTCTTCTAGTTCTTTATATAACTTTTCCCTAGAAATCTTATTTTTTTCTTGTAAAATTTGCGCTTGAAGAATCTTTTGCTCCAAATGCTTTTTATGTTCAATAGCTTGCAAATAAATATTTTTTTGCTTATTATATTTTTGCATTAGCACAAAAAAACAAAATGCTATTACTGATATTAGAATAATTAATAATAAATATTTTAAATATTTTTTAAGTAAAAAGTATTTATACCTAAGCTCAAGCTCTTTAATTCTTTCTTGCATATCTTACCTTAATAAGCCATTCTCTAAAGCACTAAGCTTTAAAATATACTCTTGACTTTTGTTTTTATCAAAAAAACTATTTATCTCATAAAAACTTTTTAAAGTTTTATCAATATATCTTAAATTTCCTTGAGAAATTTTTTGTAAAAACTTAAGACATTTATTTGAAAAATTCATTCCGAATTTCAATTTAATATAATCATCAAGTTCTAAAAGACTAATATTTTTCAATTTAAAACAAGCACTTAAACGACTTTTAAAATGCTCTTTTTTAAGTATATTTAACTTTTTATGAGAACTTAAAACAAAACTTATAGAATCACTATAAATCCTGATGCTTTCTAGCATTGCGTAATCATACATTCCCACTTCATCAAGAATGATTAAACTCTGACCTTGTGAAATCAAAAACTCAATTTTTTCTTTTAAGAAACTCTGATCTTTAAAATTTTCATTAATAAAATCAACATTATATTTTTTTGCCAATCTTTGCAACAATACACTTTTACCACTACCACTTTTTCCCCATAAAAAAATAAAAGCTTTTTGGCTTTCTAAAATTTGATTGATTTGATGAAAAATTTCTTCTCTAAATGGAATAATTTTACTCATAATGCTTAAATCCTAGATCTTTAAGACTTGGAGCATTTACACTATCTACTATACTTGGAGTGATAATAAAAACAATTTCAGTTGCTTTAGAATTTAAAACTTCTCCTTTAAACAAAGAACCTAGGATTGGAATTTTTGATAGAAAATTGATAGAATTTTTCTCATTAGATTTATCGTGAGAAATCAATCCACCTAAAATTAAAGTTTGATTATTCTCTACTTGCACAACACTAGAAAGCTTTTTTTGTATGGTATCAGGAGCAATAGTTCTTGGTTCTTTTTGTCGTTTATTATCTTCTGGATACTTAAAATCACTTAAGCTTGGATTAATCCTGAGCATTATTTTTCCATCATCAGAAATTTCAGGCAAGATATTGAGTAAAATGCCTACAAAAATAGAATAATTGTTATAACTTTCACTAACAGTAGTCCCATTTTCAGTGCCTTTAGAACTTTCTTTAACTTGATAATTTATAGTATCACCTACAGAAATAATGGCTTGTTGGTTATTTAAAGCCATAAGCTTTGGATTAGAAAGCACGCTAGTTTTTCCATTTTGAGAAAGAAAGTTAATAATAGAATCAAAATTTAAATTCGCCCTTAAACCCAAATTCTTAACAAAACCTTGCCCATTTTGAAACTGAATAAAAGAATTTTCATTATTTACTTGCGAATTTAAACCTATATTAAAATTTTGCCAATTAATCCCACTAGAATGGTTTTCATTTAAACTCACAGCAAGTATGCTAACATCGATAATAACTTGTTTTTTAAGACGATTTTCTAGTTTTTGCAAATAATTTTTCACACTTTTTAACTGAGAATTTGTTCCAGTTACTATAATAAGACCTGCATTGGGATTTATAATGGGAGTTTTAGCCTCATAATCTTCATGAGAATTTTTTAATAATACAATAATCTCTTTTTCTATATTTTGCCAAAAATCAAATTTTTCCATACTTTTAATCATATTGTCTTCTGCGTCATCAAAACTACCGCTATATTCACTTTGCCTTGGTTTAGCGTCTACAGACGCTTTAGTTATGCTTTGTCCTTCTCTGATAGAAGTGATATAACTTATCTTAAAAATCTTCGTATTAATGCCTGAAATTCTTAAAATTTTACCATCAAAATCATAGCTAAGATCATGCTCTTTGATAAAAAAATTAAAAATTTCGTCTAAACTCATTTGATGAATATTGACAGAGTTTTGCAATATTTCTAATTTTTCTTTGGCAATTTTATCTTTAACAATAATACTAAAAGAACAATATTTTGCAAGCTCATCAAGACTTTCTTGTATGCTTAATTTTTCATTAATACTGATATCAAAAAGACGCTTTTGGCAATCTAAAGCATAAAGATAATGGCAAAAAAGAATGTTAATTAATATTAATCTTATCATTTTTATTTATTTGGATTGCAATTTCTAAATTATCATATTGGAATTTAATCTCTTTAGTATTTATTTCATATATTATAGCATCATCAATCATATCACCTTTTTTATACCATCGATCATAAATTTTTACTTTATCAAGCATAATTGCAGTAATTTTAATATGTCTTAATTTTTCAAAAGTAGGATTCACAAATGGGTTTTGAAGAGTATTAAAATTTATACGATTTTCTTTATCTATAAGTTTAAAATACTCTTCAAAATTATCTTGTGCAAACAAAGTGCTAAAACACAATGTAGCACTAAAAATATATTTTATCAGCTTTCGACCTCATTGCTATAATCAGCCATAGCGATACGCTTAAGCTGTCTATAGCGACGTTGAGCGTCTTTTTTATTGCGTTCAAAAAGCTCAGCAGCGTGTTCAGGATTTGCTTTTTTAAGTGAATTATAACGCACTTCATTCATCAAAAATTGCTCATATAAATCCCAATCAGGTTCTTTTCCTGTTAGAGTTAAAGGATTTTTTCCTTGCTCTTCTAAACGAGGATCAAAGGTATAAAGTGGCCAATAACCACATTTTGTAGCAAGCTCACCTTGCTCTCCTGAGTAACCCAGCCCACCTTTAATACCATGAGCTATACAAGGAGAATAACAAATCACCAAAGATGGTCCATCATAGGCCTCAGCTGCAGTGATAGCTTTGATAAGATGAGTATAATTTGCCGTTGAGTTTACTTGCGCTACAAAAATATAACCATAAGTCATAGCAATTTGACCTAGATCTTTTTTCTGTATAGGTTTGCCTGCTGCTGCAAACTGTGCTACAGCTCCTGTTCTAGAAGATTTTGAACTTTGACCGCCTGTATTAGAATAAACTTCTGTATCAAGCACTAAAATATTTACATTTTCTCCACTTGCTAAAACATGATCAAGTCCGCCATAGCCTATATCATAAGCCCAACCATCACCACCAAAAATCCAGTGAGATTTTTTACTTAAATACTGTTTAAGCTCTAATATATCTTGTACGGCTTTAATATTTTTATTTTGCTCTAAAATAGGGATCATTTTATCTTTAATTTCCACAGACATAGCACCATTGTCTTTATTTGCAATCCAATCTTTAAAAAGAGCTGATAAAGCATTTGGAACTTCTTGCATACTTTCATTCATGATATGTTCAATGCGGTGTCTTGTATTTTCAGTTGCAATTTTCATACCCAAACCAAACTCAGCATTGTCTTCAAAAAGTGAATTTCCCCAAGCAGGACCGTGTCCATTTTTCACACTTTTTCTATAAGGAGTTGATGGAGCTGAACCCCCATAAATAGAACTACAACCTGTCGCATTAGCCACAATCATTCTTTCACCGAACAATCTTGTAATTAAAGTAATATAAGGAGTTTCTCCACATCCAGGACAAGCTCCATGGAATTCAAATAAAGGTTGGGCAAATTGTGCTCCTTTTGTAGTTTCTTTATTTAAAATATCATCTTTGTATGTGATTTCTTTAAATAAATAATCCGCATTTTCTTGCTCACCAAAATCCATCTCTTCTTGAAGTGGTACCATAACCAAAGATTTTTCTTTAGTAGGACACTCATGAACACAAAGCTCACAGCCTGTACAATCAAGTGGAGAAACTTGAATTTTAAAGCTTAATTTTTCTCCTTTGGTTCCTTTAGCTTCTAAAGCATGATCTTTTACACCGCGAGGTGCATTTGCCATTTCTTCATCATTGATCAAAAATGGCCTGATAACAGCATGCGGACAAACTGAAGCACATTGATTACATTGGATACAATTTGCCTCTATCCATCTTGGTACCATAACCCCAACACCGCGTTTTTCGTATTCGGTTGTGCCGTGTTCAAAACTTCCATCTTCATAACCTAAAAAGGCTGAAACAGGTAAATCATCACCCTTAGCCGCATTCATAGGTTTTACGATTTTTTCAACAAATTCAGTACCTTTATAGGCATTGGTTTGTTCTTTTTCTTTAAGCTCTAAATTTTTCCAATTTGGATCCACTTCAACTTTTACAAGTCCATCAGCACCCACATCAATAGCCTTGTAATTCATTTCTACAATAGCATCGCCTTTTTTACTATAAGATTTATACGCAAGCTCTTTCATGTATTTTTGTGCGTCTTCATAAGGAATGATTTTTGCAAGTTTGAAAAAGGCTGATTGCATAATGGTATTTGTACGATTTCCCAAACCTATATCACGAGCTAGTTTGGTTGCATTGATGATATAAAAATTTACTTCTTTTTCAGCTAAAGTTTTCTTTACTGCATCTGGAAGTTGTCTTATGGTTTCTTCAGCATTCCAAATACTATTTAAAAGGAAAGTTCCTCCTTTGCGAATTCCTGCTAAAACATCATAAATTTCCAAATAAGCCGCTACCGAACAAGCGATAAAATGCGGAGTTGAAACAAGATAAGTTGAACGGATAGGTTTTTTAGAAAATCTTAAATGGCTTCTTGTATAACCCCCTGATTTTTTAGAATCATAAGCAAAATAAGCTTGAGCGTAAAAATCCGTTTTATCTCCGATGATTTTAATCGAGTTTTTATTTGCACCCACAGTTCCATCAGCACCAAGTCCGTAAAATAAACATTCGATCGTACTTTCATCTCCAAGTGAAATTTTCTCTCCAGTACTCAGTGAAGTATGAGTTACATCATCAATTATACCTACAGTAAAGCCATCTTTTGGATTATCAAGTTTAAGATTTTCAAATACTGCTATCATTTGAGCAGGATCAACATCCTTTGAAGAAAGTCCGTATCTTCCACCCACTATAACAGGAGCATTTTCTCTTCCATAGAAAGCTGATTTTACATCAAGATAAAGTGGTTCTCCGAGACTTCCTGGTTCTTTGGTTCTATCTAAAACCGCGATTTTTTTCACTGATTTTGGCATAACATCAAAGAAATATTTTAAACTAAATGGGCGATAAAGATAAACTTTTAAAATCCCTACCTTTTCACCCTTGGCATTAAGATAGTCCACCACTTCTTCAAGTGCTTGAGTTACAGAACCCATAGCAACAATCACACACTCTGGCTCTTTGTGACCATAATAAGTAAATGGTTTGTATTCTCTACCTGTAATTTTTGAAATTTCTTGCATATATTCATTAACAACATCAGGTAAAGCATCGTAAAAACGATTGCTTACTTCTCTAGTTTGAAAATAAATATCATCATTTTGTGCTGTTCCACGTGTTTTTGGATTTTCTGGATTTAAAGCATTATTTCTAAATTCAAGCAAAGCTTCTCTATCTAATAATCTATCAAAATGCGCATAATCCATTACTTCAACTTTTTGAATTTCATGGCTTGTTCTAAAACCATCAAAAAAATGTAAAAATGGCACTCTTCCCTTAATTGCAGCTAAATGTGCTACACCAGCTAAGTCCATGGTTTCTTGCACAGAATGCGAACAAAGCATAGCAAAACCAATTTGTCTTGCTGCATAAATATCTTGATGATCACCAAAGATAGACAAAGCTTGAGCAGCCAAAGAACGCGCTGCTACATGGATTACACAGGGGAGTAATTGACCTGCTATTTTATACATATTTGGAATTTTAAGGAGTAATCCTTGAGAAGCCGTATAAGTTGTAGTCAAAGCCCCAGCTTGTAAAGATCCATGCACACTACCTGCAGCTCCTGCTTCACTTTGCATTTCTACGATTTTTACAGGAACTCCAAAAAGATTTTTTTTTCCTGCAGCTGCCCACATATCGGTATAATCAGCCATAGGAGAACTAGGTGTAATAGGATAAATTCCAGCAACTTCAGTAAAAGCATACGCAGCGTATGCAGCAGCCTCATTTCCGTCCATAGTTTTCATAATTTTACCCATTGAGACCTTCCTTATATATTGATAATTTTTATAATTTTTTAGCTATCAATTTACTATAAATTCTCTTAAAAGGCGTTTAACGAAAACTTGAAATTAGTTTAATCTAGCTATATAATTAACAGCCTCATATGCATTTAAAAATACCATAGAATGAGCTTTTAATTCATTTTCATTGCCATAGCCACAAGTTAAGGCCAAAGGAGTGATATTAGCAGAAATTGCAGCTTGAATATCTAATATTGTATCGCCTATCATATAGGCATTTTCTTGAGTTTTATTGAGTCTTTTTAAGGCTAAAATTATAGGTTCGGAACTTGGCTTTGGATTTGTGACATCTTCAAGAGTAATTAAAGTTTTAAAGAATTTTTTAACTCCCAAATAATCAAGCAGAATCGGAGTAAATTTACCTCCTTTTGTTGTAACTATACCAAGATCTGCAATTTCGCTTCCAAGTTCTAATGCTTCTTTTGCTTTAGGCAAAAGAGTGGTTTGTTCTAAATAAATTTGTGCATAAATTTCACGATAAGCTAATACAAATTCTTTACTTAAATTTACTTTATCTGGATAAAGCATTCTAAACATTTGCTCTAAAGGATAACCTATGAGATTTTTGATTTCTTCATTATTTTTAGAAGTTAATCCAAGGGCTTTAAAAGCTCCTTGGAAAGAATTTAAAATAGCATCAGTAGAATCAATTAAAGTGCCATCTAAATCAAATAAAATAGTTTTATTCATTATCTTAAAATAAATTTAGCATCCACTCTTCTATTATCCGCTCTACCTTCTTTAGTGTCATTGCTTGAGCGAGGATTATCTTGACCATAACCTACTGTTTTGATGCGACTTTTTTCTACACCATATTTTTCAAGTTCATTAGCAACACTTTTAGCACGTCTTTCAGAAAGCTTTTGATTATAAGCTCTTGAACCAATATTATCTGTATGTCCTTCAAGAATAGTATCATATCTTTCATTTTCATCTAAAACTTTTGCAATTTCTTTGATTTTTTCTTGAAAAGTTGGATTTATAGTAGTTTTATCAAAACCAAAATGACCTTCCAAAGAAATAGTTTTTTCGCAACCATTTTCATCTAACAAAGCACCTTCTCTTGGTTCAACAGGACATTTTGCTTGTGGAGCTGGACGAGTATCAGCAACTTCTTCTACAGCTTTTTCCTTTTTGCCACCAAAACCAAAACTAATACCTAAAGTTGAAACCCAATTATGGTTTGCATGATTAAAATTAATTTGATCTCTAGTTTCAAGTCTTAAAGCCAAAGAATCACTAAGACGGAATTTTACACCCGCGCCATAATGTCCAAATCCACCGCTTTTATTATCATAAGCAGCATTTGAAAAATCCTCATATCCTCCACCTGCTAAACCATAGAAATAAAATTTCTCACCTACATCAATACCTTTAATAGCACTCAAATAAGTTCTTGTAATATCTGTAGTTTTATTTGTATTTGTATATTTAACATCAGAATAATGCTCTAACCCAAATTCTAATTGATCAAGCCAAAAATCGTCAAAATGATAACCAAGTCTAACACCTGGTGCATAACGATTATCCATATCTAAATTACCTTCAAAGTAATTATAGTTTAAAGTTGGAGTGATTTCAAATTTTACATTGTTATCAGCACCAAATAAAACACTTGCCAAACCTAAACATAAGAATATTTTTTTCATAGAAAAAACCTTTCATTGTGTTATAAAATAAAAATTTAAATTTTGCAATTATAACATAAATGATAGAAAAAAGGATGAGTTTTATAAAAAATTGTAGAAAGGTGGGAAAATCCCACCAAAAATATTAACGTTTAGAGAATTGTGGGCTTCTTCTTGCTTTGCGGCGTCCATATTTTTTACGCTCAACAGTTCTACTATCTCTAGTAAGAAGTCCTTTAGGTTTTAATAAGGCTCTAAAATCAGCATCCATAGCTGCTAAAGCTCTTGAAATTCCATGTCTTAAAGCTTCAGCTTGAGCACTATAGCCCCCGCCTAAAGTGGTTGCTTTAATATCCATTGAAGTTTCTTGTTTAGTCACAAGTAAAGGTTGAACCACTTTAAGCTTAATCGCCTCGTGTCCACCAAGCCAAGTGTTTAAATCAACACCATTAACACTAATTTTACCACTACCTGGTTTTACCCATACCTTTGCGATAGCAGTTTTTCTCTTACCTGTTGCGTATGTTGTTGCCATGATTATTTTCCTTCTTTAGCAATTTGTGCAGTGTGTGGGTGCTCACTACCCGCATAGATTTTTAATTTTTTAAGCATAGCTCTGCCCAAATTTGTTTTAGGAAGCATACCTCTAACTGCTAATTTATATAATTTTGCAGGATTTTTTTCAAGTAAATCACCAAATTTTTCGCTTTTTACACTTCCAAAATATCCTGAATGTCTATGATAAAGCTTATCTTCTGCTTTATTAGCACCTGTAAATACAGCTTTTGAAGCATTGATGATAATTACATAATCACCACAATCAACATTTGGAGTAAAGCAAGGTTTGTTTTTACCTCTCAAAATTGTTGCTACTTCAGTTAAAAGACGACCAAAGCGTTTGCCTTCTGCGTCTAAAACAATCCATTCTCGTTTTACTTCGTTTGGCTTTGTTATCTTTGTCATAATTTTTACCTTTGCCAAAAATTTAAAATGTAATTGTATAAAAAATAATATTAATTTTTACTTAATTTAAGTAAAAATAAAGTTTATATTTCCAAAATTTGAATTTCATTTTCCAAACAATAAACTATAAAAGCACGCACTTTATCTTTTTGCAAAATTTCACTAATGGCGATCTTATAAGTTCCTACCTGCTCTTTATGTTTATCTTGCATAGCAAGACCTGTTTTATAATCAATTATAAAAGCTTCTTCATCTTTTAAAGCAAGCAAGTCTAATTGTTTAATTTCTCCATTAAAACTCAAAGCTTGTTCTTTTAAAAGCTTTCCATCACCAATCAAATTTTGAAATTGAATATTTTTAAGTAAAATTTCAATTCTTTTAAAAAGCTTTTCAAAATCACTCTCATCTAAAAAATGTCTAAATTTACTCTTGCATCTTTGAGTAAGTATTTGAAAATTTTCACCCTTAGGAAGTTTTAAATTTTGCATAAAAAAGTGAAAAGCATTTCCAAAATATAGTTCTTTACTATCAAGCCTTTCTTCGCTTTGAATTTCTTGCAAGGTAATTTTTTCAAATTTTTGCAAAGTTTGAATGCTTTCTTTTTTAACGCTTAAAATTTGTTCTTTGCTTTCTAAAAAACCTCTCTCTTGAGAATGTATATTTAAAAATCCCCCCTTAAAATAACTTGGATAATTTCCATTTACACTTTCTTCATTTCTTTTTATGATGATCAAACTTTCCTTAGCTCTTGTAAAAGCCACATAAAGTTTATTAATATCATCTTCATAATTTGCTCTTGTAATATTTTCTTTAAAAAGAGTATAAATAGGCTCTTTAGTAAGCTCTCGAATTTTATCTTTAATATGGAGTTGCCAACCTTGATTGATATCATATTCAAGCATGATATCTTCATTGTTTGAATTGTTTTTAGATAAACTATCAAGTAAAATCACATGATCAAATTCCAAACCCTTAGATTTATGCACACTCATAATACTAATTCCCATATTTTGTTCGCTTACTATTTTCAAAGCACAAGGCTCAAATAAAAGCTTTAAAAAATTCTCCTTAGTTTTAGCATATTCGATAAATTGTATTAAAGCGATATCATTTAAATCAAGTTTTAATTCTTTTATTAAAAAAAGTACATTTTCCATAGCATTTTTTGAAAAATCAAGGGTAATTTTTCTCGGCTCAAAACCTAAAAGTTCCTTTAAAAATACCAAGTAAAACTCATCACCAAAAATACAATATTTAGCATATTCTAAAACAAGTCTTACACTTGCTTTATTTTCAAGCAAAACATTACTTTGAGTAAATGCGGGAATATTTTGCTCTCTTAAAAAATCCAAAACCATATCTGCATCGCTATTTTTCCAACACAAAATACAAATATCATCATAAGAAATATTTTTAGATCTTAAAAAATTAATTTGCTCAAATAAAGTTTCTAAAGTCTTTTCCTTAATTTCTTGGGCTTGGTTTTTAACCTTTTGTTCCTTAGACTCCACAATACGCACAAAACCGCCTTTTTTACTTTCTAAGGCAAATTGTTCTTTATAATCTTTGATTTTTTCTTTAAAAGTTTCATTAACAAAATCAACCAAAAGCTCTTTAGAACGATAATTAGTATTTAAATTATCACTTTTAATTTGACTAAATTCTTGTTTTAACAAATCAAATAATTCTTTTTTTCCTTTACGAAAGCGATAAATACTTTGTTTTTTATCTCCTACATAAAAAAAAGTGCGATTTTTCTTAACCCCTTCTCCTGAAACAAGCTCAGCGATCAAAGGGCGTAAAATTTGATATTGGATCACGCTTGTATCTTGAAATTCATCAATAAGCAAATGCGAAATAAAACCATCTAAACGAAAATAAATCATATCCTTAAATTCACTGGTTATTAACTCATAAACTTTTTTACTCACATCTTGGAAATTTAAGGTATTTTTATCTTTATGAAATATATTTTTAGCTTCACTATAATGATTTAAAAGATTCATTAAATTAGCAATTTTATAATTTTCAAGCTCTATAGCATAAGTATTTAAAGCATTTATAAGCTCCATTCTTTTTGCACTAAAATGCAAGTTAGTACTTTCTAAATCTTGTAAATATTTTGTACTTTCAAATTTTGTCATAAAACTTGATTGCATAAACACGGATAAATCTAAAACTTCACTTTTGAAATTGTCACACAAATTTTTATAATTTTTTACATGAGTAAGACCCAAACAATAACTTCTTAACTCACTATAAGCTTTATTGATATAAGCTTTAGATGGATTTGGAATTTTAGGACGATTTTGAAAATAAGCATTCTCATAAAATTTTTCAAGCTCGTTAAAAAAATTTTCTTTCTCATCAACTAAATTAATGTAATAAGCCAAATCTTTTAATTCATCTTTTTTAAGAAGTTTTAAAAAAATCTCTCTTACATCAAGCCTCTCTTCACTCATTGTAAAATCACTACTTAAGCCCAAATTTAAAGCAAAAACACGCAAAATTTTTCCGAAAAAAGCATCAAAAGTACTAATTTTTAACTCTGTTCTTAAAAATTCTTCTTTTTTAGCATCTCTTAAAGAAATAAGCTCTTCTTTATCTTTACCTAAAAGCTTGCAAAGTTCATTGCATTCACTGGTTTTATTTTCTTTTTCTAAATTTAAAAAAGTCTCAATAATTCTTTTTTGCATTTCATTAGCAGCTTTTTTGGTAAAAGTTAAAGCTAAAATTTCATTAATCCTAGCTCCTTTTAAAATAAGTGCTACAAAACGCACACTCAAGGCAAAGGTTTTTCCGCTTCCTGCACTCGCTTCTAATGCCAAAAAAGGCTCAAATTGACTCATTTTAATTCCTTTTTATAAATGAGTTTATAAGGACAATACTCATCTTGTTCATTTTCAAACTCTATTTCTTCCTTACTCATAAGAACTAAATCTTTAAGTCTTTCTCTTAGCTCATCTAAACTTTTGGCTTTTTGATGCAATATTTGCATACTATTTAAATCATAAAAACCCACGCTTGCATTTTCATCATATAAAGCTTGGTAAAAAGCAAGTTGATAAGAATTACTTGGCACTTTTCCACTTTTATAATCAATAATCAAATTACCTTCTTTTGAACTATCGATACGATCTATAGTACCCTTAAGTTTTATACTATCTGTTCCGAGCTTTAAAATATTGTTTAACTCAAGCTCTGTATGTGCGACATAAAAGCCTTTTGAAAAATGCTCTTTTTCATTTTTAGCAAATTGTATAAATTTTAATTTAAATACTTCAAGATCAAGTTCACTGATATTGTATTTTTGATATTCTTTATCCAATAAATTTGCAAAAACTTTTATATCAAAATTATTATTTGCATAATTTTTATAATAAATTTCAAGCATTTTATGGATAAAATTTCCTTGATTTTTCGCTTTGCTTTCCTCGCTTAAAACCCTAGGTTCTGCTAAATTTAAAATATAACGATAATAATAAGTTCTTTTTTGATTTTCCAATAAATTAAAACGACTAAAAGAAAGCGGAAACTCGAAAGGATTATGCTTTAAAATAGGAGCTTTTATAGGAGTTAGATTAGGTTTTATGCCTTCATAGTCTAATTTTAAAGCATTAAGATAAGCTTTTTGGTGGATATGAGTTTCATAAAAAAAGTCAAAATCAAGTTCATCTAAAAAACGTGATTTGCTTTTTTCTTCATTTTCCACAAAGCAAATACTTACTTCTAAAGCATTCTTCATCAAGCTTTCATAATAAAATCTTTGTAAATTTTCTCTTCTATCATAGCTAATCAATCCTGCTTTTTTACGCACTTCATTGTTTAAAAAAAGCTCATTAACACTTCTTTTAGGAATAAATTCTTCATTAAAATCAACCAAAATCACTCCATCAAAACAAAGCCCACGACTTTCTAAAAGTCCCATTACCGTAACCTTACCTCCACCTACATCACTAAGGGAAAGTTGTGAAATTTGCATGAAAAAAAGATGGATCAACTCTTTAAGAGTTAAAGACTGATTTTTCAATAAATCTTTAATAAAATAAAGTTCTTTTCGTATCAAATAAATAAGCTCTTGCTTTTCATTTTCTAAAAACAAAGCAAGTAATTTTTCAAAATATTCAAAATCACATTTCTCATCAAAATACTTTTTAAACTCTATAAAATCAAGTTTTAAAGAATGTAAAAGCGTATTGTGATAATCAAAAATCATCTGCGTGTCTTCAAAATAATCCTCTTGATTTTTATAGACAAAAGAAGCACTACTAGCACTTTCATAAAGTGCTTGAAATTTTTGATAAAACAAACTCTCTTTAATACTAATTCCACTTGCAAAGTTAAGCATATTGTCTTTATCAAAAAGTCTTAAAAACTCACAAAAACTTTCATCTGGAGTTATAACTGCAATATTTTCAGGCTTTAAACCTTTGCGTACAAAATGTGAAATTTCATCCATAACAAAAGCACATTGCAAAGCCCTTAATTCAAAAGATTTGAGTTTCATTTTTGAATTTTTTGTTTTAAAAATTTCTTCTTTTAAGATCTCTTGTTTTGAAAGATTGATTTCATAATGAGTGTTTATTTTTAAATCAAATATTTTTAAAAAATCAAGTTTTAAAAGATATTCAAGATTAAATTTACTCGTTTTAAAACTTAAAACCACTTCTTTAATCTGAGAAATTTCACTTAATAAATTTTCTTCAAATTTACTTAAAAAACCTTGCAAATCATAAACTATAGCTTCATACTCATCTAAAAAATCTTTATTAAGAGTGTAATTTTTAGGTAAAGAAAGATCATCATAAAAAGAATTCTTTTCAAGCAAAGCAAGATAATTCTTATATACCTCATCTAAAATTTCCAAATGTTCATTATAGGTGGCATAATAATCATTGTTTTTAAGATCTTCTATGCTTTTTTTTTCCAAACTCAGTTCTTTAAAAAAAGAAAAAAGATATTCGTTATTTTTCAAAAAAGCAAAAAATTCTACCGAAATTCCTAGTTTTTTTTCTAAATCCTTACTTTTTAGACAAGCTTCTTGCATTAAAAGCAAACTTTCATAAGAACTTGCTTTATGAAAATTGCTCAAACAAACTTTATCTAAAAATTCACCTATATGAATAGCACTATCTAATAAAGCATTTTGCTGTTTTTTTTGATTATAATATTCTCTAATTTGCCTTGAAGAGCTAAAAATTCTTAATTTCATTGAGCATTTAATTCGTAGCTAAAAAAACCCACTGTTTCTTGATTTGCATAAAACTTTAGCTTAAGCTCCCATCTACCTTTATCTAATTTAGGTAAAGCGATACTTAAAATTCCATTTTTAACTTGTCCTTCTAACTTTTGATCAAAATTTTTAGTGAATGGTCTTGTAAGAAGAACTTGAACTTTTAAATCATTAGAATTTATATTTTGTAATGCAGAAATTTTAAAATTTGCAACATAGGAATTTTGATCCACTTCATAACTAGGAATTTTTCTTTTACCTATAAAAGTGATTTTATCATTTTGAAAATTTACTTTAAAAAATTTATCAAAATTTACTTGTTGTTTTTGTATTTGATTGTAATTATTTTCAACATTTTGATAAGAGTCAAAATAAAAATCATCCTCATACACAGGATGGTGACTTGCTATAAAAATCGTTACAATACAAGCAATAATTATAGCCAAAAGTGAAAGCAAAATACCATAAGGCCAAAAACTTTTTTTAGTTTCTAACATTTTTTTTCCTCTTTATTCTTCTTTGTGCATAGTATAACAATGCAAAGCAAATAAATCCATAGATAAGTATTCTTAAAATATTGATAGTATCACGATTTGCATTACCTATAGAATGTTCTAATTGTAATCCCAAGGATTTTGCCACACGATCTACAATATCTGCATAACCATTAAGTATAGCAGCATTATAAATATCACCTTTATTTGTAGCTAATATCGGCAAAATAGATCCTGTTCCAGGATAAGGACTAAGCACAGCTTCTTTATCAATCAAAGCTAAAGCACCTTTTGAGCCCACTATATCAACTTTGTGAGAATTTTTTGACAAAAGAAGCAATATATAAGATTGAGGAAGTTCTTTTTGTTTATTTAATAAAGTTTCAATTTCAGTTTTATCACCAACCATAACGCCGATAAAAATATTACTTTTTTGGTAAAGCTCTTTTCCTATAAGATTAATCTCGTTACTTACTTTTTGACTTAAAATATTTTCATTAAAAAGTACAGCATCAAGAGCAAAAACCCTAGAAGGCAATAAAACAAAGAAGAAGATAGCTAAAAAAAAGCCATCTTGTAATATTTTTTTCATCCTATATGAAGATGATTTACGGTCAAAACCGACCAAGCGGTGATTGCAGCAGCAACAACTAAACCAATAACAATTAAATATTCCAAAGCCTTACTCATTGTGCTTCCTTTATACTTCTATGATCTTGTTCTTTTGAACCAAACATCTTTACACTTTGTACATCTTTAAGACTATATGGCTTTTGCATCACTTCTTGCTGAGCTTTAAGACCCCAAATAGTTAAAACTGCTAAGATAGCAAGCAACAAAACCGTAGCAATTAACATACCTGTAACACCTGAAAGAGAAAACACGCATCTATTATTATTTTCCATCATTCACCCCTTGAAAGAGAAATTACATACTCGCCAACAGCTTCTTTTTGAATATCATTAAGTGTTGGAAAACTCGGCATTGTTCCTATAAAACCAGCCTTACCACTATGTAAAACATCTACTACAAAAGCTGCAGAACCGTATTTTGTAAGATCTGGGAACATTCCATCTTGACCTTTTCCATCTTCTCCATGGCATGCTGCACAAGTTGCATAAGCTTCTTTACCTTTTGCTACTAAATTTTCATTTGCAGTTTTCTTAATAGCTGAAAGATCTTTTGCTACATAAGCAGCAATAGCAGGGATATCTTCTTCTGCTACACCTAAATCAGCAGCACCAAGCATTTCTCCACCTGGAAAATTCATACCTTTTGAACCATGTTTAATTACATTGATTATACCTTCTTCACTACCCCAAATATTTAAATTTTGAGCTTTACCATTGATACCATCTCCTGTAATTCCATGACAAGCCGAACACTGAACTAAAAAGATATTTTGACCCATTGCTATTTTATCTTCAGGAGATAAATTTTTAAATTTTTCTTCAAATTTTGTATTATGAGTTGCTACTTCTTCATTATATTGACCTATACTTGAAAAAGAATTTAAAGGATATCCCCATAGAAAATACCAAATAGCCCAAACAATAGTCAGGAAAAATACCACAGCCCAACCAGTAGGAACAGCATTTTTATACTCTCCTATTCCATCCCAACTATGTTCACTAAGCTCTGACTCGCCTTTTTTTTCTTTCATTTGCTTAAACATTCTACCCACAATAACCAGTGTGATTAAAATGATAAGAATAGCTCCAATTAAAGATAAGAGATTAACATTATCTTCTAAATTTAACCATTGCATTAAGCACTCCTTTTACTTTCTAATACACTATCATCAATATCATCTTTTAAGGCAAGGTTTGCATAATTTTCATAATTTCTCTCGCCTTTTTTTTCTGTTCTATATAAATGATACAAATACGCATATAATACTATTGACAAAAACATCACGAGTGCAAAAAAACCATAACCTTGGAAAATCTCCCACTCATGTTTTTGAACTGTTGCTAAATCAAATGTGATTAAATTTTTAATCACATCAAAAACTATTGATAAATGTTCCATCATCTTACTTTAAACTATTTAAATAAGCGATCAAAGCAACTATTTCTTTGATTTCACCTTTAGCAAAAGCATCTTTTACTTCTTGATTTTTCATTTGATCAACTATAGCCTGAGCTTCAGCTTTTACTTCAGCTTGTGCATCCTCCCAAGAACCAAGTTTTGTTCCATTTTCTGCATCATAAGGAACATTGAAAACTTTTTTCACAGTTAAAGCCTCAGCATAAGCAGTTTCAATATCTGCATTATTTTTAAACATATGCTTATATGAAGGCATAATAGAATCTGGAACAACAGAAGTAGGATCCCACATATGATTTTCATGCCAATCAGCCGTTCTATAATTTCCTACACGAGCAAGATCAGGTCCTGTTCTTTTTGAGCCCCAAAGAAAAGGTCTATCATAAGCAAATTCACCACTTACAGAATACATACCATAACGATCTGTTTCTGATTTAAATGGACGAATAAGCTGTGAATGACAAGCATTACAACTATCTTTAATATATACTGCACGCCCTGCAAGTTGTAAAACCGTATAAGGTTTTTTACCTTCAATTGGTCTTGCATTTTCTGCAAAATTTGGTAAAACTTCAACTATGCCTGCATAAGCAATCACTACAAAAACAGCTACAGCAAAAAAGAATGGATTTTTTTCTAACCAACTAAACATATTTTCTCCTTTTTATGCTGCCATAGGCGAAGCGCTTTTTGGTTCTTTATCAAGCACTCTTCCACAAGCAATTGTTTTGTAAATATTATAAGTAAACATAAAGAAACCGATAAGATACAACAATCCACCAATCGCTCTAATCCAATAATAAGGAACAATAGCCACAACAGTATCAATAAAGCTATAAAGCAAGTTACCATACTCATCTGTCGCTCTCCACATCATACCTTGAGTAATACCCGCAATCCACATTGAAGCAAAATAAAGAACTATACCTGTGGTTTGGATCCAAAATTGAGCTTCCATTAAAGATTTGCTATAAAGCTCTCTTTTGAAAACTCTAGGAGTCATATGATAAAGCGCAGCCATAGTCATAAATCCTACCCAACCTAATGTTCCATCATGAACATGTCCTGGAATCCAATCTGTAAAGTGTGCTAAAGCATTAACAGATTTAATTGAAAGAATTGGCCCTTCAAGTGTTGAGAACATATAGAAAGTTGATGCCAAAATCATAAATTTAATCAACGGACTCTCGCGAAGCTGACTCCACTCACCTTTCATAGTAAGCAAGATATTAATCGCTGAACCCCAAGAAGGTAAAATCAATACTACAGAGAAAACCGAACCCATAGTTTGCATCCAATCAGGTACAGTTGAATAAATCAAATGGTGACCACCTGCCCAAAGATAAACAAACATTAAGCCCCAAAATGCAAATAAAGAGAGTTTATAAGAGAAAATCGGCTGACCACTTTCTTTTGGCAAGAAGTAATAAATTTGAGCAATAATACCCACAGTAAATACAAATGCCACAGCATTATGTCCATACCACCATTGTACTAAAGCATCATTTGTTCCTGCATACATTGATACACTATGCCACCATTTACCCATTCCAGTAACAAAATAAGTTGGTACTTCCATGTTGTTAAAAAGATAAAGCATAGCTATACCTAAAAATGTAGCTATATAATACCATAGAGAAATATAAAGGGTTTTTTCACGGCGAATTCCAATAAGTCCAAAAATACTTACACCCCATAAAACCCAAACAAGAACAACAAGAATATCTAAAGGCCACTCAAGCTCTGCATATTCTTTAGATGTAGTCACACCCATAAACAAAGATATAACAGCTAAAACCATAGTAAGCATATAAAGCCAAAAATGAAGCTTACCAACAGCCATTAAAAATCTTGACTCAGCCATACTCACTTTAAGAACACGCTGACCTATATAATACCAAGTTGCCCAAATCCCTGAAAGCATAAAACCAAAAATCACACCCGAAGTATGAAGTGGTCTAAGTCTTGAAAAAGTGGCATATTCTCCTGCTAAATAGTTTAAATTAGGATATGCCATTTGAAAAGCTATAAGAGTTCCTATAGCCATACCAACAATGCCGAACAATATGGTCGCAAACATAAAATATCTTGTAACCGTATAGTCGTAATTTAATACATTACCTGGATGCATCGACTTTCTCCTTAAAATTTTTGATAACAAGAGAATATTATAGAATATTAATTATACATTTTTTCTTAAAAACAACAATTTTGTTAATCATTTGTTATGCTTTATATTTTAAGGTTAAATCAGTCTTATTTATTGATATTTATCTTATAACCTAAACTTGGCACATTTTTTATAAAATCTTCACCCACTTTATCTCTTACTCTTTTTATAAAAGTTCTAACAGCAGTATCGCTCACATGTTCACCTATCCAAACATTTTTCTTAATATCTTCATGCAAAACCAAAGCCCCAGGTTGCTTTAAAAGCAAAGAAATAAAAGCCAATTCTTTTTTAGTTAAAACAATTTCTTCACCACTGTAAATTAAAGTTCGTTTAGTTTTGTTAAATTGATATTCTTCAGAAATTTTTACAAGCATATTTGCTTCAATTTTTTCACCTATCAGATAATCTAAAACTTTAAACAACTCTTCTATATCAACAGGTTTAATCAAATATTTATCTATACCAATATCAATAGAACGCAAAAGTCTCTCTTTCTCTGAATACGCACTAAGAACAACAATTGGAACATCATCTGAAATTTCTTTAATCTCTCTTGCCATATCCAGTCCATCCATAATAGGCATAGCAATATCTGTGATAACTAAATCTGGCTTAAATTTTTTAAATTTTTTAAGCCCCTCATCTCCATTTTGAGCTCCGATTACTTTACTAAAGCGTTCGCTTAATATATTAATCATTGATTCTCTAGCCTTAACCTCATCTTCAACTACTAATATTATCAATTCTTTACATTCTTGTGACATTTCTACTCTACCCTCTCTTTTAGTTTTAAAAATATCTCAAAACAAGCCCCGTCTTTTCCATTTTTAACTTTTATTTTTCCTTGGAAACTTTCGATAATTTGTCTACTTATATAAAGTCCTACTCCTATACCTTGACTAGGATGTTTTGTTGTAAAATAAGGTTGAAAAATTTTATCTAAATTTTCTTTATCAATCCCACCAGCATTATCTTTTATTGTAATTTTCAGATAATTTTTTCCAAATTTTGAAAAATTTATTGTTATGATTTTCCTTTTTTTGTTTTTAAATGCTTCTATTGAATTTAAAATCAAATTAAGAAAAACTCTTATTAAACCATTCTCATATGCCAAAACTTCATAATCACTTTTCGAAACAATATTAATATTTACATGATTTTTTTCTATAGTTTCAAAAGCAATTTCCAAGGCTTTATTTAAAGTCTCTTTTATAAATACACACTGCTCTACTCCTTTGTTAAACAAAGTTCTAAACACATCAATTGTTTCTGACATATTTTTAATCATATCTTTTGATTGTGAGTAAATTTCAGCAAATCCTTTTTCATCTTTAAGATTTTGCTTCATTTGAAACATGGCAATACCGAGCTCATTTAACGGTTGTCTCCATTGATGTGCTATATCGCTAATCATTTGTTCTAATGAAGATTTCAAAATCTCTTCATATGCTATTTTAATATCTTTTTCATTTTTTTCCAAGGCAATTTGCATTTTTTTCTCAAATTTTTTACCTAACTGTATAAATTCTTGTTGGTGATTTTTAACTGTATTTTCAAGATTAATACTTAATTCTCTTAATTTAGCGTGATTTAGAGCAAGCTCTTCATTAAGCTTAAAAGAATTACTAACATCATGAGAGAATGCTACTATTTCTATTAATTCATTATTTTTATCCAATATGGGGATTAATAAAGTTTCAAGATAGAAAGTTTTGCCTAATTTATCAATATTTTTAAAAATAACTTGATAAGGTTTTTTATATGAAAGTTTTTTTAAAAGTTCTTCAATATAACATTCCTCAACATCTGGATGTTTAAATATTGAATGTTTTTTTCCTATAAGCTCTTTTTTACTATATCCACTTATTTGACAAAGTTTATCACTGACAAAAATTAAATTTCCTTGAACATCAGCTCTTGAAAAAATTGTATTTTTTTCAAGAGCTTTAAAAAACTGATCTTTAAAAAAATCTTTCATTGAAAAGCCTTAAAACCTATATAGGCAAGATTTATACCGTAACAAACAATAACGCCATACGATAAATAATTAAATAAATTTTTCAAAAAATCACTAAAAAACTGTGAAATTTTAGAAAAAAATAACATCGCAGGTAAAGTTGATATTCCAAAAATCATCATTACCAAAATACCTTCAAAAATATTTTGCTTACTCATTGCATTGGCTATAAAAAAATACACCAATCCACAAGGAACAAAACCATTTGAAAATCCTAAAAATATGGCTGATTTTAATCCTTTAAAATTTTTAGATTTTTTAATAATTTTCTTTACAAAACTATCAAAAAAAACATTATTTTCAATAAAAGATAACATATTGCCTCTAAAAATAAGAGCAAAACCCAAAATCATCATAAATATACCAAGAATAAAAAATGACAAACTTTGAACCTTAGCATTGATTGCCAAGATATTCCCAAAAGTCCCAAAAATTATCCCTAAAACAATATAAGCAAAAATTCTAAACAAATGATAAATAAAAGTTAATAAAAATAAATTATTGCTTTTTGAATTCAAATTTATAAAAAGTAAATTAAAACCACCACACATAGAATAGCAGTGTCCAAAACTAGATAAAAAAGCAACGCTGATAATAGCTAAAAAATCTATACTCACATCAAATTCATAAATTCTTTAAAAATATACTTACTTTCATGAGGACCTGAAGAACTTTCTGGATGATGTTGCACTGAAATAATAGGATAGTCTTTATATCTTACTCCTTCAACATTATCGCCAAATAAATTTCTATGAGTGATATGAGCCACTTGAGCTAATTCTTCTGGAACATTATAATTATGATTTTGTGCGGTAATTTCTACCGTTTTTGTATCAAGATTGATCACAGGATGATTTGCTCCATGTTGTCCAAATTTCATTTTATAAGTTTCATATCCAAAAGCATTACTTAAAAGCTGGTGACCTAAGCAAATTCCAAGCATAGGAATTTTAGCTTCTGCAAGTTTTTTAATCTCTGCAATCTCTTGTTTTAAAATCCTTGGCTCACCTGGACCATTAGAAAGAAACACGCCTTGAATTTCACCTTTTTTATACAGAGTAATCAACTCATCTGCTTTAACATTATATGGATAAACTTCTACTTCAAAACCTACTTCTACAAGTTCATTTAAGATATTTGTTTTAACACCATAATCTATAACAGCAACTTTTTTCTCACTTCTTTTAGCATCATTAAATTTTTGAAAACTAGCGTTCCAAACGCCTTGTTTATGAGAATAATTTTTCTTAGTGCTAACTTCTTTTACAAAATTTACTTCATCAATTTTTGCTGATTTTTCTAAGGCGATTTTTAAATCTTCTTTATTTGAAATTTCAGTTGAAATTACAGCTCTTAAATTGCCATTATTTCTTATCATTTTTACTAGATATCTCGTATCAAGTTCATAAATTCCTATTTTTCCATGTTTTTCAAGATAATCTTGCAGACTTTCTTTAGCGCGAAAATTTGAAAAACTGGAACTTAATTCACGCATTAAAACACCACTTGCAAAAATTTCCTTGCTTTCATTATCATTTTCATTGGTTCCCACTATACCAATTTCTGGCATGGAAAATACGATAAATTGCCCTGCATAAGAAGGATCTGAAATAATTTCTTGATACCCTGTTAAAGAAGTGTTAAATACAAGCTCTCCAAAAAAAGTACCGCTCTTTCCAAAAGCCTTAGCACTTAAAAAAATATCATTTTCTAAATAAATATAAGCCTTCATTAAAACATACCTTTTTTTCTGAGCTCTTCTTGATAGAGTTTTTCAAAGATAAGATCGTATTCTTCGCTACCTGGAATAGGTTTTGTTTTATAATTGCTAATTTTCTCATAAACCTCATCTTCAAGTTTTTCATAAATTTTAAGATAAGACTCTATGCTTGAAAAGATTAAATTTTTAACTCTATTTTCACTCACTATAAAATTAATATAATCATTCTCTACAAGTTCTTCTAAAATTTGATGCGCTAGATGATTATGTCTATCTTCAGAATCTAAAATCACATTAAATTCAGGAGCTAACTTTTTCTTCACAAGCCAAAACATATTTTTACGATCTACTTGCATAAGCTCCATTTCATCTTCTTGTTGCTCTAAAAGCTCTTTTACTCTTTCATCTAATTTTCTTTCATTTAGAATATCTTTCTCTAAAACTTCTATTATACATACCTTAAGCTTTTCTAATTGATCTTTAATTTCTACAAAAGAAGAATTAGCTATATCTAACATCATTTTATTTGCGATATAAGGAATATGTGGTAATTTTATACGCATCTTAAAAACCTTTTATTTGATAATGTTTGAAATAATAGCTTATTTTTGGTAAAAGAATGTTAAAAATGAAAAATTTTCATTATTTTAATCACCTAATTACTAGCATTATTATCTAAATTTTTCAAAAGCAAAGTAAGCTCGCTAGCTTTTTTTGGATCCATTTTAGATAAAACACCTGAAATTTTACGCGATTCCAAAGAAAGCATTATTTTGCTTGCATCCTCTGCATCCATTTGACTTAAAACATCTGCAATGGCTGCATCTTTCATTTGGGAATAAATTTCTTTAACCCTACCTTGTGTTTTATCATTGATTGAATTTAAAATCTTTTGTTGTTCTTCTACAAGCCTTGCGTTTTCAAGCTTTAATTCTTCAATTTTTGCCAAAGTCGCATTAACCTCAGCCTCTTTTTTTTCTAAATTTTCAAGCCTTTCTTTTTGCAAAGCTTCAAAAGAGGCTTTATAAGCTTCTAAAGATTGTCTTGCTTCATCAAATTCTCTAGTTTGCAATTCAATTTGAGCTTTTCTAGCTTCAAAATACTGCTCACAATCTTGTTCAGCTCCAAAAACTACACTTGAAATAAAAACTAACAATATAAATTTTTTAATCATCTTTTTCTCCTTTGAAAAAACGACTGATTGCAATTTCATCTAAAAATTTTTCTTCAGCCTTAGCAAGTTCTTTTTGCTTTTGTTTAATTTCCTCGGCTTCTAAAACCTTCATTTTTTCATAATCTAAATGTGCTTTTTGATATAAAAACTGATAATGATTCATTTCTTTTTTAGAAAGTTCTACTTTCTCCTTAGCTCTTGCCAAAGCCTCGCGTCCTACTTGTGCCATACTTAAATTCGATCTTAACTCTGCTATAGATCCTGATTTTGGCAATACGCCTAAACTTTCACACTCTTGGCGTGAAAGTTCATAAGCTTTTTCATGTTCAAGCTGTCTTTGTTTGGCTTGATTAAGATTTGATTCTGCTTTATCAAGTTGTTGTTTTCTTACCTTTACAACAGAATTATATTTACTTTTCATAAGATGATAGTATCATCTCTTTCAGGGCTAGTAGAAATATACTTTACCTTAACCCCTGCAAGCTCTTCAAGTCTTGCTATATATTTTTTAGCATTTTCTGGCAATAAATCATAATCTTTTATACCAAAAACTTTATCCCAACCATCCATTTCTTCATAAATAGGTTGAACATTTTCTAAATCACTTGGTATATAGTCGATTTCCATACCCTTATATTCATAAGCACGACAAATTTTTATCTTTTCAAAACCATCTAAAACATCAAGCTTCATCAAAGATAAAGCATCAAGACCATTAAGCCTTGCTGTATATCTTACAGCAACCGCATCAAACCATCCACAGCGTCTTTTGCGTCCCGTGCTTACGCCAATCTCTTTTCCAATTTGCGCAATTTTTTCTCCATCTTCGCCCTTATCCTCAGTAGGAAAAGCTCCATTTCCCACACGCGTTGCATAAGCTTTTACAATACCTATAATATTTCCCGCTTCTTTAGGATTTAACCCAAGTCCTGTTAAAGCGCCTGCTGAAATAGTACTTGAACTTGTAACATAAGGATAAGTTCCATGATCAATATCAAGCATAGAGCCCTGAGCTCCTTCTAAAAGTACTCTTTTATCTTCATCTAAAGCCTTCCAAAGCATTCTTGTAGTATCTGTAATATAAGGAGTTAAAATTTCATTAAAACGTTTTAAATCAGCAAGCAATTCTTCAGCACTTGGAATTTCAATTTCAAGCATTTCAAAAAAAGTTTTATTAGCTTCAAAATCTTTTATCAAAGCCTCGCAAAGTCTTTGTGGTTCTAAAAGCTCTCCAACTCTATGTCCTGTACGATTAATCTTATCTGCATAAGAAGGTCCTATACCCTTACCTGTTGTTCCTATGGCATTTTTGCCTTTGAGCTTTTCTTTTGCAATGTCTATTAAAGAATGATGTTTTAAATTTAAATGAGCTCTATCGCTGATATATAATCTACCTTTTAAATTTTCAAATTGAGCCATTTCAGCAATCAATACTTCAGGAGAAACCACAACTCCATTTCCGATAATATTAATACATCTTGGATGCAAAACTCCACTTGGCATAAGATGAAGCGCATATCTTACACCATTTACCCAAATCGTATGTCCTGCATTGTGTCCACCTGCACTTCTGCAAACAAAATCATAATTTTCACATAATTTATCAACTACCTTACCTTTTCCTTCATCGCCCCATTGAATGCCGACAATAATATCTGCTTTGCTCATAAAAATTTCCTTGATTTTACTTAATATTGGCGAGAAGATGAGAGAATCGAACTCCCCAAAGAATAGTCAACTATCCTTTCATCTGATTTGAAGTCAGTGGCGATCACCAGATACGCTAATCTTCCAAAGTGATAATTATAGCGATTTTTAATGAAAAACAAAATAAATTTATCAATATTCTTTTTGACTTCATATTAAATTTAAGCTATAATCTCACTCTTTTTTAGCATCAAGTTTTGATGATTACATTTTTAGGATCTTTCTTTGAATTCTTTTAAACAAAAATATTTAATCAATTTTTGGGACAATTCCCGTTCTATGATTGCACTTGGAATTTTAAGTGCAGTGTATTTTGGGATTTTTGGTGGCGTTTGGGCTGTTACTGGAGAAATGACACGTTGGGGTGGCGAGTTTTTAGAGCTTTTAGGTATGAATTTAGATGGATATTCTTATTACCAAAAGCAAAATTTAAATGGAACCCCTTTAACAAGAACTGATGGTATTATGCTCATAGGTATGTTTATAGGTTGTTTAGTAGCCGCACTTTTAGCTAACAAAGTCAAATTTCGTCTACCTGCTAGCAATATAAGAATTTTTCAAGCAATAGTAGGTGGAATTCTTTCAGGATATGGAGCAAGACTTGCATTTGGATGCAATTTAGCTAATTTTTTTACAGGTTTACCTTATTTTTCTTTACACACTTGGCTTTTTACTGTTTTTATGGTTTTAGGAATTTATCTAGGAGTGAAAATTTGCAACACTTCCTTTTTTAAACCTAAAGCTAAATTAGAACGTGTAAATAAAGAAAACTTGCCGTTAAACAAGCAAAGTTTGCGTACAAAATTATATTTTAACTTAGGCATATTGCTTTTCATAGCCTTTTTAGTTTGGGTGTTTTATCTTGTTTTTACAAATGGCAATATCAGCACACAAAACAAACAAAGTCTTCTAGCTTTAGCACTGATTTTTGGTTTTGTTTTTGGCTTTGTTATTTCTAGAGGGCAAATTTGTTTTACTTCTTGCTTTAGAGATTTATTTTTATTTGGTAGAGATAATGCTATAAAAGGCGCATTAATCGGTATGATTATCGCCTCTTTAATCGCTTTTGCTTTTATCTTGCAAGGTCATACTAGCAAACTCATAGAACTTTCTCCTGCTGTAGCTGTGGGAGCATTTTTGTTTGGTTTTGGTATAGTTTTTGCCGGAGGTTGCGAGTGTGGTTGGACTTATCGTGCCTTTGAAGGACAAAGTCATTTTATAATAGTAGGAATTGCAAATATAATAGGAACTATGATTTTAGCTTTAAGTTATGACTTTTTACCAAAAGCTTTTAAAGAAGGTATAAAAATCAATCTTTTAACTGAATTTGGCAATTTAAATGGATTTTTTATCAACCTTATTTTATTCATCTTAATGTTTGTTTTTGTAGTATTTTACAAAAAACACTTTTTTAAAAATCAACTTAAAGGATAAACAGTGAAAATTACTTATAGTTTAAATTTACAAGGTGAAGCTTGTCCTTATCCTGCTATAGCAACACTTGATGTCTTACCTAAGCTTAAAAGTGGAGAAATTTTGGAAGTGCTTTGCGATTGCCCACAAAGTATCAATTCCATACCTCAAGATGTAAAAAACCGTGGTTTTAAAGTGCTTGAAATCGATCAAAGTGGACCCACACTAAGATTTTTAATCCAAAAGCCTTAAAAAAGGCTTTTATTCTCAAAGCTCTTTTAACATCTTTTCATAAGCTGCCTTAGTTCCAGATCTTACATTTGTAAACAAACTTGCAATAATAATCACCACCGAAGCTACTAAAAACCCTGGAACTATTTCATAAAGACCTGAATTTGCAAAATTCTTCCAAAGCACCACAGTAGCAGCTCCTGTTATCATACCTAAGATCGCTCCTACTCTTGTCATCCTACTCCAAAATAAAGAAAAAAGCATTACAGAACCAAAAGAAGCTCCAAATCCAGCCCATGCATAAGAAACTATACTCAAAACACTTGAGTTTTTATCAGTAGAAATCAAAAACGCTATTACAGCTACCAATAAAACACCTAATTTACCTAAATTTAATACAATATGACTTGGTGCATCTTCTCTAAAAATCTTTTTATAAAAATCTTCCGCTATAGTAGAACTTGAAACCAGCAATTGTGAACTTGCCGTACTCATAATAGCCGCTAAAATAGCACTGAGTAAAATACCTGCTATCCAAGGATTAAATAAAAGCTGCGACATCACGATGAAAATCTTTTCAGGATCTTGCAAACTTAATTCAAATTTATGCACATAAGCTATACCTAAAATACCTATCATACAAGCACTTAAAAGACAAACCGCCATCCAAGCAATACCTATAAAAGTGGCCATAGGAATATCTTTAGTAGAACGAATCGACATAAAACGCACTAAAATATGTGGTTGACCAAAATAACCCAAACCCCAAGCAAGTGCAGATATAATGCTTACAATTCCTACTCCTTCGCCCATAGATAAAGCTTGTGGCTTTATTTCTCTTGCTATATTCATCGCTTCACCAAAACCACCTAAATGATAAAGCATAACCAAAGGTACAATAATTAAAGCCATCATCATTAAAAGTCCTTGTATCATATCCGTCCAACAAACCGCCTTATATCCACCTAAAAAAGTATAAGCAACAATAATAATCGTTCCAGTAGTTAAAGCATAATCGTATCTGATACCAAAAGTACTTTCAAAAAGTTTTGCTCCGCTTACAAGCCCTGATGAAACATAAAAGGTAAAAAATATCAAAATTACCACCGCACATACAATGCGCAGTATATGTTTATCATCATCAAAACGAGTTTCAAAATAATCAGGAATAGTCAAAGAATTTGCAATCACACTGGTATAAATTCTAAGTCTTTTTGCCACAAAAATCCAATTTAAACTAGCTCCTATAGTAAGCCCAATTGCAATATAAGAATCTATAAAACCACTTACATATAAAGCTCCTGGTAAACCCATTAAAAGCCAACCACTCATATCAGAAGCCCCTGCGCTAAGTGCAGATATCACAGGCCCCATAGTACGCCCACCTAGAAAATAATCCTCTGAATTTTTATTTTGCTTATAAAAATAAAAACCTATATAAAGCATTAATAAGGCATACACTACAAACATCACTGCTATTGGGGTATTAATTTGAACCACTTCCATCAATCTCTCCTTGATCATTAAGATATTGCTCTAATGCCTAAATTTCCATAACGATGAAAAGATATACTTAAAGCTTTTTCATTAAAATAATTTAAAAGTTCAAAACGACCATTTAATAATGGCTTTTCTCTTATAATGATTTTAGCAAGCTTTGCAGCCTCTTTATAAATCTCATCATTTACATCTGGCTTTGCTAAATAACGCACTCTTTCATATTCTTTAATACTCTTGATAAAATTTTCTTTATTTTCTTTTAAAAACAATACTTTTGCTCCTATGCTTTGAACAATTCGTTCTATCATACTAACATCTTGTTCATCATAACTGATACTTAGATCAATATTTGCAATATTTGCACCTAAAACCACACCTAAAACATCTTTTAAGCTTTCATTTCCACAAAGTCTTAAAACCATATTCTTTATTTTAGTATAAGAAAAAAGATTATCTTCTCCACGAATATTGACATAATCTTTTGAAACACTAAACTCGTTTTTATAATGATAAGCATAAGATTGAGACATTTTAATTAAATTGTTTATAAAATCTTGTGCTTCTTTTAAATCTATTTGTGCTAATTTTTTTGAAAATTTATCTTCAATTAAATGATCATCAAAATCTTCTTGCTTAATCTCTAAAAATTGAGTGATATAATTATAAATTCCCACTTTTCTACCCAAACCTATAGCTGATTTTTTAATCCCACCAAAAGGTTGACGCAGCACTATAGCCCCTGTGGTTGGTTTATTGATATAAATATTTCCTGCTTCTATGTGAGTGTGAAAATACTCCCATTCTCTTTCATCTAAGCTTTCAAAACCTGCAGTTAAACCATAACCTGTGGAATTTACTATATCAATAGCTTCTTTTAAGTCTTTAGCCTTCATCACACTTAAAATCGGTACAAAAAGTTCATTCATATGAGTAAAATCACCCTTTTTAGTGCCATATTTTATGCCTGGAGTCATCAAATAAGGATTATCCTCTAAAAACTTAGGTTTTAATGCCCATTCTTCATAAGGTTGTAATTCATCTAAGGCCTTTTGAACTTTAGAACTTGGCTTATCAGCTAAAGTACCTAATTTATTTTTAAATTCAAAAGGATTGCCCACTGCCATAGAACTCGCAGCATCCACTAAAGTCTTTTTAAATTCTTCATCATGATAAACCTCTTCTTCTAAGACTAGCAAAGAAGTAGCTGAACATTTTTGACCGCTATTGCTAAAAGCAGAATGAATGATATTTTTAATCGCACTATCACGATCAGCAAATTTAGAAACTATAGTCGCATTCTTTCCGCCAGTTTCAGCACTTAAAAGCAAGGTTGGATTAGCTTTTAACATGGCATAAGCAGTATCCTCTCCTCCTGTAAGAATTGAAAATTTAATCGCTTCATCAATAAGTAAATATTTAGAAATATCACTTCCTTTTGAAGGTAAGAAAATCAAAGCATCTTTTGGAATACCCGAATCCCAAAAACACTTACAAAGCATATAACCTGTTAGAGTTGAAAGTGAAGAAGGTTTGTAAATCACCACATTACCTGCGGCTAGTGGTGCAGCTATAGTACCTACTGAAATTCCTATAGGAAAATTCCAAGGAGCTATGGTAACCCCTATACCTTTAGGTGTGAATGTAACTTTTGGATTTTGTTTTTTAAGCTCTTCTAAAGAGTGCGGATAAAACTCTATAAAATCAATAGCCTCGCTTACTTCAGGATCGATCTCTAAAAAGGTTTTGCCCACTTCTAAAGCTGCCAAACCTATCAAATCCCCTCTTCTTTCTCTCATCAGTTTTGCACTTTTGGCTAAAATTTGATAAATTTCATCATGACTTTTTTGTGTAAATTTGGAATTTTTAGCTACTTCTAAAGCTTGTTTGATTTCTTTTTCTCCTGCTAAATAAGCCTTTCCTATAACTCTATCTTTGATCTTATCTTTAACTTCTAAAACATTTAAATTTTCTGCTTTAAAATCAAGTTCGCCTATAACAGGATAAACATCATAATCTTTTAAATTTTCATATTTAGTTTTAATTTCTTTAGCCCACGCTCTATTTTGTGCTAAAATAAAATCCGTATCGCTTTCATTGCTAAATTTTTTACTTTCATAAGAACTTATGATATTTGATTCTTTATTTCTATCTTGCTTACGATGTGTAGTATTATCAAGAGTTTTTATGCCTTCTAAAGATTTTAAAAAAAGTTCTTTTTGGATATTCCAGTTCTTATCTCCTACTTTAAGATTGAAAAAATAACGCATAAAATTATCTTCACTTGTATTTTCATCAAGGCGTCTTACAAGATAAGCAATGGCATTGTTAAAATGTGCTTCATCGCAAACTGGGGCATAAAGGATTAGATCATGCATTTTAGATAATTCATAAGAACATTGCAAACTCATACCTTCAAGCATTTCAAAAGTAAAAGAATCCAAAGCACCCACTTCACTTATGCGTGTATAAGCATAAGCAATCTCAAAGATATTATGACTTGCAATTCCTATGTTGATGTATTTATAATTATCTCCTTCAAGAATAAAATCAAGCATTTTATTATAATTACTATCAGTATCTATTTTTTTGTAAAAAGTAGGAAGCTCCCAACCCCTTTGAGACGCAATGGTTTCTTCACTTTCCATATTAGCACCCTTAACAAAACGGATCTTAATAGGCTTCATACCTTTTAAAACCCTCTCTTTTGAAAAAACAAAAAGTTTTTTAAGATACTTATAAGAATCAGGAATATAAGCTTGCAAAACAATCCCTGCTTTAATATCAAATTTAGCCACACTTTCCATAAAAGCTGCAACGGTGAGCTCTAAATCCCTAAATTCTTCCATATCAAGATTGATAAATTTAGATACACCTTGTTTTTTCTCTTCTTCTAAGGCTAAAGCATAAAGATAATCTAGTCTTTTTACGACCTCTTCTTTAGAATAATTAAAATCTATAATATTAATTTGTGAAAAAATAGTAGTAATTTTTATGGAAATATAAGTGATATAGCTTGATTTTAAGGCTTCTTCGTATTTTTGCATACGATATTTACTCTCAGCTTCACCTAAAACCTCTTCGCCGATTAAATTCACATTTAAGGTAATTTTATCTTGCTCTTTTCTTTTCTTAATATGTGGTTCTAAAACACTAGGATTTGCATCTAGAACCATAGCTTTAGTATCTTCTCTTAAATGTTTGACAAAAAAAGGTACACTTAAATTAGGAGCAAATTTGCCAAAATTTAAAAAGCTAAAAAGTAGGAATTTTTCAAAAGTGCTAAAAAAATCCGCTATGCCATATTTACTCAAAGTATATTCTATAAGCTCAAAACTTGCATTTTTATCTTTACATCTAAAAGAACGATCTAAAAGCTCTATAAGCATAACTTTATTTTTGGGATTATTAAGAAGTTTTTGCATTTTAGCATGAAATTCTTTTTCAGAATTTGAAATATTGGCTTCTATTTGTCCTTGTAATTCTTCAGCTAAGGCTAAAGCTTTTTGTATCATTTCATATCTCCTAAGATAAAATAAATTTTAATAAATAATATATAAATAAGATAAAAAATAATATTTTAAATCATAGAAAATGTATAAAAAATGATAAAAAAAATTTTAATGGGTATATAAGTAACAAAAATTAAGAAATGATAATATCATTTTCTTGCTTATTTACAACCTTAGCAATAATTTTAGCTTGAATATTTTCATCTTCTAGTTTTTTTAAACATTCTAAGGAATCTTTTTCACTTATAGAAATTAAAAGTCCTCCTGAAGTTTGTGGATCACAAAGTAATAATTTTTCTTCATTTAAATCAGGGGTAAGTTCTTTTATAAATTCTAAATTTTTATAAGCTCCAGCAGGAATTAAACCCATATTAAAATACTCTTTTACTCCATCTAAAAAAGGAAGTTCACTTTCAAAAATTTCAAAAGAAATATTTTTATTTAGCATTTCTTTTAAATGTCCTAAAAGTCCAAAACCTGTAACATCACTCATGGCACTTGGATGAAATTTAAGAGCAATTTGACTGGCTTTATAATTTAACTCCATCATGTTTTTAAGCATTATATCTAAATGTTTTTGATTTAACATTTGCGCCTTTAAAGCTGTACTTAAAATTCCTGTTCCTAAAGGCTTGGTTAAAATGATACAATCTCCGATTTTAGAAGTATTATTAGCAATAAATTTACTAGGATGTACTTTTCCTGTAACACTAAGTCCAAAAAAAAGCTCGGTGCTTTCTATAGTATGGCCACCCACGACTAAAGCATTACATTCTTTAACTTTATCATTTGCACCTTCTAAAAGCTCTTTTAAGATGTTTAAATCATGATTGCAAGTATCAAAACCTACTATATTTAAGGCATTAATTACCTCTGCACCCATAGCAAAAACATCGCTTAAAGCATTTGCTGCAGCAATAGCACCAAAATGATAAGCACTATCTACTATAGGAGTGATAAAATCAAGCGTTTGCACCAAAGCTAAATCGGGACTGATTTGATATACGCTTGCATCTTCATTATTTCCGATATCACTAAGTAAAGCAGGAGTTTTTTGCATGAAATTTAAAATTGTTTTAAGACCACCCGGGCTTAATTTCGCTGCTCAGCCTGCTGCTTTAACAAAATGCATTAAATTTTGATTTTTATATTGCAGTGTTTTTCCTTATAGAGTAATGATTTTTGCTTTACCAAAAAGCTCGTTTAAAATTTCATAAGCATTGCCTATATTTCCTATTTTAAGTTCTTTGCTTTTATTAAAAAATTCTAGACAAGCTCCACAACTTATGATCTCAATACCTAAATTTTCAAGTTCTTTCATAGCTAAATGTGCTTTATGATTTTCATCAACATTGATTAAAACACTTTCATTTACGCAAAAAATTTTACTTGGAGCATGATCTAAATTTTTTAAGGTACTTAAAAATCCTACAAGTAAATTTTGTCCCAATTCACCCTCACCCACTTTGTCGGTTTTTAAAAATAAAACATTATAATCGTGAATATTTACTTTACTAGAATCAAAATTCTTTTTTTGTACTTTGATGCAAAACTCTTGTGCATTTTCATCTACAACAGGGGTTAAATTTAAAGAGTTAAGAAATTTTACAACATTATTTTTTGAAATAATAGAATTTAAAACAATTTCTAAAATTTCATTTTCTTGAAGTTTTTCAAGAGCGTTTTTTGTTTCAACTATAGGCTGAGGACAAGATAGATTGCGACAATCAATTTTCATTATTTTTCCTTGATATTAGCTTTGAAAAATAATATTATTTTATTACTTGTTTTGTGTTTAAAAATTTTAAATAATATAGAAAAAATTTAAAAGCTCAAAAATGAGCTTTTTTAAAATCTTTTTTTATTCACATCTTCAAGAATTGCCGCAGCAATTTGATTGACTTCATTTGTTATATTATTGGTGACATTTGCAACTTCGACATTTTCCTTAGTTACAGTTTCAAGTTGTGCTATAGCATCGTTAATCTGTGTGATTCCTGCTGTTTGTTCTTTTACAGATTCTGCTACTTCATTTACGCTTTGAACAAGTATATTAATATTTGCCTCGATTTCAGATAAGGATTTTCCTGTTCTTTCCGCAAGCTGTCTTACCTCATCTGCAACAACTGCAAAACCACGCCCATGTTCTCCAGCACGTGCAGCTTCAATAGCTGCATTTAAAGCAAGAAGATTCGTTTGCTCAGCGATATCTTTAATCACATTGACAATATTTTTTATATCATCAGCTTGTGAAGCAACCTCAACTGTTTTTCCACTTACATTTTGCATAGAAGAATTAATCTCCTCCACAGCTGCAGCCGATTGTTCTAAAGAACTCGCTTGTGCATTAGAGCCATCAGCAAGTTTTTGCATAGAATTTTTTAACTCTTTTGACTGATTGGCTAAATCTTTAGCAAAATTTGAAGAAGCCAAAAGCATCTTTTTAATTTCTTTGCCTAAAATATTAGTTGTAATCTCAACTTCACCTTTAGCATTAAATACTTCTGTACTAAAATCAAGAGCCTTATAACTATCAAAAACTCTATTAATTTCATTCATATTAGAACCAATTTTACTTTGTAAAACATCAAGCATCCTATTAAGAACATTTTTAAGTTCTACTAATTGAGGATTTATAGGATTTTTAGTAATTCTTGCAGTTAAATTACCCTTTTCGATTTCTCTAGCAGTTTGCACCGATTCATCTACAGCATTTTGATCTTGTTCTAAAGATATTTGAATCTTTTCAATATTTTCATTTATGATTCTTCCCATTGCTCCTAGCTCATCATTAGCACGAATTTCAATAGCCTTAGGTTCAATTTTTTCATGATTTAAAAAACGGAAAAATGATTCTAAAGAACTAAGAATCACAGGCAATCTAGATGCGACAATTTTTCTTACGCAATAATAAACCACTCCTAAAACAACAAAAATAAAAATAAAAGATGCACCAAGAATAATTAATTGTAATTTTTTTAAGGGTTTAAATACTGAATATTTAGGAGCAGTTACCAAAACCGCCCAAGAACTATCTTGCACTTTAAAACTATTAATCGCAGCATAAGAATCATCACCATCAGAAGCTATATAGTTAAAAACTCCATTTTTTCCTTCACTTATGGCCTTATAAGTTTCTTGTGCACCTTTATTAGGATTGATATCTTTTAAATTTTTTAAAACTAGATTTTTATTTGGATGTATCGCCATAAAACCATCTGAATTTAAAAGAACTCTTAATTCACCATCATATTTTTGACCTTTAGGGTCTAAAAGATAAGTAGCAATATCTGAAAAATCTAAAGTCATGCCTATGACACCTACAACTTGATTTTTTCGATCAAAAATAGGCA
The DNA here is from genome assembly GCF_012897855.1 of Campylobacter sp. CFSAN093227. Lineage (NCBI taxonomy): Bacteria > Pseudomonadati > Campylobacterota > Epsilonproteobacteria > Campylobacterales > Campylobacteraceae > Campylobacter > Campylobacter sp. CFSAN093227. The sequence goes on from NZ_CP040610.1 coordinate 1,621,716, forward strand.
TAGCAACATTTACAGCATCAAAATCTTGACCTTCTAAATTCATCTTAATAGGACGGCCTATATATACTTTATTTTCCCCATATTTTGCTTTTTTTAATATATCTTGCACAACTTGCAGATTAGCTATTTCATCACTAGCTTGTATTGCTTTTATTCCGCCTTTATTATCCTTTTCTTCATCAGCGTAAAGCATAACAAATTTTCCACTTTGAGTATTAAAAAATTTACTCTCTTCTTTAAAGTATTCTGGCGGATCAATAAGATATAAATAAGTAAAATTAGAATAAGCACTATTATCAAAAGTATTGGTTATAATATTTGTTATATTGTCTATATCTAAATCTTCTTTAGAGGTTGATCTAAACATTTCTGTTAAAGTACCTGAAATACTTTTATTTAAAGCGATCATTTCCCCAAAAATTCCTTGAGTTTGAGTAGCATATTCTTTCGTGATAGAAGCAAGAATATCTTCTGTATTTTTGGTAATATTTTGACTTACTTGTTTTGTGATTAATGAAATTAAAATAACAAGTCCAATAACAACAACAGCTGCCACAGAAAAAATAAGTTTTAAACCTATATTTAAAGATTTAAACATCTTATAACTCCTAAAAAATAAAAAATTTAGATTCTAATTTTAACATATTTTTAAAAAAATAATATTAATTAATTATAAAAAAATTATGTATTAGTATTTTTTGATAGAAGATTTATTTTTTTCCTTTTAAAAACAATTCTTTAAAGCGTTTATTAGCGTATTCTTCTATGTCTTTTTGCAAAATAGAGTAATTTTCCATCAATTCCATAGCTCTAGGAGTAAGTTTTGTTCCTGATTCTTTAGAGCGTCCTTGTCTTGTGCTAACTAAAATTTCTTGAGAATTTTTTTGTAAGGTTTGTAAATGCATCCAAGCTTTTTTATAATTAATCCCCATAAGTTTAGAAGCATGTAATAAACTACCTGTTTGTCCGATAAGTTCTAAAAGTTCTGTTTTTCCTCGACCAAAAAGCAAATCTCCATCCGCATTTTCAATCCAAGTTTTTGTTCTTACTATAAATTGCTTACCTTTTTTTTCTTTAAAACAACCAAGTTGACAATACTTTACATCAACCTTATAAGTTTTTAAAGCTGAACGCATACTTTTAAGTCCACAACCTTCTTTAGCAATATCTCTTGCATCTTTACAAAAAATTCTACGCTTTTCATCTAAACTAGGTTCTATTTTTTTAAGCACTTCAATCTTTGCTTTTTCAAAATCTAAATGTCCAAATTGCCCCAACTCGCAATTATCAATTCTCATGTGATTTTCATCGGCTAATTGTCCGATTTTTTCTATATTTATATTAAATTTCTTTGCAATTTTAAAAGCCGTACCACAATCTAATTTTTCATTGCTATTTAACAATTCTCTCATATATGAGATGATTTCTTTTTCTTGATTTTTATCCATGAATTCTAAATTCTCCACTATAAATATTGATCTTATTTTCTCTAGCAAAACCACAAAGCGTTAAATCAAATTTTCTTGCTATCATAACCCCTAAACAAGTAGGAGCCGTGCGTGAAACAAGCACTGGAATTTTATGCATAACTGCTTTAGCTACCATTTCAGAACTTAGCCTTCCACTAACCATTAAAAAACATTGACTTAAATCAATCCCAGCTAAACGTGCTTTTCCTAAAGCTTTATCTATGGTATTATGTTGAGCTATATCTTCACCTATAAAAAAAGTTTTCTCATCTACAAAAAGCTTAGCCGTATGCACACAGCCTGTTTTCTCGTAAAGCTCGCATTGAGTATAAAAAGTACTCATTTGTTTTAAAATTTCATCTTTGCTAAATTTTGCATCAGAACTAATTTTACTCGCTTCAATAGCTTCTGGATCGATATTGGCAGTATGTGCTCTACCGCAACCACTTATAACTACACCTTCAGCATTAAGCTTTGCTAAATTTTCTTTATCAATCTTTGCTTTAATATGCACACTCATACCATCATCTTTTGTTTCTATGCTCTCAATATCGCTTACTTTCGCAATGATATTTTCACTCATTAAATATCCTATTGCTAATGCCTGTTCATCTACAGGAGTTGCCATTAAAGCACCTACTTTTTCATCATTAATAAAAATTTCAAGCTTAATTTCACGCACTAAAGTATCATTGCATGTAAAAGATTCATCACCTTTATATTTTAAAATTTGAGTTGTAAATAACGGATCCATACCTTATCCTTTAAATATCTTTAAATAATATTATATCAAAAAAACATAAATAACAAATTTATATATGGAAAAATAGATTTTAGATTCAACTTATAAAAGAAAATTCGTTCTATTTATTTCAAAAAAGCTTAAAACTACCGCTATGTAATAACATAGCGGTTAAAGATTAAATTTTTACATTAGGATCATAAGAAAAACTAGGTTCAATTTGCTTTTTATTGCTTAATTCTTTATACCAATAAGAATGTAAAATATAAACCTCTTCTTCTTCTTTATAACCACTAATCATAGAATGGATACTGCCTTTGATTGCAAATACTGCCATATAAATATGCACACCAAAAAACACTGCACACACTATACCCAAGAAATTATGCACTATAGCTGAAATTCTTAAAAGTTCAATTTGAGTTAAACCAAAAAGACCTTGAATTGCCGTGGAATTAAAATCAAGAAAATACATAAATCCACCTGTAATTATCATCAAAAATCCACCAAATACAGCTATATAATACCAAGATTTTTGACCAAAATTAAACTTACCTGCAGGTACAGGACGTTTTACTTTGCTTAAATAACCACCTACTATCATCATCCATCTGATATCATAACTTGCAGGAAGCATTCTTTTAATCCACCATAAAAACATAGGGATTATAGAGATGATAAACAAAATCGTTGCAAAAGCGTGTAAATTTTTACAAACCCTTACAAAAACTCCACCCCCAAAAACTTCTCCAAACATCATCACAAAACCAGTTGGCACTAAAATCACCCAAGAAATTGCCGCGATAAAATGAAAAAGTCTTTCAAATAATGTAAAAGCATAAATTTTCTTTCCATCGTGTGAAAATTGCTTAGGTCCTATAACCATATAATGCAAAGCAAATGCAGATAATACCGCAATAACAGCGATTAAAGCTATAGTAGCTATATATTCACCTTGCAAAGTTGTCCAAAGTTTGCCAAAAGTATCATAATTTGGGATATTTGTAATACGATGAAAATCCCAAATTTGAGTATCTTGTCCCATTCTCTCGCTACCATAAGCAAATAAACTCACTACACTTAATAAAAGCGTTACAAATACTTTTCTCATAAGCGTTCCTTTCCTGTGTAAGCAATCTTCCATTCCAAACTTTCCGAAGGATTTGGAATGCCATAATTTCTATTCATAAGTCTATTATGATAAATCTCTTCTATTTTAGAACTTTCACCTACTAAAAGTGCTTTTGTTGAACACATCGCAGCACATACAGGGACTTTTCCTTCTGCGATACGATTTTGACCATAAAGTTCTCTTTCTTTTTCTGAATTCGTTGCTTCAGGGCCACCTGCACACATAGTACATTTATCCATAATGCCTTTATTTCCAAAAACACTATCTTTTGGAAATTGTGGTGCACCAAAAGGACAAGCATAAAGACAATATCCACAACCTATGCAAATTTCTTTATCATGCAAAACAATACCATCAGCACGGATGTAAAAACAATCCACAGGACAAACGATAGAACAAGGAGCATCATCACAATGCATACAAGAAATAGAAGTTGAAACTTCTTTTCCTTGAATTCCTTCATTTAAAGTAATCACACGGCGGCGGCGAATATGAATAGGAAGCTCATGTGCTTCATCACAAGCTACCGCACAACCATTACAATCAATACAACGCTCATTATCACAAAAGAATTTCAAGCGTTCTTTTTCTAAATTTGCAAAATTTACCTTACTCATTTTCCATCCTTACTGATTCTACAAAGCCCGCCTTTAGTCTCTGGAATCTGACACATAATATCATAACCATAATTTGTTACCGTATTAGCACTTTCTCCGCTTGCATAAGGCTTAGTTCCTTCTGGGAAATTGTGCGTTAAATCCACGCCTTGCATAACTCCTGTAAAATGGAAAGGCAAGAAAATCATATCTTTTGCTACACCTGGATTAACCTTCACTCTTACATGAATTTTAGTGCCTTCTGGAGAATGCACCCAAATCATATCTCCTGCTTTAATGTCTTGCTCTTTTGCTAATTGAGGATTGATCTCACAAAACATTTCAGGTGTTAAACGCGTTAGATACATAGATGCTCTATTTTCCATACCTGCACCATTTAAATTCACAAGTCTTGCAGTAACAAGATTAAGCGGGAATTCTTTAGAATAATCCTTAGCTTGTTGCACAGAAACAAATTTAGTATCCACGCGATAAAGTGCTTTTTGATCTTCAAAACTTGGATATTTTTGTACCAAATCGTTTCTTGGAGAATGTAAAGGCTCACGGTGGAGTGGAATTTTATCTTTAAAAGTCCAAACTACAGCTCTAGCTTTAGCATTTCCATAAGGAACTATGCCTTTTTCTATACATTTAGTTGCTATGATATTGCTATCATCATAAGACCAAGTTGATCCCATTTTTTCTTTTTCTTGAGCACTTAAAGTAATACCTAAAACTTTTTCTATATTATCTTTAGTAATTTGTGGATAACCTGTATTAATAGGCGAATTTAAAGGTGCATTTTTAGCAAGCAAACTCTCTCCTTCATACTCAAGTCCAAAATTATTTCTAAAGCCCATACCACCTTTTGCTACTTCAATGTCGGTATTATAAAGTACAGGAGAACCTGGGTGCTTATCACTCCAGCAAGGCCAAGGAAGCCCATAATACTCGCCCGCAACTTCGTCTTTTCCTTCTAAAGTTACCTCATCAAATTTATCCCAGTATAAAGTATGTTTTTTAAGCCTTTCAGGACTCCAACCATTAAGCCCTATACTTCTAACTGCTTTTGCAATTTCTCTTGTTGCATTTTCAGGCCAAACGATCTCACCTTTTTCATCGCGTAAAGTCTTGGTAAAGTCTTCATAAAAGCCTAATTTTTTAGCAAGCTCAAATAAAATTTCTTGATCTTCCATACTTTCATAAAGTGGATCTACAACTTTAAATCTCCATTGCCCACTACGATTTGTAGCTGTTACGCTTCCACTTGTTTCAAACTGTGTTGCTGCAGGTAAAAGATAAATTCCATCTTTTCTTTCTGCGATAATCCCTGCTTCATTTACAAAAGGATCGGCTAAAACTAAAAGCTCTAAAGCTTCCAAACCTTCTTTAACTTTTACTTGTTGTGCAGTCGAAGTAATACCATTTCCCATAACTACTAAAGCTTTTAAAGGCGTTCCTGCATTATCGATAGCATCATTTCCATCTTTTCCATTTAAAGCCGCTGCCCACCATCTAGCAAGTGAAAGTCCAGTTTTATGCATCCAATCTTTACTTACAAAATTTCCTAAAAGCCACTCATAATCCACACCCCAAATTTTGGCATAGTATCTCCAAGTCGCTTCATTTAAAGGATAATAACCAGGTAAATTTTCACTCAAACAAGCCATATCTGAAGCACCTTGAACATTATCGTGTCCGCGTAAGATATTAACTCCACCACCAAATTTACCTATATTTCCAAGTACCATTTGCACAATAGGTGCTAAACGTGTATTTGAAGTTCCTACAGTATGTTGAGTTAAACCCATAGCCCAAATAAGCGTAGTTGGTTTGTTTTTAGCTACTTCGTGAGTGATTTGCACCAAAAGTTCTTTAGAGATCCCTGTAACATTTTCCACTTCTTCAGCTGTCCATTTTGCTGCTTCTTCACGAATTTTATCAATTCCAAAAACTCTTTCATCAAGATATTTTGTATCTTCCAAGCCTTCATCAAAAATGATTTTTAACATTCCATACATGAAAGCAATGTCAGTTCCTGGACGAATTCTTGCATAAATATCCGCTTTTGCTGCACTTTTTGTAAATCTAGGATCTACAACGATAAGCTTTGCACCTTTTTCTTTTGCTTTTAAGAAATGTCTAAAACCCACAGGGTGATTTACCGCTGGATTTGCTCCAATGATAATGATACATTTACTTCTTTGAATGTCTCCAAGATGGTTTGTCATAGCGCCATAACCAAATGTATTCGCCACACCGGCGACTGTTGCGCTGTGTCAAATTCTAGCTTGATGATCTACATTGTTCGTTCCAAAAAATGCTGCAAATTTTCTTATATAATAAGCTTGTTCATTATTAAGTTTTGCAGAACCTAAAAACATAACACTTTCAGGATTTTCTTTACGATAAGCAGCTAGTTTTTCTCCGATCTCACTTAAAGCTTGCTCATAACTTATGCGTTTCCATTCTCCATTTTCTTTTTTCATAGGATATTTTAAACGCACATGTGAACGCACCATATCGATCATATCAGATCCCTTGCAGCAATGTCCACCTGAACTCACAGGATGATCTTGAGCAATTTCTTGACGCACCCAAACACCATTTTGCACTTCTGCAATAATCCCACAGCCTACAGAACAGGCTGTACAAACTGTTTTTACTTTTTTACTACCTTCATACGCTTCTTTAAGCTCATCAGCACTCGCTTCTCTTAAAGTTTCACTTCTAGCAAGCAACGGTGTTGCTAGGCTTGAAAGTGCTGCCATTTTAAGAAAAGAACGACGCGTAAGCTTGATATTTTCACCTACACTTGACATTACTCAGCCTTTATATAATAATTTTCCCAATTAGCACTTCTTTGAAAAAGCACTTCTTTTTTCTTACTTTTACCTTTAACCAAATCTTTTCTTTCTTCATCTTTAGCTAGAGCTAAAGTTGTGCTACCAAGCACTCCAGCAGCCCCTAAGGCAAAAGCGGATTTTTTAAGAAATTCCCTGCGATTTTTCACGAGTCCTCCTTTGTTTATTTGCTTCTCTTCTTAAAAATTCTGAACGCGATAGATCGTTTTGCACTTTTTTAGAATTTATTTTTGCAGGTTTTTCTACTTCAAAGCAAAGTCTTTCAAATTCCATAAAAGCCAATGCAATACTTGCAATTTCCTTATATAAATTCGCATTTTTATTCATGAAAACATCGCCTAAAAACTCATCAATGCTTTTATTGATCACTTTTTCAAAAAGCTCTTTGGCTAAATCATCTTCATTTTGCCTTAAAAATTCACTCATCAACAATAAACAAAATCCAACACTATCTTCACTTTCTTTAAAAAATTTTTCATTGCGTCTTATTTTACTTTTGACTAAAATTTGACGCACACAAAGTAAAGGATTTGAATTTTCAAAACCTTCTTCTATGTAAGAAAAAGTCGTTGGAATGCTGTTTTTAAGACTTAAAAAAAGCAAATCGTATTCTTTAAAAAATGCTTGTATAGAATTTTCATCATCTAAATGCTTAAGCAAGATATCAAAATTTGATTTTAAATTTTCATCAAATAAACATTCTTGCATTGTCTTTAAATACTCTTGTAATTTTGACAATCTTTCTTCAGAAAATGAAAAAACAAAAAGCTCTCCTAGACATTGATAATAAAGACTTCTAGCTAATCTTAATTTTTCCAAATCCATTAAAGCCCCCATGCATTCAAAATTTTCAAAAATAGCTTTAAATTTTGCTTGAATGAATATTATACAAAATATACCTAATATTCATTTTAAAGCCGATTTTTAAATCGATTTATCTTAATACTATTTGATTTAAAAATCACTGAATTTCAATAAAATTCCACAAGGATTTAAAATATTAAAAAATCATACCAAAGTATTAAAAATTAGATATTTGAGTTGATTTTATATTTGAAAAAATAAAATACTTTGCATAAAATTTATATCTTTGATTCTCTTCCGAGTAAAATTAACATTTTATGCAAATTATAAATAATACTAATTTCTTAAAGAATAATCCTTATAAGAAAATTCTCTTATCATTTGAAGTTCATTTTTACGGTCTAAAAACATGAGATTTGGAAGTCTTATGCCATTAAAAGTTGTGTTTTTCACAATGGTGTAATGAATTTGATCTAAAAAAACAATTTTATCGCCGATTTTAAGCTTTTTATCAAAGGCATATTCTCCCATTACATCACCTGCTAAACAAGTATTTCCAGTAAGTAAATAGGCAAATTCGTTTTCTTTTAAGTCTGAAATTTTTTCATTTTCTCTTGTGGCCAAAATTCTAGCATTTAAAACTTCACTTGTATAAGGCATGATGATAGTATCTGGCATATGTGCTTCGCTTGAAGTATCTAAAATAGCAATTTGTTTTTCATTTTCTATGATATCTACTACACTAGCCACCAAATTTCCTGTTTGCCAACCCACCGCTTCGCCTGGTTCAAGATAAACTTGCACACCGTATTTATCACTGAAATTTTTACACAAAGCAATAAGCTTTTCAACATCATAGCCTTTTTTAGTGATGTGATGTCCTCCTCCAAAATTCACCCATTTCATTTGCCCTATCCATTTGCCAAATTTCTCTTCAAAAACCTTTAAAACAGCTTCTAAAGCACCAGCACTTTCTTCGCAAAGTGCGTGAAAATGAAGTCCTTCTATGGTACTTAAATCCACATTTTCAAAATCTTTAGCACGAATTCCAAGTCTTGAGTATCTTCCACAAGGATTGTAAAGTTCTTTTGGGGCTAGAGAAAATTCAACATTACAACGAAGACCTAAGGAATTTTTTTGTGTTTTAGCTTGAAATTTATGAAATTGAGCTAAAGAGTTAAACACTATATGATGAGATAAACTGGCTATTTCACCTATTTCATCTTCTTTAAAAGCAGGCGAATAAGTATGAATTTCTTTATCCATGTATTCTTTAGCAAATTTTGCTTCCCAAAGTCCGCTACAAGTGCAACCTTTTAGGTATTCTCCGACAATTTTCATAGCTCCTGAAAAAGCAAAACCTTTTAAAGCTAAAAGCACTTTAGCACCACTTTTTTCACCAACACTTGCTAAAAGCTCACAATTTTTTCTTAATTTATCTTCTTCTAAAATATAAGCTGGAGTTTGAATTTTTTCATAAAACATTATTTTTCCTTGATTAAATTGCTAAAATCATAACAAAATTAAACCAAATTTTCAAAATAAATATTTACTAAAACTAAAAAAATAATGACTATAATATAAAAAATCAAGCAAAAGGAAAAACTAATGAATAGAAGAAATTTTTTAAAATTTAATGCACTCACTCTAGCAAGTATGGGTGTAGCCTATGCAAATCCTATGCACGATATGCACTCCATGCATAAAAATCATTCTATAAATCATGACTTAGATACTTCTTTTATCAACTTTGCTCCAAAAAATTTAAAACTTTTAGATCCAAAACAATTCCCCCAAGGAGAAATTTTAAAAGCCTTGCCTTTACTCAAAAATGAAAGTAAAGAAAAAAATATTTTTCGTGCTACCCTAGAAATCAAAGAAAATCATATAGAGCTTATCAAAGGTAAAAAAACCTTATTTTATACTTACAATGGCCTCGTGCCTGCTCCAAAAATAGAAGTTTTTGAAGGAGATAAACTTGAAATTTTAGTCAAAAACAAACTCAAAGAAGCTACAACTATACATTGGCATGGCGTTCCTGTGCCGCCTGATCAAGATGGAAGCCCACATGATCCTATTTTAGCAGGAGAAGAAAGAATATATCGTTTTAAAATTCCTCAAGATAGCGCAGGAACTTACTGGTATCATCCACACCCTCATTATACCGCTTCTAAACAAGTTTTTATGGGTTTAGCAGGGGCTTTTGTGATCAAAGCAAAAAAAGATGCTTTAAGTCATTTAAAAGAAAGAGATTTGATGATTAGCGATTTACGTCTTGATGAAAACGCTCAAATTCCGAACAACAACCTAAATGATTGGCTAAATGGTAGAGAAGGAGAATTTGTACTCATTAATGGACAATTTAAACCTCAAATCAAACTCGCCACAAACGAACGCATACGCATTTATAATGCTACTGCGGCAAGATATTTAAATTTACGCATACAAGGGGCTAAGTTTATACTTGTTGGTACTGATGGTGGACTTATAGAAAAAACTATTTATAAAGAAGAACTTTTCTTAAGTCCTGCTTCTCGTGCAGAAGTTTTAATCGACGCTCCAAAAGATGGGAATTTTAAGCTAGAAAGTGCTTATTATGATAGGGATAAAATGATGGTAAAAGAAGAACCTAATACCCTATTTTTAGCTAATATTAGTCTAAAAAAAGAAAATGTAGAACTTCCAAAAAATTTAAAAATTTTCAAACCTTCAGAAGAACCTAAGGAATTTAAAGAAATAATCATGAGTGAAGATCATATGCAAATGCATGGTATGATGGGAAAAAGTGAAAGCGAATTAAAAATCGCTCTTGCGTCTATGTTTTTAATCAATGGCAAAAGCTATGATTTAAAACGCATTGATTTAAGCTCCAAGCTTGGAGTAGTTGAAGACTGGATAGTGATAAATAAATCTCACATGGATCATCCTTTCCACATACACGGCACGCAATTTGAACTCATCTCATCAAAACTCAATGGCAAAGTTCAAAAAGCCGAATTTAGAGCCTTCAGAGATACTATAAATGTGCGTCCTAATGAAGAATTAAGACTTAGAATGAAACAAGATTTTAAAGGACTTAGAATGTATCATTGCCATATTTTAGAACATGAAGATTTAGGAATGATGGGAAATTTAGAAGTAAAGGAATAAAATGGTAAAAGTGGAATTTTTAGGCCCCATAAATAAAGAAAATTTAGAACTTGAAGTAAAAAATTTAAAAGAATTAAAAGAAATTTTGCAAAAAGATGAGAGTTTAAAAGAATGGCTAGAACTTTGTGCTGTATCTTTAAATGATGAAATCATTTTTGATGAAAACACCAAGTTAAAAGATGGTGATAAAATAGTACTTTTACCGCCAGTTTGTGGAGGCTAAATGAAACATTTTACACTTTATCAAGGCTCTTTAGATATTTCTAAAATTTATAGCCAATGGTATGAATTTTCCAAGGATAAAAACTGCGGTGCTTTACTGACTTTTTGTGGTATTGTGCGTGAAGAAGGAGGTATTGAGGCACTTAGTTTTGATATTTATGAACCGCTTTTAAAAAAATGGTTTGATGAGTGGCAAAAAAGAGTAAATTTTGATGGTATTACCTTGCTTTTTGCTCACTCTATAGGCGATGTGGCGGTTCATGAAAGCTCGTATTTTGCAGGAATTTTAAGCAAACAAAGAAAATTAGGACTTAAACTTCTTAATGAATTTGTTGAAGATTTTAAAGCAAGTGCGCCCATTTGGAAGTATGATGTGATAAACAAAGAAAGAATTTATGCCAAAGAAAGATCAACCAAACTTTGCGGTGCAGGACTTTTAAAAGGATAAAAAATGTTAATGTCTTATGAAGAAAGTTTAAAAATTTTACATTCTCATATTAAAACTTATGAAAAGATTGAAAAAATAGCTCTTACAGAGTGTTTAGGACGCATTTTAGCTCAAGACATAAAAGCCCCTAAAAATCAGCCCGAATTTCCAACTTCGGCTATGGATGGTTATGCGATCAAATTTGAAGATCAAGATAAGCCTTTAAAAATTTTAGGTATCACACCTGCGGGTACTATGCCACAATTTAGCGTGCAAAATGGTACTTGTGTAAAAACCTTTACAGGCTCACTCATGAGCGAAGGAAGCGATACTTTAGCCCCTGTTGAAAATGTACGCGTAGAAAATGATACTCTTTTTATAGAAAAAAAAGTTCCCCAAGCTTTTGCCGTGCGTGCGGTAGGAGAAAACTATAAAAAAGATGAAATTTTACTCAAAAAAGGCACAAAGTTAAATTATAGCGAGATAGCTCTTTTAGCTGAACTTGGATTTTTTCACATTAGTGTGTTTATAAAGCCTATTGTAGGGGTTTTAAGTAGTGGAAGTGAGATCAAAGATCTAGGAGAAGCCTTGGAAAATCCTGCTCAAATCCGCTCTTCAAATCATATCGCCATAGCTAATTTAGCTAAAAATTTAAATTGCGATACAAGGGTTTTTCCTCTTTTAAAAGATGATGAGAAAGCCACTTTTTCCACCCTTGAAAGTGCTTTGCAAAGTTGTGATATTTTGGTTACAACGGGCGGGGTTTCTATGGGAGATTTTGACTTTTTAAAAAAAGCCATCAAAGAATACGAAATCATCATCGATAAAGCCGACATAAAACCAGGTAGACATATCAAAATAGCTAAGGCTAATGAAAAATTCATCATCGCCTTACCAGGTTTTCCTTACTCGGCTATGGTAATGTTTAATCTTTACGCAAGAGAGATTTTAAACTCTTGGTTACTTCAGCCTAAAGACTATATTTGCAAAGCCTTTTTACAAGGAAGTTACAAGAAAAAAACACCTTATTTGGAATTTGTCGCTTGTAACATAAAGTTTGAAAATGGACGCATTTTAGCCAATCTTGAAGGCAAAAAAGAAGGCTCTAGTGCGATTATAAACAATCTTAACAATAAAGCTGCCCTTATGGTGGTGCCAAAAGAATGTGAAATTTTAGAAAATGAAAGTTTAGTGGATATTATCTTTATGCCTTAAAATTATTTAAATAATTTTATTTCGATTTTAATCAACCCTAAATTTCAATAAGTTTCAAATTCGCAACCTCCTTTTAGTGGAGTAATTAGCCCTAGCGGAGTTTCAATCCACTAGGGTTTATTTTAGTCCCTTTTTAAATTTCTTTATGGTAAAATTATCTTTGATAAACTTATTTAAGTTCTCATGTTTTAGTCCCTTTTTAAATTTCTTTATGGTAAAATCTCATAGGAAGTTTTAATCTTGGTAACTCAGTTTTAGTCCCTTTTTAAATTCCTTTATGGTAAAATATTTATGTAATTTTTATAATCAAAGCATTAGTTTTAGTCCCTTTTTAAATTTCTTTATGGTAAAATAGATATTTACCAGATAATGAAAATTTCGGGGTTTTTTCATGAAAAATAGCAAAAATTATGCTATAATCTCATAAGAAATTTAAAAAGGGACTAAAATAAAGAGTTTGCGGGACTCTGCGGGGTTACAATCCCCTAAAACCGCTTTTAAAATTCAAATAAATTTTGCTGATGATATTTTTCTTGTTTTTTGTTTATTTGAATTTCTTCATTATTTGAATTTTTATATTTAAATTCTCCATGACTATCTATATCAAAAAGCGTTAAATTGGTTTCGTTATTAACTTTTTCGTTAAAAACTATGCCACCAAGCAAAAGCTCCATTTTATCAAATTGCTTTTCAGTGATGATTAAAGCCCTTACATTTCCATAAGGTGGCAAAATCTTTTTTACATTTTCAATAGAACTTTTTGCAGAACTTAAACCCTTGCAAATACGCATATAAACACTAAATTGCAGCATAAAATAACCTAATTTTATAAGATTATTTCTAAATTTACTTGCTAGTTTTTGCTCTTTTTTACTTTTAGTAGGTACATCAAACATCAAAAGCACACGCATAAATTTATCTTCAATCATCAAATTTCACTATCTTTAGTTCATCTTCATACAATAAAGCATTTTTAAAATTTGCCACATAATGATTTATCGCTCTGTTTAAAGGATAATTTTGCCCATCAAAATTGATTTTGCTTTGTAAATTGCCAATCAACGCTCTTTTGTCATCTTTGCTTAAAAACTCACTTTCACCCTTAAGCTTTAAAACACAATCATCAACACTAGCCCTAAACACTTCTATCAAATCATCACAAAGCGCAAAAGAATTATAAATATTATCGTGCTTTATGCCAAGCCAAGGCAAAAGCCCACTTATGCAAACTGCTCTAATAATACAAGCCCTAATGATTGCATAGCCATAATTTAAAGCAGAATTTTCAAAGCAAAGCTCATCTCTTGAAAAAGAAGTACCAAACAAAGTTTTAAAATAAAGCGCCGCCGCAACAGCTTCAATATTTTTACTATCATTTAAGCTTACTTTTTTAGCCAAATTTATAAGCTCATTGCTTTGCTCTATTTTATTGTATTTTTTTAAGATAAAGGCTTGATTTAGGATTTTATTTTTAATGATTTTTTGCCATAAAATAGCCTTTTTTTGAGCACTTACATTCATTTGCTCTTTTGCGATTTTTGCACTTTGAAAATGCCCTAAAAAAGGAGTAAAAACACCATTTATACTATGAGTTTCATCGCAGGTTAGCAAGATGATTTTATGCCTTGCAAAAGCGTTAAAAAGTGCGTAACTAATGCTTACTTGTAAGCTTTCTAAAACGATGATATTTATATCTTTTAAAAACAATTTGGCTATATTTTCATCTTGCTTAATCACAAGATGATTTAGCTCTAAATTTAGCTTGGCATTAGAGCTAATAAGCAGTGTTTTAAAAGCTTCATCGTAACTCATTTTTTAAAATCTTCTCTTTGTCTAAACTCAGCCTTTGCAACTTCCCCAAGTGCTGAAACTATGTATTTTTCAAATACTTTTAGATTTTGAATTCCTATGCTTTTTGCGATTACTTCTTTTTCATTTGCATTTTTAAACAATATTTTTTGATTTTTGCTTAGCATTTCAAATTTATTATCGTGTTTTGAAACAATCAAACTAACAGTAGAGCTTGTAAAAGCATTATAATAAACAAATTCTGGCTCTTGCATATCTTTAGTTTGAATTAAAATCAAACTATCTTTGTATAAAGAAAAGCAAAACTCATAATTTTCATCCATTAAAATCCAGTCTTTTATCTCACCTTTTTTACTTCGTGCTACAGCTTTATTTGGTAATACTTTTAAAGCAAAATCCATAGTATAAATTGGCACAGCATAAAATTTATTTGTCTTTTTGTGTTTAAAAATATCCACTCTAAACATATCGCCATTTTTAACTATTTTACCATTTACTTTGCGGATTTTACCAAGCTCTAGGGCTTTTAAAACTCCTTCTTTTCCGCCGTATGATTGATAGAATTCTTCTTCTTTTCTAAATGTTTCTTCATGTAAAGCTCCACTTGGCTTTTTTCTCTCAGGTTTTGAGACAAAAATTTCATCAATTTTATCTAAAACCTTTTGCCTAAAACCACTAAAAGGCTCAAAAAACTTCCTTTTGTTTTTATAATCTAATTCACTAATTTTTTTTGCATAAAGTTCTGCACTGTTGCTTTCTTGCTCTTTTTTAAAATCTGAAAAAGCCTTTACGATAGAGTTGTTTGCATAAGCAATAATTACTGCATCGATGGCGTGATGAAGATGATTATTTCTATCCTTAGTGCTAAAGCCCCAAGTGTGTCTTAAAGCCGATGTTAGCATACCGCTTTTTGCTTCTACATGCACTTTTGAGCCTTTGTGTGTGTCGTTTAACTTTGTATTTTCATCATCGCTTAAAGGTAAAAAATCTAAATAATCTTTAGTATAGTTTAAAACAAGCCTTGCGATGTAGCGAGTATCGTTTAGATTTCTATCTTTAAAGTCTTTTTGCTCTTTGTCTTTGTAATTTTTATCTAAAATTCTTTTTTGCTTTTTAGTAGGTAAATTTTTTGCTAAAACTTCAATTTTCTGCCATTTTGCACTATCATTGCCAAAGGCTTCAAAGGGGGTTTGATTAAGTTTTTCTTGATTTTGCTTGGTAAAAACTAAAACTTTATTCATATAAGAATCATCAAAACTTCTAGAATAAGGGTAAATGTGATCAATTTCAAGCATTTTTTCATCTTGCAAATCACTAATTTTAATCTTTTCTCCACTATAAGCACAAAATTCTTTTTGTTCTTTAAATAATCTTAATTTTAAAATATTTTTGCTATTTATTTTTAAGCCTAGTTTTTCACATTCAAGTTCGGCGTCTTTTTTGGCCTTGTAGTTTTCATTTTGCTCTTTTTCTATTTTAGCTCTTTGGCTATAATTTTTACCTACTTCTCTTGCTAATTCAATGTTTATTTTATGCACTTTGCCGTATTTTTTAAGTAAAGCATTTAAGACCTTTCTGTATTCTTTAATCGCCCTTAAAACCACAGGATTAGTTACCTCATCTTTATAATAAGTTTCATTAAATGCGGGTAAAAAATCTTTTTTATCTTCATTGATTGCTACTTTTAAATTAAGCTCATTACAAGCTTCATCGTATTTTTTACCTTCAAGCATTAAAGGAGTGATAAGTTTTAAGGCTTTAAAACTTATATTTAAATGGTCTTTAAATTCCAATTTGCTTAAACTATCAATTTGATTTTGATTTAAATCATATTTTGCTAAAGCCTTTTTAAGCTTAATCTCATCTTTTATAAGGGTAATATCTTTTGCTATTTCATTTAAATCATCTTGGCTTAAACTATGATCACCTAGGGCTTTTATAAATTCTTTATATTTTTTAAACTCAATAAAATAAGTTCCTTTTTCCCCTTTAAATTCATAATCATCGCTTAAGCCCAAAAGCTTTTTTGTTTGTTTATAAGTTAGAGTGCCGTTTTTTAAAACTTCATTCAAAAGCGTGTTTAAATCATCTTTTGTATATAAAATTCCTTCAGTATTTTTAAGATTGTTTAAAAGATTGATAATTCTTGTAAGTGCTACAAACATAAAAGCTAAGAGAGAATTTTTTGGCGCTCTTTTTTCATCGGTAAAAAAACTACAATTTCCCACCAAATGAGAAAAATCTTTTAAAGCCCTTTTATAAAATGCTACACTAAGCACCTCTTCTTCAAATTTTTTTGAAAAAGAAAAGCCAAATTCTCTTTGTTTTTTAAAAATAAGCTTTAATTCATCTTTTAAAAAACTTTGCGCTATGCAGCGTTCATAACTTTCTTTTTTATTTCTAACATTTGTAAATTCTTTGGAATTTTCTTTGAATTTTTGAAAATACTCTTTATAAAGATACTCGCCCACACTTTGATAATTTGCTAGTTTTTCTTCATTTTGCTTGATAGCTTTTAAAATCGCACCTTTTTCTTTATCATCACTATTTTTAATATCATCATAGCCACGCCTTTTTGCAATATGTAAAATCACTCTTGCAAAATCTTGCTTACTTAAAAGCTCGTTTAAAGCTCTAAATCTTAACTCATAAGGGCTAATTAAAGATCCTTTATAAGCCTTGGCTAAACTTTCATCAAAGCTTTGATAATCTTCGTAATTTAACTTAAATTCATTTGCGATTAAATGTTTTAAGTGATTTAGCCTTGCTTTGCGTCTAGCAAGGTGTTTTCTAGCACTTCTTGCAAGGCGTCTTGGCAAGGCTAAGGATTCTCCTGTTTTGGGATTTTCAGCCTTTGTAAAAATCCTAACTCCACAATCTTTTAACTCATCATTTTCACTAAATGCCCAGCCAATAGAGCTTATTCCTATATCAAATGCCAAAATTCTTGCCACACTAGATCCTTTTTAATATTTATGATTTGTGTATAATTATAATACAAAAATCATTTTTTAAACAAACATAAACTTTTCAGTAACCAAACTATATATGTTAATTTTATAATACAAAAAACAAGTAATTTTTAAATAAAAAATATTTTTTATTTAAAAATTTAGATAAAATCCAATTTATTGTAAATTCAATAGACCCTATGCTAATTTTTATGATATACTCAAAAAAATACGATCCCATTTTTGTATTTTTCTTTCAAATATTATCTTGCTTATTTTTGCTTTTTATATCACAGGAACACCTATACCAAAAGCTCCAAGCAGAGAGTATACAAGCTTTTAAATGTTTTACTTGATAGTTATGCTTTTATCACAGCGACTTTTAAAAGTCAGCTTTCTGGAGTAGGACTTATTATCATGAGTGTGGCAGGTTTTGCTGCTTATATGAAACATATTAATGCTTCAGCAAAACTTGCTTTTTTAGCAAATAAACCCTTAGGAAAAATCAAAAATAAATACTTGATTTTAAGTGGAACTTTTGTTGTTGGAATGGCTTTAAAAATCGTCATTTCTAGCTATGCTGGATTGCTTTTGCTTTTGTTAGCATGTATTTATCCTGTTTTAATCTCACTTAAAATCCGTCCTATTACAACTGTATGTGCGCTTTCTTTAATTGCACTTGATTATGGTCCAAAAGATGGAAATTCAATCAATATGGCAGATATGGTAGGACAAAGTGATAATGTCGTAGGGCTTTTTTTAAATTACCAAATTTATAGTGTGATTGCCTATGTTGTAGTTATTGCCATCTTGATTCCTTTTTATTTTGCTTGGATTGATAAAAGAGATAAAGAAAAAGGTGTTTTAAATGATGAAGTTGAAATTCCGCAAATCATTGATCCTAAATGTCCTACTTTTTACATACTCTTTCCTTGGTTACCTGTTGTATTTTTATTTACAGCGTATTTTTTTACTATCAAGCTCGATGTTGTAACAGCAAATTTTGTAAGCATTTCTTTAGTTTTTCTTGTTGAATTTGCAAGACACAGAAATGCTAGAAAATTAGGCGAAGATATGATGGTGATTTTAAAAGACTATGGCTGAAATTTTTATCTTAGTCGTAAGCATAATCATCGCCGCTGGAGTATGTGCTAAAGGCATTAAAGCACTTGGTGGAGTTAATATCCTTACTAACGCGGTTTCAAATCTTGGAACAGGAAATTTTGCATGGTTTGGAATTCTTTTGAGTATAGCTATTTTAAGCTTTTTAGTTTATTTTGCCAATGCTATATTGAATAGGATTTGCATCAAAATTTAAAAGTATAAATATTGAAGAAAGTTTTTTGCAAGTTCTATCCAAATCTTTTGTGAAAAAATCAAACCCTCTATATTTACTATTAATTTGAAAAAGTATTAATATTTATAATTTTTTCATATTTAATATCAATTTAACTAAAAATTCATCACTTAATTTTGTATCACGAGGCAAAAAGTCTTTAATTTAAGTAAAATCAATCTATTTAAATTTCTTATCAAAATATTTAGTATCAACTGCTCTAACTAACTTTAAAGCAATTTCACTCATATGTTTTCTAGCTCTAAAAAATGAAAAAAGAGATGATCAAATTTTTAGAAGTTAAACTATAAAATGTGGATAAACTATATATTTTTTAATTTTTAAATATTATAATTACTTAACACCCCATAAAGAGCTTTAAGACATACGAATATATCCTAATAAACATCTACGTAAAATAGTATTTTTTCATCATTCTAACATATTTTTACATTTTTTTGTCCTTTAAGCATAAGCCAAACAATTAAAAATGAAACGAAATAAACAACTTGAAAAAGTAATTTATAATTATCTATGAGCATCTTTATAGGACTTTTTGTAAATATATAATAGTTATCAACCATCATAAAAATAAAGAAAATTAATATTATCAAAATTTTTATGCAAACATAAAATGCAAAAATAAGATAAAAAAGTTTTTCCTTTGTAATTTGAATCAAAATTTTAAAAAATAAAAAAGCAAAAATAATATAGCATAGACTTAATATTATGTTTAAACTTCCATATACAATTTCTGGTGGTTGATCTACCATAAAATCAGGAATAAAAAGAAGATGACTACCAAAAACACTTAAACCTTGCCATATGAAAAAATAAATAAAAAGTTTGTAATTTTTTATCTTTTTACAAAACAAAAACACACTAAGCAAAGCTAGGATTATGGCTGTGTAAAATAAAGTTTTTTTTGTGTAGTAAAACCTAAAATCTTCAAAGCTAATAACTTCTAATATAAACGAAAATGTTAAAACGAGCAAGTTTAAAATTATAAATGAAGCCATTGTGATTTTAATCCATTTTAAATCAAAATCAAAAACCTTTTTTTGTGCTTTTGCCAATCTTTCTTCTAAATTTGAAAGTTCTTGCTCATCAAATTCTTTAAATTTGACCCACGCTAAAATCCAGAAAACCAAACTTGCTAGCAAAAACACCAAGCCTATGCCGATAATCAAAGTAAGAAGCCCTAAATAAAAGGTATTAAAAGCATAAGTGAAATACTTTTGCTTTGTTGTTCTAGCAATTTCATAGTAAAAAGCTTTCAAAAAAGGAAAAATTAAAGCCAAAATAGCAAAATGTAATACTAAAAATATAGCAATAGCCATAAAAATATTATCTTGATTAAAATAAAGCCCACCAAAAATGCCAGTTCTAGGCTTTAGCATTGCAAATAAAATACTTGTATTAACAAGAATACCAAAAAATCCAATCCCTACACTAATAAGGAAATTCTTAAACAAATTTTTAGCACCACCATAGATTTTTAAATCATAAAGCACAATAAAAAATAAAATCCAACTCGCAAGAACAAATAAAACTCCAAGATAAGGAATGATACCTAAAAACCCACAAATAATACTCGCTATTGCTTTTAAGCGAATTTCTTTTATCTTTTTTTGAAACAAAGCTTCATTTAAATTGTGCATTTTACCCTTTATTTAATACATTCGAACAAAAATATTTCGTTTTATCATCTTTGGCAATTTTTATCAAAACCGCCCACTTCCACACATTAACTCTAAAAATTTTATCTTTCTTATTTACATAAGAAAGATAAAATTTTAGTTTGTCTTTATGGGCTTTTATGGGCAAAATTACATACATTTTAGCACATAAATAATCATAATAATTTGTTTTCACTCTAAAACAATACCTTCATTAATGCAAATTTCGCCGATAATAAAGGCATCTGAATTTTCTAAAACCTTACTTACATTAGAAGGATCTACAACCATTACTAAACCCACTCCCATGTTAAAGCTTCTATACATTTCGCTTTCTTCTACAGCCTGTCCTATAGTATAAAAAATTTCAGGAGTTTTAAGATGATGTTTGCGTATAGTTGCACCCATACCACGAGGCAAAACGCGTGGTAAATTTTCTACTAAACCACCCCCTGTAATATGTGCTAGAGCACTGATATAAGGCTTTAGTGTAAGAAAATCACGCACATAAATCCTTGTAGGCTCTAATAAAATATCAATTAAATTTTTATCCCCTATCTTGTCATCAAATTTTAATTTTAAACTTTCAAAAAGTACTTTTCTAGCTAAAGAATAACCATTTGAATGAAGTCCTGAACTAGGAAGTGCCAATAAAATATCACCATTTTTAACAAATTTACTTCTATCGATCTCATCTTCTTCAGCCATACCCACTGCAAAACCCGCAAGATCAAAATCATCTTTTGCATACATTCCAGGCATTTCAGCAGTTTCTCCGCCGATTAATGCACAATTTGCCATCTTACATCCCTTGGCAATGCCTGATACAACAGCCTTTGCTACTTCTACTTCAAGCTTAGCTGTAGCATAATAATCTAGGAAAAACAAAGGCGTAGCAAAATTACAAATCAAATCATTCACACACATTGCTACTAAATCTTGCCCTATAGTATCATATTTTTTAGCATCAATTGCCAAGCGAAGCTTGGTACCAACACCATCTGTTGCACCTAAAATCACAGGCTTTTTAAAACCACTTGGCATTCTAAAAGCACCAGCAAAAGAACCAATTCCGCCTACAACATTATCATTAAAAGTTTCTTTAACCAAAGGTTTTATAGCCTCTACAAAGGTATTTCCATTATCTATACTTACGCCTGCATCTTCATATGAAATTTTCATTTATTTTCCTTTAAGAACTAAAAAGGTATTTTAACGAAAAAAGTTTTAATAAGGCATAAGATGAAAAATGCTTTTTTTGTAACCGCTTCAATTGCTTGTGGTAAAAGCACTTTTATAGAAATAGCGAATTCTTTAGGCTTTAAAAGCATTAGCGCAGATAAAATTGCTCATAAAATTTTAGATGAAAATGCTTTAGAACTTGAAAAGATTTTTTCTCCCTTTAACTTAAAAAATTTACTCACAAAAGAAAAGAAAATCGATAGAAAAATCCTTGGAGAAATTGTTTTTAACAACAAAGAAGCTAAAAAAACCTTAGAAAATTTCACTCATCCTAAAATTCGAGCTAAAATTTTAGAACAAATGCAAATTCTAGATAAAGAAAATAAAGCTTTTTTTGTAGAAATTCCTCTTTTTTTTGAAAGCGGTGCTTATGAAAATTTAGGCAAAGTCATTGTAATTTACACACCTAAAGAATTAAGCCTTAAAAGAATCATGCAAAGAGATAAGCTCAGCTTAGAAGCTGCAAAAGCAAGACTTGATTCTCAAATAGATATTGAAGAAAAACTTAAAAAAGCAGATTTTATCATTAAAAATACTAATTCTTATGCCGATTTTAGGCAAGAATGTGTTAAAGTAATACAAGAAATTTCCAAAGGAAAAATGTGAAATTTTATAAATATTGTGCAAGTGGGAATGATTTTGTCATAACAAATGCTGATAGAAAAGAAGATAGAAGTGCTTTAGCTAAAGAACTTTGCAATCGTTATGAGGGCATAGGTGGGGATGGCTTTATCGTGATATTGCCTCATGAAAAATACGACTTTGAATGGGAATTTTATAATAACGATGGCTCAAGGGCTGCTATGTGTGGCAATGGCTCAAGGGCTGCGGCACATTTTGCACATCATATTAACAAAATAAATCCCAACATGAGTTTTTTAACCGGTGCAGGAATAATAAAAGCAAAGGTAAATCAAGATAAAGTTGAAGTATCTTTAGGCAAAATAAAAAGCGTGCAAAATACTTTTGAAGAATTAGGAAAAACTTGGCAACTTTGCGACACTGGAGTTCCACATCTAGTGCATTTTTGTCAAAATTTAGATGAATTTGATACAATACTTTGTCAAAAAATGAGACAAAAATATAATGCCAATGTTAATTTTGTAAAAATTTTAGATGAAAATCATTTAAAAGTTCGTACGTATGAACGCGGAGTTGAAGATGAAACCTTAGCTTGTGGCACAGGAATGGGGGCTTGTTTTTATCTGGCATTTTTAAATAAAAAAGTACAAAATAAAGTTAAAATAACTCCTAAAAGTGGTGAAGAGGTTGGGTTTACATATAAAAATGAAGAATTGTTTTTTGAAGGAAAGGTAAAGTATTGTTTTGAAGCCAATTATAATTTTTCTTAGTCTTTTTCTAATCCCACTTTTTGCTGATGATCTAAAAAATGGCTTTGGAGAGGAATATTACAAACTTGATATAGATCAAAAAAGACAAATTTTTTTTATAAAAATGAATGAAATGTTTGATCAAAGCTTTAAAAAAATTGAACAAGAAAGAGCTTTTATCGAAGCCTTTTTTAAAGATGCTTACAAAACAGGCTTTAGGACTTCAAATCAAACAAATCTTGAAAAACTTATCACGATAAAAAACAAATATCGCATTGAAAATCTTTATGATTTTGCAGAATATAAAAAACGTATTCAAAAAATTCCAAAATCCATGGGTATAGCCCAAGCTTTAGTTGAAAGTGCTACAGGTACAAGTCGCTTCGCAAGAGAAGCAAATAATCTTTTTGGAGAATGGACTTGGGGTGAGAAAGGTTTAATTCCTGATTTAAGACATCCAGATAAAAAACATAAAATTAAGATTTTTGATAGTCTGCAAGATAGTGTTTACTCTTATGTTTTAAATTTAAATCGTCATTTTGCTTATGAAAAGTTTCGCGATGCAAGAGCTAAATTTGCAAGCGAAGGCAAAGAGATAACAGGACTAGAGGCTATTAAAACTTTAGATTCTTATTCTGAACGCAAGGGATATTATATCAATCTTATTACAAAAATCATCAAACGATACAACCTTGAAAAATACGATACAAACTCAAACAACACCTAAAATCCAAGTGAAAATTTATCAAAAGATATGACTTCAAATTTAACCCCTTGCTCAAAAAAACTATCCTCGCTTGAAAGAGTGATAAAAATCACATGAAAAATTCCAAGTTCTAAAGCCTTTGGTAAAATTTTCTTAGCACGTAATTTAATCAAATCAATATCTAAAGTTGGACTTGAAATATAAGCAATTTTAGATATTTGGCTATAAAAGTTAAAGTATTTGTTATAAAAAAAATCTTCTTTAAATTTAAACAACTCGCTTAAAACTAAATTTTCAAATAAATGCGAAAAATCCTTTGAAATACAAAGATTATTTCTTAGGCCAAAATCTTTAAAATAAATCTTTTGAAGTTTTTTTTCATCATGTTTTAAAGTATAGATCACATAAGTATTTTCTAATTTTTTTATAGCTTGATAAACACTATCTTTTGAAGTTTTTAATCTTTTTTTAAGTTCTATAAATATCTTAGAAATACTGATTTGCTGACCCAAATTTAAAGCTAAATACTTTAAAATTTCTAATTCTAAAAGAGTAAAGCTTTGTCTTAGAAGTATGTTTTTTTCTCCAAATTTACTGCGTCCACTTTGTAAAAAAAGACCTACTAAATTATTTATAGGTAAATTTTTCTTACTTACACTAATAAATTCTTCAAAATCAAAATAATCAAGTTCAAGCTCTTCAAACCCATTTATATTTAAATCTTTTATATTTGTACTTAAGATGATGGGAATTTTAATTTTTTCTAAATTAGGGATAAAATCCAAATTATAAAGGCAAAGAATTTTAATTTGTAAATTTTCATTCAGAAAATCAGCAAGTCTTTCTAAACTTTGTTTTTCAAAGCGTGTATCATATAAATCTAAAAACAAAATTTCACTTGCTTTAAATTGAGATAAAAAATTAAAAATAAGTGTTTTTTTACCACAAAATCGTGGGCCTTTTATGATAATATTTGGTTTTGAAATTTGATTTTTTCTTTCATAACTTACTTCAAATTTAGGGTGATTTTCATAAAAAAAATTAAGTACTTTCAATTTTATCCTTTAAAAAAGGATATTATAACCTAGTTTGTATAATTGGGGCATAAAGCCCCTTAAATTACATTTTGCAAGCACCCTGTAAAGTAGCACCTATCATCCAAAGACTTTTTTCATATTTTGCAATATTTTCTTGCGCAAAAGCAGCTGTTGTGGTATCACTTTCTTTTTCTGCTGCTTCATTGAGTTTTTTAAATTCTGCTAAAAGATATTCATAATCTTGTTTGATCAGTTCTATGACTTCAAGCGGAGTAAAGCAATCTTTTGCAACTTTTGGACTTTTTGCATTTTCCATTAAAACTTTTTGGCAAGTGATAGCTTTTTCGCCAAGTTGTAAAACTCTTTCAGCACAACTATCAAAAAGTTCTGCCATTTCTTCATAAGCTTTTTCTGTGTACTCGTGTATAGAAAAAAATTGCAAACCTTTTACATTCCAGTGATAATTATGAAATTTAACCCATAGATGATGAGCATCTGCTTGCATTTGTAATAATTGTTTTGTAACTGACATGATTGACTCCTTTTTTTAATTTTTAAAATTATAACATAAAATTCTTAAATAATAATTATTATTAATTAAAAATTTTTATTATAATTTTAACTTAAAATTATTATACTCTTTTTTAATGAATTTTGATTAAGAATTTAATATATTTTTTAAGATCAACTTTCCAACTTCCACACCAGGTTGATCATAGGTGTTAATCCCTAGCATAACACCGCAAGTTGAAGTAAAAAGTTCATAATAATACATCAAATATCCCGCATGCCAAGCATCAAGTTTTTCAAGTTCTATCACATCAACACTCAAATTTTCAGCGATTAAAGCGTGCATAGTTGCATTACATTGAGCGTTTAAAAGTTCGTGAAGATTGACTTTATTACTTAAAGAATCTAAAAATTTAAAATGAATATCAGGGATAATAGGTGCTTTTTGAGCGTCTTTGATTTTTAAAAAAGTTACAGTTTTATTTTTAGGTCCATCCATAATGAGTTGTAAAAAACTATGCTGATCTCTTGCTCCAATGAGTGCAATAGGAGTTAAACCTATACGTTTATAGCCTTGCTTTTTACCTAAACTTTCAGCAATAAGCTGGATATACCATTCATTAAAGCCTTTAAAAGCATCACTATATGAAAAAAGTACATTGATATTGG
The DNA here is from genome assembly GCF_012897855.1 of Campylobacter sp. CFSAN093227. Taxonomy (NCBI): domain Bacteria; kingdom Pseudomonadati; phylum Campylobacterota; class Epsilonproteobacteria; order Campylobacterales; family Campylobacteraceae; genus Campylobacter; species Campylobacter sp. CFSAN093227. The sequence goes on from NZ_CP040610.1 coordinate 1,647,607, forward strand.
CATTTTTGTGTGTGCAATAATGATAGGCTTTTTGTAAAATTTCATCTTTTTTATGAGTAAAAAAATCTTCAAAACAAGCTTTAGCTCCTTCTAAAAGAGCTTTGGCATTATAGCCACAAAAACAAAGCGGAACTATACCTACGGCTGAAAGTATGCTAAAACGACCTCCTACATTTGCAGGGATAAAAAAGCATTTAATATCTAAATTTTCACCTTCTTGATGAAGTTTTGAATCCTTATCGGTAATAAAAACAAAGTATTTTTTTAATTCTTGCATATCAAGTTTAAAATGTTCAATAAGAAGTTTAAAAAGCGATACAACTTCTATAGTACTACCTGTTTTGCTGATGATTAAAAACAAACTTTCCTCAAGCTTGATTTTTTCTAAAGTCTTATTAAAAGAATGTGAACTTGTGTTATCGAGTATAAAAAGTTCTCTTTGATTGCTTTTTTCATTAAAAAGCATATCACGCAAGGCTTTTACACCACAACTTGAACCACCCATTCCCACTAAAACGATATTTTTTATGTGTTCTTTGTCTTTGATAAAAGCCAAACTCTCATCGATTAAATTCAAACTTGTATCAATAAGATGATAATACCCTATATCTCCACTTTTTACCTCATCATTAATACGATTTGCATAAGAACTTATAGTGTGAATTTCACTTTGCTTAAAAAAAAGTGTATTATTTAACATTTACTTTTCTCGTAAAAATAATTTGTCGCTTCTACAAAGCCTTCTACGCTTCCACAATCAAAGCGTTTTCCTTGAAATTTATAAGCTAAAACCATACCATTAGTTGCTTGAGTTAAAAGCGCGTCGGTAAGTTGGACTTCACCATTTTTTCCCGCTTTAGTATTTTCTAAAATTCCAAAAATATCAGGAGTTAAAATATATCTTCCTATGATAGCAAGATTACTTGGAGCTTCATCAGGACTTGGTTTTTCTATCATAGAATTAACCATGATAAGATTTTCTTCTACAAAATTTCCAGAAATTACTCCATAGTTTGAAACTTGCTCTTTTGGTGCTTCCATCACAGCTATGATGGTGCAGCGATATTTTTCATAAATTTTTACCATTTGAGCCATAACATTTAAGCCTTCTTCATTAACACACAAATCATCAGCCAAAATTACGCCAAAAGCTTCATCGCCAACCAAAGGTCTACCTTTTAAAACCGCATCACCTAAGCCTTTCATTTGATTTTGTCTTGTAAAAGTAAAGGTACAACGATTGATCAAAGAGCGAATTTCATCAAGTAAGTATTCTTTTTTTGTACCTGAAATTTGATGTTCAAGTTCATAAGAAATATCAAAATAATCCTCCAAAGCTCTTTTTCCACGCCCTGTGACAAATCCCATATTTTCCATTCCTGCTTCTAAAGCTTCATCAACTCCATAATGGATCAAAGGCTTGGTTAAGATAGGTAACATCTCTTTAGGTAAAGTTTTTGTTGCAGGTAAAAATCTCGTCCCATAACCTGCCGCAGGGAAAATACAAGTTTGAAGCATAAAAATTTCCTTTTATTTTTTTATCATTATAGCTTATTTTTATGAATTTTCATGCAACTAGGCAAAGTTCTTTTTACCTTGTTATTCAAACTCTGCCTTAGCTAATTTAACAATGGTTTCTACTACTTTAGAATCTTCAAGTGTTGAAATATCCTGTTTGATTTCTTCACCTCTTGCTATAGTTCTTAAAATTCTTCTCATTATTTTACCACTTCTAGTTTTTGGCAAACCTGGAGTATAAAGAATTTTTTCTATTTTAGCTATAGGTCCTATTTCTACTCTTAAAATGTCATTAAGTTCTTTTAAAGTTTCTATAGCTCCGCCAAGATCACAACTGGATGCAGGACTTAAAACCACAAAAGCAAACAATGACTCGCCCTTAATCGTATCCAAAATACTCACTACAGCTGATTCTGCTACACTTGGATGTTTAGCAATAGCGCTTTCAATTTCAGCCGTTCCTATACGATGTCCTGCAACATTAACCACATCATCTGTTCTTCCTGTGATGGTAATATAACCATTTTTATCATAAAAAGCACCATCGCCACTAAAATATACAGCTTTTCCATCTTTTTTAGCTTGAGAAAAATAACTTTCTATATAGCGTTCATCATTACCCCAAATTCCACGAATCATCGAAGGCCAAGGTTTGGTTATACAAAGCAATCCATCTTCACCTTCATCTTTTTTATTGCCTTCTTCATCAATAACTTCTGCAAAAATTCCTGGCAAAGGCAAGGTAGCACAACCTGGTTTTAAAGGAGTAGCGCCTGGTAAAGGCGTGATCATATGCCCACCTGTTTCTGTTTGCCACCAAGTATCGACTATAGGACTTTTAGTTCCCCCTATTTCATCATAAAACCACTTCCAAGCACTAGGATTGATAGGCTCTCCAACCGTTCCAAGCACTTCAAGCGTACTTAAATCATATTTTCTTGGCTCATCAGGTGCATCAGCATGAAGCATTCTTATGGCAGTTGGCGAAATGTAGAATTTGCTTATTTGATACTCTTCTATCATTCTCCACCAACGCCCAGAATTTGGATAAGTAGGAGTTCCTTCATGCATTATAGTCGTTGCTCCACATGCTAAAGGCCCATAAACTACATAAGTATGTCCTGTAATCCAACCCACATCAGCACTACACCAATAATTATCATAATCTTTAATATCAAAAACCCATTCCATAGTCATTTGTGCCCAAAGTATATATCCTGCACTTGCATGCATAACTCCTTTTGGCTTACCTGTTGATCCTGAAGTGTAAAGCAAAAACAACAAATCCTCACTATCCATAATTTCGGGTTCACACTTATAAGACTCATTTTTCACAAGTTCGTTATAAACATAGTCCCTTCCTTTAATATATTCTATAGGCTCATTATTGCGTATAACTATAAGTACTTTTTCTACACTTTCACACCCTTCACTTAAAGCCTTATCTACTGCAGGTTTTAACATATAAGGTTTGCCACGACGAAAAGCACCATCAGCTGTTACTACAAGTTTAGCTCCTGCATCTATAATCCTATCTCGCAAAGCTTCTGGAGAAAATCCTCCAAATACCACACTATGAATAGCCCCAATCCTTGCACAAGCTAACATTACTATAGCTGTTTCTGGAATCATAGGCATATAAATTACAACCCTATCGCCTTTTTTTACTCCGAATTTTTTAAGCAAATTGGCTGCCTTGCAAGTTTCATGCAATAATCTTCTATAAGTATAAACTTCATAATCCCCCATTTCACCTTCAAAAATCAAAGCAGCTTTATTGCGTCTTGTTTTCATATGACGATCAAGACATTGATAACTTACATTTAAAGTTCCACCTTCAAACCATTTATAAAATGGAGCTTTATCCTCATTTAGCACTCTTGAAAAAGGCGAAAACCACTCAATCTTCTCAAATGCTTGTCTTTTCCAAAAACCTTCAAAATCTTCCTTGGCTTCATCGCATAAATCATAGTATTCGCATAAATTTTTTATACGAGCATTACAAGAAAATTCTTTACTTGGCTTAAAAAGCTCTTGATTATTTTGATTAAGCATAAAAACTCCTTATATAGTTATTTTTAAACATTATATAAGAGTTTATTTGTATTAAATACAAATTTAAAAAATAATTAAGATAAATTTTATAAAAAATGGGAATATTTGTAATATTTTATTTAAATTTTATAATGTATGTTAATTTAAGAAACATATTGCATCTTCATAAAAATAAAGACTAAGTTCTTCGTATAATTTTAAATCGAATCTTAAAAATTCTTGTTTTTCCAAGGCAAATTCTAAAATTTTATCCATACAACTTACCCTTATAAAAACATCACTTTTCCTACTTCTAAGTGCTATAATATAACATTTTTCTAAAATAAAATCATAATTATTTTTTGGAATATTTTTAGAATTAAAAAAAGAAATTTTATAAGGATCAATAGCAATTTTACTTGGAGGTTTTTTAAAATCTTTATATTTTTTACAATTACTAAAATCTATAAAATTACAAAATTTCACACCTTGATTTTCTAGTTCAAAAACATTAGTATTTTCAAATTCTAAAATTTCTCCACTGTGTAAATAAAGCTTTTTTTGCGCCAAAGAATCTAAAAAATGTTTATCATGACTTGCGATTAAAAAACCTGTATTGAAATTTTCATGCATTTTAAGAATAGCTTTTTTAAATAAAAGTGTAGTATTTTTATCCAAAAAAGCACTTGGTTCATCAAGTAAATAATACTTCGCTCTTACGCTTAAAGCTATAGCAAAAGCTATTTTTTGACTTTGTCCTGATGAAAGTTCATTAGGATGTTTACTTAAAAGACTTTCATCTAAATTTAAAAACATCAAACTTTCTTTTATGCGTTCTTCAATATCTTCTTTAATCCCATAAGTTTTTAAGGTAAATAAAAAATTTGCCCTTACACTACGATTTAACAAAATAGGCTCTGGAAAAAGCAAATAAATTTCACGCTTTTGTTTATTATTAGGTTTAAAATTTCCAAAATAAGAAATATTTTTTGAAAAATCTCCTTCTAAAAATTTTAATATTCTTAAAAATGTAGATTTTCCACTTCCATTCGCTCCCATTAAGATGCTAATTTTACTTGTATCAAGTTTTAAATTTTTGATTTTTAAAACTTCTTTGTTTTGATAGTTGAAAAAAAGATTAGAAATTTCTATCATTTTATGTTCTTTTGAGTTTGTGCGTGATGAAATTTAAACAAAAGGCAATGAGAATTAAAACCAAAGCCAAAGCTATACCGCTAGCAAATTCGCCTTTGTTAGTTTCAAGTGAAATAGCTGTGGTTATGGTTCTAGTGTCGTATTTGATATTTCCACCTACTATCATCGCTACTCCTACTTCTGCTACAATGCGTCCATAAGCTAGTGCAACGACGCTAATCAAAGCAAAGCGTAATTCATAAATCATCGTTAAAACAAGTTTTAAAGGACTTAGGTGAAAAGATTTTATAAGTAAAAAATGTTTTTTATTCATATTTTCTATCAAATTTGAAAAAAGTGCGATCACTATAGGAAGTGCTAAGATAAACTGCCCTAAAATTAAAGCCTTTATAGTAAAAAGTAGTCCAAATTCTCCCAAAGGTCCTCGACTTGAAATCAGTGCATAAAGTATAAGTCCTACTGCAACTGTTGGAAAAGAAAGGCTAGTATCTATGATAAGTTTTATAAAGCATTTGAATTTAAAATCAAAAAAACCTAAGATAAATCCCAAAGGAAAACCTATAAGCAAAGCTAAAACTATAGAAATACTTGAGCTTAAAAGTGTAGTTTTTATAGCTGAAATTACGCTTTCATCAGCATTGAAAAGTAAAAATAAAGCCTGTTTAAAACCATCAAAAATATAATCCAAAAATATCCTTTTTAAAATAAGTAATTTTAGCATAATTATGCTAAAATATTTTTTTATGTAAATTTATAAGGAAAAAAAATGAAAAAAATCATTTCTTTAGCCCTTGCTTTAGCTTTAAGTGCAAGTGCAGCAGAACTTAAAATGGCAACTACAACAAGCACTGACAATACAGGACTTTTAGATGCTCTAAAACCTCTTTATGAAAAAGAAAGTGGCAATACCTTAAAATGGGTTGCCGTAGGAACAGGTGCGGCTTTAAAAATGGGTGAAGATTGCAATGCTGATGTGCTTTTTGTGCATTCTCCAAAGGCTGAAAAAGAATTTATGAAAAAAGGCTTTGGTGTAGATAGAACTCCTGTGATGTATAATGATTTTATCATCATCGCAGATAAATCTTTAGCTTCTAAATTTAAAGGTAAAAATTTAAAAGAAAGCTTAGAACTTATCAAAAATGAAAAGCTTACTTTCATCTCAAGAGGCGATAAATCAGGCACTGACAATAAAGAAAAAAGCCTTTGGAAAAATCTTGGCGGTGTTCCTGAAAAGCAAAGCTGGTATCAACAAAGCGGACAAGGTATGTTAGCAAGCATTAAAATTGCTGAAGAAAAAAAAGGTGTGATTTTAACCGATCGTGGTACTTATATCAAATATGAAGCCAATGAAAAAGGCAAACCAAACTTAGTCATTGTAAATGAAGGCGATGATAGTCTTAAAAATTTTTATTCTGTTATAGCGACAAATCCTAAGCATTGTAAAAATGTAAATTATACAGAAGCTAGTAAATTTATCAAATGGGTAACAAGTGATAAGACTTTAAATTTCATTGCTGATTTTAAACTTCTTAATAAACCTTTATTTGTAATTGATGCAAAAACAAGAAAAGACTAAAAATTAAGCAGGTTTTAACCTGCTTAAAATATCATTTTTTACTTATTGTAACTTTTTTATTTATTTTTCAAAACTTTTAGCTTATTTAAAATTCTTCTTTAGATATAATAAAATCAATAATTAAATATACAAGGTCAAATAATGTTCAAAGTGGATTTAAATAGTGATTTAGGGGAAAGTTTTGGCGCCTATAAAATGGGAATGGATGAAGAAATTTTAAAATTTGTAAGTTCAGTAAATGTCGCTTGTGGCTTTCATGCGGGTGATCCTTGTGTGATGGATGAAACCTTAAATTTAGCCAAGCAAAATGGTGTTTGCATAGGAGCACATCCATCTTATCCTGATCTTTTGGGTTTTGGAAGACGCAATATGCAAATAAGCTTTGAAGAGGCTAAAAACTATGCCTTGTATCAACTAGGAGCTTTATTTGGCTTTGCTAAGGCAAAAGGTATGAAAATACAGCATTTTAAAGCCCATGGGGCGCTTTATAATATGGCAGCTATTGATGAAAATTTAGCCTTAGCACTTTGTGAGGCAGTGGCGAGTTTTGATGAAAATATTATTTTTCTAGGGCTTAGTAATTCTGCTATGAATGAAGCAGCTAAGAAAAAGGGTTTAAGATATGCTAATGAAGTTTTTGCAGATCGTGCCTATAATGATGATGGCACTTTAGTTTCAAGAAAATTAGAAGGGGCGTTAATACACGATGAAAATTTAGCTATCAAACGCGTGATAAAAATGATAAAAGAAAGCAAAGTTACAAGCATAAATGGCAAAGAAATTGATTTAAAAGCCGATAGTATTTGTGTTCATGGGGATAATGCAAAAGCTTTAGAATTTGTTAAAAAAATCAAAGAAAATTTAAAAAAAGAGCAAATTCAAATTTGTGCTTTGGAAAATTTTATATAAGTTTTAGCAATGTTTAGTGTGCATTTTAGTGGAAGTAAAGCTTTGCTTTTGCGTTTTGAGCAAGAAATTTCACCTCAAATCAATGCCTATGTTTTAAGCACAGAACAAAGGATACAAAAAGCCCTAAAAGAAGGTGAAATTTATGGGATTGATGAGTTGGTAAGTGCTTATGCAAGCTTGCTTATATATTTTAATCCTTGCGTGCTTTCTTTAAATTCCTTGCTTGATTTTTTGGAAAAAATTAAAAAGGATATTAAACTTGCAGAACAAAACTCAAGTCTTTGTATAGAAGTTCCACTTTGTTATGATGAAGAATTTGGACTGGATTTAGAATTTGTGTGCAAACACAATCAAATTTCAAAAGAAGAGCTTATATCTCTTCACACTAAACCTTATTATCTTGTTTTTATGCTAGGTTTTATGGCAGGTTTTCCTTATCTTGGAGGTTTAGATGAAAGACTTTTTACCCCACGCCTTTCAAGCCCTAGAGCAAAAATAGAAGCTGGAAGTGTAGGTATAGCCGATAAACAAACAGGAGTTTATCCCATATCAAGTCCAGGGGGTTGGCAAATCATTGCTAGAACACCTTTGGAATTTTTTGATAAAGAAGATGAAAAAAATCCCACTCTTTTAAAAGCGGGTATGTTTTTAAAATTTAAAGCCATTTCAAAAGATGAATTTTTCGATATCCAAGAGCAAGTTGCTAAAAAAGTCTATCAAAAGGAAATTTATGAGTATAAAAATCATTGAAGCATCTATAAATTCAAGTTTGCAAGACTTTGGTAGAAAAAAATTTGCTAAATTTGGCATAGCAAGAAGTGGAGCTATGGATGAAGATGCTTTAAGAATGGCAAATATCTTGCTTGGAAACAAACAAGATGAAGCAGGAATTGAGCTTTGTTTAAAGGGTGGAAAATACGAATTTTTAGATGAGAATTATTTTGTTTTAAGTGGAGCTGAATTTGAGGCAAAGCTTGATAATCAAAAAATCAAAACTTGCAAAGTATATCAAGCAAATAAAGGCGATATTTTAGAACTTGATTTAGCAAAAATAGGTTTTCGTGGGTATTTATGCGTAGCGGGTGGCTTTGAAGTAAAAAGTTTTTTAAACTCTAAATCCAGTGATGCTAAAATGGGAGCTGGAGTTTTTGAAGGAAGAGCTTTGCAAAAAGATGATATTTTAAATACTCATAATACTTTTATACCTTTTAATTTAGAAGCTAGAGAATGTGAAAATCCTCTTTTTAAAAGCCCTAAAGAACCTATTATACGCGTTATTTTAGGAACAAATGAAGATGCTTTTACCCAAAAAGGCATAGAAACCTTTTTAAATACTACTTATAAAGTAGGTTTAAAAAGCGATAGAATGGCAATTTATGCAGAATCTAGTGAAAGTATAGAGCATAAAAACTCAGCAGATATCATCTCAGATCCTGCGGTTTTTGGAAGTATACAAGTGCCAAAAAGTGGTATTCCTATCATTTTAATGGCAGGAAGACAAAGCACAGGAGGCTATACAAAAATAGCCACGGTTATAGAAAATGATCTAAGCTTACTCGCACAAGCTAAGTTAGGTTCTAGCTTTAAATTTCAAAGCATTAGCATGCAAGAAGCCTTAGAACTTTATAAACAAAGAGAAATGAAATTTAAAGCTATGGATCAAAAAATCAATCTTGATTTTGAAAATTTAATCTAAGCTTTTTTACCATAAATATTGATAAAATATATAGCACCTATAGCCAAGGCACAACCTAACAAGGTAAGTGCATTTGGCACCTCGTCTAGTATAAAATAACTGCAAATTAAAGCACTAGCAGGAGTGATTAAAACAAAAGAATTTGCCTTAACGCTTCCTAAAATGTGAATCCCATAATAATAAATACTAGTTCCTATAATAGTTGATAAAAAAGCCACGACAAACATACTGATCCAAAATTTAAATTCAAAATGAAAAATTTCATAACTTTTTACATCAAACAATATCCAAGAAAACATTAAAATAGAAATGAGATTAATATAAAAGTTAATCGCCAAAGGGTGAGCTCCTTTGGCTTTATGATTAAACACTGCCATCAAAGCCCAAATAAAAGAACAAGTTAAAAATAAAATATTAAATTTACCAAATAAATCTTCTAAACTCCCTAAATTTAGCAAACAAAATCCAGATAATAAACCTAAAAATAAGCCTAGAATTTCACTCTTTGTGATCTTGTGAGTTGATTTTTTGTTTTTTTGAAAAAATATCGCTATCATAAATATCAAATAAGAAAAAATAGGAATCATAGTGGTTACTAAAACTCCTCCTTTGCCTGCCAAGCCGTGCTTTATAGCGATAAAAAATACAAAGGCATAAAGCCCATTTAAAACTCCTGCTATCAATACCCATTTTAAGGCAGTTTTTTCGATTTTAAGAGGAATTTTTAAGAAGTTTAAAACAAAAAATGAACCCAATACAACAAAGAAAAAACGCCAAAAGGTAATAATAGAAGTATCCGTATAATTTGCTAAAATCTTAGATGTTGGCCAAGATGAGCCCCATAAAAACATAGCAATAACAAGCAAGATATACAAATACTTTGTTCGAGTCAATGTTACACCTTGAAATTTTTAAGTCAAATTTTTTAAAAAATTTTTTTCAAGTGTAGTTCATACTCGTTTAGATATTTTTCCACTTGAGGATTTTTTACCACATCATTACACATAAAAGTTGGTAAAGCTTTCATACCTATAAATTCATGAGCCTTATGCAAATGCCAATACACCATATCTACACCCTTTCCTTCAAAAAATTCATTTTTATCATTAAAGGCTTCAAGAGGTGCATTCCAAGTGAGAGAAAACATGTATTTTTTACCATGATCTAAACCACCTTTTCCGTAGTTTTTACTAGGATTTTCATGAGTTCTTCCATCATTTTTAAAAAGCACTCCAGCACCCAAACCAAACACTTCATCGATATATTTTTTAACTATCCAAGGCTCCCCCATCCACCAAGCTGGCATTTGATAGATCACAGCATCAGCTTTTATAAATTTTTGCATCTCTTCTTTAGGATCATATCCTTGATCTATGTGAGTTTGATCTACCTCGTATCCTAGTGTTTTTAAAATTTCTAAAGCATGATTATGCAATGTCAAATTAAGTTGTCCTTTTGAATTTCCAAATTCTTTAGCACCATTAAGCAAGAGTATATTTTTCATTTTTATCCTTTTTTAAATTTTATGATACAATTATAACTTAGCATAATATCATTTTCAATACAGAAAATAAAGTAATATACTATACTAAAGGAATGTTAAATGACTAAAGAGAATTCTCCGTGCAATTTCGAAGAATGTGGATTTAACTATACTCTAGCATTAATTAATGGAAAATAAAAATGAGTATTTTATACTGCTTATTTCGCTATGAAATCGTGCGTTATAATGAACTCAAACGCTTTTTAAGCTCCATATCTTTTAAAACTTTAACCAATACCTTAAGAGAACTAGAAAACGATGGTTTAATTATCAGAAAAGAATACGCTCAAATTCCACCCAAGGTAGAATATAGCTTATCCAAACGCGGACAAAGTTTAATTCCTATCTTACAAGCAATGTGCGATTGGGAAGAAGAAAATAAAAAATTACAAGGAAAATAAATGATAAAAACTATAAAAATTTTAGCATTTTTAGCCATTTTTGCATTTGCTTTAAGTATTGCTTTATGCTTTTATTTATTTTTTGATTATTTTATAGAAGAAAGAAATATTATTATTTTGACATTGATTTTTATAAGTATGATTTGTGGAATTTTACTCTATTTTTTAAGTATTATTTTGCTTTCTTTCAAGCTTAAAAGCATAAGCTTTGCTTTAATTTTTTTAGGATTTTTATTTTGTGTTTTAGCAAGTTTTGGTTTTTATCAATGTTATATAGAATATAATAATTTTTTATTTTCACAAACAAAAGGAAAATTAGCATTTTATTTTTGTGCATTTTTTACCACTCTTGCTTTTATTTTAGGCTATTTTCATTTTAAAACAATGGCTAAAATTAGTTCTTGGAACGAGTTTTTATTTGTATATAAATTTTTTATGGTGGCTTTGATTGTAAGTTATTTTAACGCCTTTTTTGGCTTTTTTATGTTGGGCGCTAGTGCGATTTTGCTTTTCATTTCTTGGTATAAATTCAAGACTCTTAAAGAGTCTTGAATTTACTCATCTCTCATATCAATGACGTAGCGAAATTTAGCCTTTCCTGAGGTTAGATTTTCATAAGCTTTATCGATTTCTTGTGGGGTGATAAGCTCGGTTTCTGGATAAATTTCATGTTTTAAAGAAAAATCAAGCATTTCTTGAGTTTCGGCAATACCGCCAATTAGCGAGCCATAAACCTTTTTACCTGCCTTATGTACAAGCTCATTTATGCCTATATTTACCTTATCTTCCACAGGAGGTAAGCCAACTATAGCCATTTCGCCACCAAATTTAAGCAAATCCATATAAGCACTAGGATCATAAGGAGTTGGGATGGTAGAGATGATAAGATCAAAGCGTTCTTTTACAGCATTTTTATCTGTGCTTGTATAAAAAGAACTCACGCCCATAGCCAAAGCATCGGCTTTTTTGTTTTCATTTCTAGCAAAAACGCTAACCTTTGCACCCATTTTAACAGCATATTTTACAGCCATCATACCAAGTCCGCCAAAGCCTGCTATAGCAACGCTTGAACCTTCTTTTATCTTAGAAAATCTTAAAGGCGAGTAAGTGGTAATGCCCGCACAAAGCAAAGGCGCAACCTTATCCATCGGTGCATTTTTTGGCACACAAATGGCAAATTTTTCACTTACAACTATGTTGTTTGAGTAACCCCCATAAGTGTTTTCATTGCCGTGAAATACATCGCAACTATTGTAAGTAAAGATGGTTTTGCCATTTTCGCAAAACTGCTCTTGTGAGCGTTTGCAAGCATCGCACTCACCGCATGAATTTACCATACAACCAACCCCTGCGTAATCTCCTACTTTAAATTTGCTTACATTTTTACCCACAGCGATAACTTCTCCTGCTATCTCATGCCCAGGCACACAAGGATAAGTAGCTTCTCCCCACTCGCTTCTTGCGGTGTGAATATCGCTATGACAAATACCTGCATATAGGATTTTAATCAAAATATCATTATCACCAATAGCGTGGCGGCTAAATTCAAAGGCTGTGAATTTCGCATCCTTGCTAAGCATTGCATAGCCTTTACTTGCGATGCGATTGTTTTCTAAAATTTTGTATTGCATTTTTGCTCCTTTTTTGATTTTTTATAATTATAAAACATTAGAGTAGCTATAAGTCAAGAGTGAAAATAATTTTTTTAAAAAACTAGTATAAATGCTATAATTATAAAATTTAATTTCACTTTGGGGTAAAAATGCAAAATTTGTATTCAGAAGATGATACTAGAGTAAAATTTATAGATGCAAAGCTTTATAATAGTTCTTGGTATGAAGAAAATATAAAAAGAAATTATTATTTTACAGATGGTAGAAAGCTTTTAGGTGGTAAAAGAGCACAAAGAAAATTTGCAGATTATTTGCTTAGATATGAAGGAAACAACCTTGCTATAATAGAAGCTAAAAAATTTAGTAAAGATCCTTTAGATGGTTTATCTCAAGGCATAGAATATGCAAAAATTTTAAATGTGCCTTTTGTATATAGTAGCAATGGAGAAAAAATTTATGAATACGATATAAGAAGTCATAGTGGTAAATATATAGATAAATTCCCAAGTCCTAAAGAGCTTTTTGATAGGATTTATGGCAATGTCAAAGAATGGCAATACAGGCTTTTAACCCAAAATGTTATGTATATTCCGCAAAAAGAATTAAGATATTATCAAAAAATAGCCATAGACAAAGTCATAGAAGCTATTATAAATAACAAAAATAGAATTTTACTCACTCTTGCTACAGGCACAGGAAAAACAACCATAGCTTTTAATTTGTGCTATCGTTTGCTTGAAGCTAGATGGAATAAAGAAAACAAAGATCAAAAGCCTAAAATACTATTTTTATGTGATAGAGTGAGCTTAAGAGATCAAGCCTTAGGAGAATTTAATCCTATAGAAAGTGATTGTAAGGCAATTAGTGCTGAAGAAATAAAGAAAAATGATGGAAAAATCATAACAAATGCAAATATTTTCTTTGGAATTTATCAAAGCTTAGCCGCAAATTCAAAAGAACAAGAAAACATCCAAGAAGAACAAGAGAGCAAATTTTATCTTCAATACCCAAAAGATTTTTTTGATCTTATCATCATAGATGAGTGCCACAGAGGTGGAGCAAACGAAGAAGGAAACTGGAGAGCTGTACTTGAGTATTTTTCTTATGCGACTCAGCTTGGTTTAACCGCTACTCCAAAAAAAGAAGAAAATATAGACACTTATGAGTATTTTGGTGAAAGTGTTTATGATTATAGTCTTAAAAGTGGTATTGAAGATGGATTTTTAACCCCTTATAAAGTCAAACTCATAAAAACAACTTTGAGTGATGGTTATACCTATAATCCTGATGATTTAATACAAGGTGAGCTTGAAAAAGGCTTTTATAAACAAAGTGAATTTGAAAGAAATATTTTTTTACCAAACTATAATGACTTTATCGCTAAGAAAATTTTAGAGCTTATAAATCCTATGGATAAAACCATAATTTTTTGTGCAAATCAAGCTCATGCAAATGAAGTAAAAAGAGCTATAGATAAATATAAAAGTGTTAAAAGAGATGATTATTGTGTAAGAGTTACGAGTGATGAAGGTAAAATAGGGCTTGATTATCTAAAATTGTTTCAAGATAATGATAAAAGCTATCCTGTCATACTTACTAGCTCTAAAATGCTCACAACTGGAGTGGATGCAAAAAATGTGCGAAATATAGTATTGCTAGCAAATATAGGTTCTATGGTTGAATTTAAGCAAATTATCGGGCGTGGCACTAGGGTTTATGAAGGTAAAGACTTTTTTACTATACTTGATTTTGTCGGTGCGACTAAACTTTTTTATGATCCAAAATGGGATGGTGAAAAAATAGAAGAATTAAAAGAGCAAGATGAAAAAGAAAAAATCACTAAAGAGCATATAAAACAAACAAAAGAAGAAAACAAAGAAAAAAAGAGCGTAACCATACACTTAAAAGGCACAAAACTTAAGATTTTAGATATCACAACTACTTATGTAGGAGCACAAGGTAAGCCACTTAGCACTAAAGAATTTTTAGAATTTTTGATAGGAAAGCTTGGTGAGTATTATGATGATGAAGCAAAATTGCGTGAAATTTGGAGTGATCAAAAAAATAGAGAAAGATTTTTAAAAGCCCTTGCAAATGATGGAGTAGATGAAGATGCTTTAAAAGATCTAAGAGAAATTTTTCAAAAAGATTGTGATATATACGATGTTTTAGCGCATTTAAGCTTTAATGCCGAGATAAAAACAAGGCAAGAGCGTGTTTTACAAGTAGAAAATGGTGAGTTTTTGAAACGCTTTCAAAAAGAAAAAGCTATAAAATTTATAGAATTTTTACTAAATAGATATCAAGAATACGGCATAAAAGATTTTGATGATGGTTTAAAACCACTTATAGAGCTTAGTTCTTTAGGCAATGTAAGAGAATTGGCTGATGAATTTGGTAGCTTAGAAATTCTAAAACAAAGTTTTGATGATTTACAAAGGGAGATTTATTTAAACTGAAAGGAGAGAAAATGAGTAATAGTTTTTTAAATACAGAGACTTTAACTCTTAATGATTTATTTGGTAAAGATAGAACTTATAGTGTTCCAAAATATCAAAGAAATTATTCTTGGAGTGAAGATCAATGGGAAGATTTATGGTGTGATATTGAAGATTTAGAAAAATCAAACTATCCACATTTTATGGGTTCTATAGTATTGCAAGAGACTAAAGATGCCAAAAATATAGATATAATTGATGGGCAACAAAGATTAACTACCTTAAGTATTTTTATGTCCGCGATAATATTTTATATAGATAATTTGGTCAAAAAAGATAAAGATAAAACAGATAATGAAAAAAGGAAAGAAATTTTTAATAAAAAATATTTAGGTTATGAAAGTTCTACTACATTAAAAATAGTTCCAAAACTTACTTTAAATAATACTAATAATAATTTTTTTACTCACTATATTATTAATCAGAATATTCCAGATAAACCAACTCTAGCAGATGAGGATAATTCTAATTATTTATTATATAAAGCATTTAATTTTTTTCAAAAAAAAATTAAAGAAAAATTTCAAGAAGAAGATGGGAAAATAATTGCAGAATATGTGGAGATGATAGGAGAACAATTAAAGTTTATTGTGATTATAGTTCAAAATGAATTAGATGCTTATGTTTTATTTCAAACACTAAATGCTAGAGGAGTAGAATTAACAGCCGCTGATTTATTAAAAAATTACTTTTTAAATTTACTTAAAAATGAACCAGAAATTTTAAATCAAGCTAATTTAATGTGGGAAAACATAAATAATAAAATTTCAACAGAAAAAATACCCGATTTTCTAAGAAGTGTTATAAATTCACAAATAGATTTGGTTACAAAAAATAGACTTTTTAAAGAAGTTAAAAAAAATATTAAGACTTCAGAAGAGGCTTTTAATTTTATATCTAAACTTCATAAATTATCTTCTTTGTATCTTGCTTTGCAAAATTCAAATCATAGTTCTTGGAATGATTTTACAGCACAAGATGCAAAATATTATATTGATATTTTAGAGTTATTAAGATTTAAATCATCTTTACCATTACTGCTAATTGCTAAAGAAAAAATAGTAGATGATCAAGATTTTATAAAAATTTTAAAAGCTTGTGCTATATTATCTATTAGATATTCTATTTCAAAAACTAGAACAAATAAATTGGAATCTAGCTATAATAAAATTGCTTGCAATATATTTCATAGCAAATATAAAAATACCAAGGAAATTATAGATGCATTAAAATCAATTGATATTGATGATAATGACTTTAAAAAATCTTTCTCTATATATTCTAAAAAAGCAACCTCAGGAAATGATGCAAAAATAGTCAAATTTTTACTTGTTAATATTGAAAGGCATTTATCTGGAGGCATATGTGATGAACAAATTGCAACAATAGAGCATATACTTCCATCATCTTTAAATAACGAAAAAGTTCATAAATTAGGAAACTATATTTTATTAGAAAAAAAATACAATCAAGAATTAAAAGATAAAAAATTCGAAGAAAAAATTTCTATATATAGCAAGTCTAGCTTTAAACTACCAAGATATATAGCGGATAATTTTAAAACTTGGGACACAAAAAGTATTGATCAATATCAAAATTTTTTAGCTAAACAAGCCTTGGCTCTATGGAAAATAAAATGACAAATTTACCGCAGGGTTGGGAAGTTAAAACGCTTAGCGAGATAGGTGAAATCATTACAGGTTCAACACCTAGTAAGAGTAATGTTGAGTTTTATAGGAAAGATTATCCATTTTTTAAGCCAAGCGATTTCGAGCAAGGATATTTTTTAGAAAATGCTGGAGATAATCTATCAAAACTAGGTTTTGGTAAAGCTAGACAGCTTCCGCCTAAAACAATTCTTGTGGTTTGTATAGGTTCTTTGGGTAAAGTAGCACTAACTAGAGTTATTGGGAGTTGTAACCAACAAATAAACGCAATTATTCCTCACAAAAATATAATTTCCGAGTATATTTATTATTATTGCATATCTTCTAAATTTCAGTCTATATTATTTTCAAAAGCACCACAAACAACTTTAGCTATTTTCAATAAGACTGAATTTTCCAAACTCGAAATTATTTATCCAAAAGACATAAAAGAGCAAGAAAGGATAGTGGGGATTTTGGATTTTGCTTTTAGTAAGATTGATGAAAATATCAAAAAAGCAAAAGAAAATTTAGCAAATATTGATGAGTTAATGCAAAGCGCCTTGCAAAAAGCTTTCAATCCATTAAAAGACAATGCTAAAGAAAACTATAAACTCCCACAATCTTGGGAATGGAAAAGCTTAGAAGAGATTAGCGAAAATATTTCTGCGGGTGGAGATAAGCCAAAAAACTGCACAGAAAGTAAAACTGCCAAAAATCAAATCCCTGTTTATGCAAATGGTGTAAATAATAATGGTTTAGTTGGATATACAGATAAAGCTACCATTATAAAACCTTCTTTAACTATATCTGCTAGAGGAACAATAGGTTTTGTTTGCATTAGAAAAGAACCTTATTTTCCTATTGTAAGGCTTATTTCTTTAATTCCTTGTGAAAATATATTATGCTTACATTATTTATATTTTTGTTTGAATTTTTTTATAGCAAAAGGTGAAGGTTCTAGTATTCCGCAACTTACTATACCAAAATTTAAATCCCTACAAATCCCCCTACCCCCACTCAAAGAGCAAGAGCAAATCGCAGAGCATTTAGATTTTGTCTTTGAAAAGGCAAAGGCTTTAAAAGAACTTTACACCAAAGAGCTAAAAGATTATGAAGAGCTTAAGCAATCCTTGCTTAATAAAGCTTTTAAGGGAGAATTATAATGTTAAAAAATTTGCCAAATTTTAACACATTGGCTTGATATGTTAAAAATTTTTGATTTTTTTAACATATTTTTTTATAATGTTAAAATTTTTAGAAAAAATTAACATATTGGAAAATTATGAAAGAATTTATACCTCAAAAATTGCCTTTAAATATAGAATTAAATGCAAATATTTATAGTCTTATCATTAAAGCTTCTAGAAAATTAGCAGAGTTAAATGGACTTAGTAAAAGCATACCAAATCCAAGTATTTTAATCAATGCTTTGATTTTACAAGAAGCAAAAGATTCGAGTGAGATAGAAAATATCATCACAACACATGATAAACTTTTTTTATCACGAGTTGATGAAAACAAACTCACAAGAGCAGCAAAAGAAGTGAAAGATTATGAAAGTGCTTTGAAAAAAGGATATGAGTTATTAAAAAAAGAACAGTTATTAAGAAATGCACATATTTTAGAAATTCAAAAAAGATTAGAAAGAAATAATGCAGGTTTTAGAAAACAAAGTGGAACTATGCTTAAAAATCCTATTACAGGAGAAATAAAACCACATACCACCCCAAAATCCTAATGATATACAAGAACTTATGGGAAATTTAGAACTATACATTAACGATGATAATTTAGATGAATTTGATTTTTTGGTAAAGATGGCAATTATACATTATCAATTTGAAAGCATTCATCCTTTTTATGATGGCAATGGCAGAACGGGTAGGATTATAAATATACTTTATTTAGTATATAAAGGACTTTTGGATTTTCCTATTTTATATCTTAGTGCTTATATAGTAAAAAATAAAGATGAGTATTATAAGCTTTTGCAAAAAGTGCGTGATGAAGGGGATATTTTAAAGTGGATAGAATACATACTTAAAGGCATAGAGCAAACCGCTGCAAAAACTATTGAAACTATCATTAAGATAGAAAAAATGATGTCTAATGTAGGTGAAATTTTACAAAATAAAACGAATTTTTATAGTAAAGATTTTGTGGAGCTTTTGTTTTCTCATCCTTATACAAAGATAGATTTTTTAATAAAAAAATTAGACATTTCAAGACAAAGTGCTTCAAAATATCTTAAAATTTGTGAAAATTTAGGAATATTAGAGTGTATTAAAATGGGTAGAAGTAATTATTATATAAATATAGAACTTTTAAGACTTTTTAGAAAAGGAATTTTTTAAATGCAAAATAAAATCGATAAAATCACAGATATTCTAAGAAGAGATGATGGCATAAGTGGTGCTATGCACTATACAGAGCAGATTGGCTGGATACTTTTTTTAAAATTTTTAGATGATTGTGAGACAAATTTAAAAGATTTAGCGTTTTTAGATGGCAAAGATTATAAAAGCATTTTAGAAGAAAAATTTAGCTGGAGTGTTTGGGCAGCGCCTAAAAAAGATGGCAAACTTGATGTAAAAAATGCTTTAAGTGGATCGGATTTGCTTGAATTTGTAAATAAAGAGCTTTTTCCTTATCTTAAAAATTTTAAAAATAATGATGATTTTAAAAGTATAGAGTATAAAATCGGTGGAATTTTTGAATTTATAGACAATCGCATAGCAAATGGACATACTTTAAGAGAAGCGATAAATATCATTGATGAGATTAGTTTTAATAAAGAAGATGAAGTATTTGCCTTAGGTGAAGTTTATGAAAAACTGCTTAAAGATATGGGTAGTGATGGTGGAAATAGTGGAGAATTTTACACCCCTCGTCCTTTGATAAAGACTATGGTGGAAGTAATAGATCCTAAACCAAAAGAAAGAATTTATGATCCTTCTTGTGGTAGTTGTGGATTTTTAGTTGAGAGTTTTTTACATATTTTATATAAAGACAGAACCAAAGGCAAAAAAGCAAATTTAAGCGTAGAAGAGCTTGAATTTTTAAAAAATGATGCTCTTTTTGGTAAAGAAAAAACTCCGCTTAGCTACGCAATGGGCGTGATGAATATGATCTTGCACGAGGTAAAATCTCCAAATATCATCAAAACAAACACTCTAAATAAAAAAATCACAGACATAACCCAAAGCGAAAAATACGAAGTGATTTTGGCAAATCCACCCTTTGGAGGTAAAGAAAAAGAACAAATTCAAGAAAATTTTCCTATAAAATCAAACGCTACTGAACTTTTGTTTTTACAACACATTTTAAAATCTTTAAAAAACAACGGAAGATGTGCGATCATCGTGCCTGAAGGCGTGCTTTTTCAAAATTCAAATGCCTTTGTGAGTGTAAAAAAAGATTTACTAGATGATTTTAATTTAGAATGCGTTTTGAGTTTGCCAAGTGGGGTATTTTTGCCTTATAGTGCTGTTAAGACTAATGTGCTTTTTTTCTCTAAAGGTAAAAAATGTATTTGTGAAGGCGATGGAGTTTATTACTACGAACTTATACCGCCTTATAAACTTACTAAAAATAAGCCTTTAGAATACGCACATTTTAAAGAATTTCTAAAATGCTACAAAGAAAGAAAAATCACTGCTAATTCTTGGCTTGTTAGCAAAAAAGAGCTTGAAGAAAGAAACTATGATCTAAGTGCTAAAAATCCAAATGTAAAAGAAGAAAAAATCCTAAGAACTAGCGAAGAGATTTTAAATTCTTTAGAAGAAAATCTAAAAATACAACAAGAATATCTAAATGAGCTTAAAAGCATACTAAAATAATTGCAAGTTTTTTGATAAAAACTAATTTACAAATAACTTCTAAGCTCAATTTACAATAAATATTTATTGCTTGCATTCTACTTTTTAATATCATCAAGCAAATTTAGGGCATTTAAAGCTTTTGGATAACCGATATATGGAATAAGAGCTGCAATGATATTTAGCAAATCTTTTCTACTTTGCCCCATGTTAAGATTGCCTTGTATGTGAGCTTTTACTTGATTGTCTAGCCCACCAAGTGAGATAAGATATACAAGGGTTAAAAGCTCCCTAGTTTTTAGATCAAGCCCCATGCGTGTATAGTAGTCTCCAAAACAATTCGCACTCAAAAAATCATTTATAAAAGCTTTATCTTCTGGGGTAGATTCTATCATTTTAGTGATATTAGCTTCACCAAAAATAGTATTTTGTATTTCCCTACCTTTTATTTTGCGATTTTCTTGCGTAGTAGTGTCTTTCATCACTTGCAAAAAGTTGATCCTTTTTTACTTCTCCTAAGAGTTTTTCAAAATTTTCTCTTGCTTTTTGTCTTAATTGCATGGTTTTATCCTTTGTGATTTTTAAAGTTTATAAAAAAGAGCATTTAAAATACTCCAAAAAAACATAAAAGTTTTTATAAAATTTTTATGTTTTATTTACAAATTTCTTTACTCTCTTGCTTCTTTTAAGGCATTTTCATATTCTTCATCGCTAACAAGCTCAAGCCATTCTACATTTTTACCCTCTTTCTCGCCTGTAAGTGCTATGTGTGCTCCACTACTTGTATTAGTTGCACCATGAAAATGCTTTACTCCTATAGGACAGCTTATGACATCGCCTTTTTTAGCTATAAAGGCTTTTTGGCCTGGAACTTTTGTGATGATTTCACCCTCTGTTACGATTAAGGTTTGTCCTTGAGGATGAGTATGGCATGCACTTCTAGCACTGACTTCAAATTCAACTAAAGCCCCACTAAAATTTCTCCACTCATTTGATTTAAACATCATAGAAACTTTTACATTTTTGCTAAAAAATTTACTATCACCTTTAAAACTTCCATGAATTCCTGCTTTTTCTAATTCTTGCATTTTACCTCATTTTTTAGTATTATAAAACATGAGAGCTACTCTAAGTCAAGTAAAAATTTAAAATCTTAATTTCATTTTTTCTATCCTACTTCTTACAAAAATCATGATAATTCCTAAAATCAACAAAACAATAGTATTTACGATAATATAACGCGTATCGCTCAAAGAAATCACAAGTCCACAAATAGCAGTTCCGGTGCTTAATCCTATATTGGCCACGCTTATAAAAAGTCCATTGCTAAAATTAGCAGCCTTTGGAAAGGGATAACTTATCATAAAATGCGTGCCGTTATTCATCACACCTGCTAAAATTCCTAATATAAAGGCAAATATTATAAGTATAATTTCACTATAAAAACTAAAAAGTAAAATATAAAATCCTATCATAATTAAAGGTGTTAAAATCAAAGTAAAATTTGCGTTTTTAACAAGGGTCTTTCCGGCTATATAATTGCCTATAATATTTGAAAAACCATAAATAGCCAATACAATACTAATTAAAGTAAAATTCATCTTTCCTACACTATGTAAGAAATCAGAAAAATAAGAGTAAAAACCCCAAATTCCAGCATTTATACAAATAACACAAAGTATGCTAATCCATAAAAGTGGGTATCTTAAAATAAGCAATTGTTTGCTTATTTTTACAGAATTTACTTTTTTAAAATCAGGAACAAAAAATAAAGTTGCTATAAAAGATAAGGTATTTAAAAATACAAAAAATAACATTGCCATTTTAAAACTAAAATTTCCACCAAAATAACTAGTCATAGGTACACCCAAAACCATTCCAGCACTAACTGCTGCAAAAATCTTAGCTGTAGCTTTTGGAATTTCTTTCTTATCTTCGACCAAATTTGCAACCATACTTAGAGCAAGAGCTATATAAATAGGATGAAAAAAAGCAGGAATAGCTCTTAAAATAAGCAATTGCCAAAATTCACTCACAAAAGCAGAAGTTAACGAGCTTAAGATAAACACAGCTAAACAAATAAGCATAAGTTTTTTAGGATTGAAATTTGCACAAAGCAGGGGGACAATAGGGGCGCAAAAAGTTATCACGAGTGCAAAAATACTCGCACACCAACCCGCATCTGAAATACTTACACTGAAATTTTGAGAAACAATAGGAATTATACCCATCATCCCTAGTTCTGTGCTCAAAATCCCAAATACCCCTAAACAAAATACTAGAATAATTTGAGTACTTGAAGCTTTATTTAAATTTTTCATTTTATCCTTTCAATTAATATTTTTAAAAGTATAAAAGATGAGAGTAGGTCTAAGTCAATAACCTAAAATAAAAATATTTATCTATATTAAATAAAATCTTTAGAAAAATTTGAAACTTCAAAATAAGCATTTAAAAGAAATAAAAGATGCCTTAAAAGCATAAGGCATCTTTTATTTATAGGCTTATTACTCCAATGCGTGTGTTTTCATAGCAAGAATTAAGCACTATGTCTATCATAGCACTAGCATAATCACTATAGCTGATTTTACTTTCATTGTTGGCATTAATTTCAAATTTTTCACCTATGATTTTATAATGATTGGTTTTTGGAAGTTCTGGTGAAAAATAGCAGATGTGCTCACATATACCCATTTAAAGCCTTTTTCATTACGTAAAAATTTCCAATACTTCTGCACTTGCTTTAGCTATATCCAAATACTCTTTAAGAAAATCAGGTATATCCATAAGTCTTGTAGTATGATTTTCATCCATATACAAACTTCCAATACCCCATATAACAAATAATTTAGCCTTGCTTCCTTGCAAAATTTTACTCAAGCATTCTATGTGCTTTTTATGTAAGCTTAATTTTTCCCATTCTCCAAAAGCGTCGATAATAATATCAAAATCTATCAGATCTTTAAAATCAAGCGCAAAAAGATCTTTTTGCGCTATTTTAGCTTGAGGTAAAAATTCATTCATTTTAGAGTTATTGCGTATAAAACATACTGGTTCTAAATTTCTGATCAAACGCAAAGTTTACGCAGAAATTCCTCCAATAGTTGAATACTTACTTATATCTTTAGGCAATAGTTTAGAATCCATCTTAAAAAGTCTTGAGAATTAGGGAAATAGCTATAAAATATCGTTTAAGAAACAAATTAATATATCAATATATATTGATATATTAATTTATATATGTTATATTTTTGGAAATATTTTTAAAAGGATAAAAAATGCAGTCTTTTTTAAATACTTTCAAAGAGTTTTTATATCTATTTACTGAGCTTTCTGTACTTTTTATAGCTATTTCTTTTTTAGTTTCTATTATCAATCAAAAATACGAAGGAATTTTTAAAAAACAACTTGCTGGTGATAAAATTTCAAGTTATTTTAAAGCTATATTTTTAGGTGCTTTAACGCCATTTTGTTCCTGTTCTACCATACCGCTTTTAAGAGCTTTTTTGGAAGCGAAAGTAAAACTTAGCGTAGCTTTAGCTTATCTTTTTACTTCACCTCTTATTAATCCTATCATTTTTTCCATGCTTTTTATAACTTTTGGTTTAAAGTTAAGTTTGACTTATGTGGTTTTTTTAGTATTTTTGATATTTATTGTTTCTTTTGTTTTTTCCAAATTTAAGGAAGAGAGTTTTTTAAAACATATCCCTAAAAATACAAAATCAAATATTTTTACCCAAACCACTCACAATCCTAGCAATTTTATTTTTAAACAAAAATCATGCTGTGCAAATACTCAAGATAAGCCTAAAAATATAACGATAAACTATAAAGAATTATTCAAAGAAAGTTTGAAAAATTATAAAAAATTATTACCCTATATCGTTGTGGCAGTTTTTATCGGTGCTTTTATTCATGGTTTCATTCCTCAAGAAATTTTACAAAAATACCTAAATGGGAATGAAATTTTAAGCATTGTATTAGCGGCTTTTTTAGGAATTTTCCTTTATTTAAGAGTAGAAACTATTATTCCTATAGGCTTAGCACTTTTGCAAATGGGAATTTCCCAAGGAGTGATTATGAGTTTTTTAATCGCTGGTGCTGGATGTTCTTTACCTGAGCTTATTTTACTCAAACAAATGTTTAAAATAAAATTTTTATTTTTATTTGTTATGATTATTTTAGGCGTGGCTATATCTTTTGGAATTTTTATTAATTTAATTTAAGGAAATAAAATGCAAAAATTTTTAACCATTATTTCAGCAATCAATGATGAAAGTAGGGTTTTGATTTTGCATCATCTTTTAAGATACAAAGAACTTTGTGTTTGTGATCTACAAGAGCTCTTAAACATGGGTCAATCAAGACTTTCAAGACATTTAAAAATTTTAAAAGATGCAGGATTTTTATATGTCAAGCGTAAGGGAACTTGGGCGTATTATGGTATCAACAATGAGCTTTTAAAACTGCATTCTGACCTTTTTGAAAATATTAAAAATCTAGATATTGACAACATAGTTTTAGAACAAAACACTTGCGAGAACGATAAATGAAACTTGCATTTATTTGTATTCACAATAGCTGCCGTTCTCAAATGGCAGAAGCACTAGCTAGGCATAAAGCTGAAAAAATGGGCATAGATATCGAAGTATTTTCCGCAGGAAGCGACACTTCTAAGGGTGTAAATTCACAGGCTATAAGACTTATGCGTGAAATTTATCAAATCGATATGAAAAAGCATTATTCTAAACTCATTGATTCTTTGCCTCAAAATTTAGACATAGTCGTAAGTATGGGTTGTGGCGTGGCTTGTCCTAGCTTAAAATCAAGGTATTATTTTGATTTTGGATTAAAAGATCCTAGCGGAAGTTATGATGATGAATTTAGGAAAATAATTCAAATTTTAGATTATAAAATAACAGCTCTTTTACAAGCCATAAAGACAAATTCTCTTAAGGACTTTACATGTTAGGTTTTATCGATAGATTTCTCACGCTTTGGATATTTTTAGCTATTTTTTTGGGTTTAATTTTAGGTATCATTTTCCCCAATATCGCTTTATTTTGGAATTTATTTGAGTACAAGTCTGTAAATGTAGTATTGACTTTATGTCTTATTTTGATGATGTATCCGCCTTTGGCTAAGGTTGATTATGCAAAGCTTTCAAAGGTATTTGATTCTAAAAAAGTTATCTTGCTTTCTATGATTTTAAATTGGTTTATAGGCCCTTTGCTTATGTTTATCTTAGCTTTTATTTTCTTAAAAGACGAGCCTTTATATATGCAAGGAGTTATCATCATCGGCTTGGCAAGATGTATCGCAATGGTGGTGGTATGGAGCGATTTAGCAAAAGGTGATAGAGAATACACCAGTGCTTTAGTAGCGATGAATAGCATTTTTCAAATTTTATTTTTTTCCACTTTGGCTTATATTTATCTGGATTTTTTACCAAAATTACTAGGTCAAAGCACTTTAGCTACAAGTTTAGATATAGATTTTTCAGCTCTAAGTAAAAATGTTTTGATTTATTTAGGAATTCCTTTTTTAATGGGCTTTATAACAAGAACCCTACTTTTAAAATACAAAAGCAAACGATGGTACGAAAATACCTTTTTACCTAAAATCAGCCCTATAACTCTTATCACCCTGCTAGCAACTATTATCATTATGTGTTCTTACAAAGCAAATGAAGTATTTCACCTGCCTTTAGAAGCTTTAAAAATAGCCTTTGTTTTGACTTTGTATTTTATCTTCATGTTTTTTCTAACTTGGTTTATTTCTAAGAAAAATCATCTTTCTTATCCTAAAACTTGTTCTTTATGCTTTAGTGCTAGTGGAAATAACTTTGAATTAGCTATAATCATTTGTATTGCTACTTTTGGGCTTCACTCAGAACAAGCTTTTGCAAGCATTATAGGCCCCTTAGTAGAAGTTCCTGTACTTATCTTACTTGTAAAATGGGCATTAGGCAAAAGTTTAAATTCTAAAAAAATGAATCAAGCCTCATGATTCTTTACAAAACTTATCGCAAGGTTGATAGTCCTTGCTTTCTGGATTAAACCCATCGACTTCATTTGCAAGCATTTCTTCATAAATTTTTATCTTTTTGCTTAAAACTTTTTCACTTTCTTTTAATGTTTTAATCTGGTTTTGTAATTTTTTCTTTGTTTGCTTTAACATCTCTTGTCTCTCTTTGGCAGTTTTTATACCCAAAGAGCAAAGTTTTATATAATGTTTGATTTGTTCTATTGGCATACCTGAAATTCGAAACCATTCTATCCATTTTGCCCATTCTATATCGCTTTTTGAAAAATATTTCACACTATTTTCATCTTTTTGAACAAAAGGAAACAAACCTTTTTAGCCCAAAATCTTAAAGTATGAGCACTAATTTTTGTTTCTTTTTCTACCTCTTTTCATAGTATAAGCCATATTTTCTCCTTTTTAAAATAAAAATAAAAATTTATTTTTATTTTTTTGTGATAAAATAATAGCCAAATTATTAGTTTTATACTAAAAATAACAAAAATTAAAAGGAAAATAATGAATAGTATTAAAATCAAACTTTCTCTCATTGCAAATTTAATTGCAATTTTTGCCTTAATTGTTCTAGGTATTGTAAGTTTTTATTTTACAAAAACCTCACTATATGAAAGCACTCTTAAAAATCAAACTGATCTACTTAAAGTCACACAATCTACCGTTGAAGATTTCCGTTCCACAAATCAATCTTTTACTAGAGCTTTAGAAAAAGATATCGCGAACTTACCTTATCAATCTTTAATCACTGAAGAAAATATTATTAACAATGTTGGTCCAATATTGAAATATTATCGTCATAGTATAAATGCACTAAATGTTTATTTAGGTTTAAACAATGGAAAAGTTTTACTTAGTCAAAAATCTAATGATGCAAAAATGCCTGAATTACGTGATGATTTAGATATAAAGACAAAAGATTGGTATCAAGAAGCTTTAAAAACAAATGATATTTTTGTTACACCAGCATATTTAGATACAATTTTAAAACAATATGTAATAACGTATTCTAAAGCTATTTATAAAGATGGCAAAATCATAGGAGTACTGGGTGTCGATATACCATCAGAAGATTTGCAAAATTTAGTTGCAAACACTCCTGGAAATACTTTTTTATTTGATCAAAAAAATAAAATATTTGCAGCAACCAATAAAGAATTATTAAATCCATCCATTGATCATTCTCCTGTTCTAAATGCATATAAAGCTCATGGTGATAACAACTTCTTCTCTTATAAGCTAAATAATGAAGAAAGACTTGGAGCTTGTACTAAAGTCTTTGCTTATACAGCTTGTATTACCGAAAGCGCTGATATTATAAATAAACCTATATTTAAAGCTGCATTTATTCAAGCCATTGTTGTCATTATTGTAGTAGTATTTAGCGTCATCCTCCTTTATTTCATCGTATCAAAATACCTCTCCCCACTTGCAGCTATCCAAACAGGTTTAACTTCATTCTTTGATTTTATCAACTATAAAACAAAAAATGTTTCTACTATAGAAGTAAAAAGCAATGATGAATTTGGACAAATCTCAAATGCTATCAATGAAAACATTCTTGCTACTAAAAGAGGCTTAGAACAAGACAATCAAGCCGTTAAAGAATCAGTTCAAACCGTATCAGTTGTAGAAGGTGGTAATTTAACAGCAAGAATTACTGCTAATCCAAGAAACCCACAACTTATTGAACTTAAAAATGTTCTAAATAAACTTCTTGATGTTTTACAAGCTAGAGTAGGTTCTGATATGAATGCTATTCATAAAATTTTTGAAGAATACAAAAGCTTAGACTTTAGAAATAAATTAGAAAATGCTAGCGGTAGTGTAGAATTAACTACTAATGCTTTAGGTGATGAAATAGTTAAAATGCTAAAACAAAGTTCAGACTTTGCTAATGCTTTAGCTAATGAAAGTGGAAAATTACAAACTGCTGTTCAAAGCTTAACCACTTCTTCAAATTCTCAAGCTCAATCTTTAGAAGAAACTGCAGCAGCTTTAGAAGAGATCACTTCTTCTATGCAAAATGTTTCAGTTAAAACTAGTGATGTTATCACTCAATCTGAAGAGATTAAAAATGTTACAGGTATTATAGGTGATATTGCAGATCAAATCAATCTTTTAGCTTTAAATGCAGCTATTGAAGCAGCTCGTGCTGGAGAACATGGTAGAGGCTTTGCAGTGGTAGCTGATGAAGTTAGAAAGTTAGCTGAAAGAACTCAAAAGTCTTTATCAGAAATTGAAGCTAATACTAATTTACTTGTTCAATCTATCAATGATATGGCAGAAAGTATTAAAGAACAAACTGCAGGTATCACTCAAATCAATGATAGCGTAGCTCAAATTGATCAAACTACTAAAGATAATGTTGAAATTGCTAATGAATCAGCTATTATTTCTAGTACAGTAAGTGATATAGCTAATAATATCTTAGAAGATGTTAAGAAGAAGAGGTTTTAATCTTAGATAACTAGCTAAAAAGCTAGTTATCTCTAATTTACTTATTGATTTAAAATTTGATTTTTACTCTTACATAAATTCTGCCAATTTGAAACACCTTTGATTTCAAGACATTGTTTTAAACTTTCTTTTTCAGCTTGTATATTTTGCATTCTTTCATAAGTTAAAGCTTGGATATATAAAGCTCTTGCCTTATCCTCATCTGAAAGTTTTAATTTAAGCAAATCTGTTAAAACAGCTAAACTTTCTTCATTTTTATTGATTTTAGTCAAAGCATCAAGATATATAAATTCTAAATTAGGACTAAAAAGATTTATACCTTTAAAATTTTGATAGTCAATGGCCTTAGGTGCGTAAGTTAAAATAGTTGTTTGCATATTATGATCATTAGCGTAAGAAAGTAAAGCATCATAAGCTTCCACCATACTAAAATTCATTGGAAAACTTTCTAAAATTTGCAAAATTTTAATGGCTTGATTATAGTCATTTAAACGCAATAAAGATAAAAATTGCAAATAATAAGCCTTAAAATTCTCATCATCACTTTTTAAAATTCTAGAATTAGCTATGTCTTTAGAAATTTTAATCACCTGAGGATATTGTTTATTGTCAAAAAGAATAGATGCTTTTTGAAGACCGTAAAATATAGAATCTTCATTATAATTTTTATCTATATAATCAAGTGCTTGTTCAACATTAGAAGTTCTGATAAGACAAGCTAACATTTGTTTTTTATTCTCAATTTTCTGACCTATATCATAAGCACTAAAACGCATAAAAATATTTGCAGCATTGATACAATTATCAGCTTTTATCGCATTTTTTAAATCATTAATGGCTGCTTTCTCTAAAAATTGAGTAGCATTTGGAATTTTTTTACTTTCTATAAGATCTTTATAAGCTAAAATAGCACTAAAATTTCCCTCTTTATAATAAAGTGCAACATCTTCATCTAAAGCTTTATTTGCAATATTCTCATCTTTATTTGCATATTGCTTCATTAAATCTGTATAACGCTGATGCAAAAAGCTTGCATTATTATCACCTAAAGCAAAGAATACCTCATCACTTGCTTTTTTAATTTCATCTAAATACTTACCATCTAAATAATCATCCATATACAAATCAAGGTATTTTTTAGCATCACTAGATCTGTTAGCATGTGATAAAACCAAGGCTAAATCTTTTAAAGTTTCTTCATAACTTGGATCAAGTTTGGACATTTTAGCAAAGGCATCTTCATAAATACTTGCACTTATATCAAATTGTCCCTTTTGATTAAATAATTTAGCAAGTTCTAAAGATCTTGGAATATCTTTTCCAAAATATTCAGGATTGGCTTTTAAAATGGTATTAATATATTCTATAGCTTTATTTACTTGCTCATTTGAAAGCAAATTCTTTGCCAAACTCATAGCTGCTCTTGCAGCTAAATCTAAATTTTTTGTATTAAAATAAGTATTTTCATAAATATTTACAGCTTTTTCTTTTTCATTTAAATTATAAATATAGTCTGCATAATCAAGTTTTGATAACTGAGTAAAATAATTATTAGGTTGTTCATTATCCAAAATCGACATTGTATACTCTACATCAGCACGCTGAGCTAAAGCGATATAAGTTCTTAACATTATATGTAAAACTTCTGAAAAATTTTTATCACTTGTAAAAGTACGCGTCCAATTTTTAGCATCATCAATCATCTTTTCTAAAATTTGTTGATCACGCATGCTTGGATCTTGAGTGTAAAGTTTATTTTGAGCTCTTAATTTATAAAGTATAAATTCACTAGTAAAAATACTGCCACGATATCTATTGATAGCATTTTGTGCATCAATCACCACTTGATTGTAATTAGCCTTATCGTATTCTTTTTTGATGCGTAAATAAGTATTGATATCTGCACTTTGAGGAATAACAACAGGATCAGAATTTAAATCCAAAGCTCCAACATAAGGCAAACTCTCATGTGGAAAATTGATATTAAAATCGAGTCCATCATAGTCTTTAATAGGTGCTAGTTCTGGTGTAAAAATAAAAGTAAAAGCCTTACTTTTATGCGAACTTGATGAACTGAGTTCTTTATCTATATAAATATTTTGAGAAGTGTCAAACATTCTTGCTTGTATTTTTGGCAAAATGATCATTTTAATTTTTTGAGCTTCTTGTATAAATTTTAAATCAAAAGCAGAAAAACTCTGATCTTTTAATTTATTATCAACCATACCTGCAATATCACATTCAAAATGAACTTTTGCTTCGGTAATAAATTTTTGACATGTAAATTCTAAATCATTACTCGCATGTAAAACTGCAAAAGCTTGATTATTTTCGCGACCCGTGTTTAAAACAAGCTCAAAAGCAAAAGCATTTAAAAAACTTAATAAAATTAAAAATAATATTCTCATAAAATAATTATAGCAAAACTCTTATAACATTAACAATATAGCAAAAATGCTTACACAAACACAAAAAGCTAAAATAAAATTTTGTATAAAACTAAACTTAATATTATAAACCCTATCATTTTTCATAAATAAAACATGAATTAAAATCTTTAAATACGCATAAAGCATAATAACAGAAGATAAAGCCACAAAAAGCGCCAAATACCAATATCCATTTAAAATTGCTGTATTTAAAATCATAAATTTACCCCAAAACACTCCAAAAGGCGGGATACCTGCTAAAGAAAGCACACTAATGCTTAAACAAAAAGCAATTAAAGGTTTTTTAACCAAAAGCCCATTTAAACTCTCATAAGAATTATTCTCATAATTACTTAAAATCATAAATACAGCATAATTTGCAAAAGCAAATAAAGTCCAATATCCAAAAATAGCAAGCAAAATTCCATCAAAATTTTGTTCTTTTAATAAAGGAATGCAAGCTATCAAAACCAAAGAAGAATGCACTACAGAACTATAAGCAAACATTTTTTTGATATTGTTTTGACTTAAAGCCGCAAAAGCGCCTATAAGCATAGAAAAAATCGCTAGAACTATTATGATATATTCAAAACCTGTATTATTTAAAAAATCAAACAAACGAATAACCACAACCAACATGGCAACTTTTGGCACAACTGAAATAAAAGCAACCAAATTTGTATGTGCTGCATAATACACATCTTTAAGCCAAAAATGAAAAGGTGCCAAAGAAAGCTTGATTGCACAAAGAACAAAAATCATCACTCCAGCACCCAAAAGCATGGGATCTTTTTGAAACTCATTTTTTAACGCTAAATTAGCAGATAAATCTAAAGTTCCTGTTTTTAAATAAATAAAAGCTACAGCCATAACAAAAAATCCAGCTCCTACAGCCGCTATACTAAAGTATTTTATCGCACTTGAAATAGCATTATCACTTCCACGCATTGCTATTAAAGTATAAAGCGCTAAAGAAGAACTTTCAAGTCCTATAAAAATAAGTACTAAATTTGAGCTTGAAACCATCAAAAGCAAAGATGCAATCATAAATAAAAATAAAGCATAAAATTCACCTTGATTTTCTTCTTTTTGCATTAAAAGATATAAAAATGAAAAACACAAAATCACCAAAGAAGCATAAAATGAAACAATATCATTATTTAAAGTAGCCAAAAAAGCTTTTGCTTCTAAACCTTGAGCATTTGCATTATTTAAAATCAAAAAAGCACTTACAATCAAAGACAAAGAACTTATGCCGATATAAAACGATCGATGAAATTTCCAAAAACCAGAGCAAAGCAAAAGAACTATTGCAGTTGTAATTAAAAATAAAAATGGATAAGATAAGCTTATATTTAAAAGTTCTAAATTTAAAAAATTATTTAACATTTGCCTCTCCTATTTTAGATAAAAAATCTAAAGTATTTTGCTCAACAGCTCTAATATTCATTGTTTTTATAAGATTATCCACATCTTTTTGTATCGGCTTTAAAAGTATATTTGGCATAAGCCCTAGTCCAAAAATCATTACTACAATGCACACAAGCGCTACTATTTCTCTAAAACGTAAAGAAAAACCCTCTATAAAGCTTTGTTTTTGCATGAAAAATATTTTTCTAAATACTGCGAACATATAAATCGCTCCTAAAATAATCACCAAACCTGCCAACAAAGCGTAAAATAAATTAATCTTTGCTATACCTAAAAGAATTAAAAACTCTCCCACAAAAGAAACAGTTAAAGGCAAAGAAACGCTTGCGAGTAAAATTAACATAAAGAAAATTGAAAATAAAGGTGCTTTTTTGGCCAAAGAATGGTAAAAAGAAATATCATAAGTATGATATCTTTGGTATAAAAGTTCAACCATTAAAAATAAAGTTCCTGTTACAATACCGTGTGCAAACATATAAAAAACTGCACCACTAATACCCAAAGCATTTAAAGAAAAAATTCCCAAAATCATCACACCAAGATGTGAAATAGAACTATAAGCAATCAATTCTTTAATATTTTCTGCTCTATAAGCAATTAAAGCATTATAAACGATACTTACTATACATAAAGCTACAATTAAAGGCATAAAATACACACTCGCATCTGGAAAAAGTGGTAAACAAAAAAGTAAAAATCCAAAAGGAGCCATTTTAAAAACTACAAGCATTACAGAAACAAGTATAGGCGAATTTGCATAAACCTTAGGTGCCCAAGTATGAAGTGGAAATAAAGGAGCTTTGATAGCAAAAGCGATAAAAAATGCTCCAAAAAGTAAAAGTTGCTCTGTAAAATTTGCTGCTGAGGCATTATTTTTCCAAATTTCCAAGTCAAAAGTGAAGATATTTAAAAGCTGATAATTTAAATAAGCTTGATAAATCAATGCTACAAGCATTAAAATTGAACCCGCAAAAGCATAGATAAAAAATTTCACCCCTGCTCTAAAATCTTTACCATAAACTCCCATAATATAAAGCAAAGGCAAAAGAGAAAATTCCCAAAAAACATAAAACAACAAACCATCTTTTGCGCTAAAAAGTCCCATAATAGCAAATTCTAAAAAGAATATACAAGATATAAGCGCTTTTTGTTCTAGTTTCAAAAATAAAAAGCTTAAAAATATCATCAAAGAACTTAAAAGCATCAATACAAGTGCAATACTGTCTACTCCTACATGAAAGCTAAAAAATTTCAAAATTTTAAAAGAGAGATTATAATCAAAGCTTACCCCTTGTAAAAAATCCGCAAAAATATCCAAATTTAAAGCCAAAATCATAAAACTTACAACAACGCTAAAAACCTTAACGCCTCCGCGATTTAATAGCAAAACCACAAAAGCAGAAATTAAAGGAAAAAATATCAAATAATTTAGCATTTTACACCATCCATACTAAAATCAACAAAATCACAAAAGCTGCCACCAAAAACCTAAGCATTAAGTTTAAGCTGTTTGGCATAATCATTTTTTGTGAAATATTTTGAGAATACAAAGCAATTTTTTCAACTATTCTATCAAAAATATAAAGATCACAATGCTTTAAAATCGCACATAAGCTTTCATATTTTGAAACGATAAATTGATGATAAAACCTAGGAATAAAATAATCATTACTTAAAAGTTTATGAATTTTATTTTCTTCAATACTTTCCTTAAACCAAGAATTTTTATAAGCAAAAATAGCCAAAATTGCACCCAAAATAGCTGCTACACTCGCACAAATCATTACAATTTGATTTTGCGCATCAATAAAAACTAATTTTGTGCTTAAATATTCAAAAAAACTATGTTCGAAAAATCCTGCAATAATAGCTAAAACCATCAAAGGACTCATAGCCAAAAGTGCGATTTTACTTGCTTCATGTGGATGTTCATCATGTCTTGCAGGGGTAAAAAATACCAACATTAAAAGTCTAAAGCTATAAAATGCTGTTAAAAAAGCTGCGATTAAGAGCACTAAAAAAATACCATGGTGAAAAGAAATGAAAGAATATCCCAAAATCAAATCTTTAGAGAAAAATCCTGCAAAAGGATAAATTCCTGCTAAAGCTAAAGATCCTATACACATTAAAATAGCTGTAATTTTTAAAGGTTTAAAAAGTCCACCCATTTTTTTAATATCTAATTTATCATTCATAGCATGCATTACATTTCCAGCGCCTAAGAAAAGTAAAGATTTAAAAAAAGCATGCGTAGCTAAGTGAAATAAAGCTATACCATAAGCCCCAAGTCCTGCAGCCACAAACATATATCCAAGTTGCGATAAGGTAGAGTAAGCAATAATGCGTTTTAAATCCCTAACCACCAAAGCCATAGAGGCTGCAAAAATCGCTACAAAAGCTCCGAGTAAGGCAATAATATAAGAAACTTCAGGAACTAAATCATAAAGCGTACTCGCACGAATTACCAAATAAACCCCCGCTGTTACCATGGTTGCTGCATGGATTAATGCAGAAACAGGAGTTGGCCCTGCCATAGCATCAGCAAGCCAAGTGTGAAAAGGAAATTGTGCAGATTTTCCCATAGCCCCTATAAATAAACAAGTTGCGATTAAGATCAAAGCATTGTGATCTAGGCTTTGTGCCATGGAAAAAACTTCATCATATTTTAAAGTTCCTGCTTGCAAATAAAGCCAAAAAATTCCTAAAAGCATACCCAAATCCGCAATACGATTCATAATAAAAGCTTCATTAGCCGCAAAAGAATAAGTATCATTTTTATACCAAAAACCTATGAGCAACCAAGAGCAAAGCCCAACGCCTTCCCAACCTACGAAAAGTCCTAAAAAATTATCACTCATGACTAAAAAAAGCATAGAAAAGACAAAAAGCCCCAAATAAGCAAAAAATTTATTAAAACCTTCATCATGAGCCATATAAAAAATACTATAAAAATGCACACAAGTGGCTACAATACCTACAATACTCATCATAGTAAGCGAAATAGCATCTATATCAAAACCAAAATTTACTCCAGCAAACCATTCAAACAAACTCACATTAAAAGCTTCATTGCAAAAAAGCAAATACAAAGAACAAAAAGTACTCAAAGCTACTAGAAGTGAACAAAATATCCCTACGAATTGTTTTTTCTCACTCAAAGCAAAACAACTTGCAAACAAAAAAGCTACAAAGGGACTAAAAAGAGAAATCAAAGCCAAATTTTGCATACTAAGCCTCCACTTCTTTTAAGCTTTTTAATTCTAAAGTGCCTTTTCTTCTATACCAAAGCACACACAAAGCTATACCAACAGCTACTTCACAAGCCGCTACACCCATGATAAAAAGCGCAAAAACCTGTCCATTTAAATCATTGTGCATTTTAGAAGCTGCTACTAAAGCTAAATTAGCACTATTTAATAAAATTTCACTCGAAATAAAAAGCATAATGAGATTTTGTCTTTTTAAAATCCCTACAAGCCCTATGACAAACATTAAAATAGCAACGAAAAAATACTTTTCTATCATTGTTTTTCCTTTTTAAGCTCTTTATGAGTAAGAGTGATAGCACAAACTAAAGCGATCAAAAGCAAAATAGCTATAAACTCAAAAGCTAAAAGATATTTTGAAAAAATCGCTAAAGCCAGTTGTTTATTAAAATCAAACAAAGCAGGATCATTTAAAGGCAAATCCGTGCTGATATTTTGGTATTTAAAACCTATAAGCATAGTCAAAAGTAAAATCGCACTTAAAACCACCAAAGTAAAAAAACTTTTTTTAGCTTTAAGTTGTTCTTTAAATTCTTTAGAAGCATCAAAAAACATCATCGCAAAACTATAAAGTCCAAGTACAGCTCCACTATAAACAATAATTTGTATCACGCCTAAAAACTCTGCATCAAGCAAAAAATAAAATCCCGATAAAAACACCATTCCACCTGCTAAAGCCGAAAGAGAATAAAGCATATTTTTACTTAAAACCGCGATGCCAAAAAAGCCTAAAACCACTACACTAAAAAATAAAAAAGCCAAATTTTCTATCATTTATTTTCTCCTTGCTCTTGTGTGTTTTGATTTTCTAAGGCTCTTTCTTGCATCACATCATAATAATTTGGTGTTTTTTTAACCCACAAATTTGCATCCTTTCTAAGACTTCCTGCTCCTTCAAATTCAACTTGATTTTTAAGCTTATCAATAGGAGTTAAAAAATCTTGCTTATAGCCAAAATAAGACCTTTGCTCGGCTGCATTTTCATACTCTATTCCATGTACTATAGCAAGTTCAGGACAAACCTCAGCACAAAAACCACAATAAATACAACGCCCTAAATTAATACTATAATTTCCTACTTTTTTACGCCCATTTTCATCTAAAGAAGTTTCCATTCTAATACAATTGCTAATGCAAATTTTTTCGCAAAGCCCACAACCTATACATCTTTCATTTTCGCTTTCTATAAAACGCATCAAACGATGAACAGCACGGTAACGATTGTCAAGCTTTACCTTTTCAAAAGGATATTTAATCGTAGCGCTATTATTTCTCTTAAGTAATTCTCTCATCATCACAAAAAGCCCTACAAAAAGCTCTAGTTTAACGCTTCTACGCAAAGCTTGTGAAATTTTCTCCCAAGTGCTAACAGGAGTTTTTCTTTTCTCATCTACTAAATAATAATTTTTCATATCAAACTCCTATAAAAGAACTGTCAAAGCAGTGATTAAAAGGTTTAAAACAGCTAAAGGGATTAAGATCAAATAGCACATTTTCATCACTTGATCTGGACGCAATTGCGGAAAAGCAGCTCTTGCCCAAAAATACCAAAAGAAAATAAAACTTGATTTTACTATCATCATAATCCAACCAGGAATAATCCAAAAGCTATTAAAACCCCCTAAAAACAAAAGAGTGACCAAAATAGCTCCAGCTATCATAGAAGTATATTCACCTATGAAAAACATACCCCATCTTAAACCCGAATACTCCGTTCCATAACCCGCTACAATTTCAGCATCATTTTCCGTCAAACAAAGCGGAGTTCTATTAGTCTCTATAAATAAAGCAATTATAAAAAGCACAAAAGCCAAAGGTTGTTTAAAAATAAGCCAAGAAAAAAATCCATCGCTTTGATAATTGTTAATATCCACCAAAGAAAAAGAACCTACAAGCATTATAATAGCAATCAAAGCTAAAGCTCCTACGCTTTCATAGGAAATAATCGCTACAAGCCCTCTTGCAGCCCCTAAAATCGACCATTTATTATTACTTGCAAGTCCACCCAAAAACACCGCATAAAAGCAAAGTCCTGAAGTACCGATGACAAAAAGCAAAGCTACATTGATATCTGCCACTATAGGCTGAATAACCCTTCCAAATAAAGTAAATTCAGGTAGCATAGGAATAGCTGCTAAAGAAATAAAAGCACAAATAGCAGAAATCAAAGGTGCTATAGCAAAAATAAATTTTTGCGAATTTGAAGGGATTATATCTTCTTTAGTAAAAAGCTTTATCATATCAGCTACAAGTTGAATAAGCCCAAAAGGCCCTACCATATCAGGCCCTATGCGTCTTTGAAAATAAGCTAAAACCTTTCTTTCAGCATAAGTTGCAAGACCTGCTAAACTCGCAAATATTGCAATGATAATAATACATTTAATCAAAGTCTCTAAAGCAAAAAAAGCAAAATCACTCATGGTTTGCTCCTAATTTTTCTAAATTCGCCACAACAAATCTTTCATCAAAAAAGCTTAGCGTGTCAAGTTTTTCATCAAAATACGGCAAGAAAGCTCCATTTTTTATATCCTTATCCACACGCACACTAAGGCTTAATTCTTTATCTTTTATTTTAAGCTTTACAAGATCTTTATCTTTTAAATTTTTCTCTTTAGCTAAATTTTCACTTACACCTAAAAAAATCACCTCATTAATCGCACTAGCACGATTTGAAAATCTACCAAATTGATAGCTAGGATTAGCACTATAAAGCAAAATTTCATCTTCTTTTAGGCTTAAATTTTCAAAATTTGGAGAGATGAATTCTTTTTTAGCAACTTGTTTGAAACATTCTAAATTAAGCTCATATCCCCTTTTACAATCGCCTGCATTGGTATAAAAATTGTCTAAATGATCAAAATCAATCGGAGAAAAACCTTTATTTATAGGGAGTCTCTTAGTATAATTTATAGTATATTCCTCATCAAAACCTAAAGCATTAGCCAAATCATTTAAAAAATATCCCTTAAATTCTAAAGCAGCGTTAGTTGGTACCACTCTTTTATCATAATTTAAAAAAGTTCCTTCTTGCTGATTTAAACTCGCACTAGCTAAATTTGCATGCTCTTCATAAGAAAAACTAAAATCACCTTTTTCATTGTAGCCTAAAGTCTTGCCTTCTTGTGTATTGTTATCCAAATCACAAATCATAGCCACACCTAAGGTATTAGTATGCGTAGGATTTAAAAAGACTTTAAAAGGAGTGGTATTTTGGATCAAAGCAAGTAATTTAGCAAGTTTTTTCGCATTTTTATGAAAATAAAAATCACTCCCTATAACAAGAGTAAAATTTGCTTTTTTAAGCAATAAATCTTCTAATTTATCTTCATCTATGCCTAAATTTTTAGCAAAAACAGAGCGTTGTACTTCTATGTTGCTTTTCACTTTCTTAGGCACGACTTTTTTTACTTCTTTTTGAATTTCATTGCCTTCTTCATCTTTTTCTATGACTTGTTCTACAACTTCTTCGTTGATACTTTCTTCTATTTCTTTATTTTCACTAACAAAAAACTCTGCTAAATGAGTTTTGATACCTTCATCTTGGCTAAATTTTTGAA
Organism: Campylobacter sp. CFSAN093227; assembly: GCF_012897855.1. Lineage (NCBI taxonomy): Bacteria > Pseudomonadati > Campylobacterota > Epsilonproteobacteria > Campylobacterales > Campylobacteraceae > Campylobacter > Campylobacter sp. CFSAN093227. The sequence continues at coordinate 1,687,199 of NZ_CP040610.1, forward strand.
GTAAAAAATATAAAATTTGCTCTTCATCGCCACTTTTATGAATGTGCGAGATAAAATTTTTAGAATATTTTGCTATACCCATATCTTCCATAGGATGAAAATAAAGCCCTGAGCCTTTATTCATCACTAAAGCATTATTGATTTTATAGCTAAGCGTTGGAGCATCATATCTTAAAAGCATTCCAGCTACAACCAAAAAATCACTTTTTGTTATATCTTGAGTATTAGCGCTATAAAACTCACCAGAATTAGCGATAAATTCTTGTAAAAATTCTTTAAATTTCAAAGCTTCTTCATTGATCAAAGAAAGATTAAATTTCTTTTTTAAATTTTGTAAAATCAAAGCTTCTTCATTGGTAATAAAACTATTAAATTTAATGTTTTTAATTTCATTTTTCTCAAAAAGTTCCACAAGTTCTTTAAAGGCTTTTTCATCTTTATCCGCCTCATTTTGCGTATCAAAAGCAAATCTTGCAGCCTTATTTAAACTTGCAAAGGCAAAATCATTACTCACACGATAAATTTTTTCTTTTTGATTGCTAATGCCGCTTTGCTTAATATCATAATACATCAACTCACAATCGCTTGAATGCGGATTTGAAGCAGGGATTCTTTTAAGTTCCCAAATATTTGAAGTGTATTGAAATTTCGAACCTATTAAAGCTCCTGTTGGGCATACGCTTGTACATTCTCCACAAAATGAACAATCAAGCGTGTCGCCATTTGTAGGGCCTATCAAACTTTTTTGAAATTTAGTCCAAATCGCATAAGCATCTTTTCCCATGCTCTCTTTAAAGCTATTATCCACACTATCTCCGCCACGAGGAACAGTCTTTAAAGCACTTTCTCCGATTTTATCCTTACAAACTGTAATACAACGCTCACACACTATGCAAAGTGCGGGATCGTAATTAATCATTCCCCAATGTTTATGCGGTTTATGCGTGTCTTTAATCCAATATTTTTGAACATTTACACGACTTTTATGAGTGAAATTTTGCAATTCACACTCGCCTGATTTATCACAAACTCCACATTCTAAAGGATGATTGATACAATAAGCTTGCATGATCTCATTTCTTTCATCCCAAAGATTTTGTAAATCACTTTCTACAACCATGCCCTCTTTTGCTTTAGTATTGCAAGAATATACCTTTTTACCATCAGCTTCAACCATACACATACGACAAGCCAAAGTAGGACTACAGCCCGAAAGATAGCAAATCGCTGGGATAAAAATATCATTTCTTCTTGCTATATTTAAAATATATTCGCCTTCTTCAAAGGCGCAATCTATACCATTAATCTTAACTGTCATTTTGCTTCCTTTATGCGAATTGGAGTAAAATCAAAACCATTGTTTTCATAATTTAAAAAAGCTATAGTGCCTTGTAAATTTTCATCTAAACAAAGCTTGGTTTTAAGACTAAAATCTTTAGCCAAAATTTCAACTTCACTTTGATCTTTGCATTTTGCAATTTGTAAAAATTGCTTTGAACAATGTAAATTTTTATCTTGCAAATTTGCTCTAAAAAGCACTAACCCGTCATAATTATCGAGTTCTTTTAGGGTGTTTAATTTTGCCTTTTTAAAATCGCATTCTTCTTCATCGCTATCTAAAATCTTTAATCCATATTTTACACTTAGGAAATTCAAAAAATATTTGATATTTTCACTATCTTTATAAGAATGGATATTTTTATCTATAATTAAATACTTAGTCTCTTTTAAAAAAGCAAGCACTTCGCCTGCTTCTTCCTCTCCAAAACAAGATTCAGCACTTAAATATCCCTCATCTAAATCGCAAAATTGTCCTTCATCGCTTAATTTACAAAGCAAGGCCAAAACAAAACTCAAACTTGCAATTTCGCATTTGTAAAATTTAGCTTTTAAGTTTTTATCTTCCAAACAAGAAATATTAATACTATTTACACCTATTTTTTCACATAAATTTTTGTTTTTAAGGCTTGGCATATCTAAAAAACAAAGAGCATTATCATAAATCATACTCTCTCCTTTTTTATAACAATAGTCCAATCGACTTGATTAAATTTCAAAGAATTTAAAAGCTCACAGCCTTGTTCTTTTACAAAAGAAAAACTTTTTTCAACAGGAGAAAAATCGCCGATTTCAAAAAGCACCACTAAAACCTCACCTTGTTTTGCTTCTTTTATGATTTGTGCTAAATCTTCAAAAAGCTCTTTGCTTTTTCTTAAATCTACCCTTCTCATCGATCTATCTCACCTAAAACTATATTTACATTACCCATAATGGCTACAACATCAGCTAAATAAGTACCTACAAGCATTTCTTCAAAAAACGCACAATGCCAATAACTAGGCGTTCTAGCCTTTAAACGATAAGGTCTTCCTGTACCATCACTATGGATAAAAAAGCCAAGCTCACCTTTTGGACTTTCAGTAGGCACATAAACTTCGCCTTTAGGGGGTTTTAAACCTTGAGTGATTAAAACAAAATGCTGCATTAAAGAATAATTCTGCGTTAAAATTTGTTCCTTTGAAGCACTTACATACTCAGGATGCGTAGCTAAAATTTCAGGTGGAGTATCTTTATAAAGCATGGCACATTGTCTAAGGATTTTCAAACTTTCACGAAATTCTTGCATATAAACTTTATATCTTGCATAAGAATCCCCTTGCGTAGCATAAGGCACGCCAAATTCGACTTCATTATAAAGCAAATAAGGCTCTTCTTTGCGTATATCGTATTTTATGCCACTTCCTCTTAGCATCACACCCGTACAACCCCAGTTTAAAGCTTGTTCTTTAGTAACTACACCTACATTTTCAGTTCTTAAACGCCAAATTCTATTATCATCTAAAAGATCTTCATAATCTTTTAAATCATTTGGAAATTTATCGCAAAATGCAAGCATTTCTTCTAAATAATTTTCAGGTAAATCAAGCATAACCCCGCCTATTCTCATAGAAGAATGTGTAAGCCTTGCACCACAATACTTTTCTATCAAATCCAAAACATATTCTCGTTCTCTAAAGCAGTATAAAAACACACTCATCGCACCAATATCAAGCGCATGAGCAGCAAGCCAAAGCAAATGCGATGTGATACGGTTTAATTCTAAAAGTATCATGCGTATCACTGCGGCACGGCGTGGAATCTCTAAACCACAAAGCTTTTCAACCGCTGCACAATAAGCATAATTATTCGCTGAAGCAGCGATATAGTCCATTCTATCAGTAGTAGGAATAAATTCTTGATAAATCATATTTTCAGCCATTTTTTCCATACCGCGATGCATATAACCTATACAAGGACGCGCTTTTACAACTTGCTCTCCATCGAGTTCTAAAATAAGACGCAAATTTCCATGCGCTGAAGGATGTTGAGGGCCTAAGTTGATAATCATTTTTGAGTCTTCTTGCTCAAAAGCTATATTTTCATAATAAGGTTTTAACTTGCTAGGAATTTGCATTTTAACGCCTTTTCTCTAAAATTTTTGCTTCATCACGTTTTACTTTTTTTACAAAAGCCACACCTTCATCTTCTTGATATTCTTGTTTAAAGGAAATTTCCTTCTTTTGACCACCTTTTGGCACTTCATGATAAAGTCTTGCAAAATTTAGCGTATCTTTATCATCAGCAAAACCAGAATCTCTTTGTTCTTCGCCCACTACTTCACGATATTCTTTGCCAAAAATTTTATCAATCTCATACCATCTTGCAAACTCATCGCCCTTTAAAGGATAAGTTTTCAAAAGCGGATGTCCAAACCAATCATCAGGCATTAAAATGCGTTTTAAATTGGGATGATTTATGATGAAAATTCCAAACATATCATAAATTTCTCTCTCACTCCAATTTGCCCCTTTAAAAACATGAGCCACGCTTTGTAAACGCTCTTTTACGCCTACAAAAGTTTTTATTCTCACTCTTAATTTTTTTTCTAAATTTAAAAGCTGATAAAACACTTCAAAACCATTTTTACTTGCTATAAAATCAATAGCGCTTGCTTCTGTAAAACTTAAATACCCTAAAGTTTTAAGCATTTGCAAAGTTTTAACATTGTCTTCTTTTTTAATTTCTATTACCCAAAAATCAAGTTCTACAAAGGAATTTAAAATTTCTACTTGAGTTTTTAAAACTTCAAAATCCTCTTTAAAAACACTTTCATTAACATCAGATTTTACAGTGTGTGGCGCGTGATAAAATCTATCTTTGTAGTAATTTTGAGTTTGAGCATTTTTTTTATCGCTATACTTTCTCATTATACCAACCTTTTAGGTGCGATTTTACGACTTGCTTTTTCTTTGCGGATCTTTTTTTGCAAAATCATCAAAGCAAACTGAAAACTTTCTGGACGTGGAGCACAGCCTGGCACATAAATATCTACAGGTATAATTCTATCCACTCCTTGAACCGTAGAATAAGTATTAAACATACCGCCTGTATTGGCACAACTTCCCATAGAAATCACCCATTTAGGATCAGGCATTTGATCATAAAGTCTTCTTGTAAATTCAGCATGCTTTTTACATAAAGTTCCTGCAATAATCATTACTTCACTATGGCGTGGCGAAGCTCTAAAAATCGTTCCAAATCTATCAAAATCATATCTTGAACCCCCAGCCGCCATCATCTCAATCGCACAACAGGCAAGTCCATAAGATAAAGCCCATAAAGAATTACTCCTACCCCATTGAACTAGTTTATCAACACTAGTTAAAACTACGGGTAAACCACTTGCATAATTTATTTGATGCTCTGCCATGCAAACGCTCCTTTTTTATAAGCATATAAAAATCCAACTCCTAAAAGTACGATAAAAACAAAAACTTCTAAAAGTCCAAACCAACCTAAATCTTTAAAAATCAATGCCCAAGGAAACAAAAACACAACTTCTATATCCAAAAGTATGAAGATTAAGGCGATGATGAAAAATTGAGAGTTAATCTTGTTAGCTTGTTTAACAGGAATAGGACCACATTCATAAATTCCAAGTCCTAATTTTTTGCGATTTTTTGCGGCAAAATTATTACCGATTTTTGAAGCTAAAAAAACCAGTCCAAAAAAAATAACACTAGCAAGTACTAGCATTAAAAAAATACCAAAATAAGGATGCGAAGCATCTATATGAGACATTTATTCTCCTTTTTTAAAGCACTTTAATCACTCCACAACAAAAATTAAATTTACACTTTTCTTTATTTTACTCTAAACTTTCTATATTGAAACTTATATTAAAAAATATTTTTTAAAGTTTTAATTTTTTATGATTAAATTTATAAAAAAGATCACTTTGATGGCTTATAAATATATAAGAAATATTATTTTTTTGCTGATAGTCATATAAAAAAGTTAAAATTTCTTTAGAAGTTTTAATATCAAGCGCTGAAGTAATTTCATCTAAAATCAACAATTTAGGATTTAAAACCAAAGCACGGATAAGACCTACACGTGTGGCTTCTCCTCCGCTTAACTCATAGGGCTTTTGTTCTAAAATTTGTTTTTTTAGACTAAAAAAATCAAAAAATTCTAAAATCAAGTTATCATTCTTTTGTAAATTAAAATTTTCCAAACCATCTTGTATAAGATTTCTGATTTTTTTATAAGGGTTTAAAGCCATTTTTTGATCTTGAAAGCAATACTGAATTTGCTTTCTTAAAAGTCTTTGTTTGTTTTTATCAAGCTTGTGCAAGTTAAGATTTTCATACCATACCTCACCTTCACTTGGATCTTCTAAAAAACAAAGAATTCTAGCTAATGTGCTTTTACCTGCACCACTTTTACCTAAAATTATTAAATTGTCATTTTCATTTAAAGAAAAATTGACATTATCAAAAATAATATGTCTTTCTTTTTTTAAATACCAATGCTTTTTAAGCTCATAAAACTTACTTAAATTACAAACTTTAAGCATTATAATACCTTAAAAACTCATCTAAGCTATATAAATTTGAACTATTTTTTTCTAGCATAAGAATTTCATCTGCTAAAGAATTTACCAAATTTAAATCATGAGTGATACAAACTAAGGCTGCAGTATTTTTTAATTCTTCTAAAATCGATATGATCTTTGAAGCGTTTTCTTTATCCAAAGAAGCTGTGATTTCATCACAAATTAAAATTTGGGGTTGATTTAATAATGCCAAAGCTAGGCTCACCCTTCTTGCCATACCCAAACTTAATTCATTAGCATAAGAATGCCACAAACGATCAAGATTTTCAAATCCTAATTTTTGAAAATAAGAAAAAGCGTAATCTTTTCTTTCTTTTTGTTTTAATTTTGTATGAGTTTTTAAAACAAGATGACATAAATTTCCAATATCCAAATAAGGATAAAGACTAAGCTCTGCATCTTGCAAAACAAGTGCCACCTTAGAACGAAAATTTCTAAGCTCTTCTTTGTTAAAATTAAAAATACAAGAATTATGAAAACTTAATTCATCAAAACTTATTGTGAAATTAGAATCTAAAAGTCTTACCAAAGCTTTTCCCAACAAACTTTTACCCACTCCACTTTGTCCTAGTATCATTAAAGTTTTGCCTGTTTTTATATCTAAATTAATATCCTTAAGCAATAAATTATTCTTCAAACTGATATTTAAATTTCTTACCTTCAAGATCTTATACCCCAAATTTTTTGTAAAAAATTACCCAACCATAAAAGAGGTAAAAACAACAAAAGCAAGCTTAAAAGTGGAAAAAGTATCATCCACCAAGCGCCTATAAAAACTGCTTTTGAAGACTCACTCAAAAGAGTACCTAAAGTTGGAATTTCAAATCCTAAACCCAGTCCAAAAAAACTCAAAGTAGCTTCTGTGGCTATAGCATGAACGATATTAAATATAAAAAGTGTAAAAATCAGTGTTTTTAAAGCAGGTATTAAATCTTTAAAAAAAGCTCTAAATTTAGTTCTTCCAAGCACTATATTTGCTTTGTAAAAATCTAAATTTTCAAGTCTTTTTAATTCACTTTCTATAATTCTTGCTATGAAACACCAATGAATTAAAGCGATTAAAAAAATCATCAAAAACACATCAGAAGTTATCATACTTTGAAAAAACATCATAAGTAAAAAAGCAGGCAAGGCTAAAAAAAACTCTAAAATACGCATCCAAAAAACATAAAAAAAACATCGCGCTAAAAACAAATAGCACAAAGCAAAGATAATAGACAATAAAGATCCACCAACACCTATAATCAAAGAATTTCTCAAAGCAAAAAGCAAACGAGAAAACAAATCTCTGCCTAAAAAATCAGTCCCTAAAATATAAGTAAAATTAGGAGCTTGATGCAAATTTTCTAAATGAGTGCTTAAAATATCAAAAGGAGCCAAAAAAGGTGCAGACAAGGCGCATAAAAACAAAAAAATTAAAGGCGCAAGAATGATAAGAAATTTAAACAAAATCAAGCCTTCTTAATCTAGGATTTAAAATCCTAGCTACAATATCACTTAAAAATGTAAAAAATGCTGCAAGCAAAACGCTAAAAAATATAAGTGCAAGTACAACAGGATAATCTTTAAAAATAATACTTTTAAAAAGTAAAGACCCAAGTCCCTCGTAAGCAAAGACACTTTCTACCACATAAGTTCCCATCATAAAACTTAAAGCACTTCCCCCAAAATAAGCTACAATAGGACTTAAAGAATATTTCAAAACTAAAAAATAAATATCTTTCTCCCTTAAAGCCCTAGCGTATAAATTTTGAATAAAAATTTGAGAAAAACTTTCATTGATAAAATTTCTAGCAATCCTTAAAAATAACGCCAAATGTGATAAAACGAGCACCAAAACAGGAAAAATCAAATGCTCTAAACGATTTAAAAAATCATCTTCAAAGCCTATATCACTACTTCCCATAACAGGCAAAATTTTCCAAAAAATTCCAAAAATCAAAACAAACAATAAAGCCAAAACAAAAGGAGGTAAAGCAAAAAAATTAAAAGCTAAAAAAGTGATGATTTTATCTATAAAACTTTCTTTATAATAATATCCCAAAAGTGCCAAAAAAACACTGAGTAAAAATAAAAGCATTAAGGCGCTAAAACCCAAAATAAAAGTATTAAAAATTCTTTCTTTTATAAGCTTTAAAACACTTTCTCCGCTTAAAAAAGAAACTCCCAAATCTCCTTTTAAAGCCTTAAAAAGCCAAATTTTATACTGCTCTAGCAAAGGCTTATCAAGCCCTAAATTTTGTTCTATTCTTTGAATAAATTCTTTACTTTGTGAATTAACTCCATTAGCATAAGCTATACTGCCTTTACTAAAATAAAGTAAAACAAAACATAAAAAAGTGCTAAAAAATGCTATGAAAATACTAAAAACTAAGCGTTTTAGCACTATTTACTCCACTCATAAACATTCCAAGTAAAACCCACTCCGTGATGACCTAAAGTCCTTGTTTTGATACCTTTTAAATCTTTATTATAAACCAAAGCAAAATCAAGATAGGTCAAGAAAATAAAAGGTGGATTTTCATACAAAGCATCTATAAAATCTTTATAATATTTTTTTCTCTCTTCTAAATTTGAAGTATTTCTTGCTTTTTGCAAGGCTATATCCACTTTTTTATCATGATAATGTCCAAAATTCCAACCCTCATCATTTAAAGCACTATCTTGCGAACTTTCAAATACCCTAAAAGTGTGAAAATCAGGATCTAAAGGACTTCCCCAGCCTATTAAAAAACTATCTACTTTAGAATAATCAAAACTTCCAGCAGGTTTAGCCACCACCTTGCTTACAACTCCTATTTTTCTAAATTCGCTTTGCAAAATTCCAGCTAAACTTACCCTTAAAGGATCATTACTCATCGCCCAAATTTCAAATTCTAAAATTTTCCCATCTTTTTCAAAATTTCCATCTTTATTTTTCTTAAAACCTGCACTTACAAGCAAGTCCTCGGCTTTTTTAGGATCATATTTGTAAATTTTAAAATTCTTAGAATTTGCCCAAGAACGCTCTAAAGGGTGATTGGCTACAAAAGCATAATCATGTAAAAGATTTTTTACTATACTTTCTTTATCAACTGCGTAATTTAAGGCTTGTCTTACTTTTAAATCTTTTAAAAATTCATTATCAAAATTAAACATTAAAGCCCGATAATCGGCCGATTTTTCACGTAAAATTCCAAAATTTTCATCATTTTTAAAAATATTTAGCAGAGAAACATCGATTAAAGCTGCGTCTATCTTGCCATTTTTAAGCTGAGCACTAGCTATAGAAGGATCAAAAATGTGTTTTATAATAAGTCTTGGAGTTTTTACCTTATCAAGATAAAAATGTTCATTGGCTTTAAATTCAACATATTCACCTTTTTTCCATTTTACAAATTTATAAGGACCTGTGCCTATGGGATTTTGATTAAAAGAAGCAGTATTTAAGTCTTTATCACTAAGTAAATGTTTAGGAAGCATTCCTATACTTAAAGCATCTAAAAATGCAGGAAAAGGTTTAGAAAGCGTGATTTTAAGATGATAAGGATTTAAAATTTCTATACTTTTAATATCTTCAAAATTCACATAAATAGAAGAATTATTTTTAGGATTTTTAAAAGCTTCAAGACTGAATTTCACATCATCGGCACTAAATTTCACTCCATCGTGCCACAAAACATCTTCACGCAAAAAGATATCATAGCTAAGTCCATCCTTGCTAACATTCCACGACGCAGCTAAATCAGGCTTTAAGCTCATATGCTCATCAAAACGCGTAAGTCCTGAAAATACAAGATTAATCACCGCATCATGATCTTCGCTATATGCAGGATTTATCCTTGAAATTTCATTTTCCACAGCTACGATTAAAGTATCTTTTGGAATTTTAGCCTCAACATTGAAAAACAATAAAAATAGTAAAATAAACCATCTAAGCACTTGTAACTCCTCAAATTTAAAATTAAAAAAATTATAAAATAAAAAATAAGAAGCCACAAGCCCTATAGGGGGATAATTTGCTTTAAATTATGGAGTTTTATTTATCAATTAAATTGCTTCTCACTGCATTCATCCAATAAATACGCTATATGCTGCCAAGATATACCCGTAGCATCGCTTAATCCTATCTCGCAAGTGCTTGATGTACTAAACCCGCGCTTAATATTTGTTTTGGCATAAAATTTTTTAAAGCCCTTTGTAGCATTAATATTTAATTGAGGCTTGAAAAAGCCCTTGTATCCAGCAAACCCGCAACAATAGGTATCATTATCTATTAATACTTTTCCATTCGTGCATAGCTTTGCAAGCTTGATTATATTTTCATTTAAACCAAGCTTTCTAGCAGCACACATGATATATAATCCTACATTCTCATTGATTTTATTAATGCGTAACTTAGGAGAAATAAATTTTAATAAATACTCGCTTAAATCATAAATTTCATACTTTAAATGATCGCTAATTAACTTAGCACTACAAGCACTATGATCTAACACTATGGGCGAGTCTATATTGCTTAAAAAATCATTGATTTTTTGTATATTTTTATCTTGGATATCTTGAAAATTCTCATAAGCCTTACCACAACATAAATCATTGGGTGCATAAATAATGCCTATATTTGCTTTTTTACACAAGCTCTCAAATACTTCTTGCAAACTTCTTTTATCATGCATTTTTTCATTTGGTTTAAAGCTTTTATTAAGACAGCTTGTAAAATAAACCACATTGCAAGCTCTTTTACGACTTTTTAACTCATAATCATTCACCTTAGGCAAATACGCCCTAGTTCTTGGTATAATGCTAAGAAAATTGCTTGCTTTTTCGAGCTTATTATCAAGACTTAAATTATCAAATTTATTTGCGATACTTAATGAAAATTTAGCAATTTTTAGAGTTTTTTCATGATTTTTATATGCTAGATTTCCTAAAATTTTAGATATAAATCCTATATTATTTTTTCTATATTTTAATGAAAAATCAGCAAAATTAATCCCCAAAGGACATGAAAAAGAGCACACCCCACAAGCAGCACAAGAGCTGTCTACTAAATGATTGTAATATTTTTTAATATCCTTTAATTTTGCTTTTGACTCATCATCATTTAAGCTTTCAAGGCGTTTGATCTCTCGTAAGATCGCAATTCTTTGTCTTGGAGTAATTGTATATTCATTTGATGGACAAAATCTTTCGCAAAATCCACATTCCATACAGGTATTTAATTTCTCATCAATCCAACTGGCTTGTTTGATATTTTTCTTATAAATATCTTTATCATCGCTAATGATTACATCGGGATTAAATAAATTATCCTTATCAAAGATACTTTTGATTTTTTTATTGATCAAATAAGCTTGCTTACCCCACTCTACCTCCACAAAAGGTGCCACCATACGCCCTGTGCCGTGTTCAGCTTTTATACTTCCACCATAAGAAGCTACTATATTAGACATTTCTTTAACTAGATTTGAAAAATTATCAAATTCAAGCTTATTGTTTAAATCCGGTGTGATAATAAAATGGATATTGCCTGCTAATGCATGGCCAAAAATGATTCCATTATCACCAAAGCCATATTTATAAAACAATTCTTGAATGCTTTTAATTCCATCGGCTAAATCCTCGATATTAAAACACACATCTTCAGTAATTACCGTTGAACCTGCCTTTCTAAGACTAGCTGCTATAGGCAAGAGTGCTTTTCTAATCTTCCACCATAAATCATATTCGGCCTTATTCTTGCTAAAATATGACTTATAAGCCAGTTTGGAAATTTCTTTTATTTTATTTATATTTTCATCAAGCTTAAGCTCATTACTATGCTCACTTTGGATCAATACACAAGTATTGCCCTCTTTAATATCAGCTAAAATATCTCTTAACTCATCATAAGTTGATGCAGCTTTTAAACTTGCATAGTCCATTATTTCAGCAGAACTTACAAAATCAACTTTAGCAAATTCTTTTATAGTGTTTGCAGCATTATTGATATTATCAAAAAACAATAAAGCACAGGCCTTAAATTCCAAATCATCCAAAACAGCAAGCTTAACTTCGCTTACAAATCCCAAAGTCCCTTCAGAGCCAATAAGCAAGTGTGCTAAAATATCTATTTCATCATCATAATCAACAAAGGCATTAAGGCTATAACCTGTGGTGTTTTTGATTTTAAATTTTTTGATTATTAAATCTTTTAATTCTTTATTGGCATTAATCTCTTCTTTGATCTCTCTAAGTTCATTAATTAATTTTTTATTTTCATCTTTAAATCGAGCCACGCTTAAAGCATCGCTGGTATCAAGCATACTACCATTTGCCAAAATCACCCTAATACTTCTTAAGGTTTTATAGCTATTATCCTTAGTTCCACAGCACATTCCGCTTGAATTGTTATTTATAATCCCTCCAATTAAAGCTGAATTTATAGTAGCTGGATCAGGTCCTATTTTTTTCTTCAAAAAAGCAAGACTTTCATTAGCATGAATGCCTACTACACCGCATCCTAAAGTAATTTCGTTAGCGTCTTTGTTAATTTTTATTTTTTTAAAGGCAAATTTAATCACTACAAGTACTCCATCACAAGAGCTTTGTCCACTTAAACTTGTACCTGCTGCTCTAAATGTTATAGGAGTTTTATAAGTATTTGCTAATTGAATAATTTGCTTAATTTCATCTTCATTTTTAGCAATAATCACTATTTTTGGAATATAAAAATAACACGACGCATCAATGCCATAAGCATAGCATCTAGCATAATCATTAAAAATTCTATCCTTAAAAATATACTTAGCCTCATTATAAAAAGCTTTAAAATTTGCCATAGTCCCTCTTTTTAATTTATTATCAATTATATAATTTAATAATTTAAAGATAATTTTAAATTTATATTTTTGAGCATAATTTTAACACAAGTCAATTTTTTTCTCCTTTTTAAGATATAAAATATCTCTTTTACAACAAAAAGGAGAAATTATGACAAAAGAACAAATTCAAATCATCAAAGATTGTGTGCCTATTTTGCAAAAAAATGGAGAAGATTTAACCAATGAGTTTTATAAAATAATGTTTAATGATTATCCTGAGGTAAAACCTATGTTTAATATGGAAAAACAAATTTCAGGAGAACAACCAAAAGCTTTAGCGATGGCGATTTTAATGGCAGCTAAAAATATAGAAAATTTAGAAAATATGAGAAACTTTGTTGATAAAGTTGCCATAACTCATGTTAATTTAGGGGTTAAAGAAGAGCATTATCCTATAGTTGGAGCTTGCCTTTTAAAAGCTATTAAAAATCTTTTAAATCCTGACGAAGCTACTCTTAAAGCTTGGGAAGTTGCTTATGGAAAAATTGCTGAATTTTATATCAATATAGAAAAAAAGCTCTATGATAAATAATATAAGCCCATTTTGGGCTTTAATCAAATTTTTCTACTAAATTTTTAGCTAATTCCTTTATATTCTCACCCTTTAATTCGCTGATTTCACCATTTTGAGCCAAGAAAATTCTATCAGCACTATCAAAATATGCATCATCATGTGTGATAGCAAAGATTGTTTTACCTTGCTCTTTTAGCAAAGGTAAAAGTTTTTTATAAAAAAATCTTCTAAAAACAGGATCTTGATCAGCCGCCCATTCATCAAGCACTAAAATATCCCTTTCTTCAAGCAAGGCTATAAGCATAGCTAAACGCTTTTTTTGCCCTGTAGAAAGTTTGGTTAAGGTCAGTTCATTATCTTTGACACTTGTTTTATCTTTAAGTTCTAAAAACTCCAACCAAAAAGCAATTTTTTCTTCGCTTGCAAAATTTTCTTTATTTAAGGTTTTAGTAAAAAGATGAAAATCGCTAAAAACAGCAGAAATAAGAGATCTATACTCATCTAAATTTTTATCATCTATAAGCGTATCATCAACATAAATTCCGCCTTTGCTTGGCTTAAAAAGTCCTGTCAAAAGCATACAAAAAGTGGATTTACCACTTCCATTTTTACCTATTAAAAATACCAATTCACCTTTTTTAAGTTCTATATTTACAGGATTTAAATGAAAATTTTCTTCATAAGCAAATTGAGTATTTCTAAAAGAAATTTTTTTCCATTCACTGATATAATGTGTTTTTTTAAAACCTTCTATATAATCATCTAATTCCAATTTTGCGATCTTATCCAAAGCGATTTTTGCCAAAAGCAAAGTAGGAAAAGATCCTATCATAGATACTAAAGGGGTTCGTAAAAACAAAATAGAAAGAGCTATAGTTGTAGCATCTGCAACACTTGCCCATTCAAATTTTAAAGCTAAGTAAAACTCTACACCCACTAAAGCCAAAAGAGTTACATTTGTCCAGTTGTTTGAGAGATTGTTAAAAAGATTACCTAAAGTACTATTTTTCTTTTTCAATCTTGCATTATTTTCAAATTCATCTTCATAATAAAGCTTAGCTCTATCACGATTGATCAAAAGTTCTTTATGTCCATCTAGTATATTTTGGTAATTATTTTGCAAAGCATCATCATTTTCCCTTGCCTTTCTAAAATACTGATATACTTTCATCATCAAAAAATTATTAGTAATAAAAATAACCATAATCCATACCACACACAAAGCAAAAATTTGTGGTGAAAGATAACATAAATAAACACTAGTGCATAAAATCAATATACTTGATTGTAAAAAATCAGGCAATCTTAAAAGCCCAAAAGATATATTTCTCACATCACTTCCCAAAGAAGCTAAAATTCTAGCCTTACCTACTTTAGCGACTCTTAACAAAGGGGTGTCTAAGATCTGCTTTACTACGCGCCTTTGCATTTTAAAAATAAAATTTTGTCCAAAAATACTAAGTCCAAGTTCAACTATGGTAGAACTTATAAAAAAAATCAAAAGCAAAACAATAAAATAAAAAATAGGAATGTTTTGTGCATTTTTAAGCAAATAATCATTGATAAAAACAAGAGTTAAAACTCCAACAGCGCTTGTAATAAAAGAAAAAAGCAAAAAAGAAATCAACTTTAATTTATTTTGCTTAAGTAATTCCATAATAAAAGGCATTTATAAACTCCAAAATATAATTTTAATTATAACATTTTAAGAGTGATTATCAAAATTTTATTTTATCTTTTACTATAAAAACAGCACAAATAGCCAATAACGCTAAAAAAATCATATATATACTCATACCATATAAAAATGGATTTTCATTTTTACTCGCAAGTGTATTAAGCCAAAAAACGAGTTGCGGAGTAATACCGCCTGAAATTGCATAAGCAATATTATAAGAAAAAGAAATTCCTGAAAATCTTATTTTAGCTCTAAAAACTTCACTCATTAAAATAGGTGCGAACACATTAATCCCACCTAAAAAACAAACAATCGAATACAAAATACACACCAAAACCAAATTTTTAAGCTCATATAAAGCATAAAAATATAAAAAAGAAAAAAATACAAAAGTTAAAGAAAAGAAAATGCAAATTTTAAATAAACCAAATTTATCTACAAGATAACCCATAAAAGCCCCGCCTAAAGCTATTCCCAAAATTCCTAATATCTGTAAATAACTTCCTTCAACCCCACTTAAATTTAAAATACTAGGCATAAATTTAGGCATTAATAAAACAAGCACAATAACACAACCTGTTAAAACCCAAGTCATCATCATTGATGAAAATAAATTTTTTACAATATCCTTTTCTTTAAATAAATCTTTAAGTGGAAAAGAACTAAGCGATGATTCTTTTTTCATTTGTTTAAAAACAGGAGTTTCTTGCAAAAATCTACGCAAATAAATAGAAATAATCCCAAAAATTCCACCTACAAAAAAAGCAATACGCCATGCATAAGTAGCAATTTCTTCTATACTAAAAAAAGCATTAATGATTAAAAATACTATACTTCCCAACAAAATTCCTAAAGCCATAGCTGAATTTAAACAGCTTAAAAAGAAAGCTTTTTGTTTTTCTTGACAATGTTCTCTTACAAAAACCCAAGCTCCAGGCAATTCTCCACCTATAGCTATGCCTTGAAAAATTCTTATAAGTATCAATAAAACAGGAGCTAAAAACCCAAGAGTTTCATAACCTGGAATAAAAGCCAAGACAAAGGTAGGAAGAACCATTAGTAAAATACTTAGCATAAACATATTTTTACGCCCAAATTTATCTCCAAAATGTGCCATAACTATACCACCTAAAGGACGTGCTAAATATCCAGCTGCAAATGCTCCATAAGTATTTAATAAAGCCCAAAATTCACTCATACCTTTAGGAAAAAATACATTGGCTATATATTCAGCAAAAAAGACAAAAATAATAAAATCATAAAATTCTAAAGTTCCTCCTAGTGAAGAAAGTCCTAAGATCTTAATTTCCTTTGTTCCAAATTTTGATTTTCTCATTGATTAATTACCTTAAATTTTAAAAACATTGTTTTTATTATACTATAATCATTTCCAAAATATTATCTAAAAAATTTAAGGATAAATATGTTTAATTTTATAACCACCCTTTTAAAAACCAATCTTTATTTTTTAGAAGAAAAAACCACAAGCAAAAGTTCAAATCAAACCCATATAATCTCGCTTAAACAATCTGATGATGAATTTTTAAATTTATTATTTTCTTTTTTAGTGCCACAAAACGATGAAGATAAGAATTTTATAGAAAAAACTCGCACAAAAATCAAAAGAAATGAGCATAATATTGCTCTGATAAAAAATCCAAATTTTAATGCTTTAATAGACACAGGGTTTTTAGATACTATTGATACATTAAAGAAAAATTACATATCCACAAAACCGATTTTAAAGATATCACTCATATTATCTTAACACATGCACATCCTGATCATATAGGAGCTTTAATGAGCGAAGAAAATCTTTTTCCAAAAGCTCAAATTTTAATCGATAAAAAAGAATATGATTTTTGGATCAAAAGTGATAGACAAGAAATTAAAAACACCTTGCTTAAACTTAAAAATATAGAATTTATTAACCACTCTAAAGATTTGATCTTTCAAAATTCAGGCATTAAAGCCATACCTGCTTACGGGCATACCCCAGGTCAAAATGCTATCATAATTGATGATAAAATAGTCTTTTGGGGAGATTTACTTCATCTTTATGATATACAAATCCCAAAACCTAAAATCGCTATAAAATTTGATATAGATCAAAATGAGGCTATACAAACAAGGGAAAAACTACTTAAAGAATTTAAAGAAAGAAAACTCAAAGTTATAGGGACTCATGCATCTTTTATCGAACCTGAATTTTTAGATTAATTACTTAAAAATTACTAAAAATTAAGTAAAAATTTTAATAATTTTTGCTAAAATTATAGCCTTTTTATTTCATGAAAGGAGAAAATTTTGGCAAAAGATGATGTAATTGAAATTGATGGCACTGTACTTGAAGCATTGCCTAATGCAAATTTCAAGGTTGAACTTGACAACAAACATGTAATTTTATGTCATATTGCAGGAAAAATGCGTATGCATTATATAAGAATAATGCCAGGTGATAAAGTAAAAGTAGAACTTACACCTTATAGCCTTGATAAAGGGCGTATAACTTTTAGATATAAATAATCTAAGTTATTTAAAAGCTAATTTTAGATAAAATTAGAGTTTTTGCGGCAAATTACATCGAACTATATGAAGAAGTATTTTTAAAATCCACCACTTATTTTGAAAATAGTTGGTTATTCATAAAACCTGATGTAGTCGTAAATCAAGTGGAATTCATTCAAGGAGACGCTCATGAAAGTGAGACCATCGGTTAAAAAGATGTGCGACAAGTGCAAAGTAGTTCGCCGTAAAGGCGTGGTTCGCATTATTTGCGAAAATCCAAAACATAAACAAAGACAAGGATAAACATGGCTCGTATTGCAGGTGTGGATTTACCAAAGAAAAAAAGAATTGAGTATGGACTAACCTATATTTATGGTATAGGACTTTTCACTTCAAGAAAAATTCTAGATAAAGTAGGAATTTCTTATGATAAAAGAGTTCATGAGTTAAGTGAAGATGAAGCAGCAGCTATCCGTAAAGAAATTCAAGAAAACTATATGGTTGAAGGGGATTTGAGAAAACAAGTTGCTATGGATATTAAAGCACTTATGGATTTAGGAAGCTTTAGAGGCTTAAGACACAGAAAAGGCTTACCAGTTCGCGGACAAAAAACAAAAACAAACGCAAGAACTAGAAAAGGTAAGAGAAAAACTGTTGGTGCAAAATCATAAGGATAAATCATGGCAAAAAGAAAAATCGTAAAGAAAAAAGTAGTTAAAAAAAATATAGCAAAAGGTATTGTTTATATCAGTGCGACTTTTAACAATACTATGGTTACAGTGACTGATGAAATGGGAAATGCTATCGCTTGGAGTAGTGCAGGTGGTTTAGGATTTAAAGGTTCTAAAAAATCAACTCCTTATGCAGCACAACAAGCAGTAGAAGACGCTTTAAATAAAGCAAAAGAACACGGAATTAAAGAAGTAGGCATTAAAGTACAAGGACCAGGAAGCGGTAGAGAAACTGCTGTTAAAAGTGTAGGTGCTATGGAAGGAATCAAAGTAACTTTCTTAAAAGATATTACTCCATTAGCTCATAATGGTTGCAGACCGCCTAAGCGTCGTCGTGTCTAAGATATAAGAAAAAATTAGGAGAATTAATTATGGCAAGATATAGAGGACCAGTAGAAAAATTAGAAAGACGCTTTGGTGTTAGCTTAGCATTAAAAGGAGAAAGAAGACTAGCCGGAAAAAGCGCATTAGATAAACGCCCTTATGCACCAGGACAACACGGAGCAAGAAAAGGTAAAATCAGTGAATACGGACTCCAATTAAGAGAAAAACAAAAAGCTAAATTTATGTATGGAGTAAGTGAAAAACAATTCAGAAGACTTTTTGCAGAAGCTGCTAGAAGAGATGGCAATACAGGGGTTTTACTTATCCAACTTTTAGAGCAAAGACTTGACAATGTAGTTTATAGAATGGGCTTTGCTACAACTCGTCGTTTTGCAAGACAACTTGTAACTCATGGACACATTTTAGTAAATGGAAAAAGAGTAGATATCCCTAGCTTTAGAGTAGAAGCAGGAGCAAAAATCGAAGTAATAGAAAAAAGCAAAAATAATCCTCAAATCACAAGGGCGATCGAGCTTACTGCTCAAACAGGTATCGTTGCTTGGGTAGATGTGGAAAAAGATAAAAGATTTGGAATTTTCACTAGAAAACCTGAAAGAGAAGAAGTTGTCATTCCGGTTGAGGAAAGATTTATCGTTGAGCTTTACTCTAAGTAATAGGGGCTAAATATGAGAAATATTACAACATCTGCTTATACGCCAACAGAATTTACAATAGAAAACATTAGTGATACTGTGGCTAAAATCAGTGCTTGGCCTTTTGAGATCGGCTATGGAATCACCCTAGCCCATCCTTTACGCCGTTTGCTTTACACTAGCACCATAGGATATGCTCCAACTGCGATCCATATTGATGGCGTAGCTCATGAATTTGATAGCATGCGTGGTATGCTTGAAGATGTAGCACTTTTTATCATTAATCTAAAAAAACTACGCTTTAAAATTAAAGGCGAATCAAATAAAGAAATAGTAGAATTTAGCTTTAAAGGCTCAAAAGAAATTTACGGCAAAGATCTAAATAATGATCAAGTAGAAGTAGTAAACAAAGACGCCTATCTAGCAACTATCAACGAAGATGCTGAACTCAAATTCACATTGATCGTTGAAAAAGGTATTGGCTATGTACCAAGCGAAGAAATTAAAGAGCTTATAAATGATCCTAAATTTATAGCTTTAGATGCTTTCTTTACACCTGTAAGAGAAGCAACCTATGATATTGAAAAAGTTTTGTTTGAAGATAATCCTGATTATGAAAAAGTGGTTTTAACCGTAACAACTGATGGACAAATCACTCCAAATGAAGCTTTTCAAAATGCTCTAGAAGCTATGTATAAACAATTATCAGTATTTGATAAAATCACCAATGTTAGAAGCGTAATTAAAAATCAAGCAACAAGCAATGAACTAGAAAATACTAAATTATTGCAAAACATTACAGATTTAAATTTAAGTGCTAGAAGTTATAATTGTCTTGAAAAAGCAGGAGTAGTTTACATAGGCGAGCTTGCTTTGATGAGTGTAAGTGAACTTGCAGGGCTTAAAAATTTAGGTAAAAAATCTCTTGATGAAATTAAAAACATCATGGAAAGCATAGGTTTTCCTGTGGGAACTTCTAAGCTTAGCGATAATAAAGAAATACTTAAAAATAAAATCGCAGAATTAAAAGCACAAAACGAAGGATAAAGAATGAGACATAAACATGGATATAGAAAACTTGGCAGAACTTCATCTCATCGTGCTGCCTTATTAAAAAATTTAACTATAGCTTTAGTAAATAGCGGAAAAATCGAAACTACTCTACCAAAAGCTAAAGAATTAAGAGGTTATGTAGAAAGATTGATTACTAGAGCAAGACTTGGAGATTTTAACGCTCATAGAGCAGTTTTTGCTTCATTGCAAGATAAAAACGCTACTAATAAATTAGTGACTGAAATTGCTCCAAAATTCAAAGATCGCAATGGTGGATATACAAGAATCATCAAAACAAGAATTCGCCGTGGTGATGCTGCTGAAATGGCTTTCATCGAATTTGTAGCTTAATCAAATCCTAGCTTTTGCTAGGATTAATACTTCAATTAAATACCTTAAAAATAAAAAGTTTTAAATAATTATTTTAAATAAAATTAAATTTATTTATTTTCTAAAACCCTTGCTAAAAATTCAACTACTTATGCTAATATAAGTTTTTAATTTTTAATTTCAAGGATATGTTATGCAAGAAAACACTCGTTTACGCATTGCGATACAAAAATCAGGTAGACTTTCAAAAGAATCCATAGAGCTTCTTTCAGAATGTGGTGTTAAAATGCATATCCATGAACAAAGCTTGATCGCTTTTTCTACAAATTTACCCATAGATATTTTACGCGTTAGAGATGATGATATCCCTGGGCTTATTTTTGATGGGGTTGTAGATTTAGGCATTATAGGGGAAAATGTTTTAGAAGAAAATGAACTTGAACGCCAGTCTTTAGGAGAAAATCCAAGCTATAAGCTTTTAAAAAAGCTAGATTTTGGATATTGCCGTCTTTCTCTTGCCTTACCTCAAGAAAATAAATTTCAAAATTTGAAAGATTTTGAAGGCTTAAGGATAGCTACTTCTTATCCACAACTTTTAAAGCGTTTTATGAAAGAAAATGGGATTAATTATAAAAATTGTACGCTTACAGGTTCTGTTGAAGTAGCCCCTAGGGCAAATTTAGCCGATGCGATTTGCGATCTTGTTTCAAGCGGGGCAACTTTACAAGCAAACAATCTTAAAGAAGTTAAAGTCATTTATGAATCTCGTGCTTGTTTGATTCAAAAAGAAAATGCTTTAAGTAAAGAAAAACAAGCCTTAGTGGATAAAATTATGTTGCGTGTAGCAGGAGTAATGCAAGCAAGAGAATCTAAATACATTATGCTTCATGCTCCAAAAGAAAAACTTGATAAAATTCAAGCCCTACTTCCAGGAGTTGAAAGACCGACTATCTTACCTTTAGCACACGATGAAAAAAATGTAGCTTTACATATGGTAAGTAAAGAAAATCTTTTTTGGGAAACCATGGAGGCTTTAAAAGAAGAAGGTGCGAGTTCGATTTTAGTTCTGCCTATAGAAAAAATGTTAAAGTGAGTAAAAAATGCAAATTTTAGTATATGATAATTTGGATGAAAAACAAAAAGAAGAAGCGTTAAAACGCCCTGCTATAAGTGCGAAAGATGAAATTTCAAAAATAGTAAGTTCTATCATTAAAGAAGTGCAAGAAAAAGGCGATGAAGCTTTGATAGAACAAGCTTTGAAATTTGATAAGGCTGAAATTTCAAAGATTAAAATCACTCAAGAAGAAATCACTCAAGCAAGCAATCGTTTAGATAAAGATTTACAAGAAGCTATTTTAGTGGCTTATGAAAATATCAAAAAATTTCACGAAGCCCAAATCCCACATGAAATCGCTCTTGAAACTACAAAAGGCGTTAAATGTGAAGTTTTAACACGCCCTATAGAAAAAGTAGGACTTTACATACCAGGGGGTTTGGCACCTTTGTTTTCAACGGTTTTAATGCTAGCTATTCCTGCAAAAATTGCAGGTTGTGAAAAAATCGTTTTAGCAAGTCCTGCAAAAATCAATGATGCTGTGCTTTTTTGTGCTAAGCTTTGTGGCGTGGATGAAATTTATCAAATGGGCGGTGCAGGAGCTATAGCAGCTTTGGCTTACGGTACCCAAAGTGTTTTAAAGGTGGATAAAATTTTTGGCCCAGGAAATGCCTTTGTAACCGAAGCAAAACGCCAAGTAAGTAGTGATATAAACGGAGCAGCTATTGATATGCAAGCAGGACCTAGTGAAGTTTTAGTCATAGCTGATGATTTAGCTAATGAAAAATTTGTAGCTAGTGATTTGCTTTCACAAGCTGAACATGGTGCAGATTCTCAAGTGATTTTAGTGTGTTTAAGTCAAGATTTTACTAAAAAAGCAAGTGATGAAGTCCAAAGTCAATTAGAACTTTTGCCTCGCAAAGAACTTGCAAGCAAAAGCATTGCTAATTCACGCATTATCATAGCTAAAGATTTAAATCAAGCCTTAGAAATTTCAAATCTTTACGCCCCTGAACATTTGATCATACAAACTCAAAATCCACGAGAACTTTTAAAAGGTGTAAAACACGCAGGATCAGTATTTTTAGGAGCTTATTCCCCAGAGTCTATGGGTGATTATGCAAGTGGGACAAATCATGTTTTACCTACTTATGGACTTACTAAAACGCATTCTAGTTTAGGTTTGGCAGATTTTAGTAAAAGAATGACCGTTCAAGAGTTAAGTAAAGAAGGTTTTTTAGCTTTAGGTAAAAGTGTTGAAATTTTAGCACAAAATGAGCATTTAGACGCGCACAAAAATGCAGTAACTTTTCGTTTAGAAAGCTTAAAATGAGTCAAAAAATCCTTTTTATAGATAGAGATGGCACTTTAATA
Source organism: Campylobacter sp. CFSAN093227 (assembly GCF_012897855.1). Lineage (NCBI taxonomy): Bacteria > Pseudomonadati > Campylobacterota > Epsilonproteobacteria > Campylobacterales > Campylobacteraceae > Campylobacter > Campylobacter sp. CFSAN093227. Next base: position 1,710,201 of record NZ_CP040610.1, read on the forward strand.
GAGGAGCCAAAAAGCGATTTTCAAATCGATACTCTTGAAAAATTGCGTTTTGAAAAAGATGCTATTCCCACTCTTTTAAAACTAAAAAAATTTGGATTTAAATTTGTTATGGTAAGCAATCAAGACGGTCTTGGAACACCAAGTTTTCCAAAGGAAAATTTTGAAATCGCTCATGAAAAAATGCTTGATATTTTAAAAAGTTGCGGTATAGAATTTCAAGATATTTTTATTTGTCCGCATTTTGAAAATGAAAATTGTGCTTGCAGAAAACCTAAAACCGCTATGTTAGAAGAGTATATCAAACACGAACTTTATGATAAGGAGCAAAGTTTTGTTATAGGAGATCGTGAAAGTGATATGATCTTGGCTTCAAATTTAGGCGTGCGTGGTTTAAAATACGGCGAACTTTCTTGGAAAGAAATAGAAAATGAAATTTTAAGTTCTTTTAGAAGCGCGAGCTATCAAAGAACTACTAAAGAAACAGATATAAAAGTAAAGGTATGCTTAAATGGGGGTAAGGTTAGCATTAAAACAGGTATTGATTTTTTTGATCACATGTTAGAGCAAATCGCTGTACATGGAGGTATAGGGCTTGAAATTTCTTGTAAAGGAGATTTGGAAATCGATGAGCATCATAGCGTTGAAGATGTAGCCTTAGCACTTGGAGCTTGTATCAAAAAAGCTTTAGGGGATAAAATCGGCATTGCAAGATATGGTTTTGCTTTACCTATGGATGAGTGTTTGGCAAGTTGTGCGATGGATTTTTGCAATCGTCCCCATTTAGTCTATAAAGCCAAATTTAAAAAATCTCATTTAGGGGCTTTAAGCACAGAAATGATCGAGCACTTTTTTTATTCTTTAAGCTATGCTATGGGCGTGAGTTTGCATTTAAAAGTTAAAGGCAAAAACGATCATCATAAAGCCGAAGGGCTTTTTAAAGCCTTTGCAAAAGCTTTGAAAATGGCAGTAAAAATAGAAAGTGAAAATTTAGCCAGCTCTAAAGGAGTGATATGAAAATCATCATCATCGATACAGCCTGTGCGAATTTAGCATCTTTGAAATTTTGTCTAGATAGATTAGGTTTTAATGCAACTATCAGTAGGGATTTAAAAGAACTTGAAAGTGCGGATAAGCTTTTTTTACCTGGAGTGGGTACCGCAAAAGAAGCAATGAAAAATTTAGAACAATTTAATCTTATTGATTTTATTCAAAATACCAAAAAACCTTTGCTTGGTATTTGTTTAGGTATGCAAATTTTAGGAAATTTTTCTGAAGAATTAAATCAAGAAACCTTAAAACTCATAGATTTTACAACTCAAAAATTTAAAGCTAAAGAAGGCTTTACTTTTCCACATATGGGATGGAATGAAGTTTATAGCTCTCATGCTTTGTTTAAAGGCTTAGAAGGGGCTTATTTTTATTTTGTGCATAGTTATTGTGTAGGACTTGGGAAATACACTATAGCAGATTGTGAGTATTCGCAAAAATTTAGCGCAAGCGTAATGAAAGATAATTTTTACGGAGTGCAATTTCACCCTGAAAGAAGTAGCGAGGCTGGGGAAATTTTAATTTCAAATTTTATTAAGGATATAGGATGACTCAAATCATACCCGCACTCGATCTTATAGATGGCGAAGTGGTGCGTCTTGTAAAAGGGGATTACGAACAAAAAAAAGTATATAAATACAATCCCTTAAAGAAATTTAAAGAATACGAAAAAGCAGGAGCGAAAGAACTTCATCTTGTAGATCTTACAGGTGCAAAAGATCCTAGCAAAAGACAATTTGCTTTGATAGAAAAATTAGCCAAAGAAGTCAGTGTCAATTTGCAAGTAGGTGGAGGTATACGCTCTAAAGCAGAAGTTAGAGCTTTGCTTGATTGTGGAGTAAAAAGAGTAGTTATAGGATCTATGGCAATTAAAGATGCGACTTTATGTCTTGAAATTTTAAAAGAATTTGGTAGTGAAGCTATAGTTTTAGCCTTAGATACGATTTTAAAAGAAGATTATGTTGTGGCTGTAAATGCTTGGCAAGAAGCAAGCGATAAAAAGCTTATGGAAGTTTTAGATTTTTATAGCAATAAAGGCTTAAAACACATACTTTGCACAGATATTTCAAAAGATGGCACCATGCAAGGAGTAAATGCAAGACTTTATAAACTTATCCATGAAATTTTTCCTCATATTTGCATTCAGGCAAGTGGTGGAGTAGCAAGCTTAAAAGACCTTGAAAACTTAAAAGGAATTTGTAGTGGGGTTATCGTAGGAAAAGCTTTATTAGACGGAGTTTTTAGTGTAGAAGAAGGGATAAGATGTCTGGAAAATTGACCTATAAAGAATTAATTATAGAAGTTTTAAAACAAACTAAAAAGCCTTTAAATGTGAGTGAAATTTGGCAAAAAGCTCTTGAAAAAGGCTTAGATAAAAAGCTTTCTAGTATAGGACAAACACCCACTCAAACAATTTGGAATAGGTTGCTTACAGATAAAATTAACTTTCTTAAAACCTCAATAAAACCTACAACTTTTTGGCTAAAAGAAAGAGAAAATGAACTTTTAAAGCTTGATAATAAAAATGAAATTACCAATGAAAAACAAGAAAAAAATAAATTTCATGAAAGAGATTTACACCCCTTGCTTGTAAAATTTTTATATGAAAATTTAGATTTTAATTTAAATTGCAAAACAATTTATCACGAACAAAGCAAAAAGGGTAAGGGCGGGGAAGATAAGTGGAATTATCCTGATATTGTAGGGGTTTATTTTCCTTATGATGATTATGAAAAAGAGACCATAACACTTTTAGAAAATATCAAACAAAATAGTTATAAGCTTTTTTCTTTTGAACTTAAAATTGCTTTAAATTTTTCAAATTTAAAAGAATGCTATTTTCAAGCTGTAAGCAATTCTAGCTGGGCAAATGAAGGCTATTTGGTTGTTTTACAAGAAATTGATAGCGAAGTTTTAAGTGAGTTAAGACGCTTAAATCAAAGTTTTGGCATAGGAGTGATAAAACTTGAAAAAGATATTTCAAATTCTCAAATTTTAATTAGTGCAAAAGAAAAAGAACTTGATATTCAAACACTAAATATGCTGATCAATAAAAATCCAAATTTTAAAGAATTTATTGATGATATAAACAAACAAATTAAAGTGGGCAAAGAAGCAAAAATTCAAGCTAATTTTGATGAAATTAAAAGCGATGAAGAAATGGAAAAATATCTTAAAGAAAAATGTATTTTGGAGAAATAAATGCTTACAAAACGCATAATTGCATGTTTAGATGTCAAAGATGGCAGAGTAGTAAAAGGAACACAATTTAAAAACCATAAAGATATGGGAGATATCATAGAGCTTGCTAGGTATTATTCTCAAAATGGTATTGATGAGCTTGTTTTTTATGATATTGCTGCAAGTGCTAGAAAAGAACGCATATCAAGAGAATGGGTAAGTGAAGTAGCAAAAAATATCAATATTCCTTTTTGTGTTGCAGGGGGTATTAAAAGCGAAGAAGATGCAGCTGAACTTTTGGCTAATGGGGCAGATAAAATTTCTATCAATTCTCCTGCTTTAAATGATCCAAGCCTAATCACACGCCTTGCTAAAAGCTTTGGCGTGCAATGCGTAGTAGTAGGGATTGATAGTTTTAAAGATGAAAATGGAAATTTAAAAGTATTTCAATACACAGGGGATGAAAAAACAAGTAAACATAGTGGAAAAAGCACTTTAGAATGGGTTAAAAAAGTGCAAGATCTAGGTGCAGGCGAAATTGTTTTAAATATGATGAATCAAGATGGTGTTAAAAATGGCTATGATTTAGAACAATTAGAAGCTGTATATAAAATTTGTAAAGTACCTTTGATCGCAAGTGGGGGAGCGGGAAAAATGGAACATTTTTTAGAAGCTTTTAAACTAGGTATAGATGGGGCTTTAGCTGCTTCTGTTTTTCATCAAAAACTTATAGACATTAAAGAATTAAAAATTTATCTTAAAAATCAAGGCTTAAGTATAAGGATATAATATGCAAAATTTCAAAGAACTTAATGAAAAAATCGCTTGGCAAAAAGTGGATAATCTTTTACCTGTCATCATCCAAGATGCAAAAACTTGCGAAGTTTTAATGCTAGGCTTTATGAATAATGAAGCCTTAGAAAAAAGCTTAGAAAGTGGCAAAGTAGTCTTTTTTTCACGCACAAAACAGCGTCTTTGGATAAAGGGTGAAGAAAGTGGAAATTTCTTAAATATCATAGATTTAAGCTTAGATTGTGATAATGACACGCTTTTAATTTTAGCAAATCCTGTAGGGCCTACTTGTCATACGGGCGATATTTCTTGTTTTGAAAAAATTTCTAAAAATGCAGATTTTGTTTTTCTAGCCAGACTTGAAAAACTTATTAATGCACGCAAAAATGCCGATGAAAATACTTCTTATACAGCAAAACTTTTCAAAAGTGGTACAAAACGCATCGCACAAAAAGTTGGTGAAGAAGGCGTAGAAACAGCTTTAGCAGCGACAGCAAAAGATAAAGAAGAGCTTATTTGTGAAGCAGCGGATTTAATGTATCATTTAAGTGTTTTACTTGCAGATGCAAATCTTAGTTTCTCAGATGTGATTTCAAAATTAAAAGAAAGACATAAAGCTTAAAGCTTTATGTAAAATAAATTTATATCAATGCAAGGCTTCATTAAGTTTGACTGCTTTTTTATTTAAAGCTACTATCATAGCACCACTTATAGAATCTTGACGGAAATGTAGCCCATTTAAACCTTTAAGCTCTAAGCCTTTGTAAATTTCTTTATCAAAATTAAAATAAGGATTAAGTTTAGCAAGTTCTTCGGCATCTTTGAGTAAAAATTTCGTTCCTTCTAGCACTGCAATACCTGCATCAACTATACAATTATCCCCTAAAGGAATTCCTGTCACTGAATTAGCCCCTAAAAGACAAGCCTTGCCTACGCTTATAGCATTGCCACTTGTTCCACTTAAAACACCTAAAATCGAAGCTCCGCCACCTACATCAGAACCTTCTCCTACTATAGCACTTGAACTAATACGCCCTTCAACCATACAAGCTCCTGTTGTACCTGCATTAAAATTCACATAACTTGCCCCTGGCATGATGGTTGTTCCTGCTGCTAAAGACGCACCCATTCTTACTTTAGAACTTTCTAAAATTCTTGTATTATCCTCAGGGATAATATGTGCTAAAAATCTTGGGAATTTATCAACAAAATCGATTTTTGGATATTGATTGCTCATTTTTAAACGCATTTCATTTGCTCTTAAATACTCAAGCTCGATAGGCTTATCATCACTCCAAGCTACATTGCTTAAAAGTCCAAAAGCTCCATTTAAATTGATACTTCTTAAAGGTACTTTTTTAGTAGAAAGCAAATAAAGTTTTAGATAAATACTTTCTACACTTAAAGGTTCTTTATCTTCAAAAAGACAAACAAAAGAAAATTCATCGTCTTTAAATTTATCTTTGATAATCTTTAATAAATCAATATTTTGATGCCCATCTTCTTCTAAAAAAGGTTTAAAACAAGAAAGTGCAAAATCAATATCTTCTAATTTCAAAGTTTGCACAAACTCACTCGCATTAAAATCAATCTCCACGCCCCTTTGCATAAAAGCTTCAAGCATGATTGCCGCTGAGCCAAAATTTTGCTCATAGTTAATCAAAGCAAAACTTGCTTGTAAGATTTTATTTTTATTTAACTGTCCTCTATCAAGCCTTGCTATACCAAAAGCTTTAGGTTTTTTATAGCCACTTTTTTGCTCGATTTGTTTGATTAAAAGTAAAAAATCTTCTTTAGTATTAATCATTTTCTTTTCCTTATCCACTTAATTTTTAATGCGAACACGCACTTTTTCCATTCATCACAGGTTGTATAGCAGAATTATCCGCACCACCTTCATTGTTAATCTTTTCTATAAAACTCCAAATTTTTTCAGCCGCCATTAAATAACGCCTTGAACTCACACTTTCAGGGTGATAAAAACTCACAGGCTTGCCTTCATCTCCACCTTCTCTTACTATCATTTCTATAGGAATTTGTGCTAAAACTTCACTTTTATAGGCTTTTGCCATATCTTCAGCTGTTCCTTTACCAAAAATATCATACTCTTTACCATTATCAGGACATAAAAATCCACTCATATTTTCAATCACACCCGCTATAGGAATATGAAGTTTATTAAACATATCTAAAGCTCTTTTGCTATCGTCTAAAGATACGGTTTGAGGCGTGCTTACACAAACTCCTGCAGTAATAGGAATACTTTGCGCAGAAGTAATTTGTGCATCGCCTGTTCCTGGAGGCATATCTAAAAACAATACATCAAGTTCAGGCCAAATCACATCAGCTAAAAGTTGCTCGATTGCTTTCATAATCATAGCTCCACGCCACATAAGGCCTTGACCCTCTTCGATCAAAACCCCCATACTCATCATATAAACACCATGAGTTAAAATAGGCTTTAATCTCTGCCCTATTACTTCAGGCTGAGTTTTGGTTTCACCTAGCATTCTTGGAATATTTGGCCCATAAATATCCGCGTCTAAAATACCTACTCTTTTTCCCATTTTAGCCATGGAAATTGCTAAATTTACTGTAGTTGTAGATTTACCCACACCACCTTTTCCACTTGAAACCATGATGAAATTTTTTACTTGTGGAGCGATATTTTTTCCACTTCTTGAATTACTTTTTTCTTCAGGAATTTTTGGAGTAATGATATTAAGTTCAATATTTTTTAAAGCCAAACTTGATAAAGCTTCAATAATATTTTTACGAATTTCATTAGCTACTTCAGGATTTGCTGAAACGATTTCTATATCAATGAATACACCATCATCTTGAATTTTAATATCTTTTACAAAGTTAAAACTCACTATATCCTTTTCAAAACCAGGATATTTTACAGTTTTTAATTTCTCTAAAATTTGTTCTTTCATATTTTTTCCTTGTCTTTTAAAAAAATCAATTTTACTAATAAAATGATAAAATTTAGCTTTTTATAAGTGTATAATATGGTAACATTATAAAAACCAACAATGATTAAAAAGAGGAATGAAAAAATGAGTGAAATGAGCCTCATTATGTTAGCAGCTGGAAATTCTACTCGTTTTAATACAAAGGTAAAAAAACAATTTTTACGACTTGGAAATGACCCTCTTTGGCTTTATGCAACAAAAAATTTAAGCTCTTTTTATCCTTTTAAAAAAATAGTTGTTACCTCTAGTAATATCACTTATATGAAAAAATTTACTAAAAACTATGAATTCATAGAAGGTGGTGATACCAGAGCAGAATCCTTAAAAAAAGCCTTAGAGCTCATAGATAGCGAATTTGTTATGGTAAGTGATGTAGCAAGGGTATTGGTGAGTAAAAATTTGTTTGATCGTTTGATTGAAAATTTAGATAAAGCAGATTGTATTACCCCTGCTTTAAAAGTTGCAGATACAACACTTTTTGACAATGAAGCCTTGCAAAGAGAAAAAATCAAACTCATTCAAACCCCGCAAATTTCTAAAACCAAATTGCTTAAAAAAGCCTTGGATCAAAACCTAGAATTTACAGATGATAGCACAGCTATAGCTGCAATGGGTGGAAAAATTTGGTTTGTTGAAGGTGAAGAAAATGCAAGAAAACTAACCTTTAAAGAAGATCTTAAAAAACTTGATTTGCCTACACCTAGCTTTGAAATTTTTACTGGCAATGGTTTTGATGTGCATGAATTTGGAGAGAATCGCCCTTTGCTTTTAGCAGGAGTGCAAATTCATCCTACTATGGGGCTTAAAGCACACAGCGATGGAGATGTTTTAGCTCACTCTTTAACCGATGCGATTTTAGGTGCTGCAGGACTTGGAGATATAGGAGAGCTTTATCCTGATACTGATATGAAATTTAAAAATGCCAACTCCATGGAGCTTTTAAAACAAGCTTATGATAAAGTCAGAGAAATAGGTTTTGAACTCATTAATATAGACATTTGCGTCATGGCACAAAGCCCTAAACTTAAAGACTTTAAACAAGCTATGCAAAGCAATATAGCTCATACTTTAGATTTAGATGAATTTAGAATCAATGTTAAAGCCACAACAACGGAAAAATTGGGTTTTATTGGAAGAAAAGAAGGTATGGCGGTGCTTAGTAATGTAAATTTAAAATATTTTGATTGGACAAGATTATGAAAGTTTTAATTATTGAAAATGAAATTTATCTAGCGCAAAGCATTAGCATTAAACTAAGTGATGCTGGATATAGCTGTGAAATTATTAACTCGTTTGATGAATACAATGGTGAAAAATACTATGACATTATACTGCTTTCTACAAATACTAATAATTTTCTAAAAGCCGTAGGTCAGTTTAAACATAGTATTATTATTTTGCTTATTTCTTATATAAGTACAGATACAGTTTCAAATCCTTTGAAATTAGGTGCTAGTGATTATATTCAAAAACCCTTTATGATAGAAGAGCTGATTAGAAAAATAAAGCATTATCAGGATTTTAGAAAACTTTCAATTCTTAATAAAGCTTATCAAAGCTATATCAAATCAAGATTAGAAACAATCAAAATTCCAGAGTATAATTATAAAAAATTAAAACTTCCATTGATATTAAAATCCAACAAGCAAAGCAGTGCTGATGCTTTTGTTTTTAATTATGCAAATGAATGTGACATTACTCTTTCTTTTATTGATTTAACATCTACAAATTCAGTTGAAAAAGTTATGAAACTTCCCACAGAAAACAATCTCTTATTTTTGAGTAATTTTCAAGCATTAAAAGCAACAGAAAAGGAAAAACTCCTAGATTTTATACAAAACAAAAATGTTATTTTGCATACCAATTCAAATACAGATGATTTAAAAATAAACTGCATTAATTTAAATGATAATGAAAAAAATATCAATAGCAATGAAATTTTAACTATAGATGAGTATGTAAAATATGTTATTATAAATTACCAAAATATATTTCCTGATACTGATCTTTCAAAAAAATTAGGCATTTCACGTAAATCTTTATGGGAAAAAAGGAAGAAATATGAAATCAGCAAGAAAAAATAAAAACATTACCATAGATCAAAATGAATTTGGCATCTTGTCACTTATTAAAGAAGGTTTGCTAGGTACTTGCACTCATTTAATGAATGAAAAAGAAGTCAATGAAATCATTAAATCAGGAAAATTTAAAGGAGAAAGTTTTCCCTATCCCTTAAGCTTTGCACCAAAAAATGCTGAAGAAGCACTAAATGATATAAAATCTGGCGATAGAATCGATCTCATACTAGATGAAAAAGTAGTAGGACATATAGATTTTAAAAGCCAATTTAAAAATAATAAAAATTTTTCTGATATTTTCAGTCCTAACACTTGCTCTTTAGAAGACATGGGAACAACTTGCATAAGTGGAAAAATAGAAATTTATAATTCTCAAATTGAAAAAATAAAAGAAAATTTTCAACAAATCAAAAACAATCTTAATGCACAAAAAATTACTGCTATAGTTTCAAGTTTTGATCCTTTGCATCGTGCCCATGAAAGAATGTTTCGTTGGACTATTGATAAAGCAGATTTAGTTGTAATTTTTCTTGTAGAATCTTTTGATGTAAATGGGTTTGAATTCGAACTTAAAGAAGCATATTTGAAAAAATTTATTCAAAACTATCTTCCACCGGATAGAATTTTCATTTTTCCATTAAAAAATATTAATATTTTTCACGCTCATTTAAATCCTGGCTTAGAAAGTATTATCGCAAAAAGTCTAGGTTGTACCAAACTAGTAGTAGGACAAAATCATACAGGACTTGGAATGTTTTATGACGATAACCAACCAAAAACCATACTTGATGATTTTTCCAAGGACTATGGCATAGAAGTGATCGTTTTGCCTGAATTTGTATTTTGCGATCAATGTCGCATGATTGTTAGCACAAGATCTTGCCCTCATGGTTGTCATCACCATTTGCACTATAATTCTCAGTCTTTAAAAGATTTACTAAGAGCGGGTATCATTCCTCCAGCAATTTTCATGCGCAAGGAAGTATCTAGTGTTATTTTAACTTCTCTTTTTCCAAATAGATTAAAAAATATGCAAAAAATTTATAATGAGCTTTTTCCAACTGATGGAATTTTAGAATACAAAAATGATGAAGAATTTTATCAAAAACTTTTAGAAATTCATCAAATGTCTTATATGGTGTAATAAAATGCAAAAATTATTTTTAACTTTTTTTTATTCAGGTTCTGTAAAAAAGGCAAGTGGGACTTTTGGTACTATCGCTGCTTTAATACCTGCTTTTTTTATACTTAAATATCTCGGGATTAATACTTTGTTTTTACTAAGCATTTTAATTTTTGTTGCAAGTATTCGTGTTATAGATGATTATGAAAAAAAAACAGGAATTCACGATGACAAACACATAGTTATCGATGAGGTTGCTGGAGTTTTTCTTGCTTGTGCTATTGCAGCAAGTGTTGAAAACTCGATAGTCAATTTTATTTTGGCTTTTGTTTTATTCAGACTCTTTGACATTACAAAACCTTCTATTATTGGTAAGATAGATAAAAAAGTCAAAGGCGGACTAGGTGTAATGCTTGATGATATGTTAGCAGGATTGTTTGCTGGACTTTTAAGTGCGGTAATTTATGGATTTTTACTTAAATTTAATTTAGTTTTTTGGGATATAAATTTAAAAGACTTATTTTGAAATTTTGCTTAAATTAATTAAATTTTAAATTTTATTCTTATATAATTTAGTCTTTAATTTCAAAAAAGGAAAATATAAATGGCAAACCATAAATCTGCTGAAAAAAGAGCAAGACAAACTATTAAAAAAACAGAAAGAAATAGATTCTATAGAACAAGACTTAAAAATATAACTAAAGCCGTAAGAGAAGCTGCAGCAAATGGAGATAAAAATGCTGCTAATGAAGCTTTAAAAGTAGCTAATAAAAGCATTCATGCTATGGTAAGTCGCGGTTTCATTAAAAAACAAACTGCTTCTCGCCGTGTAAGCCGCTTAGCCCTTTTAGTAAATAAAATCGCATAATTTTCTATATAGTTTTTAATGTTAGCTAGCAAACTAGATCCTTTTTTAAAACGCTTTGAAGAGTTAAATTCTCTTCTTAGCAGTTCTGATATAATCAACGATATCAGTAAAATGACTACACTCTCTAAAGAACAAAAAAATTTAGAACCTATCGTTTTAAAAGCTAAAGAGTATTTAAAAACTTTAGACAATATAGAAGAAAATAAAGCTTTGCTAAACGATCCAGAACTTGGGGAACTTGCGAAAGAAGAACTAAAAACTTTAGAAGAATTAAAACCAAAGCTTGAAGAAGAGATTAAAATTTTACTTCTTCCTAAGGATCCCAATGATGAAAGAAATATTTTTCTTGAAATTCGTGCAGGCGCAGGTGGCGATGAGGCATCTTTATTTGTAGGAGATCTTGTAAAAGCTTATGCAAGATATGCTGAAAATCGTAGCTATAAACTTGAGATTGTAAGTTCTAGTGAAGGAAGTGTAGGTGGATTTAAAGAAATCATCATGCTTGTTAAAGGAACAGGAGCTTATTCAAGACTTAAATATGAAGGTGGAACGCACCGTGTTCAAAGAGTTCCTCAAACAGAATCCCAAGGACGCGTGCATACTTCTGCTATCACCGTGGCAGTAATGCCAGAAGTTGATGATATAGAAATCGAAATCAATCCAAACGATCTTAAAGTTGATGTTATGCGATCTTCAGGACATGGTGGACAAAGTGTAAATACTACTGATTCAGCTGTTCGTATCACTCATATCCCTACAGGTATAGTTGTAGTCAATCAAGATGGAAAAAGCCAACACAAAAATAAAGAAAGTGCGATGAAAGTCCTAAAAGCAAGGCTTTATGAAATGCAAGAGAGTGAAAGACTGGCAAAAGAAAGTGAAGCAAGAAAATCACAAGTAGGAAGCGGAGATAGAAGTGAACGCATTCGCACTTACAATTTTCCACAAAATCGTATCAGCGATCATAGAATAAATCTTACTTTATATCGCTTAGATGCCATTATGCAAGATGGGCTTTTTGATGAAATCATAGAACCTTTAATCACTCATCATCAAGCCCAAGCTTTACAAGAACAAAATTTATAAGATTTTATATAAATTAATGCTTATGTAGGAATTTATGTGGATTTCCACTAGCACCTACATGTGTAACATTTCCATTTTCTATATCATAAGCTTGACCAAAACCTTTTACAAAGCGTCCTTTTTTAAATTCAAGCTTTACTAGATGAAAATCAAGCATCTTGCGTATAGTTTTAATGCCTCCTTCTCCTCCGGTTTGTTTTTCAAACTCATCATAAATTTGATCAAATCTTTCACCTCTCTCTAAAAAACTTGCATCTACTCTATAGCGCAATCTTTTACGAAGTATAACAGAAGCGGCTTTACTCTCATCCTCTAAAAACATTATTTCTATATTGTTTGGATTTGCTTTGATGTTGTTAAAATGTTCGCTTACTTCACTTATATAAATATAATTTCCCCATTGTGTGCTTACAAAAGGTGCATACGAGCAAACAACTTCTCCATTTGCATTTAAAGTTGCCAAAGCTACAGAATTAAAACTTAGCATAAATTCATTTAATTCTTTTTCTACTCCACTAAAATTTTGCTCGCTCTTTGCACTCATGCAAAGGGATATTATAGTATCTTTAATCGTGTTTTCATCGGCTTTTTTAGGAAATTCCACTCGTAAATTTTCTTTATCATTGTAAACAAGATCCAAGCCATTAAAATCAACACTTTTTAGAAAAACATCTTGCACTTGCTCAATACCACCAAATTTTTTACAAAGATCAACTAAATTTGATTTATGATGATCATTCATATGAGAAATAATGCTTTCAAAATTCATTTTTATCCTTTCTTGATTTTAAAATAAAATATTAAAAAAAATGGTATCAATTATCAAATTAAAAATAACTTAAAATATAAAAATTATCTATTTTATCAAAAATTTATACTAAATTAAGTTAATAAAGGATAAATTTCATCCTAAATTATTATGATATAAATTATCATTATTTATTTTATTTAAGGAGTAAAATTTGCACCCAAATAAAAAAGCTTTTAACTTATCTTTATTTGCATTATTACTAATAACTAATTTAAATGCACAAGAATCAAATGAAGCTATCAATCTACAAAAAGTTGTTGTTAGTGCAACAGGTTTTGAACAAGATGCAGACTCAAATTTACGCAATGTAATCAGCATTGAAGGCAAAGATCTGCAAAATAAAGGTTATGTTTCCTTAGAACAAGCCTTAGAAAGAATTTCAGGCATTAGTTTTGTAAATTTTGGACTTGGACGCAATATAGACATGCGTGGACAAGGAAATAAGTCCAATATAGCTGTAAAAGTTATGATCGATGGGCGTGCTATTAATGTTCTTGATAATTCCCATGGTGTAACCCCGCTAGATAGTATCAATTTAGATAATGTAGAACGCATAGAAATCATACCTGGGGGTGGATCTGTGCTTTATGGAAGTGGTACTAGAGGGGGTGTGATTAATATCATTACAAAAAAAACAAAAATCAGATGCTTTTGCTATAAATTTAAAAGCAGTGCCTATGATCATGGTGGACTAGGTGGAAATTTAGGTATCAATGGCGCCAAACAAATAAATGAAAATTTAGCTTTTAGCTTTGATATACAAAGTTTTAACCTTGATGGATATCAAGAAGGTTATAATGAAAAAGGCTATTTTATCAACACAAAAACCTATATTGACATCAATGATAATAGCGATTTAACTTTGGGTTATAATTATTTTAAAAGCAAAAATACCAGCAGTGGCTATCTAACAAAAGCACAAGCTCAAAGCGATCCAACCCAAAAAGGCAATAGTGACAATATCACACAAATCAATCGCCCTGAAATTTCTTTGGATTATCATTACTATTTTGATGATATATGGGAATTTAACCTAGAAGCTTTTTGGCAAAATCAAAAGATCAATTATCTAAAAGATGAAATTTCTATGATGGGAACTACAGCTTATCAAAATGGAAGTGGTTTTGAAGACACACTTACAGGGATAAGTTTAAAAAACAAGCTAAATTATGCAAATAATTCTTATTTTATTTTTGGTTATGAATTTACAAACCATGATGCAAAAAGAAAGAGTTTGGTGTATTATAGCGTTCCAGGTGTCATAAATTATCACAGGATGACAACTTTAATGGATATGACTAAACAAAGCCATTCTATTTTCGCTCTTGATTCTCATAATTTTAATGAATTTTTCACTTTATCCGGTGGAGCTAGATATGAATTTAGCACTTATAATACCAATAGATCTTATAGAAATGAAATGAGTATGAACGGAAGACCGCCATCATCAAATCCTATAATCACAGACTCAACAACCCTTTTTGATACCGATAAAAACACCAATAATTTTGCTTTTGAAATCACCCCTAACTTTAAATACTCTGACACAGGCAATCTTTATCTTAAATACGAAAGAGGTTTTGTTTCTCCTACACCTGCTCAATTTGTCAATCGCAACAAAACTGGTAATGGAATACCACCCTATTATTCGTCGAACCTAAAAGCTGAGATCTTTGATACCTTTGAACTAGGTATTGATGATTTTTGGTGGGATTTTTACGGCTTTAATCTAACTTTATTTTACACCCTAAGCAAAGATGAAATTTCTTATCTTGGAAACCCTCATTCTACTAGTGGATCTTGGTGGAAATATTATAATATAGATCAAACTCGCCGTTTAGGAGTAGAATTAAGTCTGAGTCAAAATTTCTTAGATGATGATTTAATCTTTAGAGAAAGTCTAACTTATCTTGATGCTAAAATTTCTAAAGGTGTTAATGACGGCATGAGAATTCCTTATGTTTCAAAAATCAAAGCCACAGCTGGGCTTGAATACGCTTGGAATAAAAATTTCTCAAATTTTATTGATTTAACCTATTTTTCTAGAGCAAAAGATGGTGGAACTATAAATGAAAATACAGGAAAAATGTCTAAAAATTCTTGGATAAGGGATTATTTTTTAACAGATATTGGTATGAAATATAATTATAAAAAATTACAAATTTTAGCAGGAATTCGCAATCTTTTCGATAAAAGATACTACACCTATCAAGACAGTATAAATGATCAATACCTAGTTGGGAATGGCAGAAACTACTATGTTGAATTTAAATACGCATTCTAAAATTTTAGTGATTATAGGGCTTTTGGTAGCTTATATAATCGCTTCTTTTACAGCACTTTGCTTAGGAGATGAGAATTTAAACCCAAAAGAACTTTTTTCATATATCTTTAGCCAAGATGAAATTTTAAGACAAATCATCATAGATGGACGCTTACCACGGATTATAATGGCGATTTTAATCGGTATGCTTCTAGCTAGTAGTGGGGCTATCACTCAAAATGTATTTTCAAATCCTATAGCCGATCCTTATATCATAGGTATAGCTTCTGCGGCAACCTTTGGAGCGGTTTTGGCGTATTTGTTAAAATTGAATGATTATTATTATGGAATTTTAGGTTTTGTTTGCTCTGCCTTTTTTGCCCTAGGAGTTTTTAAAATTTCTTCTAAAGCTTCTATAGCGACTTTACTCATTATCGGCATAGCAGCTTCATCTTTTTTAGGAGCTTTTACTTCTTTTTTCACTTATCTTATAGGCGAGGATTCTTTTAAAATAGTCGCTTGGCTTATGGGAAATATAGGCAATGCTTCTTGGTTTCGTGTGGGAATTTTAATCTTGCCTTTAATTTTTTGTTTGTTTTATTTTTACGCTCATAAAAACGAATTAAACATACTTTTAAGCGGAGATGATGAAGCTAGAAATCTAGGGGTAAATGCTCAAAAATTAAAGATAAATTTACTCATCGTCTCATCCTTGGCTGTATCTTTTGCGGTTGCTTTTAGCGGACTTATAGGCTTTGTTGGACTCATCATTCCTCATACTATAAGACTTTTGCTTAAAAATTATGATAATGCCTTAGTTATCCCTTTATGTACAGCATTTGGAGGATTATTTTTACTTATTTGTGATACTTTAGCAAGAACTCTTTTAGCCCCTGTACAAATTCCGATTGGAATTTTAACTGCATTTTTTGGAGCTCCTATTTTTTTATACTTGGCTTTAAGTGCTAGGAGATTTTTATAATGCTAAAAATACAAGATTTAAGCTTTGCTTATCACCAAAAAGATTTACTAAAAAACATTCATTTAGAACTTAAAAATCAGGCTTTTATAGGAATTTTAGGGCCAAATGGCTCAGGCAAAAGCACTCTTTTAAAACTTATACTTAAAAATTTAAGTCCAAATAAAGGAGAAATAAGTCTTTTTAATACAAATATCAAAGATTTTTCTCTTAAGGAATTTGCCAAAATTTGTGGCTTTGTGCCTCAAAAATCAGAATTAAACACCCCTTTAAAAGTCATCGATGTGCTTTTAATGAGTAAATATGCGAATTTAAAACACGCTTTTAGTTCTTATTCTAAAGAAGATATTTTAGAAATTAAAGAATTTGCTAAGGATTTAAGACTTGAAAATTTTCTAGAAAGAAGCATACTTTCTTTAAGTGGGGGTGAATTTCAAAGAATGCTTTTAGCAAGAGCTTTGCTTAAAAAGCCAAAAATTCTTTTTTTAGATGAACCCACTTCAGCCCTTGATTTAAACTATGCTATAGAGCTTTTAAGCCTTTGCGAAAAACGAGTTAAAGAAAAAAATATAGCCGTTGTTGCTATCTTGCATGATTTAAATTTAGCTTCTATGTTTTGCGATAAAATCCTTTTTTTAAAAGAAGGGGAAATAAAGTATTTTGGAACGAGTAAAGAGCTTTTTACTCAAGAAATTTTAAAAGAAATTTATGATTTAAACTGCGAGATTATTTATAAAAATTCTAAACCTTATATTTTAGCTTTAAAGGAGAAAAAATGAAAAAAATTTTAATTATTATGAGTTTGTTTTTAATCACACTAAATGCAAAAGAACGCCTTGTAGTGCTTGATCCTGCAAGCATAGAAACCCTTTTTATGCTTAAGGCTGAAGATCAAATCGTAGGCATTGCCACTTTACAACACTCAAATATCTATCCTAAAGATCAAACCTCAAAACTTACAAGCGTAGGCACTTTTTCAAATCCTTCACTTGAAAAAATAGTAGCATTAAAACCAAGTTTGGTGATTTTAAGCTCTTATTCTTTAAATTTAGAAGAAGGACTTAAAAATTTTGGTATCAAAAGCATCAATTTAAAAGCCGAGCATTTAGAAGATATAACAAAAAATATCACAACCTTAGGTCAAATCACGAAAAAAGAAAAAGAAGCAGAGCTTTTAAAACAAGAATTTAACCAAAAATTTAAAAAATTAAGCGATAAACCCCTAAATAAAAGTGCGATTTATCTTTATTCTAGCAACCCTTTAATGGCCTTTAATGATAATTCTTTAATAGCTGATATTTTAAGACTCATAGGGATTAAAAATTTAAGTCCGCAAAGTCAAATTTCAAGACCTGTTATATCAGCAGAATATATACTGAAACAAAATCCAGACATACTCATTCTTGGAATGAATGCCAAAAACAATCTTTTAGATACAAATGCTTTATTGAAAAATACCAAAGCAGTTAAAACAGGAAGTATTTATTTTAACAAAGATACACCTATATTATTACGCCTTAGTCCTAAGATAATAGATAGAATTCAAGAATTTAAAACAAAGCTAGAAAATAACAATTTTTAATCACCCAATCTTGCTTTAAAAAATTCGCAAGTTTGACAAAGTTTTTCTATGCGTTTATCTTCTTCAAAAGCTTTTTTCATCATCTTTATACGCGATGATTTAAAAAGCTTATCAAAGTTATTTTCAAAAACATTTCCCAAGTTAATATCTGCTTTAGTATCCAAACAGCAAGGCACTAAACTTCCATCACTTAAAATCCCAATTTGCTCTTTTAAAGCATGACATTTTCCTTTTTTATAAAGGGGTTCATCTTTTAAATTTGGCCATTTAAAAAGTTTATTTTGATGAAGCAAAATATGTCTTTGCAAGCGATTTTTACTTAAGTTTGTATCGATCTTAACTTCAAATTCTTTAGCTAAAAACTCATAAATTTTTAAATTTGACTTAGGTGCTTTAAAATTAGCATCTAAATTCCAAAGTCTTAGATTGATAAAAGAAAGGCTTTTTTGCTCTAAATGCTTTTTGCAAAGTTCTAAAATAGGCTTAAAATACTGTTCTAAAGAAATTTTGCTTTGACTTAAAAAAGACATTAAAGAAATATTGATTTGATGGATATTCTCATACCCTAACAATAAAGCTTGATTTTTAGAATTTAGATAAAAGCCACTTGTAGTGATTTCAAGTTTCATAGCTTCATCTTTTGCGATTTTTAGATAATTTTCCAAATTAGGTAAAAGCAAAGGATCGCCCAAAAGATGAAAGGTAAAAAGCTCAGCTTTATTAGAAATTTCATAAGCTAAGTTTTGAAATTTTTCTTCACTCATTACCCCGCGAATTCCTTTTTGAGAAGGACAAAAATCACATTTTAAACCACAAATATCGCTTAATTCTATATATATTTTTTTAAATTTCATTATATTTCCTAGAGTAAACATTTTACCAAAATTTATGAAATTTATTAAAATATGTAACATTTTTATCGATATTTTTATCTTTTTTATTTCTCTTCTTTATTTTTAAATATATTAAACAAAAATCACACTATACTTAAATAAAAATCTAAAATTAAGGAAGGGTTTATGCAAGAGCTTACTCGCACGAAAAAAATTCGCTCTATTATTGCTGCAAGTAGCGGAAATTTAGTAGAGTGGTTTGATTTTTATATCTATGCTTTTACAGCAACTTATTTTGCTCATACTTTTTCAACTTCAGATAATCCTGTTATCCAGCAAATCAATGCCTTTGGGGTTTTTGCAGCAGGATTTTTTATGCGTCCTATAGGCTCTTGGCTTTTTGGCTCTTTAGCTGATAAAGTAGGTCGTAAAAAATCTATGGTTATATCAGTGGTTTTAATGGCTTTAGGCTCTTTTATGATAGCAGCCTTACCAAGCAAAGATACAGTGGGCGATCTTGCTATTATCTTGCTTTTAATAGCAAGACTTATTCAAGGTCTTAGTGTAGGCGGGGAGTATGGCATAGCAGCTACTTATCTTTCAGAACTTGCTACGGAAGGAAAACGCGGTTTTTACTCATCTTTTCAGTATGTAACCCTAATAGGTGGTCAACTTTTGGCCGTTGCAAGCATTAGTATAATGTTTTTATTTTTTAGCATTGATGATATGAAAGATTATGCTTGGAGAATACTTTTTGTAATAGGCGGAATTTTAGCACTAGGCTCGCTTTTTGTAAGAAAAATGATGAATGAAAGTGCTACAAAACTTCACCAGCATGAAGATCGTGGTACTTTAAAAGCATTATGCAAATCTTGGAAACCTTTTTTAATGGTACTTGGGGTTACCTCTGGAGGTTCTTTAGCTTTTTACACCATTACAACTTATACTAAAACTTTTATGGAAAATACGGGTATGGATAAAATGCTTGTTAATAATCTTTTCTTAGGTGCTTTATTTATACTAATGATCATTCAACCTCTTTTTGGATATATAAGAGATAAAATAGGTCACAAACGATCTTTAATTGTATTTTGTATTTTGGCATTGGTAGGAATTTATCCTATTTTTTCACTTATAGCCAATAACGCACAAAATAATCCTTCTTTGACATTTATGTTGGTGGTATTATTGTTTGTTATTTTAAGTTTTTATACTTCAGTTGCTGGGATTTTTAAAGCAAAACTTTTTCCTGAACATGTAAGAGCTTTAGGGACAGGTTTGGGTTATGCTATTTCAAATGCTGTTTTTGGAGGATCTGCTCCTTGGGTTGCTTTACAATTTAAAAATGCAGGTATAGAAAATGGCTTTTTTATCTATATAGCTATTTTTACAATCATCATGCTTATAGCTACTTTGTGTTTGCCTAAAAAATCAGAGCTTAATTAATTTTAACGCTTTTAAAGAAAGTGCCGAAAGTGCGGTACTTTCTAACTCTTTTAAGGTTTGAAATTCATAATTTTTATTTTCATTGTTTAAAATTTGATGATAAACCTTGATATTAAGTTTATACTTAGTATAGCCGTGCTTAAACTCCCCTACAAAACTCATATCTTTAGAAAGTTTATATTCTCCTTCTTTAAAAAAAGGAAAATTATACATACCCTTATAAAGCTTATCTTGGCTTTTCTGTATCGCAAATTTTTTATTAAATTCAAACAAAAAAAGATTTAAATTTAAACTCTCATAAAGTATTTTTTTAGCTCTTGGATAAAACTCTGTATTAAATTTGCCTTGACAAAAATCATACAAAGGACAAATCCCACACTTTGCATTTTTACCCACACAAACCAAAGCCCCTATATCAAGCAAAGCTTGGTTGTGATCAAAGGCATGATTTAAATTTAAAAGCTCTTTAGCTCTTTTTTCAAGTTCTTTCATGCTAGGATTTTCCAAAGCAAAAAGACGAGAAAGCACACGGCGTATATTGCCATCAACAAAAGAAACCTTTTGATCGTAGCCAAAACAAGCTATAGCGCCTGCTGTATAAGCTCCTATACCACTTAATTTTTTTAGATCCTCAACTTCTTTAGGTAATTTAGCCCCAAACTTATCCACGCATTCTAAAGCTGCCTTTTTTAAATTTCTAGCACGAGTGTAATAACCAAGTCCTTGCCAAGCCTTTAAAAGCTCGTCTTCATTAGCATTAGCCAAACTTTCTAAAGTAGGAAATTTTTGCAAAAAGGGGAAATAAAACCTTTCTAAAACTGATTTAACTTGAGTTTGCTGAAGCATAATTTCGCTGATATAAACTCCATAAGCTCTATCAATATGCTTTAAACTTTCATCACAATTTTGACTTTGTAAATTACGCCAAGGCAAAGTTTTGCGTCCATTTTTTTCATACCAAAGAAGTAAATTTTCTTGTAGTTTTTCAAGCTCTTTTTTTTGCATAAATGAGAGTATAACAAAAAATTTTAAAATTTTTTGCTAAAATTAGCTCAAATTAAATTATTAAGGATATCCATGTTAGCTTTTTTTAAAGGTTTAGGTGTAGGTTTTTTATGTTTATTACTTTTTGTTGCAGGAGTAGTTTTTAATGTAGAATTTTTAGGCAAAAAAGACTCTAATCATGATTTATATTTTTCAAGAAATATAGAAGTAAGCAATACACTAAAACCCGATATTTTATATGCAAATATTAATTTTTGGGCAAATGAAAATTTAAGTTCAAAAATTACATTAGACAATAGTGAAAAAGCTGAAATCACAAATATTTTCAATCAAATTTTAGAACGCTCAAAAAAAGAAAATTTTTGTAGCGGAGGAAGTTTTTCTTTAGAACCTAATTTTTCCTATAAAGATGGTATACAAACTCCAAAAGGTCAAAGATTTGATGCGAATTTAGAATGTGAATTTAAAGAAAACCAACTTGCAGATTTTAACAATCTTTTAAATGACATCAATTCTATCATAGCTAAAAATAATTTCATCAGCGTTTCAACACCAGCCATACAAACAAAATTTTCAAAAGATACACTAAACAACAACAAAGAAAATCTCTACAAAGAGCTTTTAAAAACATCATACGAATATGAAAAAACTTACTCTTTAGATCTTAATAAAACTTGTGTATTGAAAAATTTACAAGTAAATGCCAATACCAATATCGCACCTAGAATGCTAAATGCAAAATCTGATAATATAGAACTTTCATCTCCAATTATCAGCGAAAAAGAACAAATTTTAAACGCGAAAGCTTTATTTATTTGCAAATAACTTAAGGCAAAATAAACTCCTTTTAAGTTTATTTTGCTATACTTTTATCTTCAATTCTTTCAGAAATTTATGCGGGAATAGCTCAGGGGTAGAGCACAACCTTGCCAAGGTTGGGGTCGCGAGTTCGAATCTCGTTTCCCGCTCCATAATCACCCGCCCGGGTGGTGGAATTGGTAGACACAAGGGACTTAAAATCCCTCGGAATTTTTCTTCCGTGCCGGTTCAAGTCCGGCCTCGGGCACCACTTTTTCAACATTATCAGGGCGACATAGCCAAGCGGTAAGGCATGGGCCTGCAAAGCCTTGATCTCCGGTTCGAATCCGGATGTCGCCTCCAAAAGGCAAAACTTTACTTTATCGGGAGATGGCTGAGTGGTCGAAAGCGGCGGTCTTGAAAACCGTTGAGGGTCACACCTCCAGGGGTTCGAATCCCTTTCTCCCGGCCACCAAAACTTTCTAGTTTATCAAGCTTATATCATTCCTAATTTAAAGGATACTACAAATGAAAAATAATACTTCAATCTTACTATTTTCGTTATATCCTAAAAAACTTAAAAAAACTATGGCTAATATAATTAAAAATAAGAAATACAAATGGAAAATTTAGAATTTGTTATCTTAAAACAAAAATATAAAATTTTAAAAATATGTCAAATTTTAAAATATAAGGTAGGCAAATGAAAGAATTTTATATGAATTTAGCTTTAAATGAGGCTTGGAAATATCAGTTTTTAACCTATCCAAATCCGGCTGTAGGCTGTGTAATCTTAGATAAAAATGAAAAAATTTTAGCCATAAAAGCTCATGAAAAAGCTGGATTAGCTCATGCAGAACTTAATGCCATAGCTCATGCTTTTAAAAGCTTAAGACCTGAAATTTCATTGCCTAAAGAAGCAAACGCCTTGCATGAGTTTATTTGCAAAAACCATCAAGGTGTATTTAAAGATAGCATAGCTTTTGTCACACTTGAGCCTTGCTCTCATCAAGGAAAAACGCCTCCTTGTGCAAAACTCTTTAGCGAGCTAGGTTTTAAAAAAATTTTCATCAGCGTTAAAGATGGAAATAAAATCGCAAGTGGTGGGGCTGAATTTTTAAAAAAACAAGGCATAGAGGTTGAATTTGACATACTTAAAGAAGAAGGAAAAAAACTTTTAAAACCTTTTTTAAAATGGCAAAAAGGGCAATTTAAACTTTTTAAATTAGCCCTTTCTATGAATGGCTCGCCTTTTGGCAAAATCGTAAGCAATGAGCTAAGTCGCACTTATGCACATGAAATTAGAGCGGTGATTGATTTGCTTGTAGTCGGTGGAGAAACCATAAGAAAAGATTGCCCTATATTAGATGCTAGGCTTTGCAAAGCAAAAGCGCCTAATCTTTGTATCTTAAGCCGTCAAAATATAGATAATTTTGATAAAAATATCCCTTTATTTAAAGTTCCAAACCGCCAAATTTATACCCAAATTCCAAGTGAAGCTAAATTTTTAATGTATGAGGGTGGAGAAAATTTTCTCAAAACCTTTAAAGATGAAATAGATATGTTTTTGATTTTCCAAAGTTCAAGTTTAAATGATGAAAAAAATGTTACAATACCTTTAAATTTCAAGCCACTTTATAGGAATTTTTTAGGGAGTGATACTTATGGCATTTATGAACTTTAGTGGATTTTTTTATGCGAGAAATGATTTAAGATTATTTAAAATAGAAAAGAAAAATGAATTAAAATCCTTTTTTTACAAAGACTACACCTTATCAAGCTACAAAGATGCTTTAAATTTAAATAATGAAATCTTTTTTTATCAAAGTTTAAAAGAAGGCTTATTTAAAGAAAATGATGAAATTTTAGTTTCAAATTTGGGTAAAAAGATCATACTTTTTAGAAATTTCACTCAAAATTGCGATAATTTTAATGAGGCAAAATTAAAACAAATATTGCTTTTATTTTTTTTGTTATTAGCGAGCATATTTTTTGCAAGTTTGGCTATGATTAATGAATTTGGAGCCATAGATCTTGTTTTTTTAATGATTTGCTTATTGCTTTTAGTGATGGGAGCAATCAATCTTGGCTTGCTTTTTAAGCAAATTCGTATTCTTAAAAGTTTTTCCGAAGAAGAAATGAAAGAATTTTTAAGTCTAAGAATGAAAAAATACACTAAAGTGTAAAAACACTTTAGCATACTGTTTTTAAATTTGTAGCAAGACCACCTAAAGAAGTTTCTTTGTATTTATAATTCATATCTTTTCCTGTTTCATACATGGTTTCTATAACCTCATCAAGGCTTACCATAGGAGTGGATTTGCGTGTCATTGCCATTCTAGCAGCACTTATGGCCTTAATGGCTCCAAAGGCATTTCTTTCTATGCAAGGAATTTGCACAAGTCCTGCAACTGGATCGCAAGTTAGACCTAGATGATGTTCCATTGCCATTTCAGCAGCGTTGCATGCTTTAAAAGCATTAGCTCCTAAAACTGTTGCCATAGCTGCAGCTGCCATAGAACTAGCACTACCAATTTCTGCTTGACAACCTGCTTCTGCTCCGCTAATACTTGCATTTTTCTTATAAAAAGAACCTATAAGCATTGCTGTTAATAAAAACTCTATAGCTTTTTCATCACTAAAACCTATAGTATGATTTTTAAGATAAAGCATAACAGCAGGGATAACGGCACATGCTCCATTTGTTGGCGCGGTTACAACTTTTGCTCCGCTAGCATTTTCTTCAGCAATCGCAATAGCATATAAAGAAATAAAATCTATAATGCCCATAGGATCAGCTGTCATCGCCACTCTTTCTTTAAGCCCTTTAGCTCTACGTTTTAAATGAAGTTTTCCGGGCAAATAATCTTCATTTGGATGCGTGCCATTATAATACACTTCTTGCATCACTTCCCAAATTTCAAGACAATAAGCACGAATTTCCTCTTTAGTGTGAAATTGCAATTCATAACGATAGGAAAGCTCTGCTAAATCCCAATCTCTTTTATCGCAAAGCTCTAAAGCTTCTTTAGCGTTATTAAGCTCTATATCTAGTTTTTTCTTTTTATTTTGGTTAGAATTTTTACCTTTTTTTTCTAATTCCGCAGCTGTTAAAACAAAGCCTCCACCTACAGAATAATAAGTTTCCTCATCAACTAACCCACCTTTACAATCATAAGCTTTAATTTTCATACCATTCTCATGTAAAGGTAAAAAATCTTTAGAAAATATCAAATCTTTTTCATAATTAAAACTAAGTTTTTTCTCGCCACAAAAATCAATTTGAGCATTTTCAATAGCATTTTTATTTACTTCATCTTGTATTGCCGCACTTAAATTTTTAGCTTCTAAGCCATTTAACCCCCAAATCACAGCCTTATCACTCAAGTGTCCTTTGCCTGTTAACGACAAAGAACCATAAAGAGTAACCTCAACTCTATCAATTTCATCAAGCTTTTTAGCAACTTTTTTACAAAATAAATTTCCAGCAAGCATAGGCCCTAAAGTATGAGAAGAAGAAGGGCCAACACCTATTTTAAAAATGCTTAAATTACTCATTTTTTATCCTTAATTTATAAAAGATCATGAATTGCAGCAGAAATTGCAACTATCCCCATTACCAAAACAAAAAGATCTAAAAATTTATTACGAAACCTTGCCAAAATATCAAAACGATAAATACAATAAAGCGGCATTAAGAAAAGCAAAATAGCCAAAACAGGACCACCAATAGCCTCGATAATTCCTATAACACTTGGATTTTTATACGCAACAAGCCACGCGATAGCAAAGGTAATGATCGCTGTTAAAGTTTGAGCGAATTTACCTTGAATTCTACCATTACTTGCTTTATATAAAATACCATTTAAGCCTTCTTGAGAACCAAGATAATGCCCTAAGAAACTTTTGCTAATAGCCACAAGTGCAACAATAGGTCCAACATAAGCTAGCAAAGAAACTTCAGGAAATTTATTTGCTATAAAAGTAAGAATATTGATATTTTGATCTTTTGCTGATGCAAAATCTTCTGGTGTAAAGGTTAAAGCACAAGAAAAAACAAAAAACATTACAACAAAAACCATAAGAATAATTGCCAAAGAAATAATTTTTCTAGCGCGAGGTTCAGCATAACCACCATATTCTTTTTTACAATAACAAGCAAGTGAAGAAATGATAGGAGAGTGATTAAAACTAAATACCATCACAGGAATAACAAGCCATAAAGTAACCCAAAAATTACTTGTTGAAATTACGGAAAAATCAACATTTGCAAATAACGATAAATTCCATTGTGGAATTAAAAGCAATGAAAAAATAAATAAAAATATAATAAAAGGAAAAACAAGAAAACTCATTGCTTTTGTTACAACATTTTCACCAAGAATAGAAATCAAAACCAAAACTCCAACAATCAAAAAACTCACCCACCAACGAGCAGCATGAGTAAGATCTGCATTGAAATTGAACTGATTGATTAAGAACTCAAGCAAAGTTGTTGTAAGATTAGCACTATAAACCAATAAAATAGGCAAAATAGCAAAAAAATACAAAAGTGTAATTAAAAATCCACCGCCCTTGCCAAAATAACTTTCTGCAACAAAAGTAATATCATCTTTTGGATTAGAACTTGAAAGCACAAAGCGACATAAATTTCTATGAGCTAAGTAAGTCATAGGAAAAGCTAAAACAAGTATAACTAATAAAGGTATCAATCCACCAAGCCCAGCACTAATAGGTAACAAAAGTACGCCGGCTCCAATAGCTGTTCCAAAAAGAGATAAAACCCACCTTGTATCGTGACTAGTCCATCTAGGAGTATTCATTATTCTTCCTTAAATTTAAGATTACATCTCTTTTATTTTAGCAAAATATTTATAAATAATTATTTTTTAAAAAAAATATTTTAAATCTTATGTAACATTTTGTAAATTTAATTTTATAAAAAAACAATCACTTGTATCAATAAAGTATTATTTTAAAACTAAATATATTTTGGGTTTTGCAATCAAAAAATAAAAATTTGGAAGACTATGCTTCCAAATTTTTGCATCAAATTTTCTAAGGGAGTTAAATTTTCAAAAATTAATCTAATTTTTGACCTAGGATATTTCCTTGCATATCTGTATAAACTTCCATATTGTTATTAAACTTAAATTTATAACCATTAATTTCTTTGTCTACTTCAAGAATTTGAGCATTTGATTGAGTTGCACTCACTTTTTTCATAACATTAGGTAAGATAGTATGTGGCAAAGCCTTATATTTTCCATCAACTTCTTTCCACTCTCCATTGATCATAAAATCAATTTCAGTTCCATCATTTAAAATCACATCATAAGAATCTATATCTTTTTTCACCAAACCAATTTGAGCGGTTTTAAAATTTTTAGAAATAAATTCTTTGGCATTATTTGGAAGTTCGCTAGCAGGAACAACCATATCTTTAGCTAAAAGCACCGTAGTACCCAACAAAGCAAGTAAAGTTAGTTTTGCTTTCATAATTTCTCCTTTTTTTCTTGGTTGGCGAAAGTTTAACTCAAAACTGTGAAGTGAATGTGAAACTTAAAAAATAATTTTCAAGCTTTCATTCTCAACACTTATACCTTGACTTTTTATAAATTTTATTTCTTTTCCATCTTCAAATTTTAAAATATCTTTATCTTTTAGATTAATATCATAAGTTAAAATATGCAAAACAATATCATAAATACAAAAAAAAGTTCTTTTTCTTCTATGTTTAAATCACAAACTTCAAGTTCTAATTTATCAAAATTTCTAAGCCCATAAGTATAAGCATTAACTCCATTTTCACTAGGATAAACACTAACATATATCCAATTATATACCGGCAAGCGATTATCATCTAACATTTTTGCATTTTCTATATAAAAACTGGGCTCTAAAACAACTGCACCTGTATAAAAACCTAAAGCATGTTTATTATCCAAACATAAAGCTGCAATTTTTGTAAACATTTTAGCTTGTTCTAATTTGCTTTGATCTTGACTTAGCACCGCTATAAGAAGATGAGCTTTATGTTTTTTAGTTTGCTCTAAGGCATCTTTCCACATAAAATTAAAATTTGCATAGTATTCTGCTTCGTGATTAGGTATAGGATTTTTAATCAAATTTAGAGTAACCAACATATTTTCATATGAAAAAATCACACCCTCTTTGGTAAAATTTTCATCAGCTATTTTTATATTAAATTTATCTTCTAAAATGCTTTTTAACTCCGAAAAATTAAAATCAACTTCATCAAGAAGAACAAAAGAGGTAAAATTGTGATTTAAATCTATAGTCATGTTAAACCCTATTAAATTTTTATAAATTATAACCTAATAAAAATAAATACTATAAACAAGAATTTCTTAAAAATTATGATAATTGATATTAATTATAAATTTATTTTTTATACAGTATAATCTTTTAAAATTTATAAGTATATTTTTGGAGAAAAATATGGAATTTTTAAAAGATTACATCGATTTAATTATCTTTTTAATTCTAGGAATTATGGCATTTATAGCTTTTTGGTGTGTTGTAGAAAGAATGCTATTTTTTAGAAAAATTAACTTTAAAAATTATGAGAATCAAGAGCAATTTGATGATGCGATTAGTGAAAATTTAACCACTATATATATCATCTATTCCAATGCCCCTTATATAGGACTTTTAGGCACTGTAATAGGCATCATGGTTACATTTTACGAAATGGGCTTGGCGGGCAATATAGATGTCAAATCTATAATCGTGGGACTTTCTTTAGCTCTTAAAGCTACAGCCTTAGGACTTTTGGTTGCTATTCCTGCTTTAATGGCTTATAATGCCTTACTTAGAAGAGTTTCTCTCTTAAGCAATGCTTATAAGGCAAATAAAAATGCTTAAACTACCAAAAAATGAAGGTTTAAATATAGTCCCATTTATAGACATTATGCTTGTTTTGCTTGCTATAGTGCTTAGTATTTCAACCTTTATTGCACATGGAAAAATTCAAATCTCACTTCCTTCAAGTGAAAATGCTACCAATATAAGCAATAATGAAAAAAAACTTCTTATAATCATAGACGAAAAAAATACTTTTTATTTAAATGATAAATTAGCTGATTTAAATGAAGTTCAAAATGCTATTTTTTCACTTGATAAAAAAACCATAGTAGAACTAAAAAGCGATAAAAATGCTAAATTTGAAAGCTTTGTAAAAATTATAGATTTTTTAAAAGCCAAAGAACATGAAAATTTTCAGATTCTTACTGAGAAAAACAAATGAAAACTTTATTTTTAAATCATAAATACCAAGCTTCTTATATAACTTTTATAGTCTTTATACCTTTACTTTTTGTCATTTTTCACTCGAATGACTTTTTTAAAATGGAAATTAAAAATGAAGATTCTTTTTCTTTAGCAATAAAACAATTTACCCAAACTAATCCAACAAATGAGACTAAACCAACAGAATCCATTATAGAACCTATCAAACCAAAACCTCAGCCAAAAGTTATTAAAAAACTCCTGAAAAAATGCAAAAAAAGATAAAAAAACACCTCCACACCCAATACCAAATAAAACCCCAATAGCACCAACTCAAGAAGTTAAAACTTTTGCAAAAACAACTGATACAAATGTCAAACCTAAGATCACTCAATTAACACAACTTTAGCAGATTTAAAAATCATCGAAAGCTCAGGATATGATTTATTAGATAAAAGTGCTTTAGAAAGCATAAGAAAAGCTTCTTTAAATTTTCCACACTATAATGGAGATTTAAGAATTACACTACCTATTATGATTTTAAAACCCTAAGAGGATAAAATTATAATTTGCTACACTCTCTTATCTACAATTTGTGCTTCTTGATTTTCAATTTTATTTTGAAAATCTTTACTTAAATTCTGACTTAATTCTTGCAAAGATTTTTGCTTCAGTTTTTCAAATTCTTCAGGATTGCTAGCCTCAAGCTTTGCCTGCTCATCAGCACTTAAAGCACTTAAACCTTTTTCTTGAGCTTTTTGAAGCAAATCTTCGTCTTCTTTTTCTTTGATATTATTTTCCTTATCATCTTTTTTATTGATTTTTTGCGGATCTATGGTTTTCATAGCATTAGCTCCACCACCTGATGCTTCTTTAATGTCGCTTAAAATTTCTCTCATGCTAGGTTCTTTAACATCACTATCATCAACTTTACCATCTTTATTTACATCTTTATCAATAAAAAAATTTAATTTTTCTTCTATATTTGCATCATCAGATATTTTTTCATCGCTTGTTTTAAAGCCTAAATTTTGCATACTTTGTTGAAGGGTACTTGTATTAAAATTTAATTTTACACTTTGTTGTTTATTATTTAAATTTGAATTTAAAGAACCAAAATTATCTTTTACACTTTCAAACCAATTTGAAACAAATTGATTTGCTTCGCCATTAAGCCTTATACTACCATCATTTCTAGCAACATAATTCGTATAAGAACCGAAATTTTTTTGTAAACTACTATAATTTTCATCGCTTAAATTTAAAGCTATAAGTTCACCTTGCTTATTTTCAAAAACAACCTTAACACCATCGCTATTTAAACTCGAAAGATCTTGCACGGGAATTTTATCTTGATCTTCTTTTTTTAATACGCTAAGCTCTTTTTTATCAACATTATTAGTTAAAAAATGGGTTAAACTAGTAGAAGTATCGATTTTCATTATTTATCCTTTTTTACATTTTGCAAATAAACCTAAACGACATATTTTTCTCTCATGTGAATTTTTTAAAGAATTACACTTTTTAAGTTCCTGCTCGTAGTTAGCACAAGAATTTGCAAAAGCAAAAGAACTCAAAATGCTTAAAACCAAAATTATTTTTAACACTTTCCAATCCTTATTTTAAAGATTTTTTAGTTAAAATTATATCTTTTATAATCGACAAAATCTTAAAAAATTTTATAATCTCAGAAAGGAATCAATGAAAGCATTAGCTCTTTTTAGCGGTGGGCTTGATAGTATGCTTGCAATGAAACTCATCACTGCACAAGGCATAGAAGTTAAAGCTCTAAATATCAACATAGGTTTTGGAAGCACAAGTGATAAAAGCGAAATCATGAAAAAGCGTGCGGCAATGGTAGGTGCAGATTTTGAAATGATAGATGTAAGAAATTCCTATCTTCAAGAAGTGCTTTTTAATCCACAATATGGCTATGGCAAACATTTTAATCCTTGTATAGATTGTCATGCTTTTATGTTTAAAACTGCTCTTGCTATGTTAAAAGAAGAAAATGCAAGTTTTATCATCACAGGAGAAGTTTTAGGACAACGCCCTATGAGTCAAAGAAGTGATGCAATGGCAAAGGTTAAAAAACTTGCTCTTGATGAAGAAGATTTAATCTTGCGTCCTATGTGTGCAAAAAACCTACCTCTAACCAAACCTGAAAGAGAAGGTTGGGTAGATAGAGAAAAACTCGAAGGTATTATTGGAAGAAGTCGTAAAAGACAACTTGAACTTGCAGCTAAATTTGGCTTAGAAGACTTTGAAAGCCCAGGTGGAGGTTGTTTGCTAACTCTTGATAGTTTTGCTAAAAAAATTCGAGATTTCATAGAATTTGACAAAGATATGCAGGTTAATGACGCACAACTTTTAAAATATGGTCGTCATTTAAGATTACCCAATGGAGCTAAAATGATCATAGGTAGAAATGAACTTGAAAATACTCTTTTAAAAGGTTTAAAAACTCCTAAATATGAAGTAATAGAACTTGGAGATTTAATCGGAGCTTACTCTTTGGTAGATGAAAAAATTTCAGAAAAAGACTTAGAACTTGCCTTAAAAATAGCCCTTACCTATACTAAACACGAAGTAGGAAAAAGCTATGAACTTAAATTTAAAAATCAAGCTTATACAAGTATAGCTTTTGAAAATAAGGCTGATATTAATCAATTTTTTATTAGTTAAAGTATAAAGTATTTAGCAAAACAAGCGATATAGTATTTGAATCTTTTCAAAATATTGCAATCAAGCCCATGAAAATGGGCTTTTTTTATTTTAATCCATAAGCATTTTTTAAATTGTTTAAATTCGCACTCGCATTCAAAAGCAAACAATCAGCCAAAACTAAACGCACCATAGCACTAGCTACAACACTTCCTCTAACACCTACACAAGGATCATGCCTACCTTTGAGTTCAAATTCCAAATTATTGCCAAATTTATCTATACTTTCTTGCTTGGCAAAAATAGAAGGAGTAGGTTTAAAATAAGTTTTTAAAATAAGATTTTCTCCATTTGAAATTCCTCCTAAAATTCCTCCACTATGATTGCTTAAAAACTTGCCATCTTTTAAAGCATCATTATTATACGATCCGCGCATTTTGCTTGCATTAATACCTTCGCCTATTTCAACTGCTTTAACAGCATTAATTCCCATTAAAGCATGAGCTAATTTAGAGTCTAACTTATCATAAAGAACTTCTCCAAGTCCCACAAGCATACCACTAACTTTTGTAAAAACAGCAGCGCCTACACTATCTTTTGAATTTCTAGCATTTAAAATTTCATTTTTAAAGTCACTTTCTAGTTTTGGATCAAGGCAAAAAATTTCACTTTTCTTAGCAAATTCAAAATCAAATTCTTCTTCTTTCAAATTTGATACAAAAGTTCCTATTCCAAAAACACCACTTTGAACACAAATGCCAAATTCACACAAAAGCATCGCTGCAACTGCACCACCAGCCACTCTAGCAACACTTTCCCTAGCGCTTGATCTACCCCCACCCCTATGATCTCTTATGCCATATTTATAAAAATAAGTAAAATCCGCATGAGCAGGACGAAATAGATCTTTTAAATTATCATAATCCTTAGAATGAGCATTTTCATTAAAAACTACTATAGCTATGGGATGACCCGTTGTATATCCTTCAAAAACCCCGCTTAAAACCTGAGCTTTATCGCTTTCTTTTCTTGGTGTTGCAAATTTACTTCCGCCTTTGCGTTTATCAAGCTCATTTTGCAAAAATTCTTCATCAAATTTAACCCCAGCAGGCATTCCATCAATAATACATCCAACAGCCACACCATGAGACTCACCAAAACTTGTAAATTTCAATCTCGTACCAAAGGTATTCACTATAAAGCTCCTAATTTCTCAAGTGCAATTTTTGCTGCCATTTGCTGTGCTTCTTTTTTGCTTCCCGCAATAGCTCTTGCAAGTTCTTTACCATCAAGCATTAAAGCGATTTCAAATTGCTTTAAATGATCAGGACCAAAAGCACGCACTGTTTCATACTGCGGAGTTTGTCCGATTTTTCCCTGTGTAATCTCTTGTAATTTTGTTTTATAATCTTTTATAAGAATTTTTGCATCAATTTGAGGGAAATTTTTTTCTATAAGCCTTAAAGCAATAGTTTTTGCAAACTCGAACCCAGCTTCTAAATGTATAGCACCTATAATGGCTTCTAACGTATCTGAAAGTATAGAAGGCTTTTCTTTTCCTCCATTGTTTTCCTCAGCAACACTCATAAGAATAAAATCGCCCAAATTTAAACTATTTGCAATTTTTGCAAAAGACTTTTCATTCACTAAAGCTGCTCTAAGCTTAGATAAATCTCCTTCGGCATCTTTGGCGAATTTATGAAAAAGGTATTCACCTACAACTAAATCAAGCACGGCATCACCTAAAAATTCCAAGCGTTCGTTGTTGTAAGATTTTTTAAAACTTTTATGGGTTAAAGCATGTATAAGAAGATTTTTATCTTTAAATTCATAAGTTAAACTCTGCTCTAGCTTTTCAATGTTTTTCATCATTTTCCCTTGCAATTTTCAAAGCAGCTTCACGCGCCAATGTATCACACCTTTCATTTTCCAAATGTCCATTATGTGCTTTTACCCAAAAAGCCTTAATCTTATGAGATTTTGCCACTTTAATATATTCCTTCCATAAATCTATATTTTTTTTACCTTTAAAATCCTTTTTTATCCATCCTTCTAGCCATTCATTAATACTTTGAACCATTAGGTTAGAATCTGTAAAAAGCGAAATTTCACAAGGCTCTTTTAAAGCCTTCAAAGATTCAATAATTGCCATTAGCTCCATTCTATTGTTAGTGGTATTAGCCTCAGCTCCAAAACCTTCCTTTTGATACTCCTTATAACGCAAAATATAAGCCCATCCGCCAAAACCTGGATTATTAAGACATGAGCCATCTGTATAAATTTCAATGTGTTTCATTGTTTTTCACTTCATAAATAATTTTACAAGTATTAAACTCATAACAAACAGGACAGTGATAAAAAAACAAAGGCATTACATTTTTACACTCAGAACAACGATATGAAAATTCTAACCCCGCATTAAAAGAATTATCTTTTAAAATTTTTAACATTTTAAAGTTAGAATTTTTAAAAACAAACTGGTGCGTATCATCATGCTTTGAAATTTTACCCAAAGCATAAAAGAATTCTAAAAAATCTTGATTTTCTAAATTAAACGCTTCATTTTCTCTATAAAGCAAATCACAAATATCAAAAAAATTTTGCCCTAAAAACATATGATATTTTTCAAAAACTAAACGCCCCAACATAGGATTATCTTCTATTTTAAATTCTAAAAGTTTTTTCTTTTTTTCTTCAT
Organism: Campylobacter sp. CFSAN093227; assembly: GCF_012897855.1. Taxonomy (NCBI): domain Bacteria; kingdom Pseudomonadati; phylum Campylobacterota; class Epsilonproteobacteria; order Campylobacterales; family Campylobacteraceae; genus Campylobacter; species Campylobacter sp. CFSAN093227. Next base: position 1,744,684 of record NZ_CP040610.1, read on the forward strand.
CAGTAATATTAAAAGTACAAAGTTCTAAAGCTTTGATAAAATCACTCTCTTTTTGTACATCTTCATTAAGTTCAAAAAGACATTCTAAAAGTTCTAAATTTTCTTTATAAGAACGAAGTTTTAAATAAACAATTTTTAAAAGTTTTAAGGCTTGTATATTTCTTGGACGCAGTTTTAAAGCTTGTAATAAAACTTCTTTTGCACGCTCTAAAAATCCTGCTTTAAAATAAACTTTTGCTAAAGAAAGGAAAATAAATTCTCTTTCTTGTTTATCTTTACATTTTTCAAGAGCAATCAAATAAATTTGAGTTGCTTTTTCAAATTCCCCGCTTTTAGTAAAAATTTCAGCCAAAAAACTTAAATTTCCAAAACTCAAGCTACTATTTCTTAATAACTCTTTATGAGCGTTATCCATTTCAAATTTTTTTATAAATTTTTCAAGCTTTTGTTCTTCATCTTTGCTAGCAAATATTTTCCAAATATAATTTGCAACAGCTACAACAAATACTAAAATGGTTAAAATTATAAGCCCTACTAAAGGGTCTCTGTATTCTACAAAGAAAAAATCCATAGTCTCGCTCTAAAAATTTTATGCCAAATTATAGCCAAATCTTTGTATAATTTTAACAAGGTTTGTAAAATGATAACTAAAGAAAGTATAGAAAATTTATCCCAAAGACTTAATATTGTTGATATTATAGAAAATTATATTGAAGTAAAAAAACAAGGCTCTAGTTTTGTGTGTATCTGTCCTTTCCATGCAGATAAAAACCCGTCTATGCATATCAATCTTACCAAAGGTTTTTATCATTGTTTTGCTTGCAAAGCTGGTGGAGATGCTTTTAAATTTGTAATGGATTATGAAAAATTAAGTTTTGCCGATGCAGTTGAAAAAGTTGCAAGCCTTAGTAATTTTACTTTGAGTTATACAAAAGAAAAACAAGAAAATAAAAAAGAGCTAAAGTCTATACTACCAAGCTTAAATGCGTATTTTAAAGATAATCTCAAACACCACAAAGAAGTTTTAACCTATCTTTACCAGAGAGCTTTAAATGACAAAGATATAGCCAAATTCGAATTAGGTTTTGCAGGAGCAAGTGAAGATAGTATAAGATTATTGCAAAATCAAAAAATTCCTTTAGAAGATGCTATGAGTGTTGGAGCTTTAAAAAAAGATGAAAATAATGAATTTTACGCAAGTTTTATATGGCGTATCACCTTTCCAATCTACGATCATAAAGACTTATTGGTAGGGTTTGGAGGGCGCACTTTAAATCCCAATGTACCGGCAAAGTATGTAAATTCACCCCAAAATATACTTTTTGATAAAAGTAGAATTTTTTATGCTTTTAACATCGCTAAAGAAAATATAGCCAAAAAAAAAGAAATAATAGTATGTGAAGGCTACATGGATGCAATAGCTTTTCACAAAGCAGGGTTTAACAATGCTGTAGCAGTTCTTGGAACAGCATTAACCGAACATCATCTACCCTTAATCCGCCGTTATGATGCAAAAGTGATTTTATGTTTTGACAATGATGAAGCAGGATTAAAAGCTGCGACACGATCTGCATTTTTATTAAGCACAAACAAAATAGACGGTAAAGTGGCAATTTTGCAAGGCGGAAAAGATCCTGCTGAGCTCGTAGCAAAAAATGAAAGCACAAAACTCCATAATATACTCGATGAAGGAATAGAGCTTGGTGAATTTTATATCAGACGCTTAATATCCACTCATTCCATAATTTCTGCTCTTGATAAACAAAAAGCTTTAGAAACTATACAAAAATTCACCTTTAATCTTGAACCTTTAGTGGCAAATTCTTACACTAGTCTAGTTTCAAATTTATTAAAAGTGGATGAAAAATTTATTGTCTTATCACAAAATTCAAAAAAAACCATACAAACCCCTTTAATTTCTCAAAATAAATACAATTTTCCTAAAGAAAAAATTCACATTGCAGAATTAGAACTTATAGCTTTTTTAAAACAGCATCCAGATATATGTAACGATTTCAAGCAAATTAGTGATAGTGTTTGTTTTAAACATAAGATTTTATTGGATAAAATTTTAGAAAAAAAAGGTTATGAAGATAGTGATATTAGAGAATTTGAAAGTAAAAATATTCGAAAAAATTTAAACTATAGCGAATTCTTGTTAGGTATTTGCAAGGTTAATTTAGCTTTTTTAAACAATGTAAAAATTAAAAATTCTACACTCGCATTAAAAAAACAACTTTTTACGCTTATTGATAAAAATTTAAATCTTTTAATTAAAAATTTAAATACCGAAGAATTAAATAATTTTTTAAAAGAATATTTAAGCTTCTTAAAATATGAAAAAAACGAAGAAATTCTGCAACAATCATTTAGAAACTTAAATGGAATTTTTGGTAACAAAAACTTTACAGCTTATGATTTAGGATTTAGCATACAAAATAATGACGAACCTTTTTAATTTATTTAAATTTCAAGCCTTAATTTACCTTTTTTTAAACACAATCACGCTAAAGTATATAAAAATTTTTAAGGATAAATTATGATGCCTTTTAGTGATGAAGAGCTTATAAATCCTGTTAAAGCAAGTTTAGAAAAGAGCTTGCCTATGCTTGAACGTGATGGCGGAGGGCTTGAATTTTTAGGAATTAAAAATGGGATCGTTTATGTCCATTTAATAGGAGCTTGTAAAGGCTGTGCATCGAGTGGAACAACGCTAAAATACGGTCTTGAAAGGCAACTTAAGATTGATATTCATCCGGAAATCACTATAATCAATTTAAACGGCGGAGCAGACGAATTTGCAAAATTATAAAAAACTTGGAATTGAACATTTTTACAAGAAAGATTTTAAAACTGCAAAAATGTATTTTTCTATGGCTTATGAAAAACGCAAAAATAAACGCTTGCTAAATTTTATCTGCCTTTGTGATCTTGCTTTAAAATCTCCTAAAGAAGCTTCTTTACTTTTTGATTTTTATATAGAACATTACAAAATCTCTAGCATTGATAAAGACTTAGAAGAAATTTTAAGTACAATTGAATTTAAAAAACAAGAAAACAAACAAGAAAACGAATTTGAAGATGGGCATGCGTTAAATTATCAAGATTTTTTAAAAAGCGAAGAAGAACTTGGCTTTCAAAAAAGTTTTGAAAATATCATTAACAGCACTAAATTAGTTATTGATAATCGTGATGATTTTTTAGATTTTTTGGAAAAATTACTTGATAATGGCTATAAAGATATGACTTTAAATTACATAGAAAATGTTATGCCTCATTTTTGGGCAAATGATAGATTTATCAAACTCCAAGAAAAACTCATGGGATTTAAAAGTGAAATTAAAACTTGAAAATTCATTCATTACAGATAACACCTTAGAGTGTGAAAAAGAATGCTTTTTTTTGCAAACCACACAAAATGCTAAATTTCACGCTCAAGCCTTAGAAAAAGGTGCAAAAATCATTGATGTAAATGAGTGTAAAAAACTTTTAAAAATCGATGAAAAGATTCAAATCATAGGAATCACAGGAACCAATGGCAAAACCACAACCGCAGCAGCGATTTATTCTATCTTATTGGATTTAGGTTATAAGTGTGGGCTTTGTGGGACAAGAGGAGCTTTTATCAACGATGAACAAATCGATGAAAAATCCTTAACCACCTCCCCTATTCTTAAAACCTTAGAATACCTACAAATAGCCACTCAAAAAAAATGTGATTTTTTCATCATGGAAGTAAGCTCACACGCACTCGTTCAAAACCGCATCGAAGGCTTAAATTTTGCTGCTAAAATTTTTACCAATATCACTCAAGATCATTTAGATTTTCACGGTACTTTTGAAAATTATAAAGAAGCAAAAGAACTTTTTTTTACCGATGAGAGTTTAAAATTTATCAACAAAGATGCTTTGGCTATTAAATTTAATGTGCGTAATGCTTTTACTTATGGCATAGAAAATCCTGCTTTATATCAAATCAAAGCTTATTCTTTAGAAGAAGGCATTAGTGCTATTGTAACAAATAAAAATCAAACTTTTCACATAGACTCGCCCTTGCTAGGACTTTTTAATCTTTACAATCTTCTAGTTGCTAGTGCTTGTGTGAATGAACTCGTAAAGCCTGATTTAAAAGACTTGGAAAAAGCTATCAGTGGATTTGGCGGGGTTTGTGGTAGGGTAGAACAAGTAGCAAAAGGTGTGATTGTAGATTTTGCTCATACGCCCGATGGCATTGAAAAAGTGCTTGACACTCTTAAAAATAAAAAACTCATCGTTGTTTTTGGAGCAGGTGGAGATAGAGATAAAACCAAACGCCCTTTAATGGGAAAAATCGTCGAACATTTTGCAAAAATTGCTATCATGACAAGTGACAATCCACGCAGCGAAGAACCAAAAACCATCATGGAAGAAATTTTATCAGGCTTTACTAAAAAAGAAAAAGTTTTAATGATAGAAGATAGAAAAGAAGCTATAAAAAGAGCTTTAGAACTAAAAGAAAATGACGATTTAGTCGTTATTTTAGGCAAAGGTGATGAAACTACTCAAGAAATTAAAGGGATAAAATATCCTTTTAGTGATAAAGTAGTTGTTAATGAAATTTTAAAAAATCAAGGATAATCAATGTTTGAAAATATGGATTTTTCTAAAATGGGAGAACTTTTAAATCAAGTTCAAGAAAAAGCAAAAAATATAGAACTAGAACTTGCAAATCGTGAATTTAGTGCCAAAAGTGGAGCAGGACTTGTTAAAGTAAGTGCCAATGGAAAGGGTGAAATTATCGATGTTAGCATTGATGATTCTTTACTTGAAGATAAAGAATCCTTGCAAATTTTACTTATTTCTGCAATTAATGATGTTTTGGCTATGGTTGCACAAAATCGTTCAAGTATGGCGAATGATGTTTTAGGCGGTTTTGGAGGTATGAAATTATGAAAAAAATTTTAATTATTTGCATGCTTTTTACTTTGTCTTTTGGCATAGAAAGACCTAAATTTGAAGATTTTTTAGCAGGTTATGAAAGAAATAAGGCAAGCATGCTCAACTATGAAGGAATACCAGCTTTTGCACTCAGTGAAAATTTACTTGCTGTGTTAAAACAGCCTAATGCTAAGCTTAACAAATATGTAAAATACGATCCATTTTTAAATTTATATCTTGTAAGAACTGACTTTAGCCTAATCCCTACTCCTATGGGTGATGAAGAAAAACTTACTCGTAATGATTGGGTTGGAATTTGGGATCCTAATAAACCCTATATAGGGCATATTAAGTATTTAGCTCAAAATATTGATGAAAAAGATCAACTTGATTTTAATTCTAAAATAGGACTTTTAGGGACTCCATGCTGTGAAATGATGGGGATTGCTTTAAATAATAGCTCTTTTATAGGCAATCGCTATTTAAAACATTTTATGAAATATAACGATGTTTATTGGGGGGATATTGGCGTTGATTTTGTTGTTCGAGAAAATAAAATTTATGTTAACAATGTAAGAAAAAATCCACAATTTTTAATCAACGATCAAGTTATAAGTGTTGATGGCTTGCCCGCCAATGATTTAAGAAAACTCAATGAAAAAATTCTTTTTGCAGATCGCGGAAGCACTCTTTATTTTCAAGTGTTGCGTGATAATATGGATTTAAATATTTCTACTGAAGTTTTTGCAAAAGATTTGAGCAAATTTAACCTTCCTGATTCTAAACCAAAACCAAAAATTACAAATTTCACAAGCAATCTTGGTTTAACGGTTAATACTAGTCTTGTTGTAACCAAAATAGATCCAAAATCAAAAGCATCAAATGCAGGATTTATGGTAGGAGATAAAATTTTACGCGTTAATAATATTATTTTAAATAATTTTAAAGAATTACAAAATATTTTAAGTGCTGGTAATGACTTTAGCATCTTAATTGAACGCAAAAGTACTAAATTACCTTTATCAAATTTCAACAATGAACTAGGCGGAAATGCCAACTCAGGTGGCGATGGTAAATTTCAATTTTTCATAAGGCTTACTAAGTGAATTTAAAAGAACTTTTTATCCATCACTTAGAAAAAAATCTACCTAAAGTTGAAAGCTTTCATCCTTTTTTTAATGAAGCTTTAGCACTTATGTTAAAAGCGGGGGGAAAGCATTTTCGCGCACAATTGCTTTTAAGCGTAGTACAAAGCAATAAACCTGAACTTTTAAATCAAGCTTTAGATGTGGCTTTAGCTTTAGAGTTTATCCATACTTATTCACTCATACACGATGATTTACCCGCTATGGATAATGCAGACTTTAGACGAGGAATTCCAACCTTACACAAAAGCTACGATGAAACTACAGCCATCTTAGTGGGTGATGCTTTAAATACTGAAGCTTTTTTAGTTCTAAGTCATGCTCATTTAAAAGATGAAATCAAAATCAAACTCATCAAAACCCTTGCCTTTAATGCAGGACTTAATGGAATGGTCATAGGACAAGCTATTGATTGTTTTTTTGAAGACAAAAGACTGAGTTTAAATGAACTTGAGTTTTTACACACACATAAAACCGCAAGATTAATCGCTGCAGCTTTAAAAATGGGTTGTGAAATTTGCGAACTTAACAACGAAGAAAGCAATCAAATTTACAAACTTGGTTTAAAACTAGGACTGATTTTTCAAATCAATGATGATATTATCGATGTAACCACAAGTCAAGAACAAAGCGGAAAGCCTACTAACAACGATATTCATAAAAATTCTTTTGTCAATTTACTTGGACTTGAACAAGCCATAAAAACAAAAGAAAATCTTCTTAGTGAATGCGAACAAGACTTAGAAAAACTTAATGAAAAACTCGCACAAATGATACAAAATTTAATAATTCAATACTTATAAAGGCAAAAAATGGACATTCAAATTTTACAAGAACAGGCAAATACTCTAAGATTTTTAAGTGCTGATATGGTGCAAAAAGCAAACTCAGGACACCCAGGTGCACCTTTGGGTTTAGCAGATATTTTAAGTGTTTTAAGTTATCATTTAAAACACAATCCTAAAAATCCCACTTGGCTAAACCGCGATAGACTTGTATTTTCAGGCGGACATGCAAGTGCTTTGCTTTATAGTTTTTTACATTTAAGCGGCTATGACTTAAGCTTAGAAGATCTTAAAAATTTCCGCCAACTTCATTCTAAAACCCCTGGACACCCTGAAATTTCAACTCTTGGAGTAGAAATCGCTACAGGCCCTTTAGGACAAGGCGTTGCCAATGCTGTAGGCTTTGCTATGGCAGCAAAAAAAGCACAAAATTTGCTAGGCAGTGATTTAATCGATCATAAAATTTATTGTCTTTGCGGAGATGGGGATTTACAAGAAGGCATTTCTTATGAAGCTTGTTCTTTAGCAGGACTTCACAAACTTGATAACTTCATACTTATTTATGATAGCAACAATATCTCCATAGAAGGCGATGTAGGTTTAGCCTTTAACGAAAATGTAAAAATGCGTTTTGAAGCACAAGGATTTGAAGTTTTAAGTATAAATGGACACGATTATGAAGAAATCAATAAAGCCTTAGAACAAGCTAAAAAATCCACAAAACCTTGTCTTATCATCGCAAAAACAACTATAGCAAAGGGTGCAGGAGAGCTTGAAGGCAGTCATAAAAGCCATGGCGCACCTTTGGGTGAAGAAGTGATTAAAAAAGCCAAAGAACAAGCAGGTTTTGATCCAAATATCAGTTTTCATATCCCACAAGCAAGCAAAATCCGCTTTGAAAGTGCTGTAGAACTTGGGGATTTAGAAGAAGCAAAATGGAAAGATAAGCTTGAAAAAAGTGCTAAAAAAGAACTTTTAGAAAGGCTATTAAATCCTGATTTTAACAAGATAGCTTATCCTGATTTTAAAGGAAAAGATCTTGCTACAAGAGATAGTAATGGTGAAATTTTAAATGTTTTAGCTAAAAATTTAGAAGGATTTTTAGGTGGAAGTGCAGACTTAGGCCCTTCGAATAAAACAGAACTTCACAGTATGGGAGACTTTGTAGAAGGTAAAAATATCCATTTTGGTATCAGAGAACACGCTATGGCAGCGATTAACAATGCTTTTGCAAGATATGGAATTTTCTTACCATTTTCGGCAACTTTTTTCATCTTTAGCGAGTACTTAAAACCTGCCGCAAGAATAGCAGCTCTAATGAAAATCAAACATTTTTTCATTTTCACACACGATAGCATAGGCGTGGGCGAAGATGGACCAACACACCAACCTATAGAACAACTTAGCACTTTTAGAGCTATGCCAAATTTTTTAACCTTTAGACCTGCTGATGGGGTGGAAAATGTCAAAGCTTGGCAAATAGCCCTAAATGCTGATATTCCGAGTGCTTTTCTGCTTTCACGCCAAAAACTCAAAGCTCTAAATGAACCTGTTTTTGGAGATGTAAAAAATGGAGCGTATTTACTCAAAGAAAGCAAAGAGGCTAAATTTACACTTTTAGCAAGTGGAAGTGAAGTTTGGCTTTGTTTAGAAAGTGCAAACGAACTTGAAAAACAAGGTTTTGCTTGTAATGTTGTTTCCATGCCTTGTTTTGAACTTTTTGAAAAACAAGATAAAGCTTATCAAGAAAGATTGTTAAAAGGTGAAGTTATAGGCGTTGAAGCAGCACATTCTAATGAACTTTATAAATTTTGCCATAAAGTGTATGGCATAGAAAGTTTTGGAGAAAGTGGCAAAGACAAAGATGTGTTTGAACACTTTGGATTTAGCGTTTCAAAGCTTGTAAATTTTATCCTTAGCAAATAAAATGAATACAAATTTCAAATTTCAAAATAACACTCTTTTTATCTTTGGAATTTGGGATAAAACAAGCATTTATAAGTTAAAAATAAAAGATTTTTTAGCTTTGATCCAAAGCAAGGAAGTGATTTTTGATTTTAAAGATCTAAAAGCAATCGATACCGCTGGAGTGAGATTTTTCCTTGCTTTGGAAAATGATCTTAAAGATAAAAATATTAAAATCGCCAAAGAAGGCTTAAATTCACGCTTTCAAACCCTTTTTGAACTTTGTGAAAAAAACTACCAAAGACTAAGCAAAACAAAAAAATCACATAAAAATTTCAGTGAATACTTTATCGATCTTGGAAAATTAAGTTTAGAACTTTTAAAAATTTTAAGAAAATTCATCAATTTCACAGGAGCTTTTTTCACAAGTCTTTTTTTATGCCTTAAAAATCCTAAAAATTTTCGCTTTATTGCTTTTTTATATCATATAGAAAATTCTGCTTTTAAAGCCTTACCTATAGTTATTTTAACTGCTCTTTTAGTAGGAGTGGTTTTAGCCTATCAGGCTGCTTATCAACTCGCACAATTTGGAGCCAATATTTTCATAGTGGATTTGATGGGAATTTCAGCCACTAGAGAACTTGCACCTTTAATCGCTGCCATAGTGATCGCAGGAAGAAGTGCAAGTTCTTATACCGCACAAATTGGAGTGATGAAAATTACTGATGAAATTGCAGCTATGAATACTATGGGTTTTCGTTCTTTTGAATTTATTATTATTCCACGTGTCATGGCTTTGATAGTGGCTATGCCTTTAATCGTTGCCATTAGTGATGCGATCAGTATTATAGGTGGAATGATGGTTGCAAAATTAAATCTTGATATTTCTTTTGCCGAATTTTTAAGACGTTTTAGAGAGGCTGTAGATATAAAACATATCTTTATAGGACTTGCAAAAGCACCTATTTTTGGATTTTTAATAGGACTTATTGCTTGTTTTCGTGGTTTTGAGGTAAAAAACACTACACAAAGCATAGGAATTTATACAACAAAAAGCGTTGTAAATGCTATTTTTTGGGTGATAGCTTTTGATGCTTTATTCTCTGTTGTTTTAACTTCTGCAGGAATTTAAATGGTTATTAAAGCGCAAAATATCATTACAAAATTTGGAGAAAAAATTGTCCATGATGGCGTAAGTTTTGAAATCAAAAAAAACGAAATTTTTGGTATTTTAGGAGGTAGTGGAAGTGGAAAATCCGTCCTTTTAAAACAAATGCTTATGCTTGAACATTTTGATGGTGGAGAATATGAAATTTTAGGCTATAAACTTAAAAATATCAACGAAAAAGATGCACTTGCTTTGCGTAAAAAATGGGGTGTGGTTTTTCAGTTTGCTGCACTTTTTAGCTTTTTTAATGTTTATGAAAATATCGCCATTCCTTTAAAAGAATACACTCATTTAGATGAAAATAGCATACAAGAACTGGTTTTAATGAAGCTAAAAATGGTAGGCTTAAACGAAAGTGTTTTAAAACAATTTCCAAGCGAACTTAGTGGCGGTATGCAAAAAAGAGTGGCAATTGCTAGAGCTTTAGCACTTGATAGTAAATTGCTTTTTTTAGATGAACCTACTTCAGGACTTGACCCTCATAGTAGTCGTGAATTTGACGATTTGGTTTTAGAGTTAAAAAAAAGTTTTGATCTAAATATCATTTTGGTTACACATGATAAAGAAAGTATGAAAAATTTACTCGATCGCTTTATCATTTTAGAAAATAAAAAAGTTGGATTTTGCGGCACTTATGAAGAATTACGCTTGCAAAATGAACGACTTTTTAAAAGATTTATGGAGTAAAAGTGGAAAATAGAGCAAATTATTTTTTTGTAGGACTTTTTGTTTTTGGAGTATTTTTTGCAAGCCTTGGTTTCATACTTTGGCTTGGTGGATACTCTAAAGAAGAAAGTTTTAAGTATTATGAAATTCACACACAAGAATCCGTTGCAGGACTTGGCGTAAAAGCACCCGTAAGGCTTTTGGGCGTGGAAGTAGGTAGTGTAGAAGAAATTGGCATTTATAATCAAGATGAACTCGGCGTTAACATACGCATTAAGGTTAAAAATAACACCCCTATAAAAGAAGATACTTTTGCTACTTTGCAACTTCAAGGTATTACAGGACTTAAATTTGTCCAACTTCAAGGCGGAAGTAAAAATAGCAAAGATCTAGTATCTATCCACGGAAAACTTCCGGTCATTCCTTTTAAAGAAAGTTTTTTAGCGACCATAGACAGACAAAGTGAACATATTTTTTCTTTGGTTAAAACGGCCGATGATAAATCAAAAGAACTTTTAAGCGAAAAAAATCTTAAAAATCTAGAAATCCTTTTGCAAAATCTAGCAGAACTAAGTGCAAATTTAAACGCTAATTCTAAAAATTTAAGCCTTAATCTTTCAAACGCAAGTTTAAAAATAGGAAAAATGGCTGATAATATAAGCCTTAGTGCGCAAAATTTCAACTCCAGTCTTAAAGACATAAAAGAAAGCACAATGATTTTAAAAAATTTCATAAAAAAAGCTGATGAAAAATTAAACACTTATGATGATATTAAAGCATCTTTGATTCAAAATTTAGAGCTTTTTAAACGAGTTTTAATTGAAAGCAATATTCTAATAGAAAATTTACAAAACAGCCCTGCTGATTTGATTTTTAAAGAAACCAAACCTAAACTAGGACCAGGAGAAAAATAATGCTAAAGCAATTATTCTATATTTTGACTTTTATTTTTATATTATGCGGATGCTCTTTAAGACACGAAACCATCAACAAAAATGAAAATATCATATTAAAAGATGAAGGAATAGACTCAAATATTTTTTTTAAAAAAACTGGTAAAATTCTTAAAATTCGCAATGCAAATGCACCTTTGTATTTAAACTCGCGGGCTATTATTTATATAGATAATGGTTTTAGCAACAAATACGCACATTATTTCTGGGGAGATTTACCAAGCAATCTTTATTCTTTTTTAATTTTGTCAAAATTTGAACAAAGCAATATTTTTACAACCTTGCTTTCTTCAACAAGCTCTTTAAGTGCGGATTATGCTCTTGAAAGCAGGATTAACTCTTTTGAGCAAATTCTTAATAACAATGAAAACTATGCTCAAATTTCTGTAAGTGTAAATTTCATAAATCTTGAAAACAATCAAATAATAGCTCATAAAATTTTCAATACTAAAGAAAAAATAGAAAAAAAAGATATCCGCTCTACCTATAATGCTTTTCAAAAAGCCTTGAATAAAATTGGCAATGAGATTGTTTTTTGGGTAAATTCTAACTTATCCTAATTTAGGAACACTTTTTGCTTTTTAAATATTTAGCAATATTTTTGAAAGGTAAACAATGAAAAGTGATTTAGATATATTTAAAAAACACTTAGGTGAAATTCAGGGCGTGAATGAATTTAAAGCAAATCAAATTTGCTCTCAAATCAATGATGCAAATGATTTTATAGGAGCACTTCAAGTGCTTGATATGTCTTTAAAAAAAATAGAAAAAAGCATTCTAGAAAGAATAGATGAAAATTCAGATGATATGCAAAAAAGAACTCTTGATGCCACAGCGTCACAACTTATACAAAACTGCTCTTTCATGGGAACAGCTCTTTTTGGAAATATTTTCAATGTTTATGTTGGTAAAAAACTTTTTGAATTTGAAATTGCTAATCCACTTTTAATTCTTCAAACAAGTAATTACGAAGGTGTATTGGCCTATATACAAGATAAAAGAGATGAAATAAAAATCATTCTATCAGAATTATCAACCGCAATTACCATGGGCGAAACTATGGATAATGCTGGAATTTATAACTCTACAATGGATTTTAAAAATTTATTTAAATAAGAATAGTAATCGTTTGTTCTCTTTAAGCAAATATAATATGTTTTAGCTTAAAGAGATTTTCCAAACTCTAAAAGAGAGTTAGGCTACGAATAAAAAGGGGGAGGGAAATAGCCTAACCCAAACGAGATCTTAAAAGATCTCTTTAAACTAAAATAAATATTTAGATAATTTAATAATTTTTATTAAATTATCTAAACCATATTTATGTTTTAGTTTAATAAGATGTGACATTTTATTCTAATAACACTTAAACTGCTATAAAAATATCATTTAGCAACTTAAATTATTAAAGAATATTACTACAATATTATTTAAAAAATTTTAAATTTTTAGGATTTTAAGAAAAAAATATTATTTTTATAATTTAATATCATATCATAGAAAGAATTTCAGCACGCCCATTAATCACAGCAACACAATGTTCATAATGAGCCGCATTCAGCCCATCAATACTTCCAGCATCCCATTTTCCATTATAATGCTTTGGTGTTCCATCTTTTTGGCATATCATAGGCTCTATGCAAAACACCATTCCATTTTTAATTTTAGGGCCACTTTTTGCACTCGCACCTTTTTCTAAATAGTTTAAAATTTCAGGCTCTCCATGGGGCTTTCGTCCTATACCATGCCCGCAATATCCACGAAGCGGGACAAAACCTCTTACATGGATAAATTCGCCTAAAGCAGCTGAAAGTTCCTTAAAACGCATTCCATCACGAATAATATCTATAGCATGATATAACGCGTCTTTAGCACAAGAGATTAAAGCTTTATCAGTGGGTGAAACTTCTCCTATAGCAATAGTTCTTGCTGCATCCCCATAATACCCATCAATCAAACTTCCCACATCAAGACCTAAAATATCACCCTCTTTGATAATTTTATCATCTGGAATTCCATGGATGCAAACTTGATTTAAAGATGTACAAATGGCACCTGGAAAACCATAAAGTCCCTTAAATGATGGCTTGGCGCCAAGGCTTAAAATATAATCTTCTGCCATTTTATCGATTTGTTTTAAGCTCATTCCTATTTTAATTTCATTCTCTAAAAAATTTAAAGTTTTTGCTACAATTTGATTTGCTATTCTTAATTTTTCTATTTCATCTGGTTTTTTCAATTCTATCATTTTATTTCCTTATAAATTTAGCCAAATTTTAGCAGTATTTTTTAAAGATTCAACATCGCTTGAAGCATAAAAATGTAATTTTGCTTTATGATTTTTCAAATCTATATTTTCTCTTTCTTTAAGAAATTCAACTATAGCATCTCCTGAATGAATTAATTTTGTTTTATCACCAAAATACTTACTTAAAGAACGACCTAGTAAAGGGAAATGAGTGCAAGCGAGTATCAAAGCATCTGGAGTTGTGATATTTTTAAAATAATACTCCATAGCACTTTGCAAAAAATCTCCTTCAAAAATACCTTCTTCAACCATAGGCACAAAAAGCCCTGTAGCTAAAGCATTTATATTTGTATATCCTTGGGATAATAAACGCTTTTGGTATTCTTCTGATTTAATGGTTGCTTTTGTTGCAATGACTAAAATTTCTTTATTTTTATCATGCAAAGCTTTTATCGTTGCTTCAACCCCTGCATCAATTACACCATATACTGGAAAATGTGCTTTTGTCCTTAAAGCATCTAAAGTATAAGCACTAGCAGTATTACATGCAATGATAAGCATATCAATTTGAAATTGTTCAAAAAATTCCAATGCTTCAAGACAGAACTTTATAATAGTATCTTTATCTTTTACTCCATAAGGAACTCTTGCGGTATCTCCATAATAGATAATTTCATCAAAAAGTCTAGCTTCATAAAGAGATTTTAAAACGCTAAGCCCCCCTACCCCGCTATCAAATACACCTATTTTCACTTTAATACCTTCTTGCTCCTATATAACGAGCCTTCCAATAAGAACTATTTAGCTCGACTTCTTTTACTCCACCTTTAGTAGATAAATGTATAAATTTTCCCTTGCTCATATAAATACCAACATGCATACCATTTGGCCCTCTACCTGTCTTAAAAAATACCAAATCTCCTGTTTGCAATTTTGATTTAGAAACTTTTCTTCCAGAACCTAATTGAGTTTTTGTAGTGCGAGGTATGCGTATATTAAGCTGAGCTAATGCGCTCTGTGTAAATCCTGAACAATCAGCACCTTTTTTACTAGTTCCACCTAAAACATAAGGGGTTTTTTTCCATTCATTTGCAATAACCTTGAGCCTTGCTTCTTTATTTGTGTTGTAACTAGGACGATAGTTTAGATTCTGATAAAAACTACATCCACTTATAAAAAATATAATCGTAATAATAAAAAAAATATGCCTCATCAATCCCCTTAAGATCGAGTAGTAAAGAATTTAAGATAAATAAAACCCCAAATCCCAGAACAAAATGAGGCTATAAGAATAGCTAAGTTATCTGCATAATTAAAAATATCACTAACTTCATACGCCAATCCATCAATAAACAAACTCATTGTAAAACCAATTCCTGTAAGTATGCAAACCCCATAAAGTTGTTTCAAATTTGAACCTTGGGGCAAAGCTGCAAATTTAAAGCGGATTGCCAAATAAGAAAATAAAAATACACCCACTTGTTTACCCACAAAAAGCCCTAAGAAAATACCTATACTTACACCTGAAAAAATTGCTCCTATATCGATATTGGATAAATTTACTCCAGCGTTAGCAAAAGCAAATAAAGGTAAAATAATAAAAGCAATCCAAAATTTTAAGCTTTCATAAATTTCTTCTAAAAATGCTTCCCCATTTTTAGTTTGCATCGGTATAAAAAATGCTGTTACAATTCCAGCTAAAGTTGCATGTACTCCACTTTTTAAAACACTAATCCAAAGAATAACTGAGCAAATAAAATAAAAAGACTTTCTTGTTATCCCTAAAAGATTTAAAATAAGCATTACCAAAATAGCAAGTCCTGCAACGACAAAAGCAACTATTGATAATTTTGTCGTATAAAAAATAGCTATAATTAAAATAGCACCCACATCATCAAAAATAGCCAAAGAAAGTAAGAAAATTTTTAAACTTGATGGAATGTGCTTGCCACACATCATTAAAATCGCTAAGGCAAACGCTGTATCTGTGGCTGTAGGTATAGCCCAACCTTTTAAAGTATAAGCATCTCCTATATTTACCAAAGCAAACAACATCGCAGGTATAAGTATACCGCCTAAAGCAGCCATAAAAGGTAAAACAATATTTTTAGGATTTTTAAAATCCCCGTGCAAAAATTCCTTCTTAAGCTCAAGCCCTATAGCAAAGAAAAATATAGATATAAGCCCATCATTTATCCAAAGTAAAAAAGGCTTATTAAGCTCAAATTCACCTACGCTAAATCCGACTTTTAAATTTAGAAATTCTCGATAATGTTCGCTAAAAGATCCATTTTGCACAAGCAAAGCAAGCAAAGTACAAACTATAAGTAAAACGCCGCCAAAAGCCTCATTTAAAACTAAAGTTTTTAATTTATGTACTATATTATTCATTTAACAATCTTAAGATAAATAAAACCAACAATGGCACTTAAAAAACTAGCTACTAAAATAGCAAGTTTATCCGCATATTCAAAAATATCACTATTTTTATAAGCCAAACCATCAATAAACAAGCTCATCGTAAAACCGATGCCTGTTAAAATACATATACCATAAAATTTTCCATATTTAATATTTTCAGGTAATTTTGCAAGTTTAAGTTTGATAGCAATAAAACAAAAAGTGAAAACACCTAATTGTTTTCCTAAAAATAGTCCTAAAATAATCCCAAGACTTACAGGAGAAAATACTGAACCAAGATGCATATCTCTAATATCAATTCCAGCATTGGCAAAAGCAAATAAAGGTAAAATAAAATAAACTACCCAAGGATTTAAATCCTTAAGAACTTCATGTAAATAAGGTTTTTTATTTTTTGTATCAAGAGGTATAAACAAAGAAATGATCACACCAGCCAAAGTCGCATGTACTCCACTTTTAAGCATAGCTATCCACAATACAACACCTACTAACACATACAAAGAAAGATGGGTGATGTGATAATAATTTAACAAAAGCAGAGCAAATATACAAAACAAACAAATAATAATCGCCAAAGCTGAAAGCTGATCTGTATAAAATAAAGCAATAATAACAATAGCACCCAAATCATCAAAAATAGCTAAAGAAAGTAAAAAAAGCTTTAAACTTGTAGGAATTTTATTTCCTAAAAGCATCAAAATACCCACTGCAAAAGCTATATCGGTTGCTGTAGGTATTGCCCAACCTTTCATAGCAAAATCATGGGAATAATTAATAGCAGCAAAAATTAAAGCAGGAGTAATCATACCCCCCAAAGCTCCAAATATAGGTAAAGATACAGCTCTTATATTTTTAAGCTGTCCGCGTAAAATTTCATATTTTAACTCAAGCCCTATACATAGAAAAAATATAGCTATCAAACCATCATTTATCCATAAATCCAACGATTTTGAAATTTGAAAATGATCAAATCCTACTGTAAAATTAGCATGAAAAAAATCTGTATAAATAACACTTAAAGAAGAATTTTTACATAATAAAGCTAAAAATGTAAAAAATATAAGCAAAATACCAGGGAAAGTTTCACTTAAAACCATCTTCTTTATCATTTGCATCCTTGCTCCTAAATAAATATTATAAAAAATTTAATACGATAAATAAAATGGCAAAATTATAACGAAAAAATACTAAAGAAATAATTATTTAAAAAAACAAGCCCAAGATACCAAAAAGTTCTTAAGCTTGTTCTTAAGATATTTAAGCGTAAATATCCAAACCACTAGAGCTAGAAACTTGTGGAGCGGAGGCTTGAGAGACACCTTCCATACCTTCGATGAGTTCATTCATCAATGCCTCGTTTGTGTCCATAGATTTTTTCAAAACTGAAGTATTAACAGCAGTCATTAAATTAGCATTACCCATAGAAACATCTGAAACCATATCATCCTCCTTTTAGATTGAGTCTTAAGACTTTATTTAAATCGGATGATATTTTTAAAACTTAATATTTTTTACTAAACTTTTTAAAATTTTTCAAGGAAGCCAATATCTGAAATTAAAAATCATAAATTTTTAAGATAAAATCCTATTTTAAAAATTTTTACACTATGAAACAATAAGCAAAATATAAATGGTTGATACTTTTAGAAGCAAATGAAATAGATAAAATTTTACTTCAATAAATTTAAGTTTTATCTTATTTTATACAATTTTTAATATAATCTAAAATTATAATTTTAAATGAGAAATCAGGAGCTTGCTAATGTTACTTAACACGCCTTGCAGGGGGATAATAGATACAAATTTTGAAAGCAAAAGAATTAGCATAACTTCAACTTTAAAATTTCAAGGAAAAAAGAAAAAGTAGAAGCTAAGGCTGAGAAAGAAGAAGCAAATAAAGACAATAGCAATTCTACAAACACAAATACCAATAAAAAAGATAAACTTTTGGATATATCTGCTTAGTCTAAAATATACTATAGCTATATCTCCTTAAAGAATACGCAATAAATGATTTTTTGATTTTTATTAAGCTTTTAAAACATCGAAAAAAGGAAAAATTAAAAAACACAAAAACAATATCCCAAAGTCCATAGCTTAGAAGAAGACCTTGCGATACTTAAAAACAACCCATATTAAATCACAAAAATAAAATATATTTAAATATTTATTAAAATACATTTTATAATTTAATAAAAAAATATTATCAACATAAAAGCTTATTTTTTAGTTCTATTTAAGATTTTTAGTATTATACTAGCCATTATTTATTTTGATAATAAATATTATTTTTATCAAAAATCAAGGATAATGATAATGAAAATTTTTAAAATTATATTTTTAATTATAAGTATTTTTTTATCAAGCTCAGCTTTTGCTAGGGTAGATGATTATATTAATGAAGCAAATCTTATCAAAGATATGCTAAAACAAAGCATAGAAACTTATAAAAAGGGCGATAATCTAGGCGCCAAAAAGCTTAGCGAAGATGCGTATTTTCAACATTTTGAAAATATGGAAGGCTCAATAGGAAGAAACATAGGAAGAAAAGCTATCACTATGGAGCGTAAATTTGTAAATTTGCGTCGCATGTATAAAGATGAAGCTCCTTTGACACAAATTAATGCTTTAATTGATAGTCTTTATTATGATCTTGATGAAGTAGCTCCGATTTTACAAAATGGATATCGTTTAAAAGCAGAAGCAAGCGATATAAACTATGATAAGGCTAGAGCTGAAAAATCAAGCCTAGAAGCCAATGCCAAACGCGAAGCTGATGCAGAAGCTTTAATCGCACAAATGATGGGTGTAGATAAAAAAGATTTAGCACAAAGCTCTTTAACCACCCAAGCTCCTATACCTGTAAATAATGATACAAGCAAACTTATAGATGATAATGCAAGCACTGATTTACAAGCTGCCGCTGCAATGGACGTAAGATTGCAATTTATACTAGATAATATCTCTACCAAATTTTCACAGGCAGCTAATGCTTTTAAAGAAAAAAACTACCAAACTAGTAAAGATTTTTTAAATGATGCCTTATTTAGTGATTATCGCAATACCAAAGTAGAAATTTTAGTAAATAAATTTACCAAAGCAGGAAACGATCAAAAAATTCAACAAGCCATACGCACCCTTATACGCCAAATCAACGATGCAAAAATAGATGAAAAAGGCTTAAGAGATGGCTTAGATAACATAGAAGAACAAATTTTTGATGTTTTCTTACAAATTCCAAATTCAGAACTTTCAAGTTTGCAAATTTCAGGCTTTAATGATGAAACAAAAGGCAAAGATTATGCCAAAGTTTCTAATGATATCAAACTTGCTTTAGATGAAATTTTAAAAAATTATGATGGCTTTAGCACTTCTATGGTAGATGATTTACAAGGAATTTATCTAGATATTTTTGAAGCAAGCGGTATGGAAAATAAAATCGGTGCTGTAGATAGTGGCTTAAAACTTAAAATAGAAAGTTTATTTTCCAAAGGCATGGCACTGATTAAAGCAAGTGCAGATAAAAAAGAGCTTGAAGCTACTTTTAATGACTTAGAACAACTCATAGCCAGCAGCGTGGATAAAATTCAAGATTCTACTCCTTATTCGCTGTTTATATGGGCTTTAGGTATTATTTTGCGTGAAGGCTTGGAAGCTTTGATTATCATTGTAGCCATTGTTTCTTATCTTGTGCAAAGTGGCAACAAAAATCGTCTAAATATCGCCTATAGTGCTCTTTTTACAGGAGTGATTTTAAGTTTTATTACCGCTTTTGGAGTTTCTTGGCTATTTAAAGAAAATGCAGGTCAAAGTAGAGAGCTTATAGAAGGTATTACCATGCTTATAGCCGTATTACTACTCTTTTATGTGGGCTTTTGGCTACTTTCAAACGCACAAAATAAAAAATGGACAAGCTTTATCAAACAAGGTGCTATAGATGCTATATCAAATAATAGCGCAAAAACCCTTTGGATTACCGTATTTTTAGCTGTTTATAGAGAAGGTGCAGAAACTGTGCTTTTTTATCAAGCCTTGCTTTTTGATGCTAAAACAAGCACTGATTTTGGTGCTGTTTTTGGCGGACTTGGACTTGGAATTTTAATACTTATTGTTTTATATTTTCTTTTAAAAGCAGGAGCCATTCGCATACCTGTAAAACAATTTTTCTATATCACTTCTTACATTATTTTTTACATGGTTTTTGTTTTTACAGGCAAAGGCATAGCCGAACTCATAGAAGGAAAAGTCATCATTCCTAGTCTTATACCTATGAATTTTGAACCGATTTTATGGCTTGGAATTTATCCTTACTATGAAACTTTAATCCCTCAATTTATAGTTTTGATCATGCTAATTATTGGCATTTTAATAACAAAACAAATTTCAAAAAAAGGAGTAAAATCATGATAAAAAAAGTTTTATCAGTAGTTGCTGCAGCTGCGGTTATTAGTACAAATTTATTTGCAGGCGAAGTGCCGATCGGCGATCCAAAAGAACTTAATGGCATGGAAATAGCCGCTGTTTATTTACAACCTATTGAAATGGAGCCAAGAGGTATTGATTTAGCTGCATCTTTAGCAGATATTCACCTAGAAGCTGACATTCACGCACTTAAAAACAATCCAAATGGTTTTCCAGAAGGTTTTTGGATGCCTTATTTAACTATAGCTTATGAACTTAAAAATACCGACACAGGTGCAATTAAACGTGGAACTTTGATGCCTATGGTGGCTGATGATGGTCCTCACTATGGTGCAAATATTGCTATGGAAAAAGATAAAAAAGGTGGCTTTGGCGTAGGAAATTATGAACTTACTTTTTATATCTCAAATCCAGAAAAACAAGGTTTTGGACGCCATGTTGATGAAGAAACAGGTGTGGGTAAGTGGTTTGAACCTTTTAAAGTAGATTATAAATTCAAATACACAGGCACGCCAAAATAATTTTACGCTCGGATTTTCCGAGTGTTTGAATATTTTTATTTTTATTTGAAAAATTAAAATAACAATGTTTAAAGAGTAAATTATGAGTATATATTTTGTGCATTTTCTTATCAGTGTTTTACCGCTAAGTATTTTAATGGCCTTTATCACTCCTAATAAAAAATATATTTTTAAAAGTTTTTTAGTAGTTTTTTTGGGCTTTTTATTTGGATATTTTGCTTTTTTTATCGCAGCACAATTTTTAAAAACCGAAAATTTAATCTTTAATTTTGATTTTGTTTTTATAGGTTTATTGCTAGTAAGCTTTATATTTTATTTTTGGAAAAAAATTGAAATTTTAAATTTTATTTTATTGGGAATTTTAAGTTTTTGCACCGCTTTGCATTATTATTTTTTAAGTCAAGATTTCCCTATTTTTACTAGCTCTTTAATCGATAGCGAAGGTATAAGTTCTTTAGGTTTTATTGCTTTAGCCTTGCTTGTTTGTATTTTGATTTTCTTCTTTTTAAAATGGCAAAAAAATTTTAATCAAAAAACAAGCTTTATGCTGTTTTTACTGCTTATCCTTATAGAAAGCGATAAAGCTCTAGCCAATATCTTGCTTACTTTAATGCGAAATTCCATCATAGAAACTCATGCTTTTTTGGTGAGTTTTGTAGGAAAAAGTAATTATTTTGGTGTTTTTGGAATTTATGTTTATTTAATTTTCATCACTTTTTTAGCATTCTTAAGCTTAAAAATTCGCAAAAAAAATATAAGCAAAAAACAAATTTTAGATATAAATTATCGCAAAAACGAAGCTAAAACAAGTCTTATTAATCGCTATTTTTCCAGTGCTTTTATCTCCTGTGTTATAAGTTTTTGCATTGTTTTATACTTTTTTATGGTAAGCTCTAAGCCTTTAACCATAGATGAGCCTAAAGAAATTTTACCCGATAAGAATGGCAAATTTATCTTTGATATAGCTCTTTTAAGGGACAACAAACTCCACCGCTTTGCTTATATCAGTGCTGAAGGCAAAGTGATAAGGTTTTTTCTTATCAACAAAAGAGAAGATAAGGATTCTCCTGTAGCTGTTTTTGATGCTTGTATGATTTGTGGAGATATGGGCTATATCAAAAAAGATGGACAACTTATTTGCATTTCTTGCAATGTGCGTATTTTCTTGCCAAGTGTAGGTAAAAGCGGGGGTTGCAATCCTATCCCACTCAAATACGAATACGATGGTAAAAAAATCACCATAGATGTTAAAGATGTAATAGCAGGATCTAATTATTTTAGTCAAATCAAAGAAATTGAAGTGCAAGATCCTGTATCAAAAACAAAAGTTATAAACACCCAAGCTCCTTTTTCTTATAGCTATAAAGGGATTACTTATTATTTTTCAAATCAAAACAACTATGAAGAATTTAAAAAAGATCCTACAAAATATGTAGAAGAAAACGAAGCCCAATTTTTAATCCAAAGGAGAAATGATGTTGGCTAAAATGATTTTTAACTCTATATTTAAAAACAAAATTCAAAAATTTTTAGCCTTTCTTACTTGTTTTTTAGCCACGCTTTTGCTCTCTACTATGCTAAATATTACCCTAAGTATAGGTGATGAAGTAACTAAACAACTCAAAAGCTATGGCTCTAATATCCTTGTTTTACCCAAAGGCTCAAGCCTTAGTATAGAAATAGGTAATGAACTTTATGAACCCTTAAAAAACAAAAACTACCTAGAAGAAAAAAATTTATATATGATTAAAGACATTTATTGGCGTAACAACATCACCGCACTTGCTCCTTTTTTGGAAGGTAAAATCACAATTGAAAACTCCCAACAAAAAGCACTTATTTATGGTACTTATTTTCAAAAAGCCATAAAAATTAAAGATGATGATGATTTTATCACAGGTATAAAAAGTCTTTATCCTTATTTAGCAGTGCAAGGAAAATGGGCAAAAGATGATAGCAATGAAATCATGCTAGGCGAAGACTTTGCTAAAAACAATAAATTAAAATTAGGAGATACTATCAAACTCATAGGAGAAAACAATCAAAGCAAAGAAGCAAAAATCGTAGGCATTTTACTTCATGCCAATCCTAAAATGTCAAATAAAATCATCGCTCCTTTAAATTTAGCTCAAGATTTACTCAACAAACAAGGGCTTTACTCAAGTGCAGAAGTAAGAGCTTTTACCATACCTGAATCAGCCCTTTCTGAAAAAGTACGTCGCATGGGAGAAGAAAAATTAGATCAGTTAGAATATGACAAATGGTATTGCTCAGCTTATGTAGGCTCAATCGCTAGTCAAATTAGCGATGGCTTACCAGGTGCTGATGCAAAAGCTCTAAATGCTATAAGCGATGCTCAAAGCTTGGTGGTTAAAAAGATCCAATCCTTAATGGGCATTACTTGCATTATTTGTCTTATTGTTGCAAGCATTGCGATTTCAAGTCTAATGAGTTCTGAAATTCATCGCAGAAAGAAAGAAATAGGACTTTTAAAAGTACTTGGTGCTAATACTTTTCAAATTTATCTCATCTTTGCTAGTGAAAATTTAATCGTAGCTTTATTTGCTGCTTTATTTGGCTTTATTTTTGGCACAGCACTTTCTCAAATCATCAGTCTTAGTATTTTTGGATATTTTATTGATATAGCCTTTATAGCTTTACCTTTAAGCTTTATTTTTGCAGGACTTATTGCCTTACTTGGTTGCTTGCTTCCTATAAAAAATATCACACAACTTTCAGCTGCAGGAGTGCTTTATGGTAGATAAGTTTTTCCTTAATGAGCTTTTTAAAAGCATTAGCTTTTCTTATCAAAGACTTTTTATAATAGTTTTAAGTGTTTTTATAGGAGCACTTACTTGCTCAGCTTTTTTAAATATTTATTTTGATATTGACACCAAACTTTCTAAAGAATTAAAAGCTTATGGAGCAAATGTAATGATAAGCCCTAAACAGGATGAAAATTTTATCTCCAATGCTGAGTATGAAAAAATAAAAGAAAATTTAAAGGCTAGGGCTTTAACTCCTTTTTTGTATGATTTTTTAAATTTAGGCAGTACAAGCGGAGTGGTTTTAGGCACTGATTTTAAGGCTTTAAAAATCACTAAACCTTTTTTAGAAGTTAAAGAAGGAAGCTTTTCTCTAAATGATTTTGATGAAAATTCAGCCTTTTTAGGGGTTAATTTAGCCAAGCAACTAGGCCTAAAAACAGGTAATGAACTTCAAATTTACAATCCAAACAATGGAAAAAGCATAAAACTTACCATAAAAGGCATACTTTCAAGCAATGATGAATTTGATAGCATTGTTTTAGCCCCTTTAAGCGTGGTGCAAAATTTAAGCGATAGAGCCGGTATTAACTATGCTAATGCTGTAGTTTATGGAAATTTTGATGAAGTTAAAGCCAAAACACAAGCAATCAGCAATGAATTCATCGATGCAAAACCTATATCTTCAGTATCCTTAAGTGAAGGTTTAGTGCTTGGAAAAATCAAAGCTTTAATGTTTTTAATCATACTTGTAGTATTGATCATAGTTACTACTAGCGTTAATACAACTTTAAGTTCTATTGTATTTTCTCGCAAAAAAGAAATCGCACTGCGTTTAGCCTTGGGTGCGAAAAAAAGTGAAATTTTTAAACTTTTTGCTAGTGAATGCTTTATAGTAAGTTTTTTTGCTAGTTTAATCGGAGCTTTTTGTGGGATATTTTTAGCCAATGTCTTTGGTTATTTGATTTTTAATTCTGGTATTGATTTTAGATTTATAGCTGTTTTTATAGCCTTAATCATTTCTTTGATTTTTGCCTTTTTGGCTGCATTTTTTCCTATAAAAAGAGCATTAAAAATCAATGTGTGTGAAAATTTGAAAGGTGAATGATGAAAAAAGAACTTATTAAAATCAACAATTTAAATAAAGAATTTGGCAAAGTTAAAGCCTTAAACAATATCAACTTAAGCGTCTATGAAGGAGAATGGCTTGCCATCATGGGTCCATCAGGAAGTGGAAAATCAACGCTTTTAAACATACTATCACTCATGGATACTCCAAGCTCTGGAGAGTATATCTTGGATAATGAAAACCTAGAGCAAATGGATGAAGAGCAAAAAATCACCTTGCGTCGTGAAAAAATAGGGCTTGTCTTTCAACAATTTCATCTTATCCCCTATCTTAACGCCTTAGAAAATGTTATGCTCTCTCAGCATTATCACTCAAGTGTAGATGAAGAAGATGCCAAAATGGTTCTTGAAAAAGTAGGACTTTCGCATAGACTCACTCATTTACCTAGCCAATTAAGTGGCGGAGAACAACAAAGAGTTTGTATAGCAAGAGCTTTAATCAACAACCCAGAGCTTTTACTCGCAGATGAACCCACAGGAAATTTAGATGAAGCCAATGAACAAATCGTTCTTCAAACCTTGCAAAAATTAAAAAATGAAGGTAAAACCATAGTTTTAATCACACACAATCCTGATTTAGCCAAATTCGCAGATCGAACCCTTATCTTACAACATGGGGTGTTAAAATGAAAAAAAGCCTTTTAATCTTAAGCATTTTGTTTTTGCTCAATGCTTGTTCTTTTGAAAATTCAAAAGATACTGGAAAAGTTGGAGAAAAAAGCGCTGAAATTTCAGCTAAAGATACCTTAGGAAAAGCTGTAAAACTTGCTGATGATAATACAAGTTTAAAAGTCTTAGTCTTTTTTCAAAATGGCTGCCCTTCTTGCTTAAAAGAACTCCCTTCTTTAGATGAATTCATACAAAATCACCCCAATAAAATCAGTGTTTATGCTATAAATTCCATCGATAATGCCAATGTGGTTAAGGTTTTAGCCGAACAATTTAACTTTAAAAATGTAAAAGTTTTAAAAGACGATCTTAAAATCACCAATGATCGTTACGCTGTGTTTGCAACCCCTACTACCATCATCATTAAAGATGGGATGATAAAAGATAGAATTTTAGGAGAAAAACCATGGGAATTTTTCGAATCCAAGCTTATTTCTTTGCTTTAATCATAGCTTTATTTTTTGTAGCTTGTGATAGTGGAGAAAATTTTAAAGCTTTAAATAGCGATAAAACCTATAATTTTGCCTACAATGGTTTTGAAAAAAGCCTAAAACTAAATGATAAAGCACAAAATTTTGCCTTAGTATTTTTCACAAAAGATTGCGGAGTTTGTAAAGAACAAATTCCTATTTTGCAGAATTTGGCTAAAAATTATGATTTTAATATCTTTGTGGTTTTAGGCGATGCAAATGATGCAAATGATGCAAAAGCTTGGGCTGATGAAAAAGGTTTATCTAATTTAGCAATGTTTTATGAAAAAAGAGCAGCTAAATACCTTTCAAGTGCCATTGGGGAAATATATGGAGTACCTGTGCTTAGTTTTTTCAAAGAAGGAAAAATGGATGAAAAATTCATAGGCTTAACTCCTTATAGCATACTTGAAAAAGAAATCAAAAAAGTAAAAAGCTAAAAATTTACTTTAAAGCTTTTTATCCCCTATAAAATATCCATAAAGCTCATAGCTTCCATCTTTTTTCATCAAAATTACAGGATATTTTTCACTATAACCTTGTTCCATTCCTGGGCTTCCTTGCGGCATGCCAGGAGCTGAAATTCCTATAACATCTTTAGGTTTGTTTTCAAGCAACCATGCTATGGCACTTTCAGGAACATGCCCTTCAATAGCATAGCCTTCGATCACACCCGTATGGCAACTTTGATACTCATCTTTTATCCCCATTTTTTCTTTGATTTTAAGAAAATCATTGGTTTTGTGAACACTAACCTCATAACCCTTAGCTTTCATATAATCAGCCCAAAGATCACAACAGCCACAAGTAGGACTTTCATAAACTTGTATTTCCTTAGCCTGCGTAAGAGTGAGTAAAAAAAGAATGGTTAAAATTGTTTTTTTCATAATTGCTATCCTAAGTAAAAATATATAATAATACTTTTATAAAGTTAATATCATCACATTTTTAACACTAAAAATAAATTTACAAAAATTTAATCAAGAAAAGATTTTTAATGAGTGCTGATTTTGTCTTTACAGCAAAGATATAAAAGATAAAACGATTTTAAAAAACTAGAATTTTTTAACTTAAAAAGCTTAAAATTTAGATATATTTTATACTATGTTTTTTATAGTTAAAACCTTTATGGCGTGAAAGCTCTAAAATATAGAGCTTTCAAGTATTATTTGAAATTATAGAACTTATCAGCAGCTCCACCATCACAAGAAACCTTATCGCTTGATTTTGTATATTTATCCCCTTTAACACATTCAATATTCCATTCAGCAGCCCAATTTGTTTTTCTATCTACAACTAAGAATTCATTATAATAAACAATCTTTCCTTTTGCTATCTTTTGTTTCATTACTTTAAAAGAACCCCTTTGAATAACATTATAGTGTTCTGGATCATCTTTCTTGATGCTTTCTATAGCGTAAATCTCTAAATTATCAGTGTTAAATTGACTTTTCATTTCTTCTTTAGCATCTTCTAAAGCCATTTTTACATAGGCATCATCTCCCCCTGATACTTTAACTAAATTAGAATCATGTATAGTGATGATCACACCTGCAAATGCTGACACATTTAAAGCAACTAAAACTGCTAAAGCTAAACCTAATTTTTCATTTTAATCTCCTTGAATTGAATTTTGTATATTTTAATTATTTTTCAAATCTTTTGCAAGATAATTTTTAAATTTATCTAAATTAAATTTGCATTTTATCTAACAATCATAAGAAATTTTAAAATGAAATAAAAATTTATGAGAAATCAACTCTTGTTTAAAAATGATAAAAGTAAGTGGTGCGGATGAAAGGACTTGAACCTTCACGCATTGCTGCACCAGATCCTAAGTCTGGCGTGTCTGCCAATTTCACCACATCCGCAAAGTGGTACGCCCAAGAGGATTCGAACCTCTGACCTACGGCTTAGAAGGCCGTTGCTCTATCCAGCTGAGCTATGAACGCATATAAAATCTTGGTGGTGCGCCCGATAGGAATCGAACCCATAACCTACAGATCCGAAGTCTGTCGCTCTATCCAGTTGAGCTACGAGCGCTAGTGGGGTGAGTGATGGGAATTGAACCCACGACCCTCAGGACCACAATCTGATGCTCTAACCGACTGAGCTACACTCACCATTTTGTATAAATTTATAAAAAATGGTCGGGGTGAAAGGATTCGAACCTTCGGCCCCTTGGTCCCAAACCAAGTGCGCTAACCAGACTGCGCTACACCCCGAATAAATAAAAGGAAATATTTTATCACAAAATAATTTTAAAGTCAAGGATTTTCATCTCTTAGTCTTAAAAAAACTGGAAAGCGAGGTAAGGAATTTTTGGTCAATCCATTAAATTTATAAGTCACAATACTACCAATTTTTGGAGGATTTTTTCTATCTTCATCTTTTAAACCACTGCCTATTTTAATGATTTGTCCATTAGGCATTTTACAAAGTAAGGCACCTACTTGATTTTCAAATTTACCCTTGCCCTTGCGAAATCCTACTAACTCACACTCTGCATCATCATAGGGTTTTAATTTCATAGCATTTTTACTTCTGCCTTTTTCATAAGGACTTAAATTTTTGCGTATGACAATACCTTCACCTTGATTTTTTATAATGCTTTCGTAAAATTGATTTAAATTATTTTGATTTTCAACTGGAATTTGAGGAATAATTTTTATATAGGCACTAGGATATTTTTGCAAATACTCTTCTAAAACAGCCAAACGATTTTTAAGAGTACAAGTAGAAATTTGAAATTCTTCGCAAGCATTTGGCACATCAAAAATATTATAAGTTACTTCCTTCCATAAGGTCAAATTACTATCGCCACTACGAATTAAAGCTGAAATTTCATCAAATTTATTTCTTGCTATCCAAAGCTCACCATCAATAGCAAAAGGAGGGAAATTTTTTGTAAAAAAGTCAGGAGTTTTTATTTTGTAATTTTGGCGAGTTTTTAGATATTTCCCATCCCAAATTCCACGCACTCCATCAAGTTTTTCGCTCATCAAATAAGCATTAAAATCTTTAGAGTTAAAATCTTGCTTATCGAATTTGCTAAGAAGTAAAATTTCATTAGCAAAAACTAAACAAGCACAACATATTAAAAAAACAAACCTCATCAAAGCAGATTAATCATATATCCAGTTGCATCTTTTTGAATATTATAATTATAAGTTCCATCAAGATATATTACAAGTCGATAATATCCTTTATGAGATCCAAAGTCTATGCGTTTAAAAATAGAATTGCTAAGGCGTATGTTTTTTGTAGGGCTAATCATTTTAGATCTAAAATCTATAACGATTTTACTTGGATTTCCTACTGAAAAATCTGTAATCATTTCATCACTAGTGTTAAGTTTTATTTTATTTTTATAAACCGCATAAGAAATAAAATCATAAATCTTTGCAACCTGTAAAGGTATTTCAACATTGGCTGTTGAGTTTGATTCTTGTTTGGAGCTATTTTTTTCAGGTATAGTAACTGAAACATCGAGTACTTTTGAAGGATCAGGACTTTTAAATCTTGATATAGTATAAGTATCGTGCCAATCAATACTTTTATTGACATCTAAATCGATCTTATCTTCACTTCCGTCTAAATTGATATAATTAAAAGTGATGCTTTTTAAAATTCTTGCACTAGAATTAAATTTAACTTCCTCTTTTTGAAATTCAGGTGGAGCAACCAAGGTTATATTTTGATCTGTCTTAAAAGGATTTTCATCAGCATATAAAAGAGAGGTAAAAATAAAAAATATTGCCAAAATTCTAGTTTTCATTTGGGTATAATCCTTTTAATTCAAAATAATCTTTTTGTGCTTTAGCATTTTGTTCTTTGAGCAAAATAATCTTTTTATTAAGCTCTTCTTTGGTATTTTCTAAGCTTAATAAAGTATCTAAAGAATACTGCCCAAAAAACATATTGCCAAAATAAATCGCTCCAATTACAACAAGAAAAGCCCAAAAAATCATTTTTATAACATGGGTATAAAAACTTTTTTTTCTTGTGCTTTCGTCGTATTCTTTAAGTAAATCGCTCAGAGCTTTTCTCCTAAGTATTCATCGCTTTCAAGTTCAATTTCAAGCAAGCGATTGTATTTTGCGGTTCTTTCACCTCTTGCTAGGGCTCCTGTTTTGATTTGTCCTGTATTTAAAGCCACAGCAAAATCCGCTATAAAAGCATCTTCACTTTCGCCGCTTCTATGACTCATCACACATTTATAGTTATTTCTTTGCGCTAAACGCACAGTTCTCATAGTTTGGGTAATAGTTCCGATTTGATTTGGTTTAATAAGCACAGCATTTGCCATTTTTTTGATGATACCTTCTCTTAAAATATCTTCATTAGTCACAAACAAATCATCGCCTACAAGCTGAATTTTATTGCCTAATTTTTCAGTCAGCTTGATCCAGCCTTCAAAGTCATTTTCAGCTAAGCCATCTTCGATACTGCAAATTGGATATTTTGCACAAAGTTCTACATAGCGTTCGATCAAAGCCTCGCTTGAAAAAGCCTTGCCTTCCATGTGGTATTTACCATCTTTGAAAAATTCTGTACTTGCCACATCAAGAGCAATTTTTACACGATTTTCATAACCTGCTTTTTTGATACAAGTCATTAAAAGATCGATAGGTTCTGTGTTGTTAGCTAAATTTGGAGCAAAACCGCCTTCATCACCTAAAGCCGTAGAATGTCCAGAATTTGCGAGTTCTTTTTTTAATATCGCATAAATTTCACAAACTGAACGCAAAGCTTCTTTAAAGCTAGTAAAACCAAAAGGCATGATCATAAATTCTTGAAAATCTACATTGTTGTTTGCATGAGCACCGCCATTTATGATATTACACATTGGCACGGGTAAAATGCTCGCATTTGCACCACCTAAGTAGCGATATAAAGGCATTCCCAAAGCAGCTGCAGCCGCACGAGCTGTTGCCATAGATACGCCTAAAGTCGCATTTGCACCTAAATTTGAGTAATTATTTGTTCCATCAAGCTCACGCAAAGTATCATCAAGTTGAGTTTGATTAAAAGCATCTAGTCCTAAAATTTCATCTGCAATGGTCTCATTGACATTTGCAACAGCTTTTAAAACGCCTTTTCCGCCAAATCTTTCATCATTATCACGCAATTCTAAGGCTTCTTTTGAACCTGTACTTGCACCACTTGGAACTATGGCCGCACCTACACTTCCATCGCTTAGCGTAACTTCGGCTTTTACGGTTGGATTTCCTCTACTATCAAGAACTTCATAGGCTCTAACATCTTCAATTGCTAACATTATTCTTCTCCTTCGTCATCTTCGCTACCGCTGATCATACCTTCTATTCCCATAGAATTTTGAATTGCTTTTGTGATTTCATCTGCAATTTCAGGGTTTTCTTTTAAGAAAGCTTTTGAATTTTCTCTACCTTGTCCAAGTTTTTTATCTTTATAAGAAAACCACGCACCACTTTTATCTACGATATCAAGTTTTACACCATAATCGATCAATTCACCTTCACGACTTAAACCCTCTCCAAACATCACATCAAATTCAGCTTGTCTGAATGGAGGAGCAACTTTATTTTTAACTACTTTTACTTTAACGCGGTTTCCTATAGGTTCTTCGTTTTGTTTTAAGGTTGCTACTTTTCTAACATCTAAACGCACAGAAGCATAAAATTTTAATGCATTTCCACCTGTTGTGGTTTCAGGAGTACCATAACCCATAGCACCGATTTTCATACGAATTTGGTTGATAAAAATTACTGTGGTATTCATTTTATGAACTATACCTGTAAGTTTTCTTAGAGCTTGAGACATAAGTCTTGCTTGAAGTCCTACATGTTGATCGCCCATATCGCCTTCAATTTCTGCTTTTGGAGTAAGTGCTGCAACGCTATCTACTACGATAAGATCTACTGCGCCACTTCTTGCTATAGTTTCTACAATTTCTAAGGCTTGTTCTCCAAAATCAGGCTGAGAAACATACAAATCATCTGTATTTACACCCAAATTTTTAGCATATTTTACATCAAGCGCATGTTCTGCATCGATAAAAGCACAAACTCCACCTGCTTTTTGGCATTCTGCGATAATATGTAAAGTTAGAGTGGTTTTACCTGAACTTTCAGGTCCATAAATTTCTATAATTCTTCCTTTTGGAACACCGCCTATACCTAAAGCAAGATCAAGCCCAACTGAACCTGTGCCTATGCTATCGATTTGCTCAACTTCTTTATCCCCTAGTCTTAAAATAGTGCCTTTTCCAAAGGTTTTATCTAAACTTTTTAGGGCAGCGTCTAGAGATTTTCTTTTATTATCATCCATAACTTTCCTTAAAAATTCTAAATTTTTAGTTAGAATTCTAACAAAATAAAATTAAATAATGATTTATTTTGCTAGAATTAAAGCAAAGATTTACAAGGAAGCATAGATGAAAAAAATTACTATTGCACATTCTCCTGATGCTGATGATATTTTTATGTATATGGCTATTAAATTTGGGTGGATAGGGAATGATTTTGCTTATGAAAATACAGCTTTAGATATACAAACTTTAAATGAATTTGCCTTGAAAAATGAATTTGATGCTACGGCTATTTCTTTTGGGCTTTATCCTTTAATCGCTTCTGAGTATGCGCTTTTACGCACAGCAGTGAGTTTTGGTGAAGGTTATGGGCCAAAACTCATCAAGAAAAAAGACACGCATTTAAAAAGAAATTTTAAAGTCGCTTTGAGTGGAGCAAATACCACCAATGCTTTGATTTTTCGTATGAAATACCCTGAAGCAAGAATTATTTATAAGAATTTTTTAGACATTGAAAATGTAGTTTTAAGTGGCGAAGTAGATGCAGGAGTTTTGATCCATGAAAGCATTTTAGAATTTGATCAAAGTCTTTGCGTGGAAGCAGAACTTTGGGATATATGGCTTGAATTTGCTAAAGAAAATTTGCCTTTGCCTTTAGGTGGAATGGCTTTGCGTCGTTCTTTGCCTTTAAGCGATGCGATTAAGATCGAAAGAGATTTAACCAATGCTGTAAAAATTGCCGATGCAAATCGTAAAATTTTAGCCCCTATGCTTATGGAAAGAAAACTTATCCGTGTTGATGAAGAAAAACTTGATACTTATCTTAATTTATATGCCAATAAAAACTCTATTAGCATGAATCAAACTCAACTTTTAGCTGTAGATACGCTTTTTAAACTAGGATATGATTATAAATTTTATGATAAAATCATACATGTAAATGATTATCTTATCCCTAGCGAATACGAAGAAGCTAGAAATTCTTAAAAAGGATAAAAATGGACGAAAGTACCTTAGTTGCTCTTGGAGTGCAAACCTTTAAAATCACACTTTTACTTTCCTTGCCTATGCTTTTGGCAGGACTTATTGCAGGGCTTGTGATCAGTATTTTTCAAGCAACTACACAGATTAATGAAATGACACTTTCTTTTGTTCCTAAAATCATCTTGGTTGTGGTTATTTTAATCTTTTTAATGCCTTGGATGACTACAACTATGATTGATTTTACTGAGAATATACTAAATCAAATTCCAACTTTTATCAAATGATCATTGATTTTAAAAAATACTCTTCTGTGCGTATAGGAAATGAATTTGAAGTTTTAGTTTTGGATCAAATTTGTGATTTTGATGGTTTTTTAATAGGTGGTGCAAATAACCTTTTAATTAGCCCAAAACCTAAAAATATAGGAATTTTAGGAGATGGTTTTGATTTTATGCAAATTTTAGATCAAAATAAAGATTTTATACATCTTCGCATAGGCTGCAAAACAAAATCAAGCAAAATATATCGCTTTGCTAAAGAAAATAATCTTAAGGGTTTTGAGTATTTAAGCAAAATTCCTGGCACACTTGGTGGGCTTTTGAAAATGAATGCAGGGCTTAAAGGAGAGTGTATCAGTCAAAATTTAATCAAAATTGCTACTTCTCAAGGCGAAATTCTAAGAGAAAATATAAATTTTGATTATCGTTTTTGTCCTTTAAATATGCCTTTTTTTTGGGCTGAATTTAAACTAAATTTTGGCTTTGATACCCTTAAAGATGAAGCTTTAAAAAATGCAAGAAGCAACCAACCTAGTGGAGCAAGCTTTGGCTCTATCTTTAAAAATCCAAAAAACGACTTTGCAGGACGTTTAATCGAAGCTGTAGGGCTTAAAGGCTTTAGTAAAGGAGATGCTATGTTAAGCGATAAACACGCAAATTTTTTAATCAATAAAAAAAATGCAAGTTTTGAAGATGCGTTTTTTCTTATCGAATTAGCTAGAAAAAAAGTCTTTGAAGAATTTGGCATAAACTTAGAAAATGAAGTGATTATTATCTAAAAATTTTTCAATATATCTTTAAATTAATTGATAGTTAATTTTAATT
This sequence comes from Campylobacter sp. CFSAN093227, assembly GCF_012897855.1. Classification (NCBI taxonomy): domain Bacteria; kingdom Pseudomonadati; phylum Campylobacterota; class Epsilonproteobacteria; order Campylobacterales; family Campylobacteraceae; genus Campylobacter; species Campylobacter sp. CFSAN093227. The sequence continues at coordinate 1,779,243 of NZ_CP040610.1, forward strand.
TTTTTATTTCATTATCTATAACACTAGCTAACATTTTTGGCATTTGATTTACAATATCTTGATAATTTTGTTTTGCATCTTGATCTTTTAATGTCAAATTTAATTCTGCATTTTTTGCTACAAGAATTTTTCCATTGCTTGTAGAAATAATTTTAAAATTAACATTAGCCACACCCTCTTTACTAGTTGTGATAAAATAATTTGTAATATTTACATAAAAATCTTGCAAATTTACCACCACAACATAATCTGTAAATTTAGCATACATTTTAGCCTTATCTTTTTCTTGTGTTAAAAAAGGACTTACATTTATAAGTTTTGCATCCTTAGGGCTAAAATATGACAAAGTTTTAGGACTTTGATAAATACCATTTGCAGCAGAATTAACCCAATTAAGCTTTAAACTTTGAATCAAATTTTTAGCAAATAATGTAGAAAATTCCTTATCACTCACCCTAAAACCATCTAAAAAATAACCAAAATTTTTCCTAGAAGTTAATACAATAGCAAAATCAATATCCTTATCTTTGGTGATTTGCGATTTTTTTTCAATTAAAGTAGAACTATCAAACAATGCTTTTTGTTGATTTAAATTTGGATTTGCAACATTTTGATTTAGATCTATTACTTCAAAGCTATCTGCGCTTTTTTCAATTTTAATAACCTTTTTCTGAGAAAAATTATTCGCTAAAAGATTAGAACTTAAAACTAAACTTAAAAACAAAATGAAACAATACCTCATCTTCATCCTTATAAACTATTTAAATATAAAAATTATACTCTTTATTTTATAAAAAATCTTGTAAAAAATTCCTAGATGAAACACAAATAAAAGGATTGGATTTATAACTTAAAGGGTTATATAAAATGTATTTTTTAGAAAAATCGCCCATAAATCCTCCATTTTGATTAATCAAAAAATCTCCTGCTACAATATCCCAAATATTAAGCTTTTCAAATCTTTTATAAACTCCTGCCCTAGCCTCTAAAATAGCACAAAATTTCAATCCAGAGCCTATATTAATAGCTTCTAATTGATGCTCTTTTGCAAAGTCTTCATCTTCTTTGCTAAGATGATTAACACTCAATAAGGCTTTATATTTATTTTTCTCGTATTCTTGCTGGTCAATTTGCAAAGGTTTATCGTTTTTATAAACCTTGGTTTTTGCATGAGCATAGAATATATCACCTTTTGATGGATTTTGTATGAGTGATAAAACAGGGCGATTGTCATGAACCAAACTTATCATAACGCAAAATTCATCACTGCCTTTTAAAAAACCACTTGTTCCATCAAGAGGATCGATAAGCCAAAAAGTTTTTAATTCTTCACACTCTTCTTTGCTGAGTAATTTTTCTTCTGATAGAATTTTAATATCCGTAGAACCCAAAATATCATTTAGAATTTTATTAGAAGCAAGATCTGCTGATGTAAGCGGGCTTTTATCTTCTTTTTCCCAAGTTTTGAAATTTTTTCTCTCTTCTAAAATAGCTTTAGAAGCTTGATTGCTAGCATTTATAGCAATTTCTAAAAATTTATCAAGATTAAGCATGATTATAAACTTTCTATAAGATTTTTTAAAATTATACAAGAAGATTTTGTGGAATTTTTAATTTCCACAAAAATTTTAATTAAATTTTACTAGTTTCACCCAAATAAAGTTGTCTTGGACGGACTATTTTAAGACTTTCTTGCTCTTTTTGTTCTATCCACTGAGCTATCCATCCTGGGGTGCGCCCTATAACAAATAAAGTAGCAAACATTTCATTTGGAATACCTAAGGCTTTTAAAATAAGTCCACTATGAAAATCAACATTCGGATATAACCCTCTTTGAACAAAATAATCATCGCTTAAAGCAATCTCTTCTATACGCGTTGCTACTTTAATAAGATTGGTATCAATACCCAACTCATCAATAAGTTGATCACGAAGCTTTTTCAGTACTTTTGCTCTAGGATCAAAATTTTTATAAACCCTATGCCCAAAGCCCATCAAGCGGAAAGGATCGTTTTTATCCTTAGCTCTTTTGATGAATTCATCTACCCTATCAACACTACCTATTTGCTCAAGCATTCTAATAACACCTTCATTAGCTCCACCATGTGCATGACCCCAAAGCGCACCAATACCTGCTGCTATACAGGCATAAGGATGAGCATGAGTTGAACCCACAGCACGAACTGTTGAAGTTGAAGCATTTTGCTCATGATCTGCATGAAGCATAAAAACTGTATCAAGTGCTTTTACTTCTATAGGTTTAAGCTCTACATGATCGTAAGGATAGGTTCTTAACATATATAAGAAATTTTCTGTAAAACCACGATCTAAATTTGGATAAGCCATAGGAAAGCCGTGTTTATATCTATAAGCGGTGGCCACTATAGTAGGGATTTTAGCTACTATTCTAGCTGCCATTTCCATATATTCTTCTTTTACATTCATGTTTAAATGATCAGGATAAAAAGCACTAAGCGATGAAACAGCACCTTGTAAAACTGCCATAGGATGAGCATTATCAGGGAAAGAATCAAAAAGACGGTGCATACCTTCATGGATAAAAGAACGTTTTTTCATTTCATAACGAAACGCTTCAAGACGCGTAGCATCAGGTAGTTCTTTATAAAGTAAAAGATGAACCACATCTAAATAAAGTTTGTTTTCAGCAAGCCACTCTATAGGATAGCCACGGTGCATTAAAATTCCGTTTTCTCCATCAATATAAGTGATTTTTGATTTACAAGTAGCTGTAGAAGTTAAGCCCTCATCATAAGAAAACATTCCTGTTTGTTTATAAAAACTTGACATATCTACAACGCTTGGCCCAGTTGTACCATCATATATAGGAAATTCATAGCTTTTTCCATTTCTATTATCGGTTATAGTAACGGAATTTGACATTTTCGCTCCTTTTATTGTTACTTTTATTAATTCTAACAAAAAAGGACGATTATGAGTTTTTTTATTATTAAATTTTTAAGATTTTGTTTGCTTTTTTGAGTAAAAAAGTAACTTTCATTTTTTAGAATTAGAAAGAAATTTAATCATACTCATAACAATAATAGCCTCAAATAACGCTGTTAAAATAAGCGCTGAATAAAGCTTCTCATCAATAACCTTGCCCGAATAACCCAGAGTAGCTGTTGCTATAAGCAAGGTTAAAGGCATAGAATGACTAAGACCAAATAAAATCATATTTTTAAAACCAATTCTTTTTAAAAAAACACTTGCACATAAAATTCTTAAACCCACCATAACAAACATAAGTAAAAATGCTTGTAAAACGATTTTATAATCTAAAATCATTTTAAGATCAAAGGTTGAACCTATATGGATAAAAAAAATAGGGATCAAAAACCCGTGTCCAAAAGTAGAAAGCTTGTGCTCAAGATCTTTTTTATGATCAAAAAAAGTAGCTATAAATGAACCTGCTATAAAAGAACCAAGAACGATTTCAAGTTTTGTAATAACCATAGCAACAATGATCAGTATAAAAATGGCCATACAAAATCTTATATCTTTTTCATTTTTATCTTCCCATGGCATAAGCACAACTTTAAGCTGAGGATACCACCAAAAAAGCACACCAAGCATTTTAAATCCAAGCAAACAAAGCCCCAAAAAGATATTAAGATATAAAATACTTTGCGCTACATCAATAATACCTGTTCCTTCGCGCAAAAAAGCTCCCGCTATAGTCAAAAGCACAATAGAAATCACCTCAGCTAAAGTAGCTACTATCATAGCAATATTTAACCAGTAACACTCTTTTCCAAAATCCTTAAAAAGTAAAGATAAAAGCCCTACACTCATCACAGGTATAATGATAACAAATACTAAAGAAAGTCCAAAAATCCATACTATAAAAGAAGATAAAGCATAAAGTAAAAAAATATAAAAAAAACTTTTTTTAGCAATTTCTTTATCCATATTAAAGAAGGCTCTTAAATTTACCTCCATACCCGCTATAAACATTAGATAATAAAAACCTACATTGGCTAAAAGTGCAAAATTTTCACTTTTTCCTATGAAACCAAAATGCGCTATTATCGCTCCTAAAATAATTTCAGTAGCCGAAAGAGGCAAGCGTAAAATTTTTGCAATATGCGGAGAAAAAAGTAAGCATAAAGCTATAACGATAAGAATTTTTAAATCAATTAAAGCCTGTGTATCAATGACACTCTGATGCAAAAGTAAATCCCATTTCTTTTAATTTTATTATATCTTGACTTGGTTCTTCACCTTTAGTGGTTAAATAATCCCCTATAACAATAGCCCCAGCACCTGCTTGAAAAATTTCATATTGTCTTTCTTGTAATACCACTTCACGCCCACCTGCTACCATTACCACGCTTTGCGGTAAAGCCTCTTTGGTATCACGAACAATTTTTAAGGCTTCATCAGCGCTAAGTCTTGGAACTTGTAGTTTTAAATTTTCATTTGCTATAAAAAAATTAATAGGCGTTGAAAAAGGTTGTAATTCTTGCAAAGATTTTCTAAAACTTAGCCTATCTTCTTCACTCTCACCCATACCATAGATTCCACCACAACAAAGCATAAGCCCTGCTTCTTTAGCGTTTAAATTGGTTTGAAATCTACTTTCCCAAGTATGCGTGGTGCAAATTTGTGGAAAAAATTCCTTAGAACTTTCAAGATTGTGATTATAAGAAAAAATTCCTGCTTTTTTAAGTTCTTTGAGTTGTTCCACGCTTGCCATACCATTACAGGCAATTAAAAGCAAATTAGGCACTTCTTTTTGCACAGCCTTAGCAGCTTCGCAAACATACTCAAGCTTTTCATCATCAAGCCCAAGTCCTGCTGTAACCAAACAAAAACCCAAGGCTTCATTTTTCTTTGCCATTTTTGCTTCTAAAACGATTTGTGAAAGTTCTTTACGACGATATTTTTGAATATCTGTTTTTACATGAGCGCTTTGGGTGCAGTATTTACAGTCTTCTGAACAATTTCCACTCGCTATATTTGAAATAGCACAAAGCATGATTTGCATTCTAATCCTTCATTTCTTTTTTGATTTTACACTTTAAACATTCTAAGAATGTACCTTTTTTAAGCTCTTTTATCACTAAAGTTTCGCCACACTCTTCGCATTTTTCTTCACTTGGTTTGTATTTGCTTATAAAATTGCATTTTGGATAAGCACTACAGCCATAAAATTTACCACGTTTTGAAAAGCGTTCTACGATTTCACCTTTTTGACAACTTGGACAAGTAATGCCTGTACCATTAGCTTTAGCTTTTGCGGCTGTATTTTCGCTTTCGTTTTTGCTTTCACTTTTTAAATTTCTTGAATACTTGCATTTTGGGAAATTTAAACACGCTACAAATTCTCCAAAACGCCCTTTTCTAATAGCAAGCTCTCCGCCACAATCAGGACAACTTTCGCCTAGTTTTGTGACAGTTTTTTGACTAGCTATTTTTGTTTTTCCTTCTTCGATTTTTCTCATAAAAGGATAGTAAAATTCTTTTAAAGTTTCTTGCCAATCTGCCTTATCTTCTGCGATTTCATCTAGGGTATTTTCAAGGTTTGAAGTAAATTTACTATCTACTATATCGCTAAAATTTTTCTCAAGCACTTCGGTTACATTAAAAGCAACATCGCTAGGAATGAGTTGTTTTTTATCTATTGTTACATAATCACGGCTTGTAAGTATAGAAATGGTTGGTGCATAAGTAGAAGGGCGACCTATGCCTAAACTTTCAAGTTTTTTTACAAGTCCTGCTTCTGAATACCTTGAAGGTGGTTCGGTAAAATGTGAGTTCATTTCTAAATTTTGCACTTTTAAATTTTGGCCTATTTTAAAATTTGGCAAAATTTTATCCTTATCCATATCACCATAAACTTTATAATATCCATCAAAAAGGATTTTTCTACCGCTTATTTTAAAAACTGCTCTATCATTTTTTACAAATACATTTTGAGTTTGAGAGATAGCAGGACTCATCTGACAGGCTAAAAAGCGATTGTAAATAAGTGTGTAAAGTTTTAACTCATCTTTGTCTAAAAATTTAGCCGAAATTTCTGGAGTAAAACTTAAATTTGTAGGGCGTATAGCTTCATGAGCTTCTTGAGCGCCTTTAGTCTTTGTAGTATATACATTTGCTTTGCTTGGAAGATAGTCTTTGCCAAAATTTGCTTGTATGAATTTTCTTGCATTTTCTACTGCTTCTTTGGCTAAATTTAAACTATCGGTTCTCATATAAGTAATAACCCCCATCACGCCTTCATGGGTATTTACTCCTTCATAGAGCTTTTGAGCTATCATCATGGTTTTTTTAGGGTTAAAACCAAGGCGATTGCTGGCACTTTGTTGTAAAGTTGAAGTCATAAAAGGAGGCGGCGGAGCGATTTTTCTTTCTTTGCTTTCAATGTCACTTATACTATAAACTTCATTTTTACAAGCTTCTAGTATAAGTTTAGCACGATCTTTGTTGGTAATGGTAAGTTTTTCTATCTTGGCTTTATCAAACTCAACTAGTTCTGCATCTAAATCTTTTTGAAAAATCATATCAATACTAAAGTATTCTAGGGGTACAAAGGCACGAATTTCTTTTTCACGATCGACTATGATCTTTAAAGCCGCACTTTGAACACGCCCAGCACTAAGTCCTCTTTGAATTTTTTGTCCTAATAAAGGGCTGAGCTTATACCCTACAATGCGATCTAAAAGACGTCTGGTTTGCTGAGCATTTACAGAGTGCATGTTTAATTTTCTTGGATTTTTTAAAGCATTTTCTATAGCGCTTTTAGTGATTTCATGAAAAACAATGCGTGGTAAGGTGTTTTCATCTTTTCCTATAGCTTTTGCAATATGATAGGCTATAGCCTCTCCTTCTCTATCTTCATCCGTTGCAAGATAGACTTCTTTGGCATCTTTGGCTTTGCTTTTAAGTTCTTTAACTAAGGCGCTATGATCACTTGTGATTCTATACTCAGGGATAAATTCATCATCTTCTATTTTAATCCCAAAGCTTGATTTAGGCAAATCTCTAATATGTCCTTTAGAAGCGATAACTTCATAATCTTTTCCCAAAAAATTTCCTATGGTTTTAGCTTTTGCAGGAGATTCTACTATGATTAAATTTTTCTTCATTTTGCACCCTTGTTAAATAAAAAGCTGAATTTAGCTAAAAATATTTAAAATTCTACTTATAAAATATATTTTAATCAAGCTAAAATATTTTAAAAACAAAACTATCATAACAAAATAAATAAAATATAATTTTAAGTAATTTTAAATACAAACCATAATTTTTGGAGTATAATAAAATAAAAAAGGTAAAAATTATGAATGACAAAACTTATAAATTTCATCCAAATGACACAAAAATGGATAAAAAAATAATTCAAATTACTGAAAAGTCCGGATTTAAAGCAGCTGTGTTTTCTATGGCTGCTATGACTATGCTAGGAAGTGTGGTCATTTCATCTGCTCTACCTGCTATCAACAGACATTTTGAAGAACTTTTAACCCAAAGTGGCGCTACTCTTGCTTCAAGTTTCACATTAGCTCATCTTGATATACTTGTTCGCTTAGTTTTAACCATCCCTGCTATTTTTGTTGTCATTTTATCTCCATTTGCTGGTATTTTAATGGATAAATTTGGCAAATTAAAATTCATTCTTCCAGCTATGGTGGTTTGGACTATTTCTGGAGTAAGTGGCTTTTTCTTAAATGATATTTATGCTATACTGACTTCAAGAGCTATTTTTGGTATGGCAACTGCTTTTATAATGACAGGCGCTTCGGCTTTGCTTGGGGATTATTATAGTCGTGGTGGCTTTAATCGCAGAGAAAATGCTTTAAGTCTTCAAGGATTTTTTTGTGCGGTAGGGGGTGCTGTTTTTATTTCTATTGCGGGATTTGTTTCAAGTTATTCTTGGCGTTATCCTTTTTTGGTATATGGACTTGGAATTTTAATTACCTTAATGGCTATCATTTATCTTTTTGAACCTAGAAAATTTAAATTCTATAATCATACAAAAATAGAAACAAAAACAAATTATTGGCAATTTTTCCCTATCTATTTTATAGGTTTTTTTATCATGGTAGTTTATTATATTTCGCCAACTCAACTTCCTTACTATATAGAAGAACATTTGGGATTGGATCCTAAATATATAGGTATTTCGATGTCTGTATCTGCACTATGTTATGGTTTTTTCTCTCTAAGCTATAGATATATTATAAAATTCTTAAGTATTAAAACTATCTATGTTTTAACTCTTTTTATCGTATCTTGTTCTTTTTTGCTGCTTTTTTTAGTAGATAGCTTTTTCACAGTTTTAATCGCCTTAGCTTTGCTTGGAATGGGTGGAGGTATTATGCTTGTAAATAATACGGCTTATCTTTTTTCAATCTGTCCTGAAAATGCTCGCTCTAGGGCTTATGGAATTTTAGCAAGTTGTATATTTTTAGGACAATTTTTAAGTCCTATTATCTCTCAACCTATCGTTAGACAAATGGGTCTTGTAGATGCTTTTTTAATATGGTCAATAGTAATTTTTATAGTGTGCATTGTGTTTTTATTTTTAAAGCAAAAACCTAGGATAAATTAATCTTCAAGCATTGCATCTGTTTCTAAAAAGTTTCCAATATTTGATTTAATTTTAAAAATTTTCCAAAATATAGAGCTTGGATATGTTAAAAATTAACAATTTAAATAAGAAATTTGGGAACAGTGAAATTTTAAAAAACATCAATCTTGAAATTAAAGAGGGTGAATTTTTAACCTTAGTTGGAGAAAGCGGAAGTGGCAAATCAACTCTTCTGAGAATTATAGCCGGCCTTGAAGAGCCAAGTCAAGGTGAAATTTTAAACCTTAACAATCAAGATATAAGCAAACAAAATCCAAGAGATAGAAATTTTGCTATGGTTTTTCAAAGCTATGCCTTATATCCTCACTTAAGCGTGAGAGAAAATCTTGCTATGCCTATTAAAGCAAGAGCTAAATTTATCCATAAGCTTCCTCTGGCTTCTTTTTATATTAAGTCCTATAAAGAGTTTAAAACTCATTTGGAAGAAAAAATTGAACAAGTAGCAACAAAACTTAAAATTACACACCTTTTAGATAAAAAACCCAAACAACTCTCTGGAGGACAATGTCAAAGAGTCGCTCTAGGTAGGGCTATTATAAGAGAACCTAATATATTTTTAATGGATGAACCTTTATCGAATTTGGATGCTAAATTACGCATTCACACAAGAGCTGAATTAAGTGCTATGCATAGAGAATTAAATAAGACCTTTATATATGTCACGCACGATCAAAGCGAAGCTATGACTATGAGCGACAGAATAGCTTTTTTGGTTGATGGTGAGCTTTTGCAAGTTGCAAGCCCTGATGAAATGTATAACAACCCCAACCATTTAAAAGTTGCTCAATTTATAGGAACACCTACAATCAATACCTTATGCGTTGAATTAAAAAGCTATGGTTTTGCTTTAATCAATAAAAACTTATCTAAACATAAAAAAGTCTAGCCATAAGAGCAGAAAATTGTTTTATAGATCCGCATTCACAAATTAAGGCCAAAATTTATAATATTGAAAATATGGGAAATGAATATTTAATTTATACCAAACTCTTAAAAAATGATAATAATTTTATTTTAAGTTTAAATACACAAGAAGGTAAAAAGCTTCAACTAGACTCTGTTGTAGGAATTAACCTTGATTATTCAAAAGCCTTTATCTTTGATGAAGAAGGTAAAAGAATGGATATTAAACTTTATAATTTGAGTTTTGCAGCATGAAAAATTCACTTGCGACTTTTTGTTTTATTTCTCCTGCTGTTTTATTAATGCTTTTATTTTTGATTTTACCTATTATATGGGTAATTATTTTAAGTTTTAGTGACTATCAGCTTGGAAACGGCGATTTTCATTTTGTAGGATTGATTAATTATAAAGCCTTACTAAAAGATCCTGTTTTTTTCGCTTCAGTAAAAAATACTTTAATTTACGCCCTTATTGTTCTACCTTTAAGCGTTTTGGGAGGTTTGGCTTTAGCCTTGCTTATAGAATCTAAAAATAGTGCAAAATCATTTTATAGAGCTGTCTTTTTTCTACCTGTTATGGCAACCTTGATAGCCATGAGCATGGTTTGGGAATATATTTTACATCCGGATATAGGAATTTTTAATAAAATTCTTGCTTTATTTGGGGTTAATGCAATCAATTGGCTTTCAAATAAAGACACAGTTTTATATACTCTTGCTGGGATTGGAGTATGGCAACAACTGGGCTATAATATGATCTTATTTACAGCTGGATTAATGAGCATACCTACTTCGGTATATGAAGCAGCAAAACTCGATGGATTAAACAAAACTCAAATTTTATTTAAAATCACCCTACCCTTGCTTTTACCTATTTTATTTTTTGTTTTAATTATAAGTTCTATAAAAGCTTTTCAAGTTTTTGATACCGTTCAGGTTCTAACAAATGGAGGGCCAAATCATTCTAGCGAGGTTTTATTATTTACTATTTATCAAGAAGCTTTTATGTTTTTTAGAACAAATTATGCCTCAGCTATTTCTGTAATATTTTTATTATTTATTTTGATTTTAACTCTTCTTAAAATTAAATTTTTGGATAAAAAGGATTGATTTATGTTTAGAATTTTGCGCCATCTTATTTTGGGTATATTGTCATTATTTTTTATTTTTCCTTTTGTATGGATGGTTATAACTAGTTTTAAACCTGAAAATGAAATTTTTTCCAATGCTTTTCATTTTTTCCACAAAATTTTACCCTAATTGAAAACTACACAAAAGCTTTTAAGGAAAATGACTTGTTGCACTTCCTTTTTAATGGATTTTTTGTATGTTTTGCCATTTTATTAATACAAATTATAATCGCTTATCCTTGTGCTTATGCTCTATCCAAATACAAATTTAAAGGACAAAAGTTTTTGCTTGTTATTATAGTGTGCTCTTTGCTTATTCCAACTCAAGCTATTTGCGTTCCTTGGTATATTTTAATGTATTATTTTGGAGTTTTAGATTCATATCTAGCTCTTATTTTGCCTTTTAGCATTTCAGTCTTTGGGATTTTTTTAATTAGGTAATTTATCAATTGTATTCCCAATGATATAATTTATGCAGCAAGAATGGATGGTTTAAATGAATTTAGCATACTTTGCAAAATTATATTGCCACTAACCACCCCTGCTTTGATTTCTTTTGGAATTTTTTCCATAGTTGCTCATTGGAATGATTATTTTTGGCCTTTAATTGCTGTAAGTTCCCCACAATATTTCACTCCAACCCTTGGAGTAATTTCTTTTAAAAACAATGAAGCAGGTACGGATTATGGAACCTTAATGGCCGCCTCAACAATAGTAGTAGCCCCTCTAATAGGTTTTTTACTTGCACAAAAAAGATTTATACAAGGTATTGCCAATACAGGCATAAAATAGCTTGTTAAAACTTATTAGAATTACATTATTCTAATAAGTTTTAACAATTTTAAAGGATTTAAAATGAAAAAAATATTTTTCACCTTAGCTCTTTTTGGAGCTTTAAATTTAGCCCAAGCAAAAACAGAACTTGTTGTTTCTTACGCTTATCCTTGGTTTAAAGATTTGCACGAAAAACTTAAAGAAGATTTTGAAAAACAAAATCCAGACATAGAAATAAGATTTTTAGCACCCGCACAAAACTATGAAGAACAAAGTGCTAGACTTTTAAGAGAAAAAATGATCAACAAACTCCCTGATGTAAGCTTTAACAGCTATAGCCATTTACCTACATTGGTAAATAAAAATATTCCTAAAGATTTAACACAAAATCTTATCAATAAAAAAGAATTAGGCTTTAATGATAATGCTTTTAAAGCAACCACTTTAGAAAACAAAATATATGCTATTCCTTTTGCAAGCTCTTTACCTGTTGTATATTATAATATGGATTTAGTCAAACAAGCAGGATGGAATAAAGAACTTCCTAAAACATGGGATGAACTTTTTGATTTAGCTCAAAAAATCAACTCATTAAAATGGAAAAAGCGGGGTGTATTTTGGAGAAACAGATACTTGGCTTATATTAGCTTTAAGTCTTGAAAGAGGCGGAAAACTCATTAATGAAAAAGGCAAAGTAGATTTTAACAATAAAGCATGGCAAGAAACTTTTAAACTTTTAAGTGATTTTCACACTTTAGCAAAAATGCCAGCTATAAAACGCTCTGAAGCTATAAGCTCATTTTATGCGGGAAATTTAGGCATACTTATACAAACCTCAGCAGCTCTAACTCAAACAGAAAAAAGCATTAACTTTCCTCTAAAACTTTCTAAATTTCCAGGTGTTCAATCAGGAGGAGAATTACCCGTAGGTGGATCCGTAGTTATGCTAACTAATGATAAAAATAAAGAGGCAGCTTTAAAATATATTCATTTTGTAACAGGGAAAGCCAACGCTTATGTACCTCAATATACAGGCTATATGACTAGCAATTTATTGGCCAATGCAAAATTAAAAGATTTTTATAATAAAAATCCAAATTATACCATTGCTCCTTCTCAAATAGAACTCATGGGAAATTGGCCTTCATTTCCAGGAGATAATGCTCTAAAAGCTACAAATACTTTATGGAATTATGCTGAAAAACTCCTTATGGGAACAAGTACAAATTATGAAGAGATTGCAAAACAAGCCCAAGAAGAAATCAATGCTTTATTACCTTAAAAGGGTATAAGATGATATTTTTTGATTTTGATGGTGTTTTGGTTGATAGTTTAAAACTTTGGGAGCAAGCTTGTCAATTTAGTGCAAAGAAATTGGGTTTTAAAGGAGTATTTCCTCAAAAACCTTATGCAAAATTAAATCCTGTTGCTCACAAAGAAATTGGGAGAATTCTAGGTTTTAATCCTTTAGAATTTGAAAAAATAGCGGATGAGTATTTTTTAGAACACATCCATACTTTAGTCTTTTTTGATAAAACAAAAGAATTATTAAAGGATTTGAGTTTAGATTTTAAACTTTCCATATTAAGCGCTAGTAATGAAAATTTAGTTCGAATTCTCCTTGAAAAAGAACAAGTTTTGAAATATTTTACCAATCTTCATTGTACAAGCTCGATACCAAAAGCACAGACGCTCAAAAAATTTAAACAAAATCACTCTATCATGATAGGTGATTGTATTAGCGATATAGAAGCTGCACTAGAAGCTAATGTTTATTCTATAGGAGTGCTATGGGGTTGGCAAGATAAAATCATGCTTGAAAAAGCTAATATCTTAGTCAATAATCATGCTCAATTAAAAAATGCTATAAGGAGTTTTTATGAAATTCATCCATTTAACTGATATACACTATGGCGATAAAAAAGAAGCCATTTACTCAAGAGAACCATCAGCTATGATGCGTTTAGCTATAGAAGATATCAATAAAAATCATAGCGATGCTGATTTTGTATTTATAACAGGAGATTTAACTCACAAGGGGAGTTTAGAATCTTACACTCTTTTAAAACAAGATTTAACCAAACTTAATATGCCTTATTATTTGATCTTAGGCAATCATGATGACAGAGCTAATGCATTAGAGATTTTTGATAATTTAAAGCAAGATGAAAATGGTTTTATACAATATGAAATACAATGTAATGACAATAATGTTTTTTTAGTACTAGACACTATAAAACTTAAAAGTCACGGAGGTGAGTATTGTCAAAAACGCCAAATTTGGCTAAAAAATGCCTTAGAGAGAAACCAAAACAAAAATATATTTATTTGCTTACATCATGCTCCTTTTAAAACTGGCCTTAGAGCTATGGATTTTATAGGACTTGATGAAAAACACTCTTTAGAACTTTATAAGCTATTTAACTCATATAAAAATATAAAACACTTATTTTTTGGGCATTATCATAGCACTCTTTGTGGAAGATGGAAAGATATTTCCTTTTCTTCTCTTAAAGGTATCAACCATCAGGTTAAATTTAATTTAAATAGCAATGAAATATTATTAGAATTTAGAAATCCAGAATATGCTGTCGTTTTACTCAATAATGAAGTTTTAAATATTCATTACAATGATTTTACTTTTGATAAAAATTTAATTTTTCATGAAAAATAAATTATCCAAGCAGGAAAAATTTCCTGCTTGGATAATTTTAAATTACAAACCTACCGCACTTAAAGTTTGGTATTTACTCATATAAATTTGAGCTTCAATTTTTCTCATCGTATCAAGTGCTACTTGAACTACAATAAGTACAGAAGTACCGCCAAAATGAAAAGGTACACCCATAAATTTCACCAAAACCCAAGGTAAGGTTGCAACAAGCCCTAAATAAATAGAACCTGATAAAGTTAAACGAGAAGCCACTTCGTTAAGATAACTTGAAGTTCCTTCACCTGGACGAATTCCAGGGATAAAACCGCCTTGTTTTTTCAAATTTTCTGCTATGTCTTTAGCGTTAAATACGATAGAAGCATAAAAATAAGCAAAGAAAATTACAAACAAGAAAGTTAGAACATGAAACAAATAACCATTTGGATTTAAAAAGTCATTAATGGCTTGTAGATAAGGATTTGTACTAGTTTGTAAAATTGTTGTTGGAAACATCAAAATCGCACTAGCAAAAATCGGTGGAATAACCCCACTAAGATTGAGTTTAATAGGAATATAATTCATAATGCGTTTGTTTTGATTTTGCATTACAACTTTACGAGAATAAGAAATAGGAATTCTTCTTTCTCCAAGTTCTATATAAATAATCACCCCTATGGTGATTAAAATCAAAGCAAAAATTGCAAAAGCGGTTAAGAAATTCATCTCGCCTGAATTGATTTGTCCTACAGTTCCTGAAATCGCTCTTGGAATACCTGAAACAATACCTGCAAAAATGATTAAAGAAATACCATTTCCTATACCTCTTTGTGTGATTTGTTCGCCAAGCCACATTAAAAGCATAGTTCCAGCAAGCATAGAAATAGCACAAAGTGCGATAAACATATTTAAATCTTCCACCATTATAGCCCCTGCACCACCACGACCGTGCAAGCTTTGCAAACCTATAGCAACGCCTATACTTTGAACCAAAGTAATCACAATAGTCGCATAACGGATAATTTGCATATATTTTTGCATACTATCACGCTCTTTTTTCATCTTACCAATATTTGGAAAAGTTGCTGCAAGAAGCTCCATAATAATAGAAGCAGTGATATAAGGCATAATACCTAAAGAAATGATAGAAAAGCGTTCAGCCGCTCCACCACTAAAAACATTAAATAAACCCAAAGCATTGTTTTGATTGTTATTAAAAAATTCCGCAATCACATCAGCATTGACGCCAGGAACTGGCACATAAGCCAGAACCCTATAAGCAAATAAAAATGCTAAGGTGATTAAAATCTTATTCGTCAATGCTCTATTCATTATTTTGATCCGGTGACGCTAATATTCTCGTCTTTGATTTTTGATACTAAGTCTTTTGCACTTGCACCAATTAATTTGATTTTATTCACAGATTTTGAAATTTTGTGAACACTTTTAATGCTCTCAAATGTAATTTCACTAAGCTCTTTTACAGCTGTGATTTTTTCAACATTGATCACATAAGGTTTTTGAATTTTAGAAGTAAAACCTACTTTTGGTAGTCTTCTTTGAAGTGGTTGTTGACCCCCTTCAAAACCTCTTTTTTCATTATAACCTTTTCTAGCAGTTTGACCTTTACCCCCTTTAGTAGCAGTCTTACCCATGCCAGAACCTTGACCACGGCCAATTCTTTTAGTTTTATGCGTTGAACCCGCTGCTTTTGTTAAATTCATCTTCTTATCCTTTTAACATTGTTAAAGCTTTGATTGTAGCACGAACCACATTAGCTGAATTATTTGAACCCAAAGACTTGGTTAAGATGTCTTTAATACCTGCAAGTTCCACGATAGGGCGTGTAGAACCACCTGCAATAACTCCTGTACCTTCACTAGCTGGTTTAAGTAAAATTCTACTTGCGTTATATTTTACCTCTACATCGTGAGCGATAGTTGAGCCTTTAGTTTTAACTTCAACGATATTTTTAAACGCATCGTCAACAGCTTTACGGATGGCATCTGGAACTTCCTTAGCCTTACCATAACCAACACCTACTAAACCTTTGCGGTTTCCAACGATAACTAAAGCAGTAAATCTAAATCTTCTACCACCTTTAACAACCTTAGTAACTCTGCCGATATCGACGATTACTTCTTCAAATTCTTCTCTATTATATTTTTCCATCGATTTACCCCTTATAGCCTAATGCCATTTTCTCTTAAAGATTCAGCCAATGCTGCGATAACACCATGATATACATAACCATTTCTATCAAAAACAGCTTGTTCTATCTTTTTAGCTTTTAAAGTTTTAGCAAATTCAGCAGCGATTTTTTTAGCACCTTCTTTATTTGCTTTAACGCCAAGTTTGCGTCCATCAACTGCTGCTAAAGTTACAGCTTTTACATCATCAATCGCTTGGATATATAGAGTTCTGTTTGATTTAAATACAGAAATTCTTGGAAAATTTTCACAACCTGAAATTTTCGCTCTAATTCTTTTTTTTCTTTTGATTCTTAAAGTTAGTTTTCTTTTTAATACATTTGCTCTCATATTCTACCCTTACTTCTTAGATGTCTTACCAGCTTTGCGGATAATGCGTTCATCAGAATACTTAACGCCTTTTCCTTTATATGGCTCTGGTGGTCTAAATTCACGAATTTGAGCAGCAACTTGACCTACAACTTGTTTATCACTTCCTTTAACTGCAATAGTATTTTTATCCACTACAATTTCAATTCCTTCTGGAATATCATAATTAATAGGATGAGAAAAACCAAGGCTTAGTTCTAAAACTTTACCTTTTAAAGCTGCTTTATAACCAACTCCATTGATTTCAAGAGTTTTTGAAAAACCTTGAGTTAAACCTACAACGATATTGTAAGCTAAAGCTCTGTAAGTTCCCCAATAAGCTCTACTTTGTCTGTCTTCACCTTTTGGAGAAAAAAGAATATTATTATCTTTAATCTCAACATTTACATTTGCTTTAGTATCAAGTTCTTTTGCTAAATTTCCTTTTTTAAATTTAAGCAAATTTCCTTCTAATTTTACTTCTACTCCTGCTGGAATAGCAATCGGTTGTTTACCTATACGAGACATATTTTTCCTTTTTATTTGTCTAGGATATTTCTACTTTTTTAAAAGAATGGATACCCAATGCCATAAAAAGCAGATTTTTTACCAAATGGTACATAAAATTTCGCCGCCAACACCTGCTTTATAAGCTTCATCATTAGCTAAAACGCCATGACTTGTGCTAACTACGATAGTACCATAACCATTTTTAAAACGCTTGATTTCATCTTTACCTTTATAAACACGACGACCAGGCTTAGAAATTCTTTTAAGCTCATTGATAACACTCTTACCTTTTTCATCGTATTTTAAAACTACATTGATAAATTTCTTTTTATCTTCTTCAATAACATTAAAACTCTCAATATAGCCCTTAGCTTGAAAAATTCCAACTAAAGCTTCTACAACTTTAGAATGTAAAAGCTTGGTTGTTTCAAGCTTTCTCATTCCTGCATTTCTGATACGAGTGAGTGAATCTGAAATAATATCATTTATCATATTTTATCCTTACCAACTTGCTTTCTTAAGACCTGGAATCAAACCTTCGTTGCCCATTTTTCTTAAGCAAACTCTGCAAATTCCAAAATCTCTATAAACCGAATGCGGACGCCCACAAATTTGGCATCTTGTATAAGCTCTAACTTTAAATTTAGGCTTGCGTGCCGCTTTTGCAATCATTGATTTTTTAGCCATCTTACTTTCCTTTTGTAAATGGCACACCGATAAGTTCTAATAACTTTTGTGCCTGTTTGTCATTTTGTGCTGTTGTAACTATAGAAATGTTCATACCATGAGTTCTTAAAATTTTATCATACTCCACTTCTGGGAACATCAACTGCTCATCAAGACCGAAGTTATAGTTTCCGCGTCCATCAAAACCATCTCTACTTAAACCTCTAAAGTCTTTCACCCTTGGCAAAGCAATAGAAATTAATTTATCAAGAAAAGCATACATATTTTCTTTTCTTAAAGTTACCATTACACCCACAGGAAAACCTTCGCGAACTTTAAATCCTGCAACTGATTTTTTAGCTTTAGTAATCACAGCCTTTTGTCCTGCAATTAAAGAAATAGTATCTGCAACATTTTGCAATACTTTTTGATCTTTAGCCAACTCACCAGCACCTACGCTGATAACTACTTTTTCGATCACAGGGATAAGCATAGGATTTTTAATATCAAATTCTTTAACCAATGCAGGTTTAATGCTTTGATTATATTTTTCTTTTAATCTCATCATCGCTTACTCCTGAACTTTTGCCACATTGGAAATATCCATTGGCATTTCTTTATTGATAAAACCACCATTTGGATTTTTCTCACTCGGCTTAATAGCTTTTTTAGCGATTTTACATCCTTCAACTACCACTTTAAGTGTTTTTGGATATACCGCTAAAACTTTACCTGTTTTACCTTTATCATCGCCTGTGATAACCTTAACGC
Organism: Campylobacter sp. CFSAN093227; assembly: GCF_012897855.1. Lineage (NCBI taxonomy): Bacteria > Pseudomonadati > Campylobacterota > Epsilonproteobacteria > Campylobacterales > Campylobacteraceae > Campylobacter > Campylobacter sp. CFSAN093227. The sequence continues at coordinate 1,797,821 of NZ_CP040610.1, forward strand.
TATCACCTTTTTTGATTTTTAATTTAACCGCCATTATAATACCTCCGGTGCTAGTGAAACGATTTTCATAAAGCCACCATATCTAACTTCTCTGCCCACTGGCCCAAAGATACGAGTTCCGATAGGCTCTCTTTTGTTGTCAAGAATAACCGCAGCATTTTCATCAAAACGAATCAAAGAACCATTATCTCTATGAATTTCTTTTTTAGTTCTAACGATAACCGCTTTTACCACTTGACCTTTTTTAACTTTTCCATTTGGTAAAGCTTTTTTAACAGATGCAACGATTACATCACCTACGGTAGCGTATCTTCTTTTGCTACCCCCTAAAACCTTGATACACATTAATTCTTTTGCACCGCTATTATCAGCAACTGCAAGTCTTGTAAAACTTTGAATCATTACTCAACTCCTGTAGCTAATACAGATTTTAAGCGAAATGATTTTCTTTTTGAAAGTGGTCTGCATTCTACTGCAACAACAGTATCACCCACTTTAACTTCATTTCTCTCATCATGAATTAGATATTTTTTAAAGCGTTTAACAATTTTTCTATATCTTGGATGAACCACTTTTCTTTCAACCAAAACACTTGCGGTTTTTTCACCAGCGATTTTAACAACAACGCCTTGAATTTCTCTTTTAAATGCCATTTTCTATCCTTATCTTAAAGCGTTAATTGCTGTATTTATTCTAGCAATGTCTTTTTTTACTTGGCTAATCTCTTTTGGATTAGTAAGTTGCATTGTTTTTAGCTTTTGTTTTAAAGTGAATAAAAGCACCTTTTTTTCTTTTAGCATTGTTGCAAGCTCAGCTGCTGTTTTATCTTTAATCTCAGTATATTTCATTTTGGCTCTCTCTTGTAACAAACTTAGTTTTAAATGGAAGTTTATGCATAGCTAAAGTCAATGCTTCTCTTGCCATTTCTTCGCTTACTCCTGCCATTTCATAAATAATACGACCTGGCTTGATATTCATTACCCATTCTTCAACAGCACCTTTACCTTTACCCATACGAGTTTCTAAAGGTTTTTTTGTCAAAGGCTTATCTGGGAAAACTCTAATCCAAGTTTTTCCTTGTCTTTTAACAAAACGAGTTAAAGCGATACGCGCTGCTTCGATTTGGCGTGAGTTAATGCGTCCTGCTTCAGTTGCTTTTAATGCAAATTCACCAAAAGTAAATTCTGTTCCACGATTAGCATAACCTCTGTTACGCCCTTTCATCATTTTGCGATATTTAGTTCTTTTTGGCATTAACATGATTATTTACCCCTTCTTGTGCGTCTTGGCTTTTTAGCTGGAGCACTTTCTTCAGTTTTTTCAGGTTGCATACCTTTGTGCAATACTTCACCTTTAAAGATCCATACTTTAACCCCTATGTTTCCATAAGTAGTTCTAGCTTCTGCAAAACCATAATCAATTTTTGCTCTTAAAGTATGAAGTGGAACGCGTCCTTCAAGATACCATTCTGTTCTTGCCATTTCAGCACCGCCTAAACGACCAGAAACTGAAACTTTAATCCCTTTAGCACCTGCTTTTTGCGCACCTTGAATTACTTTTTTCATCGCTCTTCTAAAAGCAATTCTTTTTTCAAGTTGAGTTGCAACACTTTCAGCAGCAAGTTGAGCTGAAGCTCCTGCTTTTCTTTCTTCTTTGATATTGATATTTACATCTTTACCGATTAAATCTTGCAATTCTTTTCTTAAATTATCAACATCACTACCTTTTTTACCGATGATGATACCTGGTCTTGCGGCAACTACAGTAACGCGAAGTTTTTTAGCAGTTCTTTCTACTAAAATTTGACTGATTCCTGCGTAATAAAGTTTTCTTTTTAAGAAAGCTCTGATTTTGTAATCTTCACCGATATTTTCTACTAAATTTGCTTTAGTCGGAAACCATCTTGATTCCCAATTTCTATTGATTCCTAGTCTTAGACCAATTGGATTAACTTTTTGTCCCATTAGCTTTCCTTTTTCGCTGTTGCTTTTTTAGTGCTTGTTGTTTTTTTAGCTGGAGCTTTTGTTGTAGTAGTCTTTTTAGCTGCTGGAGCTTTTTTAGCTACTGTTTTTTTCTCTTCAGCTTTCACTTCTGCTTTTGCCACTTCTACTAAAATATGTGAAGTTGGTTTTCTAATACGACTTGCACTTCCTCTAGCTCTTGGTCTAAATCTTTTTAATACCGCAGCTGCGTCAACACGACAACTTTTTACAACCACTTCGTTTGCTTCAAAGCCACCATTTGCTACTGCACTTGAAATTGCATTTGCGATGTATTTTGCACCTTTATTTGGCATAAATTTTAAACTAGCCATAGCTAATTCTGCATTCATCCCCTGAACTTCTCTAGCAATCAATCTTGCTTTAGTTGGAGATAATCTTATGAATTTAATTAATGCTTTACTCATATCTTATCCCTTACTTACCAATTTTCTTTTGCACAGAGCCTTTATGCCCTTTGAATGTGCGTGTTGGAGCAAATTCACCAAGTTTATAACCGATGTGATTTTCAGTAATATAAACCGGAATGAAGCTTTTACCATTATGAACATTAAATGTAAGTCCTATCATATCAGGAGTAATTGTGCTTCTTCTTGACCAAGTTTTAATTGGTTTATTATCATTAGCCTTTTTAGCAGCGATGACTTTTTTCATTACATGATCATCAACAAAAGGACCTTTTTTTAGTGATCTAGCCATCTTACTTTCCTTTTCTTCTTGAAATTATTAGCTTATCGCTAGCTTTTTTACGACGAGTTTTCGCACCTTTAGTTGGTTTACCCCATGGAGTTACTGGATGACGGCCTGAATTTTTCTTACCTTCACCCCCACCGTGCGGGTGATCTACTGGGTTCATTGCAGAACCACGAGTTTGCGGGCGGATACCTCTATGGCGATTTCTACCTGCTTTACCGATAGTTACATTAGCCCATTCTTCGTTACCTACTTCGCCGATACTTGCCATACATTCAGCTAAAACTTGTCTCATTTCGCCGCTTGCAAGTCTTAAAATAACATATTTTTCTTCTTTACCCATAAGTTGTGCGTAAGCACCCGCAGAACGAATCATTTGACCGCCTTTACCTGGCTTTAACTCAACATTATGAACAATAGTACCCACAGGAATGTTTTTAAGTTTCATTGCGTTACCTGGTTTAATATCAAGTCCGCTTTCAGCAGCTGCAACGATATCGCCAACGCTTAATCCACGTGGTTGAAGAATATATCTTTTTTCCCCATCTTTATAAGCAATCAAAGCAATTCTACAATTTCTATATGGATCATACTCGATTGCTTCTACTTTGCCTTCTATACCGAATTTACGACGTTTAAAATCAATAATTCTGTAAAGTTTTTTAGCACCCGCTTCTTTATGACGACTTGTAATTCTTCCATAGCTATTACGACCTGCGTGCACTGGAAGTTTAACAAGTAGTGAGCGCACACTTGGTTTAGCTGTAATATCTTCAGAACTTAAACCTGTGATATATCTTCTACTTGGAGTATATGGTTTATAAGTTTTAATTGCCATCTTAAGCCTCCGTATTTTCTAAGCTAACACCTTCAGGTAGCTTAACATAGAATTTTTTGTAATCGTTTCTTTGACCTAAACGACCTCTAAAACGCTTAACTTTTCCATCCATTCTTAATGAATTGATGCTTTTTGGAGTTACACCAAAATACTCTTTTAAAACCGCTTTTAAGCCTGTTTTAGTCATCTTTGGTGAAGTTTGAATAACTACGACACCTTGCTCTTGCAAATTCAAACTTTTTTCTGTGTAAAGTATAGTCTTTATATCAGTAATATCTGCCATAATTATCCCTCTTTTGTAATAGATTCTAACGCTGATTTTTCTATGATAACAGCATTAAATACAGATACTAAATAAGCATTTACTTCAGTTACATCAACTACATAGCAATTTGCTAAATTTCTGTAAGCTAAAAGTGTTTTTTCATCTAGTAAATCTTTAACGATTAAAGCATCTTTGACGCCAAGTTTTTTAATCACAGCGTTTGCATCTTTTGTTTTACCACTTTCAATAGCCAAAGAATCAGCAGTAAATAATGCTCCCTTAGCTGCTTTATCTGCTAAAGCTCTTTCAAGCGCCAATCTTTTTTGTTTTTTATTTACTTTTTGGAAGTAGTTTCTTTCATTTGTTGGACCAAAAGCAACCGCACCGCCTACCCAAACGTTAGTTCTTGTTGAACCCGCTCTAGCACCGCCACGACCTTTTTGTCTCCAAGGTTTTTTACCACCACCACTTACATCACTTCTACCTTTAGTATGAGCTGTATTTGCTCTTAAACTTGCAAGGTAAGATTTTACATATAAGTAAAGATTGTGTGGATTTACTTCCGCATATTTTGAAGGTAAATCAAGTTCACCTGCTTTTTCTAATTTATCATTTAAAACAACTACTTTACTCATTTTGCAATCCTTATTTTACCCATAGCACCATTATAACCTGGTACTGCACCTTTAACTACTAAAATTTTGTTTTCAGCATCATAAGATACAACTTCGTTTTTAACGGTCACTTTAGTATTTCCATAGTGTCCTGCCATTTTCATACCTGGTTGAACACGACCTGGCCATTCTCTATTGCCAATAGATCCGTGGCGTCTGTGAAATCTAGAACCGTGACTTGCTGGACCCCCTGCGAAGTTATGTCTTTTCATAACACCGCTATAACCTCTACCTTTAGTGTTAAAGCTTACTTTTAAAATTTTTGCTTCATTTAATGGAGTTTCATCTAAATCTCCTGCTTCAGTATTTGCTACTTCTAAAGTCGCAAATCTATTGTATTCTGCAGAAAGATTATACTTTTTTTGTTGTCCTGCGACACATTTATTACTTGCTTTACCTTTTGGATATGCTACTAAAGCCTTTCCGCCTTCAACTTCACATACTTTTGCATTTACAACTCTTAGTAAAGTTACAGCGATACTTGGATTAGTAATTGTTCTGCTCATTCCGATTTTTTCTACAATATATTCCATATCTTATCCTTACTTACCCATAGCTCTTACTTCAACGCTTACTTCTGGCGCTAAATCAAGCTTAGTTAAAGAATCAACTGTATCTGGAGTCGCTGCTACTATATCTAGCATACGTGCGTGAATTCTTATTTCAAACTGCTCACGAGAATCTTTGTTAATGTGTGGAGATTTTAAAACTGTATAGCGTTTGATTTTAGTAGGCATTGGTATCGGACCTCTGATATCCGCACCTGTTCTTTTAACAGCTTCTACGATTGCTGCAACTGTTCTGTCTAGTACTCGATGGTCATAAGCTTTTAGCTTAAGCCTAATTCTTTCCATAATATTTCCTTTAAAAAGAACTCGTTAGTTAAAAACTAACCAATTTATAAAAATTGAAATGAGAGTATATAAAATCTTGTTTTCAAAGTCAAGGAATTTGATGAAATTTTTCTATTATTTTCCTTTTAAAAAGGATAAAAATAGAATTTTTAGAATTTAAAAATTATCATTATTTTTTAAATTTTTGCATATAATGGTCAATATCTTATTTCATTAAATTTCAAAAAATCTCTTAATTTTTCATATTCTCCATTTTCCAAATAGCGATGTTTTCCCGCCTTTAACATACCAAGATCTAAAGCCCCAAAAGCAACACGCTTAAGATCCATGACTTCAAGATCAAAATGTCCAAAAAAGCGTCTAAGCTCTCTATTTTTACCTTCATTTATAACCACTCTAAGCTTAGTATAACCTCCACTTGATCCAAAAATTTCAAAGTCTATAAAAGGAGCAAAACTCATAGAGGTGATTTTGGTTTTTGCGTGTGCGCCTTTTTTTTCATTTTTAATCTCAAGCCCATTTTGCATGGCTTCGATGACTTGTTTGCTCACCGTACCTTTAACTTTAAGGTAGTATTCTCTTTCTAAATCGCTATGCATTAAAGCATCAGCAATCACAGGAGAATCTGTAAGCAAAAGCAAGCCCTCGCTTGCATAATCCAGCCTACCTACGCTAAGCCAAGTACTAAATTGTCTTGGCAAGGTATCGTATATAGTTTTTCTTCCACGATCGTCTTTTTTACTGACAATTTCACCTTTTTGTTTATGGTAGATTATCACGCTAAATTGCGTTCTTTTTTGCACTCTTTTGCCCTTAACAAAGACTTTATCATCAAATTGAACTTCATCGCTTAAAAGGGCAATTTTGTTGTTTATTTTTACTAAGCCTTGTTTGATAAGTTCATCAGCTTCACGGCGTGAATAACGAGTGTTATGGGATATAAATTTATTAATTCTCATTTGATCTTCCTTAAAAGGGCGTTTTTGCCCTTTTTTACATTACAAAAATAGTTGGAACTATGGTTGGGTATTTTTTAATCTTTCTAAAGATATGTTTTCTTAAGACTTGGCGGATTTGATTTTCTAAAAATCTTGGATCATTGAGTACTTCATCTTTAACATTGATGAAAAATTGTCCTAAAACTTCAGCCATATCTTTGCTAAAAGCATGATCGTGTTTGTCAGCTACTAACCCATAGCTAAATACTCTTGGTTTATTGATCAGTGTTTTTGTGGCTTTGTCAATTTGTGCGATAATAACCACTATGCCACTATCTGCAAGTTTTTGGCGATCTATAACTACATCATCGGCGATTTGTTTGTTGATTTGATTATCTACAAAAACTTTACCTGTTTTTACGGTTTTTATGCGTTTGACATATTTTTGGCAAAGTTCTACTTGATCGCCATCACTCATAAGATAAATATTTCTTTCAGGGATACCGCACTTCATCGCTGTTTCTTTGTGTTTAGTGATGTGATTGTATTCTCCATGAACTGGTAGGAAAAATTTAGGCTTAGTAAGGGTTAGCATAAGCTTTTGCTCTTCTATACTAGCGTGTCCGCTTACATGAATTTCACTAAATTCTTGATACGCTACTTTAGCTCCTGCTTTTAAAAGATAGTCAAGCACCGCAGAAACACTTGCCTCATTTCCTGGTATGGCTTTAGCTGAAATAATCACTTGATCTGTAGGTTTGATTTTTATAAATTTATGCTCATCAGTTGCCATTCTATAAAGCGCACTCATGGTTTCGCCTTGACTTCCTGTAGTTACGATAAGCACTTCATTGTCTTTATATTTACTTACTTCATCAGCATCGATGAAAATTTTTCTATCAAGTTTGATGTAGCCTAATTCCATAGTGGTATAAAGATTTCTTTCCATAGAACGACCGATCACACAAACTTTTCTACCGTATTTTAAACCATAAGTGATAGCTTGATAAACGCGGTGGATATTAGAACTAAAAGTACTCATGATCACCCTGCCTTTGGTACGTGCAAAGATTTGATCAAAAGTTGGCCCTACGGAGCTTTCACTTTTTGTATAACCTTCTTTGTACGAATTTGTACTATCGCTTAAAAGACATAAAACCCCTTCTTCTCCATAATGTGCCAAACGTCCTAAGTCTGTTGGATAGCCATCGATTGGAGTTTGATCAATTTTAAAATCACCTGTGTGGATAATCGTTCCTGCTTTTGTTTTGATCGCAAGTGCTGAAGCATCAATGATAGAATGCGTGATGTGGATCCACTCTATATCAAATTCGCCTATCTCATAAACACGGCGTTTTTCTACAGGGCGAAACCATTTGCGTTCTGCTTTTAAGCCATGTTCTTCAAATTTGTTTGAAATCATTCCTAAAGCCAAAGGTGTAGCGTAGATAGGAAATTGGAATTCTTTAAAGAAATAAGGCACTGCACCGATATGATCTTCGTGTGCATGAGTGATCACTATACCACGAATTTTATCTTTAATTTTTCTTACATAGTCAAAATCAGGGATGATAATATCTACCCCATGCATAGTTCCATCAGGAAAACTCATACCTATATCTACTATAATTGCATCTTTATTGGTTTCAAAAACACTGATATTTCCACCAATTTCTCCTAAACCTCCTAAAGGAGTGATGCGGATTTTATGCTCGCTAGAATTATTATATTTTAAAGGGTGTAAGCGGTTTTCATGTGAAACACGGTTAGCTTCTATGCATTCTGCAAGAGCGATTTGCCAATCTTCATTACCTGTGAGTTTTGAAGGAAGATTGCGATTTTTCTTCTTTTTTTTCTCAGTTTTATTTTCTGAGTTTTCAGAATTTTCCTTGTTGGAATTTTGATCAATTTTTGGAGTATCATTTTCATTTTGCAAAGAATCAGCTAATTTTTTTCTACGATTTTTATATTTATAGCGTTTATTGTTTTTTGAATTTGAGTTCGGATTTTGTTCGTTTTTATTTATCTCTTTGTTTTCGTCCATATTCATCCTTTAATTTGTCATAAATTTTAAGGTATAAATCAACGCAAATTTCATGTGGTCTGATGTTTTCTTTTAAGCCAAAAGTGCTTAAAACTTCTAAAACTTTTGCTTTATATGTTTTTAAATTTCCTAAGAGTTGTTTTCTAGGAGCTTTAAAACAATCTTTTAGAAAATTTTTGAAATTTTCTATTTCGCAAAGTTCATCAAAATCCTTAGTTTTAATCAAACTCATCACCGCTGACATAACTTTTGGTGGAGGATTAAAACATTGTGGATCAACATCAAAAAGTATTTTTCTTTCGCAAATCATTGCACTTAAAACACCTAAGGAAGAAAACTCACTATTTCCTTCTTTAGCGCAGAATTTTTCAGCCATTTCCCTTTGTACCATTACAATAAGCCCTAGACAATTTTTATCTTCTAAAGCTTTTAATATAATGTGACTTGCAACATAATAAGGCAAATTTGCAACCAAAAAATATGGTTTTTCATCAAGACTAGGATTAAAAGCTTCGCTTGCATCTTGATGGATCAAGTTAAATTTTCCACATTCAAGTTCTTTTTGAAATTTCTTTTTTAAAATAGGTATGAGATCATTATCGATTTCATAAGCTTTTACTTGAGAAATTTTTAAAAGTTCTTGCGTTAAATCACCTAAGCCAGGCCCAATCTCAATGATATTGTTCATCTCTTTGGGTATGGCTTGGATGATTTTTGCTAATACGCTTTTATCGATTAAAAAATTTTGTCCGTATTGTTTTTTTGCTTTAACCATAAGAAATAATTTTATCTAAAAATTCTTAATTAAGTCTTTTTAGGTAGAATTATTTTTTGTAAAATTTCATAAGGATCAAAATGATTGTTTGTGCGGGTGGAAATGAAAATTTTTCTTTTGCAAAAGCTATAGGCATAGGTTTGGTTGAATCAGCTTTTCATTTGAGTCAACTTTGCTTCAAAGAAAAACCATCAAAACTTATATTTATAGGAACTTGTGGGCTTTATGATAAGGGAGAGATTTTAGAAATTTATAGAAGTTCGCACGCTTTTAATGTAGAATTTTCTAAAATTTCACATGCATTTTATACTCCTGCAAAATATGAAATTTGCTTAGAAAAAGAAAATGTTTCTCGTGAAACAATAAAAATCAATTCTTCAAATTATATTTGTCAAAATTCAAAAGCAGCAAAAGAATTTTCAAAATTAGGTTTTTTTGCAGAAAATATGGAAGCCTTTTCTGTTTTGAGCGTAGCTAAAAATTTAAATATTGATGCAGAGTGTATTTTGTGTGCAACAAATTTTTGCAATGAAAACGCTCACGAAGATTTTATAAAAAATCATCAAAAGGCAAAAGAAAAATTAGAAGAATACTTAAAAAAATATCATTATATTTAAAAATTCAAAAAAGGAAAATAATTTTGAAAGAGCTTGTTAATATTTTAGATTTTTTACCTGAAGAATTAGGAGAAAAAATCAAACCGATGTTTCGTGTGAAACAAATTTATCAATGGATTTATCAAAAATACGCCAATAATTTTTCCGATATGTCAAATTTACCAAAAGATCTACGTTTAGAACTTGCGCAAAATTTTCATTTCTCTCCTGTAAAATGTGTTAAAAATGAGCAAAGTAAAGATGGAAGTATAAAATATCTTTTTGAACTCGTTGATGGTTTAAGGATAGAAAGTGTGCTTTTGCCTATGAAAGAAGAAAAAATAGACGAAGAAGGCAAAAGAATTTCTCATGCGAGATATACTATCTGTGTTTCTTCTCAAGTAGGTTGTAAAAGTGGATGTAGTTTTTGTCTTACTGCCAAGGGTGGTTTGAAAAGAAATTTAAGTGCAGGTGAGATAGTCGGACAAATTTTATGGATCAAAAAACAAAACAATATCCCTTATGAACGCCGTGTAAATATAGTATATATGGGTATGGGCGAGCCTTTGGATAATCTTAAAAATGTTTCTAAAGCGGTAAAAATTTTAGCGCAAAATGAGGGACTTGCTATAAGTCCTCGCCGTCAAACCATCAGTACTAGCGGTTTGGCAAAACAAATCAAAGAATTAGGTCAAATGAACTTAGGTGTTTTACTTGCTATATCATTGCATGCGGTTAATGATGAGCTTCGAACCGAACTTATGCCTATCAATAAAGCTTATAATATCGCTGCGATTATGGATGCGGTGCGTGAATTTCCTATAGATCAAAGAAAAAGAGTGATGTTTGAATATCTTTTAATTGATGGTATCAATGATAAGCTTGAACACGCTAAAGAATTAGTCAAGCTTTTAAATGGCATTAAAGCCAAAGTGAATTTAATACTCTTTAATCCACATGAAGGAAGTTTATATAAACGCCCTAGTTTAGAAAATGCGATTAAATTCCAAGATTTACTAAGTAATAAAGGTGTAACTTGTACTATAAGAGAAAGTAAAGGACTTGATATCTCAGCTGCTTGTGGACAGCTTAAAGAAAGGGCAAAAGAACAATGACGATGTTAGATATTTTCGAAATCATTTTTATAACAACTGTTGTAATTATAGGTTTTGGTGGAATTGTTTTTGTAGTAACAAAAGAAAAAAAATAATTATTACACTTAATGGTGTCAAGGGGGAGACTTGAACTCCCGACCTCCGGCTTATGAGACCAGCGCTCTAACCAGCTGAGCTACCCTGACTAAAAATAAAAATATAATTATACTACTTTTTACTAAAAATTTTCTGATTTTTAAAAAAAATAATTTTATTTTCAATATTTAAAAAATTTCTTTATTTTTAAAGCTTTTATAGATATAATAAACGCTTTATTTCATAGACAGGTGTCCGAGCGGTTGAAGGAGCACGCCTGGAACGCGTGTAAAGTGCAAGCTTTCGAGGGTTCAAATCCCTTCCTGTCTGCCATTCTTATTTTTAATATTTAAAATACTATTGTTTTGTCAAAAGTTATTTTATTGTTTATAAATTCTTAAATTTTTGATAAAATATTAAAAATTTTATTTATTAGGTTTTTTATAATGCTACAATCAAGACTTTTGATGAATTTAAGAGGAATAGGAATATCTTTTATACCAAGATATTTTTTTCAAATAAATTTAGATAAAATTTTTAATGATATTTTAAAATACAATATTAAAGACTTAGAAGAAATACAAACTCGAGTTAAATATTATAATCAAATAAATGAATTTTTTACACCTACAGCAAAGGAAAAAATAGGAAAATTTCCTTTTAAAAGCACCTCTTATGCTTTTGATGCTTATGAAGTCAGTAAATACTTCAAAGATGAATTTTTATGGAATAAAGAATTTGGCGATGTAAGACATACTTTTAAAGAAGCAACTATTTGCAAATCGAGATCTTTGGAAAATAATATAAATAATATTTTATTAAAACTTGATAAAAATAGGCACTTTTGCTTTTTAAAAGATAACATAAACTATGAAAATAAAAAGGATATAGCAATATTTAGAGGAGCAGTATATCAAAATCATCGAAAAGAATTTTTTGATTCTTATTTTGGTAGAACTTTTTGCGATATAGGAGATACTTCAAAACAACCTAGCCAATGGAAAAAAAACTTTTTAAACAAAAAAGAACAAATGAAATATAAATTTATAATTTCTTTAGAGGGTAACGATGTAGCAAGCAACTTAAAATGGGCTATGAATTCTAATTCTTTAGTTTTAGCTCCAAAAATAACTTGCGAAACTTGGTTTATGGAAGGAACTTTAAAACCAAATTATCACTTTGCTTTGATTGATAATGAGAATTTGTCAGCAGTAATTGAATATTTTAAAAGTCGCCCAAAAGATGCATTGGAAATTATTAATAATGCTCATCAATATATTAAGAAATTTTTAGATAAGAAAAAAGAATTCCATATAGGAATTTTGGTTTTGACCAAATATTTTTATTATTCTAGACAGCTTGAACTTAACAAAAAAAGAGATATTTTAGAATTAATCAAATAGTAAAATTACTCTCATTAATTCTCTAATTTTTCATAAAAAATAAATCTTTTTATACATATATTACATCATAAATTAAAAATTTGATTTTAGTTTTCAGCCAAAAACAAGTAATATTGCGATAAAATCTCAGACTTATAAAGGGGCATTAGCTCAGCTGGGAGAGCACAACGCTGGCAGCGTTGGGGTCAGCGGTTCGAACCCGCTATGCTCCACCATATGGTTCCGTAGCTCAGCTGGTAGAGCACTACCTTGACATGGTAGTGGCCGTTGGTTCAAGTCCAATCGGAGCCACCATCACCCTTCCTTATACAAAGGATTATCATGCAAAACACTATCATACAAAAAGCCGTCAATAAAGATTTAAATTCTATACTTGAAATCACAAAAGATGCTTTAAATGCTATGAAAGCTATGAATTTTCACCAATGGGATGAGAATTATCCCAATGAAATAGTTTTTCAAGAAGATATACAAGCACAAGAACTTTATGTGTTTAAAGAAAATGATGAAATTTTAGGCTTTATCTGTATCAATGAAAAATTTGAACCTGAATTTTACAAACAAGTTATTTTTAACAAAAATTATGATGATAAAGCCTTTTATCTACACCGTTTAGCTGTCAAACAAAATGCAAAAGGCAAAGGCGTGGCACAAAAACTTTTAAATTTTTGCGAAAATTTTGCCTTGGAAAATCACAAGGCAAGTTTAAGAGCAGATACTCATAGTAAAAATTTTCCTATGAATTCGCTTTTTAAAAAGCTTGATTTTAATTTTTGTGGAAACTTTGACATACCTAATTACCAAGATCCTTTTTTAGCTTATGAAAAAATTCTAAACCAAAAAGCTTTTTGAGTTTTTTTCATAGGCTTTGATTTGTGCTTCATGTTTTAAAGTTAAAGCTATATTATCAAGTCCTTCCAAAAGACAAATTCTGTGAAAATCATCTAAATCAAAAGAAAAAATCTTATCTTTAAAAAATACTCTTTTTTCCAACAAAGAAATTTCTATATTTTTATCTTGGGATTTTTTTAACTCATCAACTATTTCCAAAACCTCATCTTTAGCAAGTTCTATAGTGAGCAAACCGTTTCCTAAGGCATTGTTTTTAAAAATATCCGCAAAAGAAGGTGCGATAATAGCTCTAATACCATAATCAACCAAAGCCCAAGGCGCATGCTCTCTTGAAGAGCCACTACCAAAATTTTCAAAACTCACCAAAATAGAGCTATTTTGATATTCTTTTTTATTGAGATTAAAATCCATATTTAAAACACTTTCTTTATCATCTAAATAACGCAAATCATGGAACAAATGCTTGCCAAAACCTTGCTTAGACACTGCAAGTAAAAATTGCTTAGGTATAATTTGATCTGTGTCTATATTGGCATATTCTAAAGGACAAGCTATACCTTTGTGTATAATAAATTTTTGCATATTAAACTCCTAAATACTTTCTATTATCACAAATAACACCTTCTATGGCACAAGCTGCTGCACTTGCAGGACTCATCAAATGAGTGATAGAACCTTTGCCTTGTCTGCCTACAAAGTTACGATTTGAAGTTGAAGCAACTCTTTGACCTGAATTTGCTTTGTCATCATTCATACCAAGACACATAGAACACCCTGCATATCTCCACTCACACCCTGCCTCGATAAAAATCTTATCAAGTCCTAAATTTTCAGCTTCTTTTCTTACTTGCATTGAACCAGGCACAATTAAAGCTTTAACATTTTTATGAATTTTGCGCCCTTTTAAGATATCAGCGGCTATTTTAAGATCTTCTAAACGCCCATTTGTGCAAGATCCTATAAATACAATGTCGATTTTTACCCCTTCTATAACTTGATCTTGCTCTAAATTTACATAATATAAAGCATCAAACAAAGATTTTTGCTCGCTTTGATTTTTAAAATCACTTATTTTTGGAATTTTTTCATCTATGCCAATCACTTGCGAAGGATTTGTTCCATAGCTAATTTGTGGTTTTATCTTGCTTACATCTAGAGTAATACTCTCATCATATTTTGCTCCTTCATCACTTCTTAAACTCTTCCAATACTCACAATACTTTTGAAATTCTTCTCCTTTAGGTGCAAATTCCTTTCCCTTAATATACTCAAAAGTGATCTCATCAGGAGCTATCATACCTACTTTCGCTCCAAATTCTATAGCCATATTACAAAGAGTCATTCTAGCTTCCATACTTAGATTTCTTATAAGTTCTCCGCAAAATTCTATAGCATAGCCTGTGCCTTTTGCTGTGCCGTATTGTGCGATCAAATACAAAATCAAATCCTTAGCATAAACGCCTTTTTGAAACTGCCCTTTACATTCGATTTTCATAGTTTTAAGTTTGGCTTGTTTTAAAGTTTGCGTTGCCATGACATGCTCTACTTCACTCGTGCCTATACCAAAGGCTAAAGCTCCAAAAGCCCCATGTGTTGCCGTATGAGAATCCCCACAAACTAAAGTAACCCCAGGTAAAGTAAAGCCAAGCTCAGGACCTACTATATGAACTATGCCTTGATTTTTATCTCCAAGTCCTAAAAGCCTTACTCCAAATTCCTTAGTATTTTGCATCAAAGTTGTAATTTGCTCTTTTGCCATATCAGAACAAGCATTTAAATCCACGCTTTTAGTTGAAACATCATGATCTATGGTAGCCAAAGTTAAATCCGCTCTTGCCATTCTACGCTTAGCCATTTTAAGCCCTGAAAATGCTTGAGGGCTTGTTACTTCATGGATTAAATGTCTATCGATATAAAGTATAGGAAGTTCGTTTTTGCCTTCATAAACCACATGAGCATCAAAGACTTTCTCATATAAAGTTTTAGCCATTATTATTCTCCTTTAAAATTTCTAAAATACAATCCCCCATTTCATCGGTATTTAAATACGACTTAGCATTTAAATCCTTAGTCATTTTTCCTTGTGCCAATGCTAAAGATATAGCATTTTCTATATCCTGTGCGGCTTGTTCTTCTTTGAAACTATACTTTAACATCAAAGCCGCACTTAAAATTTGAGCTATGGGATTAGCTATATTTAAATGAGCTATATCAGGCGCACTTCCACCTGCTGGCTCATAAAGTCCAAAACCTTTATCGTTTAAACTTGCTGAACTTAACAAACCCAAAGATCCATTAATGGCAGCTAACTCATCACTCAAAATATCACCAAAAAGATTTGAACAAAGCATAACATCAAAAATGCTAGGATTTTTTACAATCTGCATCGCAGCATTATCCACATACATGTACTCTAAGTTTATATCTTGATAATCTTTTGCAACATTTGCCACCACTTCTCGCCACAAAATAGAACTTGCTAAAACATTCGCCTTGTCGATTAAATGCACTTTTTTCTTTCTTATTCTTGCACTTTCAAAAGCGATATGAGTTATCCTTTCTATCTCTTTTTTAGTGTAAATTTCAGTATCATACGCACTTTCTTTGCCTAAATCTTGCTTACCAAAATAAATCCCACCTGTAAGCTCTCTAACACATAAAATATCCACTCCTTTTTGGATAATCTCATTTTTTAAAGGTGAAGCATGAGTTAAACTTTCATAAATTTTACAAGGACGCAAATTTGCAAACAAATTAAAATGCTTTCTTAAAGGCAAAAGCGAGGTTCTTTCAGGTCTTTGATCTATGGGTAAATTATCCCACTTAGGCCCACCCACAGAGCCAAATAAAATCGCATCACTTTGCTCACAAAGCTTTAAAGTTTCATCACTTAAAGCCACTCCATAAGCATCTATACTTGCACCGCCTATTTTAGCTTCATTAAATTCAAAACTAAAATTGTATTTTTGTGAGATAAAAGTTAAAATTTTTAAAGCTTCTTTCATCACCAAAGGCCCTATGCCATCTCCTGCTAAAACAGCTACTTTATAAGTTTTCATGCCATTTTCCTTTCTTCTACTTTTAAAGAGCGATAAATCGCATTGTAAGCACTCACAAAAGCTTGTGCTGAAGCTTCTATAACATCTGTTGAAAGTCCTTTTCCATGGAATTTTCTCCCTTTAAATTCCAAATCCACATCCACTTGCCCTTGAGCATCTACTCCTGAACTTTTTGCATTGATACTATAAGCTTTTAACACAGGCTTTAAATTTGTTATCCTAGCAATGCAGTTAAAAACTGCTTCAACAGGACCATTTCCTGTGCAAGCTTCAGTTTTTAGCTCTTCTTTGATACGCATACAAACACAAGCGGTTGGGATATTGCCACTAATCACGCTTAATTTTTCAAGTATAAATTCATTTTCTTCTTCATTTTCATAGCTTAAAAACATCAAAGCTTCCAAATCATAATCATATACTTGACCCTTTTTATCCGCAAGGCGTAAAAAACGCTCATAAACATCATCTAAATTATAAGTATTTTCATCATAGCCTAAATTTTCAAGGCAAGTTTTTATCATAGCCCTTCCACTTCTTGCCGTCATTAACATACGATTGTCATGAATTCCTATGGCACTAGGGCTTATGATCTCGTAAGTTTGCCTATTTTTAAGCACTCCATCTTGATGAATGCCTGAACTATGAGAAAACGCATTGCTACCCACTATAGCTTTATGCGAAGGTATGCTTTCATTAGTGATAGCTGAAACTAATTTTGAAGTTTTAAAGATATTTTCACATTTAATATCAGTATAAAAACCTTTTAAATAATCTTTCCTAGTTTTTATCGCCATAACCACTTCTTCTAAAGCACAATTGCCCGCCCTTTCGCCAAGTCCATTTATAGTGCACTCTATCTGTCTTGCACCTTGTAAAATAGCACTTAAGCTATTGCCCGTTGCCATACCTAAGTCATTGTGACAATGCACAGAAATGATAGCTTTGTCTATATTTGGCACTTTGTTAAATAAAATTTTGATGATATTAGCAAATTCACTTGGCAAGGTATAGCCTACGGTATCTGGGATATTTATAGTTTTAGCGCCTGCTTTTATCGCATTTTCCACCATAAAACAAAGATTATCTATCGGAGTTCTTCCTGCATCTTCGCATGAGAATTCTACATCATCAGTATAAGATCTTGCTCTTATAATCGCTCTTTTTGCCATAGACAAAATTTCATCAAAATCTTTTTTTAATTTATCTTGCATATGCAAAGTCGAAGTGGCTATAAAAGTATGAATTCTAAAATGCTTTGCCACTTTTAAAGCTTCATAAGCCATATCTATATCTTTATCCAATGCTCTAGAAAGTGCACAAATAGTTGAGTTTTTAACCTTAGAAGCGATCTTTTGCACCGCTTTAAAATCCCCTTGTGAAGATACCGGAAAACCTGCTTCTATAACGTCTACGCCTAAATTTTCAAGCGCTAAAGCGATTTGTAATTTTTGATTGATACCCAAAGAACTGCCTAAAGCTTGTTCTCCATCACGCAAAGTGGTATCAAAGATTATGATTTTATTATCTTTCATGATTTAATCCTTTAAAACCAAACAGACTGAATGAATTAAAAATTCAAAAACTTAACAACAATGATAAAAAATTAAAAATGTAAAAAATGATTAAAAATAAAATTGAGTTTTAGAGTGAGAGTTGCAGTAGCAGATTAAAAGTATTGTCTTTACTTTTTTGTTGGACTGAATTTGAAATTTCAAAAATTTGTTTCATCTTTTCCTCCTTTGTTAAAATTAATACTTAATGTATCATATTTTTAGTAAATGTGTTTGTAAAATTCTTAAATTAAGAAAATTATTGATATAATTGTAATTTTAAGTAACAAAAAGGAAGTTGATGTTAAAAGAACTCTTAGAGATTAAAAAAGAAATGGAACCTGTTATCCACGAAGCCAATGTGAAATTAAATGTCCTAGCTCGTGAAGTCATAGTCCGAAAAAAAGAATACGAAATTTATGGGCCTATGGTAGATCGTGTTTATCTTGATAATGCCATTTATGTTAAAGTTATGTCAAGTGGACGCGATGTAAAAACAGACAATGTGACTATAAAAAATGGTTTTTATATGGTTTTTGTTGCCCCTGAAAAAGAAAGTACAAAAGATATCAAAAATAAACTCAAAGTAGCTTATGAAGGACTTGATAACAAATTTATCGCTACACTTATACGATCTTGCCAACGCTTTAAAGAGATCATAAACAAAACCCAAGCTACACTTGCTAAAGCTTCTAAAATGAATGTGGTAGTAAAAACGAATTTAGGTGAAGCAAGTGCTGCTCTAAAATTTAACATCACTATAGAATATACTAAAGAGAATCAAAAACTCACTCGTGAAAATTCAAAATCAGCAGGAAGTTTCAGAGATACTAAAACTTATATCAATCTTGTAGTAGAAAAAAATACAGATTCTCAAATTTGTGAAAAACTACTTGATGATGTTGAAAAATACTTTATCGGTGGAGGTTGATTTCATTAATGCAAGTTATAAAAACTTGCATTAGATTAAAATTTATAATTATATCCTAAATATACACCATAATTTGTTTGTTTAGGATCGTAAAAGTTTGAACCCACTTTATTTTGATAAAAATTTCTAGAATTATAATGAATTTGCTCTGCTTTAAAGCCTAATTCTATTTCATTATGTGGTGTCAAATCATATAAAGCACCTATTTTCGCTCCATAAAAATAACCGTCAAAATTTTGCGATAAAGATAAAAAGCTTGTTTTTAAGGTAAGATCTGTTCTTGCATATCCTCCATACACACCTAAAACAGCTCTGGTTTTTTCAAAAAGCTTAGGAGTAAAATCATAACCTGTTAAAAATTTATGTGTAGTAAAATCACCTTCGATTTGAATTTTAGGAGTTTTGATAAAATCACTAAATTCATCAGAATAATTATAACCAGCATAAATTCTATGATTTTCATTTAAACGATATCCAAGTTTTAGACCAAACGATGGTATATTACCTGAAATATCTCCATTAAAATTTTGCTTTGTATTCTTATGTTTTAACTCACTTTTTACTTGAGCATGCATCCAAGCTGCATCAGCACCTATAAAAAAACCAGAATTCTCATCTGCTAAAGCCAAATTTGAAAACAAAGTAGCACTTGCGATAATGCTTAATAATTTTTTATTCATAACCTAACTCCTTATAATAAAATTCGATCTAAAAAATTTAGATCTTTTTATATTATATATTCTTCAAAGATTAAATAAGAATTTTTTATAAAATACTTAATCTTTACATAAAAATATGTTAATATTTTACTTAAATATTATTTTGGCACTACCATATCGCTACGACATTCTATCACCGTATGCACATTTCCACGCGGGTTAAAATCCCCCACAACTTTAATCCATTTTGGTTTTAATTTATCTTTTAAAGTATTATAAATTTCATTGATACTTGCTTCATGTGAAACATTTCTATACATAAAAGTATTGATATAAAGTTTTATCGCCTTAAGCTCAACCACAAATTTATTAGGCATATACTCAAGATAAATCGTCGCAAAGTCAGGATAACCCGAACGCGGACAACAACACATAAATTCAGGCAAAGTGATTTTAATGATATAGTCATTTTTGGCATCATTTGGCCAAATTTCCATATTTTCTACATCAAATTCTTTGATTTCTTTTTCACCATAACGCATGAGCTTTCCTTATTGAAAATTTTTAGAAAATTATATAAAAAATTACTTTTAGAGCAATTGAAAAATAAACATTTTTAGCAAATTGCATAAAAAAGACAAATATTATATTAAATAAAGCTTTTTATACTAGAATAAGGCAAATCTTTCAAAAGGAAAAAAATGAGAAAATCAATTGCAATTATAGGCGGTAGCATCGCAGGACTTAGCGCGGCTTTATTTTTCGCTTCAGCTAAAAATGAAGAACTTGACTTTGATATCACTGTTTTTGATGAGGGTAAAGCAGATTTAAAAGCAGCAGCAATTTACAATGTTCCTTTTTTCCCAAAAGGTGCAAAAGCAGATGAAATTTACACTCACATAAAAGCACAAATTGCTTCTATGCTCGAAGTAAAATACATCGATTCAAAAGTAGTAAGCATAAGCGGAGAAAAAGGAGATTTTACTGTTAATGATGAGCAAGGCTTGGGTATAAAAGCAGATTATATCATCGTAGCAACAGGGGCAAACAAAAGCGATATCAAAGAACTTGAAGATTTTGTAATACCGCATGAGCTTATACCAAAACCAAACAAATTTTGCTTCAAACATCACGGGAGACAGATTATCAAAGAAGGAATTTACGCAGCAGGACTTGCTTCAGGTGTTACGACTATGGTAGCTTGCGCGATGGGAAGTGCCAATGAAGCAGCTTGCGCGATTTTAAGCGATATCAAAGGTGCAGTAAGCGTATATCACGATACACCTACTACAAGAGTTTAAATCATCAAAGCACAAAAGGTGTGCTTTGATACACATCATAATTGAGCCAATTTGCAAAAATGGTATTTGCATTTGAACGCCAATTGTATTTTATATTGCCCTTTTTATCATAATAATTTTTAGCTTTTTGTATGAAATTATCTCTTACATATTCTTGATGTAAAGTCTCTTTAAAATATTCCAAATGCCCTAAAATAAAAATATTCTTTTCATCTCTTAATAAAGCCGAACCGATTTTTTTATTTCTAAGCAAAATTTTTAATTTCCCTTGTTTTTGTAGCGCTAAAATTTGCTCTTCATCCATGCTAGAATGTCTTGAATGAGGCATTAAAACCTTTTCATCTAAATTTGTTAAAAGCAGATCAGGCGAAACTTTATCATGCTTATAGACTCCAAAAATTTTCTTATCTAAAGAGATTTTATCCACACCATAAAAGTATTTTAAAGCAGCCATGGCACCCCAACAAATATACATAGAACTTGTTACATTTTGCTTTAAAAAATCAAAAATTTCTAGCAATTCTTCCCAGTAAGCAACCTTTTCAAAATCCATTTGTTCCACAGGAGCTCCCGTAACGATAGCACCGTCAAATTTATGTTTTTTAACCTCTTCAAGACCCTTATAAAATTTTTCCAAATGAGTAAAAGGAGTATTTTTACCCACATAGCTAGTCGTGGCTAAAAGTGTGATATTTACTTGCAAAGGAGAATTTGCAAGTAAGCTTAGAATTTGATTTTCTGTTTCAATTTTTTTTGGCATAAGATTGACAATCAAAATTTCTTGCGGCCTGATATCTTGATGCTTTGCTCTCCTTAATCCCATGATAAAAGCATGCTCTTTTAAAAGCTCATAAGCGGGTATATTTTCTGGAATAATCAGTGGCATTTTTTCTCCTTTATTTAATAAACCTTATTTATGATAAAGCATGGTGGAATTTTTATCTCATTCCACTCAATGCAAACACACTTTTAACTTTCTATAGCTTGTTTTAAATCCGCTATCAAATCATCGCTATTTTCAAGTCCTATGCTTAAGCGTATAGTAGCTTTCGTAATGCCTGCTTTTTGGAGTTCTTCTTCGCTTAGTTGCGAATGAGTAGTAGAAGCAGGATGGATGATCAAAGACTTGCTATCACCCAAATTTGCAGCAAGTAAGAAAAGTTGAGTTTTATCACAAATTCTTCTAGCATGCTCATAATCTTTAGCTTCAAAGCTTAAAAGCCCGCTAGCAAAATTTTTATCAAAATATTTTTTAAATAAATTATGATAAGCATTACTTGCTAAAGTAGGATAATTTACGCCCTTGATATCAGGATGAGAATTTAAAAAATTCGCAACTTTTTCAGCATTTTGACTGTGTTTTTCTATACGCACTGCCAAGGTTTCAAGTCCTTGTAAAAGTAACCAAGCATTTTGAGGTGCTAAGCTAGCTCCTAGATCTCTAAGCCAAGTGATGATGACTCTAATACTAAAAATCGGCAAATCAAGTGTATTTAAATTCAGTCCATGATAACTTGGATCAGGAGTGTTAAAAGCTTTATATCTATCGTTATTTTTAAGCAAGTCGTTTAAATCTTTTCTTTCTATAAGTGCTCCACCCAAAGCAGTGCCTTGACCGCTTACATATTTACTTAAACTATGCACGATTACATCCACGCCATGTTTAAAAGGTTGGAGTAAGAAAGGAGTAGCAACGGTATTATCACAAATGCTAACGATTTTATGTTTTTTTGCTATTTGGCTTATTTTTTCTATATCAGCTATGGCAATTTGAGGATTTGAAAGACTTTCGAAAAAAATCGCTTTTGTGTTTTGATCTATAACTTTTTCCAAGCTATCTAAATCATCGATATCAAATTCCCTAGCTTCTATGCCAAAATTTTTAAGTGTGTGAGAAATTAAAGTTTGAGTCCCACCATAAATTTTGTTCGAATACGCGACATTATCTCCCGAACTTGCTAAATTGATAAGAGCATAAAAACAAGCTGCCATACCGCTAGCAACAGGAATTCCAAAAGCCCCTCCTTCGACATTAGCAAGTCTTTGTCCTAAAACATCGCTTGTAGGATTGCTAAGTCTTGAGTAAATATTGCCAAGTTCTTGAAGATTAAACCTTGCTGCAGCTTGATCCAAATTTTCAAAATTATACGCAGTGTTTTGATATATAGGCACACTAATACTTCTTTGAGTATCAAAATTATAAGCTCCGTGTAATGCTAAAGTTTCTTTATTGAAATTCATTTTTTATCCTTATTGTATCAATGAAAAAATGTTAAAAAGCTTTTTATCGGCTTTAAACTAGGCTATTTGAAAATGTAAATTTATAGAATATGAGTATATACGAGTAGATTAAGCGTGCCAAGCACGCATACAGAAAGAAGAAAGCATTAAGTTAAAACTAATATAAGACATTTTTTCTCCTTTCTAAAAAATTATTGATTATTCTATCTTTAAAAAATAAAATTAAAATTAAATTTTAAAAAATTTATATCACATTGCTTAAAATTTTATTGCAACTCACCCCTAGCAAGAGTGAGTTAGCAATAAATTGAAGGCAGTTCAAGCCTAAGCCTAGTATTACAAGACTACCAAGATAGGCTTGTAAAGCAAGGCTTGCTCCCTTAAGGGAGCAAAAAACAATATTTTATAGAATACTAAGCTTAAATTATTGTTTAAGCTGGATTAGAGTTTGAAGCATTTGATCACTCGTTGAAATGGTTTTTGAATTTGCTTGATAACCTCTTTGAATGATAATAAGCTCTGTTAAAGAACGACTTAAATCCACATTTGACATTTCAAGAGCTGAGGTTTTCATTTCACCACGACCTCCTGTTCCTGCTTCACCTACTACGATATTACCACTATTTGCAGTGACTTTAAAAAGATTTCCACCAATTTCCTCAAGACCTGAGTTATTTGCCACTGAAGCCATTGCTATTTTTGCTACAGCAAAGGTTTTGCCATTAGTAAATTCACCTAAGATATTACCTTTGTCATCCACACGGATAGCATCAGGTTTTAAGTTACCTGAAGTATAACCATCAGTTGCCTGTCCTGTTAGAGTTGAAGCAGAATTTGAGCTTACAAGGCCGTCATTGCTTCCACTTGTTCCAAAGGAAAGTTTGATTTGTTGATTTGGTGCGGCACCATTATTTGGTGAAAAATTTATCGTTCTTGGATTATAATTTGACAAAGATCCATCATTATTAAATCTTGCTGTTCCTACGATGATATTGTTTGGTCCTTCGCCTGTAGTGTTAATCTCTGCAGGTTCGGGTACACGGATGATCATTTGCCATTCATTACCCCCATCTTGAGTGGTGCTTTGCTTAACAAACTGCACTTCTAAAGTGTGTTTTGAACCTAAAGAATCATAAATTTCAAGTCCTGCTGAAAAAGCAGAAAGTTTTAGAAGTTCACTTTGCTTAACCTGATTGCCTGCAGGGAAAGAACCATCAAGTCCTTTAAAGATTTTAGTAAAAGCATCATTAGTACTTACTGTTCCTCTTTCATCTGTATAAGCAGTGATATTGAAATTCATATTATGAGGGCCAAAAGTCAATGGTCCTTGACCACCTGTAACAAGTGTTGGACTATTTGAAGTTTCATTAACATTTGTAAGAGAAAAAGCTCCTGAAGAATTTACTACAACTTTAACATTTTCATTGACATCTGCTGCAGCAAAAGTTCCGCTTCCATCATAATCAACCCCATATCTAGCATCTCTTTGTAAAAGCTCTCTTAAATCTTCAGTAGTGTGAAAAGTCCTTATATTAGTATTTAATAAAGAACCATTCATTACTGCATTATAATAATTTTGCGAACCTATAGTAGCAGTATCTGTACCATTCCAAGTAGGTCCACCACCACCTTGTGTACCAGGTATATAAGCAAAACCTCCATCGGGATTATACATAGGAGGAAGAGTTTGAGGCGAAGAACTATAGATATATTTATGCGCTGTTATTATTTGAGCACTTCTACCACCTGTTAAATTATTTGCTGTTCCAGCTTGACCACCTGTAGCTGTCCATAAAGAAGCATTATTTTGTTGTATTGGAGTATATTGATTGAATGTATTTGTTGCAGCATCCCAAGTAGCTGTCCAAGCTTCACCTGCTGTATTGGTAGCATTAACTACAAGATTAATATTTTTCATATTATCTGTAGTACCATCAGCATTATCATTGACAAAATCTATACCCGAGCCATCTGCATTTTTAACCGCTCTTACTCCTGTTCCCTGTCTTGCATCCGTTGGTGCGGTAAAGGTATTGATATAAGCGATAGCCTCATCTATACTGCCTATAGTATCATTTTGAATAGTAACTCCATTAATCACTATATCTAATCTTGTCTTTTGATTACCATTGCCCCAAAAAGCAGCGGTTTGAGTTTGATGTAAATTTGGATCAAAAGCATTGACTCCAAGTTGATTCGTAGAATATTTAGCATCCGCATAAGATACCCAAATCCCTTGCCCATCTCTTAAATTTAAACCCTGTCCATTAGCATTAAAAAGTGATCCTGCATCCACACCCTTTTCCGTCACTTCTACAGCATTTTTAGAAGTCGTATAAAACTGAGTAGTTCCTGTATCATTTTCATCTTTAGTTTCACCTGTTTTTTGATTAAAACCATGCACAGAATCAAGAGAATACAAAGGACGACTTGCTGTTCCTATATTTAAACCACTATTTAAATTCGCTTTGATGGCTACTTCTGTGGATTTTGCTGCAGGGATATGCATACCGGGATCGATAAAAATATTTTGCGGAGTTCTTGAGCTATCTATACTTTGAGTATCCCAGTTGATATTCCACCCTTGGACAACAAAACCTGCATTATTAACAAAATTTCCATAAGCATCGAGTTTAAAATCCCCGCTCCTTGTAAGATAGTTTGTAAGACCACCATCATCACTCACCATAAAAAAACCATCACCATTTATAGCAACATCAGTGTTTTTATCTGTGGTTTGAACTGAACCTTGAGAATGAATTCTAGTTGTAGAACTTACTGAAACACCAAGACCGATTTGAAGTGGATTAGATCCGCCTCTTCCATCAGTTGGAGCTGTAGCGATTTTCACAGTTTGGCTAAACATAGTCCCAAAATCTGCACGAGAGTATTTAAAACCAGTGGTATTAACATTTGAAATGTTATTACCTTCAACATCCATCGCAACTTGATGTGCTTGTAGTCCGCTTACGCCAGACCAAAGTGATCTCATCATCTTAAATCCTTTATAAAATATTGCTTTAAAAAATTTAACGCTTTGGCTTTAAAAAACTTTTGCGTTTATGTGAAGTTTATAAGCAAGTTCTGTTCCAACTTTTGAAATTTTTTATGAATTTTTTAAAAATTTATAGAAAAAATTTAAAGGTATTTTGGGAGTTTATGAAGCTTTGGGCTTTTGTGTAATAAAAATTACTAAAATCACACCCTAACTCTTAAATTTGCCGCATGGGTTAAAGCTACTGCAATAGCATCTGTGATATCCAAAGGCTTGATATCTTTACTAAGTCCTAAAAGCCTTTTTACCATAAAAGCAACTTGTTCTTTAGTTGCTTTGGCTTTTCCTGTAACGGCTTTTTTTACTTGTAAGGGAGTGTATTCTGCAAAATCTCCATGAATTTGAAGAATTTTTAAAGATAGGGCTCCGCGAAATTGTGCGAGTTTTAAAACGGTTTTTGGATTGTAAGCAAAAAAGATATCTTCTATAGCCACCTCATCAAAAGAATGATTTTTAAAAATCAAGTCCAAACCCTCGCAAAGCTCTGTGATTTGATACTGTAAGGTACTTGGCTTTATCTTTATAAGTCCTGCTTCTATGAGAATGTTTTTTCCTTTGTCAGCTTCTATGATAGCATAACCGCAATTTCTTGAACCTGGATCTATACCTAAAATTTTCAAATTCATACCTTTTGAAAAATAAAATACAAAAGCGGATTTTAACCTTTTTTTATGAAATTTAAGATAAAATTTATACATTATGCAAAATTTAAAGAGAGATT